>NZ_JBCEYV010000002.1:0-946917 GCF_050445615.1 Bacillus mexicanus
GCAGGTTACCCACGTGTTACTCACCCGTCCGCCGCTAACATCAGGGAGCAAGCTCCCATCTGTCCGCTCGACTTGCATGTATTAGGCACGCCGCCAGCGTTCGTCCTGAGCCAGGATCAAACTCTCCATGAAGTAATGGAGCGCAGATTAAGTTCATCACATCCTGTGAGAACATCTGCATGACCTGCATCGTGCAGGCCCCTGACTACGCACATCACTGTGCGATTTGTTTAAAACTGAATTAACAGGTACGTTTTGTCTTGTTTAGTTTTCAAAGATCATTTCGCTGCCTCTCAACGAAACAGCTTTACCAATATAACATCCAACTTCTTTTTTGTCAACAACTTTTTTAAATTGTTTTGAAGTTTTTTGTTTTGTCTGCTGTTCATCAGCGACGTTTAATAATATAACACCCGTAATTCTTTATTGCAATAGTTTTTCTAAAAAAATTCTATAAAACATATAAACTAGAATCCTTGTCATAGATTCTATGGGAGTTAACTATTAAAAGAACACATACATTAATCATGGGATCTTGTTGTTTTTTTCTTTTTCTTGTATAGTAGAAACGAACTAAATACTGATAACCACAAGGGGAGCATTAAAGCTGAGAGTGAGCGGTTTCGTTCTGACCCTTTGAACCTGTTAGTTAACGCTGGCGTAGGGATGTGGCAAAGTCAAATGAATTGCAGATCGTAAAGCAGTGCGTGGAACTTTTCTCATCCTTCCGCGTGCTGCTTTTTTGTTGTCCTTTTGGATTGTCTATCGACGGAAGGGGATTTTTATGAATCAATCTAAGCAACTGGTTCGCCTTATTGAAATTGCAATTATGACTGCGGCTGCTGTTATTTTAGACATCGTCTCAGGAATGTTCCTCCGCATGCCTCAAGGGGGGTCGGTCTCCATTATGATGATTCCGATTTTTCTAATTTCCTTTCGATGGGGTGTCAAAGCAGGCCTCACTACCGGCCTGCTCACAGGACTGGTTCAAATAGCCATTGGAAACTTATTCCCGCAACACCCCATACAGCTGCTGTTAGATTATATTATCGCGTTCGCAGCTATCGGAATAAGCGGATGTTTCGCTTATTCTATTCGTAAAGCCGCTATATCCAAAGCAAAAGGAAAATTAACGGCTTCAGTGATCAGTGCAGTTTTTATCGGCAGCTGCCTCCGCTATATCGCGCATGTTATTTCAGGAGCTGTATTTTTCGGCAGCTACGCTCCAAAAGGAACACCGGTATGGATTTATTCTTTGACTTACAATGCCACTTATATGGTTCCTTCATTCCTCATCTGTGCAATTGTCCTTTGTTTATTGTTTATGACAGCTCCGCGTTTGCTTACAACTGATAAAGCTTAACGTCGACACCCCCAGCGTCATACGCTGGGGGTGTTTTTTCATCTGTTAAGAACTGTCTTCAAAGCCGAAAGATCCGGCCAGCCGAAGCCTGCTACTTCCAGTCTTTCTCCTGCAATTTCAAAGATATCCTCCGATACCCTTTCAGGTGAATAAGCCTGATAAAATCGGATCGAGGGATTTTCCTTGATAACCCAAACAAACATGCTCGAAAAGCCTTGATGAAGCAAAAACTCCGCTCCTTTTGCTAAAAGCGCTTTGCCTGCACCTTTCCGCTGATGCTTTTCTAAAAGGTAAATCGCGTATAACTCGCCGTCATAGCCTCGTTGTTCAGAGCGAAGAGTCCCAAAGGAAGCAAAGCCGAATAGTGGATCTATTTCGTCCTGAACCACAAATACACCTTTTAAAGAGCGGCTTTTCCATTTGTCTTCACATTCCTTGTAGTTAAGACTGTTTAAGTAATCAGCCGGGACAATTCCGCGATATGTTGTCCTCCAGCTGTCTACATGCACTTTTGCAATGTCCTTTATATCCTCTTCCTTTGCTTCTCGTACAGTTAACATACTGATATCCTTTTCTTAGTCAGCATTCTGGTTTTTTGAGTCTGTTTTTGCTTCTTTTATTTCATTTGTTAATTCGTTAATACTTTGTTTTACATTTCCTTTACCTGAGAAGTTCTCAATCATTTCTTTTACGTCAATTCCTGACGATGCTTTTAAGCTTTCTTGCAGGCTTGACATTAAGTTCGTCGCATAGCTGGTTACTTTGTTAGCACCGCTGGATTCACCGCTTCCTCCTGTATCAACGACGGTAATTTTATCAATATTTGAAAGAGGTGACGCTGCTTGTTTCGCGTATTCCGGAAGCATTTTCACGATCATATCGAAAATCGCTGCCTGCCCATACTGTTCAAAAGCAGCCGCAATTTTCTCTTTTGCTTCCGCTTCTGCCAGACCTTTCAGGCGGATAACCTCTGCTTCTGTTTCCCCTTTTGCTTTTTCAGCCTCTGCTTTAGCTAACCCGTCTATTCTGACTTTTTCTGCCTCAGCCTTCGCCATTGCTTCTATACTGTACTTCTTGGCATCGGCTTCCGCGAGCTGTTTGGCTTTCTCAGCTGCTGCGGACTGCTCAACTGAATAACGGTCTGCATCGGCTTTTTTCTTCACCTCAGAGTCATATTGACGTTCCCGGCGTTGAATTTCTTTTTCCTCTAGTTCTATTTGTTTTTGGCGTTCGATAATTTTAACCTGCATTTCCTGCTCTGTGACTTGCTGACGCGCTCTTGCAGTCTCTAAATCATATGCCTGGTCGGCATTCGCTTTAGCCGTATCTTGTTCTTTGCGGTATTCAGCCATTTTGAGCTGATTGATTTTTTCAGCTTCAGCGATTTCTGTTGCCCTTTCAAGTTCTGATTTTTTTGCATCTTTATCGGATTCCGCCCGCTTAATTCGAGTTTCTTTATCCGCATCTGCCGTTGCGATGTCAGCATCCCGTTTTACTTGGGCAATTCTCGGTTTACCTAATGATTCAAGATAACCGTTATTATCACGCACATCTTTAATGGTGAAAGAGACAATCACCAGCCCCATTTTGGCGAGATCCTGTGAAGCGACACGCTGTACCTCTTGAGAGAATTTTTCTCTGTTTTTATAGATTTCTTCAACTGTCATGGACCCGAGAATGGAGCGAAGGTGGCCTTCTAAAACCTCCCTCGCTTCCTGTTCACGGTCGTCTTTTGATTTCCCTAAAAATTGTTCGGCTGCTGTAGCGATTTCTCCTATAGAACCGCCGATTTTAATAATTGCAGTCCCATCAGCCATTACAGGTACACCTTGTTCTGTATAGACTTCAGGCGTCGATACATCAAGTTTGCTTGATAATAAGCTCAGCGGCTCTGCCTGCTGGAAGACGGGAAGGACAAAAGTTCCTCCGCCGCGAACGATTTTAAGACGGTTGCCGCCTTCATCGACATGAACATTTTTATTGCCAAGATAGCTCCCTGTTACGATTAACGCTTCGTCAGGTCCTGCTGTACGATATTTTGTGATGAATACGGCAATAAGTGCAATTAATAAAAAGAATACAACTCCGATAACAATGATAATCGGCATTGTCATATTACATTCCTCCTTGTGTTTTAAATGGGTTCATGCGGTGTAACCGAAAGAACTCCGTTGTTAATATCTACGACTAACACCTTTGTTCCGTACATGATTTGCTGATTATCAAAACTGACCGCTGATTTTGAAATGGTTCCGCCTATCCCTTCTATAACCACTTCACCAAACCCGTCAACCGGTACAGCTGTAATCACTTTACCGACTCTTCCTCTTAGATCATCTTCTTTATAAACCAATGATTCTTCAGCGGATGATAATGGCACCAGAACAAAGATGTGAAGCAAGATCACCAGCATGATCGAAAGGATGCAAGATAGAAGCGCGATCAACATACTCGACAGCGGCAGAGCCAGTTCGCCTATATATCCGCCTGCCGAAAAACATGTAAAAAATGCGAGCACTAATGTCGGATTAAGCAACGGTATGCCTTCTGACATTCCTGCAAACATATCTCCGAAAAACAGAAATAAAAGCGTAAGACTGCCTGCGATAATAAGCGTATAAAGATAAATCGTTTGTATAGGAACACCAAATAACTCCAATTTCCTCATCCTTTCTCCATCAATGCATTGATGAACGGCTGCCGTTATCATTTAATACGAGATACGCCTGGAAAAGTTTCAAAATTTTAAGACAAATAACCCATTGTGAAGTGCTTGATAAATGATAATTGGTTTTATATATGATAATGTCATGTTAGGAGGAGATATGATGAGTATCTTTAATGAAGCCAGATTAGAAACGTGGAACGAAGTGAAAGGAATTTCTGACGAAAAGCTGAATCAAAAGCCTTCTGCCGAAGAATGGAGCATACGGGAAGTTCTTGACCATTTAAAAAAAATCGATATGACTGCCCAAAAAATGCTGAAGGAGCGTGTAAAAGAAGCTCCTGTTAAAGAAGTTGAAGAAAAACCGCTTGAAGCAGCACAGGATAGAAATAACAAACGGAAAGCTCCAAATCATCTTGAGCCTGAGCATGATTTTATTTCAGGCAGTCAAATGAAACGCGAGCTCGATGTAGTGAGAGAGCAGTTAACAGCTGCAATTGCCTCTTTGAAAGAAGAAGATTTTGAGAGAGTGCTTCCGCATCCCGTGTTTCAAGAACTTACCGTCAGACAATGGATTGATTTTATCGGCCATCATGAAAAACGGCACCTCAGCCAGATTAAAGAAATTAAAGAAAAGATAGAAAGGGCCTGATGTTAATCAGACCCTTTCTGCTTTTCTTTTGACTTTCTTGTGATAAGAATGAACCTCTATTTCATCACCTGCGTAAACAGCACCAGGTCTTTCAACAATGCAGACGATCCCTCTTATGCCCAGTGCGTGGCGGACGAAAGCCGGCGCCAGCCTCTGCTTTTCCGGATAATAAGATTGAATGACTTCACCCGGCTGGATACATGGGTCATTTTCTCCCTCACACAGCAAAGCCGCACCGCTCGGAAAAATGAGCCGGCTTCCTTCTTTTAATGAAGTAAGATCAGGTAAACCGCTGACGGCCACATTCGCTCCAAGCCATTCCGGCAAAATGTTCGGCACGCCTAATTTTAATGCAATTTCATCACATTCCTCTATTGATACGATAGAAATTTGCCTCCGGTTGAAAATTTCAGTTCCTCTTGAAAACATCGGTTCTCTTGCTCCCGCTTTTTTGGTCAGACCAAAATGCAAGTCGCCCGGGATGCCGCCATAATCAAAATCGAGCTTGTCCATTTTCTTTGTTATGAAGCTTTCTGTATCTGCAATATATACCCCTTCCGCTTTTGCGGTCATACGCTTCCACATCAGCAGCACCTTCCTTCTTTCCTCATATTTTCATCTATGTTTCATTATCCAGAAAAATCCCGCTCTGTAAAGGAGCGGGACACGTTGTTATACTGTTTTAGGGATAAGATCAAAGCATCGCTTGTAGATCCAATTGTATGCTTTTTCATTTAAATCTCTAGGGTTTCCGAAGGTTTGCGGATCTTTCATCGCTTCTTTTGACAAACGCTCGATCATATTAGGTGATACTCCCTGCGCTTCTAAAGTCGGTACTTCTAAGTCTGCGACAAGATCATACATCCAATTAACAGATGCTTTTGCAGCTTCTTCTGTTGTCATATTGCTTGTATCAATGCCGAATGCTTTTGCAATACGCGCAAATTTCTCAGGGTAGCCTTTCCAGTTGTACTCCATAACAGGACCCATCATCGCAGCCACGCATTGACCATGAGCAACCGGGATAATACCGCCAAGCGTTTGGCTCATTGCGTGAGCTGCGCCTGCTGATTCACTGCCGTAAGAAAGACCTGCAAGCATCGCAGCCTGCGCCATTCCGTATCTTGCTTCCAGATCCTCTCCGTCAGCAAATGCTCTTCTAATATAATGAGCGGCATATTCAATCGCCATCAAGGCAACTGCATCCGTGATTGGCTGAGCAAATTTCATTGTGTAGCACTCAATGGCATGAGCAAGCGCATCAATTCCTGTCATGGCTGTTACATGCGGCGGCATTGAAGTATGAAGCTCAGGATCAATAATGGTCAGATGAGCTGCGATCAGCGGCCCACCAGTATTGAATTTGAATTCTCTTTCTTCATCTGTAATAACCGCCCATTGGGTTACCTCCGATCCTGTTCCGGCCGTTGTCGGAATTGTCGTCAGCGGAGGAATGCGGTTTTCCAGCGGTTTTTTTCCGTCTGCCGCTTCATAATCAAGCACGCTTCCTTCATGAGTGGCTTCCACTCCGATTGCTTTTGCTGTATCCATGGAGCTTCCGCCTCCGACTGCCACTAAACCATTACAATTTTCTTTTTTGTACAGGTCAGATCCTTCATTCACCAGACGGACAGGCGGGTTGGGTTCTACTTTATGAAAGAGCACCACTTCAATGCCTGCTTCTTTAAGTGATTCAATCACAGGATCAGCGACACCGGCTTTATAAATCCCAGGGTCTGTGACAAGAAGCGCTTTAGAAACGCCCAGCGCTGCTACTTCTTCACCTGTATGTTTGACAGCCCCGATTCCATGCTTAATCACAGTCGGAATTTCAAATGTATGAAACTTGTTCATGCTTTCTACTTTCATATTTAATGTCATCATTAACTCCCCCTCTTATGAATTGAACCAATTAACTGCCGCAGGTTTTGTATTGCGGTACACATGTTTGACTTCTGTATATTCTTCAAGACCAATTTTTCCAAGCTCACGTCCGAATCCGGATTGCTTATAGCCTCCCCATGGCGCCTGTGCAAAGTAAGGATGGAAATCGTTAATCCAGACTGTTCCCATTCTCAAGCGGGCTGCTACGCGCTCACACTTTTCAATATCTTTTGACCATACCGCTCCGGCCAAACCATAGATGGTATCATTCGCAAGCGCGATCACCTCTTCTTCAGAGCTGAAGGCTTCGACAGTCAATACAGGACCGAAAATCTCTTCCTGAATGATTCTCATATCAGACTTACAGTTTGAGAATATCGTAGGTTCATAGAAAAAGCCGTTTTGAAGCGCAGGGTCGTCCGGCCGTTTGCCCCCTGTCTCAAGCTTCGCGCCTTCTTTTATTCCGATCTCTACATATTTTTCTACTTTCTCCCTGTGCTCTGCAGAAATAAGCGGGCCGCTTTCTGTATCTGTGTGAAAACCATTACCGAGTTTTATGCGTTTTGCCCGTTTGACAAGCTCCGCTAAAAACTGGTCATGAATGGCATCTTCAACAAATAAACGGGAACCGGCTGAGCATACTTGACCGGCATGGAAAAATACTGCGTTTAATGCCTGATCGACTGCAACCTTTAAATCTGCGTCCTTGAACACAATATTTGGATTTTTTCCGCCAAGTTCAAGTGCGATTTTTTTGACGTTTCCGCTTGCAGCCCGCATGATTTTTTTGCCTGTTTCGATTCCGCCTGTAAATGAAATCAAATCGACGTCTTTGTTTACGGCAAGCTCGTCGCCTACTGTAGCTCCCGGGCCGAGGACAAGATTAGCGACACCTTTTGGAACACCGGCTTCTTCCATCAGCTTAAAAACTTTGATTGTCGTCAGCGGTGTGATTTCACTTGGTTTCATAACGATTGTATTGCCTGCAGCCAGTGCAGGTGCGATTTTCCAACTCGCTTGCAGGAGCGGATAATTCCATGGAGTAATCTGGCCGCAAACCCCGATCGGCTCTCTGATAATTTTGCTTTCTGAATCAGGGATTGGAGAAGAAATGATTTCTCCACCATCTTTATCTGCCAAGCCGGCGTAATATTGAAAAACATTGGCGATATCGTCCATGTCCCCCTTGCTTTCTTCGAGGGTTTTTCCCGTATCAAGCGATTCAAGTTCAGCCAGCTCATCAAGATCGCGTCTGATTAATTCCGCAATTTTCAGAACAATTTTACCGCGTTCAATCCCTGATAAAGATGGCCATTCGCCGTTGTCGAATGTTCTTCGCGCGGCTGCGATTGCCTTTATGGCGTCCTCTCGTCCTCCTTCGCTTACAGTTGCAATTTCTTCTTGATTAAATGGATTGATTATACTGCGGATCTGCTCTTTTTCAGAACTGATCCATTCTCCGTCAATATATAATGTTTGACTCATATAAGCCTCCTTGACGTAAATAAAGTTTGTTAAATAAAAATTTAACGTTTTTAACAACCTTAATCTATCATACGATTTTTAAACTGTCAAAGCCCTATTTAATTTTTCTTTTTGACTTTTCTTTATGTTTCGTTAAGATAAAGAACATAAAGAAATAACTTAACAAATTTAATTTTCTAATGGAAAAGAGGGTCAGTATGGATGAAAATCCAGAAGTTACAGCTATAGAACAGGCTCGGGATCTTGTTATCGACTCCATTGCTGAAACAATGGATCTTTATGGAATCACCCGCAGTGTGGGGATTTTATATGGGACGATGTATATGAGGGATGAGATGACCCTTGACGAAATGCGCGAGGAATTGCAAATGAGCAAACCAAGCATGAGCACAGGCGTCAAAAAGCTGCAGGACTTAAACGTAGTGAAAAAAACATTTCACAGGGGCATCCGCAAACATACATTTGTGGCTGAAAAAGATTTCTTCAAATTTTTCATAAATTTCTTTCCGCCTAAATGGGAACGGGAAGTTCAAGTAAATATAGCAGCCATAGAAGAAGCTCAGGCTGATTTACAAGAGGTTTTGAGCAAAGAAGGTCTCAATGAAGAGATCAAAAATGAAGCACTTCAGCTATATGAGCAGCTTGAAAGCTCTAAATCTTACTATGACTGGCTGAAACGGCTCGCTGAAGCGGTACAGAGCGGGGAAATTTTTACATTTATACCGATTGAAACAAAGTAAACGAAAAAACGCCCGGGAAACCAGGCGTTTTTTTGTTCTTTTGTATAAAATTACAGTAAATTTGAAAAATACGGTAATAAAATCCCATTTACCTCCTAAAAAATTGATGATAATTTTTTCATGTAGGGAGAATTGTATTTGGCCGGCAAAGGAGGTGAAAAACGGCAGGCCTGTTTTCATTTAAAACTTTGAGGGGGATTTTTATTATGAAACGCAAACTATTATCTTCATTGGCAATCAGTGCACTAAGTTTTGGCTTACTTGTTTCTGCACCTACCGCTTCTTTCGCTGCTGAATCTAAATCAACTTCCGCTCATACTGAGTCTACTATGAGAGCACAGTCAACAGCTTCATTGTTTGCAACAATCACAGGGTCCAGCAAAACGGAATGGTCTTTCTCTGATATTGAATTGACGTACCGTCCGAACACGCTCTTGAGCCTTGGGGTTGTAGAATTTACGCTGCCAAGCGGATTCACTGCAACTACGAAAGACACAATGAACGGACATGCTTTGCGTACAACACAGATCCTCAATAATGGTAAAACTGTAAGAGTCCCTCTGGCACTTGATTTGTTAGGGGCTGGCGAGTTCAAATTAAGACTGAATAACAAAACACTTCCTGCCGCTGGTACATACACTTTCCGTGCGGAGAATAAAAGTTTGAGCATCGGAAATAAATTTTACGCTGAAGCCAGCATCGACGTGGCTAAGCGCAGCACTCCTCCGACTCAGCCATGCAACTAATCTAAAAAAAGACCGGTTCACTCCGGTCTTTTTTTGCGTCTTACTCTCTCCTTTTTCCACCATCCCCAATTATCTTTTTTCTTATTTAAAATTTAAATTGACAAACACTAGAAACAAGAGTAAATTCTTGAGTGTTCAATTTCATACAGTCTCTTTTACCGCTTAATCAAACACGAACGGGGGAACCAACGAATGGCTGTTTTTAAGCAGCCCTGGGGTGAATCTTACGAAGTAAGAAGGGGTACTCTGAATCCCTAATCCGACAGCTAACCTCGTAGGCGTATACAGAGAGGAGGCCTATTTATCGGCCATTCTTTGCAATGGTCTTTTTTTGCATCAAAACGTTATTTACTAAGGGAGATATGAACAGTGGGAAAAATGAAAAATAAACAATTTGCTGTGATCGGACTGGGCCGTTTTGGCGGCAGCATTTGCAAAGAGCTGCACAGAATGGGGCATGATGTCCTTGCAATTGATATTAACGAAGAAAAGGTAAATGCGTTCGTTTCTCATGCAACACATACGGTGATTGCAAATGCCACTGAAGAAAAAGAATTGCTTTCGTTAGGAATACGCAATTTTGAGTATGTGATTGTTGCCATCGGAGCGAATATTCAAGCGAGTACTCTGACTACGTTATTATTAAAGGAGTTTGACATTCCGAATATTTGGGTGAAGGCTCAAAACTATTATCATCATAAGGTGCTTGAAAAAATCGGCGCCGACCGCATTATTCATCCTGAAAAGGATATGGGCGTTAAAATCGCACAAAGTCTTTCAGATGAGAATGTTTTGAATTACATTGATTTATCAGATGATTATAGTATTGTCGAGCTGCTGGCAACAAAAAAGCTTAATTCAAAATCGCTTTTTGATCTGAACGTAAAGGCGAAGTACGGCTGTACAATTCTGGCTATTAAACATCTTGGAGATGTCCGTCTGTCTCCCGCCCCTGAACATATCATTTTCGAAAAGGATTGTCTGGTGATCATGGGAAACAAAAAGGATATTAGACGTTTTGAAAACGAAGGGATGTAGACAAAGGTGACGCTTAAAAAGGATAGAGTAATTAAATGGGTTCGCTTTACTCCGCCTCAAGTGCTTGCAAGTGGTTTTTTTCTTACGATTATTATCGGAGCTGCGCTGTTAAAGCTTCCGATTTCTGTTATAAAGCCTTTGTCATGGATAGACGCCCTTTTTACTGCGGCGTCTGCTACAACTGTTACAGGACTTGCAGTTGTTGATACCGGGACAGAGTTTACTCTTTTCGGGCAAATAGTCATCATGGGGCTGATCCAGATCGGCGGGCTTGGATTTATGACTTTTGCTGTTTTAATCGTCATGATATTAAGAAAAAAAATCGGGTTAAAAGAACGAGTGCTGGTTCAGGAAGCTTTAAATCAGCCGACAATTGGCGGCGTCATCGGCCTTGTCAAAGTTTTGTTTCTGTTTTCAATCAGTGTTGAGTTGATAGCAGCACTCATCTTATCCATTAGGCTTGTGCCCCAGTTCGGCTGGGCATCCGGCTTATTTGCCAGCTTGTTTCACGCCATATCTGCTTTTAACAATGCCGGGTTTTCGGTGTGGCCGGATAATTTGATGAGCTATGTTGGCGATCCTACAGTGAACCTAGTGATTACTTTCTTATTTATCACTGGAGGGATTGGATTTACCGTTCTGTTTGACATGATGAAAAAGCGGCGATGGAAGGCGTTTTCTCTACACACGAAAATCATGCTTACCGGAACCTTGATTCTGAATGCAGCTGCCATGCTTGTGATCTTTGTTTTAGAGTACAGCAATCCCGGCACGCTTGCCCATCTGCAGATAGGAGATAAACTATGGGCCTCCTATTTTCAGGCTGTGACACCGAGAACCGCCGGCTTCAATTCTATTGATATAGGAAGTATGAGAGAAGGAACGATTGTATTTATTTTATTATTAATGTTTATTGGAGCAGGCAGCGCTTCAACGGCAAGCGGCATTAAGCTGACTACGTTCATCGTGATTTTGATGTCTGTCATCGCTTATTTGCGCGGAAAAAAAGAAACGGTTATTTATCGCCGCTCCATCAAATATCCGATTATCATTAAAGCTTTAGCCGTGAGCGTCATCAGTTTGTTCATCGTGTTTTTAGGAATATTCGCCCTGACGATCACAGAACAAGCGCCGTTTATTCAAATTGTGTTTGAAGTCTTTTCCGCATTCGGAACTGTCGGTCTTACGATGGGATTGACTCCAGAACTCACAACAGCGGGAAAATGTATCATTATAGTCATTATGTTCATTGGAAGAATTGGTCCTTTGACGTTTGTGTTCTCATTCGCGAAAACAGAGACATCCAATATTCGTTACCCTGACGGTGAAGTATTTACAGGTTGATGTTAAAAACTCCGGCGATTTAAGCGCCGGAGTTTTTATGATTCGATATTTTTTCATGTTCCGCGATTGATGGCATTATCCCTCTGCATGGTCACAGGTCACGTTTTTTTATCGGACCGACCGCTGCAAGATCATAACAGCGATGTAATTGCCTTTTTTTAAGTTTGAGATTGTCAGCATGGTAGAGTCCGATACTAAACAAACATACAGAACAGTCAATAAGTGATGAATATGTGAAGTATTATTCCGCATAATCCCCTAAACGGAACAAAAAATGAAAAATACCTGCCAAAAGCCCTCGGTTCAGGTTGCTTCCTTGATTTCAACAGCTGAATCATCAATCCAGCCGATGAGTTTATCTTTAATTTGAAATTGGTACCAGACAGACTGGCCTTTCTGCCTTTTGGATACAACTTTTATGTCTTTTCCGACGTAAGATTGGGCAGAGGTGATCTTTATGGACCGATCATCAGTAGAAGGCTTGGACCAGATGTCTTGAACAGCACCGTCTTTAATGGAGGCGTTTATATCCACTGGTTTGAGAGATGGATTTACCTTATCGTACTCATTTAAATCGTATGTTTCCACAATAGCGCTGATTTTGTCGGCGTACTCAGGGTCTGTAGCGTACCCTGCCTTTTGCAAGGCCGTAGCCGCTTCCTTATAATCTCCAGCATCAAGCACTGGTTTATACTTCTTTTTATTCCATGAAGTGCCGCGGACAAACAATTGGGCGTGGTCATCCATTGATTCAAAAAACGTGCTGTATTTTCGAAACTTCGCACGAATGGTCTTTCGTTCCCCTTTTTCAAATTCGTCCGTTTCCATCGTGACATGATGGCCTTTATATTTTCCTTTTACGCCAAAAAGGTTGTTGGCCTGGGCAGCAAGCTCGCTGTTTCCCCAGTCAGATTCAAGAATAGCCTGAGCAATTGTAATACTGGGGAGAACATGATATTTCTCATACAAAATTTGCGCATGTCCGGACAGGCTATCTATAAATAATTGCCGTTCATCAATTTCTTCAGGCTCTTTCGATGTCTCAATCGGTTTTGATAATGTTGTCGCTAAAACAAAAAAAGCGAGCGGGATCGATACAATAAAAAATAGTGCAATGAAGATTCTGCGTTTTCTCAGTTTTTTACGGGCCATGAAAACCTTCCTTCGGATTAAAAGATTACAAAAGTAAAAGAATCTACCTTTTAGAATTTTACTTGCACTTCTCATATTTTTCAATTCTTTAAGGATAAAGTTAGGAAAAGATTGCAAATAAAAAACCTTTCCCTCAAGGAAAAGGTTTTGATCCTGTACCTATTTTAATAAGTTTCTGAGTGCGTGACGATATTCTCTATCCCGTATCACATGATGTGAATTGGCTGCAGTCTTTGGCAGTCCTTCTGATGAAACGGCTGGTTTTTCTGGAGCTGTTTTCGCTTTGTCATGCGGTTTATGTGCCAGCTTGTGCCCCATGCCTGTGGCATTCATACAGAATGATAAGCAAACGATCAGCACGCTTAGGATAAAAGAAATGAGAAAGAGATCATGATAAGCAATCATCATAGAATCCTGCACCGAACCGTTTTGTCTGGCAGCATCTTTTTTCGTAAAAAAGCCGATAAGAATTGGAACTCCCATATAGACAAACAACCTTAAAAACTGAACAGCTGTCATTCTCTTGACTAAATCAGGCAGCGGGCCGCCCATAGCAGCTCCCATAAGCCCTGCGGCCACTGTCAGCCCTGTTCCAGCCGCAAGCATGATAAACAGCACTGCAAACATATAGAGTGATGAATGATCCTGCATATGCAGCCATTGAAAATTCACAAATACGAGCATAAGAGCACCTATAATACCGAGCACTCCGGGTCCGACTTTATCATAAAACAATGTGCTCACAATGGCGGCAATTGCCACTCCAATTAGAAGAGTCAAATTTAAAAGAACGAGATGCTCCTGAGAGATATTATACATTTGACGCAGCAATCCTTGAAAAGCAGAAAGGCTGACAGCTACAGTTATAGTTCCTGCAGCAATGATAAATAAGCCGAGCATCGGTTTTGGCAGCAGCATCAGTTTAATAGAAATGAAGGGGTTTTTCTTTTTATACTCCACAATTAATAGAACAACCAGCAAGCATAAAGTAATGCCAAACCCAGTCCATACATACCCTGATGAAAGCCCCAACTTTTGCAGAAAAACAAATGTAACCGCTGAAGCCAGAGCAAGGCACACAGATAAAATAATTCCTGCGTTATCAAGCGGCTGTTTTTGCTCTTGTGAACCATGATGCTCATCATGAAGAAAGAAATAGCTCACTAAGACACCGATCAGTGACAATACGCCAAAGGTGTAAAACAGCCATCTCCAGTGGCCGCAGCCTGTGGCAATTGTTCCAAGGATCGTGCCGATGATCACAGAGCCATAAAATCCGCCGATCAGCACCAGCAGAGCATAGTTTCTGCGTTCAATCGGAAAAGACAAAACAAGCATTGGAATCATAATCATCAGCATAACGCCTGTAGCCGCCCCCTGTAAAAAACGCCCTATCGCCATCCATGCAATATCACTCGAACATGCGAAGAGCAATGAACCAAATATAAAAGCGGGTAATGAGGCCAAATAGATTGGACGCGCACCAAATTTTTTTCTCAGCAATGGTCCTGCCGGCACTAATAAAGCAAAGGCCATATTGCCGATCAATATTGGATTTACCGATGTGAAGCCACTTGTTCCAACCGTCTTTTGAACGAGGCCTTGCACTAACGACAATGCCGTGTTAGACATCAATCCCGGTCCGACCGCTAAAACGGCGAGCAAAGAAATCATCCAATAATGTTTTGTCTTCATGTTGTCATTCCTTCCTATACATACGAAACACATTATTTTTAAAAACCAAAAGAAGCTAATAGTTTTTGCACGCCATTAGCTTTCATTCTAATATTCTCCCTGTCTTGAGAAATGATATGATGTTATGAGTGTTATGTGAACAAATGAGCATATATTCAAAAATTATTCCGAAACAACTCTGTTTGTCAATGACGCAAATTTCAAGCACAACATAAATATCTGCACCGCATTTTCCTGAAAATCGCGTTTTTAAATACAAGGATGTGGAACTTACGGGTCCATGCTCCCTCAAGCGATTCAAAACAGGCAGGCTGTTCTCTTCCAACTAATAAAAAAGGTTCAGCAAACGGCATTTCTCTCAAAAACAACGCCTTATAGAATAAAGGTATGGAACAAAGGATAGCTCGAACCCTTGTTGACCTCTATCGTGC
The DNA here is from genome assembly GCF_050445615.1 of Bacillus mexicanus. Taxonomy (NCBI): domain Bacteria; kingdom Bacillati; phylum Bacillota; class Bacilli; order Caryophanales; family Bacillaceae; genus Bacillus; species Bacillus mexicanus. The sequence goes on from NZ_JBCEYV010000002.1 coordinate 15,196, forward strand.
CAGTTCGAAGATGGATTTCTGATACTAACGGACGTTTTATAGTTTCTGATTGGGTTGGTCACCTGTCCCTAAAAGCATTATAACATACTTCATTTACATCTCTGTCAGGCGTTAAATTAAATAACTATTTTAAATGCCGCTTATTCTCTTCCAAAAATCCCCTCGTAGATAAAAGAACTTTTGTTCGTATGTGATTTATTTAAGGAAAGAAAATTAAAATGGCAGATTTTGAGCATAAAATGTATTGAATTATTTTTAATATAAGTTACTTCAGAAACATGGAACTATTGGAGCGAAAAACCGCAAACTTTTTTCTTCGGTTAGTTTCTTTCAGGGTTCATTTTCCAAATAAAATGCTTTTTGTGTTTTCTCGATAACTTTATATGGTGAAATTTTATTGATTATTGTACCGCAAGGCTTAACAAGAAAGGATATGATCATGAAAGTTTTTGAAGCCAAAACACTGCTTTCCGAAGCAGATAAACGCGCCAAGGAATACGAAGAATTAAGAAGTCAAATGGTCAGTCTAAAAAAGGCATTTAAAGCTGTAGCTGATTTAGATGACAGTGAGTTTTCCGGCAAAGGCGCCGACAACATTAAAGCATTTTATCAAGACCACGCAGGTGTAGCTGACAATTTGATTGACTTACTTGATAAGAGCGATGATTGAAACTTTTTAGGTCCCTTGGAATTCAAGGGACCTTTTTATTACTTCAAGTTTTGCTTTTGTAGCTGGTCCATAAATGTCGTCAGAATTTAACCATTCATCAGCTGGAACCGTCTTACTACATCAGCTGTTTTTGGCCGTAATAGCTAGCGATACCGAAGTTTTTGGCTTTCTTATCCGGATAGAAATGCATTGCCGACAGGGCTGTTTGGATCTGCTTGACGGCTTCGCTGTGCATTAATGGGCTTTTCATTTTGAAAATACCAGAAGGCAGATTAAAGGACAATTTCTTTTTACTTGAGCTTGGTTTTTTCACTGCCTTGGACGAAGTTGTTTTCTCGCTTGATGTTTTCAGCCAAGCGCCGTTCATGCAAACAGACGAATCATATCTGATATTTACGGCCACATTACCGAAAAACTTGAAAATGAGACAGCTCAATATTTTGATCAATTCAACCCTAATTTAAAGGTGAAAAGTAACTAAGTTACCACAAAATAAAAATTTTCTGTCCCAATTATTTTTTTAGGGTAATCCTTTCTGTTCCAGACAAACAAAAAAACCCTTATAGAATAAGGGTTAAAAGGGATGGAGCCAAGGGGGCTCGAACCCCTGACCTCTACACTGCCAGTGTAGCGCTCTCCCAGCTGAGCTATGGCCCCGTATGTAATATCAAAATTTATTATAGAGGATTTTTTTTTGAAAAACAAGCTGTTTTCTCTTGATCTGACAGAAAAAATAAGGCTCCGGAAAGGGCCTTATTTTTCGACTTACATCATGATCAAAAGGATAATCACACCGAGAATGATTCGATAGATTGCAAATGGCACGAGTTTGATTTTGTTTATCAGTTTTAAAAAGAAACGGACGACAAACAGCGCGACAACAAAGGCACAAATAAAACCAACGATAAAAAACGGCATGAGATCTGAGCTTAAGCTGTCCCAATGCTTCACAAGGCTCAGAAAACTTGCTCCTATCATGATCGGCATCGCCATAATAAACGTAAAATCAGCTGCGGCGCGGTGATTTAAACCAAGAATAACACCTCCGGAAATGGTTGATCCGGAACGTGAGAAGCCAGGCCAAAGGGCAAGACATTGGAATACCCCTACCCCGATCGCCTGCCTATAGGAAATGCGGTCGAGAGTGTCTGTCGCTGCTTTCCGTTTATTTACCCAATCAGCAAAAAGCATGAAGACTGCCCCAGCGATTAAACCGAAGGCCACAGTTTTAACGGAAAATAAATATTCATCAATGTAACCCTCAAACAAAAAGCCGAGAACTGCTGCAGGCACGAGCCCGACAGCAATTTGCGAAATGCTTAATTTATGTCCCTGTTTCTGATCGTTTGTAATATTCTTTTTTAATCCGAGCAAATTCAAAATCCGATCTTTAAACACGATAACTACTGCTAAAATAGAGCCTAGCTGAATAACCACTTTGAATGTGTTAGCAGCTTCTCCTGACATCAGATTGCTTGATTTCAGCCAGATATCGTCTACTATGATCATATGTCCTGTTGAAGAAACCGGCGCGTACTCTGTTAATCCTTCTACGATTCCTAAAATGGCAGCTACAAACAATTCCCATAGAGTCATGATTTTGATTCTCCCCATTAGACATTTATTTTTTGCGATTCGGGAGCTTTCCATAATCGGCAAGCCTGTCTTATATAACTATAACCAAAAATCACACTTTATGACCTGTCACTTAGGCATTTTCATTTTTTTCTTCGTCGTATAAATGGGATCGCATTTTAAACCAGTCAAATAAATGTGTCGTAATGACTTTGGCAACTGCATAGCCCGGAATGGCAAGAATGATGCCAACAACACCAAACAGCTTTCCTGCTGTTAACAGCAGAAAAATAATCGTAATTGGGTGGATGTGAAGGTTTTTTCCCATAATTTGCGGAGAGATCAGCTTTCCTTCAATCAGCTGCACAATCGTCCAAACGATCACCAGCTTAAGCAGCATGAACGGTGATGTCACTATAGCGATGATAATCGCTGGCGTAATGGCAATCGTCGGTCCTAAATACGGAACAATACTGGTACAAGCCGCAATGAAGGCAAGCAATGAAGCATAATCCAGTCCGATAATCAAATAACCGATAAACAGCAAAAAGCCGATACAGAAGCTGACAATAATCTGGCCTCTGATATAAGAGCTTAACCGATGATTCATTTCGCTTAAGACTGTATATGTCTGTTCTTTCAATTGAGTCGGCACGAACTTCAGTATGTAGACCGGCAATTTCTTTCCATCTTTTAATAAGTAGAAAAGAATAAACGGAACTGTGACGATTGAAATGATAATCTCCGTCAGAGCACCGATGAAATTCCCAACGCCGGTAAAGGTGCTGTTCACAATTGTCGCTGCCTGATCTGAAACCTTTGTTGCGAGATCAGAAATATTGATGTTCATCGTTTGCTGGGCCTGATTGACGAAATTGCTGCCAATCAGCTGTTTTGTCTGATTTTCTACGACATCCACATACCTTGGGATGTTGTCAATCAAACTCATAATTTGTTCTTTTAAGAAGGGGATGATGGACACAATCGTAATTGTGATCAACCCGATAACCAAGAGATATAACAGCAAAATAGAATAAATTCTTTTAATTCTTCTTCTCTCAAGGAAATCAACGATTGGATTTAACAAATAAAAAACAATGCCTGTTAAAATAATCGGCAGTGAGATCGTTTTGAGAAGAACTATTATCGGGATGAAAATAAATGATGTTTTTGTAAAAACGAGAATATTTAAACCAATCAGCAGCAGTACAAGCAAAAATAAAACAAACTTATTGTCCAAGAAGAATCGCTTGAATCTGCCGCTCCATGTTTGCAACGTCTCCACTATCGTTCCTCCGTTATCCATAGTTTAATTAAATTGTACACTATCGCCCCTATAATGAAAAATAATAACCGCTAATTGCTGGAAACCTCTCTTGTTTTCAATAGGAGATTGGTTTTCTCATGTGCTTTTCTCTTTTTTAAGCTATACTTTATCTATATCATGCAAAAGGAGTGATAAGAATGATACGTTTTGCCATAATAGGTACCAACTGGATTACAGACCGCTTCCTAGAGTCAGCAGCGGAGATCGAAGATTTTGAGCTGACAGCTGTTTATTCAAGATCGGCTGAACGCGCTGCCGATTTTGCTGCTAAACATAACGCTGAGCACACCTTCTCAGACCTCGAGGAAATGGCGGCAAGCGAGTGCTTTGATGCCGTCTACATAGCAAGTCCCAATGCCTTTCACAAGGAACAAGCCGTTCTTTTGATGAACCATGGCAAGCATGTGCTTTGCGAGAAACCTCTTGCTTCGAATACAAAAGAAACAGAAGAGATGATTTCAGCGGCTAAGGAAAACGGCGTTGTTCTCATGGAAGCGATGAAGACCACTTTCCTGCCAAATTTTAAAGAGCTGAAAAACCACATACATAAAATCGGCGCTGTCCGCAGATTTACCGCGAGCTACTGCCAGTATTCCTCACGGTATGACGCATTTAGAAATGGAACCATCTTAAATGCGTTTCAGCCTGAGCTGTCCAATGGGTCATTAATGGATATCGGCGTCTATTGTATTTATCCTGCTGTCGTGCTGTTTGGTGAGCCGCAGGATGTGAAAGCGAACGGATATGTTTTATCTTCAGGAGTGGATGGCGAAGGAACCGTCATTTTGTCTTACGATGGGTTCGAAGCTGTTCTCATGCATTCTAAAATCTCTACTTCCTATGCCCCGGCGGAAATTCAGGGTGAAGACGGAACAATTGTGATCGATACGATTCATCGTCCTGAACGAATGGAAATTCGCTATCGCGACGGCCGCTTGGAAAACATTTCGATTCACGATCCTAAGCCGGCGATGTTCTACGAAGCAGAAGAATTTGTCACACTCATAAAAGAGAACAAGAAGGAATCTGAAGAAAATACGTTTGAACGTTCATTCATCACCGCGAAAATCATGGAAGAAGCGAGAAAGCAAATGGGGATCGTGTATCCAGCTGATCAAGCCTAATAAAATCCGCCCGCGTGCGCCGCGGCGGATTTTTTATTAACTTTTTACCTGCACGCCCGATTGCTCACAGGGGGTATTCCAGATGTCCTGAATGGTACGCTTTAAATAAAAAAGAAAGCAGCAGGATATGCCGCTTTCTTTTTCTATGACAATTATTCAATGATGAATTTCTTAGTAACGTCCTGAAGTTCTTCCGCCATGTTTGCCAGCGTTTCAGCTGAAGAGCTGATTTCTTCCATTGAAGCTAGCTGTTCTTCTGCCGAAGCTGCGATATCTTGAATGCCAGCTGAGCTTTCTTTTGACACTTCAGAAATGTGTTCAACTGCATTTGATACTTCCTGTGATCCCGCTGACAGCTGTTCAACGGTTGCGTTCATGTTTTGCAATTCACCGGAAATTTGAGTGGTCATCTCATAGATTTTCTTAAAGCTTTCCGCAGTTTGGTCAGTAATCTGCAAGCCTTCCTTCACTTCATGATTCACAGATTGGAACATTGAAAGCGATGTGCTGATTTCTCTGACAATCTCTTGAATCAACCCTTCAATTTCCTTAGCAGAGTCTGCTGATTGTACGGCGAGTTTTCTGACCTCTTCTGCAACTACTGAGAAGCCTCTACCGTATTCCCCTGCTCTTGCTGCCTCAATCGCAGCGTTTAAGGCCAGCAGGTTGGTTTGATCTGCAATGCCGTTAATCACATTTAAAATGCTTGTAATGTCTTGAGATTTTGTTTCAAGTCCCTTCACAACAGCCTCTGCTTTTTGAACAGATTGGTCGATTGTTTTCATTTGACCGACTGTGTGTTCCACCAGTTTTTCCCCGCTGCCCGCTGCCTCAGAGGACTGGATTGATGACTTCGTAATGGTTGAAGAGGCCTGAGCCACTGTTGTAATCCCATGGTTCATTTGAGAAAGATGGTTTGAGCTTGTCTCCAGTTTCTCGCTTTGCGCCTCGTTGCCATTTGAGAATTGTTCAATAGCGAGCGTAATGTGCTCAGTCGCTTTACTCGTTTGGGCTGCGCTTGCCGTCAGCTCTTCAGAAGATGACGCCACATTTTCTACAGACGTTTGGATAACGCCAATGACTGAACGCAATGAGGCAGACATTTCGTTAAAGCTTTCGCCAAGCTGGCCAAGCTCGTTTTTCGAGTGGATGTCAACAACTTCTGTGAGATCTCCGTCGCTGATTTTTGCGGACGTTGAAACCAGTTTTCTTAACGGCTTAGTAATAGCACTAATGATAAAGAGAATAAGTATACCGCCAAGCACAATTGACACGCATAGAATGATAATTGCTGTATTCCATACTGGTCTTGACGCGTCTTCCAATTCACTAATAAAATATGTGCCCGCAATTTTCCAGCCTGTCAATTTATTTGTTGTGTAGGCCATTTTCTTTTCTTTGCCTTCAAACGTATATTCTAATGAGCCTTTTTCTTTGGAGTACACTTCGTTTGTCCAAGCGCCGGTACCTGTCGTTCCAGGCTTAATCGTCGGATGGGCAACGTATTTTTTGCTGCCTGTTGTAATAAATGCGAAGCCTTCTTTGCCGATTTTGATTCTTTGTGAAGCCGCAAGCACTTCATCAAGGTTTAAATCAATTGCTACAACTCCTGAACCGTCTTTTAGCTGTTCAGAAATCGTGATAACTGTTTTATTTGTTGTCACATCAGTGTACGGTTCTGAAAAAACAGCTGTTCCGCTTTTATTTGCTGCATCCTTAAACCAATCGCGCCCTGTCGGATCATAGTTTTTTGGATTATTCGTTTTTGGATACTGGGACAGTTTCTTATCGTTTGATGCAACGTAAATAGACGCTACATCGGCATTCAGCTCAGTATACTGCTTAAACTTCTCATCCAACAACGTTTTGTTTTTTCCTTGTAAATCAGCTTTATCGAGTGACTCGCTGTAATAATTAAGTGCTTTTACTTTATTATTCAATTTATTTTGCAGGGTGCTGTTTAGTTCTTCAACATTTCCCATTGCACTGTTCGTAAGTTCCCTATCCAGTGCGTTCCACGCTGAATGATAGCTGAAATATGCTAAAACACCGACCGGCAAAATAAGCACTGCCAGAAACGCAGCGATAAGCGGTTTGCTGATCGATGGCTTTTTAATCCACTTTATAAATTTTTCCATTTCCGCTGATTCCTCCTTTAAGCTAAATCTAATATCGTCACACTAGGATAAAAGTTTTAATAAAAAAACTAAAAAAAACACCTAAGTGTACAACACTTAGGTGTTTTGACTTACTTATTATTCGATTTTGAATCGTTTTGTCATATCGCGAAGCTCTTCCGCCATAGACGAAAGGGTTTCTGCTGACGAGCTGATTTCTTCCATAGAAGCAAGCTGCTCTTCGGCTGATGCTGCGATATCTTGTATATGAGCTGAGCTTTCTTTTGAAATTGATGCAATGTGCTCGGATGCTCCTGAAACTTCCTCGGAGCTTGCAGAAAGCTGCTGAACCGTCGCGCCCATGTTTTGCAATTCGTCAGCCATCTGGTCCGTCATTTCAGAAATTCGTTTAAAGCTCATTTCTGTTTTATCTGTGATGTCAAGGCCTGTCTGTACCTCTTGGTTGACAGACTGGAACATGCCAAGAGATGTATTGATTTCTTTCACAATTTCGATGATTAATCCTTCAATCTCTTTTGCCGAATCTGCTGACTGAACGGCCAGTTTTCTCACTTCTTCCGCTACAACGGAGAAGCCGCGGCCGTACTCGCCTGCGCGAGCTGCTTCAATCGCCGCGTTTAAGGCCAGCAGGTTCGTTTGGTCTGCGATACCGTTAATCACACGCAAAATGTTTGTAATGTCTTTCGACTTCGTTTCCAATCCGCGTACGACATGCTCTGCTTCTTTAACAGACTTGTCAATAACGTTCATTTGGCCCACGGTTTGATTAACAAGCTTGCCGCCTTCACTTGCAATTTCTGTAGATTGAACAGATGAATCTGTGATGACTTCAGACGCTTGCGCCATATTCGTCAATCCGTCATTCATTTGATAGATGTGCTCTACAGCAGTTTCAATGTTTTCGTTTTGTTTTTCATTATTGTTAGAGAATTGTTCAATTGCCAATGTAATGTGCTCAGTTGCCTTGCTTGTTTGTCCAGCTGATGCGGTCAGCTCCTCAGAGGAAGCCGCGACATTGTCTACCGAATCCTGAATCGCGTGTATGAGAGAACGAAGTGACGACGCCATATTATTAAAACTATTGCCGAGTTCGCCCAGTTCATCTTTTGAACGGATCTCAATGGTTTCTGTCAAATCTCCCTCGCTGATCCGCTTAGAAGAACCGACTAGCTGTTTCAGCGGCAGTGTAATGGAACGAATGATGAATGTCACGACGATGATTCCAATAATAATGGCAGCTGCCAGCACAATTAAAGCGAGATGCAGGACAGGCTGCGCAGCATCGTGTATTTCATCCAATGACATCGTTCCGGCAATTTTCCACCCTGTTAACTTGTTTGTGGCAAAGGCCATTTTTTTACTTTCGCCATCTAAATCGTATTGAAAATCACCTTCATCCGTATTTAGCATCTGATCGACTGCGCCTTTTAATTCAGTTCCTGAGGCTTTCTCAGGATGGCTGACAACTTTTTTGTCCTTCGTCATGATAAAAGCATAGCCTTGTTTGCCGATGTTTACTTTTTTCGTGATGTTCAGCAGGTTTTCAATCGTCATGTTGATGGCGATAACGCCTGAGCCATCTTTTGTCTGCTGGGCGATTGTCACAACCATTGTATTGGTAGACGCGGTTTTATACGGGTCTGTCACCACAATTTCTCCTTTATTCGCAACCGCTTTTGTGTACCAGTCACGTTCAACCGGATTATAATCGCTCGGCATTTGAAGATCAGGATAACGGGTGAAGCGCCCGTTTTGGTCACTTGTATAAATGGATTCTACATCTTTATTAATGCTGATATATTGTGAGAATTTTTCTTTAATGCCCGCATTGCTTTTTGCATTGTATTTTTCTTTTGTCAGCCATTCACTGAAGTAAGCGGCGCCCTCTTCTTTTTCACCAATGCTCGTATTAATAATTTCGTTTAATTGCTTTACATTTCCTGATGCGCTCCCCATCATTTGTTTGTCGAGAGAGCTGCTTGCCGATTGATACGCAATGGCCGCCAATACGACAACCGGTATGATAAGGATCGCCAGAAAGGAAACGAGAAGCTTCCGTGAAATAGATCTTTGTTTTATGAGCTGGAGTATTTTTTTCATCATTCATTTCCCCTTTTTTATGCTACTTTTCATATCGGCACGATATAGGTAAATGTATACACCAAAAAAAGAAAAATGAATAGAAATGACTAATTACTCACAAAAATGTAGTTATTTAGACCTATTAAGCATCCACTTTAAATCGTTTTGTCAAATCACGGAGTTCTTCAGACATTCTTTCAAGCATCTGTGCTGATGAGCTGATCTCCTCCATTGACGCCAGCTGTTCCTCTGCAGAAGCGGCGATATCCTGGATGCCGTCCGAACTTTCTTTAGAAATGGCAGTAATATCGTTTGAAGCAGCAGAAATTTCTTGAGCACCCGCTGAGAGCTCCTCAACCGTTGCATTCATGTTTTGCAAAGTTGACGCAATTTCTTTAGTCATGTGCGAAATATCTTTGAAGCTTTGTTGTGTTTCATCCGTCATGACAAGCCCTGTTTCAACTTCTTTATTTACAGACTGGAGCACGTTCAATGATGTATGAATTTCTTTCACAATATCGCTTATCAGTGATTCAATTTCTTTTGCCGAGTCAGCTGACTGTACCGCAAGTTTCCTCACTTCCTCAGCGACGACCGAGAAGCCCCGTCCGTATTCCCCGGCTCTTGCGGCTTCAATAGCGGCGTTTAAAGCTAAAAGATTGGTTTGATCCGCAATGCCGTTAATGACTCGTAAAATATTGGCGATATCCTTTGATTTGATTTCCAGCCCTTTCACCACTAACTCCGCTTCTTTCACAGAGTGGTCAATCGTATTCATTTGGCCGGCTGTTTTCTGGACGAGTGTCTCACCCTTGTTTGATAGTTCAGTTGAGTCTGCGGATGTTTCTGTAATCACCACGGCAGCCTGCGCCAGTTCAGCCAATCCATCGTTCATTTCATTGATTTGTTCGGTTGTCGTTTCAATTTTGCCGCTCTGGCTTTCAGTGCCGTTTGAAAATTGCTCAATGGCAGTCGTTATATGCTCCGTGGCTCTGCTTGTCTGGTCTGCGGATGCAGTCAGCTCTTCGGATGATGAAGCAACGTGTTCTACTGAGTCTTTAATGCCGTTAATGAGTGAGCGAAGCGATTGGGCCATATGATTAAAGCTCTGGCTCAGAACACCTAGTTCATCTTTTGAGTTGATTTCAATCGTTTCGGTTAAATCGCCTTCACTGATTTTTTCAGCTGACGCGACAATGCGTGTTAATGGTTTTGTAATCGATCGAATCACAAAATAAATGGCTGTAATTCCACCTGCGATGGCAATCGCCAAAACGATTGAAGCCATTGTCAGAACTCTGCTCGCGGCATCGTGAATCTCGTCCGCATACAGTGTGCCGCTGATTTTCCAGCCTGTTGCTTCACTTGTGGCAAATGCCATTTTCTTCTTTTTGCCTTCGTACGTGTATTCAAAATCGCCGCTTTTATTTTTGTAGAGCTTATCAACCCAGTCCCCTTTTAGCTCTGTTCCCGCTTTTTCACCAGAGAAAGCGATGACTTTCTTGTTTTGGCTTAAGATAAAAGCATAGCCTTCTTTTCCAATATTGATTTTTTTCGCTGTTGTGACCAGGTCGTCAATTTTCATATCAACGGCAACAACGCCTGATCCATCAACCGTCTGCCGGGCGAGGGTGACGACCATTTTCCCTGAAGAAACCGATTCATAGGGTTCAGTAATAATTGTTTTGTCTTTATTGGCCATTGCTTCTTTGTACCAATCTCGTTCCAAAGGATTAAAGTCACCACTCGGCATTTCCGAGTATGGAAAATATGTGAGTGCCCCGTCTTTGCTGCTGGAAAACACCGCAGCAACATTATCATTCATTTGGATAAATTGTTTAAATTCCTTTTTCATCTCTGTTTTCTGTTTATCCTTAAATTTATCTGCTGTGGCCCAATCACTGAAAAATACGAGGCTTTTTTCAGTGGTGCTGATTTTATCATCAATGATACGGTCTAATATTTGAACGTTTTCCTTTGCGCTTTGCGTCATCTGAATATCTAGAGAAGCAACTGCTGATTGATAAGCGCTTACCGAAAGGACGGCAATCGGAATAAGTAAGATTAGCAGAAAAGAAATTATTAGTCTCCTTGCAATTGATGGTCTGCGAATCGTAGTAAGTGTTTTTTTCATTTCTTTTTGAACCTTCTTTCAATCATTTACAAATTATATCGGATAAAATTCCTTTATATTACATTGAAAATGAAGGAAAAAACGAAAAATGGTTCTAAATTCACCTTAAAAAAGTAGGACTTTATTATTATTTTCCACATAAAAAAACAGCGCTTTAAGAAGCGCTGTTTCTGTTTTATTCGATTTTAAACTGTTTTGTCAGATCACGAAGCTCTTCTGCCATCTGCTCGAGAGTGGTCGCTGATGAACTGATTTCTTCCATCGAGGCAAGCTGCTCTTCAGCTGATGCAGCAATGTCTTGGATGCTTGCCGCGCTTTCTCTCGACACATCAGCTATGCCGCTGACTGCTGAGGAAACATGCTGTGAACGGTCTGACAGCTGTTCAACAGTGGCATTCATCGTCTGCAATTTGCCCGCGATTTCGTTTGTCATGCTGAAAATACTTTGGAAGCTTTCTTTTGTATGATCTGTGACTACAAGCCCTGACTGTACTTCCTGGTTGACTGCTTTAAACATATGAAGAGAAGTTTCAATTTCTGCTACGATTTCTTGAATTAGCTTTTCAATTTCTTTTGCTGAATCAGCAGATTGAACAGCCAAGTTGCGCACTTCTTCCGCTACCACAGAGAAGCCGCGGCCTGATTCTCCGGCTCGCGCCGCTTCAATCGCTGCATTTAACGCCAGCAGGTTTGTTTGGTCAGCAATTCCGTTGATGACTCTCAAAATGCTTGTAATGTCTTTCGATTTTCCTTCCAAGCCTTTGACTACAGCTTCAGCTTGCTGAACGGATTGATTAATCGAGTTCATTTGTCCGACTGTCTCCTGTACAAACTTTTCACCCGTTCCGGCGATTTCCGTTGATTGGATAGACGCCTTTGTAATATCTGATGATGTTTGTGAAACTTGCTGAAGCCCTTCATTCATTAAGTTCAGCTGATGAGAGCTGGAATCAACCTTTTCGCTCTGCTCCTCGTTCCCGTTTGAGAACTGCTCAATCGCCATCGTGATGTGCTCAGTAGCTTTGCTTGTCTGTCCGGCAGATGCGGTAAGCTGTTCGGATGAGGCAGCCACATTGTTCACCGAGTCCTGAATCGTGCTGATCAGGGTGCGGAGAGATTGTCCCATTTCATTGAAGCTTTCCCCTAACTCTCCAAGCTCATCCTTCGAACGAATATCGATCGTTTCAGTCAGGTCCCCCCTGCTGATTGTTTTCGAGGAGTGAACGAGACGTTTTAACGGTTTTGTAATGGAGCGAACGATAAATAGAATTAATACTCCGCCTACCGCAATCGAAGCAATCAGCACAATGATCCCTGTTATTAACACAGACTTTGAAGCATCTTTGATTTCACTCGTATACATTGTGCCGGCTATTTTCCATCCCGTCAGTTCATTTGTTGTATATGTCATCTTTTTATTTTGGTTATCTGAAGATGTGTATTGGAGTTTACCGCTATCATCGGCATACATTTTGGCAACCCAGTCGCCTGACAGCTTTTCTCCAGCTTTATGGCTCTTGTGGGCAACATAGGTTTTGTTTTTCGTTGCAATGAAAGCATAGCCTTCTTTTCCGACCTTGATTTGTTTCATCTGTTCCAACAATTTATCAATGGTAATATCCATGGCGACAACGCCAGATCCGTCCTTCATCTGCTGGGCAATGGTAATGACCGTGCTTCCGTCACTTGCTGCAACGTAAGGATCTGTCACTACAATCTCACCGCCGGCCTTGACCGCATCTTGATACCAAGGGCGCTGTCTTGGATCGTATCCGTCAGGCAATTGTTCTTTCGGCGCTTGTACATAGGCGCCGTTTTCTGAACCTCCGTATATTCTGGCTACTCCTTGATTGATCGAGACATATTGTGAAAACTTGGTCTTGAGCTCTTCTTGGTTAGACTTCCCTTTAAACACAGAGCTTTTAAGAGATTCACTGAAAAAAGTGACCGCTTTTGCTTTTGCTCCCAAATCATTTGTAACGGTTGTATTAAATGAATCGACACTGTTTTTCGCACTTCCCATTATTTCTTGTTCCAGCTTTCCGCTGGCGCTTCGGTAAGAACTAATTTCTAATATAATAATAGGGATGATGAGGATCGCAATAAAAGCGACGATTAATTTCCTTGAAATAGACGGTTTTTTCAGCCAATTGATAAAAGTCTTCATGTCCAGTTTCTCCTTAGGGTTTGATACAGTATATATCGGCTTCTTAAAGTAGTTTTAAAATGGAAAAATGGAACAAGTTCTTTTTCTTTCGGCCGTCATCTGTCTTTTTAACTTTCATTGCCCAAGCCCTCTGCATATCTTATAAAAAACAAGGGGGGCTAAAGATGATTATTATATCCGGACAATTGCTCCGTCCCCAAGATGTTAAAAACTGGCAGATTGATAAAAATTTGAATCCGCTGTTAAAAGAGATGATGGAGACACCCGTTCAGTTTGATTATCATTCAATTGCTGAACTGATGTTTGAGCTGAACCTGCGGATGAATATCGTTACAGCGGCAAAGAAGCTGCACAAAAGCGGAGCGAAGTTTGCTACTTTTATGAAAACATATGGGAATACAACTTATTGGAGGGTTTCACCGGAAGGCGCCTTGGAGCTGAAATATAAAATGCCGCCATCAAAAGCGATTCGGGACATTGCAGAAAACGGTCCGTTTTATGCGTTTGAATGTGCGACTGCAATCGTTATCATTTATTACTTAGCCTTAATTGATACAATCGGGGAAGATCAATTCAATGCCAGCTTTGAAAGAATCATATTATATGACTGGCATTATGAGAAATTGCCGATATATACAGAAACAGGACAGCACTTTTTCCTTGGAGATTGTTTGTATTTTAAGAATCCTGACTTTGATCCGCAAAAAGCACAGTGGAGAGGCGAAAATGTTATTTTACTCGGAGAAAATCAATATTTTGCCCATGGTCTCGGGATCTTAAGCGGACAGCAAATTATCGATAGGCTGAATTCTTTTAGAAGAAACGGAGCCGTACAAAAAGCTTATCTTCTGCCCCAGGCGACCAGACTGGATGTTCCGTCTCTTTACCGAATCGTCCGCTAAAAACCCCATCGCCTATTGTTGAGATGATGGGGTTTCAAACGCTTTTCGTTTTCGATAAAAAGGGGCTGTGCCAAAATACTGGTTTGCAGCCCATTCCATTTTTTCAAGGTCATTTCTTGTCACGATTGGATCCAGGCTGCTCCATTTAATAAAGCGGATAAAATAGTAGCCTTTTATAGGAGCCATTGTAACTTTTGAGTGAGGCCAGCCTTCAAATACAAACTCAATCTTCCCTCTTTTTTTATAAGAATATTGAAGAATGTTCATCATCTGTCACCTCTTTTTTTCAAGTTACGTTCGGCAAAGCTCTGCCAACAGCGTCTTCACATCAATAGGTCCGTTCAGCATTCCGACAGATTGTCCCGCCCACAGGGACATGCGGCCGGAATCTTTTTCTTTGGCAGCGTGCTTTCTCATCGGTTTTGTCAGCGTGTTTTGCAATGGATATGGAAGCGCGTTCACCTCCTCAGCCTGCTGCTCTTTCATCCATTGATTAACTATACCCCTCGCAGGCTTTCCTGAAAACAATGCAGTAAGGCGTGTGTCTGTTCCTTTTGCCTGTTTTAATTCATGTCTGTATGTTTCAGAGGCTTCACATTCCTCACACAGGAGAAAAGGTGTTCCGACCTGCACGCCTTGGGCCCCAAGACAATGAGCGGCTTGAACGCCGCGCCGGTCGGCAATTCCGCCAGCCGCGATCACCGGAACGGAAACAGCATCTGCCGCTTGGGGAATGAGCGACATGAGGCCAAGCGCGGATTCTCCGCTGACCGGGAGAAAAGATCCGCGGTGGCCGCCCGCTTCGCTTCCTTGCAGGACGATTATGTCCATCCCGCGTTCTTCAAGCAGGACGGCTTCCTGCGGAGTTGTAGCTGTCCCGATAAGAGAGCAGCCATTTTGCTTTAATGCTTGAATGCTTTCATCCGGCGGAATGCCAAACGTAAATGAACAGGCTTTTACATTGTGTTTAAGAATGATGTTCATTTTTTTATGGAAGTCCTCCCACTCTTCTTCCTCCGAAGAAAATGGCGGAGCCTGTTCGGCGAATGGAATTTTGCTTTTCCACCTTTGAACGCTGTCCTCCTCCGGTTCCTTTCTGCTTTCCGGAACAAACACATTCACCTGAAATACTCGATCAGTCAGCTGCGGCATCTCACTGATTTGCTTTTCAAGCATGTCCGGATTGAGATATCCCGATGCCAGACTTCCAAGCGCGCCTTCATTTGACACAGCGGCTGCCAGGCCAGGCGTGACAAGCCCGCCGGCCATCGGCGCCTGAATAACAGGTTTCGTCAGTGATAATGTTTTCATCCATTTCGTCATGAAAAACCTCCTGCTATTCCATGATTTTGATATAGCATGTCCGAGTGCGCGGGCCGTCAAATTCGCAGAAATAAATGCCCTGCCACGTTCCAAGAATGAGCCGGCCGTTATCAATGATGACATGCTGTGAAGCTCCCACTGTACTCGACTTCATATGCGCAGCTGTATTGCCCTCCATATGGCGGTCAAGCTCGTGTTCCCACGGATACACTTCATCAAACCTTCTAAGCATATCTTTTTTGACGTCGGGATCGGCGTTTTCATTAATGGTAATCCCCGCAGTTGTATGCGGACAGTAAATCAGCGCCGCACCGCTTGTTACACCTGTTTCTTGAAGAAAGGCCTCCACTTCGCTCGTGATTTCAATCATTTCATCTCGTTTGTTCGTGTTGATTTGAAGTGTTTTCAGCATTTGTTTCTCCTTTCATTTGTCTGCTCTATTTGCTATTTCGTTCTGTGTTCTTTTTTTCCTGTTAAACCGCTCTCATAAACCTGAAAAAAATGAAAAACTCCAGTCTCTGGCTGGAGTTTAGTGCCATACATATACTCTTGCTTCATACGGCTGTAACAGTGCTGATGTCATATGCTGATGCTGGTCTGTTTCAACATTTGACAATACAAGTGCGTCTGATGACAACGGTATTCCGGCGTGTTTGAAAAAGGCGGGCATTCCTGTCAGGTTGGCCGCAATCAGTGCAGTATGGCTCTCGCCTTTCCGAAGATAGGCAAAGATTTGCTGATCCTCAGGTAAGATGAGCTCATATGTCCCGTAGATAAACACATCATATGTTTGACGCAGCTTGATCAAGCTTTTGTAATAATGGCGGACAGATGTTCGGTCGTTTGTTTGCGCCTCGGCATTCAGCCATTTGTAGTTCTCATTGATCCCGATCCACGGTTTGGCTTCAGAAAACCCGGCGTATGGATCAGCATTCCATTGCATTGGCGTTCGGGAATTGTCCCTCCCTTTTTTCCAGATAATCTTCATTACATCCTCGTGCGAAGCGCCTTTCGCCGTTTCTCTTTCATACATCCGTTTCATGGCGACATCATCATAGTCCTCAATAGACGGAAACGCCACGTTTGTCATGCCGAGCTCCTGTCCTTGATAAATAAACGGTGTGCCTTTCATGAGGAAATAGACAGCAGCAAGCGCTTTTGCACTTTCCTTCATGTATACTTCGTCATCTCCCCACACAGAAACTGAACGAGGCTGGTCGTGATTTTCCATAAACAAAGCATTCCAGCCGATTCCCTCAAGACTGTCCTGCCAGTCAGTTAACACTCGTTTAAAGGAAACGATATCAATGTTTTCATTGACCTCTACATCCCACAGGCCGAGATGCTCAAATTGAAAAATCATGCTGAAAATGCCGTTTTTTTCTCCAGCCCAATCTGCCGCCTCCTTTGCAGTGACACCGTTTGCTTCACCGACTGTCATAATCGGATAGCGGGAAAATGTATTTTTTTTCAGCTCTGTCAGCAAATCCATTATGCCGTCAATATTCATATGATAGAGAAAGGAAGGAACATAGTTCAGCCCTTTTGGATTAGGCATATCGGGAAGCCCTTCTTTTTTCTTAATATGAGTAATCGCATCCACTCGAAAACCGTCAATTCCTTTATCAAGCCACCAATTGATCATGTCATAGATGGCATTTCTCACTTTTTTATTTTCCCAATTCAAATCAGGCTGTTTTTGATCAAAAAGATGAAGATAGTATTGGTTTGTCTTTTGATCGCACTTCCATGCCGGCCCGCCGAAAATGCTTTCCCAATTGTTCGGCGCGTTTCCGTTTTTGCCATCCTGCCAAATATACCAGTCGCGTTTGTCGGAGTGGATAGATGAACGGGATTCGATGAACCATGGATGCTCGTCGCTTGTATGGTTCACAACAAGGTCCATAATCAGCTTCATGCCCAGCTCATGAATGTCATCAAGCAGCTGGTCAAAGTCCGCCATGGTTCCGAAATCGCTCAATATGTTTTCGTAATCCCTAATGTCATAGCCGTTATCCGCGTTGGGTGAATCGTATATAGGGCATATCCAGATAACATCAGCGCCCAGCTCTTTTATGTAATCAAGCTTGGATCTTATGCCTTGAATATCCCCGATTCCGTCGCCATTTGAATCTTTAAAGCTGCGCGGGTAAATTTGGTAGACAACCGATTCCTTCCACCAAGCCTTTTTCATACAGCTACTCCCTCCTCAGTGTCAGTGTGCGGTCTGTATATCTTATGTAGAAAAAAGGCGTAACAGCATTGCTTTTTTTGAAAAACCAGAAGACGTCAAAAAACAGCCGTTCAAAATGCCGGCTGTTTTTTATAAAAAGTCGGTTTTTTTTATTTCTATAAAACGAATGTGATGATCTTCGACGTCGAGGATTTTAAATTCACAGCCCTCCGCGTATATCACATCTCCTGCTTCCAGCTCCATTTTTTGCGTTAGAAGCCAGCCTGCAATTGTATCAATTTCTTCGTTTTCAATGGCAATATCGAGCAGATCGTTTACCTCATCAATAAGCGCTTTTCCATCCATAACATAATGGTGCTCGCCTTTTTTCAAAATATGCGGCGTTTCATCCTGGTCGTATTCATCGCGGATTTCCCCGACGATTTCTTCAATAATATCTTCAACAGTGACAAGTCCTGCCGTTCCCCCGTACTCATCTACGAGAATGGCCATGTGAATCCGTTCTTTCTGCATGCGGATCAAAAGCTGCTGAACAGGAATGCTTTCAATGACCCTGATGACAGGCCTCATGATCTGCTCCAAATTAATTGACTGTCCGAGAAAATAAGCTTTAAACATATCCTTGCTGTTGATGATCCCTAAAATATGATCCTTGTCTTCTTTAATGACAGGATAACGTGTATACCGTTCATTAATGATATGATGGATCGCTTCTTCCAGCGACTGCTCCAGAGAGATGATCGCCATTTCTGTCCGCGGAATCATAATCTCTCTTGCTACCCGGTTATCGAATTCAAAAATCTTATTCACATAGCGGAATTCAGACTGATTAATTTCTCCCTTTTCATAGCTTTCTGAAAGAATCAGCCTCAGTTCCTCTTCACTGATGACGACCTCGTGCTCCTTTACTGAATGAAAGCCAAACAATTTGACAAGAAAACTTGCAGAGCCGTTCAATGCCTTAATAAATGGATACGTAATTTTATAAAACCAAATCAGCGGCTTTGCGATCCACAAACTGACAGCTTCAGCCTTTTGGATCGAAACGGTTTTTGGGGCAAGCTCACCCATCACCACATGCAAAAAAGTGACGATGATAAATGCAACTATAAATGTGACAATGTGGTTAAACGGTTCCGGAATACCTGTCATTGTAAATAAAGGATGAAGAATGCGTTCAAATGTCGGTTCCCCCAGCCACCCAAGGCCGAGAGCAGTAATTGTAATCCCAAGCTGGCATGCTGATAAATATTCGTCAAGATTAGAGATGACTTTATGTGCGGCAAGCGCCCGGCTGTCACCGCTTTCGATGAGCTGATTGATTTTTGAACCTCTGATTTTGACGATCGCAAATTCTGCTGCAACAAAAACAGCCGTAATGCCAATCAAAACAAAAATGGCGATCAATTGTAATATAAGCAAAAAAAGCCCTTACCATAAATGGTAAGGGGCCACCTCCTCAACGTTAATTCTCATTACGACCGTTTAAGAAGATCATCACAAAGCGCAGAAGCTCAAACAGGGAAACCAGGGCGGCGGCCACATACGTTAAGGCGGCTGCGCTCAGCACTTTATTTACCCCATTTTCTTCATTGTTTCGGATGAATCCTTCTGACACAATAATCTGCTTCGCTCGTGAACTTGCATTGAATTCAACAGGCAATGTAATCAGCTGGAAAAAGACAGCGGCTGAAAACAGGATGATGCCGAGCCCAATCAAATTCAGGCTGCCGAGAAGCATGCCTCCTAGGAAAAGCAAGGGAGCTACACCGGATGCAAAATTCACGACTGGGAAGATTTTATGTCTCAGCACAAGCGCACCATATGATTCCTGATGCTGCAAAGCATGTCCGACTTCATGGGAAGCTACGGATATGGCGGAGATCGAGCGGCCGTAATAGACCGGCTCAGATAAACGCACCACCCGTGTTGTCGGGTCGTAATGGTCTGTTAAAGTGCCTCTTACCGGTTCGACCGGCACGTCGTAAAGACCGTTTATATCTAAAATCCGTCTTGCCGTTTCTGCCCCTGTACGTCCGCTTGAGGCTTCCACTTTTGAATATTTTTCAAAGTTGCTCTTCACTTTAAATTGTGCCCAAAACGACAATCCCAATGCGGCTATTGTTAAAAATATAAACAGCATTTTTCATCATCCTTTTCCATGATCATATCTTTGTTTATTACGATTATTTTAATGAGTTTTCTTTCTCGTGTACAGAAATGCGCTTCTTCCGGCTCGGAGCACACATTCCACCCAGCAGAAAAAGCAATCCTGCTAAAAATAGATAAAAGGAAAAGCTGCCAGTCAGCCCTTTCAAAAAACGAAGCCAGGAAAAGCTGCCGGAAAAGTGATTATATGAATTCAAATCGAAAATAAACAAAATGACCGCGGATGCCGCCAGCTGCGTACCGATCAAAACCACGATCGTCCTTTGCATGATCGTCATCTTTTTTTTCATCCTTTTTGTTTTAGTCTATGGAGAATTCCGTTTTATATGATTTGTGTATTATTTGAAAAACATCATCGGAAGTGGGACATACTGTTAGAAAAAAGCACAGGTGTGATAGAAGCCATGAAAGTGACGAGTGAGGAAAAGGAACAGCTAAGCACCGCAATCGACCGGATGAATGAAGGCCTGGACACGTTTATCCAGCTTTATAATGAATCGGAAATCGATGAACCGCTAATCCAGCTTGATGATGATACCGCTGATTTAATGAAGCAGGCCCGAGGTATGTACGGCCAGGAAAAGCTAAACGAGAAATTAAACACGATTATTAAACAGATTTTATCGATCTCATTATCTGAAGAAGGAGAAAAAGAATGAAATCAAATCGGATATTTATTTCATGGCTCAGGTGGCCGTTATTTATCCGAATCGGAGTTATTATTTTATTTCTGATTCTTTTGTTTGGCCAAATCATTTATATACTTGAGCCAAAACAGTTTACTTCAGTATTTGAGGGCATTTGGTGGGCTATCGTTACAGTTTCGACTGTCGGTTATGGTGATTATGTGCCGCACACGCCGCTGGGACAGGCGGCCGGAATCCTGCTGATTTTGAGCGGAGCAAGCTTTGTCACCGCTTATTTCGCCACATTATCAGCGGCAGTATTCAGCAGACAGCATCGCTACATCGAAGGAAAGGTCGCTTATAAAGGGCGCGGCCACATTATTATCATTGGGTGGAATGAAAAAACAAACCGGCTGCTGAATGACCTGCAGTTTACGGCCCCTTCCAAAACAGTTGTACTAATCGATGAATCGCTAAAAGAAGGCCCGCTGATCGAAAACGTCCATTTCATACGCGGGCATGCTGCCGATGATGAGACACTGAAACGGGCCAATATTACTGAAGCGGAAGCAGTGATGATAACAGCCGATCAGTATAAAAGTGAAGCTGAGGCAGATATGCTGTCAGTGCTGATTCTTTTATCAGTAAAAGGGCTTAACCCTCTTGCTTACTGCATCGTCGAGATTTTGACTGACCGGTTTGTCACTAATGCGGAACGGGCAGGCGCTAATCATATCATCGGAACTTCGGAATTGATCAGCCGGGCGATGCTGCAGCATTACCAAGTCAAATTACGGCCTTCTAAGCAAAATGGGATCAATCTGACACTTGACGAACGCGTGAAGCTTCTTTCTGTTCCTGACAATCTAAGAGGAGCGGCTTACAAAACATGTGTCCTCTATTTCCTTGATCAAAACATAACAATTATCGGCATACTAAAAGAGGAAGGGCCGATGTTTTCCCCTCCTCCTTCATACATGGTGCTCAAAACAGACCAATTCCTAGCGATCTAATGCAGCAGAACATCCTCCAATTCTTTCATCAGAGCAGCGCCGATATCTAAGTACGCCGGATCAATTTCCGCGTCTCGCCTTTCCGGTTCGGAAAATTGATTAAACAGTGATTGAAACGGCCCTCCCTTGGCATCATCGTCAAGACCTGTCTGAAACACTTGTCTCAGCATAAATGGCGTTCCGATTCGGACGGCTGCTCCGCATTCATCAAGACTTCCCTGTACCGCATGGACCGGAACCCTTACAAACAAATAGCCATTTGTGTCATCAATTTTATAATCAAAGTAGCCGTGATCATATTCCCAGCCGCCGTTTATCACATAACCGAGCGGCTTCATTACTTGTTCCAATTCTTGAAACAGAAAAGTCTGCCCATCTATTGCAGAAGGTATTGTAATCATAAACATGCCCCTTTTTCACTTATCCTGTCCTGTCGACCAAGACTTCATTCAGAGGCGAACTACATGGAAATCGTTGTTTCTTTCGTACGGCCGACAAAAAAGAAAGCGCATTCAATTAAAAAGTAAACAGCCAGTGCCGCTGCAAGCCCTGCAGCTGATTCCCCTGAAAGATAAACAACAGCGGCATAGAGTCCTAATTTAGTGAAAAGAGTATGCGATCGTTTTAAATGCAAAATTCGGTGAACCGCATCAGTAAAAAGCGCAAGCGGCAAACCAATAAGGAGAAAGGCGTGGATAAAAAAGGTTGACTGTGTGCCGCTAAAGGTTGAAGAATGCTCTGTGGACACGGCATCGAAGGAGATAAGGATACTTAGAACAGCTGCTGAAAAACCGGCAATCACGAGTTGTTTAACCAATTGTTTCATAAACCATCAGCACCTCTCTGATTTTATAAAAAGCCGACTGGCACAAGCCAGTCAGCTTTCTCACATTAATCTTCCAGACGTTTTTCAAGCTCTGCTTTTTTCTCTTCAAAACCAGGTTTGCCAAGCAAGGCGAACATATTGACTTTATACGCTTCTACTCCAGGCTGGTCAAATGGATTGACGCCAAGGAGATAGCCGCTCATCGCGCAGGCTTTTTCGAAGAAGTATACAAGGTATCCAAAAGTATATGCATTCAGCTCAGGAATGTTAACGATTAAATTCGGAACATTTCCGTCTGTATGGGCAAGCATCGTACCTTGGAATGCTTTTTTGTTAACGAAATCGACCGTTTTTCCAGCTAAATAGTTTAAGCCGTCCAGGTCATTATCGGCTTCTTCGATTGTCAGTTCATGTTTAGGTTTCTCTACGTTCAGCACTGTTTCAAATAAGTCTCTGCGGCCTTCTTGTACATACTGGCCTAATGAATGAAGGTCTGTTGAATAGTTAGCTGAAGAAGGATAAATGCCCTTCTCATCTTTTCCTTCACTTTCTCCAAACAGCTGCTTCCACCATTCTGCAAAGTATTGAAGCGCCGGTTCATAGTTGATGAGCATTTCGATTGTTTTGCCTTTATTATAAAGCGCATTGCGAACAACCGCATATTGGTATGCAGGGTTTTCTTCCAATTCAGATGTTGCAAAATCCTTGCTCGCATCCAGCGCGCCTTTCATCATGTCGTCAATATTGACGCCGCTGACAGCAATCGGCAAGAGGCCAACAGCTGTTAACACAGAATAACGGCCGCCTACATCATCAGGGATAACAAAGGATTCGAAGCCTTCTTCTTTAGACAGCGTTTTTAATGCGCCGCGTTCTTTATCAGTTGTCGCATAAATTCGCGTTTTTGCTTCTTCTTTTCCATATTTCTCTTCAAGAAGCTTACGGAAAATACGGAAAGCAATTGCAGGTTCAGTTGTCGTACCTGATTTAGAAATCACATTAATAGAGAAGTCCACATTTTCAAGAAGATCCATAACATCTTTCATGTAAGATGAACTGATGTTGTTTCCGATGAAAATAACTTGCGGATTGCCGCGCTTTGCTTTTGGCAAAGTGTTGTAAAACGCGTGGTTAAGTGCTTCAATTGCAGCCCGCGCACCGAGGTAAGAGCCCCCAATACCGACGACAAGCAATACATCAGAATCAGATTTGATTTTCTCTGCGCTATTTTTAATCCGCGCAAATTCTTCTTTATCATAATGTTCAGGGAGGTCCACCCAGCCTAGAAAATCGCTGCCCGCGCCTGTTTTTTCATGAATATTATGGTGTGCTGTTTTTACGAAGTCTCGCAAATATGTAAGTTCATGTTCGTTGAAGAAAGTCAATGCTTTTGAGTAGTCAAAGCGTACATGCGTCATTGCTTGTCCCTCCATAACGGTATAATGTTTTCTCTTTCACTTTATATGAACTTATCTGTTAAATCAAGTGAAGAAGAAAGGGCGGAATGACTGGATTCCGCCCTAAAGAATTATAGAGACGCGCGAAGGATGGCAAGCACGTCATCTTTGTTCAGTTTTTGGAAATTACCGAAACCGCCGTGTTCCATTTCTTTGGCTGCGATATCCGCAATCAGCTCAAGCTTTTCTTCTCCGATATCGTAATCGGCAAGACGAGAAGGCGCGCCAAGACTTGTCCAGAATGCAGACAGCTTGTCGATTCCTTCAAGCACGATTTCTTTATCTGTTTTGCCTTCAGTATCGATGTCAAACATGTTGAGCATGAGATTTTTAAAACGGCCGACATTTGTATCAAGCGTGTATCTCATCCAGTTCGGGAAGAGAATCGCCAGTCCGCCCGCATGCGGAATATCGTATACAGCTGAAATAGCATGCTCCATTGTATGTGATGCCCAGTCGCCAAAGTAACCCATTTGCAGGGTGCCGTTTAGAGCGATAGTGCCTGCATACAAAATAGTTTCGCGAAGCTCATAGTTTTCCAGATCTTCAAGAAGCTTAGGAGCTGTTTCGATGACTGTCTGCAGAACCGCAAAGCACATTCTGTCTTGAAGCGGCGTATTTTTGACATTATGGAAGTATTGTTCAAATACGTGGCTCATCATATCAACCATGCCGTACACAGTTTGATTTTCTGGGACAGTGAATGTATTTTCAGGATCTAAAATAGAGAAACGCGGATGTGTCACATTGCTGCCCCATACATATTTCTCGTTTGTTTCCCAATTTGTAATCACGGAATCAGGGTTCATTTCAGAGCCTGTCGCCGCAAGGGTTAAAACAGTGCCAAATGGCAGCGCATCCTTTGCTGTTACTTTTTTGCTGAAGATATCCCAAGCGTCGCCATCGTACTTGACACCCGCTGCAATCGCTTTTGTACAATCAATGACACTTCCGCCGCCGACAGCAAGCAGAAAATCAATGTGATGCTCTCTGCATAGGTCTATGCCTTTTTCAACTGTCGCCAGACGCGGATTCGGCTCTACACCTGACAGCTCATGAACAAGAGCCCCTTCTTCTTTTAAAATACTTGTAACTTGATCATAGAGGCCGTTGCGTTTAATGCTTCCGCCTCCGTAGACGAGCAGTACATTTTTGCCGTATTGGTTTACTTCTTTTCTTAATTGTTCAATCTGGCCTTTGCCGAAGATTAGCTTTGTTGGGTTATAATAAGTGAAATTTTCCATTGTAAAACCTCCAAATGGTGCTGATAAAAAAATAGACGTTCCATTGTAACATAGAAAAAGGGAAGCAGCCAAATGGCTATTTCCCCTTTTTTATTATAGAGATGCTTTTAAAATGGCAAGCACATCTTCCTTGTTAAGTGATTTAAATTGGCCGAAGGCACCGTTAGCCATGGCCTTGTCGGCAATTGTATCAAGCTGCTCATCATTAATATCGTAATCAGCAAGACGTGAAGGCGCGCCAAGGCTTGTCCAGAACGCAGACAGCTTATCGATTCCTTCAAGTGCGATTTCTTCGTCTGTTTTACCTGCTTCTTCAACACCAAACACGCGAACTGCAAGCTGTTTCATGCGGGCAGGATTTTCAGACAATGTGTGTCTCATCCAGTTCGGGAACAAGATCGCCAGTCCGCCGGCATGCGGAATATCATAAACAGCCGATACTGCATGTTCAATATTATGAGTTGCCCAATCGCCTCTTGCACCCATAGAAAGCATGCCGTTTAGTGCGATTGTTCCTGTGTATAGGATCGTCTCACGCAATTCGTAATTTTCAAGATCATTGATCAGCTTAGGCGCTGTTTCAATGACTGTGCGCAGAAGTGATTCACACATACGGTCCTGATACGGCGTGTTTGAGACATGATGGAAGTATTGTTCGAAGACGTGGCTCATCATGTCAACCATACCGTAGATCGTATGATTTTTAGGAACAGTGAACGTATTCACTGGATCAAGAATCGAGAATTTAGGGAATACGAGCGGGCTGCCCCAGCCGTATTTTTCTTTTGTTTCCCAGTTTGTAATCACCGAGCCTGAGTTCATTTCAGAACCAGTCGCTGCGAGAGTTAATACGGTTCCGAATGGCAGAGCATCCTTCGGCTGATGTTTTTTCGTCACGATATCCCACGCATCACCATCATACTTCGCTCCAGCGGCAATCGCTTTTGTACAGTCGATGACACTTCCGCCTCCGACAGCAAGCAAGAAATCAATGTTGTGTTCTTTACAGATGGCAACACCCTTATTAACAGTCGCCACACGCGGATTTGGTTCTACACCTGCTAATTCATGCACGGTCACTCCGGCCTTATTCAGCTGTTCAATCACTTGATCATACAGGCCGCTGCGCTTAATGCTTCCGCCTCCGTAGATCAGCAATATGTTTTTTCCGTAAGATTTGAGTTCCTCCGGCAGTCTTTCCACTTCTCCGCGCCCGAAAATTAATTTGGTCGGATTCCAGTATGTAAAGTTTTGCATGACATCTCCTCCTTAGATTTTCATTATGCAGAATGTCTCCAGTCCATGTAAAGCAATCCGCTCTCACCGGATACATATCGTATGGTTTCATACAGCACGATGCCGGGAAAGAAGCTGATATAGGTGAGGGTAAACCAGTTTCCCTCGTTATGGAGAATGCATGTATAGATTCTCCAATATGTCACAATCTATAACTGTTTTAATAATTCATGGAGGAGGTTGTAAAACATGAGTACCATTCAGAGAATTTGTCTTGTTTTAACCATCATTGGCGCTATTAACTGGGGACTGATCGGATTTTTCCAATTTGACTTAGTAGCGGCTATCTTCGGCGGCCAAGGGTCAGCTCTTTCCCGCATCATTTACGGACTTGTCGGAATCGCCGGCTTAATCAACCTCGGTCTGCTGTTTAAGCCAAGTGAGGAAAGATCACGTGAAGAAGCAGCAAATCCTGAAATGCGATAGGATCAAAGGGCAAAATCCCGAAACACCATGTTTTGGGATTTTGCGTAATTAAAAAGCACCGGACAGGAATGTCCGGTGCTTTTTTCATGCTTATTTTTTGATAAGGTCTTTACGGTTGGACATTTCAATCCACTCTTCAAGCTTATCTTTTAATGTGTTGAAACCTTGTGGTGTAGTAGCTTCTTCGCTTACTTGCGCAGCTTTAGGCTTTCTTGGTTTGCTTTCTTTTTTCTCTGGTGCAGCTTGTGTCGCACGAATTGAAAGGCTGATTTTTCCTTTTTCTTCATCAACAGCAAGTACTTTTACTTGTACTTCATCGCCAACTGAAAGGTGCTCGTTGATATCTTTTACGAAACCGTGAGTCACTTCAGAAATGTGTACTAAACCTTGAGTTTCTTCATCTAATGCAACAAACGCACCATACGCTTGTAATCCTGTAACTTTACCAGTGTAAACACTGCCTACTTCAAATTTTGCTGCCATTCATAACAACTCCTAAGTTAAATTAAATAACTGTTTATACGCAATTTAAAATTATATCACACATGTCTCATTTTCGCAAAAAAACTTTTTATTAAAAAATCAGGTTTATGCACAGCAAAAGGGGGGAAACTGAATACCAAAGGCTTTCTAGTATTCCCCCCCTTTTATTGGATGCGAACAAAAAGTTCGTATCTTTTTTTTATGTTGTTTTATGCAGGAAGTGTTTTATTCTGACTAGCGCTTCTTGAAGCTGCTC
Source organism: Bacillus mexicanus (assembly GCF_050445615.1). Classification (NCBI taxonomy): domain Bacteria; kingdom Bacillati; phylum Bacillota; class Bacilli; order Caryophanales; family Bacillaceae; genus Bacillus; species Bacillus mexicanus. The sequence goes on from NZ_JBCEYV010000002.1 coordinate 42,628, forward strand.
AATCGAGGTTGCGTATGAACAGCGGATATACCCTTCACCGCTCGGACCAAACACACTTCCCGGAACAACAGCCACTTTTTCCTGTGTCAGAAGCTCTTCTGCAAACTGCTCCGAACTCATTCCCGTGCTTTTGATGGATGGGAAAGCATAGAAAGCCCCGCCTGGATGATGACAGCTGAGGCCAATTTCATTGAGTGTTTCCACAAACAAATTCCGCCTCCTGCGGTAGCTTTTTTTCATTTTTTCTACGTCTTCCATGCCGTTCTTTAAACCTTCAAGGGCAGCAAACTGCGCCATTGAAGGTGCACACATCATCGCGTACTGGTGAATTTTAAGCATTGCATCCCGGAGCACAGGGGGCGCTGCGGCAAAACCGAGCCTCCAGCCCGTCATCGCAAACGCTTTTGAAAAGCCCGAAATGACAACCGTGCGTTCCTTCATATCCGGCAGTGCTGCTATGCTTGTAAATTCCTCATCATATGTCAGCTCAGCGTAGATCTCGTCAGCTAAGACGATGACATCATGTTTTTGAGCAAATTGTGCAATCTCCTTCAGCTCTTCCTTCGAATAAACTGAACCAGTCGGATTCGATGGCGAACAGATGAGAATGGCTTTTGTTTTTTCAGTGACTGCGGCTTCAAAATCCGCAGCCGTCGCTTTAAATCCTTTATCCGCCGTTGTATGGACGTGAACCGGGATGCCGCCTGCCAAAGAAACAAGCGCATCATACGCCACAAAACACGGCTCAGGAATGATGACTTCCTCACCCGGATTTACAATGGCGCGAATCGCGATATCCAAAGCCTGACTTGCCCCTACAGTCACAATCAGCTCATTGTCCGGCGAGTAGTTCAGGCCAAACCTGCTGCTCAAATAACGGCTGATTTCTTCTCGCAATGAGTATAAGCCGGCATTTGCCGTATATGACGTATACCCTTGTTCAAGGGAAAGAATGCTTGCTTCGCGGACATTCCATGCGGTAACAAAATCAGGCTCGCCGACGCCCAGAGAAATGACGCCTTCCATCGTTGCCGCCAAATCAAAAAATTTGCGGATGCCGGATGGTTTTATTTGTTGTACATAGTCAGATAAATACGAAGTCATTTACGGTGACACCACGATTCTTTTGTCGTCATCTCCTGTTTCAAACACTTTGCCGTCATGTTTGTATTTTTTCAGGATAAAATGAGTTGTCGTAGAAACAACTGAATCAAGCGTAGACAGTTTATCTGAAACAAAGCGCGCTACGTCAGACATCGAATTGCCGCGGATTACGACAGACAAATCGTACACGCCTGACATCAAATAAACTGATTCAACCTCTTGAAATCGGTAAATCCGTTCCGCTACTTCATCAAAACCGACTCCCCGCTTCGGCGTTACTTTGACGTCAATCATGGCTGTGACGCCTTCATGTCCGTCAACTTTTCGCCAGTCAATCATAGCGGAATAATCGATGATCACCTTTTCTTTTTCCAGTTTATCAATAATTGTTTGCACTTCATTTACAGGGATGCCCGCCATCTTTGCGATTGTTTCTAAGTCGGCGCGGCTGTTCTCGTCTAAAATTTCTAATATTTCTGTTTCTTTTTCCGTCAATTTCATTCGATTCACACCTTTGCATGTCAAGAAATCTCATGACATTATATCACGTTTTTTGACGAATGCTAAGAAAAAAACGAGGAGCAACTTCCACTATAATTGACAATTTCAGGGCACAATACAGTCATCTTATGAAAGGGAGTGATGCAAATGGAGGCGATTTCACCAACAAGACGGCTTACAGTCCATGGCGTAAATATATATTACGAACATTATCAAAATCCGGGCAGGCAAACGCTGGTCTGCATACACGGTTTTTTATCATCTGCTTTCAGCTTCAGAAAAGTCATCCCTCTTCTTCGGGACAAGTATGACATCATTGCGCTTGATTTGCCCCCTTTCGGCCAATCTGAAAAATCAAAAACCTTTATCTATACCTATCAAAACCTCGCTAAGCTTGTCATTGGAATGTTGGAGCACCTTCAAGTCAAACAGGCTGCGCTTATCGGTCATTCTATGGGAGGACAGATTTCGCTCGCTGCCGCTCTCTTAAAGCCAGAGCTTTTTTCAAAGGTTGTGCTGCTTTGCAGTTCAGGGTATTTAAAGCGTTCGCATCCATCGATCATTTTCGGGACTCACCTTCCGTATTTTCATCTTTATATCAAGCGCTGGCTCTCGAAAAATGGAGTGGTGAAAAATTTATTAAATGTTGTTCATGACAAAGCGCTGATTGATGAAGAAATGATTGACGGCTATGGCAAACCGTTTCAAGACGAGCAGATTTTCAAGGCAATGACAAGGTTTATCCGCCATAGAGAAGGAGACTTAGAATCCGACCAGTTAAAACAGATGAACAAGCCCGCTCTATTGATTTGGGGCGAGAACGACCGAATCGTGCCTGTTGAGATTGGTAAACGGCTGCACAGCGATTTGCCTGATTCTGTGCTGTACTCTCTCCGCCAGACTGGACATCTGGTGCCTGAGGAACGGCCTGAATACGTGTCCGAACGCATTGCAGAGTTTATCAAATAATAAAAAAACCGGTGCTGAACCGGTTTTTTTAAGGCGTGCAGGAGCTGCTGTTTTTAATGAATAAAAGCTGGCCTGCCACTTCCCGGCAGCTGTCAATTGGCAGCATTTGCTCAAAGGAAAGCTCAAAAACATGCTGAATCCTTTTCGCCAGCGTGTCGGTATCGTCCTCATCATAGACGGCCTGTACGACATCAACAGCCTCCGTTTCATAAAACTCTTCTCCATATGTAAACGGATCCCATTTAGAAATGATCTTGATCATTTCCCTGACCGCTTGACTTTCTTCCATATTCATCACCGCTTATAATAAAATGTACAGCTCTATTTTATCATAGTGAAGCTTAGAAGATGAGGGGGTAATAGAATGAACTTTGATAAACGAGAAGAACGCCTTGGCACCCAATCGGTCAAATGGGACAAAACAGGTGAATTATTCGGCGCGACAGACGCCCTCCCGATGTGGGTGGCGGATATGGATTTTCGTGCGCCCGAAGTGATAACCGATGCATTAAAAGAGCGCCTCGACCACGGAATTTTCGGTTATACGGCTCCAGATCAAAAAACGAAGGATGCTGTGTGCGGATGGATGCAAAACAGGCACGGCTGGAAAGTGAACCAAGAAAGCATCACATTCAGCCCTGGGGTTGTCACAGCGTTGAGTATGGCGGTACAGGCTTTCACAGAGCCTGGAGATCAAGTCGTTGTCCAGCCTCCTGTTTATACGCCTTTTTATCATATGGTTGAGAAAAACGGCCGGCGTATTTTACATAATCCGCTGCTAAAAAAAGGCGGTGTGTATGCAATGGATTTTGAAGATTTGGAAACGAAGCTTAGCGATCCAAGTGTTACATTGTTTATCTTATGCAATCCTCATAACCCATCAGGACGCTCATGGGGACGGAAGGATTTACTGAAGCTCGGCGAATTGTGTCTTGAGCACGGGGTTACAGTTGTATCGGATGAAATCCATTCCGACTTAATGCTCTACGGACATCAACATACGCCATTCGCTTCACTCTCTGACGATTTCGCTAAGATATCTGTGACATGCGTTGCGCCAAGCAAAACGTTTAATATCGCCGGGTTACAGGCATCTGCCATCATCATTCCGGATCGGCTAAAGCGCGCCAAGTTTTCAGCAAGCCTGCAGCGCAATGGTTTAGGCGGACTGAACGCGTTTGCCGTTACTGCGATCGAAGCCGCTTACTCAAAAGGCGGACCGTGGCTTAATGAATTAATCTCTTACCTTGAGAAAAACATGAACGAAGCCGAAGCCTTTTTAAGCACCGAGCTGCCAAACGTCAAAATGATGAAGCCGGATGCATCATACCTCATCTGGCTCGACTTCAGCGCTTATGGCTTGTCCGATGAGGAGCTTCAGCAAAAAATGATAAAAAAGGGAAAAGTGATTTTAGAGCCTGGAACGAAATACGGGCCTGGCGGAGAAGGATTTATGCGCCTGAACGCAGGATGCTCTCTTGCAGCCTTGCAGGACGGCCTGCGCCGTATCAAAGCCGCATTAGCATAAATATAGCTTGTTAAACGCCTTTACGTCTTCATTCGTAAAGGCGTTCTTTATAAAGGAATTTGTATTTTTCTTCTAATATTTAGTGTTATAATAGATATATATTTTATACGAAAGGATTTCACACGAATGGAAATTCTAAAAGACTACCTCCTGCACATCTGCTTTATTTTGTTTCCTATTCTTCTCTACCAAGTGTTTTGGCTTGGAAAACCGGCGATTCTTGTTCCCAAAATAAACAGCGGGCTGGTCACTTTATTCGCCTGCAGCGCCTCTGTTTTATGCATTATATTCCCTATTTATGAAATGGACTACATCCAATACGGCCTTCAATTGATTCCTGTTATCCTTTGTTTATTTTACGTGAGTACTGCTTCCGGGCTTACAGTCGCCGCGGCTGTCTTATGTTTTGAACTTCTGTTTTACGAACCTTCCGCAATGTTTGTTTTCACATTGCTGCCTTTTCTTATCATTATTCCAATTTTATTTCAGAAAAAATGGCCTCTCATGTCCAAAGCGAAAAAATTGCTGCTGGCTTTATTGATCAGCTGTTTGGAATTCTTCTTATTTTTCGCTTCCAGCTGGATTCTTTCTATACTTCATATTCTAGATTTTCAAAAACCAGATGTTTTACTTTATGAGGCAGCTGTCTCAGAGCTGTTTCGTTTGAGCGTTCTTCTTTTAAGCATTTATATTATCGAAAGCATTGCCGAAAATATCGCTTTGCGCTCCCAGCTTATCCACTCTGAAAAAATGACGATTGTGAGTGAACTGGCAGCGAGCGTCGCTCATGAAGTCAGAAATCCACTGACAGTTGTCCGTGGGTTTGTCCAGCTGCTTTTTAGTGACGAAACCCTGCAAAACAAGTCGAGTGCGGATTTCAAAAAGCTTGTATTGTCAGAGCTTGACCGAGCACAAGGCATTATTACAAACTATCTCGATATGGCCAAACAGCAATTATACGAAAAAGAGGTATTTGATTTATCAGCACTTATCAAAGAGACAAGCGCCCTTATGGTGTCGTATGCCAATTACAAGTCTGTAACTGTCGAGGCGGAAGCAGAGCCGGACCTTTGTGTATACGGAGACGCAACCAAGCTGAAGCAGGCTGTCATCAACCTAATGAAAAACAGCATTGAAGCGGTCCCTCACGGAAAAGGGATCATCCGCATATCAGCCAAAAGAAGCGGCCATACAATTATCATTACCATCTCAGATAATGGGGTCGGCATGACAGACCATCAAATGCAAAAACTCGGCGAACCTTATTACTCATTAAAAACAAACGGAACAGGACTCGGGCTCACTGTAACCTTTTCAATTATTGAGCATCATCACGGGACCATTTCATTTAACAGCAGCCCCCAAAGAGGCACCACGGTCACAATTAAGCTTCCCGCCGATCTTCCCCACTAGCAAATCGCTTGGAACTTTTATAGAATGAATGCGAGGTGATGACAGATGAGTACGTTTGAAACAGGATCTATCGTTAAAGGATTTTACAAGACAGGGGTATACATAGGAGAGATTACTGCTTGCAGGCCGCAGCATTATTTAGTGAAAATCAAAGCGGTTCTCACCCACCCCACTCAAGGAGACCTTCATCATCCAAAACAGGCGGATGTGCCATTTTTTCATGAGAGAAAAGCGCTCGCATTTGGCGAACAGACCAATATCCCTCATCATATGGTAAAGCCTTATGACGGTGAAGTGCCGGATTATAACGAGTCTCTGCGGGAGGCGGCAGCACAGCTGAGAGCCAAATTGAATGCGGATGGTTCGGAGTGGGCAAAGCGCTCCCTGAATAATCTGGACGTTTTAGAAAAAGAATATGTTAACCGGCCATAACCCAGTCTGACAAAAGATTGGGTTTTTACGTCGCTCGCTTGAACAGTTCAGATAAATCAATTCTTTCACCGATTGTAGGCGGTTTTGGTTTTTCGAGGTACTGCTTATCCCGTTCCACAAGTTTAAAAAGCTTGTGTGCTGTAAGGGCGTCATCAAGCGCTTGATGATGGGTGCCTGTTCCGGAGTCTCCATATTCTTCGGCAGCTTTCCATAATCCCGTAAGTGTCCGATCTCCAAAGAAGTTTTTGTATTCAAGCGATAAATCTCTCATTTCTCCTTTAAATGGGAAAGGGATATGGTTAAACATACAGTTTTGCTTCAGCACTTTCATATCCATGTTTCCCCACGTAATAATCGTGCTGTTTTTCTCTGGGTCCAGCTCGTTTAATTTACGGATGAAATCCTCGAACCTCATCCCTTCGTCTACCTGCTTTTGCGTTATTTTTAAAAAAGACTTACAGCGCTTCGTCAGCTTCGGGAACTTTTTCGGCCTGACATAGCTAGAAAACGTCTCAACTACTTCATCATCAACCGATTTTACAATTCCGGCTTCAATAATTTCCGGGAAAAAGTTTTGCGGACTGTACTTTCCCTCAGGCATCGTAAATTCGAAATCAATAATGAGTAAGCTATTTGTCGTCACCTTTTACACCTGCCTTTCCTCCGATCAGAAAATGCTATCTTTATAGTATATCAATTTCCTTTCTCGACCTTTCTTCATTTTCTAAAAATAATGAATTTTCCCAGCCGCTTCGTTTCTTTTAAATGATGAATCGTTTCATTATAATGAGTAAGGAACCCGAAATAATAAGAAGGTGATGATATTTCTATCCGCAAGAAAAACTTTGTCATTGTGTGGCTGGCGAACTTTTTTGTCTCGGCCAGCACAACGATGATTATTCCTTTTCTCTCTTTATACATTGAGACGCTCAGCACTTTTTCAAATGGCTTTGTGCAGAGGTGGAGCGGCTATGTGTTCGGCATTACATTTCTCATGGCATTTTTGGTATCCCCGTTTTGGGGACGATTCGGAGACAAACGCGGATACAAGAAAATCCTTATGGCCACCGGAACGGGCATTGCCCTCAGCATTTTATTCATGGGCTTTGTTACATCGGTGTACCAATTGTTTTTTCTGCGAATGGCGATGGGCCTTGTAACCGGGTTTATCCCGACATCTCTTGCGATGATTTCAGCCCAGACTCCGAAGAGCTCAGCCGGCAAAACACTCGGCACACTGCAAATGGGCCAAGTGTCCGGAAGTTTATTCGGTCCGCTTTTAGGAGGCATGCTTGCCGATCGTTTCGGCTTTACGTATACCTTTTTTATCACATCCTTTGTGATTTTCTTTTCTGTTCTTCTTGTGTTATTCGGTGTCAAAGAAAAGCCTCTGGCTGAGACGGCAGCCAAACGTACGTCTTACACGCGAAAAGAAGTGCTTTCCTATATTTTTCACCATCCGGCTCTTTGGGTGATGATGCTGTTGACCATGTTGATTCAAACAGGCAATTTCAGTATCCAGCCGCTGCTCGCTTTATATGTAAATGAGCTGCACGGACCTGTCAATTTGGCCTTTTTCTCAGGCATGGCATTTTCAGCAACAGGACTTGGCAGTTTGCTGCTGGCTAGAAAATGGGGAGATTTGGGCGACCGCTACGGTCACCGCCGCATTTTAATCGGACTTTTACTTGCCGCCTCCTTCTTTTTTATTCCGCAGGCGCTCGCGTCCTCACTCAGCGTGCTCCTTGTTTTCAGATTTTTATTTGGAATGGCGATGGGCGGTTTGCTGCCATGCATCACGGCGGCGATCCGCGTTCAGGCTCCCGGCAGCATTCAAGGAGAAGTTCTCGGCTACAATGTCAGCTTTCGTTTTTTAGGAAATGTGCTCGGACCTCTTCTTGGCGGCATCATATCGAGCCACTTTACCATTTCAGCCGCCTTTTATGTCACAGCGTTTCTCTTTTTTGCCGGCGCCTGCATGCTTTGGATCATGCAGAAATTCCGAAAAGATTCATATGCCAAAGCAAGCTGATTCACAGAAAAACTGAGGAATCTTCTAAATTTAACCTTCTCGTAAACTCAAAAGAGTGGTACGATATGGCTAGAATTTAGGAGAAAAGAGAGTGGCCATGTTACGAAAAATAATCGGATGGATTTTGCTCCTTTGCATAATCCCATTGTTTGCATTTACAATTATCGCTTCCGGAAAAGAAGTAAAACAAATGAAGTCTCTGGATCAGGTGCTTGATAAAAATATTAATCTGAAAGATATCAGTCTTGTTCAGAACAGCTACATGTATGACAGGGACGGATCCTTGGTATCAGAGATCGTCAGCGACCACGAAAATCGTGTTCTCGTTCCATTTGACAAGATTCCCGAGGAAGTCAAACAGATTTTCTTAACGTCTGAGGACCATCATTTTTATGAGCATAAAGGCTTTGACTTCATGGGAATGGTGCGGGCAGCCGCTTCTAACGTCAAAGACAATAAAATTGACCAGGGAGCCAGCACCATTACACAGCAGCTTTCAAGAAACTTGTATTTAAGCCATGAACGCTCTATCAGCCGTAAGCTGACTGAGCTCGCGTATTCTTATCAGCTAGAAAAAAAGTATACGAAGAATGAGATTCTTGAAGCTTACTTAAATACCATTTATTTCAACAATGGTGTGTATGGTGTCGGTTCAGCAGCTGAATTCTATTTCAGCAAACCGCTGAAATCTCTCACAGTGGGAGAAATGGCTTTTATCTGTTCTATCCCTAATAACCCTACATTATATGATCCTCTCAAGCATTTTGACTACACAAAAAGCCGTCAAGAACGTTTGCTTAAAGGGTTAAAAGCTGCCGGGGTCATTACTGATAAAGAACTGAAAAAAGCCGTCAAACAAAAAATCAAACTGGATATTGAAAAAAGAGAAGACAAATATCCTGACTACGTTTCCTACGTCAATGATGAGTTCACTAAGCTGGTCTCTGAATCGGAAGGCTATGATAAACGCATTCAAAAAGCGTCAGGAAAACAAAAAGAAAAGATTGAAAACGAGCTGTCAGCAAAAATCAGCACTTTGACGAAAGACGGCGTAAAAATTTATACCGCACTTGATCCGTATATGCAAAATCAAGTCGTGGCACAAATGAATGAGAAGCTCCCGTATGCAAACGTACAGGGCGGGGCGGCTGTGATTAATCACCAGACGCATCAAATCATCGCTCTATCCGGCGGGAAAAACTATCAAAAATATGACTTTAACCGCGCTTACCAGGCATACAGACAACCAGGTTCATCCATTAAGCCGCTTCTTGATTACGGTCCCTATATTGAAAAGACCGGCGCGACAGCAAGCAGCACAATTGATGCCAGCAAGTTTTGCAGCAAGGATTATTGTCCGCAAAACTACAATAACCGCACGTATGGCACAGTGACAGTCGATACGGCATTTAAGAATTCTTATAACACACCGGCCATCAGAGTGCTGGACCGAGTCGGCATCCAAAAAGCATTCAGCTACATTGAGCCGTATCATTTTGCCAAACTTGTCAACAGCGACTACCGTCTTCCGGCGGCTCTTGGCGGATTTACAAACGGCATGACGCCTCTTGAGATGACAAAGGCGTATACGACTTTCGGCAACAGCGGGAGCTATACACCGAGCCATGCCATTACAAAGGTGACAGACCTTAAAGGAAAGACGCTTTATAAATGGAATGACAATTCAACTCAAATCTTCAGCGTCCGCACGAACATGGAGCTGAAAAAACTCATGTCTTCCGTTGTAAAAAGCGGAACAGGGAAAAAGGCATACTTTAAAGCGCCTTATATCGGCGGGAAAACAGGAACATCAAATGATTATCACGATATGTGGTTCGTCGGCCTGACAGATACGTATACAATGGGTGTCTGGGTCGGAAAAGATACACCGAGCAGCGTTGAATATCTTCACAGCATCAGCCCTCAGCTTTCCATCTGGAAAGGAACGCTGCAAACGGCTTATTAAAAAAAGAGGAGGGGATCTGGCGTGGCATCAGAACAAATTCCAAATCGCGTTTTGCTGTTTGACGGTGTGTGCAATCTCTGCAACGGCGCCGTGCAATTTATCATTAAACGTGATCCAGAAGGATTGATTTCTTTTACCTCGCTGCAGTCGGAAACAGGACGTAGCCTGCTGAAAAAAAGCGGGCTCCCGACTGATCAGTTTGACAGCTTTGTCTTTATTGAAGATGGCCAAGTGTATACAAAGTCAACTGCGGCCATTAAGGTTTTCAGGCATCTGCGGGGCCCATGGCGGCTCTTCGTCCTGTTTTTCGCAGTACCGAAACCTCTTCGAGACATGGTCTATTCTTTCATTGCCAAAAACCGTTATAAGTGGTTTGGCAAAAAAAATGAATGTATGCTCCCCTCTCCTTCTATCAAAAAAAGATTTTTACCGTAAACGAAAAAATGGCTAGCTTACACAGGTAAGCTAGCCATTATGCTATTATAAAGCTTGATAAATATGAACAGAATACCGATAACAAAGGTAAACCAAAACAGCAGTTCCAACAGAATGAATCCGACTAATGACATGAGAGAAAGCGTCGAATAAATTCGGTATACGATAAACACAAAGTAAGCGAGCGTGACGACCGCAAACCAGATCACAATCCAGACGATACTGTGCAAGAGCACAAAGGATAAAATCCCGCCGCCTAAATAAATCATGGAACCCAATCTGATTGTTTTCAGATTGTTCCCTTCCGGATCATTGGCAAAAAATAGCAACGACAGTTCAGTCACGGTATTTGCAATTAATTTCAGAGCGGAGAGAACCATAAAATATAAAAGAGCAAAGGCAGCAAATAACGCAAGCCTGATCCCTTTCTCTGAAAAATAATCGAGAATTCCGTCATACATTCCAAATGAGGACAGCATGTTCAACGCATAAAGTGAAGTTGAAATGGATAAAGACGAACTAAAAAGCAGGATCGCAATCAGCGGAAAGTATCCTGTCAAATAAGTATTTTTCATATAAATAAGTCCCTTTCTATAATCTACCCCATTTATTATGGAGGACTTAAAACACATTGACAAGATAAATTATTCCATTTTTTCTCCTTTTTACGATTTACAGTCCCAAATCTTCACAAACTCGCGTTTTGAAGGTAAAGTAGTACGCAGGAATCATAAAACATAAGGAAGTTTTATATGAAAAAAACATTGAAACTGCAAACCAGACTCACCATATTCGTTTGTATTGTTGTGTTAATCGCACTGCTCATTACATTTTTTACAGTAGGTGCCCAAACCACCACTCGGATTAGAGATCAGGAAAAAGCCACTGCGCTGCAGACCGCAGAAATGGTGGCAGAAGCGCCGATCACAGCCTCTTCTTTAGAAAAAGGCGAAAAACCGAAGGAGCTGCAAAGCTACACAAAGCGGGTTCAGAAAATCACCGGGACAGAATTTGTTGTCGTTATAGATATGAACGGCATTCGCCAAACCCATCCCGATCCGAAAAAAATCGGAAAAAAGTTCAGCGGCGGTGATGAATCCGAAGTGTTAAAAGGTCATGTCCATATCAGCACCGCTTCCGGTACGCTCGGGAAATCGCAGAGAGCATTCGTTCCTGTCTACGGGAAGAATGGAAAACAAGTCGGTGCAGTCGCCGTCGGCATCACCGTCAATGAAATTGATGAAGTGATCAGCCATAGCTTGCGTCCGCTCTACTTTATTATCTGCGTCAGCATTTTTGTCGGCGTCATCGGAGCTGTTATCGTCGCCCGTACGGTGAAAAATATTATGTACGGCCTTGAACCTTATGAAATTGCGACTCTTCTTGAGGAACGGAGCGCGATGCTTGAATCAACGAAGGAAGGGATACTCGCTGTCGATGAACATGGCAAAATCAAACTTGCCAACGCGGAAGCAAAGCGCCTGTTCGTGAAAATGGGCATCAGCACAAATCCCGTCGATCAGGATGTCAATGACATTCTGCCGAAAAGCCGCTTAAAAAAGGTCATTGAGACCAAAAAACCGCTTCAAGACAGAGATGTCCGCATTAACGGATTAGAACTGGTGTTTAATGAAGTTCCCATCCATCTGAAAGGACAAACTGTCGGAGCAATTGCGACATTCCGTGACAAAACCGAGGTAAAACATTTAGCTGAACAGCTTTCAGGTGTTAAAATGTATGCAAACGCATTGAGAGCACAGTCTCATGAATTTATGAACAAACTGCACGTGATATTAGGTCTCGTCCAGCTGAAAGAGTATGACGATCTTGGAGAATATATTAAAGATATTGCGATCCAGCAAAAGTCAGAAACAAGCGAAATCATAAATGATGTCAAAAGTTCTGTGCTGGCCGGTTTTCTGCTCGGAAAACAGAGCTTCATACGAGAGCAAGGCGCAGATCTTGATATTGAATGCAAAGGTGTCATCCCGAACGCGGCAGACCCTTCAGTTATTCATGAACTCATTACAATCATCGGAAATCTCGTCAACAATGCATTGGACGCCGTTACTAATATGCCGAAAAAACAAATCACGATGTCCATGCGTTTTCATAACAGCATACTGGATATTGAAATTACCGATACAGGAGCTGGCATGTCTAAAGAAGATCAAGCCCGCGTGTTTGAACAAGGCTATTCAACCAAGGGCAAAAACCGGGGATTCGGCCTTTATTTCACACAGCAAAGCATTGAAAATCTAAAGGGCCAAATGATCCTCACAAGCGAAGAAAATGAAGGAACGACATTCAGTCTTCGCGTCCCGTACGAACCGAAGGAGGAAAACCATGATTAATGTACTAATAGTTGAAGATGACCCCATGGTGGGTGAATTAAATAAACGATACTTAAGCCAAATAGAAGGCTTTCAGCTGAAAGGCATCGCCTCTTCCTTTCAAAGCGCTCTGCATATTTTAGGAGAACATCATATCGACCTTATTTTGCTCGATATTTATATGCCGGGTAAAAATGGCCTTGAATTGCTAACTGAGCTGAGATCACAAAATGAAGCGGTTGACGTGATTGTCATCTCGGCGGCCAGCGAGCTTGACGTCATCAAAAGAACACTACGTTACGGCGCTGTCGATTATTTAATCAAACCGTTTGAATTTGAACGGTTTCAAACTGCCCTGTCTGATTACAGACGAAAACAAAAGGTATACTCAACCCATCGCAATATGAGCCAAAAAGAACTGGACGCCGAACTTTTCCAAAAGAAAGAAGCGACAGAAAAAGTACAGCTTCCTAAAGGGCTGACAAAAAGCACGCTGAAGCTCATTTGGTCCAGTATCCAGTCATTTGAAAATGAATCTTTTACGACAGAAGACTTGGCAAAACACACAGAAATCTCTCAAGTATCCATACGGAAATACTTAAAGTTTCTTGAAGACATTCAAGTTCTGAATGTGGAAATGGCATACGGCACAATCGGACGGCCGGTATTTCAGTACAATGTCAATACAGCAAACCTTAATGGAATTAAGCAATATCTATAAAAAACCCGCACTGTTCATTCCGATCAGTGCGGGTTTTCTGTCTTATCTCTTGATTCTATACCGCAACTCCTTTAGAAAGAAATACTTACACCACGCTAATTCAAGAAAGATTAAAACTGTCTCAGCGCAATCTGTTGTTCCCAGGCTTTTTTATGTGCCGCGGCCGATACGATAGGTCAACGCTGCATAGGTGTGATGATCAGCACCTTGTATGGCGGTTTCTATAGCTCTATGATTGTGTTTGATTTCATATACTCCACCAATCTCCGGCCCAGAGCTTGGATTTGGAAACTGGCATCTGATGGGCGCTCTCGGGGCTGCCCTGTTTTCAGGTTCACCAAAATTTTCAGCCTCATTAGCTCCGCCTCCCTCTTTTTGTTTATACGACGATGGCGCTTATGTATTAACAATTTTCACTTCAACAGGCCTCATCGGACATCTCCCCTATATAAAAGAAAAAATAGTCATTCATTCTCCCTAGGGAGACACTTCTCCAGACTTCATCCTAATTCAAACGTCCTTTTTATTTTAATTTTTTATTTATTTTTTAATTTAAAAAACTATCAAGTGTTAACGCTTTCTTGTAGACTGTAACAAACAATACATGGGGGTGTATGACATGGGAGCAATTCCAAAAACGGGGACAATTTCAAATAAGCATAAAGACCTAAATGAGAAAAATCTTTTTCGAAAAATTCGGGCCTGGGAAATCGGTGTGATTCCTCTGCCATTATACACAGTGTTAGCTATTATTATTATTCTTGCAGCCTACTACAATGAGCTTCCCTCAAACATGCTAGGCGGGTTTGCTATCATCATGATTCTGGGTGTGTTTCTTGGAGACATCGGACAGCGCATTCCAATATTGAAGGATATTGGCGGCCCAGCTATTTTATCATTGTTTGTTCCTTCATTTTTAGTCTTTTATCATGTATTGAATTCAACATCTTTAGACGCTGTAACAAACTTGATGAAAACGTCTAATTTCCTTTATTTTTATATCGCTTGTCTTGTTGTGGGAAGTATCCTCGGAATGAACAGAGTTGTGTTAATACAGGGATTTATCAGAATGTTCGTACCGCTGGTAGCCGGAACGATTGCGGCTGTTACAGCCGGCATCCTTGTCGGGTTTATTTTTGGCTACAGCGCTTATGATTCCTTTTTCTTTGTTGTTGTTCCGATTATTGCCGGGGGAATAGGTGAAGGGATTTTACCTCTTTCAATTGCCTACTCACAAATATTGGGTTCATCTGCTGATGTGTTTGTATCTCAGCTGGTCCCTGCCGCTATTATCGGAAACGTTTTTGCAATTATATGTGCTGCTTTGATGAAAAAACTAGGCGATAAGCGCCCGGATCTAAACGGAAACGGGCGTCTCGTCAAATCTAAAAAAGCAAATGAGATTTTTAATCAGAAAGAAGCAGAAGCAAAAATTGATTTTAAATTGATGGGAGCCGGTGTTCTGCTCGCATGTACATTCTTTATTTTCGGCGGGTTATTAGAGAAATTTATCTTTATTCCCGGCGCAATCTTAATGATTATTTCAGCGGCGGCCGTCAAATATGCGAATATTCTGCCGAAAAAAATGGAGGATGGCGCTTACCAGCTTTATAAATTTATTTCTTCAAGCTTTACATGGCCGCTGATGGTCGGCCTCGGCATCCTCTTTATTCCGTTGGATGACGTGGCATCTGTCATTTCTATACCATTTGTCGTCATTTGTATTTCAGTTGTTGTCGCGATGATTGCTTCTGGATATTTTGTGGGCAAGCTGATGAATATGTACCCCGTTGAATCCGCGATCGTTACCTGCTGTCACAGCGGTCTTGGCGGAACTGGTGATGTCGCGATCTTATCAGCGTCAGGAAGAATGGGCCTTATGCCGTTCGCACAAATTTCCACCCGACTCGGCGGTGCAGGCACCGTCATTTGTGCGACAGTTCTGCTTCGTTTTTTTACTTCATAATCAGAAAAAGAGTTCCGTTAATTGCGGGACTCTTTTTCTATCTATTGACAATCCGGATATACTCTCGAGGACCAAACGGCAGATCTTTTGATTCCACCTGACTCATTCTGGCTGACAGGTGATGCTCTAAAAAATAAAGCTCCCATTCCTCACCAGCTCCAACATCGCCTCGCCCATCATATTGATTCACAATGAATGCCCCTGCAAAAATGGAACAGAATAAACCCGAGCACATCAATCCCTTTCTTTTCACATGACCAGCTCCTTACATTCAGCTTGATCAGAAATGATTTTAAATATACAAATGACAATATTTTTGCTAGACTTATTTTGAGGTCAAAAGAACTCATAAGGACCCATTTTGCAGTTCGAAGCATGGCAGCTTGCAGAAAAGTGCGATATAATTTGGACTAGGTCGTTTGACTGTATATGTTGATACATAGAGCATTTTTCAATTAAGAAAAAGAAAAAGGAGGTCTTAACTTTGCAGCTCTTACATTTTGCTATTTTATCGCCTTTTTTATTTGCTTTTATCATTCCCGTCTTGGCAAAATACGCAAAAAGAGTGCACACGGGCTGGTTTGTGCTGATCCTGCCCGTCTTGCTGTTTATATACTTTCTCCCAATGATCAGGATGACACAATCTGGAGAAACACTGCGGTCTGTATTTGAGTGGATTCCTTCACTTGGCATTAACTTTACCGTTTATATAGACGGTCTCGGATTATTATTTGCCTTGCTGATCACAGGAATCGGCTCTTTGGTCACTCTTTACAGCATTTTTTATTTATCGAAAGACAAAGAACAGCTTGGACCCTTTTATGTCTACTTATTAATGTTTATGGGTGCAATGCTCGGTGTGGTTCTAGTAGACAATGTTATGGTTCTCTATATGTTTTGGGAGCTTACAAGCCTTTCATCCTTTTTGCTGATCGGCTATTGGTACAAGCGTGAAAAGTCGCGCTACGGCGCCGCTAAATCACTTTTGATTACGGTCACCGGCGGTCTGTGCATGCTCGGCGGATTTATTCTCCTTTATCTGATAACAGATTCCTTCAGTATTAGAGAGATGATTCATCAGGTTCAATTAATTGCCGGCCACAACCTGTTTATCCCGGCGATGATTCTCATTTTACTGGGAGCCTTTACGAAATCCGCGCAATTTCCTTTTTATATTTGGCTGCCTGATGCGATGGAAGCTCCTACGCCTGTCAGCGCTTATCTTCACTCAGCTACAATGGTGAAAGCCGGGATTTATATCATTGCGAGATTCAGTCCTATTTTTGCCTTTTCAGCTCAGTGGTTTTGGATTATTTCTCTGGTCGGACTCATTACGATGGTATGGAGTTCATTCCAAGCCGTGAAACAAACCGATTTAAAGTCGATTTTGGCGTTTTCAACCGTCAGTCAGCTTGGCATGATTATCTCCATGCTTGGTGTCAGTGCCGCGGCGCTTCATTACGGCCATACGGAATATTATACAGTTGCTGCTATGGCTGCCATTTTCCATTTAATCAATCACGCCACCTTTAAAGGGAGCTTGTTTATGGCGGTCGGGATTATCGATCACGAAACAGGCACAAGGGATGTCCGGAAGCTCGGCGGCCTGATGGCGATTATGCCGATTACATTTACAATTTCCTTAATCGGAACATTTTCAATGGCCGGCCTTCCGCCGTTTAATGGGTTTTTGAGTAAAGAAATGTTTTTCACTAGCATGCTTCGCATCACACATTTCGATCTGTTCAATGTACAGACATGGGGTGTTCTATTCCCTGTTCTCGCTTGGATCGGAAGCGTATTTACGTTTATCTACAGCATGAAATTGCTGTTTAACACATTCAGAGGGAATTACCAGCCTGAGAAGCTTGATAAACAGGCTCACGAAGCGCCGCTTGGCATGCTTATATCACCTGTCATTCTTGTTGCTTTGGCTGTCAGCCTCTTCTTTTTCCCGAATATATTGTCTTACAGCCTGATAGAGCCTGCGATGAACTCAATCTATCCGACACTGCTGGACAGCCATGAGAAATTCCATGTTCACATTTCACAATGGCACGGGTTGAATACAGAAGTGCTGATGACTGCAGGCATTATTGTTATCGGCACCATCGGATATATGGCGATGAATAAGTGGAAAGGAATCTATAAGCTGTTTCCTGCGAAGCTCACACTTAATCGGTTATACGACAAGCTTGTGACGCTGATGGAGAAAGGATCTTATCGTATCACAAAACAATATATGACCGGATTTTTAAGGGATTATTTGCTGTATATCTTCGCTGGTTTCATCATTCTGATGGGCGGCGCTATGCTAATCAAGGGCGGATTTTCCTTTACCACAAAAGGTATGGCTGACATCGGCGGATACGAACTGATCCTAACGGTTGTTATGATCAGTGCCACAGCGGCGACCGTTTTTGCCAGATCAAGATTGACCGCGATTATATCACTCGGTGTTGTCGGTTATACGCTCGCATTGTTTTTTGTGATTTTCAGAGCGCCGGACTTGGCCTTGACCCAGCTTGTCATTGAAACCATCTCTGTAGCGCTGTTCCTGCTTTGTTTCTACCATCTGCCGAAATTGAAGCTGAAAAAGAAAACGAGAACGTTTCGGATGACGAACTTTATCATTGCTTTAGGAGTCGGCATTATCGTTACCCTGCTTGGCATCGCATCTTCAAGCCAGCGGACAAAAGACAGCATTGCAGCGTTCTTTGTAAAACACAGCCACGATCTCGGCGGGGGAAATAATGTCGTCAATGTCATCCTCGTTGATTTCAGGGGCTTTGATACCATGTTTGAAATCACCGTGCTGACCATTGCCGCTCTTGGCATCTACAGCATGATTAAAACAAAAGTAAAAGAGGAGGAGAGAAGCGGTGAATGAACAAAAAACAAATGACTTAATTCTTCAAACCGTGACAAAGCTTGTATCCTTTATCATTTTGCTTTTCTCTTTCTATTTATTTTTATCAGGGCATAACGCGCCCGGAGGAGGCTTTGTCGGCGGACTGATCACATCCGCTTCCATCGTGCTGCTGCTTTTGGCATATGATTTAAAAACCGTCCGTGCGATTTTGCCGGTTAATTTCATTTACGTTGCGGGAGCGGGCCTTCTGCTCGCTGTATTAACAGGCGTTGGCTCCTTTGTCTTCGGAGCTCCTTTTTTAAGCCATACATTCGGACACTTTCATCTCCCGATATTGGGAGACACAGAACTCGCCACAGCGACGATTTTTGATTTAGGCGTTTATCTTGTTGTCGTAGGCATTACGATGACCATTATTCAAACGATTGGAGAGGAAGAATAATGGAAATCTTAATGTCAGTTTTAGCCGGGATTATTTTTATGGCCGCCACGTATTTACTGCTTTCAAAAAGCCTGCTTCGCGTCATTATCGGAACAGCTCTTTTGAGCCATGGCGTTCATTTAATGCTTTTGACTATGGGAGGATTAAAGGAAGGTGCCGCTCCGATTTTGGGCGAGCAAATCAAATCTTTTGTCGATCCGCTTCCGCAAGCCCTGATTTTGACAGCTATTGTCATTTCATTTGGGGTTACATCATTCCTTCTCGTCATGGCCTTTCGGGCTTATCAGGAATTGAACTCGGACGATATGGATCAAATGAGGGGAAATGATCAACATGAATAATTTTGTTATTTTGCCAATACTGATCCCGCTCCTGTCGGCCATTCTGCTGATTTTCATGACGAAAAATCTTATGCTCATGCGGATCTTCAGCACGGTGGCATCAGCAGTCGGGATAGTGATCAGCGGCATACTCGTACAGACTGTCTTTACAAATGGCATCCAGACCCTCAGTTTGGGCGGCTGGAAAGCGCCGTATGGCATTGCGCTGGCCGCAGACCAATTCGCCAGCCTGCTCGTTCTTACAACATCAATCATCGGTTTATTGGTTGTGCTTTATTCCTTCCATTCCATCGGTGAAAAGCGGGAGCGTTCATTTTATTACTCCGGCGTCCATTTTTTGCTTGCTGGTGTTAGCGGAGCGTTTTTAACAGGCGATTTATTTAACATGTACGTATTTTTTGAACTTCTGCTTATTGCTTCCTATATGCTGATCGTATTAGGCGGCACAAAAATTCAGCTGCGGGAGTCCCTTAAATATATTGTGTTTAATATCGTATCGTCTGCCCTGTTTGTCATCGGTGTCGGCTATTTATACGCTGTCACCGGTACGTTAAACATGGCGGATCTCAGTGTGAAAATTAGCGAATCAGGACAAACCGGGCTGATCACTGTCATTGGTATCCTGCTGCTTTTAGTATTTGGCATGAAGGGCGGAATTTTCCCCCTCTACTTCTGGCTGCCGGGCTCTTATTACGCGCCTCCGGCTGCGATCTCAGCACTGTTCGGCGCATTGCTCACAAAAGTCGGCCTATACGCGATCACCAGGGTCTTTACATTGATTTTTATTCACGATACAGCTTTTACCCATCAACTGATGATTTGGCTGGCAGCGCTGACTGTGATTTTCGGTGTAATTGGTTCACTCGCTTATTCGGATGTTATGAAAATTGTGATTTACAACATTATTACGGCTGTCGGCGTGATTTTGTTCGGTGTGGCTGTACATACCCCCGCATCAATCCAAGGCGCGATTTATTATCTGATTCACGATATGCTGATTAAAGGGGCTTTATTTATGCTGGCGGGCGCGCTGATCACATTGACAGGAACGGCCAGCCTTCATAAAATGGGCGGGCTGCTCAAACGCTACCCCGTTCTTGGGTGGATGTTTTTCATTTCAGCTATTTCTCTTGCAGGCATCCCGCCTCTCAGCGGATTTATCGGTAAACTTAAAATTGTAGAGGGCGGTTTTGCAAAGAGTGAATTTACGATTTCCATTCTGGTTCTGCTGTCGAGTCTGCTCGTCCTTTACTCCGTGCTGAGGATTTTTATGAACGCCTTTTGGGGCGAAGAAAAAACTACCCCAAAACCAAATCATAAAACAGCTAAAGGGCTTCTTTATCCGGCAGCTATTTTTCTCTTGCTGTCTCTTCTGGTCGGATTGGGTACAGAATGGATATCGCCTTATGTTGATCAAGCCGCCGAGACGTTGCTGAATCCAGAAAAATATATAGAAGCTGTTTTGAAGGAGTAGATCGCATGGCATTTCAAATTTTATTAAATGTGTTTCTCGCTTTTTGCTGGATGTTCTTAAGCAACAGCTCTAGCGCCGCAGGGTTCTTCACAGGATATGTTCTAGGAATGCTCTCCCTCTTTTTCTTCCGGCGTTTTTTTACCCGCCGGTTTTATCTATGGAAAGTGTGTTCTATCATCAAACTCTTTTTGATATTTTTAAGAGAACTGTACCTTGCCAATGTTAGTGTGCTGAAAACCATTCTATCGCCAAAACTGAATATCAGACCAGGCGTTTTTGCTTTTAAAACAGAGCTTACGACGGATTGGGAAATCACCCTGCTGTCACTGCTCATTACGTTAACGCCGGGAACCTTGGTGATGGATATATCAGATGACAGGACGATTCTTTATATTCATGCGATGGATATTGAAGATGCGCAAAAAGCTATTTTTGATATTCGGGAGTCATTTGAAAAAGCCATACAGGAGGTGAGCCGCTGATGTTTACGCTGATCCTGCAACTTTCGCTCGGCATTATGGCAGTGTCTACCTTTTTATATGTCATTCGGGTTATTAAAGGGCCGACTGTGCCTGATCGGGTCGTTGCTTTGGATGCAATCGGCATCAATCTGATCGCGATCACGGCGCTTGTCTCCATTTTGCTGAAAACGAGCGCGTTTCTGGATATTATTTTGCTGCTGGGGATTTTATCGTTTATCGGAACCATCGCATTTTCCAAGTTCCTTGAGAAAGGAGAGATTATCGAAAATGATCGAAACCGTTAAGATCGTTGTGGCTGTATTTATTTTGCTCGGCGCACTTGTGTGCCTCGTTGCTTCATTAGGCGTACTTCGCCTTCCCGATATGTTTACACGTTCTCATGCTGCATCTAAAGGATCAACATTGGGCGTCAATATAATTTTACTCGGTGTCTTCTTTTATTTGTGGCTTGTGACGGGGAGCGTTTCCGCTAAAATCCTGCTCGGGATTCTCTTTATCTTTATTACGACGCCTGTCGGCGGACACTTGATCTGCCGTGCTGCGTACAACTCCGGCGTCAAGCTTGATAAGAGAAGTGTACAGGATGACTATAACGGAATCAGAAACTTTGTCATTAAACGAAAAGAGGATTCTTACTTATAAAAATAAACAGCCGGGACAGGCAGAGTTCCGGCTGTTTATTTATTTTCGGATGACAGCCAGCGTGCATCTGGAAATACAGATCAGTCTCTCTTGCTCGTCATAAAGATGAATTTGATAGACAATAGTCGTTCTGCCTATATGAATAGGTTCTGCTACTGCTTTTACCGTTCCTTCCTTTACCGCTTTCACATGATTGGCGTTAATCTCCAAACCGACACAAGCTTGCCTCGTATGATCAATCAAGTTCTGTGCCCCTACGCTCGCCGCGGTTTCCGCCAGAGCCACTGAAGCGCCTCCATGCAAATACCCGAACGGCTGGACCGTCCGATGATCCACCGGCATGACCGCAACGCATCGTTCCGCTGTATTTTCAACAATTTCAATTCCAAGCGCTTCAAGCAATGTATGTTTCGTATCCATCAGATACCCCCTCTTATTTATAGTACACCATCTGATTTCGCAATTAATACAGCTTCCGTCCGGGAACCGACATTCAGCTTATTGAAAATCGATGTCAGGCTGTATTCAATGGACCTCTTGCTTAAATGCAGAGCATCTGCGATTTCTTGGTTCGTAAACCCCTTTTCAACTTCTTGAAGAATCAGGCATTCTCTAGGCGTGAGCACATCTTGTTCTTTTTGAGAGGAAGGAGCCGGCTTTGTTTTTTGCTGAGTCATCAGCTGTTTAAAATAAGTAAAATCGACTAAAATTTCTCCGTTAAGTACGTGGTATATGTATTGGGTGATCTTCTCTTTAGATTCCGTTTTGCTGATGGCACCGTGCAAACCCGCACGAATCGCTTCCTCAAAGTAATCCTCAACCTCATAACCGGTATACACAATAATTTTACAATGAGGATACTCTTGTAATATCTGTTTAGAAAACTCCATCCCATTGACTTCGCCGCCTAAATTCAGATCCATTAAAATGAGATCGTATGACGAGAAATCATGCTGCTTGATAAACTGTTCGCTCGGTTCAGGACTGAGACAATCGACAGACAGATTCGAATCCGTTTCCAAAATTGTCTTGGTGCCTTCCATGACAGCCGGATGGTCATCAATCACTAGTATCTTTTTCATGTTTTCCTCCCTTTTACTCACTCATTTCCATTTTATAAAAAAGACTTGGCCTGTGCCAAGTCTTTTCCGTTATAAAACCATTACAATTCGATTTCAATATCAGCCTTAAAGCCCTTTCCTTCACTTGTTTCAATCCGAAGGCGTCCATCTAAAGCCCTGACTCTTTCCTTAATGCCAGAAAGCCCCATGCTCATAGAATGTTCACTATTTTTATCTTGGTCGAATCCTACGCCATCATCCTCATAATGCAGAACGATTTTGTTTTGAATACTGATGAGCATAATCAGCACATCTGTTGCCTTAGAGTGCTTGACCGCATTAGACAGAAACTCTTGAATGATCCGGTACAAATTCAGCTGCGAATCCAAATCAAGCGTAGCCGAAAATCTGCCGGTATTTAAACGAATATGAAATGGAACCCGCTCTTGCTGCTGCGCCACAAGCTTGGACAGCGCCTTCACCAGCCCAAGATCATACAGAAGCTGTGGCCGCAGCTCATGACACGTCTCCCTCGTCATCGAAATCACATCAGACATCTGTTCATTCATCTGTACGAGCTTGTCCTGCACCTCTTCCCGGCACGGATTATCGTCTTTCTTAAATTCGCCCACAAACAGCTCGCATTGGCGTTTTAACGAAATTAAATCCTGAAGTACAGAATCGTGGAGATCGCGAGCGAGATCAGAGCGTTGTTTTTCTTCGATCGCAAACATCAGCTTTTTGAGCCAGACCGGGTTTGAGCCTTGTTGTTTCAGGTCTTGTAAATGATTCATGAGTTCTTCGATCTGCAAAATATTTTCCATCGAAACACTTGTATAAAAAGACAATGTCTTTAACCAAGATATCTCATCTCGTGTCAGCCTCGGGGTATTAATGCTGGATAAACAGAGCAGAATGTATGAATTGGCGCCTCTTTCTCCGATCTTCATCAGAAACCCTTGATTTATTTCAATAATCTTCCCAATCTCTGAGGTGACTTTATCAAATTCTTTTTTATACGGCTGCCAATCGGGTTCGATATTATGTTTATCAAAATACAGAATATCTCCGTCAGAAGTGATGTCAAAAATGTATGCCTTGCTAACAGGTAATACATCCAATATAGTCTTTTTCAGATTCATAAACACTTGATTTAAAGCTGACACACTTTTAAGAAGCTGTGTATATTTGAAGATGCTGTCTTGATAGTTATATTTTTCTGAAAAACGTTTCAGCCGGAATTTGTAGTCTAATAACTCCTTAATATAAAATACTGCCAAGAAAATTAAAAACACAAATACAGTGATCTGAATAATATTGAAGCTATTTCCCTTGCTGTCGAATAATATATTCAGCCAAACAACTCCAATAGTCGGTATAATGGAAAGGAAACCATAGTATCTAATTCTCCCCAACAAAAAGTCTATATCGTAGATTTTATTGACCACGAATTGATAGACTAAAGCTAATGGAATAATAATTAAAAATGGTGCTGTAACTATAGCAGAATATATATACTGTCCGAACAACACCTCAGGTATAATATAAAATACTGTAAAAGGAAAAAAGGCTATGGTATTAGATATAAGTAACACTTTCAACAAATAAAAGTGATCCTTTTTTCGGTAGACTAGTCCATAAAAAATAATGGCTGTATAGACGACCATTATTTCCAAAAAAAATGTTACTAAATTAATATTCGTAATGAGTTGGAAGGCAAAATGCTTCTGAAATATCTCGATTATTATATTAATAACCGGCAATATATAGAGAGTAGACACAACACAACCAGCTGAAAATTTCAATTTTAATTCTTTAAAATATTGATACAAAAAGTGAAAGTATAATACAGGTACGTTCAAAAATGTAAAAAGGTTAATATATCTGTTTATTTCATATCCTCTAGTTACTCCACCCGCGCTTAAATATGCAATGGATGTACACAATAAAAAAATAATCAAAATATAGGCTGAATAAGTATCTTTTACTCTGTTAACTTTATAAATATAAAAAATGCATAACAAGCTTAAAGCAAATAATATGCATGGGATAATATAGATAAAAAAACTATAAGAGCTATTTAAGGAAATAAACTCAGTATTATGCAGGTCTATTTTATGATTACCCCTTATTATTTTCATATTTTCAGCTTTCGCTAGATATTGACCTTTTATATTCTCTTCTGTCGGTGTTTTTCCGCTTATTTCAATTATCTTGTCGCCCTCTTTCAAGCCCATATATTTACCATACGTAGACTTGGAGAGATTTACAACCTGCAATTCATGGTTATCGTTTTCAACCACATAGGTTCCTACCAAAATTCCGTTTTGAGTAAAATATATAATATGAGCAACGTAAAAGAGACTGACGAATAACAATACAATCGAAAAATTTCTAATGAATTTTTTCAATAGATTTCACTCTCTCAATCATTGTTCCCAAAAAATTCCCCTAGATCTTTTTGATTGACTTAAATCTCTTTCAAAAATCTCAACAATGGCAGGTAACAGTTTATCCGGAACTCCTATTAAACTAGCTTCCCCACACGCTAACTTTGTAAGTACAAGTGGATTTTCCATAAGGTAATGTACGATATCTTGCTTCACTGTAATTTCCTCCATTAAAGTTCTAACATTATATTTAAACCTTTTATACTTGTCTTAATTTCTTCCTCGTACATTTTAATTAACATTGAAACATACTGGCTAACTCCTGCATCAAATAGCAGGTCTTCAAAGCTTTTTTTATTATCAATGAGGAATGAATGATAACTTTCTTCTGTATTCATTAAATCCAAAATTTTTTCTGAAGCAGCATTAAATCTTCGCTTTAGATACAACAGAATTAATGTTTTTCTTCCCTTTCTGATATCACTACGATTTTTATTGAAAAGACCATAATAATCATTTTCAATCTGTTTAACAATTCCAATTTTATAAGAATAATTCTCAATTTCTTCGTTAAACTCCCCATTTGCAAGCATTGTTCCTAATACAGCTGACATTGCAGTAAGCGAGCCTGATTTTTGTTTAATCATTTGAAGACATTCATCTTCAGTTTCAGGGAAATTTGCCAGATCATTATGTTGACCTTGCATAGCATTTAAAGCATATTTCATAGCAATCCGGGGAAAATCGGAGTTCGTTTTAAGCTCACAAATAACTTGAAGACTTATTGAATAAAGAGAAGTGGCTGCATTAAAAGAGATAGATTGATCTATCTTCATCCATTCCTTATCCAAGTTATCTTCATCCTCTATATCGTCAAAAATATCAAAAGCTAAAATTAATAATTCAATTCCTGAAGCTAATAACGTAATTTCCGAATAATGTTTACCATCGAAAGCCATATAATGTTTAAATGCAAGAACACCAAAAGCAAAATTATTTTTTTCATTTATAAAAGTCTGAAGAGTGTCTTTTAAATGGGGATTGTTTATTTTCTCCCCAACAATTTCCTTCATCTTCTCTTTAATCGTTTCGGCATCTAAACACATTTGCTCAATAATTGTCTTCACCCTCCCATTCCATTTTACTAAATGGGCGATCCGAAGAACAGCAGGTTTTTCGTTTTTTAACAATCATATAATACTTTATCCTTTTTTTGTATGTAAAGAACGAAAAAAAAGACTTGTTTCCAAGTCTTTTTCACGAAATTTTCATTGCATAATTGTATTTATCGAGCTGATCGATGCTTTTGTTAATGTTTCGTAATGAATCTGTCGTTTCTTTAATATCAAGTTCGAGTCGGAATAATAATTGTTTTACTTCTTCAAGTTTCTTTTCCATCGTTTCCACACTCCTTTTTTTGAAAGATCAATGAATTGTGTATGGTGAACGAGTCCTAGGTATTTGATCTGTTATTAATAGTGTATCTGCTTTCGGCTTATTTTTCACCGAAAAGTATGCAAAAAAGTCCTGCGTGACACCGCAAATATAAATAGTTCTTAATGCCTAAATGAATCATAACAAGAACAGGACTATTTTTCTACACGAAAGAGCAGTTAGATGTGCTGAAGTGAGGAACGATTCTTTACCGCCTTGAGTTTATCATGTTTTACCTTCCCATTAAACAAGTCTATAGTCCTTGATAACGTTTTTTCAAAATTGGATATGCGATTCTTGACGTATCCTGACCGACAAATACCGAAAAAGACCGCAACGCTAAAGTTATGGCCTTTTCGCTTTGTCATATTCGGCAATTAGTGATCTATACATATAGAAATATCCCTTTTGTGTGAGGTGCTCCCATGAGATATCGTTATCCTTGGTTTTACGTCTATCCTTATGAAATTCGCCGTTCTCCCGCTCCTGCCAGCAATACAGATACCTTTATCCGTTCCGCGAATCAAGCCGCAGGAATGTTTGCGGATGCCCAGCTCGTACTCAGCCGCATTGCGGGCTCGCGGGAGCTCTCGCGCCGCATCCTGAACGCAGCCGAGCAGTCTGATAAACAATCTATCAAGCGCTTGATTAAACAAATGGGTGTCCGGCATGAAGTGGATGCGGTCTTTAATCCCGACGGCATCTATATCAGCCTCATCGGAACGCAAAGCCGAATGATTCTTGCTTTGCGGTGGTCAGAGAACCGCAATTATTTTGCGTCCATCAGATGATAACACCACTTTAAAGCCTCACGACAACATTCATACGCTTCTTCTTTGTCCAGTTCATTTCCTAATGTTTTGCAAGTGTCCCAGCTCTTGCTTTCAATTCATTGCGCCAGCAGTTCGCAAAGCTTTGCTCTCATGAAATAAATCTTAATGATTTCATGCTTGAATGTCCGATTTTACTTAAAGCTTTTAGGGGAAACATGTTTGATTTCATTAAATCCTAGCAGCATACTGGACATATGTAAACGATCACAAGCTTTATGCTGGGCTGGTCTTTTCTCAATTCGTTAAGCAGTCATAGCAAGAATAGAAATGAGTCGGAAGGTCATGTGTGATGATGAGGGGTTCGCTGAAAAAGCAGCCTTGGCATAATTGAAAACTGTCTTGTGCCGCTTGTTTATATCTTTCCGGCCTCCACTTCAAGGATTTCAATGACAAGCTGTTGATTCTAAATCTGCAGTTGCCTGATCGCCGTCCTTAGCGCTATATACATTTTCTTCGCTTGCTCTATATAGCAGTTCATCAGCAACAACCTGTTCTTTTCTATTAAAAATGGCTGTCTTGCAACAACCACTCTCATTGAATTCTCCTCCTTACATGCGCCCGGCTTTTACTCGCAAGTCATTTGACGAAGATTGTTTTACCATGAAACTTATATATTCATAAAGAAAACTGGCCTTTTCGCGAACGAAAGGCCAGTCTTCTTTATTCTTCTTCGATCTCTTCATCAAGTCTGCTTTTCACTTCATGGATTCGCTGCATTTTATTGCTCCAGCAGTCCTCGCTTAAATCAACCGGATATTCCTCGGGCTTGCTGATTCTCTTATATTCCTCCCACAGCAGGCTGAGGTTATCCTGCACATACTGCTGTATGTCTGAGATTTCAGGGTTTTCGTAACAAAGAATACCCTTTTCAAAAATCAGTTCATGAAGATCCTTCGCATAAAAATTCGTGACAAATTTGCTGATGAATGTATGAACCGGGTGGAACATTCTGAGCCGCTTCTGATCATTCACCTGCTCATCATAAAGTGCAATATAGTCGCCTTCAGAATGATGATTGGACTGATTGATAATGCGGTACACTTTCTTTCTGCCCGGTGTTGTTACTTTTTCAGGATTGGACGAAATTTTGATCGTATCGACCATTTTTCCGTCTTCTTCAATGGCAACGAGCTTGTAAACCGCGCCGAGTGCGGGCTGGTCATAGGCCGTGATCAGCTTCGTACCCACACCCCAGACATCAATGCGCGCTCCCTGAGCCTTTAAATTCATAATGGTATGCTCATCTAAATCACTTGAAGCAATGACTTTTGCATCTGTAAATCCTGCTTCATCAAGCATTTTTCGAGCTTTTTTTGACAAGTACGCCAAATCGCCGCTGTCCAGCCTAATGCCAATGAAGTTGATGCGGTCTCCGAATTCTTTAGCAACTCTAATCGCATTCGGCATGCCTGAGCGAAGGGTGTCATACGTATCAACTAAGAAAACGCAATCCTTATGTGTTTCCGCATATTTTTTGAAAGCTGTATATTCATCGCGGTAAGCCTGCACAAGCGCATGTGCATGTGTACCGGAAACCGGGATATTAAAACGTTTTCCAGCTCTTACATTGCTTGTCGCGCTGAAGCCGCCGATTAAAGCCGCTCTCGCTCCCCACATAGCCGCATCCATTTCATGCGCCCGTCTTGTTCCGAATTCCAGCGCGACTTCATCACCGATAACACCTTTAATTCGTGCCGCCTTCGTTGCGATTAACGTTTGATAGTTCACAATATTGAGCAAAGCCGTTTCAATCAGCTGCGCTTCTACAAGGGGGGCTTCCACCCTCATAATCGGCTCATTGTTAAAGACAAGCTCTCCTTCTTTCATGGAGTAAAGTGAACCTGTGAACGTTAAATCGCGCAAATATTCAATAAAATCTTCCTGATACCCGAGTTCTTCCTGTAAATAATTTAAGTCACTATCCGTAAACTTGAAATTTTCCAAGTATTCGATGGCTTTTTCTAAGCCTGCAAATACCGCATATCCATTTTCAAATGGAAGCCTTCTGAAAAAAAGCTCAAAGATGGCTTTCTTCTCATGAATGCCGTCTCTCCAGTAGGTTTCTGCCATATTAATTTGATAAAGGTCTGTATGTAATGACAGGCTGTCATCTTTAAATCCATACTCTAACACTGTTTTTCCCCTTCCTTACTCTGCCACTTGCGCTCCGATGCTGTTTGCAAAATGAGAAAGAGCCCATATGTGCCCCTCCTGATTAAAGCTGGCAACGGCCTGTTTGTGCACAACAATCCGAAAACC
Source organism: Bacillus mexicanus (assembly GCF_050445615.1). Taxonomy (NCBI): domain Bacteria; kingdom Bacillati; phylum Bacillota; class Bacilli; order Caryophanales; family Bacillaceae; genus Bacillus; species Bacillus mexicanus. Next base: position 72,258 of record NZ_JBCEYV010000002.1, read on the forward strand.
TTTGTTGTACGCGTCAACCGCTGTATGTAATACACAAATATCTGTGCAAACACCGGCAAGATGCAGCTCGTCAATCTGCCGCTCTCTGAGTTTGAGCTCTAAATCAGTTCCCGCAAAAGCAGAATATCTCGTTTTTTCCATGTAGTAAACATTTGGTTCATGTTCATGTTTCTGATATAGAGGCAAAAGCTTTCCGTACAGATCTTTTCCTTCCGTGCCTTTCATGTTATGCGGAGGAAAAAGACGGGTTTCAGGGTGATATTGATCCCCTTCATCATGAGAATCTACTGCTATTACGACGTAATCACCGTTTGTAATGAATGCTTCAGTCAAATTGACGATCGCCTCTTCAATCATTCTGCCGGGCTCCCCGCAGGTCAATTTTCCGTCACTCGCCACAAAATCATTCGTATAATCAATACAAATAAATGCTTTTTTCATAGCCGGCCTCCCCGCTATCAGTATGAGAACATTATATCTTATCTCCAGTTGTAAGTGAATTGCCATGAACAAAAAGACAAACGGCCTGTTTGCCTCTTAATTTTTCAGCACTGACCGATTAAAAATGTCGTCCTGAATATATATCAATTCACGATTCACAGCGATGTCCGCCGCAATCACAAGGCCTAAAGGCGTATGAAACTGAAGATCAGATACGATCTTGAAGTGTATTCCGTTCCGGTTCGCCATTTGGATATAGGACGAGTAAGATTGGTACTGAAGCTTTCCATTGATCAAAAGGGTGATGTTTTTGCTGCTTTTTATTATGCGATCCACTTCTTCATACGGTTTGCTTCTGAGCACTTGCCCTTTTGTCAGCGCCAAAAGCACCCTTTCCCTTAATGAGCCTAAAAACAAATGGCGCTCGTCAGGCTTTGTCTCTAAAGTCCCGTACATTCCTTGCTGCAAATAGAGATCCATTTTTTCATCACTCAAAAGCTTGTCCTCCCGTCTTGTTTGTCCTCATTATCACCTGATCAGGCAGGGGCTAAACTTTCTAAGGCAGTTTACATTTCCGTTACCCAATGAATGATTTTTTTAGCCAGCTCACCAGCCGGCTCCGCCTCTGTATGCCGGCGCAAAGAAGCGTTCAGCCGTTCAGGCAGAGATGCTTTATCTTCTTCATAAGAAATGACTGTGCTCCACTCCAGCTGCGGAACCGCTACAAGGGTGCGCAGTTCTTTTCTGTTTTCATGCAGATACACGTCCGTGATCATTCCGGATTCCGTATTGATGTTCGCTTTTCTGATTTTCATAACATGACCTCGCTATTCAAAGACTATCCATATTATACAATAAAAAAGCAACAGCCTCTCCTGAAAAGGCTGTTACCCGTTAAACGACATTGTTTCATCAATAATATCGGCATCACGAAAGATTGTTTTACTTGTTTGATTATGAATGCTCACAAAGTCACCGAGCTGAAACGCACCCGATCCCGCGCCTGAGTGATCGACACTTTTCGGCGAAATCGCAAACACATCTCCAAAGCTGGCCGCTGCATCACCCGATATTGACATAATATAAATCGGTCCTACAATAGCAGGCATTTCCCCCACCTCCGCATTGATTTACAGCATCATATGCAAAGAGACGCAATTGGTGCCCGCCTATTCCTCGGCCTTTTCGTTTTCTTCAAGGCGTGACCGCTGACGCAGTTTGATGAGGCGGACAATATTCAGGAAAATTTCCTTCAATACAGCGTAAACAGGCACAGCTAAAATCATGCCGAGAATTCCGCCAAAGCTTCCCGCTCCGATCAACAGCAAAATAATCGTAAGCGGATGCGTATTCAGACGCTTTCCGATCACAAGAGGAGACAGTAGGTTTCCGTCGAGCTGCTGAACGATGACGATTACAATAATCGCAAAAAGCGCTTTAGCCGGCGAGTCCATAAAACCGACAATGACAGCCGGCGCCGCACCAAGAAAAGGTCCAACATAAGGAATAATATTGGTAATCGCCATGACGATTCCAAGAATAAGGGCATACGGCAGACCTGCAATTAAGTAGCCGATAAAACACGCCGTTCCGACAAATAGACAGATTAACAGCTGTCCCTGAAAATATGTCGCAAGCGTATCCGATAAATCTTTGAAAATCTTTACCCCTTCTGTCCGATAAGAAGCCGGAAGAATTTTCACTGCCAATTGCGGAAAGCGGTGTCCGTCTTTCAGCATGTAAAAAAGAATAAATGGAACAGTAATAATCACAATCGTGATGTTTGTCACGAAGCCAAACACCGCAGATAAACTGGACGTGATATTTTGGGGCAGGTTTTGAAGAAAGCTTGTCAATGACTGTTCAATTTTTGATATCGATACATAATCCTGATTCATCATCCAGGTAAACCATTGGGAATGGGATAAATCGTTTGTCATTCCTTGAATCTGTTTTATGTAATCAGGAAGATTGTCAAACAGCCCGGTCAATTGCGACGTAATGACAGGACCGACTAATGCTGAAACGAAGGCCAGCAAGCCGATAAATAACAAATAGATCAATAGAATGGATAATGTCCGCGGAACTTTTTTCTCAAGCAGGCGGACGACCGGATTAAAAATGAAATACAATATCCCCGCAATCAGTATTGGGAAAAACAATGTCGAGATAAAAGCAATAAATGGCTGAAACACAAATGAAACTTTTGTTGCTACGAAAATAATCAGTAAAACAAATAAAATCTGCAATGTCCAAAAATGGACTTTTGATTTCAACAAGCTTTGTTCCTCCTAGCTTTTCTTTGTCTGTCAGATAACAGGACTTTTCCCCATTATTGTAACAAAAATGAACTCATACCAGAACTTTTAATATCATGAAAGGAGTGTCGGTGATGCAGGCAATGACATTTGATAAAGATAATATGATCTTCTTTCTCGGACAGCTCCAGGGTTGGACGGGTCAGAGGAACCTAGAGTCAATGATTGTATCTTGCTGGATATCGATCCAAACGTTTTGTGCCCCGTTCGCTGAGAAATCCTGATTATATGTAAGGCTGTATCACTTTCATGTCCGTCAACAGGCTTCAGTCCTTTCAAAGCTTACAGTATATGACATCACTTGTGTCATAGTATGCTTTACAGCGCTTAACTGAAAAATAGGACGTCCCGGTGTACGCCTATTTTTCATGCGCAAGCACTGTTACACCCGTTCACTATAATCTGGCGCAATGGAAATCATGTGCTGGATACTGATCAGACAAACAGAATTTTTTGCTCCTTCAATTGTGATATGGTCAGGTTTTACATCGATCAGTCTGCCTCTGACCGTATCTCGTACTGTCTGTATCACGAACCTTGAGCCGATAAGCTTTTTAATGGTCTGATAGACATAAGGATCGACTAAAGAGACCAGTTGCGGGCTACTTTGATTGACCATACTTTAAATCCCCTTTATATGTTTTATCTCAGCTTATGCCGCAATAATGGATAATGACATAGGCTGACCTGATAAAACCGGGGACGGGGGAATTTTAGGAGAATATGTTTGGATGTGGTGTAAAAGAGTTGGTGATGAAGCGCGGAGACAGCGAAGAAAGCTGGCGCTGTTCCGTGTAGAAAGCGGGATTTATACAGGCTTTGATATGGATGCCTGGGTTTGGTCGATTAATTGGTCCAGCTTTTCTATTTTTTTACGAGCTGTTGAAGGGTCGATTTGGCGGTAATGATGGTGGCCGCCCGGTTCTTCATCAAGTTCGTCCGCTTTTTTGACAATCTGCTGCAGCGTGTTTTTATCTAATTCGCCTTCAGGCAAATAGGAATCGGTATGAAGCAAAATGGCAAGAGCAATCTCTTTTGCCGCTTTCGGTTCCTCGCCAAGCCGAATCAGAAGCTTATGCGCCCGCTCTGCCCCTTTAATGGCATGAATGTCATTACGTTTGTATTTCTCATAATCCCACTTTCCGTCTGTATACCATTCATAGTGGCCAACGTCATGCAATAGTGCGGCTTTTGCAGCTAAATCAGGGTTGATGTCAGCCTTTACAGACAGCCTGTATGCATGGTAAGCGCAGGCGATCGCATGTGCCACGCCAGAGCGCTGAAGATATTTTTGTGCAATGGGATGGGCGAAAACATCCATTAATGTAACCTTTCTCATGGAAACCCCTCCTTTAGATATTTTTAGAATCCTAACATAATTTGCAGAGAAACTCAATTCTTATGTCACATTATTGTTATACCCTAAAGACAGGGTTTCAGTCAGTATATGCGGCTGTTCAACAAAGTACGCGGGCTGTTGCCTTTTTTATAAAGGCTCTGTTAAAATTTAATGTTTATAATTCCAAATATTAAGAGGAACCCATTATTTATAGATTCCCCTTTTACTGTCGAGTATTGCCTTATCATATTTATTACAATTTATATTTTGGAGTGAAAGATTTTTCAGCCATTCCAATGATAAATGATTTGCACAACCCCAGAAGAAAATGTTCTTGTATTAATCATTTTTAAATTTATCCTCTGTTTTAAATCAATAAATAACGGTTTTCCCTCTCCCAAAACAACAGGGTGAATTGATAATCTAAATTCATCAACAAGCCCCAGATTTATAAAAGTTGTAATGAGACTCGCTCCACCATATAGCCAGATGTCTTTACCAGACGTTTTCTTCAATTTATTTACTTCTTCAAGAATATTATCATTTATAAATATAGCTTGATTATCAATCTCATTTTGTGTTCTGGAAAAAACATATTTCTTTTTACTATGAACCAATTTCCAAATTTCCTTTTCGGTATCAGGGTCTTCATTTTTCGGAGCATATTGCCCCCATAAATCGTAGCTTTTTCTCCCATATAAAATAGTATCAACTTGATTTAAGAAATCAGTAAACCCCATCTCAGGGTCCATAATGCACCAATCAACTTCTCCATTTTTCCCTTCAATAAAACCATCTAAAGTAACTGCTAAATCTAAAATGATTCTTCTCTGGTTTAAGTTATTTGTCATACCGATTCATCCTTTTCCCATTCAGATGTTGATTCTTCTGTCCCGTTGAATAAGAATGACACAACGAATTTAGATAATCGCACTATTATAAGTATCTAGGCTCTCCAAGCATCTGTGACAAGCACGTTTTCGTGGTTTTCGTTCAGCAATACACCGTTGACCTTTTTGAGAATACAGGAAATAGATCTCGTCATTTTCAACGATCCCATCAAAATGTTAGCAGTTTGTGCTTTCCGATAAAAAAAACATAACCCAAGTAACCCTACGATTTTAGCCGATTTTCTCAGGGAATATCCCTTGAACATACAGTCATTGCCTTTGACGCCACAAGACGGTATTTGGTGTGTCAGTGAAAGTTTTGCCACAGCATTTACAGTGGTACCATTGCCGACCATTATATTTTCCAAATCGAACAATGTGTTCTGATGAACAATGGGACACTCAATTCCATCCTTGAAGCGAGTTTCTCTCATTTCATTGATTAATCTACCACCAGCAGAGGAAGAAGGTTCAATATAGCGTTCTTTTTGTGTATGTGGCAATTTGTCGATATACTTTAATAAGTCGCTAAACGCTTTGCTCACCTTGATAACGAATCGAACTTACGTTCTGTTTTTGATCATATCAAGAATTCGGATAAATATCAATATTTACCTTTAACAGAGCCTTTATAAAAAAAGAGCAGAAAATATCTGCTCTACAAAAACTCTTTGATATCGTAAATGCGCCCGTTTTCCGCGCCTGTTTCTAATAAAGAAAGCAGCGAGCCGGCAATAAAGGACGGACTGCGAAGGCTTCCTGTTTCATTTAATTCCCGGAATCGTTCGATGTCGTGGAAATCTTTTTTTGATGATGAACGGATGACGGATTGCATCTCTGTGTCCATCACCCCCGGTGAGAAAGAAATCATGTTCACCGGCCGTTCCTCATCCTCCTGTTCAAATCCAAATGTCCTCGTAAACATGTCGAGCCCGGCTTTTGAGCTGCAATATGCGCTCCATCCCTTATATGGATTTTTAGCGGCGCCTGATGTAATGTTGACAACCGTCTTTTTGCCGCTGTATAAAGCAAACCGTTTTGTAAACAGCTGACTCAAAAGCACGGGCGCAGTCAGATTCAGCTGATAATGGCGCTGAAGCTCGTCAAGCGACGCTTCACCGGCGCGTTTAATTGGTGTTACCATTCCGGCGTTATTTATCAAGGTGATACCCGAATAACGATCTGGACTGATGGATGAAAGCAATGTGTCAAACTGCTGTTCAGCTTCTTCGAGATTGATGAGATCTATTTGGTGCTGCGTAAGCTTTTCATGACGGACATCTGACTTCGTTCTGGATAAGGCATGAACTTCGTGGCCCTTCTCTAAAGCCTGTAAAGCAATGGCTTCCCCCAGCCCTTTTGACGCTCCGGTAATGATATAAAGTTCCATTTGGAAACCCCCTCCTTCCATTCCTATTGTACGTACCGCTTTTACTCAACACAAGCAAAGCACAGGGTTTATACCTTCTTGTTTTCCTGAGCTGTCACTTTTGGGATGAGGAAGACAATGCCTGCAAGTCCGAGCAAGATCAGCACGACATAGATAATCGGAAGCAGCAGGGAAGAGGTGTTTTGCTTTTCTTTTGTTTCCGTGGATGACGTCTTTGTGATCGGTTTTTCAGCAAACGTAATCCCTAGCTGCTTCGACTGGGCTGCAATCGTGTTGGATTCCTCGACATTTGTTGATGTAAACAAATCTTTTATCAGCTCGGCGTCCTTGTCTTCAGGCTTATCAAAGGTGATATCCTTCTGTTCCTCAGGCAGTTTTGTTTTCTCGTCATAGTAGGTATCTTCATGCAAATAATTCGTATCGATTTCGATGTCCTTTTTCTCATATTGGTTTGGTGCGACATCTGTGTTTTCTCCCGTTTCGGCAGCTGCGGCAGAGGGAATGAAAAGGGAAAAGGAGAGCATACAAATCATGATCCCCTTTTCCATGGTGCGATTACGCTTCATACGTTTCATCGCTTTCTGCTGTTTTTTCTGCCATCAGCCGGATAATTAGCGGCAAGGCCGCGGTAATCACCGTAATAATCAGCAGCACCGTTATTCCCATTGTAAACAAGTGCCCTGTACCATACTGGATATCGATATATACTTTCGAAACCGGATTTTCAAATGTAAAGTTCGGCATAATCAAATCAATAAGCGGTGCGATGTAGAATAAAATCATTGCTGCTGAAGCAACCCATCCGGGGATCGACCCGAATCTAAATGCCGCCCTGATGACAGCAGAGCTTGCGACGAGCAATAGAATGGTAAATACCGACCACTTAATCGTCTGATCGTCCGGCAATGAATAAATATTCAAACCGAACAAGCTGATCATGAGTCCGACAAGGATATTCAAAATTCCGAATAACGCTCCTTTGACGAGAAGCGGCGCGTTTTGGTAATACGAGCTGAAATAACCGATTAACAGACTGCTGATCAATATGATGACTAGGATAACAACCGGCGGAACCGTCTGCGTTTTTTCTTCCGGCACCTCTCCGCTGATTTTAAGCGGATTCGCCAAGTAATCATATACATAGCCATTGTTTTGCCCGTCTACTAATGTATTTCCCAGTATGCCGTAAACATCACTGCGGATAAGCTTTGTCGAGGCGACATTTTTCCCCCAGTTGTTATTTAAGGTGTCCGCTTTTGTCTGAACATCGTTGACACTTTGCTGCATATTGGTTGTGTAGTCAATAATGCCTGACTGGCGATCAGATAACGAACCCATCATGTCTGACATTTGCAGCACTTCCTGACCGACCGTATCTTGGACACTCAGTGCCATTGTGCCAGACAGCCCATCGTTACTGAACGTCGAAGCTTCCTGCGTTGCGCCCGTTACAAGCTGTTCTGATGCTTTTGCGGCACTTTCAGAGATTTTGGTCAGCTCGTCAAGAACACCTGCTTGGGAATCACGGATGAAGCCGCTGTAGTCCTCATCAAATTTGGTCATGCCGTCAATGAAGCTGTCAATGTCTTCATCGGTTTGCATCGTGTTGTTTTTGAGGTCTTCCCAGCTGGCTGATTCTTCAGGTGTGAGAGCCAGGATGGATTTGACGTTGCCCTGCTTGCCTTCAATGGCATTGGTTTTCGCAGCGCTGTCTATCGTGCCGGATAAGACAGAGTCATAAACAGATAGATATTTATAATATCTCATTGCTGCATTTATATTTTCTTTATTTATATAGATTGCTTCGGTAAATGGCAGCTGAGCTTTATTTTCAAGTTCTTGAATGGCATTATACATATCTCTATAAATACCTTCAAGTTCTTGCTTGCGTTTCGCTTCAAGCTTTTTAAGTTTATCTTCGAGCGTTTTCACTTGGCCTTTGAGATCATCTATTTCATCGTTGAGACCATCCATTTGCTCTTTTAGTTCTTCTAGTTTCTTTTTCAGCTCTTCATTATGGGCAGTTTCTTTATCTTTGAGCTCTTCTTCGATCTGTTTGATTCGCTCAGACGTTTTGCTGAGCTGTTCTTTTGCTTTTGCGATATCAGAAACATCATCGTTTCCTGTTTGATCTTCGTCTCCAGGCTGAGTCGTGCCGCCGTCGCTTCCGGTATCTCCTGAATCTCCGGTTCCATCTTCATTTGCCAGCTTGACCAGTTGGAGGGCTGAGTCAGATGAAGCAGTCTGTTCGGCAGATGTGCCCGGTTCGGTTTGTCCGCTGTCAGACTCGCCATTAGATGCATCGCCGTTCTTTTCCTGGTCTTGATCCTGAGTATCGCCGTCCGTTTGTCCGTCATTACCGGTATCACTGTTGCTGCCATCGTTTCCTGTGTTCCCCTGTGTATCCTCGGGATTTGTGCTGTTTCCGTCATCAGGTTTTTCCGGGTTGTCAGTAGAAGGCTCGTCTGTTCCCGGGTCCTCTGGCTTTGGCTCCTCTTTTTCAGGCTCCTTCAGATTGTCTGAAATGTCCTGAATGTCAGCGGCGATGCTTTTCAGTTCTTCACGCTGTTTTTCAAGATCGATTTTCAGTTCTTCAGGATTTTCTTCTTTCGGATCTTTATCTTGATTTTGATCATCGTTGTCAGAGCTATCGTCTTCCGTTGGGTCGTCCCCTTTGTCAACAGTTAGCGCCGGACGCGTCAAGACAAGCTGTTCATATATCTGTTCTAATGCAGCCTGTCTTGAAGCGGCCTGATATTGATCAATTAAATCGCTTTGGATCTTCGCCATGCCGAGTTCCTGCTGAGGCACCTGACCTTCCCTGAGTTGCTGGGCGGCTGCAAGAACTGTGCTCGTTTGCCCAAGCTGTGTCTTCACTTGACTGATACCTGTTGCCAGTCCGCTCATTCGTTCGCTGAACTGATTTGCTTTTTGCTGGGCTTGAATGGCATCCAGACCCGTCTGGATTTGCTGCTGAGTTGAATCTTGGGCTGCCATAAGCAGTTTTTTCTGGTTTTCTTGATATTCTTTGTATCTTTCAACTGTATCAACGAATTCTTTCAGCGTGTTTTTCGCTTCATCCGCTGTTGAAGCTTTTTCTTTAGTTGTGCCTTGCGCTTCATTCATTGATTTTTTCAGCTCATCAATTAAGTTTTTTTGCTGGTTGATTTCACCTGCTAAATCATTAGAGCTTGGTTTATAAAAGTTGTACATGACATTCTGGAATTCAGATTCCTTATTGACGATTTTGTCAAATTCTCCTCTGATATTGTCCACTTTTTGCGACACAAAATTCCAGTATAAGGCCGACATTTTTTTGTTCATTTTCTTTTGGGCATCCTCAAGCTCACGCTGCACTTTTTCTTTGTTAACCGCATTCAGGTTATCTTGAATGCTGAATTCGAGCGTCGCTTTTTGAGGATGATCTTTATCATAGCTTAAAATGTTTTTTGAGAAATCTGAAGGAATGTAGACGACCGCATCGTATTTCTTTGAGGCGAGACCAGTCTCGGCCGCGCTTCGGTTTACAATCGTCCATGAATAATCGGGACGTTCACCCAGAGCGGCTGCTACTTCCTTACCGAACTGGGCAGATTTGTCCTCTTCCTCAGACTTTATCTCATCACTCAATACACCTGTATCTTCATTCACTACCGCGATTTGCCGCGTGGAATTGACTGCTTTCTTCATCGGATCATCTCCGATAAAGCGGAAAAACAACACCGGCAGCAGCAAAATAATGATGATGGCGGATATTAGCTTGATCAAGTTTTTACGTTGTTCTGTCATCTAGCACTCTCCCTTTCAGCAGAACATAAAGGAATTTGAACTTTTTGCTCCTTCCCGTTTTCCACAACATATCCGAAGCCCGGCTGAATCTCAGGCTCCTGTCTTTGGTACGGGAGAGGAATGACATTTTGTTCAGATTTTTTCATCAGCAGAATAGCGTGGCGAATTTGCTTCATCTCTGTCGTCAAGGAATCATAGCCTTTTGAGAATTCACTGTGATTTCCGCCCGGGATAAAGCTGAAGCCAAGGTGTGCATAAGATTTCATGAAGTTTGCCAGACGGTCTTGTATTCTCGTATCAAGCGTCTGCTGGAATCTCGTGATCCCGTCAATCATCAGCACCACTTGAGAGAATCGCAGATTGTGCGCCTCTCCCTGGCGGACTGCTTCTACATACATGGCTTCTCTCGTTTTGAAGATGTCTTCTGCTGCTTCAACCCATTGTTCAATATCTTCTTTCGTTTCCAAATATGCAATATCCGATTCCTTCGCATATTGGGATAATCCGCGGTCAATCGAGTCAAACAGGCCGATCATTTCGGTTTCATCATCAATCAGATGTTCAAGCATGACCTTTAAAACGTTCGTTTTCCCGCGCTGCGTCTGACCTAAAATCAAACAGTGCTTATGCTTGCCTAAATCAAAATAGACTGGGCTGACTGTTTCTTCATGAAGCCCGATCGGTACAGATAAAGGCTTGCGTTCCAGTTTGAAGCGGAGAGAAAATTCTCTCGTCGACAGGCTCTCAGGCAGCATCGGAATCGGTGCCGGCTGCTCGAAGGAAGCAAAGCGCTCCTGAAGATGCTGAACGTCTGATTTCAATCCGTTGAACATGCTGATATCATCGTCTGCGTCAACAGGCAGGAACATTTGCGCAAAATAAAGCTCTTCCTTTTGAATGATGACACGTCCCGGAATCGGTTCAAGATTGAACTTTGGCCGTCCGTAAATGGAATATCCCTCAGATTGATCCATAAGATAATGGACAACCTTTGTTTTTAGGTTATTTAACAATGACTGGCGGACAGCATTAACACGCGTTGCTGTCAGCATGAAGTAGATGCCCAGACTTTGTCCGTCTCTGGAAAGCTGGACAAACTCCGATTCGAGCTCATGCATTTCATCTTTGACGATGTCAAAGTTATCAATGGTGATAAAAATAAACGGAAGCTCTTCTTCACTCAGCGCATTGTACATTTTGATGTGGCTGATTTCTTTTTCCCTGAACAAACGTTTACGGCGGTCAATCTCTTCCTTGATTCGTATCATGAACTTTTCAATTTTTCTTGATTGGTCCATCAGGAAGTAATCCGCGGTGTGCGGGAGCTTCGCTAATGGTAGCAGCGTTCCGTTCCCGAAATCAAAGATATAAATATGAAGCTCTTCAGGTGTGTACATCTCCGCAAAGCTCATCAGGAGCGTTGCGGCTGCAATTGATTTCCCGTAGCCCGAAGAACCGAATATGCCGATATTGCCATCTTCCATCATCTTATAAGCAATCGGCGCCTGTCTTTGCAGGTCTGGTTCGTCGACATACGCGAAGTGAAAATGGTCTTTTTCATCCGATGGGAAGAGCGTGCGCGGGATACGTTCCGCAAGCGGCGGCAGCCAAGGGCTTGGCAGCTTCTCAATTCCCATTTCATCTTGGATGCGTTCAATTTCGTCAACTATGACTTCAATTTCTGTTTGAACGTCTTTTTTCGCGATATCTTCGGTATCCACTTCTGAAAGCGGAATCAGGCCCGTATCCATGACGATCGCGATTTCGTCCTCTGTTCCGTAGACTTCCTCTAAGTAAGGGGCACCGCTCCAAGCAGACTGAAACAGCTCATACACTTCATTGTTGCCGACCTGCAAATAACCGCGTCCTGTCACAGTAATATTTGCAGCATCGCTGTTTTTCAAAATTTCTTTACTATCGGTCGCATCCTGCACCTTCAGCGCTACTTTAAAGCGCGAGTTACTCCAAATCTGGTCGTCAATGATGCCGCCCGGCTTCTGTGTCGCCAAAATCAAATGAACGCCGAGGCTTCGCCCGATACGCGCGGCACTGACAAGCTCCCTGATAAAATCAGGCTCCTCGCTCTTCAGCTCGGCGAACTCATCGGAAATCAAGAACAAGTGAGGCATCGCAACTTCTGCTTTTCCCTGCTTGAACAGCTTCGTATAGTCATTGATGTGATTGACTTGATACTCGTCAAACAGCCGCTGCCTTTTTTTTAGCTCACTTTTAATGGAAGCAAGCGCACGCATACTGAAGTTTTTGCTGCCTTCAATATTTGTGATCGTGCCGAGCAGGTGAGGAATATTGCGAAACGGTTGCGCCATTCCTCCGCCCTTGTAATCAATTAATAAGAAAGCTGCTTCATGCGGATGAAAATGCACTGCAAGTGACAAAATGTAGGTTTGGAGAAATTCACTTTTCCCAGATCCTGTTGTCCCGGCAAGCAATCCGTGCGGGCCATGTGCTTTTTCGTGAAGGTTCAGATACACAATGTCATCTTTTCCTTTATAACCGATCGGCACTGACAGCGACTTCGACGATTCACTCGTCAGCCATCTTTGTTGTATGCCGATTTCCTTGACTTCTTTCGCATGGAAAAGTTCCAGGAACGAGACCGTTTCCGGAATGGAATTTGTAATGCCGACCTGATGGTTCAGCGTACGCAGCGTACGTGAGAACCGTTCGTTATCCCCGCGCTGATGATGATCGAGTCGGAACGGAATTCGTACCGCTTTTTTCTTTTGGATTAAGATGTCCCCTTCATGCTCATTGATGTAGCGAACAAGAGTCGTAATGTTTTCCGATAAGCTTTCCTTTGTTTCGGCAGCCACGATTGTAGAAATGCCCAGATGCTCATGCTGCCCTTCTAAATATTCGAGAATGACGTGCTCTGAGATCAGCTGCTGATTTGTGATGACAAATATAAAATGCGGTTTGAACTGCAGCTTTTCTTTGTCATCTTCGAGATCGCGCTCTCTGATCAATTCGTAAAGGGAAGACAGGAGCTGATCTCTGGTTTGTTCATTGTAAATAAAACCTTTCGCATAAATATGGGGCATTTGAAATTGCGGCAGCCACTTCATCCACTCCCAGTCTTTATACTCTTCTTCATGAAAAATGAAAACGAAACGAAGATCGTGATAGCTGTTAAAAAACGATAATTGTCCGATCAGCTGGTGAATCTCATTTTTCACAATTTGCGATTTACCGACAAGCCCCATTGGACCTTCTGCCAAATCGACTGTAACCGGGGCGTTGCGAATGTCTTTATAGACACGCTGGATATGCTGCGATTTCTCCATGAGATCGTCGATATCACGATTGGCCATGTCTCCGCCGCTCATATTAATCTCATAGCTCGAAGGGACAGTTCCCGTCCCGAGACGAAGCTGAAGATAATCCTTGCTTTCCAGTGATTTTTCCCAAATCCGGTCACTGATTTCACTCGTTAAATATTTCATTTGTTCAAACGAAGGAAAATGAAATTCAAGAACCTGCTTTTGTTTTTCAGCGAGCGCTTGAAGCTCTTTGCGTTTGTTGTCTAAGTAAAGCTTATATACGCGCTCCCGTTTTTCCTCGCGTTTTTTCCGCTGGTTTTTATCGCGGAAATATTGCACCGTCGAGGTAATAAGGGTCATCATAAACATCGCTAGTGAAACGAGTATAAATATGCCGCGCGGCTGGATCATGGCAACAACGCCCATCACGATCAGCATTACAAGCGGCGGCAAAATGACGAGCCACAGCCCTCTATTGGTTTGATCGCTTTCCTGAGAGGGAAAACTGAAGGAAACGCGGTCATCTGGCAAATCGTACACCATTCGCGGCGTTCTTCTGTATTGCGGGTATTTTTTCTGCATCTCTGTGCTCGGTTTGACCGTTTCTGTTAATGCTGTATCAAACGGGGCAAAATGTTCAATTTCTAAAAGGTCTTGTTCCGTCACTTTCATTTGCATGAAGTTCCAGAAGATTTCATCCCCCGGCTGGAGTCTTGTATTGCCAATGATCTTCTCTCCGTTTAAGAAGACCGTTTCGTCTTCAGGACGAACCGACCAGCTTTCGCCGATACGAAACAAAGAAAACGTGCTTTCTTCTGTAAAAACAAACTGTTGCGGATTCAAATAAATATCTGCATTCTTCTTTTCTGAGGAGCAAATGATTTCATCCCGATTTCCTGTAAAAAAAACGGATTTCTCAGCTTCACTGCCCATCAACGCCAAGCGTATCTCCTGCTGATCCGTTTGCAGGGAAAATGATGTATTCGGTTCGATCGTGCCGAGACAATCATTTCCCAGGAAAACGTCGTATGGATCGCCGGATTCCTTTCTTTTAAGAGAAATCACTCCGCTTTCAAACGGAATCGTCCCGATCGTAACGGAATCCTTCACATCAGGCCCTATGGTCACCGGATGGGACGATGGGAGGTTAGACAAATTCAGTTTTTGAACGTTACTTTGGTAAAAAACCCATAATAGACTCAAATGGCAAACCTCCTAACGGCCGAACGGGGGCATGCGATGACCTGTACTTCATTTCCCGTGTTATTTGTCATCTTTTTTCTCATCTTTCTTTTTTGTTTCTTTTTCTTTCTTCGCTTGTTCTTCTTTTTTTGCTTTTTCCTCGGCTGCGGCTTTTTCTTTTGCCGCTTTCTCTTCAGCTTGCTTTTTCTCTTCGTCAGTCTGTTCTTCAGCGGTTTGGCTGGTTGTATCAGCTTCTGACGTGTCAGACAACTCTTGTTCTTTTTGTTCTTTGATTTGTTTTCTTATTTGATCAAGCTCGCTCTGTATAGAGTCCAATTCTTTTTGCTTCTCATCATCTTTCATACTTTCATCTGCTAGTATCTCAGCCTTATATCTGATCAAACCCAACCCAATGTAGGGATTATATTCAAGCTTTCTTCCGATACTTATAGCTTCTTTATTCTCGCCTCTTCCTATATCTATCCAGTAAAGGAAGTGCTGTGGATCTGACTGCAGTGTAACCAAGTTATTTTCTACTTTTTTCTTTTCATCACTATTTATACTTTCAATCTCAACATAAGACGTCGCCAGCTGATACTGCACCGATTCGGGCAGGCTTTCCCCATCATACTTGGATAGTGTGCTGATGACCTCACTGTACTGCTTGTTTAGGAAAGCGCGATTGCTGTCCACTATCGCCTGGTGCTTAGGCTGCGCGAAAAATAAGGAGTACAACGAATAAATAAGAGCGGGTACAAGCAAAACAATCAGCCCGAGACCGATATATCGCTGGATGTTCCACTTTTTTCTCGGGATATGTATAAATGTTTTCGCTTTGGCTTCGAGCTCATCGATATGGGTTTGAATCAGCTCAAGCAGGTCATCATAGGACGCCGCATCCAATATCGCCTTGGCCTCTGCAGAGAACGTCAGCGTTTCCTTGAATTTCAGGTAGTCTTCAAACGCAAAAGCGCCGTCAACTGCCAAAGCCGCTGTTGCTTTCAGCTCGCCCCATACTCTTTCCTCATCATGCTCGTAGGGAGGAATGCTTTCTTTTACGCCATAATGGAGAAAATAAGGCGTCAGACCTTTGTCGAATACAATGTTTTCAGGAGCGACAATTACATTCAGTCTCGACAAATTGTGCTGCTGTACAGCCTGAACAAGCTGATAAGCAAACTGCCATTTGCTTTTTTTATCTTTAGCTTTCATGAAGCGGAATGCTTTATAGGAGGGAGGAGGTTGGATTGTGATGATCACTTCATCATCCGTCACATCGATCTCTTTATGAAAAAATGGATTTACATCTTTGATCACATTCGCTTCGAGACCGTCCAGAAGCTTTATTTTTTCCCGCTGAAAGGTAAATGTATAGCCGGCGTCTGTTTTCTCGGCAACGGCTTCTAATTGATTTTCTAGATATGATTTTTGTTTTCCTGACATTCAACCAGATCCTTTCATAATATTTCAAGCCGGTCTCCGTTTGTAATGCCGCAATCAGATAGCTTGCATTCTCCGGAAAACACCGTATCCTTATTAACTACTCTGATCCAGTGCCCTTCGCGCGGAGGTATTGTTACGCTTTGAGCCTGCCAAGCAATATCAATTACTTTTTTCACCGGGTGGTAATCAGACAATCTGAGATCAAAGACACTTCCGTTATAATGTTTCAAATCTATTGTAATATCAATATACATTTTAGGTTCACCCTTACATAGAAAAAGCGCCGTCTTCTTGTGAATCAGGCGCTCCTTCCCTTTCATACTGTTATCCGCGAATTTGATTTGCGATGTCTTGGTCAGTAGACTCAAGTGTATTTGCTGTTTGATCAAGCTGTTGATTCACATCTTGAAGCAAATCTGACATTTTGATAAATGAAGGTTTGAGCTGCTCGTATTGATCTGCGAACGCTTCACTTGAAGCACCTTCCCACATGCTTTTCAAATCAGAAATCATTCGGTTTAAACGATCAACCTGATTTAACACTTCTTGGCTTTCAATGCCGTATTGTTTCGCCATCGCTCTTAGCTCTTCGGGTGTGACACGAATTAATCCTGCCATATTCCTCATTACCTCCTGTGCCATCAGCCTAAATATGGGCTAATTCACTTATTTTTAGAACGTCATTATTATAAAAACAGTTTTTCGGCACAGTCAAACAAATATGTTTTAATTTTACAAAATGAGTCCAATGGTTTATCTTACTCCACTTAAAAATGTTATATATTGTTAAATAACTAGGTTTATTTTCTCAATCTTCTCTTTATCCTCCGAATAATCCAAAAGACCCAAATAGCTCTCCAACTCCCAAAAAAAACCTTTCAGAATATGTAATGCCAGAGCACCATTTCTGAAAGGTTCAGTTTTTTTCTTTCTTTGCCCCGATGACTTCTCTAGAAGAATATTAGGGTAAGCTTTCGTATTATGTAATGCATACAACTGTACTATAAAAGGAAGAAAATATCACCAATATATAAGACATTTCACTCAGCATGCCATGTCATTGTTTTGTTTGGCTTCTCTCTTTGTTGTTGATTTACACAAACAATAACAATCATAATAAAAGGAAGGGGATGAATTGTCAAAGAGTAATCAAGCATGAAAAGTAGGGGAGATTTATGACCATGCCAACTGATCCGTTTACATACAGTTTTGACCGGCTTGAAGATGTGGCTGATCATATCAGCGACGTGCTGCGTTGCCCGATTACGATAGAGGATGTCAATCACAAGCTGCTTGCCTACAGTACACACAGCGACTGCACAGATCCTGCCCGAACGTCTACGATTATTGGCAGAAGAGTACCCGAGAAGGTCATCAACAAGTTGTGGAAAGACGGAACGATTCCAGCTCTGCTAAAAACAGACAAACCAATCAAAGTAAAGCAAATAGACGAAGTCGGACTGAGCAATCGCGTTGCCATCTCCATTTGGAAAAACAACCAAGTGCTCGGGTTTATATGGGCGCTTGAGATCCAAAAAACATTGTCAGACGATGATCTGATGACACTGCAAATGGCAACAAAAGCTGTGAGGAACAAGCTTCTCAAACTTCAAATCAGGAAAACAAAAAATGAAGAACGCAGCCAAGAGTTTTTCTGGAAACTGCTGACCGGGCACATTTATCAGGAGCATGACATGGCGGATGGATTCCACAAGCTTGGAATGGTCGCCCCTTCTGAGTTTTCCGTAATGATTATCAGGATAAACGGCGAGCTGACTGAAAAAATCGAACAGCAGCTGCAATACTTGCAGGAAACCACCCAGCAGGTTCATGTTCTTCTGGCGACAGTAGATTCCAATGAACTCATTATTTTAACCGCCCCCAAAACAGACCACCCTTTTCAAGATGTAAAACAGTTTGCTTTCAGTACGCAAAAACAGCTAAAGGAACGTTATAAAATAGAAGACGTTTCTATCGCGTTTGGCGGAATATATCATTCTATTTCTTTTGTCTCCCGCTCCTATCAGGAAGCATTATCCGCCTTAAAAGTGAAGGAACGGTTCGCAGAAGAGACAAAACGTCTTTTCAGTTTTTCTGAGCTGGGCATTTATCAATATTTGGATGTCTTAGATGCAAAACGAAAACAGACGGGTTATTTGAATTATTCGCTCTCCAGACTGGAAGAGTATGACCGGGATCACCAGTCAAATATGGTAGAAACACTCGAGCGTTTTATTGAAGCAGACAGCAACGTGAATGCCGCCTCCAAAGTATTGAATATCCACGTCAATACGCTGAATTACCGCCTTAAGCGGATCAGCCAGATCGCTGAAATTGATTTAAAAAATGTGAACCAAAAATTCACCATCTATTTAGATATCAAACTTCGGCACATGGATTTGTGAAATTTCACAAATCCATGTTTTTTTATTTTCTTATTCAAACAAAGAATTTTCCGAAAAATCAAGCTACACTAAACCTATCAAGATATAGGAGGAGACAGATATGATCATAGGGGTTCCTAAAGAGATTAAAAACAATGAAAACCGCGTCGCACTAACACCTGGAGGCGTTTCACAGCTGATTTCAAACGGCCACCGCGTGCTGGTTGAAACAGGCGCGGGCCTTGGAAGCGGATTTGATAATGAAGCCTATGAATCAGCAGGAGCGGAAATCATTGCTAACCCGAAACAGGTATGGGATGCCGACATGGTCATGAAGGTGAAAGAACCGCTCCCCGAGGAATATGTCTACTTCCGCGAAGGGCTTGTATTGTTTACGTACCTTCATTTAGCAGCTGAGCCTGAGCTTGCACAGGCCTTAAAAGATAAAGGAGTTACAGCAATCGCATATGAGACGGTTAGTGACGGTCGGACATTGCCGCTTCTGACGCCAATGTCAGAGGTTGCGGGCAGAATGGCAGCGCAAATCGGCGCTCAATTTTTAGAAAAACCTAAAGGCGGAAAAGGCATTTTGCTTGCCGGAGTGCCAGGCGTTTCCCGTGGAAAAGTAACGATTATCGGCGGAGGCGTTGTCGGCACAAATGCGGCGAAAATGGCTGTCGGCCTCGGAGCAGATGTGACTATCATCGACTTAAACGCAGATCGTCTTCGCCAGCTTGATGACATCTTCGGCCATCAGATAAAAACGTTGATTTCTAACCCGGTCAATATTGCAGATGCTGTGGCAGAAGCAGATCTTCTCATTTGCGCGGTTTTGATTCCGGGGGCTAAAGCTCCGACTCTTGTCACAGAGGAAATGGTAAAACAAATGAAACTCGGTTCGGTGATTGTCGATGTCGCGATCGACCAAGGCGGCATCGTCGAAACTGTCGACCATATGACCACACATGATCAGCCGACATATGAAAAACACGGCGTTGTCCATTACGCTGTAGCGAACATGCCTGGCGCTGTCCCCCGTACTTCAACAATTGCCTTGACTAATGTTACTGTTCCTTACGCGCTGCAAATCGCAAACAAAGGGGCAGCAAAAGCGCTCGCAGATAGTTCCGCACTAAGAGCTGGTTTAAACATAGCAAACGGACTCGTGACTTATGAAGCTGTTGCAAAGGATTTAGGGTATGAGTATGTACCTGCCGAAAAAGCTTTACAGGACGAGTCATCTGTGGCGGGTGCTTAATTCACATTGAGCTTGCAGAAAGATTTCTGCAGGCTTTTTTTATCTTTTCAAAGGAATAAAGAGACACAGTCACGAATAAGAACGATGAAACTTGATCATAAAGGAGGATTCATATGGCTGTTCAGCAATATGGCGTGTTAAAAGGCATTGTCTTAGACATGAAGCGGGAAACCGATGATGACAGTCCTCACTTCCAAGTCAAAATGCTTGGTGAGGAGAATACGTTTTACAGGTGCGCCATCAATGTCATGTCCAGTTCTGAGGAATCTGAAGTATTGTACTTGGCTGACGATCAGTTTGATTCGAGTTCGATCACCATCCTTCCGAACATGCCGTATGGATATACTAGGATCAACGAGGCAAACCGTGAAGTGGCGCTGGATTATGTGCGGGGCAATTTGTTTGACCCACAGGACATGAAGCCTCTGCCGCATGAAATTACGGGGCCTGATAATGATTTAAATGACTTTATTGAAGCTTATATGAAAAAAGCGCAGGAGGAGAAAGCACCGGTTTATATATTCGGCTCGAAGTTCGGGCCTGAACAGGCTCCAGATAAGATATTCGGTTTCACCCCGACCAATGGCATGCACAACATTCATATGAATCAAGGGAACGCAATGGATACCCGCTGGAAAAAAGACAACGGCTCTTGGCATGACGGGGGGATTCTAATTCAATTTGCAGATCGGTGGGTCGCTGTGTTTTTAGCATTTTTATCCCAATCTTGGTGTACGGACGAAAATGGAAACCCGGTCAGAGATTGTGACCATACTCAAACTTCTGCGTAAGATAGAAAAAGAGACTGCGGCGGGCAGTCTCTTTTTTATACAATTGATTACATGTTTTCAATCGTCTTTAGGCTGTTTGGCCTCATATCGCTCCAATGTGATTGGATATAGTCCAGACAAGCCTCACGCCCTTTTTGCTCATGAACAATTGTCCAGCCGCTCGGTACATCTATACATTCGGGCCACAGGGAATATTGGCCTTCGTCATTGATCAGCACTAAATATGTGCCGTCCGCATTTTCAAAAGGATTTGCCATCTGTTATTTCCTCCTTATTTATTCATCTCATCCAGTTTGACAGCGAGAACCTTGCCGATTAGGGCAAGCGGTTCAGGCTGACAAAGATCTTTATGACGGCAGTCGATGTCGATCTGTTCAATTTGTCCATTGATATACGGCTTCCACGAATCAGGTTCAATCGGCTCGAACCAATCAGGAATGATTGTTGATCTGAAAAACAAGACATTTCCATGGAAGGTATTCGGCTTATATGAGCCTAATAGGCCGACAGAATTGACATACGTATTTTTCAGATTTAAAATGACCGATTCATCAAGGCTCGCGAGCGCACTGCCATCGCGGCGAAGAGTCTCAATTGCCGTTTCAAAATCAAGCGGTTTGTCTCCTAAGCTGTCTGGATCATATCCGCCTAACGCCAGAAGGGCAATAAGCGCTTCCTCATCATCAGGCGCTTTTTTTATAGGCAGGAAGTGGTTCGGATAGGCATCCAGCATCACCAATAAGGATACTTCTTCTCCTTGATTTTGCAGCTGGACAGCCATCGCTTGAACGACATTCCCGCCCAGAGACCAGCCAAGCAGATGGTAGGGGCCTTTCGGCTGGATTGTTCTGATTTGTTCAATGTAATCGGCAGCCATGTCATCGAGAGTTTCCGGAAGCTCCTCGCATTGCCCGATTCCCCGTGCCTGCAGGCCATAAAGAGGATAATCCGTTCCTATATTTGTCATCAAACCAGCATAGCACCAGCTGAGTCCGCCTGCCGGATGCACGCAGAATAAAGGAGGTTTGTCTCCGCTTGTTCGGAGCGGCAGCAAAACGTCAAGTGCGCTTTGGCTTGAACCCATTTCAAGTCTTTCTGCAAGCCCGGCAACAGTCGGCGCTTCGAATAGGATGCCAATGCTGAGTTCAACGCCGAGCGCTTCACGAATGCGGCTCATCAGCTGAACAGCAAGCAAGGAATGTCCGCCTATATCAAAGAATCGGTCATCAATGCCGACGTGCGGTAAATGCAGCACCTCCATAAACAGGTCACAGAGGATTTCTTCCTGCGGCGTTCTCGGTCCGCGTCCTGTCACTGCTCCTCCAAAATCCGGGGCAGGCAGCGCTTTACGGTCAAGCTTTCCATTCGGTGTCAGAGACAATTCTTTCATCATCACAAAGGCAGAAGGCACCATATAATCCGGCAGCCTCTCAGCGGTATATTTGCGCAGCTCCGCCGTATCAAACGTTTCTTCCGAGAAAGGTATGACATAAGCTGCCAAACGTTTATCTCCTGGCTGATCCTCGCGTACAATGACAGCCGCATCTTCAAGCTGCGGATGCTGAACAAGCGCGGCTTCAATTTCTCCCAGTTCAATTCGGAAGCCCCGAATTTTCACTTGGTGATCAGCACGCCCGACATAGTCGAGAGTGCCGTCAGCGTGAAGGCGGGCCACATCTCCAGTCCGATACATCCGGGTGCCCGGAGGACCGAACGGATCAGCTATAAAGCGTTCTGCTGTTAATCCAGTGCGTCCTAAATAGCCTCGTGCCAGCCCTGCTCCTGATACATACAGCTCTCCGGCAACACCCGGCGGGACCTGCTGCAAGCGTTCGTCCAGCACATAAACGCCAAGATCGGGAATGCTGCATCCGATCAAGCTGTTTGCCCGTAACGCTGCAATGCTTCGGTCTAATTCGATATAGCTCACATGCACAGTCGTTTCTGTAATTCCATACATATTGACAAGCTGCGGTCTATTTTCAGAATGACGATTATACCAATCCTCTAACCGGCTGAGTTCAAGTGCTTCGCCGCCAAAAATGACATAGCGCAGACTGAGTGCTTGTCCGAGATTCGGCTGCTCCCGTTCCGCTTGCATAAATTGATAGAAAGCTGACGGTGTCTGATTTAAAACGGTCACACCCTCTTTGACAAGCAAACGCAGAAACGCTTCCGGTGATCTGCTGACGTGATGAGGCACGATCACAAGGCGTCCGCCATGCAGCAGGGGTCCCCATATCTCCCATACAGAAAAGTCAAACGCATAGGAATGGAACATGGTCCAGATATCGTCTGAGCTGAAATGGAACCACTGATCAGTCGCTGCAAATAAACGCGTTACATTTTGGTGGGGAATCAGCACACCTTTTGGAACCCCTGTTGAGCCGGATGTATAAATGACATACGCTGTATTCAATGGAGAAAGCGGCTGAATTCGATCTGTATGATTGGGATTATCAGCTCGGTATGTGTTTAGCTTCTCTGCCATTTTGATGTCATCCAGCACCATTTTCGGTACGTTTTTCGCTGGCGGAATGCTTTCAGCAGCTTTTGTATTCGTCAGAATAAACGAAGGCTGTGCATCTTTCAGCATAAAAGCAATTCGCTCAGCCGGATAGTCAGGATCGAGAGGCAGATAAGCCGCGCCGGTTTTCAGCACGGCCAGTAGCCCGATGACCATTTCCAATGACCGCGGCAGTGCCAAAGCTACAATTTGCTCTGGCCCGACGCCTTCACTGATCAGCATTCGGGCAAGCCGATTTGCTCTTACATTTAGCTCTGCATAGGTTAGTGACTGATCTTCATAAACGACGGCAACGGCATCTGGACGTAAAGCAGCCTGTTTCTCAAACTGTTCCGGCAAATTTGCGTGCGAAATGTTTTCAGAAACACTTTGCCAATCTGCCACCATGATGCTGCGCTCCTCAGGTTTAAGGATGTCCAAATGTCCGATCTGCTCGTCAGGATCAGATTCAGCAGCCTCCAGCAAGCGCAACAGACGGTCAGCAAAAGCTTGAGCAGTTTCCCGCTTGAAAAGGTCAGTGCTATATTCAATCAATCCTTCCAATCCGTTTGGTGTTCCGTCAGCAAGACGGTTTTCACTGATTTCCAGCGTCAAATCAAACTTGGCAGATCCGACAGTGTGGATCCGCAGGCTGCTTTCCATGCCAGGAAAATGCAGTTCAGCATCCGGTGTGTTTTGAAATGCGAGCATAATTTGGAATAAAGGATGTGTCGATCGCGAGCGAGCTGGATTCAGCACCTCCACAAGTCGTTCAAACGGCAGGTCCTGATTTTCATAGGCTGCCAGATTCACTTCCCGCACACGGTCAAGAAGCTCACGGAAGCTTGGGTCACCTGATGTATCGGTTCTGAGCACCAACGTATTAATAAACAGCCCAACAAGATCGCCTAGGGCATCATCATTACGGCCCGCAATCGGACTGCCAATCGGAATGTCAGTGCCGGCCCCGAGCCTTGTCAATAAAGCAGCGAGACCTGATTGAAGCACCATAAACAGGCTCACCCTATTTGCGCGGGCAAGCTCCTGCAATCGCTTGTGAAGCTCAGGTTCAATACGAAAATGAATCATATCTCCAGCATGACTCGGCTCAGCCGGACGTGAATAGTCAGTTGGCAGTTCAAGGTGATCAGGCAGGTTCTTTAAACTTTCTTTCCAGAAAGCTAGCTGTCTCGCAATCAGGCTATTGGGATCATCCCCGCTTCCAAGCCATTCTTGCTGCCAAAGCGCATAGTCTGCATACTGCACAGCAAGAGGCGCCCAATCGGGAGCTTTTCCGTGGCAGCGAGCTTCATAGGCCTCCCCAAGATCGCGGGTCAGCGGCGCCAAGGACCAGCCGTCCCCGACAATATGATGTACGAGAAGGAGTAGCACGTACTCGTCAGGATTGATAACAAATAGCTCGGCACGAAAAGCAGGTTCAGCTGCCAGATCAAAGCTGTAGCGCACAGCTTCAGCAAGCCGCTCAGAAAGCTCATGTTCACTAATTTCAGTAACATGCAAATCAGGCCGTGATTGATCAGCATCTAAAATATGCTGATAGGATGTCCCCTGTGATTCAGGGAAGATCGTCCGAAGGCTTTCGTGGCGGCAGACGAGATCATAAAGTGCAGCTTGCAGCACTCCTTGGTCCAGCCCGCCAGACAAACGGACAGCAACCGGAATATTATAAGTAGGACTCGGCCCTTCCAGACAATGGAGGAACCATAGCCGGCGCTGAGCAAATGAAAGCGGAATTCTTTCTGGTCGTTTAGCTCTTTGCAAAACGGGCCGTGCACTCTGCGCTTGATCAAGCTGAGCAGCTAGTCCTGCTACTGTCGGAATGTCAAAGAGCTTAGCGATGCCGAGTTCAGCTCCCATTGCTTCGCGAATGCGACTCACCAGACGTGCTGCAAGAAGCGAATGTCCGCCCAACTCGAAGAAACTGTCGTCAATACCGATACGAGCCAAACCGAGAACTTCTGCAAACAAATCACACAATATTTCTTCTTGAGGCGTCCGCGGTGCGCGAGCGCTGACAGATGTACTGAAATCAGGCACCGGCAGTGCTTTTCGATCGAGCTTTCCATTCGGTGTTAATGGCAGCTCGTCCATCTTCATAAATGCTGCCGGTACCATATAGTCAGGAAGACTGTCACCGACATAACGGCGAAGCTCGGCAAGATCAATAGCTGCTGCAGCCACTACATACGCCACCAATCGTTTGTCTCCCGGCTGATCTTCCCGCGCGACAACAGCAGCCTGTTCAATGTCCGGATGCTTGGCAAGCACGGCTTCAATTTCTCCGAGTTCAATTCGGAATCCGCGGATTTTCATTTGATGATCGGCCCGCCCGATATAATCCAAAGCCCCATCTGCACGCCAGCGGGCCTGGTCTCCGGTCCGATACATCCGAGTTCCCGGCGGACCGTATGGATCTGCAACAAAACGCTCAGCTGTTAAATCAGGGCGGCGGTAATAACCTCTGGCCAAGCCGGTTCCTGCAATATAAAGCTCGCCGACAACTCCCGGCGGCACCGGATGCAAACCGTTATCAAGCACATATATCTGTGTATTCCAAATTGGTTTGCCAATCGGCGGAACACCCTTTTGCCCTTCTTCAAGAAAAGCTGCTGCAGACCAAATCGTTGTTTCAGTCGGACCGTATAAATTCGTGACTGAACATTGAAGATCTTGGAGCGCCCGCAAAAGACCGCTCGGCAGCGCCTCGCCTCCGACAAGCACCCTGAGCCCCCGAAGTTTCTCAGGTTCATTCGTGACTAAAGCATGCCACAATGTCGGTGTCGCCTGCATGATATTAATATCGAAATTTTCGATCATTTGAGCTAATGCCTGCGGCTCACGGATCGTTTCTTTTTTTGCGATCACGATTTGCGCCCCGCTGATCAGCGGAAGATATAACTCCAATGCTGAAATATCAAAAGCGATAGTCGTCACGGCCAGCAGCCTGTCTTCTTCTGCTAGAGAAAATGCCTCCTGCATGGACAGCAGAAAGTTGCTTAAGCTTTTCAGCGTTACAACGACACCTTTCGGCCTTCCTGTTGATCCCGAGGTATAAATGATATACGCAGGATGTGCAAGAGAAACCGATACATTCGGATTGTCCGGCGAATAGCGTTTTACAACCTCCTGTGTAACAGCCTGATCAAGCACAAGCTGTGGTACTGCCAGTTTATCAGGCAGACGGGCTGCTATTTCCTCAGTCGTTATGATGCAGAAAGGTTTTGCATCCTCCAGCATGTAAGAAATTCGATCGGCCGGAAACTCTGGATCAAGCGGAAGATATGCCGCACCAGTCTTGAGCACAGCAAGCATCAATGCCACCAGCTCTGGAGAACGCGGCAGTGCCAAAGCGGCAAATTGCTCTGGACCAAGGCCTTTTTCGATCAACAGATGCGCAAGGCGGTTTGCCTTTTCGTTCAGCTCTTGATAGTTCACTTGAACGCCATCACTTATAAGAGCGATACGTTCCGGCGTAATGGTTGCCTGCTTTTCAAACATCTCCCGAAGGCTGAGCGACTTCTCAAGTTTTTCAGTCTCATTCCATTTACGAATGACTTGTTCTTTCTCCTGTGGCAAGAGAATCTTCATCTGCCCAATCAGCATATCTTCCCCGGCTGAAGCCGCTTTCAGCAGCTGCGAGATCCGCTGCAGATGAAGCTTTATATCAGATTCGCTGTATACCTCAGGATTTGCGTCCACATCAATCCGCAGTCCGCTGCCGTCCATTCTGTCATAGACATTGATTGATAAATCTTCAACAGGCCCGGCAGAAAGATTATGCGTTGTGCCTCGGGCTCCGGCAAAGTCAAGATCATAATCAAACGGCATGAGATTGATTTGCGGGCCAAATAATCTATGATTTTCTCCTATTAATTTTAGATCGCGGCGAAGCTCTTCATGGCGATACTTATGATGCCGCCGAATATTGCGGATTTCCCGGGAAATTTGCTGAATCAATTCAGAAAAACGCATCGAAGAGCTGACAGACAGCCTGAGCGGGAGAAGGTTCATTACCATAGCCGGTACGTTTAGTGATGCGGAACCTATCCGTCCCATCATCGGCAAACCGAGCACCACATCCTCTGAGCCAGTCATACGGTGTACATAAACAGCTGACACTGCAAGTATGACTTCATGCCAGCTTCCTGAGAAATAACGCGCTGCTTCTTTTAACGCATTTACATCAGACGGAGGCAGATATGCTGTATGACGAAGAAAACTGTTAGATGTTCTTGGCGCCCGATCAGCCAAGCTCACAACTTCAAGTCCATCAGCAAAACGCGCCAGCCAAAATTGACGATCCTTTTCATACTGCTCTGATCCGCGATAAGCTGTATCCTCCTCCAAAACAGCCTGCAGCGGTCCAAAAGGTCGGTCTGCAGCTGATTGTCCTTTTACCAGTGCGGTATACGTACTTGCCACACGCTGGGCTATCAGAGAAAAACCGAAACCATCGATTGCAATATGGTGAATGCGCTGATACCAAAAGAAACGATCAGGACCAGCTATAAACAGAGCTTCATTGAATAAAGGATCATATTCTAAATCAACCGGCTTTGCCATATCTGCCTTCATCCAGTTTAATGCTGTTGTTTCCGGATCAGTCTCAGAGCTTACGTCAATGACGTGCAGCTGTACATCCGGAGACGGGTTTATCATCTGCCAAGGCCCATCCATATGTTCACCGAAGCCGACATGCAGCGATTCCGCTTCCTTTATCACATGCCGCAAAGCTTCTTCAAATAAAGCAATATTGATTGGTCCATTGATTTCGATATATTCCGCTGTATTGTAAATTGGATTGTCCGGGTCAAGCTGCTGAGCAAACCATATGCCAGTTTGCGCTCCGGTTAAAGAAAATTGAAGGTCTTTTGTCTCGGGCATCCGTCTGTTTCCCCCTCCTTTTATAAATAATCCGCGTTTGGCAGCACTTGCTGACTGCGGGTGGCGAGCAATTTTTGCCATTCTTCGATCGTCGGGCGTTCAGCCAATTCCACGAATGTCACCTCGGCTCCTTCACGCCGCCATTGTTCGACTAATGTCATGATCCTTACTGAATCAAGCCCTCGGTCGAGCAAATCCTCTTGATTCGTAATATCTTCAGGTTTATCTTGAAGAAGCTCAGCAATTTGTTTACGGATCTTCTCACAAGTAAACATTTCTTTGCGGGTGTTTAGTGCCGTTTTTCGCGTGTATGCCGGCGCATTCTTCAGCTGATCGAGAAGGCTGTCCGTCATCACAGTATACGCACAGCGTCCAGCCGCATAATCCAGCGCCATCTGATGTTTTTCTAATGAAAAATCAGCAACTGCATCCCCCACGAAAAAAGCTTCAATATCCTCCATAAATGCTTCACACGCTGTAACGAGACAGCCGATATGGGCGTAAATTCCGCTAATAATCAACTGATCCCGTCCCTCTTTTCGCATCATTTCAAGCAAATTCGTTCTCTTAAACGCGCTGTATCTCCATTTTGTCAGCACGAGATCATTATCATCCGGCGACAGCTCGGTTATAATTTTCTCCTCATAAGGGCCGCTGCTTAATCCTGGGCCCCAAAAGTCTGTCAAGAGCGCCCGGTCAGCTGGATTTTGGTTGCCTGGCTGTGCAGTATAGACGACAGGTATCCCAAGCTGGGCACATTGATCCTTCAGCCTGCGTATATTCGCAGATAGCTCTGTTACCGGAGATGCTCCCGCTGTGAAAGCATCGACAAAATAGTTTTGCATATCGTGGATTAACAGGACTGCCCGATTTGGAGCAGGCACCCATGACACTTTGTTTTGCGGCATATCAGCTGCTGTCGGCATTTGATACGGCTGAATGGCAGGTATAGCCATTTGAACACTCCCTCTCAAATTGTTGTTTATGTTATTTTTTTGATCCTGCAAGAAGCTTTTTGGCAATGGCTTCACGAAGCGCTTTTTTGCTGACTTTGCCGACCCCTGTCCGCGGAAAGGAATCGACAAATTCAATCCGGTCGGGGATTTTGTATGCCGCCAGTCCGCGCTCTCTCAAAAACGCTTTGAGCTCTGCTGCTTTTGGGGCTTCATCCCGGGGAATAATGAACACACAAGATCTTTCGCCAAGAAATTGGTCAGGCATGGAAACCATTGCGGCATCATGGACAGCCGGATGTGCCAGCAGATGATTTTCTACCTCTTCTGCCGCAACCTTTTCTCCTCCGCGGTTAATTTGATCCTTCGCCCGGCCTTCAACGACAATATAGCCGTCTGATGTCAGCCTGACGATATCCCCTGTGCGGTAAAAACCGTCCTCTGTAAAAGAAGTGGCATTATGCTCATCTGCCTTATAGTAACCTCGAATCGTGTACGGTCCCCGCGTCAGCAGATGTCCTGCTTCACCGAGTTTCACGTCGCGATTCTGATCGTCCCACACGCGTACTTCATCGTATGGAGACATCGGTTTTCCTTGGGTGTTGACAATCACTTCCTCAGGGTCATCAAGTCTCGTATAATTGACAAGCCCCTCTGCCATTCCGAACACCTGCTGCAGCGTGCAGCCGAATACTGCTTTCACCTTACGTGCGGCTTCAGCGCTGAATTTAGCACCTCCGACCTGCAGTACTTGAAGGCTGGATAAATCGGCACTGCGTGAGGATGCCGCATCCATCCATACCATTGCAAGGGGCGGAACAAGAGCGGTAATCGTGACTTGTTCCCGTTCAATCAAAGGAAATGCATCATCAGGACTTGGAGAAGGAGATAAAACCACTCTTCCTCCAGCGTATAAAACGCCGAGAACCCCAGGCGAGCTTAGCGGGTAATTGTGTGCCATCGGCAGCGCTGCCAAGTACACCGTGCTGCGGTCGAGCCAGCAGACCTCTACACTCCGCCGCAGACTGTATATGTAGTCATCATGAGTCCGCGGGATCAGCTTTGATAAGCCGGTGCTTCCGCCAGAAAGCTGGAGAAACGCCACATCCGAAGATTTGACTTCAGGCAGTTTTTCAGGTTCTGTGTGCAGCGCCTCCAGAGGCAAAAATTCCTCCGCTTCACCTGCGACTATAACGTGCTTCAAAGACGGCAGTTTGCTTTGAACCTGTCTGGCGAGTGATCGGTAGTCAAAGCCTGAGTAAGAGTCGGGAATGATATAAGCTGCCGCTTCCGCAAACTCGCAAAAATATGTAATTTCACTGCTTCGATGTGAAGGCAATGCGAAGACTGGGAGCGCTCCCAGACGGAAAAGCGCGAAAATGACTTCAAAAAACTCTGCGATATTCGGCAGCTGTACCACGACACGATCCATCTGTTGAATGCCGAGCTTTTGAAAGCCGGCAGCCAGACGATCAACTCTTATGTCAAGCTCTCGATAGCTCCAATGAGTGTTCCCGCATGTAATTGCGATGCGATCGCCATATTTCGCAGCCCGGTCTCTTAACAAATCTCCAAACGTCTCACCGGCCCAGCAGCCGGTTTTCCGATATGTCTCTGCTAACTCTTCAGGCCAAGGAGTAAATCCATTCAGCATGTTGTATCCCTCCAGCAATTCATTCTGATCATATGTGATTCACTCCCATTGCCCGAAGCATTGTCCGAAACTTCGCGGATGTCTCCTGAAGCTCGTCCTCTGGTTTTGATCCGGCAACAACACCAGCTCCTGCATACAGACGAAGTGAGCGGTCTTCTGCCTCAGCGCAGCGGATCGTGACAATCCATTCTCCGTCACCCGCATCGTCACACCAGCCGACCATGCCAGTAAAGAAGCCTCGGTCAAACGGTTCAATGCTATGAATCGCTTCTCTTGCAAGCTCAGTCGGTGTACCGCAGACTGCCGGCGTCGGATGGAGCGCAGCTGCCAATTCCAGTGCGGTCACGGACGGATCGGATAGCTCTCCCTTAATCACACTGGACAGATGCCACATCGTCTCGGTTTTGATCAACGAAGGCTGCTCTGGAACATCCAGCGTCCGGCAGAAAGGACGCAGTGCGGACACAACCGCGTCAGCCACAACCGCATGCTCATGGAGATCCTTAGCGGAAGAAAGCAATTCAGCAGCCCTGCGCTGATCTTCAGCAGGATCGTCACTGCGAGGTCTTGACCCGGCTAATGGATTGGAAACAACTTGAGTCCCCATTCTTGAAACGAGAAGCTCCGGACTTGCACCGAGCAGTGTTCGGCAGGAAGCCGTTTCCGCTTCGCCGGACACATCAGCGGCAAACGTGTAGCCGTGTGTGTTATGCTGCGCCAGATGGTGAAGCAGTTCATCTGTCTGAATCGGTTCAGACGAGGTCAAATGCAATGACCTAGATAGGACGATCTTGCTGAGTGTCCCATTGTCAATGAGCGCCAGACCTTGTTTGACACCATGTTTATAATTCTCTGGTGCAGGAACAGGCTCTATGTGGTATGTATGCTCAGGCTGCTGTTCCTTATCCGCACGGTCAAATTGAAGCGGTCCTGACCAGTGCACTTCTTCAGGAACAATGAGGCGCGCTGCTTTTATATGATCAAAAGGAACGGCTCCGACAACAAGCGGACGGCTTTGTCCCGAGTGTTTTGCCTGATTCAGCGCCTCTGCTATCCGAACAGAAAGGGATTCAATTTGGTTATTCCCGTCTACTTTCGGCACGATTTCACATACGCCTTTCGCCAGCAGGACGCGCTGAGGAGAGGCTAAGAAAAAAGCACCCGGCTGATACTCATGAAGCAAATGGTCCGCTTTGGTTTGTGATATCACGTTTTGTTCCAACATTCTCATAAACCTCCCTTTTAAATTGAGTTACACGCCTAAGGTCGCGCCGCCATCGACACATAAATTATGCATCGTAATATGCCCCGCCTGGCCGGAAACCAAAAAGAGCACGGCGTTTGCTATATCCGAAGGCTGAGCCAGTTTTTTGAGCGGAATTCCCGTCTTAAATGTCTCAAGTGATCCTTTAATGACGTGCTCTGCTCCATTGTCATCGGCCCATAATGACCACTGCATGTCTGTTTCCGTAGATCCGGGTGACACAATATTGCAGCGGATATTATATTCTGCAAGCTCAAGGCCAAGGCATTTCGTAAACATCACAGCTGCAGCTTTTGAAGAGGCATATGCCGCCATTGATGTCCTTGGCACACCGGCAGCATTTGATCCCACTGTTACAATCGAACCTGATCTCCGGTCCATCATATATTTGCTGACTGAACGCGAGGCGTTAAATACGCCAGTCGAATTCACTGAAAACGTGGCTTCCCATTCCTCATCGCTGAGTGAATGGATCAGTCCGGGGCGAAGGACTCCCGCTACATTTACTAAAATATCAATCGGCCCGATTTCATGCTCAATGCGCGCCGTGGTCTCGTCAACCGCCGTGCTGTCCCTTACATCCGCGGCAAAAGCATTCGCATCGCAGCCTTCCGCTTTAAGGCTGTTCACAACCTGTCCCAGCTTTTCAGGATTATAATCAACGGCTGCAATGTGTGCGCCTTGGCCGGCCAGCGTCCGCGCAACAGCTTCACCAATCCCTTGGGCAGCTCCTGTAATCAAAGCAATTTTTCCCTTTATATCCATTTCAGTCATATCATCAATTCCTTTCTTTACTTTTGATGCCGAACGGATAGCCGGTGGAAAAGACTTTTGCACCTCACACCATTAATTGATAATGATTATCATTATCAATTATAAAAATAATCATATCCAAATGTCACGTGACAGTCAAATATAATTTCAATGATGAATCCTTTATTTTTAGAAACAAGGCTGAGGAAGTCTCAGCCTATTGATAGATGCGGTCCGTCGGGGTGAAGTGCAAAACGAAGCGCCCGGCTGACCAAAACAGGAAGAACTGAAATATGCCCTTCTTCTGAAAACTCACAAAAATCTGCTCGGACGCCATATTCCGTTAAAGCGCCCAGCCGCTCGTAAAGCTCCCTTGCATTATCAATCATTCGGCTTTTATGATGCCGCTCCCATTCTCCTGCGGCAAGCAGGAGATTGATAGGCTGGCTGTGTTTCTTGAAGTGCGAGGCGAAATGGTCCGCTTTCTCGAGAATAAACGGTTTATTCCAATGGATGGATGGACTCCCCGCGACATATGTTTGAAACGCATTCGGCTTTGATAATAGAACCTGCAACACAAACAGCCCGCCAAGCGAGTGCCCAAAGATTGTTTGTCTGTTTCTGTCAATCGGATAATCTCGTTCTATCTGTGGTTTCAGCTCTTCCTCAATAAATCTGAAAAAGCCCTCTGCTCCGCCATGCTCCGGCCAAGCTTTTCCGTCAGGCCTTTTCGGCAGCTTTGATTGAGCTGTCGGCATCGTAAAATCCCGGTGACGCGCTGAGGAGAATGGTTCTGCTGTTTCATAGCCGATACCGACGATCACAGCAGGGATCACGCCAGTTTTTTCAGGACGGCGCCCTTGTATTCGAACGGCTTCAGCCATCGTTCCGAAGATAGAATTGGCATCCAGCAGATAAATAACCGGATAACCAGTGGGCGGCGGAGACGTACATGGTTTCGAGATGAAAATTTGATAGGCACGGTTTTCATCTCGTGAAAACATCTTCCGCACTTCTGTACCAGGAATGATAAACGCGTTTTGTGCTCCGCTTTTAGCCCAGTCTGTTGTTTTCTCATTCATGCAGTACGACATTCCTCTCCTAAAAATAAACCGTAATTATTGATAATGATTTTCACTATCAATTATATAACTCAAATAATAGGTTCTTATCCAAAGAAAGTCAACTTTTTCCCAAATAAAAGAGGCACCTTCATCGAATAAGGTACCTTAAGACTATCAATAGCGGAATCAAGCCTTGACAAACATGACATTATCCCTGCTGAAAACAGAACTTTAATCCCATGTGAATCTTTGGTTTTGCCAAGGATCTCCTCTCATGTGATAGCCGTTCTGCTCCCAAAAGCCAGGGTGGTTCTCCTTCGTAAATTGGATACCGCGCAGCCACTTGGCGCTTTTCCAAAAATATAGATGCGGAAACACGCCTCGCAGCGGGAAGCCGTGTTCAGGCGATAAAGGTTCACCATTATGCATATAAGCCAAAAGCGAAGTGTCAGCCAAAAAATCATCAAGCGGCAGATTAGTGGTCCAGCCCTCTTCCGCATGTAAAATGACGTAGCCCGCTTCTTCTTTCACACCCGCTTTTTCCGCGATATCACGTGCCCTTACGCCTTGCCACACATTATCAAGCCTTGACCAGCCAGTGACGCAGTGGATATCATTTTTCGATTCGTGCTGAGGAAAGGCTTTGACATCTTCAAAGCTTAGCAGCATGGGATGGTCAACCAATCCGTATATTTGAAGATTCCATTTCGCTAAATCCTCGTAATATGGGACACTTCCTGTATGAAGTACAGGAAATGAAGTTGTAACATTTTGGTTTGGCGGCACTCTTCCCGATTGATCGGATTGCTTTGTTTTTCCGAAATACATACAGAATCCTCCTTTTGTTAACCTTTTTCAATTCATGTTGACAATCTTTATGTTCTTTATTACGCTATGATTGTGTATGTAAACCTAAGGGGGAACAACAATGAAACGACATCCACTTCGCGCGGGAGATATGGCTCTGATCGGCATGTTCGCCGCGCTTATGGCCGTTGGCGCCAACATTACATCAGTGGCACCTTTTTTTCAAGTGGCCGGTATTCCGCTGTCGATGCAGCCTTTTTTCTGTCTCTTGGCGGCCTTGCTTCTCGGCAGCAAACGAGCAGCGATTGCCATGATCGTCTATGCGATGGTCGGATTGGCTGGAGCGCCCGTGTTTGCTAAGTTTTCAGCCGGCCTTGCACCAT
This sequence comes from Bacillus mexicanus, assembly GCF_050445615.1. Lineage (NCBI taxonomy): Bacteria > Bacillati > Bacillota > Bacilli > Caryophanales > Bacillaceae > Bacillus > Bacillus mexicanus. The sequence goes on from NZ_JBCEYV010000002.1 coordinate 107,053, forward strand.
TTGTCGGTCAAAGCGGCGGATTTATTCTTTCATACATTCCGGCAGCATTTGCAGCAGGATGGTTTTTAGAACGCAAAATTCACCCTCGCAAAACTCAATTTTTGATAGCTTCACTTATCGGAACAGCCATCATGTATATTATCGGCACGACCTATACGTATCTTGCACTGAAGCTGTGGATTCATACGCCAGTAAGCTACAGCACAGCTTGGGGGTATATGACTTGGTTTATGGTAAAGGACACAGCGCTGGCTGTGATACTGACGTTTATCGCTCCTGCGCTCTACCGCTCGATCCATAAAGCGACCGGCTTTAACAGAAATCACATATCATCCACATAACCGTTCTTTTGGACGGTTTTTTATCATAACGAGAAGAGGCTTCCCAGTAAAGGGAAGCCTTCCGATTGTTGACAAAATCCTAAAACGGTTTACCTTTTAGGATTTTGTTATCTTTTCAGCGTGATTGAAAACCCTTGAAGTCTAGGAAGGGCGAGCATCGGAGCACAGCGAATGTTCTAATTCGTGAGCACCGACGCGCAGGCCCGACAACGAACGCAAGGGTTTGTCGACACGCTGAAGGCTTCCCGGTAAAGGGAAGCCTTTGTCTTTATAAAACAAGCGCCGCAATCCAGCCAAAGAGGATAAGCGGGATATTGTAAAAGAGAAATGTCGGCACACAAGTGTCCCAAATGTGGTGATGCTGGCCGTCTGCACTCAACCCTGAAGTCGGTCCAAGCGTACTGTCACTGGCGGGTGAACCGGCATCGCCAAGCGCAGCAGCCGCTCCGATAATCGCAATCGTCGCCATCGGACTGAAACCGAGCTGCATACATAGAGGCACAAAGATGGTTGCGATAACTGGAATCGTCGCAAAAGAAGATCCAATCCCCATTGTAATGAACAAGCCGACAATAAGCATCAGCAATGCACCTAGTGACTGATTGTGTCCCATAATGCCAGCCGCTGTTTTCACTAGTGCCTCAACATCTCCGGTTTTCGTCAATACATTTGAAAACCCGGCTGCAACGAGCATGACAAAGCCGATAAAGGCCATTAAAACCATACCATCTGTAATAAGTGAGTCCGCCTCATCACGCTTCATCACACCGCTGACAAACAGAATAACCAGACCTGCCAGCGCTCCCATAATCATTCCTTCTACTCCCAAAGTCTGCGATAAATAAAGCTGGACGCCTAGTGACACTGCGATGGCAAGAGCCGCGATAGCCAGGCTTTTTTTCGTGTAGGGAGAAGCGGCTGCACCGGATATTTCTTTTGTTTCATATGTCTTTGGCTTACGGAATACGATGATTGACAAAATCAGACCTACGACCATACCCCCAACTGGAATCATTAAAGCGTACGGGATATCACCTAAAGATACGGTTAACCCTGCATCAGCCATATTGTCCTTCAGCATACCCTGGAAGATTTGTCCGAAACCGACCGGCACTAAAATATAAGGCGCCGTTAAACCGAATGTGATCACACACGCAATCAGACGGCGGTCCATTTCAAGTTCATTAAAGATTTTCAAAAGCGGCGGAATCAGCACCGGGATAAAGGCGATGTGAACCGGAACCACGTTTTGTGAAAAACAAGCTATCATTAAAATAATCAGCACAATCAGCACTTTGGACAGTGCTTTTTTACGAGTGTCTTCTTTATTTCCGATTAATTTAACGGACGCTTCCACCATTGCGTCCGGAAGACCTGTTTTTGTTAAAGCCGCAGCAAACGCGCCAAGCATGGCGTAGCTGACGGCAACGGTGGCATTTCCGCCAAGACCGTCTGTAAAAGCTTTGACGGTTTCGCCAAGACCAAGCCCGCCTGTTAATCCGCCGGCCAAGGCGCCTATAATTAATGCGATAACAATATTGACACGCAGCAGGCTTAAAACAAGCATAAGCAGCACTGCGATAACGACTGCATTCATGATACCCCTCCAAAAATCCTTTAGTTTGCTAATGTAGTAGATAAATAAAGTATGGAGGTATCGTATCATAATCGACACGCTTTAGTCAACTAAAGATTTCAGAAGAAAACATGCCTGCTGTTGAAGGCAGCAGGCATGTCACATTATACGTTTTTATCTTCGTCCAATGTAAATCGCTCCGCCAGTGTTGCCAGTGTTCTAGCCATGACGCCAGTGGCTCCGGATGGACCAAAGCAGGTTGCTTTATTCGATGTGGCAGTACCCGCAATATCAAGGTGAACCCAAGGCGTTGCTTCAGCAAATTCACCAAGAAATGTTCCAGCCATAATCGCATGCCCTTCGCGTCCCGGCGAATTGCTGAGATCCGCCATTTGGCTGCTTTTCACACGCTTTTTATCCTTCTCTGTTATCGGCAGCTGCCAGATCGCCTCGCCGCACTCTTGTGCAGCATCAGCTACCTGCTGATAAAAGCTTTGATCATTGGTCATAGCGCCGGTTGTTTCTTTTCCTAATGCTACAACAACACCGCCGGTAAGTGTAGCCACATCAACTAGAGCTGACGCGCCATGCTGTTTTGCATATGTAATGCCATCAGCTAGCACAAGTCTTCCTTCAGCATCCGTATTGAGGATTTCAATCGTTTTTCCGCTTAATGATACGATGACATCATCAGGCTTCATCGCACTGCCGGAGATCATGTTGTCGGTAGACGGAATAACCGCCAGCACGTTTTGCTCAGGGCGAAGCTCTCCGATCGTTTCCATCGCACCGAAAACGGCGGCTGCTCCTCCCATATCAGATTTCATGCCTACAATGCCGGATTTCGTTTTTATGGAGTATCCGCCTGTATCAAAAGTAATCCCTTTTCCGACAAGTCCCACGACGTTTTCCCATTCCTTTTTGCCCTGATACTTCATCACAATCATTTTTGGCGGTTCAGTCGATCCCTGGTTTACCGCAAGTATTCCGCCCATACCGAGCTCTTCCATCTCTGATTTCTCCAATATCTCACACTCAAAATCATATTTCGCACAAAGCTCCTCTGCATAAGAAGCAAGATCGGTGGCTGTCAGCATGTTCCCCGGCATATTCACAAGCGTTCTTGCTGAATTTGTCCCTTGCCCATAGGCCTGACCGACGCGAAGTCCTCCCCGCACTTCCTGTGTATCTTCATCTGTAACGGCGTACACAGCTTCAATTTGCTTAGCAGGCTCATTCGATTTGTGCTTATAATCCTTTACCTCATAGGAAGCCAGCAAACAGCTTTCAGCTAAAGCATGAGCGGCATCAGCTGGAGGCACATCTTCCGAAATAAACGTATCAAGCAGAACCGTTACTTCTTGTTTTCGGTCTTTATGAATAGCTTGAAACACATGGGCAAAATGTTCTTTCGCCTGTTCAAACGAATAATTGGCTTCTCTTCCAAGACCAACGAAATAAATTCGTTTCATACCCGCAGAAGATGGGGGGAATACTTTTGATACTTGATTCGGTTTCGATGAGACATCACCATCTTTCAAAAAACTGTGTCAGATGGCCTTCCAGCACGTCATCAATTTCCAATGCTTTTCCTGTCAGCTGGCTTTTTTGAAAAAGCCCGACGACAAGGGTTTCTGTATGCTCTAATTGTTGAATCGCATAAAACATAGGCTTACACTCCTAACGTAATGGGTATTTGTAATGAACAATGGTATAATAGGAAAAACATTCTTTCCATTACACTTATTTTATCAAACAACAGTCTAAGACTTGTTTTTTTCTTTTGAAACACGAAGGATTTTTTAAATAGAAAGGATGTCGCCGATGGAACTTTTCATAAATTTTCCTTTATTATCAAGCTTGACCGCGATTATTTTTGCTCAGGTCGTTAAAGTGCCCATTCAGTTTATCGTGTCCAGAAAGCTGGACTGGTCACTGGTCACAAGCACAGGCGGCATGCCAAGCTCTCACTCCGCAGCGGTCACTGCGCTTTCTACTGCCGTCGCCTTGGAGCATGGATTAGATTCCTCTCTCTTCGCGGTTTCTGCCATTTTCGCCGTCATTACTATGTTTGACGCAACTGGCGTCAGACGTCACGCCGGTGAACAGGCCACAGTCATCAATAAGCTTGTCATTGATTTTAACCGCTTCGTAAATGAAGCAAAGGACTTCCCAAAAGCCGAAAATAAAGAAAAGCAAAAAAAGCTGAAGGAGCTGCTCGGACATCAGCCGATCGAGGTCTTTTTCGGCGGGTTAACAGGCATTTTACTAGCATTGATACTTGCTTACTTTTTTATGTAAAAACGCTCCAGCTTTTGCTGGAGCGTTTTATTCTTTCACAGCTTTATATTGATTTCTGAACACCTGCAACGATTTTGTTTCATTGAGCTTCTCAAGCTCGTCCTCGGTAACCTTTCCCGTTCCCTTTTTAATCACATATACATCAAGATCTTTTTTGCCCCATTTATTGTACACATCTTTTACGGTTTCAAAGTACAGATCAAGGCGGTTTCCCTTAATAGCCGATCCTGTGTCAGCCACAACGCCGAGACCGTAGTTCGGGATAAATAAGATCGTGCCGATCGGAAAAACGGATGGGTCAGCAGCAACCGTGGAGTATAAATCACGTTTCACTTTCACACCTGAGTATGTAAGCCCGTATAATGGATCGCCGGGCTTTTTTCCCGTCGATTCAGCTCCTGCTGTGTAGCCTGTCGCTGTTACTCTTTGGACCGGATACTCGTCCCAGTCAAATGCTTCTTCTAACGGTTTTGTTTTAATCTTAGCCGCGGACGTGGTTTTTGTTTTTTTCTGCTGCAATGCTTTTAATGTCAGTCCTGCATGCTTCAAGGATCTTTCTTGATGTTCCTGCACCCATTTTGACAAGTCCTTCGCTTCGATTCCTGATACTGATAAAAAAGTCGTGCCAAATGCAAGCAGAAATAAACAGGCCATCAGCAAACGTCTGATCATCTTCAACATCATTCACCTCTCCCGAAACATTGTTCCCAATTGGAGAGAGCCATATTCAGCATGGTGAATGAACAGAAAGACAAAAAAAGCTTTCTTTAGAAGAAAGCGGCACTTAAAACATTTGATATCCTCTTTTTCTGAGCATGTTGATCGCTAGACCAGAGACGATGGCGCCTGCTAAACCGCTGGCTAAAATCAGCACATCGGCGGCCGCTAGTGATCCGGCACGTTGAAACAGGGCAGCAAAGGATTCTCCAGGCGACTGAACATAGCTGATCAGCTTTTCCTTGCTGATAATGAAAAGGCATACAATCGGATAAATCACAGCCATAATCCAAGACATTCTCAGCAGCATGTTTAATAAGAAACCGATTCCAAAAAATAAGACAAAAAACAAAACAATTGAGATGATTACGACTGGCAAACTAATCAATCTACCCACCCCCTGCGTTGTTTTTAGTGTAACGCGGGGGCAGAAATAAAGTCAACGGCTGGAAAAAGAATGACTGTCTTTTCCTGTCCCCTGGCATGACGGACAAGTCTCTGAACCGCCGAGAATTAATTGGAAATACCCTTTTCCCGAGCAAAATGGACAGGCGTGTGAAGCGGTTGTCTTTGTAGTTTTCATCTCACCATCACCCTTTTTTCTAAATTTTCTGATAATATAACATATCAAGCTGTCAACAATAAAGTCAGATCATGTGACAAATCTTTTGATGTAAGCGTAAACATACGTCTTTTTCTCTCGTTTTCTTTTTATTTTGCCGTTTTTCAATAAAGAAAACCCGCGGAGAGCGGGTTTTTAGAAAAACTTGAACTTTCCTTTTTTCAGCGTGAGTCCGAGTCCGCCAATCATAAACAGCGAACGGTTATCGATGACTTTTTTCATAAACGAAGCCGGCGTGCCTTTCAGCTTTCTGCCATAAACGACCCCAACCGCGTTATGCTCGCCAAGAGAAGCAACCGTTCCTTTAATATCCGGCTTGAATGGCTCAAGCTCTCCGCCTTTAATGAGCCTCCCAATGTTTTTCGCAACCGTTATTCCCTGCTGCATCGCAATTTGTGCCGTCGGCGGATACGGGCGCTCTGTCTCTTCGTTCATAAACAGCGAGCTGTCGCCAAGAATGAAGACGTTATCATGACCGGGTGCGCGGAGGTCAGGATTGACTTTAACCCGGCCGCGCATATTTTCAAAACCGGCTTCTTCTACAATCGGATGGCCGCGGACACCTGCCGCCCATACAACGGTTTGTGATTTGATTTGCTCTGGTTCTTCATCTTTTTTCCCGACTCTGACTCCTTCTGGTGTACATTCTTGTACAGCCGTTCCGATTTTAAATTCAACCCCGTTTTCCTCCAAATAATGCACAGCATAATCGACAAGCTCAGGATCAAAGCCAGGCAAAACGGTCGGCGCCGCTTCCACACAAACGATGCGCACGAGGCTTCTGTCAACATCATACTCCTTGCAAAGCTCCGGCACGCGGGCCGCCAGCTCGCCGAGAAATTCAATTCCCGTAAATCCGGCTCCGCCGACCACAATCGTTAACCTGTCCGGCCGTTTTTCCGCTTCAGTATTGTAAGTCGCAAACTGCAGCTCAATATGTTCCCGCAACAAGCGCGACGTGTTGATATTGGCAATTGGAAACGCATATTCCTTCAGACCTTTAATACCGAACGTTTCGGGCACAGCACCGAGCCCGATCACTACATAATCGTATTGCAGCTCTCCATTCGCAAGCACAACTTTTTTCTCATCAATATTGATCGACTTTACGGTATCCTGTACAAAATTGACCCGCGACTGATTGATTACATCTTTTATCTGATAACGGCAGCGGTCATGATGGAGCGTACCCGCGCTCGCCTCATGCATCCACGTCGTTTCATAATGATAATTGTGTTTATTCACAAGCGTAATATCAGCATCATTCGGCCCGACAAACTTTGTCAGCCTTGTTACCGTCATCAATCCGCCATAACCTGCACCTAAAATCACGATTTTGGGCTTATTCAATGCCATCACATCCACCTTCTCTTTTTTTTGCTTTTGTTAGACGAATAATAAAATCATCATTTTGTGTTAGCTTCAGCTTATTGGCAGGATTTTATGAAATATATTGATAAGTTTTTTGCGAATCCTCACCCAGAGCACTACTATCATATCTATCCGGCTGGCTCAGGAAACATTCAGAAAAAGATCAAATCATTTGGTTCTTATCGTATCGGTCTGCGGAAATATTTTCAAGAAAGAATGCGCACGCCATACACTTATGATTTTTGCCGCTTACTCGTCAATTTTAACGGCAATATGGTATAATTAATAACAATTTTCATTTAGGAGGCAATTTTCGTATGCGAGAGGATACAAAGGTTTATGATATTACAGTTATAGGCGGGGGACCGGTCGGCTTATTCACCGCTTTTTACGGAGGCATGAGACAGGCAAGCGTCAAAATCATTGAAAGCCTGCCTCAGCTCGGCGGACAGCTTAGCGCCCTATACCCTGAAAAATATATATACGATGTAGCCGGCTTCCCGAAAATCCGCGCACAGGAGCTAATTAATAACCTAAAAGAGCAAATGGCGAAATTCGACCAAACCATTTGTCTGGAGCAAGCGGTTGAATCTGTTGAGAAACAAGCAGACGGCGTGTTTAAGCTTGTGACAAATGAAGAAACTCATTATTCTAAAACAGTCATCATTACTGCAGGAAACGGCGCATTCAAACCGAGAAAGCTGGAGCTTGAAAATGCCGAGCAGTATGAAGGCAAAAACCTCCATTACTTCGTTGACGATTTGCAAAAATTCGCCGGCAGACGCGTGGCAATTCTCGGCGGAGGAGATTCAGCGGTTGACTGGGCACTTATGCTTGAGCCCATCGCAAAAGAAGTATCCATCATTCACCGCCGCGATAAATTCCGCGCGCACGAACACAGTGTAGAAAACCTTCATGCGTCGAAGGTAAATGTCTTAACACCATTCGTTCCTGCGGAGCTGATCGGAGAAGACAAAATTGATCAGCTTGTACTTGAAGAAGTGAAAGGCGACCGCAAAGAGATTTTAGAAATTGATGACTTAATCGTTAACTACGGTTTCGTTTCATCTCTTGGACCGATCAAAAACTGGGGTCTGGAGATCGAGAAAAATTCCATTGTCGTGAAATCCACAATGGAAACAAACATCGAAGGCTTCTTTGCCGCTGGTGACATATGCACATACGAAGGAAAAGTCAATCTAATTGCAAGCGGCTTCGGTGAGGCGCCGACAGCAGTGAACAACGCCAAGGCTTACATGGATCCAAAAGCACGCGTACAGCCTCTTCACTCAACAAGTCTTTTTGAAAATAAATAATAAAAAAAGGAGTTTGTGTCAGCGACACAGCTCCTTTTTTATTTGAAGATATTTATATAATTCAACGCAGTTCCAAGGACCAGCGCAATCACAAGGGCTGCGACAATCCAGATCATCGCCATAATAATACGGTCTTGGACCTTTTGGGATTTCGGTGTTTTTTCTTCGTTTTGCGTCATCTCACTCGCTCCTTTCACATGTCCCTGTCATAAAGAAAGCCTGGTGCAGAACAACCAAGCTTTGCTGAACGTATATCATTCGCATTTTTATTCGCTCTTTAAGACTATTCGTTGAAACTATCATACCCAAACTCACTGTGCATGACAAGCTTTGGCACTTGAATACACCTGCAGCAAACAAAAACGTTTGACATCTTAAATAAAACAGAGTACATTATACAAGGCGAACATTTTGATTAATTATTTTTAAAACATTCGTATTTAGGAGTGAAATCAGTGGAAAACGTATTTGATTACGAAGATATTCAACTAATTCCTGCGAAATGCATTGTGAACAGCCGTTCAGAGTGTGATACATCTGTACGTTTAGGCGGACGGACATTCAAACTGCCCGTCGTTCCTGCCAATATGCAGACGATTATAGATGAAAAGCTGGCCATTCAATTAGCCGAAAACGGTTACTTTTATGTGATGCACCGATTTGAACCTGAAACACGAATTGATTTTATTAAAGATATGAACAAACGCGGATTATTCTCTTCTATCAGCGTGGGCGTCAAAGATGAGGAGTACGAGTTTGTGCGCCAGCTGGCGGAAGAAAATCTCACTCCCGAATATGTGACAATTGACATTGCGCACGGACATTCAAATGCTGTCATCGAGATGATTCAGCACCTCAAAAAGCATTTGCCAGACACCTTTGTCATTGCCGGCAATGTCGGCACGCCGGAAGCAGTCAGAGAGCTTGAAAACGCTGGAGCGGATGCCACTAAGGTCGGCATCGGTCCGGGAAAAGTATGTATTACGAAAATCAAAACCGGCTTCGGTACAGGCGGCTGGCAATTAGCGGCGCTGCGCTGGTGTGCCAAAGCAGCCAGCAAACCGATTATCGCGGATGGCGGCATCCGCACCCATGGCGACATCGCAAAATCAATCCGATTCGGCGCCACAATGGTCATGATCGGTTCACTATTTGCCGGACACGAAGAATCACCGGGCCACACGATCGAAAAAGACGGAAAGCTCTACAAAGAATACTTCGGCTCAGCCTCTGAATTTCAAAAAGGCGAAAAGAAAAATGTAGAAGGCAAGAAAATGCATGTGGCACATAAAGGTTCAATCAAAAATACGCTGATTGAAATGGAGCAGGATCTGCAATCTGCTATTTCTTATGCAGGCGGAACAAAGCTTGACGCGATCCGCAATGTGGATTATGTAGTTGTGAAGAATTCGATTTTTAATGGGGATAAGCACTAACACACGAAAAGCATCCAGATTTGGATGCTTTTGTATATACAGATATTCACCTTTCGTCATCACAATCCTTGTCCCTGCATTCTTTTTTTCTTATCGCCTCTATGGTATGTCCCATTATCTTGTCATTTGCCTTATCATACATACCGTCAAATGTATTCGAAGGATCACCGTTGTAATATCCGAATACTTCTATCCCACCCATTGGATTTGTTTCATATTTATCTTGAAATGTAACGGTATGTATTCCTTCATAATTTGCTTTAATAAATGTCTCCATTCGTTCTTGGGCAATCTTTACCTCTTCTGCCTGTTCCTTTTTATCATGATCATTCATATTTTTTATTACAAATCCCCCAACTGCTACAATAACTGTCATGAGGATAAGAATGTATTTTTTCATAGAATCACCTTTTCCGGCGAAGAATATATTTTTAAAAGCAAATGAGAGATAAAAAAGAAAAACATCATGACCTAATTTATTTCCATATATTATTTCGACATTCAGGTTTCATTTCTGCGTCTACTGACGAAATACCTATCTCATCGTTAGCCTTATCATATGTACCAAAGAATTCTTTGTTTTTATCACTGTTAAGATAACCCTCTATTGTTATTCCACCCATCGGATCTATTTTGTAAGAAGTAGAGAAATGGATTTGGTTTATGTCCTGATAATTTTTTCTATAAATGTTTCCATTTCCTCTTTAGCTTTGTTCAAAAGTTCTGCCTCTGCTTCTTTTTGATCATGCTGGTGCTTCATAACAAAACCTCCAACTGCTATGATTATTAAAATTTGGAAATCGCCCCCTCCCTGTCTTATTTTACAAAAATAAAGAGGCGATGTATAAAAGTAACAAAGACATTATTCTTTACAACTCGGATTTTGAGGATAAATCATAACAAATTATTTGAAGGAGAGAGGGATTTACAAGTGAGCGTTTTTGAAGCCAATCATACATATGAAGCATACGCGACAATAGCAGGCAAAAGTATGCATATAGCTCGCGGTTTAGAGAAGTGGCCCAAGATATCCGAGGCAATTGAAGGAATCATACAAAAATAGAAGCCATCTAGGCGTCTTAAGATTTTTCTTTTGCATCTACAGAGGAGCTTCCTATTTTGTCATTAACAGGATCATATAGGCCATCAAACTCTTTGGTTTTATCGCCATTAAGGTATCCCTCGACGGTAATTCCACCAGTTGAGTCAATAAAATAATCCCCGTCATAAGAAATTTTCTCTATACCCTTATATTCACTATGAAGATATTCAGTCATTTTATTTTTAGCCTTTTCAAAAAGATCATTTTCTACCTTTTTCACATTATATTGATGCTTCATAATCAGTCCCGCAACAATTACCATTATTAATAGTGGAATCATAAGGTGTTTACCCAAAAAGATCAGCCCTTTCCCTTCATTATTTTACATGACATGAAAGGTGTTGTAAGCAGGAAAATTAGGACTTCGTGTCTTACGGAGGAAGCATATTACAGAATGAGCCAACGGGCATGTTCCAAATGAAAACTAGACGCCAACAAAGGCGTCTAGTTAATATTCACATTCTTTCTCCTGACACTCCGGCTTCTCTTCTGCATCGACTGATGAAACCCCTATTTCGTCAGTCGTTTTATCATAGAGTCCAAAGAATTCTTTTTCCTTATTACCATTCAAATACCCTTTTACAGAAATGCCTCCCATAGGATTTATTTTGTACTTATTATAGTATGTAATTTGATTTATATCGCTGTAATTAGCTTTTATATAGTTTTCCATTTTATCTTTCGCTTGGTTAAAAAGTTTTTGTTCTGCTTCATCTTTATCGTGTTGATACTTCATGTAAAAGCCTCCTAATGCTACAATGACAACAAAGATTAGGAGCATTATGGTTTTTTTCATCATCTCATCCTTTATTATCTTCATTTCACATCAACTTTGAGGCGTCATACTTATTTTAGAAAATCGATATGTTAATATCAATGATCGAGATTACTTTTATATAAGCCGGATTTTGGATTTATAGAAACAAATTAAAATCTTAGAAGAAGAATAGACACCTTCGTTGGCGTCTATTTTTAGTATTCGCAATCTTTGTCTCGGCACTCTTTTTTCATAACTGCATCAACACTATGGCTCATTATCTTATTATTTGTCGGATCGTAGATACCATCGAACTTGTTGGTTTTGTCTTGATTATAATACCCAAACACTTGCACACCGCCCATTGGATCTGGTTCATATCTATCCTCAAACTGAACGCTGTCTATGCCTTCGTAATTTGCCTTCAAAAATTTTCCCATATGTATTTTCGCAGTTTTAAATTCTTCAATTCCTTCATTATGCTGGGCGTTGTTCTTCACAATAAAACCTCCGACTGCTACAATTACCAAAATTATAATAATAAGGTGTTTTTTCAAAACAACTCATCCTTCCAACACCATTTCACACTAAAATTTGCGAGGTTTTGCATGAATAAAAACATAAAAGTTCCAAATTTATCGGATAGCACATATTATTCATTAAGCAGAAATGCATATAAGTATGATCATATGAAAGAAAAGCTGCTGTTTGAATAAAATCGCCGACGATTTTGAGGAAAAAGATCAGATGCTTGCCAATTGGCTGAGATTATAGGAGTGACAAAGCAATGCCGACATTAGATAACCTTTTAGAACATAAAGATGATCCAATGAAAAAACAGCTACAGCGTCAAATGTTAAAAACAGGCATGACGAAAGTGGCAAATACTAATCTTGAGACGGTTCGAAAAAACCTTAAACCAAAGTTCGAAATGAATTCGCTGCAGGAAGAATTAAACGATGTTTATTCAGCTCTTTTATACAGCTTCGAGGGAAAAGCGCAAAAGGCCATTGCTCAGCGTATCAGTGAAAGTGCCCAGCTTATCGTGAACGCAGAGAACGACGGTGAAACTTTTGTCAATAGCTTTAAAACGAGATAAAAATGGAAAAGCGAACATCCTTAGCCTAGCCTGGGGTGTTTTTTTCTGCAAAAAACGCCTTTCTTAACGATGATTTATCGATAAGAAAAGCGTTATGAATAAATTTTACGATTCATTGCAGGTTGCAGATTCAGCGCTTAGCACTCTTCAGGGGTACCTGTATTCGTCGCTGTTCTAAACGAAGAACCGCAGCCGCATGAAGCGATGGCGTTTGGATTGTCGATAGTAAAGCCGCCGCCGAGCATGGATTCTTTGTAGTCAATGATAGTGCCGTTCATGATGTCAAGGCTTTCTTTGTCAACGAGCACGGTGATGCCGTACTGATCAAACATACTGTCTTTTTCGCCCTTTTCATGTTCAAAGCCCATGCCGTAAGAAAGTCCGCTGCAGCCGCCGCCTTTGACGCCGACACGCAGAAACGCGTTTTCTTCTTCATGCTCTTTCATCATATCTTTTATATGCAAAGCTGCTGCTTCTGTAATTGTTACCGGGTTGCTCATCTTTGTGAACCTCCTTTTAAAAACTGGATGCTGTCTTTTATTATAAACTTGATCGGTTCATTTCTCAAACAAGGTGTTTACAAAAAATAGACACCTTCACAAACGGTTTCAGCCGGTCCTGTCATCATGACATGGCCGTTGTCTTTCCAGTTGATCACCAAATCTCCGCCCGCTAAATGCACAGTGATGTCCTGATTTCGTTTCGATACGCCATTTAACACAGATGCGACGGCCGCTGCACATGCTCCTGTCCCGCATGCCTGCGTAATGCCTGATCCCCGTTCCCAGACGCGGAAATGCAGTTCATGTTCATTTACGGTTTCGACGAATTCCACGTTGACACCTTCTGGAAATCTCGAATCTTTTTCAATCACCGGCCCCAATGTCGTTAAAGGCGCTTGTTCAATATCAGCGATCGGGAAAACGATATGGGGATTTCCCATTGAAACGGCAGTGCCTGTCAGTTCAGCTTCACCAAATGCCATCGTTTCATTAATCATATGCTCTTCCCCGCCGTCAAGCATTGGAAGCTCAGCCTTTGTCAGGCGCGGTTCGCCCATATCAACAGTGACCATTTTCACTTCCCCGTTCTCTGCTTGAACTTCCGCTTTTACAAGGCCGGAGAGCGTTTCAATCAGAAAAGATGTCTCCTCAACGAGCTTTTGCTCATACGCGTATTTTGCGACGCAGCGCAGGCCATTGCCACAGTTTTTCCCTTCAGACCCGTCATTATTAAAAATCCGCATTTTGACAGGCGCTTGATCTGAAGGACATATAAGGATCATCCCATCGGAACCGATCCCTGTATAAACAGAAGAAACCTGAATCGCAATCTCAGACAGTTTTTCTTCTGGAAGCTGTTCTTCAAATTGATTCACATAGATATAACTGTTTCCCAAGCCGTGCATTTTGGTAAAACGAAATGAGTTCATAAGTGCCTCCAACTTTTTTTCTTTTACTTAGTATAAAAGCTATTCTAAACGGACACAATACCATTATCCCCCGTTTTTCATACATAAAAGCTCCTTGCGATTTCGCAAGGAGCTTTTATCATGATATAAACATGCCGGCAATCGCTGCACTGAGCAGATTGGCTAATGTTCCCGCAAGAATAGCCTTCAGGCCGAGACGAGCGATATCCGAACGGCGGCTCGGCGCTAAACTGCCAAGCGTACCGAGCATAATCGCAATGGATGAAAAATTGGCGAATCCGCATAACGCGAAACTGATAATCGTAGCCGTTTTCTTAGAAAATTCGCCGATGTGCGGACCGAAATTAGAATAAGCGACAAACTCATTCAGTACCAATTTCTGGCCGATATAACTTCCTGCTTGCAACGCTTCATGCCAAGGCACGCCAATCAAAAAGGCAATCGGAGAAAACACATAGCCAAGGAGCGATTCTAATGTAACGTCTTTTAAGCCGAACAAGCCTAATACGCCGCCGAGAATACCATTTACTACGGCGATTAATGCAACGAAAGCAAGCAGCATTGCTCCAACGTTTAAGGCAATTTGCAGTCCGGTTGACGCTCCCTTTGCAGCTGCGTCAATCACATTGGCTGCGCCTTCACCTTCATCCATTTTGAAGTCGCTTTTAACGGTTTGCGGCTTTTCTGTTTCGGGTATAATCAATTTACCAAAGACAAGGCCTGCAGGAGCAGCCATAAAGCTCGCCGCAAGCAAGTATTCAATCGGAATACCGAGAAGAGCGTACCCAAACAAGGTTGACCCAGCAACAGCTGACAGGCCGCTTGTCATCACCGTGAACAATTCAGAGCGCGTCAGCCCGGCAATCAGGGGTCTGATCACTAATGGAGATTCAGATTGTCCTACAAAAATATTAGCAGCAGCCGCAAGAGATTCCGTTTTGCTTGTCCCAAGAAGCTTCGACAATCCTCCGCCAATAACACGGAAAATAAGCTGCATGATTTTCAAATGATATAAAACTGCAATCAGTGCTGAGAAGAAAATGATAATGGGCAGGACACTTAATGCAAAAGCCGGACTGTCACCGACTTTTAGAAGCGGCCCAAAAATAAAACTGATGCCTTCATTCGCATAACCAATCAGAAGCTGTACACGGCTTGAAAACCATAAAAAAACAGCGCGCCCCGCTTCCCATTTCAACACGATGTATCCAAACGCCACCTGTATACATAAACCAACGATGACTGTTCTTATCTTAATATTGCTTTTCTTTTCTGAAAATAAAAACGCGATAGCAACGATCGCAACTGCGCCCAGCAGTCCCCACAGAACATCCATGAATACTCGTACACCTCTTAAATTTTATTAAAAAAATATCTTTTATACGATAACAATAATATTTTTTGATGTCTACACATTTTTTGGTTCTCTATGTACGGCAAAATAAAAAAAGGGCCTGTCAGACCCTTTCTCTTAAAACATTGGATTTTCCTCAATAAATGTATATATATTCTCAACAAGCTCCTCAGGCGTTTCACCTTTGACGACTTCTCCGTTTACAAGAGCGAAAAGCGACTCCATGCATGTCCCGCAGTAGCTTAAGCAGCCATATTCAAGGACATCCAGTTTTGGATCCTTTTCCAAGATCGCCCGGGCTTCCTGCGAGCCGTGAGCCAGATTGCTGACACAAAATTCAATCATTGGATTCATGCGGTTTCACCTCACATCTGTCCATTATCGCGAAATTTTCACCATTCGTCAAAGATAGCGGATTGTTCGCATTTCATTATTGTAACATATCATTAAATGAATAACGTTTTACTAATTTATGATTTCAAACTAATTTGTAGGTTATTTTGAAACTATCATTGTGATTTTAGGTCAAATTCGATATAATTCTAGATGTTATTTTACATAGTTCATATTTTTTTCACTGTATCTATCATACTCTTCGGATTAAAGGGGAATTCAAATGAAAAAATTGGTCTTGATCGGCGGAGGTTACGGGAACATGCGTGTTCTTCATCGCTTACTGCCAAACCAGCTGCCTGATGATGTTTCCATTACGTTAATTGACAGAAATCCATATCACTGCTTGAAAACAGAATATTACGCCCTTGCCGCAGGCACAATTTCTGATCATCACATTAGAGTGTCATTCCCGGAACATCCACGTCTAGATGTCCAATATGGTGATATCTCATCAATTGATATTGCACAAAAACAAGTGCTGTTCCAAGATCGCGAACCGATTTCTTACGATGACGCCGTGATCGGGCTCGGCTGCGAGGATAAATACCACAACGTGCCGGGAGCACATGAATTCACCTACAGCATTCAAACCATCGATCAGTCCCGCGAAACCTACCAAAAGCTGAATAATCTGAGTGCTAATAGCACTGTCGCCATTGTCGGAGCAGGCCTTAGCGGCGTTGAGCTTGCAAGTGAATTGAGAGAAAGCCGTGATGACCTGAACATTATTTTGTTCGACCGCGGCAATCTTATTTTATCAAGCTTTCCCGAGCGTTTAAGCAAATATGTGCAAAAATGGTTCGAAGAGCACGGTGTCCGCATTATTAACAGGGCAAATATCACAAAGGTAGAAGAAGGTGTTGTGTTTAATCACGATGATGCAATTCCTGCAGACGCCATTGTATGGACAGCCGGCATACAGCCGAACAAGGTCGTCAGAGACTTAGATGTGGAGAAGGACGCACAAGGGCGCGTCGTATTAACGCCTCATCACAATCTTCCTGGTGATGAACATCTGTATGTTGTCGGTGATTGCGCCAGCCTTCCTCATGCACCGAGCGCCCAGCTGGCAGAGGCTCAAGCAGAGCAGATTGTCCAAATTTTGCAAAAACGCTGGAATGGAGAAGCCCTTCCTGAATCAATGCCGCAGTTCAAGCTGAAAGGCGTTCTCGGTTCACTTGGTAAAAAAGCCGGCTTCGGTCTTGTTGCTGACCGCCCGCTGATCGGCCGTGTCCCGCGTATGCTGAAATCCGGATTGCTGTGGATGTACAAACACCATAACGGTTAATAAGAAAGAAAATCCGCTGATGCTGTCAGCGGTTTTCTGTATACCCGTGCCTCTCCATTTCCTCATACACGTCTTTTAATTTCGGGCTGCCTTCACCAACAATTTTGTCTTCTACAAGCACAAGCGGATAAAAATACTCATCCAGTTTGATTTTTTCCGCAAGCTCTTTCGCATGTTTCATATCAGGCGGATCATGAATATCGATGTAGCGGATCACAAAAGGCTGATTTGGATATTTTCTTTTCAGCGCGGCCTCAAGCCACTCGTACGTATCCTTGGCCGTCGGCATATTGACACAGCTCGCACAAACGGTTTCTGCCCCGTACACGCTAAGCACGACAGGTTTTGTCACTGATAACCGCCTCCTTCTCTCTAAGCAAGTTCTTTCTTTCAGTATACAGAGCCAAATGACGTTTTTATAGAAAAAACCGTTTTTGTGTTCAAGTCTCAATGTGCTATAATAGGAAAAGCAACTTTGCAAACCAAACAATAGATTTTTATTGTTACACTCAATATAATGGTTTTATGATGACGAAAGGAGCGAATGTCATGACTGAAGTTGAAATGAAAGAACAGGTGCAGGAAGTACTGGACAAACTTCGTCCGTTTTTACTTCGTGACGGCGGTGACTGTGAGCTTGTAGACGTAGATGAAGGTATTGTGAAGCTTCGTCTTCTAGGCGCATGCGGCAGCTGCCCAAGTTCAACAATTACGCTGAAAGCCGGAATTGAACGCGCTCTTCTTGAAGAAGTGCCGGGTGTCGTTGAAGTAGAACAAGTCTTTTAATAAACAGCCAGACTGATCAATGATCAGCCTGGCTTTTTTATTAGAGATATTGATCAAACCATGAACTGATATAATTCAGGCGTTTAATCCGCTGTCCAGGATGGCCGCTGCGCGACAAATTGTGCGACGCTTTTGGAAAACGGACGAGCATCGTTTGCTTGTCCATTTTTTTCAAAGCGATGAATAGCTGCTCCGCCTGCTCGATCGGACACCGGTCATCTCGCTCGCCATGCAAAATCAAAAGCGGTGTCTCCACGTTTGCTGCGTATTTTAAAGGGGAACGGTCCCAAAGCTTTTCTGTGTCTGTAAACATATCATGCTCAAGCTCGCCAGTCTGTGAAGAAATAGCCGATATCACTGACGCCGTGAAAGCTGATCCAGTTTGAAATCGAGCGCTGAGTGACGGCAGCTTTAAAGCGGTTCGTCTGTCCGACGATCCAGTTGGTCATAAAACCTCCGTAGCTTCCGCCCGTGACACCGAGCCGTTTAGGATCGATCTGCAGATCTCTTTTTATCGCCTCATCCACAGCCTGCATCACATCCTCATAATCCTTTCCGCCATAATCTCCTCTGACGGCATTTACAAATGTCTGCCCATACCCGTGGCTCCCTCTCGGATTAACATAAACCACTGCATATCCTTTCGCCGCCAGCACTTGAAATTCATGAAAATATGTATGCCCGTACATCATATGCGGCCCGCCATGTATGTTAAGAATAAGGGGATATGACGAGTCTTCCGCCTGGGCAGGTTTCAACAGCCAGCCGTTCACCGTTACGCCGTCTTCTGTAACATATTGAATATCTTCAGGCATTGAAATCGTATGCTCATCGACAAACTTGTCATTCGCGCCAGTCAGCCGCTTCTCTTCCTGTCCAAGCGGGATGCTGTAAAGCTCGCTCGGTCTGTCCGGCTTTGTCACACTGGCAATAAAGTGTTGTTCGTCAAATGACAGTGAAAAACTATTGATATACTCTTTTTCGAGACGAATCGGATACACAAGGCCTTCAATCGAAATATAATAGATTCCCGTGCTGCCTTGATCTGTGCCGATCACATAAAATCCTTGGCTGTCCTTCGTCCAAATTGGACGCTGTTCGCCGCCTCCGATCAATGAATCCCCAATCAGCGCATCTGCTAAATGAACATCCAGCATCTCAGTCAGACATGTAAGGCGGTCTTGTTCGATATCATAGAGCCATGCCTTTTCAAGCGTTGCATTCTGATATTCCTGCTCATGCCCAAGCAAAGCAATAAACCTTCCGTCCGGAGAAAATGAGCTTGATCCGAATGAGCCGCAATGCGGTGTCATTTGCTTGAGATCTCCAGTCTCCAGCGACATTATGTAGACATCGCTCGGCTTGCTGGCATCATCCGTTTCAGTCAAATTCGCTGAGAAAACAAGCCTTTTGCCGTCAGGAGAAAAGGCAGGATCTCCATGATCGGCTTTGTGAGTTGTCAGCTGCTTCACCTCGCCAGATTTCACGCTGACAAGCACAAGCTGGGCGTATGAACCTCTCGTCAGCCCTTTGCCGTCACGTTTATAGGCTAGACCTTGCACTTCAACAGGCTCAAAGCTGCCCTGCTCCGTTTTCTCTCGATCATGAATACTTTCTCCCTCTCCCAAACTGACAGTGACTAGCATCGACTCGCCATCAGGGGACCATATTGGCTTTGACACGCCATACAGGATATCAGTCAGTTTCTTCGCTTCTCCGCCTTCCGTGCTCATGATATACAGCTGTGCTGCATCACCTTCACGATCAGAAATAAAGGCAAGTGTATGCCCGTCCGGAGACCATCTTGGATCTGTGCTCCGTTTCTCTCCGTGTGTCCAAGGAACAGAACAGCCGCTTTCCGTTTCATAGACCCATATGTTTGAAGTATATGAATCTTGCTCTTGATTCACTTGCGATTTCACGTATGAAGCACGGCTGCCGTCAGGGGCGTATTGAGGATCGGTCACAGAGACAATCGCTGTGATGTCGTCTGCGGTTATCAGCTTTTTCATATTCATCTCCTCCTTTTTACATGTATTTCGTTTTTCTAAATATAAACTCCTTTATCTCCAGCAGAAAAAAAGCGTCCCTCACTGATGCTGAGGGACGCTTGGCTTGATCTATACACTTTTTGCTTGATATAAAGGGTTTCGCTCTATTATACTTCCCTCTTTCGGAACGGTCAAAGCGTCGACTTCACAATGAGGGAAATGAAGCGCAAGCTGTTCTTTCAGCTCTTCTCCGTTTCCTTTTTTGGTCATAACGAGGATCGTCGGGCCTGCACCGCTAAGAGCTGTTCCGTACGCGCCCTTCATCTCGGCGACATGTTCTACTTTTGACAGCTCAGGGACAAGCATCGCCCGGTACGGCTGGTGGAACAAATCCTTCTTCATGATTTTTCCGACGAGCGGCCAATCCTTGGACATGATGGCAGCAATGAGTATATTGCTGACTGCGCTTGCTTTTACAGCGTCCGCATATGGAAACTCTTTCGGCAGCACGTCTCTTGCGTCTCTTGTCAGCACCTCGTAAAAAGGAATGACAACGACAATATCAATGTCAGCATCCGGGACGCGGATCATTTGTGTCTCATCATCTTCATGCAGGCCGATGACAAGACCGCCAACGAGAGACGCGCCCGCATTATCCGGATGCCCTTCTTCAAGGCTGGCTACATGGAGCTTGTCCGCTTCAGACAGTTTTAAGCCGCATAATTCATCAGCCAGTTCAACGGCCGCTACAATCGCCGCGGCGCTGCTGCCAAGCCCGCGTGCGAGCGGGATGTCGCTCCATACCTTCACATGAACGGGCGGCATTTCTTTTCCATACAAATCTGCTGTCCGTTTTGCCACTTGATAGATCAAATTATCTGTACCGGCCGGAATTCCTGCGACTGTTTCTGTTTCAGCTTCAAAAGACCATTTGTCGCTTTCAAAGACGGTCAGCTTCAAATATCTGCTGAGCGCCATTCCAACTGAATCGAAGCCGGGTCCTAGGTTAGCCGTGCTTCCGGGAACAGTGACAGTGAACAGCATGTCGGCTTCGTTCATACACGAGCCGCTCCTTTTATATATTCAAGGATGCTGTCTTCGTCAGTCGGCAATGTGACCGGCTTGATTTCTGAAATATCGACCGCTGTGTTCGGATCTTTCAATCCGTTTCCTGTTAAGACAGCCACGACCTTGCTGCCTTTCGGAATGTCTCCAGATTTCACTTGCTTCAGAACACCGGCGATAGACGCGCAAGATCCAGGTTCTGCAAACACGCCTTCTTCACGGGCGATCAGCTGATAGGCGTGAAGGATTTCATCATCAGTAACTTCGTCAATTTTCCCGTTGGATTCCTCAGCTGCCTTGACAGCTTTGTCCCAGCTTGCAGGGTTTCCAATCCGAATGGCTGTCGCTATCGTTTCTGGATTTTCAATCACTTTATTACGGACAATTGCCGCCGCGCCTTCCGCTTCAAAGCCGCGCATTTTCGGAAGACCTGTGTTGTTTTTCTCATGATATTCCTTGAAGCCCTTCCAGTACGCCGTAATGTTTCCGGCGTTTCCAACCGGGATCGCCAATACATCCGGGGCTTCCCCAAGCTGCTCGCACACTTCAAAGGCAGCAGTTTTTTGGCCTTCAATACGGTATGGGTTGACTGAGTTGACAAGAGCAATCGGTGATTTCTCACAAATGGAACGGACAATTTTAAGCGCATCATCAAAGTTTCCATCAATTGCAATAATTTCGGCTCCGTACATGACAGCCTGAGCAAGCTTTCCGAACGCGATTTTACCGTTCGGGATGATGACGATGCATTTCATGTTGGCACGGGCTGCATACGCAGCGGCAGCAGCGGAAGTGTTTCCTGTTGACGCGCACATAATTGTGTCATTTCCTTCTTCTTTTGCCTTCGCCACAGCCATGACCATGCCGCGGTCTTTAAAAGATCCCGTAGGGTTGACGCCTTCCGTTTTGACATGAAGCTCAATTCCAAGCTGCTCGGACAGCTTCGGCAGGTGAATAAGAGGTGTGTTTCCCTCATGTAATGTAAGCGCCGGTGTTTGATCTGTTACAGGTAAAAATGCTTTATATTGATGGATAAGTCCTTTCCACATTAGCTCCAACCGTTCCCTTCTACGCGATATGTGCTTTTGACTTCTTGAACGACTTTCAAATCATTTAAGTTTTGCAGGATATCACTGAAATCAGCTTCTGATGTATGGTGTGTGACAATTACGATTTCTGCCAGCTCATCATGGCCTTTAATCGGCAGCTGAAGGATCTTTTCAAAACTTACGCCCCTCTCTGAAAAGACAGACGTGATTTTCGAGAATGAACCGACTTGATCTTTGACGTGAATTCTTAAAAATTGCTGTGCGTAAATGTCAGACGGCGACTTCATATTTTTTTCGTATTGCGGGGCGACAAAGCTGTTGCCGGTTACCCCAAGACGCATATTTTTCATGACTGCGACAAGGTCGGAAACAACGGATGTTGCAGTCGGCATGCTTCCGGCTCCCGGCCCGTAGAACATCGTCTCACCAACAGCCTCACCATACACATAAACAGCGTTAAACTCATTATGCACGGCTGAAAGCGGATGATGGTCAGGAAGCAGTGTCGGCTGAACACTGACTTCAATTTTGCTGCCGTCACGCTGAGCAATTCCGATCAGCTTCATCGTATAGCCAAGGCGTTTGCTGAAGCTGATGTCCTCGTCTGTAATTTGAGAAATCCCCTTTACTTTGACGTCTTCCAGATCCACATTCATCGAGAAGCCGAGGCGCGCCAATATCGCCATTTTCCGTGCAGCATCAAGCCCTTCCACGTCTGAAGTCGGATCAGCTTCAGCAAAGCCGAGATCCTGTGCTTCCTTGAGCACTTCCTCGTAAGGGCTTTTTTCTTTAATCATTTTTGTTAAGATAAAGTTCGTTGTTCCGTTTACGATCCCCATCATCTTTGTAATCCGATCTGATGAGAGCCCCTCCTCCAATGTGCGCAAAATCGGAATCCCGCCGGCAACACTGGCTTCAAAGTAGATGTCGCAGCCATTTTCCTTCGCTTCCGCAAGCAGCTCGGAGCCGTACACAGCCATTAAATCCTTGTTTGCTGTGACAACATGCTTTTTCGATTTTAGCGCGTCGAGCAGATATTGTTTTGTCTGCTCAACTCCGCCGATGACCTCGATCACGACATCAACATCTGGATCATTGATGACATCATCCACTTCTGTCGTGAGCGCTTCCTTCGGCAAATCTACTTCTCTCTTTTTCTCTAGATCTTTTACAAGCACTTTTTTTATCGTAATCGGACAGCCGACCTGATGCATCAGCTTATCCTGATGGTCTTGAATAATTTTAACGACACCGCTTCCCACGGTACCCAAACCTAAAAGCCCCACACGAATCGCTTTCAAAAAAACTCCACCTTTCTTTTGATTGTCCATTTCAAAAAGACAATTGTTAACTCAACACAGACATATAAGTTACAAACATTATATAAGTCTGCTCTTGTTTTGACAAGATAGCAATCGGCTGAATTTTATGAATGTAAGCGTTTAACGAATTGATATGACAAGATTCTTTATTTTCTAATTATTTTTGTCAGATTTTCTCCTCAGCCTGAACGGCCTTTGCCGAGCCAGCTTACGCGGGGAACAAATAGCTTCTGTCCCCTCATGTTCATGAATTCCTGCGCTGTATTGAGAAATTGCTCATAGCGTCCGCAGTCGTTCAGAATGAAGTCAAGCTGCTCTTCATAATAGTGCTTATCTGACTCTGATGACATGTAGTAGCTCTCTACGATTTCAAAATAATGAAGCGGAAAGAGCAGCCGACTGTATAGAAGGCGTTTTGAAAAAGAAGACAGCGGTGTGACTTGCTCGTATTCTTGCAAGAAAAGAAAGCCGTGCTGATGAAAATCTTGTCTGTGATGCAAAAACGTATGCCTCATGTATTCAGCCAAATCTCGTGAAGAGTGGTCAAATACCCAATCGGATGGAATCCTGATCAAGGAGTCGGGTGACCATGTATGTCTTTCCATCCTCTGATGGCATATCGTTCCTGAATCAGCGGCTTGAGGCTTGTCATCCAGTTCAGTGTCCACTAAATATTGTATCGCATTTTCTGACAGCCCTGCATAATATGGAAATGACTCAATCATTTTTTTATCGAACGGCTCATGCGGCGGCGTATGAACTTTTTGCTGCCAAAAAACCTCAAGCTGATCAATGCGTTTTCCCCACAGATCCTTCCACTGGCCGATCCTTCCCGCTGCCTTCACCTCATACGGATACCCGCGGCCTTTACGGTGAAATTCCGCAAGCTCCTGACCAACGGAGAACGTCCTGTTTGAATACGGGGGTGCCGCTTTCAGCAAAGCGTACGTTTTCTTCTCATGTTCAAACGTCAGCTCACCTTCTTTTGTAAAGATAAAAACAGAAACGTATGGGTCACTTTGTTCTTGTAAATACTGACTCATGTAATAAAGCTCCGCCAGTTCGGTATCTGAGAATTGGGAAACGGGGACAATCAGAAAGAATGAATTCGGTGTCTGAAAGCATTGATATGTGTGCTGGTACGTGGAAAGCTGTCTGATATGAATGCCGTATTTTTCTTTTATTGTACCTTTCACAATGATCACCTGCCTATTGAATTAGGGCTTCATCACATCGTAGTCATACACGTCTGGAATTATGAATACATATTTTCATCCGACAAAGGCGCAAGAAAAAGTCGTAAACATCTCACATATTTTGTATAAACTAGTAAAAAAGATTGGGTGAAACTGATGTCAGAAAACGAACAAATCAGTCAGATGGAAGCAAAAGCAAGAGCACGGATGAAAGAGCGAGGCGTTGAGGTATCAGACATTGCAGAGCTTGTCTTTTTTCTGCAGAAAAAATACCATCCAGATTTAACAATTGATGAATGCACACTGAACGTCAATCGCGTTCTTGCAAAACGCGAGGTGCAAAATGCGATTTTAACGGGCATTGAATTAGATGTTCTTGCTGAGCAGAAAAAACTGTCTGAACCGCTGCAAACGATCCTGGAAACGGATGAAAGCCTATATGGAGTAGATGAAATTTTGGCATTTTCCATCGTGAACATTTATGGATCAATCGGGTTTACGAACTACGGTTACATTGACAAAGAAAAACCCGGAATTCTTAAGCATTTGAATGATAAGTCAACAGGCGAATGCCATACCTTTTTAGATGACATCGTTGGGGCGATTTCCGCCGCGGCCTCCAGCAGGCTCGCACACCGCGCGCGACATACAGAATAAGGGCACCCTTTTCGGGCGCCCTTTTTTTATATGTATGGAATCCATTCAGTCAGAGAGTCAATGGCATGAGTCGGTTTTTCCATGTCGTCTGTCATATGCTCTCTTTTCGTTACGCCTGTGTGAACGAGCAGCGTATCCATACCAGCGTTTATGCCGGCCATAATGTCCGTCGCATAGTTGTCACCGACCATCAGAGTTTCGGATACATCCGTGCCAAGAACACGCATCGCCTGCTCCATAATGATGAATTCCGGCTTGCCGATAAATATCGGCTGTACCCCTGTCGATACGGTTAAAACAGATGTCAGTGAGCCGTTTCCGGGCAGAAGGCCTCTTTCAGTCGGAATCGCAATATCTCCGTTTGTGGAAATAAAACGGGCTCCATTTCTAATGGCCAGACAGCCGACAGCAAATTTTTCGTATGTAATAGAACGGTCAATCCCAACGACAACAAAATCCGCATTTTCCCCGCCAAACGTCAGGCCGTTTTCTTCAATTGCCTGGCGGATTCCTTCTTCCCCGATCACATATACAGACGCGTCTTTTTTTTGCTGGGCGATATGCTGTGCAGTTGCCATGCTGGTCGTGAAGACTTGTTCTTCTGTTGCCGGAATATCAAAAGAGACGAGCTTGTCTGCCACCTGCTTCGGTGTGCGCGAAGAGTTGTTTGTCACAAAAAGATATGGAACGCCGCGATCTTTCAGCGTTCTGACAAATTCACACGCTTCTTCAATTTTTTCCGTACCATTGTACATCGTTCCGTCTAAGTCAATTAAATATCCTTTATATGTTTTCATATCCAACACTCCTGTGGCTTTCCAGTTGTTATTTAAACGCAGAAACAGGGCCAAGCTCTGTTTCCAAGTAGCTTCTGATTCGCTTCGGGAAGTTTTGAAGAGCTGTTTGATGGGCCGTAATCAGCCTGTAAAGCTCTTTGCTGTCAGTGAGCATGTACTGCTGTACCAATGTTTTACGGTAGGCGATAACTGTCTTGAGCTCCGTTCCCTCTTGTTCTGTGACAACTTTTTCATCAACAAGTATGTCCATCATGTCATTATAACTGCCCGGGTCCCGCATAATAAAACCGTCAATCATGTCATTGCCTGTATCCAGAATGCATTCGATTAACAGATGGCCTATACGCTGAAGCGCCAATCCCCCGATTTCTGACTGCCAAGCTGCTTGTGAGTTAAACAGTGCCAGCTGGTGCTCAAAGAACCCGAGTGTTTGCTCGATCTTATTTCTGTCAACAAAATACATGACAGCATCCCCTTTGTATATATTTATTTTCTGATTCGTTTCAAGACAAAATACGCACAGCCGAAATTGCAGTATTCATAAATGTATTCATCTAATGTGCTGATTTTCGTTTCAAAGGTTGCCTTTTGATTCTGGTCGTCAAAGAAGCCCTTGAGCCTGAGCTGGCCGTATCCCCAGTCTCCCACAATATAATCGTATTTATTTAAAATATCAGAGTAGCGGGCTTTAAAAGCCTCTTCATTGAAGCCGTCTTTGAAATTGTGCACCAAGTCAAATTCGGCATTTTGAATAAGAATCATGATCTCACCTCTTTTTCACTCTTTCCTATCATAATTCATTGCCTCGTCCCCATCAATTGCTAATGAATAAATCATGCGATTTGGCTACCCTGCATATGAGGCGGGATTTACAAATGAAACGCAATGCTGTTACCCTTTTCCTGTTGATTGGGCTTTATTCGGGTGCGGAGTTCATACTGACAAACGGGTCCCAATTCATATGTCTGACTTGAAATGATGAGAATCGACAAATTGCTATGTGTTCTATCAACAAGAACAATTGACGCTGCGAATAGCGGATAACATTGGAATGCGGGAAGAAACCGCTCCCAACATATCAAGTGTAACGGTTCAGCTCCCTCCTATTCAAGATGCTCCGACATTGACAATCGAGCAAGCGAAGAGCATGGCAGCTTCTGTAAGACTGCGCTACTATCATGTCTATATGTCCGATAATCCAAACCATATACAGCCGATCAAAAATAACAGCTATCCCAGCTCCGATTTCATGCCAGAGTCGACTAAAAAGAATAAAAACCGCCCCGTAAGGAAGCCGTGTCTCAAAACGTCAATAGAGAAACCCACCAGAACGTAATTCAATAGGAAAGACAAAAACGCCAGATGACCTGGCGTTTTGGCATTATGCTTGTGCTTGGCGTTTTTTAGATGCTTCGTTCACCTGTTCATCCGCATGGTAGGATGAACGGACAAGCGGGCCGGCTTCGCAGTGGCTGAAGCCTTTTTGCATCGCGATTTCCTTTAATTCTGCAAATTCATCAGGGTGATAATATTTTTGGACTTTCATGTGTTTTTTCGTCGGCTGCAAATACTGTCCTATTGCCATAATATCCACGTTGTTTGCCAAAAGGTCGTCCATGACTTCAATAATTTCTTCCTTCGTTTCCCCGAGCCCGATCATGATGCTTGATTTTGTCGGAATGTCAGGCTGCATTTCCTTCGCACGGCGCAAAAATTCCAGCGAACGGTCGTATGTCGCCCGCGCACGGACTCTTGGCGTCAGGCGGCGAACTGTTTCGATATTGTGATTCAGGATGTCTGGGCGTGTATCCATCAAAGTTTTTAAATTATCATAGTTTCCGCCCATATCAGACGGCAGCACCTCAATTGTCGTGAACGGGCTTTTTCTGCGGATCGCACGGACAGTTTCCGCGAAAACGCCTGCCCCGCCGTCCTTCTGGTCGTCACGGGCAACAGCCGTAATAACCGCGTGTTTCAGATTCATAAGCGCGACAGAATCGGCTACGCGTTCAGGCTCTTGCAGATCAAGCTCAGTCGGAAGGCCTGTTTTGACAGCACAGAAACGGCATGCTCTTGTACAAACGGAGCCCAAAATCATAAATGTAGCTGTACGTCTGACCGCCCAGCATTCATGAATATTCGGACATTTCGCTTCTTCGCATACGGTATGCAGATTGTTTTCCCGCATGAGTTTTTTAAGTCCTGTATAATTTTCATTTGTATTTAATTTGATTTTGAGCCATTCGGGCTTTCTGAGGTGTTCGTCTTTCTTTGCCAATTCCCATCATCTCCAATATACTCAATTTCTGTCACGAAACATTCTGAAAACGAGAAAAGTGCAGGTTTTTTTATTTCTGCAACAAAAATAATGTTTTTCTAACTAAAGAAAGTCTTTTCTTTAGACACTTTACCATAGGAAAAATTTCTCGACAAGGGAAGATCATTACTGACATTTTTAAGCCGGCTTGCCGCAAACTATGTGTATTCAATATGAAAGGAGATTCTTATGTGAAAGTTTTGTTATCTGCTCTTCTTCTCCTTTTGTTTGCGTTTGAGCCCTCTGCGCATGGAAAAAAACTTACAGATCCAGTGCTGTCGAAACGAATGGAATTATATCATAAAGTCGAGGCTGTGACGCAGATTCCTTGGTACGTACTCGCTGCTGTCGATCAATATGAGGAAAATGTCCGGAGCAATAAAAAAGACCTGCCTGACAAAGCAGGAATCATCAGCATCTATATACCGGATGAAATGTGGAGCGGACCTGAAAATCCTAATCCGAAAGATGATGCGCCGTTAAGCATTAAAGTGTTTGACGGGATCGGGATGGATGGTGATGGAGACGGGAAAGCCGAGGTCAGCAATGATGAAGATATTTTGTATACATTCAGCCAATACTTGCTGTCATACGGGACAGATGACGACAACATCCGCATCGGGCTTTGGAAGTATTACCGGCGTGACCAGACAGTGGGGATTATTTCTGAATTCATGAAGCTGTTTAAAGCATACGGCCGAATTGATCTGGACGAGCATGCGTTTCCGCTTCCAATCAGAACCGATTACAGCTACCGCAGCACGTGGGGAGATGCCCGCGGATTCGGCGGAAGGCGTATCCATGAAGGCACGGATATCTTTGCCCATTATGGTCTTCCTGTCAGATCCACCTGCTACGGCGTAGTTGAAATGAAGGGCTGGAACCGCTTCGGAGGATGGAGAATCGGCATCAGAGATATTAACAATACGTATCATTATTTTGCCCACCTCAATGGGTTTGCCAAAGGAATAAAAACTGGACAAATCGTTGAACCCGGTCAAGTGATCGGATCTGTCGGCAGCTCCGGATACGGCCCGCCGGGAACCGCTGGGAAGTTCCCGCCGCATCTTCACTACGGAATGTACAAAGATAACGGAAAAACTGAATGGTCGTTTGATCCGTACCCGCATTTGCGGGCATGGGAGCGCTATGAATATAAACATAAGAAATAACGAAAAGCCGCCTCTTTGACAGGCGGCTTATTTGCTGTTTTTTTCACTTTTTGAATCGGCTTCTTTGTCGCTCGGGAGCTGGACAGAAGGCGTGACGCCTGAGCCGCCGCTTCCATTATAAAACTGCGGCACTTCGCCCTGCACTGCTTTAATGGATACAGGAACATTATTTGTGACGACAGCGGTTTTGCTGGCGAACGGAATAATGACCTTCACTTTAATTTCAACAAAGATGCTGATATCAATCAGTGCATTATTTATGCCATACGGCTTGATTTTGGTTTTGACATCTGTAAAAGCGTCGCCGATTAAATTAAACCGGACCGGAATTTTCGGCCCGAGGTTTCCAAGGAGGCTGTTGCCGGTTACCTGTCCGAGCGGAATGTTAATCATAATATTTTCACTGGCGCCGCTGTGACCGGTATGGTTTTCCATCTCTTTCAAATGAGCCTGAAGCTGCTTTGTTACTTTTGTTTTCACACTGTTTATAACCTGTGTATTAAAATCGATTGTCGTTAAGTTCCCGTTTTCATCGGAATTCATTTGAAACATGTCTTTCATATTTTCACTGTCGGACATGTAATCCTCAATCGAGTCCTGGATCACCTCTGTCGCCACACGCTTCGTTTCCATCTCGCCGATGCTCATTAAAACAGGTTTAATTGAGCCATTGATCATCCAAAGACTGACTGTTGTTGACAGAATAAAAAAGACAACTGACAAGAGCATCACGTACCGGAAAGGCAAAGGTCCTCTCTTGCGAAAAGGGCCGCGATATCTTAGCAAGAAAATCCCCCCTTACATATCACAATGTATGCTTGTAAGAGGGGACATAGTAACAGCCGGGCCAAATTATTTTAATTCACCATTTTTAAAAGTGCGTCTCTGCCGCTCATGCCGGTATGGATGCCGAGATCCTCCGCGGCGTATGTCACGGATTCCAAAGGTGCATCTAATAGCTGGTCAATGGTGCGTACACCGACTGCGCGCCCCGCCACGATGCCCCGCTCCTTTAGCTTTTCATTCAGCAGCGCCACATCAAGCGCGCCGCACATAATGTATCCGTGATCGTTTGTGACAGCCATAAAATTCGTTTTTGGAAGCTTCACTGTCACAGCTGTAAAAGGCTGTCCTTCTATCATGATTGGTGTCAGATTCACCACATCAAACACTCCCTTCATTCATCACTTTATGATGAAGGGCACAGCTTGTTGTGGGCTGACCTCCTTTATTGCGCGAGCTTCCATGCGAGCAGATCACGCAAAAACTCCGGCATGAAATATTCCTTTTCTGCGGCGTCGCGGATAATTGGAAACATCCTGCCGAGTGTAAACATATCAAGCACGGCAACGGCGTATTGTTTATGTTTTTCAATCTCTTTTCCGTTCAGTGTGATTCGTGTAACATGCGTGATTCCGTCATCAAGCCGTTCCGTTTCTACATCAATACCCGCATACACCATTTTCCCCATCACTTCACCGCGGAAGCCGAGCCCTTTGATTCGGAGCTGTTCCATTTGCTCTGAAGCCGCATGGACAATGGTTTCCTTTAATTCTTCTCCTGTCAGGCGGACAGCCACCGGGTTGATCGGATGAGGACAGATGCGGTGCAAATCCAGCTTCGTCACAGGACCCGCTTTCAGCGGACCGAGAATAACTCCTGAGTTCACCATACTAATATCCGTCCCGCACCATTCCTTTAACGCATACGCCAACAGCAAAGGCAGCTCTGATTCTTCAAACCATTTGACCTCAGCATCTTGCGCAAGCTCGGCAACGGCATCGGACAGCATTTCCTCGGCTTCACTTTCTTTTTCATGAAGAAATGCTTTTGTTTCGGCGGATTCTCCTCGCCATTCTGCCATGCTCTGCACAGACGCTGTTTTATTGATGATGCTTCGCTGTACGCTGTCCACTGTCATTTCTACACAACCGACATAATGCCCGTATTTCTCGGCGCTGGCAAGCAAAACACCGTTCACCACTTGTCCATCTTCAAGCAAATGATGGGTGTGCGATTCCAGTATCACATCAATCTCAGGAACCGCTTCAGCCACTGCCTGATCATCAAGAATGCCTAAATGTGACAGCAGAACGATGATATCAGCCTGCCCTTTCACTTCACGGATGGTGTTTTTTATGCTTTCTAGCGCATCCGTTACTGTCCATCCCAGCTTGTCATAAACGGGATAATACGGCACAGTCACGCCTAAGAAAGCGATGGACATACCGTTTTTCAATGTTTTGATATGGGAAGGAACCGCCCAGGACGGACGATGTCCGTTTTTATCAAATAAGTTGGAGACAATAACGGGAAATTCAGCATGATCATATAGGGCAGCGAGCTCTTCATGCGGAAGCGTAATCCCTTCGTTATTACCGATCGCCGCTCCATCAATGCGAAGACGGTTCAAGAGATCAACATTCGCTTTTCCGAACGTCGCCTCTGTCACAAATTGAAAACGATCAAGATGATCGCCAATATCAAAAACGAGCGTCTCTTCGCTGTCTGATTGGTGCTCTTTTCTTTTCTGCTCGATATAATCTACAATTTTTGGCCAGTTTTCAAAATGGCTGTGCAAATCATTTGTATGATATAAGCGAAGCTTCTCCTTCATAATATCTCTCCCTAATCGTTCAGCTGAAAATACCTTCATAAATAAGCTGGCAGCCGATTAAAATCAATACGATCCGCATGATCATTACGATCCTTTTCGTCTGCATTTTTCTATTGATGGCGGCGCCAAGCTTTCCGCCAAACCAAGCGCCGGGCACAAGTACGAGGGCGTACAGCCAATTGACATGCCCGGAAATGATATGTGAAACAGAGCCTGTCATAGAGGACAGGAAAATAATAAACATCGACGTTGCCACGGCAACCTTCGGCGGAAACAGGAATAAAAGCATCATCGCCGGGACCATCAGCGAACCGCCGCCTATTCCGAAAAGCCCGCCTAAAAAGCCGACAACAAAGGCAATTGCAATGCCAATAGGAGCCTGATATGAGTACGTATAAGGCTCACCGGCATCATCTTGGAAGGTCCGAATAATGCCTTTGTGGGCTTTGTTGATCGGCCGGGCTTTTGCTTTCAGCATTAAAGATAATGAAATAAGAATCATCAAGATGCCAAACCAAACGGAAAACGAGTTTGAATTGAACAGCTTTGACACGTAAGCTCCGATAATGCTGCCGGGGCCTGAACCGATAAAGAAAATGAGCCCGCTTTTATAATCAACGGTTTTATATTTCATATAAGCTAAAGTTGAAGACAGACCCGTAAAAATAATAACCAAAAGCGAAGTTCCGATCGCGACCTGCGGCGTCACATCCTGAAACAGCGGCGTCACTGTGCTTAAAAACATCAGAGACGGCACGATGATAATGCCGCCGCCAAGTCCAATCAGGCTCCCTACCGTACCTGCAATAAATCCCAGTACGACCAAAATCACAAACGACATCAATCAAAACCTCTTTTCTAAAATAAATCGAGCTGTCTCGGCGCAAGTCCGCTGTACTCGATATTAAGCAGTTCAAGCATCTGCTTACCGTTATCCGCGGCGTCACCGCCGGAATTGTTATTGAACAGGACAAAAACATCCTTACATTGCTGCTGCAATTCATTCAGATGTTTTTTCCAATCTATCAGCTCTTGCTGATTATAGCGGTATAAGTACCTGACTTCCCGCCAGTTTTTCCCGCCATCAGGCTTCATCCAGCCCTGTTTGTTGCGTCCGTGAAGCCTGACGAGCGTTTTGTTTTCATCGGTGGCATGCAGCACAGTCGGAACGCTGCCTTCTCCGATTTGCGGTTCATCACAGACGCTGTGAATCCAGCCTTCCGCTTTCATAAATGAAAGTGTCTGCTCATAAAATGACGGCGAGAACCACGAGCGATTTCTGAATTCAAGCGCACATGGAATATCTCCCATTTGGCGCTTGCACCATCTCAAGTAGGCGACATTCTCCTTCTTGCAGTCAAACCACGGCGGGAATTGGAACAGCACCATGGCAAGCTTATTGCTATGTAAATATGGCGTTAACGATACCTTAAATGCGGCAAACATCTCCTCTTTCGAATCAAAAGGAATGTCACCGCGCTGATGCCCCGTCATGCCCTGATATGCTTTCACGATAAATTGGAAGGATTCGGGCGTTTCTTTGACCCATTTTTCATTATTGCGCGCAGGCTGAATCGCGTAAAAGCTTGCGTCTAATTCAACGATCGGAAAATGGGAGGAATAGGCCTGCAATTTTTTCTGGCTGGCCGTTTTCGGCGGATAGATGCTGTCATGATCCCCCCACCCCGTCAGTCCGATATAAATCACAATCATTCACCTCTCTCCCAGTTTATCACACGTGTTTTCAGGTTTCCTCGGAAATGCTGTTTATATGGCAGGAAAATGCTGAACAAAGATGCTGGTATTGTTCGTCATTCGTATCTCTTGAAGAAGGGGGTATGCTGATATTCTATCGGCGCGTATAACTGTTCACTCGTGAAATTACAAATCACGCCGTTAATGCTGTTCTAAAAATGCCGGTTTTCACCTGATTTTATTTTAAAAATAATGTCTTCGAATTGTTCCTGAATCACCAATGCCGTCACACCGCATAGGTGATTCAGGATAGATTTGGCGTGTTCCATTGTCTCCGTCTCCTTATAAAAAAGATACCACGTTGATCACTTTTAAAAAAACAAAGCTGAGGAAATCAAAAAAACCCGACCGTTTAACCGCCGGGTTTACGAAGGAACGACAAGCGCTCCGTCCATGCCTTTTTCTGCTTCCTCTCCTTCCCTGTACACACATCGTCCTTTACTGTATGTGGCCGAAATGCGGCAAGGAAATGAATGACCTTCATATAGGCTTAGCTTATGCTTTGCAAACATCGATTCTCTTGTGACAGTGTACGGCTCCATGCTGACGAGCACAAAATCCGCATCACAACCCGCTTCAAGCCGCCCTTTATTTTGAAGCCCGAATCGCCGCGCAGGCGCTGCCGCTGTCCATTCAGCAACGGTTTCAAATGGAATCTGATGTCCAAGTGCCAGTTCCAGCATTCCTAATAAAGTGAACTGTCCGCCATTGATTCCGCCCCATGATAAAAACAGATTATCCTCCCGTTTTAAAAACGGATGACAAGGTGAATGATCTGAGGAAATCATGTCAATGTGCCCCGCCATGAGCGCCTCGATCAGCGCTTCCTGACTTTGCGGCGAGCGAAGCGGAGGCGCGCATTTTGCGACAGAGCCCTTTTCACGTAAGTCATTATGGCTGAACAAGACATAATGCGGGCATGTTTCAACCGACACATCAAGACCTTCCTGCTTCGCCTCTCTGATCAGCCGGACCGCTTTCGCCGCGCTGATATGAACGAAATGAACCGGACAGCCTGTCACCTTCGCGTACTGGATGGTGCGATACACCGCTTCAGCTTCTGCTTCCTCCGGGCGGGAGGCGGCGTACGCATTCGCATCCACCTTTCCTTTATTGGCCAAAACCATCTGTAAATAGCTTGTGATTGCGTCGCTCTCTGCATGAAGAGCGAGAATTTTTCCCGCAGCCGCGATTTCTGCCATGCCTTTCAGCAAGGTCCTTTCATCAACAGAGCGGAATTCGTCTGTGCCTGATTTTGATAAGAATGCTTTAAATCCGATGGCGCCCGCTTCAGCCATCGGACGGATATCCTCAATGTGGCCGGGCACAAGGCCGCCCCAAAGCGCAAAATCCACGGCTGATTTTTGCCTGCCGAGTTCAGCTTTTGTAAGTAGATGCTCTGCCGTCACTGTTGATGGAATGCAATTGAGCGGCATATCGAAATAGGTGGTACAGCCGCCTGCCGCCATCATGCGCGAACCTGTTTCAATTCCCTCCCAGTCCTCTCTTCCCGGTTCATTGAAATGAACATGGCAGTCTATCACACCAGGGAACACAAATTTCCCATCTGCCTCGATCGTTGCTGCTCCGCTTGCTTCAATAGCAGTATCAATCTCGGCAATAACCCCGTTGCAAACTGCAATATCCGCTTCTTTCACGCCATCTGGCATCACTGCCTTCGCACCTTTTATCACCATATCGTAAGCCATATTGATCCCCCCATGTCAGGTTGCCGATTTTCTATGTCAGTTTATGTAACACATTCCGTTCTATTTTCAACAGTTTACTGCTACTATGATCGTATTACATCAGCAAAACCGCTAGAATTCCTATTGAAAATTATTCATCTTAACCAATGTTTTTTTAGAAAGGGAGAGTGCGCTATGAATATTTTTGATGTGATGAAAATACCGGCTTATGAAAACGCCACTTTAATCGCGGGAAAAGCAGGAGGAGAAAGAGAGGTTCAGCATGTCAATATGATGGACGCTCCAGATATCGCGGACTTTTTGCATAAAAATGAATTGCTCGTTACCACCGCGTATCACCTGAAGGATCATCCGCACCAATTATCTGAACTGATTCGACAAATGGCAAAACGCGGCTGCGCGGGTCTCGGCATTAAAACAAAGCGCTACTTGGAGGATATTCCAAAAGAAATCATCGAACTGGCTGATTCATACGCGTTTCCAATCATTGAGCTGCCAGAACAAATCCGCCTCGGCGATATTGTGAATGCAACACTCAGCCACATTCTCGATATGCGTTCTAACGAGCTGCAGCAAGCCATTTACGCGCACAAAAAATTCACAAATCACATTATGAGCGGCAAGGGACTGCAATCCCTTCTCAAAAAGGTATCAGACCTCCTTCAGCTCCCCGTGCTGCTTCTTGACCAGCATGCCAAAATGCTGTCTGCGTCCGATCATATTTCAATTGAGACGGAGAAGCTGAAAGGCACCCTGAATACCGTACACGGACCGTTTTTCACTTGTTTCTCTACGATCTCGGACCGACAAACGTATTCTGTTCTTCCTATTTATAATCACGAAAAAAACTGCGGCTATCTGCTGATACCCGACATGATGCAGGCCGGCGACAAAGGATTGATCCTCACCATTGAGCAAGCGGCCAACGTCATTTCCTTTGAACTTCTAAAGGAAAATGCGCTGAAGCAATTCAGCCGGCGGGCGCGCAATGAGTTTTTCAGCAATTTTATCGAGCGCTCATTTTCCTCAGACGATGAAATCAAAAACCGGGCAAAGGAATTTAAGCTGCGCTGGGATCAAAAGTACATGTGTATTGCGGGAAAACTCGACCGGAATCATGAATCAATCAGCTTTACAGAAAACCAGCTCGCCTCTGACAGTGTATTCGAATGTCTTGAAGGCGAATTATCAGCCTTCCCGTTTCCGCCTCACCTCTTTATTAAAGGAAATGTCGGCATTATTCTGATCGAAGCAACAGACAGCTGGAGTGAAATGCACGCCTCGGTGATCAGCTTTTTAAAGCAGTTTCAAACACAGATCAATGCGCAATTGAAACGGACTGTGTCCTTCGGCATCAGCAATATATGCCAAAAGCTCATTGACGTTCCCGACGCGTTCACCGAAGCCTCAGACGCTCTGCAATCAGGACATTTGTCAAGAAGCACAGAGTTTATTCAGGTGTATCACGCCAAAGATGTGCCTGAGCTTCTCCGCCTGCTTCCAGTTGAGGATTTGAAGAAATTTTACAACTCCACGCTTCAAAGCCTTGCTGAAAAACAGCAGGAGGATCAAAGCCTGCTTCACACGTTATCCGTCTATTTAGAAACACACTGCCAAATTTCCGAGACAGCAAAGCGTCTTTACGTTCATCGCAATACGGTGATTTACCGCCTTGAAAAATGCGAGGAGCTGCTGGGCAAAAGCTTAAAAGATCCTGAGATGACGATGCGTTTGCGGCTTGCCTTACGAATGCAGCGGCTGATCAGTTAACACTTGTCACATTCTCTTACAAACCAAATTGTTTTTCGTCACTTTCAGCAACAGCACCTGTCTTTTTCGGCTACTGTATCCAATGACACCCGACAGTCAGCACGTTATTATGTTACTAAAGTTCACATGAAAAAGGAGGGACTATCGTGGAACAAAGATCGTTTGCAGTGTTTACGCTTGGCCTTCAGCATGTCCTGGCTATGTATGCAGGCGCAATTTTAGTGCCCCTGCTTGTCGGCAGGGCGCTGAACTTAACAGCTGAACAGCTGTCCTACCTGTTGGCGATTGACCTGTTAACGTGCGGTGCAGCCACGCTTTTGCAAACTTTGCGCGGCGCATATATCGGCATCGGGCTGCCCGTCATGCTCGGCAGTTCATTTGTGGCCGTCACTCCAATGATTGCAATCGGCACGAACTATGGCGTTCACGCGATTTACGGTTCAATCATCACGACAGGGTTGTTTATCTTTTTGTTCGCGCGTTTTTTCGGTAAGCTAACTTTGTTGTTCCCTCCTGTCGTGACAGGTACCGTTGTCACCTTAATCGGCCTTTCACTTGTTCCGACAGGTGTAAAAAATATGGCTGGCGGCGAAAAAATAAACGGCAGCCCCAACCCCGAATACGGTTCGCTCGAAAACCTTCTTCTCTCTGTCGGCGTCCTTGTCCTAATCTTAGTCCTCAACCGCTTTCTCAAAGGATTCGCTCGAACGCTGTCCGTTCTAATTGGAATCGCCGCCGGGACAGCGGCAGCAGCCGTCATGGGCAAAGTCAGCTTTTCTGCTGCCGCTGCAGCCCCGCTCTTCCAAATCCCGAAGCCGTTTTACTTCGGAGTCCCTTCATTTGAAATCGGCCCGATCTTAACGATG
The DNA here is from genome assembly GCF_050445615.1 of Bacillus mexicanus. Classification (NCBI taxonomy): domain Bacteria; kingdom Bacillati; phylum Bacillota; class Bacilli; order Caryophanales; family Bacillaceae; genus Bacillus; species Bacillus mexicanus. The sequence continues at coordinate 145,230 of NZ_JBCEYV010000002.1, forward strand.
CTGATCGTCGGAATCGTCATTATCGTGGAATCAACCGGCGTTTTCTACGCAATCGGAAGGATATGCGGCAGGCCTTTAAGCGAAAAAGACCTCGTCAAAGGCTATCGGGCGGAGGGGATTGCTATTTTAATCGGCGGGCTGTTCAACGCCTTTCCCTATAACACCTTTGCACAAAACGCCGGCTTATTGCAGCTGACGAAAGTGAAAACGAGAAATGTCATCGTTATCGCAGGCTGTATCCTTGTCTGTCTCGGACTGATTCCGAAGATTGCCACCCTTGCTTCCGCCGTTCCTGTCGCAGTGCTTGGCGGAGCGACTGTAGTCATGTTCGGCATGGTGATTGCGTCTGGCGTCAAAATGCTTAGCACAGCGGACCTCACAAATCAATATCACCTTCTGACGATCGCCTGCTCAATCGCACTCGGTATTGGCGCCAGCACAGTGCCCGCCATTTTCACTGATTTCCCCGCTCCAATTCGGATTCTGGTCAGTGACGGCACGATCACCGGCAGCCTGACCGCCATCTTTTTGAATCTATTTTTCAGCTTACGCGGCAAAAAAGAAACAACAGCGCCGAAAACAGAATTTCCGGTATTAGACCATACACTCGCATTTAAAAAAGAGGTGTGAAAAGATGAAGGAACAGCACAATGCCTTTCAGCTGATGATGCTCGGACTTCAGCATATGCTTGCTATGTATGCCGGAGCGATTCTCGTTCCGCTGATCGTCGGCGCGGCGATCGGTCTGAATGCCGGTCAGCTGACATATGTAATCGCTATTGATTTGTTCATGTGCGGAGCCGCAACCCTTTTACAGCTTTGGAAAAACCGCTATTTCGGCATTGGTCTCCCAGTTGTGCTCGGATGTACGTTTACCGCAGTCGGTCCGATGATTTCCATCGGCAGTACATACGGTGTCTCAGCGATATACGGCGCCATTATCGCCTCAGGGCTGATGATCATCTTAGCCGCGGGCTTCTTCGGGAAGCTTGTCCGTTTTTTTCCGCCTGTCGTGACCGGTTCAGTCGTCATGATCATCGGTATCAGCCTGATTCCGACGGCAATGAACAATTTGGCCGGCGGTGAAGGAAGCAAAGACTTCGGCACACTGGAAAACGTGCTCCTCGGGTTCGGCGTCACAGCTTTTATCTTATTGCTGGTTTATTTCTTTAAAGGTTTTATCCGTTCTATCGCGATTTTGCTCGGCCTTATCGCAGGAACAGCGGCTGCATTCTTCATGGGGAAAGTCGATTTTTCTGACGTCACGGAGGCGTCCTGGCTTCATGTTCCGTCCCTGTTTTATTTCGGGCTGCCGACCTTTGAACTGCCGGCAGTTATGATGATGCTTCTCGTGGTTATTGTCAGCCTTGTTGAATCGACAGGCGTTTACTTTGCTCTGGCCGATATCACAAACCGCAGGCTGTCGGAAAAGGATCTGGAAAAGGGCTATCGGGCAGAAGGCCTAGCGATTTTACTTGGCGGCTTATTTAACGCATTCCCATATACCGCCTTCTCGCAAAATGTCGGTATTATTCAGCTTTCAAAAATAAAAAGTGTCAACGTCATCGCAATCACTGGAATCATGCTGATGGCAGTCGGACTCGTTCCAAAAGCCGCAGCATTGACAACAGTGATTCCACCCCCGGTTCTCGGCGGCGCAATGATTGTCATGTTCGGCATGGTCATTTCTTACGGGATCAAAATGCTTTCCAGTGTTGATTTCGATTCACAGGGAAACCTGCTGATCATCGCCTCTTCCGTCAGCTTAGGGCTCGGCGTCACCACAGTTCCCGCATTGTTTTCATCTCTTCCGGGTGCAGCCTCGGTCCTGGCAGGAAGCGGAATTGTGATCGGCAGTTTGACGGCAATTGTACTGAACGCTTTTTTTCAAACGAAGCAGCCGAATGGCACTGAAATCAAAACGTAAAGGAAGATGCCTATGCTCACGCTGGACGACCTGAACCAAATGGACACAACAACACTGACAGACACGCTCGGATCAATTTTCGAACACTCTTCATGGATTGCGGAGAAAGCCGCGGCATTACGGCCATTTTCTTCCCTTTCTGACCTTCACCACAAAATGGCGGGTATTGTGAAAGCAGCAGACCGCCAGACACAGCTTGATTTACTCAACAAACACCCCAGACTCGGCACAAGGAAAACAATGAGCAACGCATCAGTAATAGAGCAGCAAAACGCGGGGCTCAGCAAACTTGAACAAGAGGAATACGAGGAATTTCTCAAGCTGAATGAACACTACGATGATCGCTTCGGCTTTCCTTTTATTTTAGCGGTAAAGGGAAAGACGAAACAGGACATTCACCGAGCCTTGATGGCAAGGCTTGAGAACGAACGTGAAACAGAATTCCAACAGGCTCTACAAGAAATATACCGCATCGCCCGCTTTCGACTGGCGGCTATCATCACTGAAAAAGGGGAGAGGAAAATGAAAAGAACCATGTCTTACGGCAAAGGAAATGTATTTGCATACCGAACATTTTTAAAGCCGCTCACAGGAGTAAAGCAAATCCCAGAGTCGTCTTTTTCTGGGAGAGACAATACTGTTGTCGGTGTTGATGTGACTTGCGAAATTGGCGGAGATGCCTTCCTGCCATCCTTTATAGACGGAGATAACACTCTCGTTGTGGCCACAGACTCAATGAAAAACTTTATTCAGCGCCATCTCGCTTCCTATGAAGGGACGACAATTGAGGGATTTTTACATGATGTCGCTCACCGATTTTTAAATACGTACTCACATATGGACACGATTACTCTGACTGGCGAAGAGATTCCATTTGAAGCAATGCCTGCATACGAGGCAGAAGAGCTCCGCACAAGCCACCTCGTCTTCAGAAGATCGCGCAATGAACGGGCTCGATCTGTGCTGAAAGCTGTACGAACAGAAGAAACCATAACGATTACAGAGCAGTACAGCGAAATCATGGACCTTCAGCTCGTCAAGGTGAGCGGCAACTCCTTCGTCGGCTTTATTCGAGACGAATATACGACTCTCCCGGAGGACGGCAACCGCCCGCTGTTTGTCCATTTACACATCGGCTGGCATTATGAAAACACCGATAACGCATACGCTACAGATCCCGCCCGCTATGTTGCCGCTGAACAAGTCCGCGACTTGGCGAGCACCGTTTTTCACGAGCTTGAAACCCCTTCAATCCAAAACTTAATCTATCATATCGGCTGCAGAATTTTAACGAGATTCCCGCAGCTCACTGATGTAAGCTTCAAATCTCAAAATCATACATGGGACACAGTCGTTGAAGAAATACCGGGGTCAAAAGGAAAAGTCTACACCGAACCGCGCCCACCATTCGGTTTCCAGCGCTTTACCGTGACAAGAGAAGACGCAGAGAAAGAAAAACAGAAAACCGACGCATTAGAGAGCCTGAAAGCCTGATGGGAAAGCTCACAACCCATATCTTAGATTTAACCTGCGGCAAACCCGCGGCAAACGTAAAAATTGAAGTGAAGCGGCTCGACGGCGGAAACCTTATAAAAGAAGCATTCACCAATCATGACGGCCGAGTCGATGCGCCGCTTCTCGCAGGGGAAGAGCTGGCGCCCGGAGAATATATCATGGAATTTCATGCAGGAGAGTATTTTGCAAGCCAAAACATGAACGCAGCCGCTCAGCCGTTTTTAACCATCGTCACCGTCCGCTTTCAGCTCGCAGATCCAGATGCGAATTACCATATCCCGCTTCTGCTGTCGCCGTTTGGTTATCAGGTGTATAGGGGGAGTTAAGAAGGAAGCCCGCCGGTGAGGCGGGCTTTCAGATGTTTAGGCGGCTGGTAATATTGCGCAAATAAAAAACTGTATAGAACAGCAAATTAAATCGCGGAAATTCCGTAAAATAGGGATCAGCAGTTAGAACTTAAAGAAAGGGTGGTCTGTAATATAACAAACCTAACATAATAACTGCCTCTATTATAGAAAGCGAGAATAGAAATGTTTGATTTATTGACGATTTCACTAGCTTCTGACCAATATAATTGAGTAGGTAAAAGATGACGAATAAAGTAATGACTGCAAAAACAATACTTAACAACTTCATTCCTCCTTTTAAAATAGAGCTGCTATACCGCATCCCAAAACCCATTATATGTAATATCAAGCGTTTTAACACGTGAAGAGGAGTTGAGCAATATGTGTTGATTAAATGACTCGGGTTATTTCTGCAGCAATGGAGAGCAATTCGGACATGTTTATGACAATTAAACAACAGTTAGATGTGCAGGGTTTAAAGAGAGGATACAACCTTAGCGCTTGATTCAATTGTTAATGAATATTCAAATACATAAAATAAACCCTCCGAAGAGGGTTTATTTTATGTTTGATTCCGGTCAGTAAGTTGATGATATGCTGCACTTTGTTCTACAGTAAAAGTAGTAGCGAGACCTAAACTCAAAGTAACTGCAGTAAGAATAATGAATACGTCCTTTTTAAAATTCATACAGGCATTCTCCCCTCTGAATTTGTTTTTGCGTTTCAAGCATTTTTTGATGATAAACATATGATGTTTCAAATTCCTTTGATTTTGCAAAAACTTCAGCTGTATCAATTGCGATATCTTCCACATACGCATAATTCTTATTTCTTTCTAAGTAATCAATCGTTTTTTTGATTCCCACTTGATCTACTGCATTAATATAAAGTGCTTCCAAATACTTTTGCAAGGACACAAAAAGTTTATCACCTTGGGATATTGCAGCGGATAAACCCTTTTTACTCATTTTTATTGCTTCACTTGTTTTCCCCTGCTTAAAAAGAAATTTAGCGTATGTAAACAGTGAATGTGGTAAATTGCTCAACTTAGCACTTTCTGATACCTTGGAAGCCTCATTTAAGAAATAATCAGCTTTATCATTTATTCCTAAATCTGCGTAATTTTTTCCGAGATTGTAGTAAGCGGAGCTAAGTAGCCTTTCATTACGATTTAATTGTTTGGACAATTCTAAGGCTTTTTCAAGGTGCGGCAAGCTTTTCTCAAAATGTTTAAAATCAACGTAATTTCCAGATATAACAAAATGACACTGGATTTTTCGCACTTTATAAAGATCATATTGATTATAAATGTCCATCGCCTGTTTAACATGGTGCATTGAAATATGATTTTGCTTCATAATATAGTAGGCTTCAGCCAGCTTAAAATGAAATTCCGCCTTCTCAATATCATCATTTACATGAGTAAGGTGTTTTTCTGCTTCTCGATAAAAATCAATTGCTTTGACATATTCCCTCTTATCAAACTCATACATTCCACGAAAAAACAGAGAGTAGTAAGACAACAAGCCAGTTATCCCTTTATTTGATGTCTCTATTTTTTCAAGCAGTTCCTCAATAGTTGGCCTGATACGTGTGGTAACTGGTTCCAAGTAATCCAACATAAGCTGATGACGGAATTTCATTAAGGAGAAATAAATCAGCAAATATTCATCCTCTTCCATCTGATTGATCTCTTGCTCTACCTCAGCCTTTAAAATCTCTGCATCCGGAACACTAAATTGACGAATCATCTTATACCATTCATTGATTTTCACGCCAACTTCCGACGATGGTAAAACCGGATTCACAAGACCCCTCCTTATATACTCTTTTATGTAATATTCTAACATTTTAAAAATATGCATGCCCGCAAAAAAACCGCAAAGTTTTCAAGCAAATTCTTTATAACAACGTCATAATCTATATTTGAAAAAAAGACACTTGAAATCCACATCTGCTTATCGATTACACTAGAGGAAAGCCTAAAAAGAAAGGTTGATGGGTTTGAACTTATATTTAGTAACAGCACTTGTCATATCAGTATTGTTAAATGTGATTTTATGTATTCAGCTGGGAAAGTTCAGAACAAGCCGGAATTTCAAATGGAAAGAAGGTATGGGAATCAACACACCATTCGCTGCGTTAGTCTGGGCTTTCCTTGCTATAGCCATTTTTTTGAGTCTTATCGGTTTATTGGCTGGTGTTGGTGATTGATAAGAAGAAATGATTGCAAGACAGTGTTTAATCATGGAGTCGAGAAAGTAAACGTAAACGCAAACCCCTTGATCATAAAAATCAATTTTTCACACAAATGAAGTCCGACTTTAAAAAGCGGACTTCACTTTCCTCTGTTCAACTCTTTTCTGATCCTGCAAGCCGAACGCATAATCCCGCCGTATCCTGTACATCGGCATAAATTCCCTGCCAGCCCTTCTTCTATGTCTTCATCTGTGGGATGCGGGTTTTCCTTGAACAACGCTTTAAGCGCAATGATCATTCCCGGCGTACAGTAGCCGCATTGAAAGCCTCCTTCTTCCAAAAAAGCGGTTTGGCACATATCCAGCTCTTCTTTTTGAAGCCCCTCGATGGTTGTGATAGAGCGGCCATCTGCTTGATAGGCCATCGTCATACACGCATTGGCCAGCCTTCCGTCGATTAGGATGGAGCATGCTCCGCAGCGGCCGATTCCGCACGACACCTTTGTCCCGGTCAGCTGAAATTCCTTTCTAAGCAGGTCACTCAGACGTGCCGTGGCAACGGCTGAAACCTTCCGCTCCTGCCCATTCACAGTCATTCGGAACTGTTCCTTTTTTATAGGAAATGATGTAGCTTCTTTTACGTCCATTGCTTCAGCCCCTTTCTGTCTATCGCTTCCAGCAGCTCCTCTTTTGAAATCGGCAGCTTATTTATCCAGCAGCCGACCGCATGATGTACAGCTTTTACAATGGCAGGAGTGATGGCGATCGTTCCGATTTCACCAACACCGCGCGGTCCGTAGGAATCACCTTCCAGCAGCTCTTCTATTGCGGTTAGCTTCATGTCGGGAACATCCTTCACACCGGGAATGATATACTGATCGAGATTTTCCGCGACATAACGGCCATCCGTCATTTTCGCTTCCTCCATCAGCGTATAGCCGAGCGCCATGGCGGCGCCGCCTTCAATTTGACCCTGATAGCCCTGCGGACTGACAACCGGCCCTGCCGCAATGGCGTGCTCACAATCTATCACTTTGACTTCACCCGTTAATAGATCAACCGCCACCTCAACGGCGGCCGCTCCAAATGAGTAGAGAAAATGTCCGCCGTCCACAGGATCAGGCGTTGTCGGAAAATCGAATGCGGTTTCTTCTGTCAAAGGGCCAATTTCAGCCAGCTCTCTATACGTCACCACGATTTCCTTCGAGTTTTGATCACGCAAGCCTGCGGCGCCGAGAGTAAGGTTTTCTGCTGAACAGACGCCCCATTCTGCCGCCCGTTTTTTTAACTGAGATAAAAATGGCTTCTTCAAACGCTGAATCGCATGCCAGACCATACTTGTGCCGCGGGATGCTGTAGATGAGCCTGACTTCGGTACTTTTGCGGTGTCACCAATCACAATAGATACATCCTCTGCGGCACAGCCCAGCTCCGCGGTGACAATTTGTTCAATCGCCGCTAAAATTCCCTGTCCACACTCTTCAAATCCGAACGAGGCTGTGATTTTGCCGTCACCTGAAAGGGACAAACGGCCTCCTGCCGCATCCATTCGGCCATACCCCAGCCCGCCGCCGTGCATCGTAATGGCCGCTCCCGTTCCTCTTCGGATAAATCCCGAGTTGCGACAGTTTCGGGTGAGAATAGGAGATGCAGAAATAGCTTTCAACACCTTCGCCGCTCCGTCAGTCGGTGCAATCAGATGCTCTAACGGCCCTAAGTCATGCGATTTTCTCAAATTTTTTCTTCTCAGCTCCAGCGGGTCGATGCCGAGCCTATCACTGAGACGATCGAGATGGGTTTCGAGGGCAAATGTAATTTGATTGCCGCCAAAGCCCCGGAATTCTCCTGCCACTCCATTGTTCGTAAACACAGATATTCCTTCCGTGCGGATATTTGGAATGCGGTACGGTCCCGCGGCATGCTCGACGGAAAAATCAAGAACGGCTGATCCAAGTGTGGCGTAGGCGCCTGTATCAGCCACGATTTTCACATCATGAGCCAAAAGCTTTCCTGCTTGATCTGCACCCGTTTTGATTGTCACTTTCATCGGATGGCGCTTGATGCCAGAACGTACAGATTCCTTTCTCGTCTGATGGATTTTGACAGGGCGCCCGCTTTTCAGGGCCAAAAGCGCGGCATACGGCTGGATATTCAGTTCATCCTTTCCGCCGAACGAGCCGCCCATCGGACTCGACACTACTCTGATCTTTTCCTCAGGAATGCCCAAAATACGAGAAAGCTGGAAACGGTCTTTATAGCCGTGCTGTGTTCCTGCATACATCGTCAATCCCCCGTCATCTTCCAGAACGGCTGACCCTCCCTCTGTTTCCATATACGAATGCATCTGCCGCGGCAGTTCATAGATTTCTTCAAGAACTGTATTAGATGTTTGAAATCCTACCTCCACATCGCCGTTTGAAAAAAACGCGCGGTGTAGGATATTCCCGTCCTCATGCAGCTTGGGTGCGTCCGGCCGAAGCGCTTTTTCCGGTGAATCAATAACCTCCAGCTCTTTATACTCCACATGTATCAGCTCCAGCGCCGCTTCCGCGATTTCCTCCGTTTCCGCAGCAACTGCGGCGACAGCATCCCCGACATATCGCACCCTCTCCTCGCATAAAACCGGCTGATCAGGGGTGACGATTCCAAATCGGTTTAAACCAGGAACGTCTTGATAAGTGACAACGGCCCGCACACCTTCCATTTCTTCCGCTTTCATGGTGCAAATTGATACGAGCTCCGCATGAGGATACGCGCTTCTTAATACTTTGCCATACAACATTCTGGGAAAGCTGAGATCGGTCATATATTTCAGTTCCCCTGTGACCTTTCCCCTGCCATCAGGTCTCACTCTTGACGGTTTGCTGACGATCATTTATTCTCCTCCTCAGCCATCAGCTCTGCCATGATGACATTGGCAGCAGCCTTTTTTCTGTATGAAGCTGACATAAAAGCATCTGCGGAAAATTGTGTGCACAGTTGCCAACACTGCACCCTCCTCTCAAAAATCGTTGTAAGGAACAACTCGTTCAGCGTGATGTTATAGGTAACTTGTATAAAGAATAGATGATGGGAGGAAAAATAACTCATGCTTTGTCAGAAAATACAACAGATCGAGAGAGGATTTGTAAAAAGAGTCAAACGAAGAAAATCAGATTGGAGAAAAAGCGAAATCGTATCGCTAAAAAAGCTTGCGGCGTTCCCGCAAGCTTTCTTTATTCTTTACACCGCCGCCTGACGGCCGGCGTTTTCATACACATCAAGCGCTGCTTGGAGCGCTTTACCCGCTTCAATCTTTGCGCCATGTCTGAGCAGTACAGCCTCTAATCCGGCAAGCACAAACAGCACATTTTCTTTTCGGCAGCTGTAGCCCATCGTGCCGATTCTCCAAATCTTCCCTGACAGCGGTCCGAATGAGCTGGCGATTTCAATACCGAATTGCGCCAAAAGCGTATGGCGGACAGACTCGCCGTCAATATCGCAGGGGATTTCTACGCAGGTCACAACAGGCATTTTGCAGCTGTCATCTCCAAACAACTTTAGCCCCATCGCCTTCACCCCTGCAACTAATGCGGTTTCATGGTGACGATGCCGCTCAAATCGGGATTCAAGACCTTCTTCAAGCACCAGCCTGACACCCTCACGCAAGGCATACAGCATCGTCGTTGCTTCAGTATGATGATTGAGCCGCCGTTCACTCCAATAATCCTCAAGCTGGCTCAAATCAAAATAATTGCTTGTGATCGGCCGGTTTTCAGAAAGCGCTGACCTGTCAGCATGTGTCGCAATTCCCCGCTCCACCTTTTTGCGCGCCGCAATCACATCTGCCACCCGCTCATTATATGTGATCGGCGCCATTCCAGATGGAACAGACAAGCATTTTTGCGTGCCGCCGATGGCCGCGTCAATCTTCCAATCATCAACGCTGACCTCGCAGCCCCCAATCGTCGCAACTGCATCGACAATAAACAATGCATCCTCGGCGCGGCAGGCTTCGCCAATTGCTTTCAGCGGGTGAATCCGTCCTGTCGATGTTTCCCCATGCACCATTGCGACAATTTTCGGCTTCACTTTTTTGATTTCCCGTATGATATCATCCGGGTCAAAAACCGCACCCCATTCACACTCAAGCATATGAACATTCGCCCCGTACCGCTCGGCGATTTCAGTCAACAAAAAACCGAAGCGCCCATAAATCGGAACGAGCACATGATCTCCCGGTTCAATCACACTCGCAAGCACCGCCTCAATACCCGCCCGTGAGGTGCCGTCAATCGGATAGGCCCAGCGGTTTTTTGTTTGGAACAGCTCCCGAAGCATCTCCATCGTTTCATTCATGATAGCTGTAAACGCTGGATCAAATTGGCCGACGACCGGGGTGCCCATCACTCTTAATACACGCGGATCAACCTCAACAGGACCCGGCGTCATAATCGTTCTTAAGGGCGTGCATAATTCATTCCTGCCTGACACAGCCATTCCTCCTTTATCAGTAAGCGAGTTTGTATAATAAATCAGTCAATGCGTGGACACCGATCTCAAGCTGTCTGCCTGAGGTGTATTCCTTCGGTGAGTGGCTGATGCCGCTGCGGCTTGGCACAAACAGCATACAAGCTGGATATCGTCTTCCGATCATTTGCGCGTCATGTCCTGCTCCGCTTACCATTTCTTCACAGCTGATGCCGTTTTCTGCCGCTGTTTCAAGAGCAGCAGCCTTCAGTCCTTTGTCCATTGGTACAGGCTCTATCCGCATATATTCATCAATGATGGCACGAATCCCTTTTTGGCGGCAGAGACCGTTGATCAAAGCAGCCATGTCTTCATGAAATTGCTCCAGCACATGCTGATGCTGATGGCGAATATCGATCGAAAACTGCACTCGGCCCGGTATGACATTGGCTATATTAGGATCTGCCATTATTTTCCCGCATGTCAGACGAAGCTCTTCCGGCTGCTCTCCCGCACGAAGTAGCAGTTCATGAATGATATGGCTGCTGGCTGCGAGCGGGTCCTTGCGCCATTTCATGGAGGTAGTTCCCGCATGATTGCATTCCCCCTCCAGCGTGACGAGATATCGCCTCTGTCCCGCAATACTTGTCACAATGCCGAGATCCCTGCCCGACATTTCCAACGTTTGTCCCTGTTCAATATGAAGCTCAACAAAAGCGCTGATATCTTTCCTGTACGCTGATTGAAATACACCTTTGCCAAAACCGTTCTCATACATCGCAGTTTGCAGAGAGACGCCTGCTTCATCTCTCGGTTCGACAGCATCCTGTAATGAAAAAACACCCGTCATATTTCCTGACCCCCAATAGGTCTTTGGAAAACGGCTGCCCTCCTCCTCACATAAGGACACGGCTTCGAGTGTTTTTTTCGGAGCTCCGTACGTTTCTTTGAGCTGCTTAATCGCAAGTATTGCCGCCAGCACACCATAAGCGCCGTCATATTTGCCCCCATTAATGACAGTATCGATATGTGAACCGGTTAAAATGACTTCCTCCGGATACTGTGTGCCTGAAAGCCTACCAAACACATTGCCGACATCATCGAATCTTGTCTCAAGTCCGAATGCCGACATTTCCGTCTTCACAGCGAGCTGCGCGTCCATCCATTCATTTGAATACAAAAGCCTCGTCACGCCGCCATCAGCAGTTGCGCCGTATTGGGCGAGCCATTCAATATAGTCTGTGATGCTGTTTTTGACGGAAAGCCTCTGCTTTTCCATGCACTCCCCCCTATGCCCATTATGGTGACTTCATTATAGAAGGAGTCCACCGATAGTTCATTGGCAAATGAACCAAAAAAACGTTTATTTTTTAGTTATAGTATCTATCAAAAGCATAGCGGAGTGGAGGAATCCAAGTTACACAAATGAATGAGGGAATTGCGTTACCATGTATTCGGACACATACATCAATGGATATCCGCCTCCTCCAAAAGGACTAATTTATAATTTTAATGAAAAATATACAAAATGACACTTCTATCCTTTATTTCAATTTTAGATAATAGACATGATCTGATAAAAGGAGGGCAAGTGATGACAAACATCATAAGGTTTTTGCCGCTCGTCTGTGTATTACTGTTTTCCGGATGGTTTGCGCCCGCCGCTTTAGCAAGCCCGCAAACCTCATGGAGCTTACATGACCGATTAGCAGCGTCTTCCTCTTCAGGTACCAGGGGGCTTCTCTCCTTAGCCGCTCCCGCTGCACCTCACGCAGACACAGATACCTATTATGAAGGAACTGAAGGAAAAACAGGAAAAGCGCTTAAAAACACCTTGCACAGCATTATCAGCGGACACACGATGCTGTCCTACAGCGAAGTATGGAATGCGCTGAAAGAAACCGATGAAGATCCGGCAAACCCCAATAATGTCATCCTGCTCTATACGAATGAATCGCGGTCGAAAAACCTGAACGGCGGCAATGTCGGCAATTGGAACCGCGAGCACGTCTGGGCGAAATCACACGGTAATTTTGGTACAAGCAAAGGGCCCGGCACAGACATTCACCATCTGCGTCCGGCTGATGTCCAAGTCAACAGCACCAGAGGAAATATGGATTTTGACAACGGCGGTACGGAATATGCGAAAGCGCCTGGAAATTATTATGATGAAGATTCATGGGAGCCTCGTGATGATGTGAAAGGCGATGTCGCCCGCATGCTGTTTTACATGGCTGTCCGTTACGAAGGCGATGACGGCTTCCCAGATCTTGAGCTTAATGATAAAACAGGCAACGGCTCAGCCCCTTATCACGGAAAACAATCAGTCCTTCTCAAATGGAATAGACAGGACCCGGTTGACGACCGCGAGCGAAAAAGAAATGAAATCATTTATGAAAAATATCAGCATAACCGCAATCCATTTATCGACCATCCAGAATGGGCGGCCGAGATTTGGCCGTAAGAAAAAGGTGCTCCTGTTCAGGAGCACCTTTCCTAATACACAGCCTCTTCTGTCTCCGCATCGAAAAAAACGACGTGATCCATTTTGACTGCCAGCTGGACCGAATCGCCTGCGGCGATTCGCGTGTTTCCATCCAGACGGACCGTAAGCCGCTCACCACCAGCCGTAACGTGTACGATCTGCTCCGATCCCAGATTTTCATTCACTTCTACCCTCGCTTTACACACTGAATCAAACAGCTGATCATGTCCGATCATTTGTGTGATATGCTCCGGGCGGATGCCGGCAATCATCTGTTCTCCGACATATCCCTTTTCCTTAATCCGCTTCGCTTTTTCTTCTGGAATATGAAGACGGATTGAAGGATTTGTGAAAAACAGCTCGCCATGCTGCTCTTCAATCACACCTTTCAGAACGTTCATTCCCGGAGAACCGATAAAGCCTGCCACAAACAAATTCGCCGGATAATGATAAATGTCATGAGGCTTCGCCACCTGCTGAATTTCTCCTTCATTCATCACGACAATCCGATCACCCATTGTCATCGCTTCAGTCTGGTCATGCGTGACATAAATAATGGTTGCCTCTAAACGCTGGTGCAGCTTGCTGATTTCTGTGCGCATCGTCACTCTCAATTTTGCGTCCAGATTGGACAGCGGCTCGTCCATTAAAAAGACCTTCGGCTCCCTCACAATCGATCTGCCAAGCGCCACCCTTTGCCGCTGCCCGCCGGAGAGCGCCTTTGGTTTTCTCTTCAGCAAATGTTCAATCTCTAAAATTCGAGCCGTCGCATGAACCCGCTCGGCTATTTCCTGTTTCGCCATCTTTTTGAGCTTTAATCCGAACGCCATATTATCAAAAACTGTCATATGCGGATAAAGCGCATAGTTTTGGAATACCATCGCGATATCACGTTCTTTCGGCGGCAGATCATTGACCCGCTCCCCATCAATGAGAAGGTTTCCTTCAGAAATGCTTTCCAGTCCCGCCACCATCCGCAGCGTCGTCGATTTTCCGCAACCTGACGGCCCCACCAGCACCAAAAGCTCTTTATCCTTCACATCTAAATCAAAGTCCTTCACCGTTAATTGTGTGTGATATGATTTTTTGACATGTTCGAATGTTAATGCAGCCATCAGACATTCCCCCTATCTTTTCATCTGTTATTTCGTCACTGGAAACAACTTGGTCTTTCTGTTATTTTTAGAGTAATCGATTCCCATTTTGTCTGGATATCTAAAATAAAATGTAAATTTGTATTATAACGTCATAATACATTATAATATGGTTAATAGGTTAAAAGGAGGCTACCCTTTGTTAAACAACGGAAGTTCTACACCTCTATACATCCAGCTAAAACAAATTATCACTGATGACATCAAAAAGGGCGTGTATTCCCCAACCGCCAAGCTGCCTACCGAAAACGAGCTTTGCAGCAAGTATAATGTCAGCCGCATTACCGTCAGAAAAGCCATTCTCGATTTAGTCGAAGAAGGTTATCTAATCAGGCAGCAGGGAAAGGGAACGTTCGTTAAAAGCCCTAAATTAAAACGAGAGCTGATTGCAGTAAACGGCTATTCGGAATTTATGGAATCAACCGGCAAAAAACCAAAGCATCATGTACTGTCCCACGAGATCATTCCGGCGGCAAAACCCATTGCCGAAAAGCTTCAAATCAATCCCGAGAGCCCTGTCGTTGAATTAAAACGGATTTTATATAATGATGACCAGCCGCTCACCTTTGAAGTGACGCATTATCCGTTGGATTTGTTTCCTGCCATTGATACCTTTATTGCCGATGGGGTATCCATGCATGATATTTTGAGACAGCAATACGAAGTTGCTCCCATCCACAATACGAAGCTATTAAACGTTGTATATGCCCAGCAGGAGGAAAGCAAATACCTGGATTGCGATATCGGGGATGCGCTGTTTGAAATTGATAAAACGGCTTTTACATCAGAGGACCAGCCCATCTACTGTTCACTGTTTTTGATGCACACAAACCGTGTCACCTTTACGATCAACAGCCCCTACACGTAACAGGCATAAAAAACGAGACACTGCTTATAGTATTCTCGTTTTTTCACTGCTTCCTCCGTCCTCCAAACGATAAGGATGGCCATAGCCGAAAGCCCCATACACACCGCATGTGTTCGCAGCCGTTTCTGCCGCTTGGCGCAAAGCGTGCGTGATATCCTGCGCCTCGCAAAAAGCCGTCAAAAAACCTGCTATAAATGAATCTCCCGCTCCAAGTGTATCTATTATATCAGCTTCCACAATCGGCTGATGATAGACTCGGCCACCCGCAGACAGAATTGCTCCCTCGCCCCCGCGAGTCAGACAAACGAATTTCGCTCCATACCCATGAGCTTTTTCAGCAAGCTCGCCGCACTCCGACTCACTCAAATCGCTCCCTGAAAAAAACGCATATGTCACATAAGGACAGACCTTCCTCAAATAATCATCCTCCCGATTGGTTGAAAAATCAAAGGAGACCGGGACCCGCCCGCACAGCTGCGGAAGATCGTTCTCAAGTCTGCTGTAGACACTGGTATGCAGCAGATCATGTCCGCTGATAAAGGCTAGATCTTTTTCCTGAAACACGAGACGAAGCCGGGACTGAATGCCGCCTTTATTTGATCTGACAAAAATCCGATCCCCCTGTTCATCAAGGGTGACAATCGCCATTCCGTTTTCTCCGTGCGCCTGACGGACATAGTCCGCATTGACTTTCTCCAACTTCAGCACGTTCAAAAGATGTGCCGCCGCTTCGTCATTGCCGACGATTCCGATATAGGATGTCTCATGTCCGAGCCGTTTGGCAAGCACTGCGACGTTTAAGGCATTTCCTCCCGGGTAGAACGTTTCTTGATCATGATAGTAATCGACAACATTATCTCCAACCGCAATCAATCTCATTTTACTTCCCCCTTTACCCTTTTACGCTTCCGCTCGCAATCCCGCGGACAAAATATTTCTGCATCAATAAAAATAGAATAATAATCGGTGCGGCTGAAATCGTTAATCCCGCCAGCAGGACGCCCCAATCTGTCTGTAATGCATCTCTGAACTGCATCAGCCCGGCTGGAATGGTCCGCAAGTTCTCATCATCGATAAAAATAATCGCAAACATAAATTCATTCCATGTATGGTAAGCCGTCAAAATGCCGGAGGTTACCAAAATCGGCACACTCATTGGTAAGAAAATTCTGAAAAATACCCCGAAGCTCGTACACCCATCTAAATAAGCCGCCTCCTCCAATTCTTTGGAGATTGAAAGAAAATAAGAGCGGATCAAAATAATGGTGAATGGGATCCGGTAAGCCGCATACGGCAGGATCAACGCCCAATACGTATTGTAAAGGCCCAGCGACTGAATAATAGAATAAAGCGGCACAAGGCTGACCTGCGGTGTCAGCATCAAACCGCCAAGACAAAGCACCAGAAAGAATCCTTTTCCTTTAAACTCAAACCGGGAAAGGCCGTATGCCGCCCACGCACTGATAAAGACAGTAATCACACACGTCAGCACCGTCACAATGACACTGTTCATAAAATAAGAAGAAATCCCCTGATTCCAGGCGGACACAAAGTTTTCCGGATGCCACGAAGACGGCAGCGACCAGCTGTGCTCAAAAATATCGTCCGAGTTTTTAAAGGCGCTCATCACCATCCATAAAAGCGGATAGGCGATCGCAATTAGATAAAGAAACAGAAAAACCCACACAGACGTTTCTCCGATGTACCATTTTCGTCTAGGTTTTCTTTTCATTTCAATGTGCTGGTCAGGCACAGGCTCCAATCTGAACGAATCTGTCTTCTTTTCAGGCAGCATCTGTTACTCCTCCTTTCCGGTTTTAAAGAATTTCATTTGCATGAGCGACAATGCGAGCGTAACGATTAACACAACGGTGGCAATTGCTGAGGCATAGCCCATCATATCCTTTGTAAAGGCGCTTTTATATAAAAACGTGCTTAAGACCTCTGAAGCATTTCCCGGTCCGCCGCCTGTCAATATGTACGGTTCATTAAATACCGTAAAGGCGCCGGTCAGCGTCATGACCACTGCAACAAAAGACATCTCTTTCGTCTGGGGAAGGGTAATATGAAAAAACTGCTGAATTTTCCCCGCACCGTCAAGCCGAGCCGCTTCATACAGCTCATCCGGTATTTTCTGGATCGACACAATGTACAGCATCGCAATATAACCGACAGATTGCCATTGAGACACAAAAATAACAGAAAGCATAGCCGTGCTGTCCTCCCCAAGCCAAGCCCTCGTCAGCTGATCAAGCCCTACCGCCTGAAGCAGCTGATTCAAAAGCCCCGTCTCAGGGTTGTAAATAAAATCAAACAACAGCGCGATCACCGTCATGGAAATGACAACCGGCAAAAAGAAAACGGTGCGAAAAAATGGCGACCATTTTCTGACCAGCTTATCCTCAAGCACCGCCGCCAAAATCAAGCCGCCAAATACTTGGCATACAATCGAGATCACTGCGTAAAGCACATTATTGGTAAGCGCCTGATAGAAGACAGGATCATGAAATAATTCAATATAGTTTTTCAAGCCGATAAACGTTTTTTCAGGAGAAAAAGAGCTCCACTGAAACAAGCTGAGGAAGACATTCTCAAAAATCGGGATATAAACGAAAAGTAAAAAAACGAGAGCAGGCACCAAAAACAAATAGGGAATGATTTTATTCTGATTGACCAAGGAAATCTCATCTCCTTTATAAAAAGAAAAGGTGCGAAGCTTCACCTTTTCTTTGCTTTATTTAGCTGACGCACTTACTTGCTTTGCTGCTTTCTGAACGGCTTTCATCACCTGTTCCGGTGTCATGTCGCCGCCAAGCATTTGCTGAACGCTCGTTAAGTACACATCTGCGATTTCAACATTGACATCCATATCAAACCACGGAACCATTGCTTTCGCATCAACAATATGCTGAACAGCTTCACGCTGAACGGCTGTAGAATTTTCTGCGGTTGCCGTTCCTTGCACTGCACTGTATTTTCCGACATCTTTAACAAGCTTTTCACCCATTTTTTTCGACGTCAGAAACTGCAAAAATTCCGCCGCTTCCTTCGGATGTTTTGTTTTTGAGGCAATCATAAATCCTTCCGGTGATCCCGTTAATACTTTTGAAGATCCTTTTTGGCCGCTGATTTCAGGGAATGGGAACAACCCAAGATTCACCGGTTCAACCAGCTTGATTTCCGCTGTTTCCGCATATATCATCGCCGATTTTCCGCTCTTAAATTGCTGTCTCACATATTCGTGATCGACGGAGTTTACATGTTTATTGAAGTAAGGCATCAGCTCCTGCAGCTTTTCAAGTGCTTTCACATAGCCTTCATCAGTAAATTCACCCGTTTTGGCGTTGTAATCCTTTTTCCGGGTTTTTTCATCGACCATCCGCTGATTGAGCGTGCCGATATAGTGCGAGATGGTCCAAGTCGCCTTTGTTCCAAAGCTGATCGGCGTATAGCCATTTTCTTTCAGCTTCTTTGACGCGTTCATTAATTCATCCCATGTCTTCGGAGGGGAAAGGTTCAATTTTTGAAAAATGTCTTTATTATAGAAGAATGATTTAGCGTCCATTTGCCACGGCACGCCATATTGCTTGTTTTCATAAGTAAATGGTGTAATTTGCGATTGAACGAGCTGTGATGACCAATCGGTATCATCTTTGTAGTAGGACGAGAGATCAAGTGCCTTATTGCCTCTGATGAATTTAAAAGCAAACTCGTCACTCCAAGAGAAGTAAATATCAGGAGGGCTGGCGGTTCCCAGCATGACCTTAATTTTATCTTTATAAGAGTCATTTAAAACGGCTTCAATTTGAATGTGGATATCCGGGTGCTCTTTTTCAAATTCCTTAACAACCTCTTCAAAATAACTTTTTTCCGGCTCCTTCGGCCATCTGTGGAACAATTTTAATGTCACCTTTCCATCCGCTGAACTGCCCTGGCTCGAACAGCCCGCAATGGTGAACATACTGACAGCTGCAATGATCAAAAACAACAACATTTTCTTCAAAGGGTTGGCCTCCTCTGGACATTAGACTATAATGTTATATAACATTATAGTCTAATGCATAATCATTCTTCAGTTTCAGATCAATATTCAACTTTCCACATGTATCTTCTATGAGATAAAGGATGATTTCTCGCCTCTGCCAGCTCGTCCGCATAGCGTCTCAGCACACGGTTGAGAACGAGCGGAGCAAGATAGCCTTTAACTGAATCGTCAATTGCAGTGAAATCATAAGATGCGGCATCAAGCACAGTGAGTTTTTTTCCATATTTTTTCGAGAAGGTAAGCGCCCGCTCTTCCAGAGGTCTTGTTTCGTCTAAACCGAGCAGGATGATAAACGGCACAGATTCATCAATAATTTCAAACGGTCCGTGAAAATATTCTCCGGCATGAATGGCGTGGGAATGAATCCATTGCATTTCCATGAGAATGCAGATGCTGTAAGAGTAAGCGACACCGTAGTTTGCACCGCTTGCCATTGTGTAAATAATGTTCTCTTTTTCATGAGCTTTTGCAAATTGCTTTGCATTGTCAGCTTCTTGCTTAAGGGCTTCTTCGTACACAGCCTGTAATTGATCTAAACCTTCAATCGCTTGTTCAAATTTCGTATTGTTTTCTAATACTTGCAGGACGCCGAAAACGATTTGATACAGAACACCATAGTTCGTATTGATCGCAAGCGCCTCATTACCCCAATCATACTGGGCAACATATTGCGCTTCCTGCGCTAAAGGAGACTCCGGTTTATACGTCATTGCAATCGTAAGTGCGCCTTTACCCCTTGCAAACGCGGCAGCTTTGACCGTTTCCGGGGTATTTCCCGAATGCGAGCACAAAATAACTAGAGACTTCTCACCAAGCTGAACAGGATTGCGCTGAATAAATTCATTAGAGCTGTAAAGGTCGGAGTTCATTGAATTTGACTCCCTGTCAAACACATACTTACTCGGATACATAAGGGCTGAAGAGCCTCCGCATGCGACAAAGAATACATGGTCAATGGTTTTCCCTTTCAAATCCTGCAAGAAAGCTTGAACCTCACGATTTACTTTTGATGTGACCTGACTCAAATCCTTCACTCCCTATTTTTATTATATAACGTTATATAACATTATATATTGTTATATTAAAATCTAAGGATGAGATTGTCAATATTATTTTCAGAAATTTCCCAATAGTTTATACAAAGTGATAGCCAAAGGGCCTATCTGTAGAAAAATGTCCAAATCAAAAGCCAGAGCTTAACATAAGCTCTGGCTTCGCTATTCAATCCGCAGACTGACTTTTATTTAAAAAATGCCTTGTCTATATTGTACTTCGATTGCTGTGTATTGATGATATATGTTTCATAAATGTCTCTATCCATTGGCTCATCAACTACACAGACTTCAATTTTATATACTTCGTCTCTATGTTGTTTGATCGGTGAGACATTGTCTTCAAAATGCTTCTTAATTCTTTGTCTTAGCTTTCTGGCTTTGCCGACAAACAGCAGCTCATCATGAATATTGTAAAACATAAAGATGCCGCCTTTATCCCTTGGTATCTGGTGAAAATCGATGAATCCGTATATCGCCTTTATTTTTGGCTCGTTCTCATTCGCTGACTGCTGTCGTTCGGTAATCGTGACATTCGGTGCAGGTATCTCAATTTTTATCAAAATCAGTTCACGTCCTCTTTTTCATTAAATATAAATGCTAACACAGACAGAAAGAAAAGAAAAGCTAGAACAGCTTTATACTATTTGTTTGTTATGCTTCTACTTATTATGCAACGCTCCGGCTGGATCATAAGGGCTAAGGTCAATTTCTGTCTGCTTCCCGAGAACCAGCTTCGCGAGCTCAGAACCCAAAAACGGCCCCATCGTTAATCCCGAAGCACCTAAACCGTTAGCGGCAAAAAGACCTTGAACGTTCGGCACAGCGCCGATAACCGGCAGAAAACCCGGCGTGAAAGGCCTGAAACCCACTCTTGTTTCAACGGCAGACGCATCAGCAAGACCAGGTGCTGACGCTAGCGCTTTGCTCAATACTTCATGCTGTCCTCCGGCCGTCACACGCAAATCATCAAGATCGGCATCGTTTTCGTGCGTAGCGCCCGCTATAATTCGACCGTTTTCAAATGAAAGAATGTACTGATCGTTTGGCGGCATCACAACCGGCCATGATCCAGTATCCGTGTCCATCATTTCAAAATGCATAATCTGCGCTTTCTGGAAGGACACTTGAAAATGAATGCCAAGAGGTTTCATGATCTCATTGGCCCATGCCCCCGCTGTCACAATCACCGCGTCAGCCGCAAACTGCTGTGTATCTGTTTGCACCCCGGTAACCGTTCCGTTTTCAAAAAGCAAGGATGCATTTCCTTTAATGATCACTGCGCCGCGTTTTTTCGCAGCGCTTAAAAGAGACCGGCGCAGCGCTCTTCCGTTCACACGCGCGGCGCCACTGATATGAACCGATTCATAGCCGTCAGCTAAAATCGGAAACAGCTTTTTCGTTTCACTTGCGGACAAGCGGGTAATATCGCCGATTTCCGGGGCATCCTCCCGTCTCTTATGGGCCCGCTCCTCCATCTTATCTAGCTTCAGCGTATCCGTATGAATACTGATCGCACCGACACGCTTATATCCTGTATCCGTTTCTCCATCCTCTTCTAATTGATGGATTAAATCCGTATAATACCGCGCGCCTCCCTTAGCAAGCTGGTACCAATCCTGGTTGCGGCGCTGGGAAAGCCAAGGACAGACGATCCCGGCAGCCGCATCAGTTGCTTGTCCTGGCTCGTTTCGATCAATAACAGTAACCTGAGCGCCTGATTGTGCGAGATGATAAGCCGTCGACGCACCTAATATGCCGGCGCCGACGATAATATAAGATTTCATATGTTAACACCTTTTCTATTATAATGTCTTTTCATTTTACCAAATCGAGTGCTTTCCTTCGACCTTATGCCCTAATATGAAAAAACGCGAATTCCGTCCAATCTTTTCATTCTCTTATCGAATATCCTGTCACTATCAATAGAGAAAGGATGGATACCATGAGCGAGCAACATCAAGTAAACCCAGAAAACACAGAGCGTGATGCGCCGGTTGCAAATGTCTCAAACAGCGGTAATTCAAAAGTTGTGGTCAGCGTAAATACAGATCAGGATCAGGCGCAGAAACAAGCCGGACAAGGATAATGAAGAAAAATATTATTCCTATCAACAGACACACACAAGACCTGCCCACTAATGAATCCGTGGTTAAAAACAGCGGCAACTCAGAAGTTCATATCGACATTCACATTGATACAATGCCAATCGCCTTTGCTATTTTATGCTCAGCATTAGCCGCAAAGCAGATGTCAAAAGAGGAGTTTGATACGGCTTATCACCAATTATTAGAAATGAAAAACACTCATAGCTCAACAGTGGACTCTGTCATGAATATTCAACCCAATGATATATCTGACAGTTAAAAAAGCAGCCGTAGGTTTAAATAATGCCTGCGGCTTTCTCTCATTTAAATAATAAAAATCCATTTGTTAACATTTTATACATATTGTGTAGAAGGAAGCGAGCTTTCTTTATCTAATTAGTAATGTGTAAGAAAAAATAAAAAAGGAGTGTTACAAATGAAAGTTAAAAAAGCTATTATTTCTGCACTAACAGTGTCTGCTTTGGCTTTCAGTTTAAGCGGTGTGGCTTCTGCTGAGGAAATGTCGGCTGCACCGGCATCTTCCATTCAAAATGCCTCACATAGTCCGATAAAAGTCATGGATGCCTTTTATCAGATGAAAGTAAACAGCTACTTAAATATTGCCAGAGCTGGAGCTACTAGCTACGTAGTAACCTCCGGCCGTGATTATATCTCAGTCAGTCAAAGCGGAATGGTATACAGCAAATCTATACCTGGGTCTGCCCAAGTCACAATCTATAAAGGATCGAGCGTACTAGGCGTTGTAACGATCAGCGTTCGTCAGTAAATAGACAAAACCCGGCGGAAGCATCCGCCGGGTTTCATTTATATTAACCGATTGAACCTTCCATTTCGACTATGATTGCGGGCAAGAAAAACACAAATGCGCATAAAATAAGGGTTTGCGCTGTTTTGTTATCGTTTTTTAAAAGATTTTAGTGAAAAAGTTTATTTTACGGTATCAAAAGTGGTATCACGTTTTTCTTGGGATAAAGAAAATATGGATTATATAAAGTCCCTCTCTAATTGAGTCGGGACTTTTCTGTTTCATAAAAACAGGAATAAAGACACAGATCAAAGTAATCATTTTCTTTAAATACAAAGACTTTTCAATTATTCCTCTTTTCCTCGTGATAAGATTTTGTTGTGAAATTCCAAAAGAAGGGATATGAAGATGAAAGTATTTGAAGCCAAAACACTGCTTTCTGAAGCTGAAAACCGCGCAAAAGAATACAAAGAATTAAGAAGTCAGATGGTCAATCTACAGAAAGCCTTCAAAGCTGTAGCTGATTTAGATGACAGTGAGTTTTCTGGAAAAGGCGCTGACAACATCAAATCATTTTATCAAGACCACGCTGGTGTAGCTGACAATTGGATTGACTTACTTGATATGAAAATTGCTTTTTTGACAAGCATTTCAGGCACTTTAGAGGACGCCAGTTTATCTGATGCTTACATAGAAGAATCCTTCTTAGAACATGAGCTGGCTAATGCTTACACAAAATCAAAATCCATCATGTCTGAACAAAAGAAAGCGATGAAAGATATCCTACATGATATCGACGATATTCTTCCGCTTGATTTGTTCTCGACAGAAACCTTTAAAGACGAACTCGCCGATGCGGAGAACCAACGCAAAAAAACAGTCAATAAAGTAGGCAGCATTGACGAAGCACTTGTTTCTGAATATGTCCAGTCAGAGCCAAACGAGCAATTCATCAAGAAGGACTTTCAAAAGCTTGAGGAATCCACAGGCAAAGGAAAAAACGCTACGCCCATTCACTACAATGCTAAAGCTTATCGAGAAAGTGACATACATAAGAAAAAAGGCGATATTGAGAAACAGACTGAAGCTTATTTGAAGATCAAAAAAGATGAAGCGAAAGAGCGAGAAATCAAGGATTTAAAGAAGAAGCTAGCTGACGGTGTGACGGATCCGGATGAATACTTAGACATCGCCAAGAAGGTCGGCTATGAGAATCTCACACCAGCACAGCTCCAATACGCAGTGCAGCTTGAACAAGCACAACAGCTGAAGGCCGTCGGTGAAAGTATCATCAATGCCGGCAAGTCAGTAATAGATTTCGTTGAAGGAGTTGATGATGGTATTGACGATGTGATTGACGATACCTTTTATGGCCTCAAAGACTTGGCTGTGGGCGCATGGGAATATTCACAGCTCCCTACCGAACTTAAACTGACAAAAACAATTACAACCGTTTTGAGCGTACCTTCTTATTCAAAAATCATCTGGACAAACCTCGCCGATTCATGGAATGATAAAATGGTAAATGGTGATGCATACGATAAAGGACATTATATCAGTTATGTGGTCGGAAATATCGTTGGTCCAAAAGGTGCGGGTGCCGCGGTACAAACCACGACCAAGCTTTCTAAAGTAGGTAAAGTGGTTGAAGGTGGAACAGCCGCTGCTCATGTCAATAAAGGGATAAACAAAGGCAAAGCTTATCTAAATTCTTTCGTTAAAAATAAGAATGATCTTGCACTGGTTGGGATTGCACAAGACATCGAGAATACGTATAACGCAAAAAATACTCCTCTATTAAAAAGTATGATTGAAGATAAAAAAGAGAGTGTTCTCAGAAGATCTGAACGTTCTAACAATAAGGGTATGGGTAATGTTTTAGGTGATGGTACAGTGTGGGAAAATATAAAAATTACTCAACCACTTTATGAAGGTACAAAAATACCAAAATCATTTGAATTAGTAGCCGATGGAAAAAAATTCTGGGTGCATCCAAATGGGACAAAACATATGGTCGAGTATATAACTAGAGATGCAACTACACATGGTATGCCGATAAATAGTCAAACTTTATTGTCAAGTTTCCAAAACTCTGTTAAAAATGCTGTTAAGGAAGGCATTAAATATGAAGAAATCATGAACATAGGCAATTGGGAGTTAATTTTTAGTAAACCCCGTGGAGACGGATTACTACCGGTAATAAAGCACGCTGTGTATAGGCCTTAGAAGGAGACATGATTATGTTAAAAGTAACAGAATATAAAGAAAGTCAGTCTGTAAATATTGAATATGATGTTTATACACCGATTAATATTGAATTCGGTTCTTGGAATATATCAAAGGAACCAACGATATATTGGAGAACTGGGGATTTCAAGAAATCTTTAATTGAAGTAGGCATAGGGAAATATACAGGTAATATTCGTTCTATTACACTAACTTTAAGTGAGAATGTACACAAAATGGAAAGTTTAAACTTGGATATGAAAAATATGACTTTGATTAAAGGTGTACCTAATTTTCAGATTGAAGAATATAATGATAAGACGTATATAGACGAAAATGGTGAATTGAACGTTTATATAGGAATTGATAAGGTGTTAATTTCATTTTCGAAAAATGATACTGTGTCTATTGTACAAAATGATACTGTGGGATTTGTTTTAGATAAAAATAAAATGGTATGTGGCATTATAGTAAGTGGTATGTTAGAACATGAAAAGAAAACATTAGAAGATGCATTGAAATAAAGTATTGTGAATCACAAACCTTGATTGGCTAAATGCCTTTCAAGGTTTTTTACCTTAATTTAGCTGATAAACGAGTGGGATAAAATGAATATGATTTATTTGAAAAGACATTAAATGATAAAGAAGACTTTAAAGACGAACTCGCCGATGCGGAGAACCATCGCAAAAAAACAGTCAATAAACTAGACAGTGTGGACGAAGCACTTGTTTCTGAATATGCCCAGTCAGAGCCAAACGAGCAATTCATCAAGAAGGACTTCCAAAAGCTTGAGGAATCCACAGGCAAAGGCAAAAATGCTTCCCCTATCCACTACAATGCCAAAGCCTATCGAGAAAGTGACATACATAAGAAAAAAGGCGATATCTCGAAACAGACTGAAGCCTATTTGAAGATCAAGAAAGATGAAGCGAAAGAACGAGAAATCAAAGAGCTGAAAAAGAAGCTAGCTGACGGAGTGACGGATCCCGATGAATACTTAGACATTGCGAAGAAGGTCGGCTATGAGAATCTAGAGCCGTCTCAAGTGCAGCTTGCAGTGCAAATTGAACAAGCGAAGCAGCTAGAAGGAGCAGGAGAAATCACCTGGGATATCGTAAAAGGTGTAGGAGTAGGCTTATATGATGTAGGAAAAGACACTGTAACCGGCATATGGGACTTCATCACCGATCCAGGAGAAACACTCTCAGCACTGGGCAATGCAGCTATGCATCCAGTGAAAACATACGATGCCATTTCAGCAGCAATTGAAGAGTCATATCAAAAGGATATGAAGAATGGAGATGTCTATTCTAGATCAAGATGGGTAACGTATGCAATTGGTTCGGTGGCTGTAGCTATATTTGGAACGAAAGGCGCAGGAGCGATTAACAAAGCAGATGCAGCGGGTAAAGTAATAAACAAGGCAAGTCAAGCAGGTAAGAAAATCAAGGACGTTAAGATACCAGATTTGCTACCTTATAACCCTAAATACGATCTTGCCCTAGCTGATAATGTGCCATACAATGTGGTTGATAGCCTAAACCTTAAGAATGAACTCTTGACTAATGCGAAGAAATTAGATGAGAGCAGAAAGCCATTTACAGGTCAGGAAATAAATCTCCCTTGGTTAAATAAAGAAAAGTATGGAGCTGTTGAAATAGACGGCAATGTAAAAGTTAAAGGACAAAGTAGAGATGTAAGCCGTAGAGTCTATACACTAAAGGACATTGATGTTAATCAAAAAACCCCAAAAGGAAAAACTAATCTGGAATTAATGAAAGATGGTAAGTCTCCTTATGCTAAAGACGGAACACAGATTAACCTACATCATCTCATACAAGAAGAAAGTGGACCATTGCTTGAGATACCTAATAGTTTACATACAAAGTATAGCGATGTAATACATGGCCTTAAAGGTAATGGAGAAAGTTTTAGGAACGATGTTTATTTGGAGAAACAGTACAATAACTTTAAGACAAGGTATTGGAGATGGAGAGCAAAACAATACGAGAAAGAATAAGGAGTTATAAATCATGGATTTTTATTTGAAAATAAAGGAATTCTTAGCTGAAAATGCTAAGGAAAAAGATTTCACAGGTGGAATTGAAGGAGATAAAATTTTAAAAATAGAACAAGATCTTCAAGTCACACTTCCAGATAGCTACAAATGGTTTCTTAGAAATTATGGTTCTGGCGGAGTTTATGGAATCGATTTATTAGGCTATGATTTGGGTGGCGCTTCAGTTGTGGAAACAACCAGAGAGTATCGTGAATATAGAGAATTACCAAGTGGTTTAGTAGTTATAGAACATGTTGATTTTTTTGGATATTGCTTAGATACTACGCAAATGAACAATGAAGGAGAATGTCCAGTTATTATTTGGAGTGAATTCGGTGGCTATAAAGAACTTGATTCATCAAATTTTATAAAGTTCTTTTATGAAAGGCTTCTTGAGATGAAAGAAAACTGGGAAGAAGATGAAGACTGGGACGATTAAGCAAAAGTATTGCAATTTAGAGCCCCTCATTATATGAGAGGCTCTTTTATTGCATCAATTTCGCTTTTGTTTTAGCTCTGTAATTCAAATCATTATCAAAATATTAACAAATAGCATAATTGAATCCTTATTTAATTTAAAATGTAAATATCCATTTTAAAAAGAGGGTTTTAGTGTGCTTCAAGAAAAATATCCAATGGATAGGACTCTTTATTTAGTTTTAATTGCTTTTATAGGGTTGAATTTCGCTAATAATGTACTTAATGATATATATAGATTGGGTACAATTGGTTGGTGTCACACTACTCAAAATAGAGTTGAAAAAGTCGTTTGTGAAAATATGTAATATCCCTAATTTACATACCCTGGGTCTAAACAAATAAAAGGACGCAACTGAAAACCAGTTGCGTCCTTTTTTGTGAAACAATTAACCGATTGAACCTTCCATTTCGAACTTAATCAAACGGTTCATTTCAACTGCGTATTCCATTGGAAGCTCTTTTGTGAATGGCTCGATGAAGCCCATTACAATCATTTCAGTTGCTTCTTCTTCGGAAATGCCGCGGCTCATCAAGTAGAAGAGCTGCTCTTCAGATACTTTAGACACTTTCGCTTCGTGCTCTAATGAAATGTTATCATTTAAGATTTCATTGTAAGGAATGGTGTCTGATGTTGATTTGTTATCCATAATGAGCGTATCGCACTCGATGTTAGAGCGGGCACCTTCCGCTTTGCGTCCGAAGTGGACGATTCCGCGGTACGTTACTTTTCCGCCTTGTTTTGAAATCGATTTTGATACGATTGTGGATGATGTGTTTGGTGCAAGGTGAATCATTTTCGCACCCGCATCCTGATGCTGGCCTTTACCCGCAAGAGCGATAGAAAGCGTCATACCGCGCGCGCCTTCGCCTTTTAGGATACAAGCCGGATATTTCATTGTCAGTTTAGAACCGATGTTGCCGTCGATCCATTCCATTGTTGCGTTTTCTTCACAAATCGTACGCTTTGTTACAAGGTTGTAAACGTTGTTCGCCCAGTTTTGGATCGTTGTATAACGGCAGTAGCCGCCTTTTTTGACGATGATCTCAACAACCGCACTGTGAAGCGAGTTTGTTGTGTAAACAGGCGCAGTACAGCCTTCAACGTAATGAACGCTTGCTTCTTCGTCAACGATGATCAGCGTACGTTCGAACTGACCCATGTTTTCAGAGTTGATGCGGAAGTAAGCTTGAAGCGGTGTTTCAACCTTTACGCCTTTAGGCACGTAGATGAAAGATCCGCCGGACCAAACAGCTGAGTTAAGCGCCGCAAACTTGTTATCAGTCGGCGGGATCACTTTTGCCCAGTGCTCACGGAAAATATCTTCATTTTCTTTCAGGGCGCTGTCAGTGTCTTTAAAGACGATGCCCTGCGCTTCAAGGTCTTCTTTCATGTTGTGGTATACAACCTCAGATTCGTACTGAGCAGAAACACCCGCAAGGTATTTTTGTTCAGCTTCAGGAATACCGAGCTTGTCGAATGTTTGCTTAATTTCTTCAGGAACTTCATCCCAAGAACGCTCTGAACGCTCAGACGGTTTTACGTAGTACGTAATTTCGTCAAAGTTCAGTGAGTTTAAATCTCCGCCCCATTGCGGCATCGGCATGTTGTAGAAATGCTCAAGTGATTTCAAGCGGAAATCAAGCATCCATTGAGGCTCTTCTTTCATGCGAGAAATTTCTTCTACGATTTCTTTTGTCAATCCGCGCTCTGAACGAAAAATGGAAACGTCTTTGTCGTGAAAACCATACTTGTATTCACCAATATCAGGCATTTTTTTAGCCATCCATTTTCACTCCAATCCTTTTAATTGCCGCCTTCTTCTTTTGCGACTCCTTTTTCAAGTGCTTTCCATGACAGGGTTGCACATTTGATACGGGCCGGGAATTTTGAAACGCCTTGAAGGGCTTCAATATCCTCGAGATCTATAGAATCATCATAATCTTTGCCTTGCATCATATCCGAGAAAATCTTAGACATGGAAAGGGCTGTTTCGATATCTTTCCCTTTAATCGCCTGAGTCATCATCGAAGCGGATGCCATTGAAATGGAACAGCCTTCCCCTTCAAATTTCGCATCTTCCACGATGTCTCCGTCAAGCTTCATTGTCAGTCTGATGCGGTCGCCGCATGTCGGATTGTTCATATCCACGACGATGCTGTCATTCAAAACCCCTTTGTTGCGGGGGTTTTTGTAATGATCCATAATCACCTGTCTGTACAATGTATCTAAATTTGCATTAAAAGACATTTGTAAAATACTCCTTTGTCTTTTGAAGAGCTTCCACAAGCTTATCAATCTCTTCCTCTGTATTATACAGATAAAAGCTTGCTCTCGCAGTAGCAGATACATCCAGCCATTTCATCAGCGGCTGCGCGCAATGATGGCCGGCTCTTACAGCAATCCCTTCCGCATCAAGTACGGTTGCCACATCGTGAGGATGAACATCATCGAGGTTAAATGTGACAAGGCCGGCACGCTCTTCCGGTCCGTAAACTGTTACACCGTCAAGCTGGCGGAAGCGTTCAAGCGCATAAGCTGCAAGCTTGTGCTCGTGGCGAGAGATTTCATCAAGACCGATTTCTTCGAGAAAATCAATAGCGGCACCGAGACCGATTGCTCCTGCAATAATCGGCGTACCCGCTTCGAATTTCCACGGAAGCTCTTTCCAAGTTGATTCATAAAGCCCGACAAAGTCGATCATTTCACCGCCGAATTCAGCAGGCTCCATGTTTTCCAGCAGGTCTTTCTTTCCGTACAGCACACCAACGCCGGTAGGACCGCACATTTTATGGGAAGAAAGCGCAAAGAAGTCGCAATCGAGATCCTGCACGTCAATTTTCAAGTGAGGTGTGCTTTGCGCACCGTCCACCACAATGACAGCCCCATTGTCATGAGCGATTTTCGCAATGTCTTTAATCGGGTTGATCGTGCCGAGGACGTTAGATACATGAGACACTGCAACAATTTTCGTGTTGCTTGTGACCGTTTCTCTGACGTCTTCTAAAGAAATCGTTCCGTCTTTTTGCAGCGGAATATATTTTAATGTGGCTCCAGTCGCTTTGACAGCCTGCTGCCACGGAATGATATTCGCATGATGCTCCATATAAGTGATGACCACTTCATCACCCGGTTTTAGGTTGGCGCGCACATAGCTTAACGCCACCATATTCAGAGATGTGGTCGTGCCTTTTGTGAAAATAATCTCAGCCATTGACTTCGCGTTAATAAACTTGCGGACTTTTTCACGCGCACCTTCATAACCATCTGTCGCTCTGGTTCCAAGTGTATGGACGCCCCGGTGAACATTGGAATTGTATTGGTTATAATACTTATCCAGTGCTTCAATGACAGCACGCGGCTTCTGGGAAGTCGCCGCGCTGTCGAGATAGACGAGATCATGTCCGTTCACTTGCTGATGAAGGATCGGGAACTGTTCACGAATATCTGTGATATTCATTACTTCACTTTCCTTTCGATAACAGAAACTAATTGTTTCTTAACGCCTTCAATCGGAAGTTCGTTTACTACCGGCGCAAGGAAGCCGTAGATGACTAAGCGTTCTGCTTCTTCTTTCGCAATTCCGCGGCTCATCAAGTAGTAAAGCTGAACAGGATCCACACGGCCGACAGATGCCGCATGTCCTGCAGTTACATCGTCTTCGTCAATTAAAAGAATAGGGTTTGCGTCTCCGCGTGCTTTTTCACTGAGCATCAGTACACGTGATTCTTGCTCCGCATTCGCTTTTGAAGCGCCATGTTCGATTTTACCGATTCCGTTAAAGATAGAAGAAGCGGAATCCTTCATCACACCGTGCTTCAAGATATAACCTTCTGAAGCTTTACCGAAATGGATGATTTGTGTTGTAAAGTTCTCTGTTTGCTCTCCTCTTCCGACAACAACCGTTTTCGTATCGCCATATGTGCCGTCACCGTAAAGGTTTGTTGTATTTTCAGAAATCGTGTCACCATCGTTCATGAGACCTAGAGCCCACTCGATTTTGCTGTCGCGTCCGCGCGCAGCACCGCGGCGGTTCACATATGTTGTCACACCGCTAGACAGATTATCCACCGCACCGTATGTCACGCTGGCATTATCACCTGTGATGACCTCACTGATAATATTGAAGACAGCGTCTTTCGGGTTTACAGTGCTGATATAGTTTTCTACATATGTGACAGAGCTGTGGTCTTCAGCCACAATCAGCACATGGTTGAATAGCGCTGTATCGTTGCTTTCGTGGACATAAACAGCCTGAATCGGTGTCTCCACCTGAACATTTTTCGGTACATAAAGGAATGCTCCGCCATTCATAAGAGCCGCGTGAAGCGCAGTTAATTTATGCTCATCAACCTTCACGCCATCCTTCATAAAGTACTTCTCCACCAAGTCGCTGTGCTCGCGGGCTGCAGTCAAAATGTCAGTGTAAATGACGCCTTTGTCTTTCAATTCCTGCGAAAGAGAAAGGTGTGCCGGCGTCTGGTCACGCTGTACGTATAATGTTTTATCTTCGTTTTCTATATCAATCAGCGCTTTTACTTCATCAGTCAAATCTTCTAATGAAGAAAGCGGTTCGTTATCAACTGTATGCTTCGCGAAATTCGTGAAGTTCCAGTTTGTGATTTTTGTTTTGTCAGGCTTTGGCATCGGCAGATCCTCAGCTTGTTCAAGAGCCTGTAAGCGCAGGTCTTTCAGCCAGGCAGGTTCTTGATGCTTTTCGGAAAAGCTTTTGAGATACTCCTGATCTACAGATAGTTTTGTACCTAGTGTCATGTTAATCCCCCTAACGCTTACGCTTCTTGGCCTACAGTTTCGTCTTCAATGCCAAGTTCTTGTTTGATCCATTCATAACCTTCTGCTTCAAGACGCTGTGCAAGCTCTGCACCGCCGGATTTTACAACGCGCCCTTGCATCATAACGTGAACAACATCCGGAGTGATGTAGTTTAACAGGCGCTGATAGTGAGTGATCATCAGGCAGCCGAAGTTTTCGCTGCGCATTTTGTTGATCCCTTTGGATACAACTTTCAAAGCATCAATATCAAGACCTGAGTCGATTTCATCAAGGATGGCGATTTTCGGTTCAATCATCATTAATTGAAGGATTTCGTTGCGCTTTTTCTCCCCGCCTGAGAAGCCTTCATTAAGATAACGCTGAGCCATTTCAGGATCCATTTCAAGGAATTCCATGTTTTCGTCCATTTTGCGGATGAATTTCATAAGAGAAATTTCATCGCCTTCTTCTCTGCGCGCATTGATTGCTGAGCGAAGGAAGTCAGCATTTGTTACACCGCTGATTTCACTTGGGTATTGCATCGCAAGGAATAAGCCTGCCTGTGCGCGCTCGTCCACTTCCATCTCCAGTACATCTTTGCCGTCAAGCGTGATGCTGCCTTTTGTTACTTCATATTTAGGATGCCCCATAATCGCAGCTGACAAAGTAGATTTACCAGTTCCGTTCGGACCCATTACCGCGTGGAATTCTCCGCCTTTTATTTCAAGGTTTACACCTTTTAAGATCTCTTTCCCTTCGATTTCAACGTGAAGATCTTTGATCGTTAATGTTGAAGCAGCCATATCTATACCTCCAAAAATATATAATCATTATTCTCATTTTATTCTCATTCTAATTTTATAACAAATGAAAAGTAAATACAACTTTTTATCGTGCCCTGCACATTCCACAAGTTTAACAAAGATCAGCACTTTATTAAAGCGATTGAAAAAGAAAAAGAGTGGATTCCCACCCTTTTTTAAAAGATTGATTTTCTCAATAAGCTCCCGCAGAAATCCGCTTGCTCTTTTCATAATCAAGCTCTCTCTGCCGCTCTACTTTGATTCTTGTTTCCAGCCGGCGTCCGTATTCCTCATATCCAATTCCATGTGACAGCTGCATCGCTTTTTCCATTTCTGACGTATAATCGAGGTTCAGTCTATCCTGGCTGCTGCAAATAATGAATCAATCCCTTCATTTATTTGCTTTTATTGTATCAGCGATGCGATGAATGCCGCAAAAAGGATGTGGCTTGATATAGCGGCAGGTGAGACGAAAGCATCCTTTTAGATCAAATGAGAACGGTTTTTTGGAATATTCCTTCTCTTAATGCGGAGTGTTTCCGAATTCCTCTATGCACTGCTGGACAACTGTCACGCCCTGACTGAGTGCCGCACCGCCTCCAAACGCCGCTGCCACACTGACCGCTTCGAGAATGTTTTCTTCTGTGGCTCCCTGATCAAGACAGCCTTTTGTATGATAGATCATGCAATACTCATCTTGGGCATTGATGGCAATTCCGAGCGCGATCAGCTGTTTTTCTCTTTCAGTCAGTGAGTTGCCGGCAAAGCATTGCTCAGTAAACTCGTTAAACTTTCTTCCCATCAGCGGCATCTTTTGTTCAAATGTGCCTAAACCTAATTTATATTGCGTTAGCGCGTCCTGCATGCTTTCTCTGTCTTGATTCAAAGAAAATCCCTCCATCTGTTTAACATTCCTTTTTATTATGAACAGCTTTTAGGAAAATACCCGAAAAAAACCCCGGATTTCTCATCCGGGGTTTCACCGTGTCAGCAAACCCTCGCATTCGTTGTCAGACCTGCACGTTGGTGCTCACGAATCACAACATTCGCTCCGCTCCAATGCTCGGCCTTCCGTTTTCATTCGCGCTGAAAAGATGACAAAGCCCTTAAACTAAGTTTAAGGGCTTTGTCAATAATCGAACCCCGGATTTTCATCCGGGGTTTCGGTCTTATTCAGATACAGGAAGCACAGCTCCATCGTATTTTTTCTCGATGAAATCTTTGATCTCTTTAGAGTGAAGAACTTCCATCAGCGCTTTGATTTTTGCGGAATTCTCTTCGCCTTTTCTGACGGCAATAATGTTAGCGTATGGGTTATTTTTCGTTGCTTCTACTTCAATCGCATCTTTTTTAGGATTTAATTTATTTTGAATCGCATAGTTTACATTGATGAAGACAGCGTCTCCTTCTTTGTTGTCATATGCTTTTGCCGTTACTTCCGGCGCTACTTTTTTAAATTGAAGATTTTTCGGGTTTTTCTTAATGTCTTTCAATGTCGCGTCAACTGTTTCCACTTTAGAGTCAAGTGTGATTAATCCCGCGTTTTCAAGCATTGCAAGCATACGGCCTTGTTCAGCGACGTTGTTTGTCAAAATAATTGTCGCACCCTTTGGAAGGTCTTTCAGCGATTTATATGTTTTAGAGTAAATACCGAATGGCTCTAAGTGAACAGCTCCGGCATTCACAAGTTTGTAGTCTTTGTTTTCTTTCATTTCTTGCTCAAGGTAAGGAATGTGCTGGAAGTAGTTCGCATCCACTTCTTCATCAGATAAAGCTTTGTTGTACATCTTGTAATCACTAAGCACTTTCACTTTCAGCGTGTAGCCTTTTTCTTTCAACAATGGTTCAGCTTCTTTTAAAATTTCCGCATGCGGTGTTTTTGTTGCTGCGACGACAATGTCTTTTTTGCCGGATTCAGCCCCGTTATTCGAACCGCAGGCCGCCATGACTCCTGCAAATACAAGCAGTAATGCACCCAAAAATAGCTTTTTCAATGTAAATCCTCCCTTATCGTTTATCTATAATATTTGTTATCACATCACCGATGATTTGGATAATAAATACGATGATTAAAATAAACACAGTGGCAATGAAGGTAACATCAGCATTATTAGACTGATAGCCTTCTACGTACGCAAGATTTCCAAGACCGCCTGAACCGATGGCCCCGGCAATTGCGGTTGAGCCGATCAAAGCGATGGCCGTAACCGTAATGCCGGAAATGAGAGCCGGCATAGACTCCGGAAGCAGCACTTTGAAAATAATCGTAGACGTTTTAGCACCCATTGATTTAGCGGCTTCAATCACACCTTTATCAACCTCGCGCAATGCGATTTCCGCCAAGCGCGCGTAGAACGGTGCAGAGCCGATCACCAGCGCCGGCAGTGCGGCGTTTGGCCCTAAGATGGTGCCGACTAAAAACTTCGTAAAGCCCAGCAGTAAAATAATTAAAATGAGAAACGGAATCGATCTGAATATGTTGACAATGGCCGCAATTACAGAGTTGACCGCTTTATTCTGCCAAAGGCTCCCTTTGCTTGTCAAAAAGAGCAGCAAGCCGAGGATCACTCCGATGACAAAGGCAAACAGCAGAGAGATCAGCGTCATATAAAGTGTTTCATATGTCGCATTCCACAATTCTGTTAAATCAACGTTTGGGAAGTATTTTTCAAACATTCGCGATCACCTCTGCTTTCACCTGTTTATCATTAATAAACCGGATCACGTTTTGAACTTCTTCCTCGTCTCCGTCAATATGGATGAACAGCGAGCCGTAAGCTCCATCCTTTGTCTGCGAGATTTTCCCTTGCAGAATATTGACGCTGACATTAAAGTTTCTAATCATTTCTGTAATCAAAGGCTGCTCAGCCGAATCACCGACAAATGTGAGCTGGACCGTTTTTCCTGATGCTGTTTCATCAAGAAGGTGCGAAAGCGTTTCTTTCGTTTCTTCCGGCTCTGTCACCTGCTGAACAAATCGTTTTGTCATGTCTTCCTTCGGATTTTTGAAGACATCGAGAACCTCGCCTTCTTCCACAACCTTACCGTTTTCCATGACAGCGACTCTGTTACAGATTTTGCGGATGACATGCATTTCATGGGTGATCAGCACAATCGTCAAACCGAGTCTTTCATTAATATCGGACAATAAATCCAAAATTGAATCCGTCGTTTGCGGATCTAATGCTGATGTCGCTTCATCGCAAAGGAGAACCTTCGGATTGTTTGCAAGCGCTCTTGCGATTCCGACGCGCTGCTTCTGCCCGCCGCTCAGCTGAGACGGGTAAGATTTTTCTTTTCCTTCTAAACCGACCAGTTTAATCAGTTCGTTAGCGCGCTTCATCCGTTCGCTTTTTTTCACCCCGGCAATTTCTAAAGGAAACATGATATTATCTCTGACGGTCCGCGACCAAAGCAAATTGAAATGCTGGAAAATCATGCTGATGTCATGGCGTGCATTTCTTAAAGCGCGTCCGTTTACTTCATTAATTTTAGTTCCCGCCACTTCCACGGTTCCTGAGGTTGGTTTCTCAAGGCCGTTCAGCAGACGGATTAAGGAACTTTTACCAGCTCCGCTATATCCTATAATTCCAAAAATCTCACCTTTTTGTATGGAAAGAGAGACATTTTGGACAGCATTGACATCTCCATGTTTCGACTTATAAACTTTTGAAACATCTTGAAGATTGATCAAAGCAATCACCTGCCTTAACACTATTCTAAGAAATCTTCCGGGATATTCGGCAAAAGAAAAGCCTTTCTGCACATGTGAGCAGAAAGGCTTATATAAAACGCCTTTCTCTCATCTTTCAAAGCTGAACGCTTCGTGTGAATTGGCACCATTTCAACAGCGTTGATGGTTGCCGGGCTTCATAGGGCACTTCCCTCCACCTCTCTTGATAAGAGAAATATATAGTCTTTTTCGTCCGGAAATTCTTAATGTAGAATAGCATGGCGAATGATGAAATGTCAATAAAATAAATGATGTCAACTTTTACTATTATAATAATTTTCTATTTTTTCACTTTTTAAAATCCTCTGAAAAAATCCATTTGTCAGCCAGAGAATAGCTTCTAGTTTTAAGAGAGCCCTGAATGAGCCCTTCACTTTCAGGCTTCCCCTCTGGATCAAATGCTGCAGGGAAATATCTCCGTGCAACAGATGAATAATTTCCGCTTGGTTTCCGTAAAAGGTCAGGTTGGACGCTGGGGGCGGAGAAATTTTTTTCATTTCCCCCTGTTCGTTTATCGAGACGGTTAAGGCTTCTGTTTCTCCCTGGAAGGTAATGAGTAATGTTGATGCGTTCAAAAGAGGTTTTAAAAACAGATGCTGATACTCATCTTCTAACACTTCTGCTTTCTCCATATGTACAACCTCCTATTTGTTGGTCATACATAGACATTTCTCTTTTTGACGCAAGAACCCCTTTATAAAACGAACGACAATTTCATTGAAATACGCTGAGAAATATGTCACAAATGGGACGCGGAAGATGATTTTTGTTTAATCAGCTCATATAAATAAGAAACAGAATGAAACGCATATCCTCTTTCGACCACTTTTCCGCCTTTAAACAGGAGAAAACACGGGACACTTTCAATTTGATACGCTTTTGCGAATGTCGGAGAGTAATTGACATTGTTTTGATAGAAGGCGACATCAGGCAGCATTTCCTTCACCACTGTCAGCATTTTGCTTGCAAGCTGGCAGGTGCCGCAAAACGGAGTATATAAATATAGGAGATACACATCATCTGCGATGTGCTCTAGCTCGTGTTCTTGTAGTTCTTTCATGCTATACACCTCGGGACTTTCTTTCAAGAAAAATAGTATGGACATTTAAATTTGCGCGGAGCAGTACAGAAGCGACATGGTGTTTCGGCGCAGCCTCTACTTCCTTATAGGCTCTGTCTATATGCAAATGGCAGGCGTCATTAAATTCTCTTTTCAGCTGTTTTCTTAATGTCTCGCCTGATTCATCAGCATCAACTAATATATAGACGTCTTTATCGTATAGCTCGTCAGCCAATTCCTCAAGCTTCAGCTGGCTGATTGTTCCGTTGGTACAGATAATGCGCACTGGTTCATTCAGGACACTTTCAACTTTCTCTTTATCTGATTTTCCTTCGACAATCATCACCTTTTCCAGCTCATCCATCTTTATCACCTGCTGCGTTAAATTTGAAACGTTCAGATTGTAAAAGAAGGCAGTGAAATTCACCGCCAACATTAACACCAGCCGTTTTCATAGTCACAATCCACGTATTTTTCATCATTTCCTGAGACCACATCGGCTGTCTTATAAAATTTCTCATTTTCAAAGGAATAGCCTGATTTAAGCTCATATTCATCCATGCTTGTCATTTGGCCGATCTTCTCATTATCATGATATAACGAGAGCTGGCCATTTTGAAAGCGGCCTGTCACATCATTGGTGACATCGAGCTTTTGTTTGCTGAAAGCCATATTGGACACCTCCCATAACGTTAGCGTGTCCAATTGCCTTCACAGCTATCCTGTTTTAGTCTTCTTGTGTCATTTCTTCGTATTGCTCTGCTGTCATCAGTTTTTCAATTTCAGAAGCGTCAGACGGTTCAACAACGATCATCCATGCTTTCTCGTACGGTGATTCGTTAACGAATTCCGGACTGTCATCAAGATCTTCGTTTATTTCCACAACCGTTCCATTAATCGGTGCATAAAGCTCAGATACCGTTTTAACGGATTCAACACTGCCGAATGGCTCGTCCGCTTTGATTTCAGCGCCAACTTCAGGAAGTTCGACAAACACGATATCGCCTAGTTCGGCTTGGGCAAAATGCGTAATTCCGATTCTGGCTTTTTCTCCTTCAACTTTCACCCACTCGTGTTCTCCTGAGTAACGCAAATCTTTAGGTATGCTCAATTGAATCCCTCCATTTTTTACAGCACTATAATAAGAAGATACCACACTTTTCAAAAAAAATTGACATTAAGCCCAGTTTTCTTCAAATTGGTCTTCTTTGAATCCGACTGTCACTTTTTCGCCGTCTGTTGTAAGCGGGCGTTTGATCAGCATTCCGTCTGAAGCCAGCAGTTCTAGCTGTTCGTCCTCCGACATATGATACAGCTTTTCTTTGAGATTCAGCTCGCGGTATTTCATGCCGCTTGTGTTGAAAAATTTCTTGAGATCCAGTCCGCTTTTTTCATAAAGCGCCTTTAGTTCCTCTTTGCTTGGAGGCTGCTCTGCAATATGTATTTCGTTGAATTCTTTTCCATGCTCTTCTAACCATTTCTTTGCTTTGCGGCACGTTCCGCATTTAGGGTACCAGTAAAAAGTTAACGACATCTTCTTCCCCCTCAATAAAATAATCGAGGTTATTTTAACACAGTTTGTTTTAAAAGCCTAAACCTGTGCTTCTTAAAAAAAGCTCCGCTTAATGCGGAGCTCTCGGACAATCAGACAATATATTTTTCAGCTTCGAAAACGGCCGCCGCTGCTTCGCGTTTTTTCTGAATGACGTTTTTAGGCGTTACGCGCGTCAGCTTGCGCAAAGCGGAAAGCATCATGCGGAGGGAGTCTCCTTCTTCCATTGCGATGAGTGATTCTTTCGCGTGCGCTTCAATTTCATGAAAAGCTTCCTGGACAAAAATTTCTGTATACAGCACCTTCTGCACCGCTTTTTCTTCTCCTTGTGCGGCGATGGCTTTTTCTGTTCTAAGCACGGCTGATTCCATTGCATATACATTGCTGACAATATCCGCGATGTTGACGAGGATTTCTTGTTCACGATCGAGTGCTTTTCCGTATGTTTGGGCAGCGAGACCGGCAGCGAACAGCGCGATCTTTTTGGCTTGCTTAACGACATATTTCTCCTGTTCTAAAACGCCGCTGCCAGGCTCTTCAGGCATAAGCATCATCAGTTCTTCTTGAAGCGACTGCGCTTTTTCAAATAGAGGGAGTTCGCCTTTGAGCGCCTTTTTCAAAAAAGTGCTTGGCACGATTAACCGGTTAATTTCGTTTGTGCCTTCAAAAATCCGATTGATCCTTGAATCGCGATAGGCTCTTTCTACTTCGTATTCCTGCATAAAACCGTAGCCGCCATGAATCTGCACGCCTTCATCTACGATATAATCAAGTGTCTCAGACCCGAAAACCTTATTCAGAGAGCATTCTATCGCATATTCGGCAATTGACTTGGCAATTTGCCGGCCGTCCTTGAGATCTTCGGCCGTAAACTGGCTCATATTGTCTTCAAACAGCCCCACAGTTCTGTACACAGAGCTTTCCATCGCGTAAAGCCTTGATGCCATTGTCGCGATTTTTTCCTGTGTCAGCGAAAAGCCCGCAATCGGCGTTTTAAATTGGCGGCGCTGATTTGCGTATGCCGCAGATAGCTCAATCACCCGTTTAGATGCGCCGATTGTGCCAACCGCCAGTTTATAACGGCCGATATTTAAAATATTAAAGGCGATGATATGCCCTTTGCCGATTTCTCCGAGCAGGTTTTCTTTTGGCACTTCAGCCTGATCTAAAATAAGGGTTCTTGTTGACGATCCTTTGATCCCCATTTTCTTTTCTTCCGGGCCTGTTGATACGCCAGGGAAATCTTTTTCTACAATAAACGCTGAAAACTTATCACCGTCCACCTTAGCGTAAACAACAAATACATCAGCAAAGGCAGAGTTCGTAATCCACTGTTTTTCTCCGGTTAATACGTAATGCGTTTCCGCTTCATTCAAGACGGCTGTTGTTTTTGCTCCCAGTGCATCCGAACCAGAGCCCGGCTCAGTCAGGGCATAAGCCGCGATTTTTTCGCCTGAAGCGAGCCCGGGCAAATACGTTTTCTTTTGTTCCTCTGATCCGAAAAAGACGATCGGCAAGGAACCGATGCCGACATGCGCGCCATAAGAAAGCGAAAAGCTTCCCGCGCGCGAAAATTTTTCAGTGATAAGCGCGGAGCTGATTTTATCAAGGCCAAGCCCTCCGTATTCCTCCGGCACATCGGCGCCAAGCAGTCCCAGTTCGCCCGCTTTCTTCAACAGCCTGACGGAATGCTCAAATTGATGGTTTTCGATGTCATCTATATGAGGGAGAACATCCTGTTCGATGTAATCCTCCGTTGTTTTCGCAATCATTTTATGCTCGTCAGTGAAATCCTCCGGTGTATACATTTGGTCGTATGTGACATTCTCAATTAAGAAACCGCCGCCTTTTTGCACTTCAGCCGCTTTTTTCGCCATTTGCTTTTCCCCCTTTAGCATAATTCAAATACACCGGCCGCTCCCATCCCGCCGCCGATACACATTGTGACAACGCCAAATTGCTCGTTTCTCCGTTTCATTTCATGAATGAGTGAAAGTGTAAGCTTTGTGCCCGTACAGCCAAGCGGGTGCCCAAGCGCGATTGCACCCCCGTTGACATTCACTTTTTCTTCATCAATTCCCAGTTCTCTGATGACTTGAATGGCCTGTGAGGCGAAAGCTTCATTCAATTCAAACAAGCCGATGTCCTGCAGCTGAAGCCCGGCAAGCTTTAAGGCACGCGGGATGGCTTCTACTGGCCCAATACCCATTACTTCCGGCGGCACGCCGCCTACCGCAAAGGAGCGAAATTTCACAAGCGCCGCCAAACCTAGCGCATCTGCTTTTTCCCGATCCATCAGCATGACAGCCGCCGCTCCGTCACTCGTCTGTGAGGAGTTGCCCGCCGTAACCGTTCCATCAACAGCAAAAGCCGGACGCAATGTCGCTAAGATGTCTGCCGTCGTTTGCGGGCGTACGCCTTCATCCTGAGAAAACACAAACTGTTTTTCCTCCGGCTTATGGTTTTCTCCGATTTCTGTCACCGTCACTTCGACAGGTACTATCTCACCTTTAAATTTCCCCTCTGCAAGGGCTTTGGCCGCATTCTGGTGACTGCGAACGGCGAATGCATCCTGATCCTCTCGCGTGACGCCGTATTTTTTCGCGACCTGCTCGGCTGTATGTCCCATGCTCATATAATATTCCGGCGCCTGTTCTGCCAGCGCAAGGTTCGGACGGGTGACATGCCCCATCATCGGAACCTGTGACATGGATTCTGCTCCGCCGGCGATCGCTGTATCGTAGGCGCCAAGCATAATTTTTTCCGCCGCATATGCGATAGACTGAAGGCCTGAAGAGCAGTAGCGATTGACTGTTATCGCCGGAACCGTGTATGGCAGTCCGGCGAGCGCGCCGATATTTCTCGCCATATTGAGCCCCTGTTCCGCTTCAGGTGTCGCACAGCCGATAATCAAGTCGTCAATATTGCCTTCGTAGCCGCCTGCTCTTTTCAATGTTTCTTTTACGCAAATCGCACCCAAATCATCCGGACGAACGGCGGCAAGGGATCCTTTTTTGGCTTTTCCCACCGGTGTTCTTGCACCTGACACAATGACTGCTTCTTTCATAAGCTCCCTCCTAATTCCGTAAAGGTTTACCTTTCACAAGCATATGCTGCATTCTCGCTTGAGATTTCGCCTCTCCTGCCAAACTCAAAAACGCTTCCCTCTCGATCTCTAATAAATACTCTTCGTCTACTTCTGTGCCAAACGGCACTTTTCCGCCGGCAATGACATAAGCGAGTTTTTTCGCGATCTTAAAATCATGCTCAGATATATAACCGGACAGTTTCATCTGCTCAGCGCCAAGCAAGAGTGCCGCATAACCGGTTTCACCCGGCACCTTGACCTTTTCTTTTACAGACGGCCGCCAGCCGGTATCGTATAAAGAGGCGGCAAGCTGCTTCGCATCGTACAGCAGGTGATCCTGATTCACGCTGATACGGTCTGTTTCTCTTAAAATGTTCATCTCACGAGCCTCTTGGGCGGAGGCGGATACTTTCGCCATCGCAATTGTTTCAAATGTTTTCATTGCCGCATTCATCGGATCAAGACCGCGGCGAAGATGGTTAATGTACAGCTCTTTATTACCTCCTCCGCCAGGGATAAGGCCGACACCGGATTCGACAAGCCCCATGTAGGCTTCGCTTGCTGCTTGAATGCGTGCCGCAGGCAGGCATACTTCCGTTCCGCCGCCGAGCGTCATGCCAAACGGAGCGGCGACAACCGGCTTCGCACTGTATTTAATCTTCATCATCGTTTCTTGGAACCGGCGGATCACGAAGTCAACTTCCAAAAAGTTGTCATCCTGGACTTCCATTAGAATCATAGCGAGATTCGCGCCGACACAGAAATTTTTTCCTTGATTGCCGATGACAAGCCCTTTATAGTTCCGCTCTGTTTCCTCTAACGCCTTGTTGATCATTTGAATAATATCGAGGCCGATGGCATTGCTTTTCGAATGAAACTCAAGAAGGGCCACATCATCTCCAAGGTCAATCAGGCTTGCTCCGCTGTTTTTCGCAATTACCCCTTTTGTTTCTTTAAGCGCTTGTAAATGAATCTGTTTTTTATTTTCCTTCACGGCCCTGTATTCGCCGCGGTCATAATAAAATACTGTTCCGTTCTCTTTGATGTAGAAGGTTTCATTTCCTTTGTCCAGCATGTCTTTAATCCAGCCGGGTATTTTAGCCCCAAGCTTTTCTGCAAACTGTCTGAGACCGATGGCATCCCACATTTCAAACGGGCCCAGCTCCCAGCCGAATCCCCACTTCATGGCTTGGTCAATCGCATGAATATCATCAGCAATCTCACCAAGCAGCTCAGCTGAATAAAGCAGGGTTTGAGATGTGATATTCCAAAGCAATCTGCCAGATCTGTCGTCCGAGTAAATAAGCGCTTTCATTTTGGCTTTTGTCCCTTTTGCCTGTTTTGCCGCTTCAAGTGCCGGTGATATCATTTTTGTTCGCTTCCCATAAGTAAGCGTCATTGGATCAAGCTCATAAATCGTTTTGCCTTCTTTTTTATAAAAGCCTTGACCAGCCTTGCTTCCGATCCATCCTTTTTCCAGCATATCGTTCATAAAGCTTGG
Source organism: Bacillus mexicanus (assembly GCF_050445615.1). Lineage (NCBI taxonomy): Bacteria > Bacillati > Bacillota > Bacilli > Caryophanales > Bacillaceae > Bacillus > Bacillus mexicanus. Next base: position 189,399 of record NZ_JBCEYV010000002.1, read on the forward strand.
CAGGCGGAATATTTCTTTCTCGTCTCCATCCGCTTTGTCATACACATTTCGGGCGACATGGGCGAATGTATCGAGTCCGACAACATCAAGCGTTCTGAAGGTTGCGCTTTTCGGTCTGCCGATCAGCGGGCCTGTGATTGAGTCGACTTCACCGACCTGATAGCCGCCTTTCAGCATTTCTTGTACTGTAACGAGAAGCCCGTACGTTCCGATTCGGTTTGCGATAAAGTTCGGTGTGTCCTTTGCTGTGACTACGCCTTTACCGAGAACATTTTCACCGAAGGCTGTCATAAACTTTAAGATATCAGGGTCTGTTTCCTGAATCGGAATAATCTCCAGCAGCTTTAAATAGCGGGCGGGATTAAAAAAGTGTGTTCCGAGAAAATGGGCTTTAAAATCATCCGACCGGCCCTCAGCCATTTTCTGCACTGATATACCAGATGTATTGCTAGAGACAATACTTCCAGGCTTTCGGTGTTTATCCACAAGGGTGAAAATTCGCTTTTTGACTTCAAGGTTTTCCACAACAACTTCAATAATCCAATCTGCTTCATTCAGCCTTTCTGCATCATCCTCCAGATTGCCTGATGTGATATAGGAGATGTTTTCCGCTGATGTGAGGGGGGCTGGCTTTTGTTTCAGCAGTTTTTTTACCGCTTGGCGGCTCAGCCTGCTGCGCACCTCCGGACTGTCCTTTGCCAGCCCTCTTTTTTCTTCTTCCTTTGTCAAATCGTTCGGCACAATATCAAGCAGCAAGACAGGAATTCCGAGGTTAGCCAAATGTGCCGCAATCCCGGAACCCATTACCCCCGATCCTAAAACGGCTGCCTTTCGAATGTGTTTGTGCATGAGATATCCCCCTTGAACATTGAATGAATAATCATTCATTTTTTGACCAAAAAAAATGAAACCTGTTTCTTCTTTCATCTTAAAAGATTTCTGATTCGACTTCAATAGCTAATTTGTTATTTTTTTGTATGTGGTTTACAAAAGACGGGCAACTTAAACCCGGAGGTGATAGGAATGGTGCGAGAGAAAAAAAACCCGTCTTCAGCGGCAGTCAGCGCGGCGAGTGTAAAAGGGGATGCAGGTCCGACTCAGCATTACAGCGGCGGAAAGCGGACAAGTCAAAATCAGCAATATAAAAAGCATAACATGGAACAATCGTAATGCAGCTGCTTTTCGCGGCTGCTTTCACTTTTTCAAGATTCCTTTTAACACAAACGTCGCATTGGCAGGCCGCTCAGCAATTCTTCTCATAAAGTAGCTGAACCAATCCGTTCCATATGGGACATACACACGCATTCTGTATCCTTCCTTGGCAAGTTCCTTCTGCCGCTCCGCCCTTATGCCATACAGCATTTGAAACTCAAATTGCGATGCGGGGATATGGTGTTCAGCAACGAGCTGTTTTGTAAACGCAATGATGTCATCGTCATGTGTAGCGATAGCCGTATAGTTCCCGCTTAACAGCTGCAGCTTAATTAAGCTTTGAAAATGAAGGTCTGTTCCCTTTTTGTCAGGGAATGCTACAGCCGCAGACTCTTTATAAGCGCCCTTCACAAGTCTGAGATTCGGCTTTAAGCCATGCATCTGTCTGATATCTTCTGCAGCCCGGTACAAATACGCCTGAATGACCGTACCGAGCATTTCAAATTCCTGTTTACATGTCCTGTAAATAGAAAGTGTCTGTTCATAATGAGAATAGTCTTCCATATCAATAGTCACAGCAACACCATGTTGCTTCGCAGCAGATAAAATTGCACGCAAATGAGAAAGGCAAAGTTCTTCTGAAAGATCTAGCCCAATTGAGGTCAGCTTTAATGAAAGCTCTGAATCCAATTGATACTCAGCAATGGCTCGAATGGCTTTCTTGCACTCCTCTGCGACTTGATGTGCTTCTTTTTCTGATGCCGCATATTCGCCTAAATAATCAATCGTTGCACACAAACCGGATCTGTTTAGTCTTTTGATGGTCTTAACCGCCGACTCAATTGTATCTCCAGCAACAAATCGTCTTGCTCCAAGCTTCGTTCCATATGCTTTGGCGAGCTTGGTAAGTGTTTTATTTTGTGATAAGAATAAAAACACAGGTCTCAACATCCGACTCCCTCCTGCCATCATCTTCAAAACACCTGTATATAACTCCCAGACTGAAGGAAACTATAAAATGAACAAAAATCAAAGGAGGTTCACAATGGACAATCAGCAACAAGCTCAAATGCCGCCTTCCGTTATTTCGACAAAGGATCATTTGTATCTCAATGACATGCTGAACTGGAATTTGCTTGCGATGAAAAAAGCGCATTTCATGGCGCAACAGTGCCAGGATCAAACATTAAAACAAGAACTCGACCGTCTCGGACACATGCATCATGATCATTATCAAAGAATAGTAAAGCACCTGCAGCCAGGCCAGCAACAGTCCGGCTACATCCAATAAGGAGGCGACAAAATGAATCAGCAAAATCAGAAAATCAGCAACCCGCAGACACCTGTACCGACAACTTCGGAGATGAATGACAGAGACTTCGTCAATGAACTGCTGACAACCGAAAAATATATGACAACAGCTTATTGCACAGCCTTGCACGAATTCAGCCACGAATCTCTTTACCAGGATATTCAATCCATTTTTGATGAGTCACAAAAAGCGCAAAGAAAGTTGTATGATCTTATGTTCCAATATGGATGGTATTCTGTTGAAGCGGAGGATACCCAAAAGCTGCAGCAATCCTACCAAAAATTTCAGCAAACCATTCAGCAGCAGTCTCCTTACCAGCAATAACAGCATCAGCAAAAAAGGGTACGATGTGCGTTCAGGCATCTATCCTTTTTTTATGGTAAAAATGATTGACTTTTCATTTACGCTTATTTATATTTAATAAGCATTAACTATTTTGTTATCAAAATATATATACAGTGTAAGTAATAGAGGGGAAATGAACATGAAGAGTGCGGATCGGTTAATGTCCGATATTCAATTATCGCTTCAGGCGCTCTTTCAAAAGATACAGCCTGAAATGCTAGAAAGTATGGAGAAACAAGGCATTACCCCAGCGCAGCTGTTTGTGCTGGCCAGCCTAAAAAAACACGGCAGCCTCAAGATTTCTGAAATTGCCGAGCGTATGGAGGTGAAGCCAAGCGCGGTGACGTTAATGGCAGATCGCCTTGAACAAAAAAATCTCATCGCCAGAACACATAACACAAAAGACAGGCGAGTGATCGATATCAGCCTTACTGATGAAGGAGACAGAAAGTTCGAAGAGGTTTTAGCAGGCAGAAAAGCCATTATGGCACGGTACCTTTCCTTCTTGACGAAGGAGGAAATGCTTCAGGCGGCTCATATTACAGAAAAGCTCGCACAGGCAGCAGCGGAAACTGATGAACAGCACAACACGAAAAGAGGAAACGAATGAAATGAGTACAGAAGGCAAACAGCAATCAAAACGAACGTTATTAATAACAGGCTTAATTATTGCCATGTTTTTTTCCGCGCTTGACGGTACCATTGTCGGAACGGCCATGCCGAAAATCGTCGGTGATCTCGGCGGCTTGAGCATGATGACCTGGCTGACAACCGCGTATTTGTTAACATCAACAACCGTTGTTCCAATTGCCGGTAAACTGGCCGATTTATTGGGACGCCGGATTGTTTATGTATCAGGCTTGATTATTTTTATGGCCGCTTCTGCTTTGTGCGGAATGGCCAACAACATGACAGAATTGATTATCTTCCGAGGACTGCAGGGAATCGGCGGAGGCATTATGATGCCGATGGCGATGATTGTCATCGGTGACTTGTTCACAGGAAAACAGCGTGCTAAATTCCAAGGAGTCTTTGGCGCGATTTATGGGCTGGCTTCAGTGATTGGGCCGCAAATCGGCGGCTGGATCGTAGACTCGCTCAACTGGAAATGGGTTTTCTATATCAATCTTCCAGTCGGAATTATTGCCGTTATTTTCATTGCCAGAGGATTACAGGGCCGCCGGCAAACTGGTCCGATCAACTTCGATATCGCTGGGATTTTCACGATGATTGTCGGGGTTGTCAGCCTTCTTCTCGCTTTAAGCTTTGGAGGAAAAGATTACGGGTGGGGTTCTTGGCAGATTCTTGGCCTGTTCGCACTCGCGCTGGTCGGCATTGTCAGCTTTATTATTGTAGAGTCAAAAGCAAAAGAGCCGATCCTGCCAATGTATTTATTTAAAAACAGAACGTTTACATTCCTAAACTTGATCGGCTTCTTTATGAGCATCGGCATGTTTGGCGCCATTACGTTTGTTCCTTTCTTTATGCAGGGAATTGTCGGTGTAAGTGCGTCTGAATCAGGCACGATTATGACACCGATGATGATCTCTATGATCATTACAAGTATTATCGGCGGCCAGCTTGTCTATAAAATCGGCATTAAACCGCAAATCATTACAGGTATGCTGATTATGGCCGGAGGATTTTTGCTGTTAACGACTTTAGACCTTGATACGGGCAAGCTTGTCGCTACTTCGTATATGGCGATTATTGGTTTGGGAATGGGTCTCGTCATGCCGATCCTGACACTCGCTTTACAGGAAAGCTTTTCGAAGGAAGAGCTTGGGGTCGTCACTTCATCCAGTCAATTCTTCCGTTCTATCGGAGGAACATTCGGCATTACCATGCTGGGAGCAGTAATGAATGCCCGTTCCGGAAATCTATTAACTGATAAATTGGTGCCGTATTTAGACTCTCTTCCGGCACAGGCAAGTTCATTTGCCGGCCAGCTGAAGGGTATGATTGATACAAATCCGCAAGGGCTGCTGCAATCACTGTTCAGCCCGGATGCAATCAAACAAATACCTGCGGCCTTCTCATCCCATATTGTGCCGATTTTAAAAACATCGCTGATGGATTCACTCCATAGCGTGTTTTACACAGGCCTGATCTTTATCGTAGTCGGAGCCGTATTTACATTGTTTTTAAAACCTATCAAGCTATCAAATAAGAAAACGGAAGAACAAGTAAAAGAGAAAACGGCACAAACCGTTGAATCGCCTTCTCATTAATAGAAACCCCGCGGGTCCCAAGACCGCGGGGTTTTCTTATTCGATCATCTGAGCCTTTCCACTTCCGAAAGACCAATCCTCATCCTGATTACCGGCCAGCATGATAAACACATCTTCTTTTCTTACACCAAGCTTAGTATGAATCCGACCTGCGATTGAGCGATAAAGCGCTTTTTTCTGGTCAGTTGTTCTTGAATGTTTCAACGTAAAATGAATGTAGATCAGCTCATCGGTACGCTCGACCTGCAGATAAGACGGATCATAAAAAAATTCGCTGTTTTCATATTGCCTGATGACTTGAAAATAGTCATCTTCCGGCACATTGATTTCTTCAGTCATTGATTGATGAATGGTCCTGCTTAGTTTTTGAAGCCACGCTTCGCTTCTCCCCGCCCGTAAATGAATTTGTACAAATGGCATCCCCGCATCTCCTCTCTTACAGCGTCTGTCCGCTGTCAATTGTGATGATTTGACCTGTGAGCGATTCCTGTTCAACAAGCGAACAAATCAATTTAGCGACATCATCCGGTTCAGCAATACGCTGCAGCAGCAAAGTGCCGATCATGCTTTTCATTTTTTCTTCCCGGCCGGCCCACCATCTCGTTGCGACAGCTCCCGGTGCTACACCGCTCACTCTGATTTCAGGCGCTAAGGCATGAGCCAAAGATTTCGTTAAGCCGTGCACCGCCGATTTTGATACTGCGTAAGGCATGGATGAACCCGCACCGATTACCCCTGCGATGCTGCCGACATTTACGATCGCCCCGGCCTTGCTTTTTTTCATGAAAGGAACCGCTGCCCGCGCGCAGAAAAACATCCCTTTCACATTGACAGCGTAAAGTTCATCCCAGATGTCTTCTGTCGCAGCTTCAAGGTCATCCATTGGAATATGCCTTGTAATGCTGGCATTGTTGATTAAAATATCAATAGTGTCATATATTTTCACAATCGATTGAACCATATCCTGCACTTCGCTGTTTTTGGATACATTCGCTTGGATGGTGAAAGCTTGCCCGCCATCTTTTTTAATCGTTTCTACTGTTTCCTCCGCTTCGAATTGCGAGCGTGAATAATTCACCGCAACAATCGCTCCGCGTTTTGCCAATTCTATGCTGGCTGCTCTTCCGATTCCTGTGCCGCCCCCTGTTACGAGAGCTATTTTGTTCATGACATTCATTGCCGCCACTCCTTGCCGTTTATGAAATTTTCTTGCTGATTCCATTGTAATCCAGGTTTGGTGTTACGTATAATGATTGTTAAAGATACTTGCTATCACTCAGATTGATAGCAAACGAACGGAGGAATGCAAAATGGAAAGCGGAGATTTACGTGTGTTTCAAATGGTAGCCCGTGAAGGCTCCATTACAAAAGCGTCCCAGCAGCTTGGCTATGTGCAATCGAATGTCACGGCCAGAATTCAGCAATTGGAAGCTGAGCTTGGTACCATGCTGTTTTTGCGCCATAACAGGGGCATGACACTTTCTGCAAGCGGAAAGCTGCTGCTGGACTACACCAATAAAATTGTCGGCCTGCTGGATGAGGCATCTAAAGCACTCTCATCCTCCGTCGAACCTAGCGGACCGCTTATGATCGGCTCCACTCAGACAACCGCCGCAGTAAGACTTCCGAAGCTTTTGGCCTCTTATTATGAAGAACATCCAAACGTTCAGCTGTCTTTAACAACAGGACATACACAATTTCTCCTTGATCAGGTTCTCCGTTATGAATTGGATGGCGCCTTTATCGGATGTGAATGCAATCATCCTGATCTCGAATCCTATCCTGCATTTGAGGAAGAGCCGGTAGTTGTTTCGGCTGCTTCCATATCCGGTGCAGAGGAAGCCATCACAAAGCCGATTCTCGTATACAGCACAGGCTGTTCGTATCGGGAGACACTTGAAAAATGGCTGCGCTCTGTCGGTGTCACACAGCCGGTCATTATGGAATTTGGTACGCTTGAAGCGATTATCGGCGGGGTTACAGCAGGTCTTGGCATCTCGCTGCTGCCGAGGACGGTTGTGCAGAAACACGCGGCTGAAGGGACGATTCGATTGTACCCGCTGCCTGAAACTCTCAGACAGATGAAAACAATATTTATTATCCGAAAAAACTCGTTTATCAGCAGCGCGCTGCAAGCCTTTATGGATTCATTTACGCCAGGCAAAACGGCAACATCACAAAAAAGCAGTCTGCTGTGATTGGCAGACTGCTTTTTTAGCTATTATTTGTTTCGATGCGCCTCATTCAGTTCCTTAATATGCTGAATGATATCTTTAATGCCCTGCTTCGCGTCGGGATATGTTGCATTCCAATGCTTGGCGAGCGGCGGCATGCTTTTGGCGATATGTGTGTACAAAATCCATTGCTTTACTTCTTCTTTTAGCTCATTGCTTGTTTCACCAAGCAGAAGCTCAGTATACTTCTCCAGCAACCCATCCAGCTGCTCCTGAAGTTTTTGTTCCATTTCCATCTTCCTTTCGAAAAAAACAGCAAGAAGCCCCTCATCCTGAGAAAGCTCCTTGCGCTGGGCGTTTATTTATCCATGTGATGTAAAAGCCGCTTCCCGGACAATGCACCTGCCTCTGCCATGAGGGATGCATAGAGGCGTTCCGAACAGCGGGTCCTGTGTGACCTGACAGTTCATAGAAAACACATTTTGCACAAGATCGCAAGTGATGACCTCTTCCGGACGGCCTTCAGCATAAATTTGTTTATCTTTTATGGCGACAAGATGATGGGCATAACGACACGCCAAGTTTAAGTCATGAAGAACCATCACAATCGTCCGCTCTTCCTTTTCATTCAGCTCAAACAGCAAATCAAGAATTTCAATTTGATGCGTCATGTCTAAATACGTTGTCGGTTCATCCAGAAGGATAATATCTGTTTCCTGCGCAAGCGTCATCGCGATCCAGGCTCGCTGGCGCTGTCCGCCTGACAAAGAATCGACGGCGCGGTCAGCCATGTTCTCAAGCTTCGTTGCTTTAAGCGCCCTCTCAACCGCCTCCTCATCCTCTTTTGACCACTGCTTCAGCCAATTTTGATAAGGATATCTTCCTTGTTTCACCAGCTGATGCACCGTAAGGCCCTCTGGAGCCGATGGACCCTGCGGCAGAATTGCGAGCTCTTTTGCGACTTCCTTTGTCGGAAGCTTGGCAATCGCTCTTCCTTCCAGCAGCACTGAACCGCCTCTCGGCTTCATCAGACGCGCTAATGAACGTAAAAGTGTCGATTTTCCGCAGCCATTGCTGCCGATAAATACGGTAATTTCACCTTTGGGAATTGTTAAATCCAACTCATCAATAATAACGGCATCTCCGTATCCTAAGCTCAGCGTTTCTGTAGAAATTGCACTCATACCCATAACCGCTCCTTTTTGCTGGCTTTTTAGCAGCACTATGTATTGCACGTTTTCTCCATGTGTATTTGGGTCAATTGTCATTAATGTTAATGTATTCGGTCATATTGCTCATTGTAGCAGAAAATGATGATTTTGAAAATCATTTTCAATTAGATTTGGATATAATTGGCGTTTGCAGGTCATTTCTTAATTTCTCTAACGGAGCCATTGTTCAGCTTCAGCTTTAAGTTGATATGATGGTAATGGCTGTCCAGATTAAAGGCCTCCAGCACATTGCGGATCACTTCTGCTTCTGCCATCTGGTCTGTCACAGAAAGCTCGCTTAGGATGATTCTCATCTCATCTAATGCTTCTTCTCCCTCCTGTTTGACGCCAGAGAGCTTATCCAGTATTTCCGCTGTTTCCTGAGCCCCGTTTTTTGTATATATACTTTCATAACGATTATGCTCACCATCTCCGTAGCTCACATGAAGCGAGAAATCGCTGTACGGAACGGGTTTCTGCTGGGTGACAGCTGTATTTTTTTCTTCTGCCTGCTGCTCTTCATTGAGACGGCAGCCTGCAATCAGAACGACTGCCAGACAAACAGCCCCGGCTGTTCTGATCAAACGCATATATTTCCCCTCCTGTAGGATTCCATTTGTTTTAGGTATATCCAGACTATGAAATCCTCATTCAGGAGAGAATTGAAAAAGCCGAGGCGTTAAACTCCCGCATTCGTTGTCAAGACTGCGCCTCGGTGATCAATACGGAGCGGCGGTTGAATACTTAAGTATCCTGCCTAAACGACGCCATCATCACACCCTTCAAAAATTCTAGACTTCAAGAGTTTTCAATCACGCTGTGAAGATTCTGTCATTTGCAAAAAGTCTTCTGCGTCACGAACGGCCAGCTTGATGGCATTATCCCAGAAATCGCGCTTCGTGATATCAGCGCCCAAATGCTTCATCGCCAAATCTTCCACAGTCATCGAAGCTGTATCTTGCAATAGTGCGATATACTTCTCTTCGAATGCGGTTTTTTCTTCAAGCGCCAATGCATAAATACCAAGAGAAAAAAGATAGCCGAACGTGTAAGGGAAATTGTAAAACGGAACCCTCGTGATATGAAAGTGAAGCTTTGACGCCCAAAAGAGCGGGTGATATTCTCCTAACGCATTGCAATACGCCTCTTTTTGCGCCGCTTCCATCAGCTCATTCAAACGGTCGGCCGGAACCACTCCACGCTTTCGTTCTTCATAAAATCTCGTTTCGAATAAGAATCTTGCATGGATATTCATGAAAAACGCAACGCTTCTTTGCACTTTATCTTCAAGAAGGACGAGCTTTTCTTCCTTCGTCTCCGCCTGTTGGACAGTCGCATCCGCCACAATCATCTCTGCAAATGTTGAAGCGGTTTCTGCAACGTTCATGGCGTAGGATCTGTTTAACGGCCTGACGTTGAGCATCGCTTCCTGATGGAACGCGTGGCCAAGCTCATGAGCAAGCGTTGAGACATTTGAGGCACTTCCCGAAAACGTCATGAAAATCCGTGATTCTCCGCTGTCAGGAAAACTCGTGCAAAAGCCGCCGACTCTTTTCCCGCTCCTGTCTTCCGCTTCAATCCAGCGGTCCCGAAACGCTTTTTCAGTGAACGCGGACAGTTTTTTGCCAAACGTTGAAAACTGGCTGACGATGACATTTGCAGCTTCATCATATGAATAAACCTTTCCCTCAGACCCGATCGGAGCCCCAACATCGTACCAACTGAGCTTTTCAAGACCGAGCATCGACGCTTTTCGATTCAGAAACTGAACGAACGGCTGCTTATTTTCCGTGATGACCTGCCACATCGTATCAAGTGTTTCCTTTTTCATCCTGTTGATTTGCAGCGGCTCCTTCAAGACGTCCTCCCAGCCGCGCGCTTTATAGGTCTCAAGCCGGAACCCCGCCAAATGATTGAGCGTGCTGCTGAACATATCCTGCTTGCTTTCCCACACTTGATGCAAACGTTCGTATATTGTTTTTCTAACAGTGCGGTCTCGATGATCCATCACATTTTCAGCCTGGCCGACAGACAACTGCTTGTTCACACCGTTTTCCTCATACGGAATCGTCATTTTCCCGACAATCATATTGTATAAGTCGCTCCAAGCGTGGTACCCGTCCACCGCGAGGTTTTCTACCAATTTTTCTTTACCTGGGCTAAGCTTTTCGGCAACCCGCTGTCTTCTTTCATGTAATATGTAAGATACATTCCGTAATCCCGGTTGGGTTAGCAATTCATCCCACACGTCTTGTTTAATGGCCACAAGCTTATGATCTAATGTGACGAGGGACGATTGAAAATCAGCATGAAGCCGATTTATGAGGGACTGATGCTCAACAGCCTTTTGATCATTAATATTTTGGGCCAGAAGGCAAGCAACAAAAGCACCGGCTTGCTGAAGCTTGACAGAAACCTGTTCAAATTCATCAAGCAAAGCAATCAGTCCCTCAGCATCTTCTGGCCTTTCAGGCACCTGAAAGGCCTCAGTCGTGTCATGAAATACACGCAGACCTTGTGACAGCTTTTGGATATAATCTTTGAACTCTTCTGATTGGCTCCCACCCTTAAAAAATGAATCAAGATCCCACTTTTGGTCTACTCCTTGCAGCGCCATACCACAAAACCCCTTTCCTGCTTTCGTTTTATTATAGAGCAATTCTGAATTATTGTATAAAAGTTTCTTTTATAGCGTCATTTCCTGTTCATGATTGTACAATAGCTGTAACAGTTAAATTGGAGGTATATGATGAATAAAAAAATTGCAATCGTAACAGGAGCGTCAAAAGGCTTTGGACAGCTGGCAGCCCTAAAGCTCGCCAAGTCATTTTTCGTGATTGCCACAACAAGACAGCCTGAGAAAGCTGAACAGCTGCGTGAAATGGCTGCTGCACACAATGTGGCTGATTCCATTCACATTACCGCTCTCGATGTCACAGATGAACAATCTATAGCTTCATTCGGTCAAGCCATTAGTACTTACGCTCCTATTGATCTTCTCGTCAACAACGCCGGAACAGCTTACGGGGGATTTGTCGAGGATGTGCCGATGGAACATTTCAGACAGCAATTTGAAACGAATGTCTTCGGAGTAATCCATGTGACAAAAACTATTCTGCCTTACATAAGAAAGCATGGCGGTGCAAAGATTATAAATGTGAGCAGCATCAGCGGTCTGACCGGATTTCCTGCGTTGTCGCCATATGCAGCGTCCAAGCATGCATTAGAGGGTTTCTCTGAAAGCCTTCGTATTGAGCTGCTTCCGTTCGGTATCGAAACCGCTTTGGTTGAACCTGGTTCATACAAAACGTCGATCTGGTCGACATCATTATCACATTATATGTCGGTGCCTGCTGACGATTCAGCTTATTATCACTACTATAAAAAGATTCTTACCTACGTTGAAAAAAACGCAGATGACAGCGGAGATCCCCAAGAGGTAGCCGACCTCATTTATCAATTAGCAACAAAGCAGCACGTAAAGAAATTGCGATATCCGATCGGAAAAGGCATCAAGCTTACCCTGTTATTCCGGTCGCTGTTCCCTTGGTCTGCATGGGAATATATCCTGAAGAAAAAACTATTCACCCACCCTAAATTATAATAATTATAATTTAGTATTGATTTTTAATTGATACGTGATATAATTAAATTAACAGATCACAAGGAGGACGTTATCTTATGAAAACCGAAAACGCACAAACAAATCAAACATTAGTTGAGAATTCAATGAACACACAATTATCAAACTGGTTTCTTTTATACGCTAAGCTTCACCGTTTCCATTGGTATGTGAAAGGGCCTCATTTCTTTACATTGCACGAAAAATTTGAAGAACTATATGACCATGCGGCGGAAACAGCCGATACCATTGCTGAACGTCTGCTGGCAATCGGCGGACAGCCTGTTGCCACGCTGAAAGAATACACTGAGCATGCATCTATCACAGATGGCGGAAACGAAACATCAGCTTCAGAAATGGTACAAGCCTTAGTAAACGACTACAAACAAATAAGCAGCGAGTCTAAATTCGTAATCGGCCTGGCTGAAGAAAATCAAGATGACACAACAGCCGACTTGTTTGTCGGATTAGTTGGTGAAGTTGAAAAACAAGTGTGGATGCTTTCCGCTTACTTAGGATAAAAAAAGCTGAACCCTTTTCGGGCTCAGCTCAGCGTGTCGACAAACCCTCGCATTCGTTGTCAGGACTGCGCGTCGGTGCTCACGAATTTCAACATTCGCTGTGCTCCGATGCTCGCTCTTCCTAGACTTCAAGGGTTTTCAATCACGCTGAAAAGAAAGAAAGAAGACAAAGCCCTAAAACGTTTTCGTTTTAGGGCTTTGTCTTCAATCTGAACTGAACCCTTTTCGGGTTCAGCTTTTTAATTACTTAACTTGAGCTGCTTTCTGCCTGCTTGGTCAGTGTCACGTCCAGCTTTTTCATTTTTCCGTTTCGCAGCACTTGGATTGTCGTTTTTTCTCCGACTTTCAGATCTTTGTAGAGGATCTGACGGATATCTGCGCTGCTCTCCACATCTTTACCTTTTAGTTTGACAATGACATCCTCGGATTTAATCCCTGCTTTTGCCGCCGGTGAGTTTGCTTGAACTTCTTTTACATAAACACCTTTGCCTAATTGATCTCCAAACAGTCCGAGCGTATTTTGCTGATAGGTTTCTGGCACTTGAGACATGTCAATCATTTGCACGCCTAAAAATGGTCGATCGACTTTCCCTTTTTCCAGCAGCTGGTCAACAATCGGCTCGACATCATTGCTTGGGATTGCAAATCCAAGTGATTCCACGCCGCTTTCGCTCACCTTCAAACTGTTGATGCCGATCACCTGGCCTCTTGCATTGATTAAAGGGCCTCCGCTGTTTCCCGGATTGATCGCTGCGTCAGTTTGCAACACGTTCATTTCCACGGTACCTTGTGTTGTATCCACACCAATCGTCCGATTTAATCCGCTGATGATACCTTGTGTCACCGTACCGGAAAACTGCTGTCCGAGCGGATTTCCGATGGCAATGACCTTTTCGCCTGTGCGCAGCTGTGAAGAGTCACCAAAGCTCGCTACTTTTTTGATGTTTTTGCTGTTGATTTCCAGAACAGCCAAATCAGTAATGGTATCGCTGCCGACAAGCTTGGCAGTCTCCGTTTCGCCGTTGTCTAACGTGACAGTCAGCTTATTCGCGCCTTCAACGACATGATTGTTTGTAATCACATACGCTTTATTGCCATCTTTTTTGAAAATAACACCTGATCCGGTTCCGCTTTCACTTTCTGAGCTGGAGCCGCCTCCTGTGCCGAATGTGTTATTTTGCGAGGTTTGGATGTTAGAAATACCGACAATCGTCGGCTCTAAATCCCCCACCATATCAGCAACGTTTGAAGCATTCGTTATTGGTTCCGTTGTAAAATTACCAGACTGCACCTGTTTATTAGCAGAAACAGTATTAGTTGTATGATTTTGGTCTGACGGCAGATAAGGCGCGATGCCGAGCATCAAGCCGCCACCAATAATACCGCCTAAAATCGGACTCAGCCAAGCGGCTCTTCGTTTCTTTTCTTTTTTCACAGCCGTTTCGGTCTTTTCCATTTCTATTGCAGCAGCTGTTTCCTGTTTTCCCGTTTCATATGTAACAGGCGCATCAAGCAATTCCTGTTGTTCAATCAGCTGCCGGTTTTCTTTATTCTGATGTTCTGGCCGTGAAGATTCTGATTGATGTTGATTGTTATAATCATCCCGTCGATCATCCATACTCTGACACTCCTTTAACCGTTTTTTATTTATCGTTACATATTGATCGCGTGTACAAGTTCAATTGTGCCAATGATGAGGAGAAAAGCAAAGCACCAAAATAAAATATGTTTGAACATCCTTCATCTTCCTCGCTCTTTTTCTCTTCCTTTCTTCCCTTATCTCTATCATAAACAAACATTGTGGGATAAAAATGAAAAGAATATGTGAAATTATGAAAATGTCCTGCCGTATGTTAAAACTAGTTTATAATGACGTTGAAAGGATGTGAAAAGCCTTGTCATACACCATTTATCTAGTTGAAGATGAGGATAACCTGAATGAACTGCTGACGAAGTATTTAGAGAATGAAGGCTGGAACATTACATCTTTTACGAAAGGTGAAGACGCCAGAAAGAAAATGACGCCGTCTCCCCACCTGTGGATTCTCGATATCATGCTGCCGGATACTGACGGCTATACATTAATAAAAGAAATCAAAGCGAAAGATCCTGATGTGCCTGTCATTTTTATTTCCGCCCGAGATGCAGATATTGACAGAGTGCTTGGCTTAGAGCTTGGCAGCAATGACTACATTTCAAAACCGTTTCTTCCGCGAGAGCTGATCATACGTGTGCAAAAGCTGCTGCAGCTCGTTTACAAGGGGACTCCGCCTGTACAAAAAAATGAAATCGCCGTCTCCACATATCGAATCGCTGAAGACGCCCGCGAGGTCTATGATGAAAACGGAAATATCATCAACTTGACGTCGAAGGAATTTGATCTGCTGCTATTGTTTATCCATCATAAAGGACATCCATACTCTCGTGAGGATATTCTCGTAAAAATATGGGGGCATGACTACTTTGGAACAGACCGGGTCGTCGATGACCTCGTCCGAAGACTGCGCAAAAAAATGCCTGAATTGAAGGTGGAGACGATTTACGGATTCGGCTACAGGATGATGACTTCATGAAAAACAAACCGCTCTCGTTTCAAATATGGGTTGTCATATCCGGTATCCTGCTAGCGATATCCCTTTTACTGCTTGTGTTATTTTCAAACACGCTGCGCGATTTTTTTACAAATGAAACGTATACGACGATTGAAAATGAGCAGCATGTTCTGACCGAATACCGCCTGCCCGGTTCAATTGAACGGCGCTATTACAGTGAAGAAGCGACAGCACCGACAACCGTCCGCTCTGTACAGCATGTGCTGCTGCCTGAAAACGAAGAGGCTTCTTCAGACAAAAATTTACGCATACTGTCGTCTTCGTTTATCCATAAGGTGTATAAGCTGGCTGATAAACAGGAGGCCAAAAAGAAACGGTACAGCGCCGATGTCAATGGAGAGAAAGTGTTTTTTGTCATCAAAAAGGGGCTTTCCGTCAATGGACAATCAGCTATGATGCTCTCCTACGCGCTTGATTCTTATCGGGACGATCTAGCCTATACCCTATTCAAACAGCTTCTGTTGATTATAGCTGTTGTCATTTTATTAAGCTGGATTCCTGCCATTTGGCTTGCGAGATATTTATCAAGGCCTCTCGTGTCATTTGAAAAGCACGTTAAACGGATTTCCGAACAGGACTGGGATGACCCAGTAAAAGTGGACCGGAAAGATGAAATCGGCAAATTGGGCCATACCATTGAAGAAATGCGCCAAAAGCTTGTGCAAAAGGATGAAACTGAAAGAACCCTCCTGCAAAATATTTCACATGATTTAAAAACGCCGGTTATGGTTATCAGAGGCTATACGCAATCAATTAAGGACGGAATTTTTCCTAAAGGAGATCTTGAAAATACAGTAGATGTCATTGAAGGCGAAGCCCTTAAGCTGGAGAAAAAAATTAAGGATTTATTATATTTAACGAAGCTGGATTATTTAGCGAAGCAAAACGTGCAGCATGGCATGTTCAGTATTCTGGAAGTGACAAAAGAAGTCATCGAAAGACTGAAGTGGGCGCGGAAAGAATTATCGTGGGACATTGATATAGAAGAAGACATTCTGATGCCGGGCGATTCGGAGCAATGGAACAAACTCCTTGAAAACATTCTGGAAAATCAAATCCGCTATGCTGAGACAAAAATAAAAATCAGCATGAAACAAGATGATCGAAATATCGTGATCATCATTAAAAATGACGGCCCCCACATTGAAGATGAGATGCTCTCCAGCCTTTATGAGCCTTTTAGTAAAGGGAAGAAAGGCGAATTCGGCATTGGTCTCAGCATCGTAAAACGAATTTTAACTCTTCATAAGGCGTCTATCTCAATTGAAAATGACAAAACGGGTGTATCATACCGTATAACAGTACCAAAATAGACTGTAGATATTTTTGCAGTCTATTTTTTCATGTGAAAGAATAACCGTTAAAATCTCTGTAATTTGTTTTGAGCTGCTGCTTGCATTGATGAACCCATTTTTTCTCTGACAAGGTCTGCTTCGGATATTTGACTTTCTCCACTTTGATACCTCTGTTTCGCAAGCGGCTGATCATTTCATCCAATTCTCTCATATTAGATTCACCCTTTCGCTTGAGCTTTGACCATTCGGTCATCTCAACTTATAATATAAATAATACATGATAAAAAAACAAGTTACAATAAGGTTAATTTTATAGCAGAAGGTGTGACTAGATGGTCATATCCTCATGAGGCCTCCAGGCTCCGAAAGGGTGGTACCATTGAAGGAAAAAGAAAAGCTGATTATTGAAACAGCTTTAAAACTATTTGCCCAAAAAGGATATAATTCAACATCAGTTCAGGAAATCGCAAAAGAATGCAAAATTTCAAAAGGCGCTTTTTATATTTATTTTCCTTCGAAAGAAGCGCTTCTTCTGTCTATGCTGAACGACTATTACGATAAAACGTTTACCCGAATTTTAAATATTAAAACAAAGGGCGACAGTCCCAGAACGGCTTACCGTAAACAGCTGACCGTGCTCTATGAAAACATCCTTGAACACAAAGACTTTATCGGCATGCAGATGAAGGAAGGTTCTCTGCCTTACACAGAGGAAGTGGAGCAATGCGCAAAAAAAATCCGCCAGTCCTCACTTCAATTTCATATCGACAGCTTGCTGCACATTTACGGCAAAAAAGCGGAACCGTATACTGCAGAGCTTTGTTTTTTAATAGAGGGCATCAGTCAGATTTACCTGGAGTGCATGATTCTGCTCGGTTACACGGTGAAGCCTGATCAATTAGCTGATATCATTATGAATCGAATTGATGATATGGTAAAAGGCATGTCAGAACGAAATGATAAGCCTTTCATCACATTAGAAGAGGCGAGCTCATTATTTGGGCCTCTTACTCATGGACGGCCTGATCCGCTGACTGAATCGATTGTGAAAAGCCTTCGCAACAAAATCAACAGCTTACACACAAACTCCTCTCTTGAATTATCGGAGAGCTTGGACATACTTGAAGCAGAAATGAAGAAAAAAACACCGAAGCTCGCGATCATAAAAGGCATGATCCATAATTTGATGGAGTCTGAGGCTCTCGCTAAAGATGCGGAGCAGCTTAAATATTTATTAAAACAGCAACATATTTAGAAGAACGGCTGCTTCACAAGCAGCCGTTTTTTCTTTCTCTTATGCTTTTGGCTTCACCATATCTTCAGGCTTAACCATTTCGTTAAATTGCTCCTCTGTCAGCAATTCAAGCTTCAAAGCTGCTTCTTTCAGCGTCAATCCCTCTTTATGGGCGAGCTTGGCGATTTTCGCCGCGTTTTCATATCCGATGTGCGGGTTCAGCGCCGTAACAAGCATTAATGAATTTGACAGGTTTTCCTGAATGGTTTCTTTGTTAGGCTCAATACCGACGGCACATTTATCATGGAATGAATTCATGCCGTCACTCAGCAGCTGCACAGATTGCAGGAAGTTATAAATAATCACAGGCTTAAACACGTTCAATTCAAAGTTCCCTTGACTTGCCGCAAAGCCGATTGTCGCATCGTTCCCCATGATTTGCGCTGCAATCATCGTCAATGCTTCACTTTGTGTCGGGTTGACTTTACCAGGCATAATGGAGCTGCCCGGCTCATTTTCAGGGATGACGATTTCCCCGATGCCGCAGCGAGGTCCGCTTGCAAGCCATCTGACATCGTTCGCAATCTTCATTAAGTCAGCGGCGAGCGATTTTAGTGCGCCATGCGCATAAGTGATCTCATCATGGCTTGTCAGCGCGTGGAATTTATTTGGCGAGCTGCTGAACGTTTGGCCGGTCAGTTTTGTGATCTCTTCTGAGACAAGCTCTCCAAACTCTGGGTGAGCGTTGATTCCCGTTCCGACAGCCGTTCCGCCGATTGCAAGGGCACGCATTTTATCTGTCGCTTCCAAAATCATTTCCTTCGAACGGTCCAGCATGTAAACCCATCCGCTGATTTCCTGTCCGAGTGTCAAAGGCGTAGCATCCTGAAGGTGCGTGCGTCCGATTTTGACAATATCATTGTATGCTTTTGCCTTTTCGTCCAATGTATTGCGAAGCTGGTCAAGCGCAGGCACAAGCTGCTCGTAAACAGACAAAACTGCGGCAACGTGCATCGCAGTCGGGAATGTGTCGTTTGAACTTTGGCTGCGGTTCACATCATCATTTGGATGAATGGTTTGATCAGAGTTTTTTTCATTTAATAAAGCAGTCGCGCGGTTGGCCACTACTTCGTTCATATTCATGTTGCTTTGTGTGCCGCTTCCGGTCTGCCACACGACAAGCGGGAAGTTGTCATCGTATTTGCCTTTGAGCACATCATCACAAACCGCTGCAATCGCTTCAGCTTTTTCCGCATCCAGATTGCCGAGGCGTTTATTAGCGAGTGCTGCGCTTCGTTTCAAAATTGCAAACGCCTTCACAACACGCATCGGCATTTTTTCAGAACCGATCTTAAAGTTCTCCTTGCTTCGCTGTGTTTGGGCGCCCCAATATTTATCAGCAGGAACTTTTACTTCTCCCATGGTGTCTCGTTCAATTCTGAATTCCATTTATGTATCCCTCCATAACGGTTGCTTCAATAGAATGTAATTCGCCAATGATATAAAAAATCCTTTTTAATTTTCGAGCTTTGCAGATTTTAATTTTAATTCAAGATATACGCGGGAATCTTTTGAATACTTATACTTCGGATTCGTTCTGCCGTACTCCTTTGATGTATAGGAGACATCATAATGCTTTTCAAATGATTTAATGAGCTGTTCTATTTCTTCTTGTTTTCCTGCAAGCCTTACCTGTGCCACTTTCATATCCTCCGCTTTCATAAAAAACTTAACCCTGAAATACTGTAACACAGTATATCATTTTTTTAACAGGAAAAGATAACCTCTACTAAGGTTTTGGACAAGAGGTGACTTCCTTGGAACACACGTTTAAGGAATATATACATGATAATTTAGCATTGGTGCTTCCACAGCTTAAAGAAAATGATGATCTGGTCAAGAATAAAAAAATGCTGGCGAACGGACTTGTTTTTTACTATCTCTATTTTAGTGAATTGAATGATGAAAATTTGGTGTCAGAATCCATTAAAACCTTAATCAAAGATGAGGAGACCTTAACGCTTAACCAGATTAAAAAACGCCTTGACCAGCTTGACGCAAGACCCATTGAAACCGCGGAAAAAACGGTGGAGTCGATTCTCAGCGGCAATTGCGCTGTGTTTATCAACGGATTGGATAGGGCTTATATGCTGTCTACCGGGCAGAAAAAATCAAGAAGTCTGGCTGAGCCGACAACTGAAAAAGTGGTTCGGGGTCCAAAGGTAGCGTTTGTCGAAGATATGAATACAAATCTCGCTCTGATCCGGCAAAGAACTATGCATCCTAAGTTAATCACCAAAAAAATCATGATCGGCAAAAACAAGCTGAAGCCTGCAGCCATTATGTACATTGATGGCAGAGCGAAAAAGTCCGTCATAAAAGATGTGAAAGCGCGGCTTAAAAATGTCCAGCTGGAGGATATTCAGGACAGCGGAATGCTTGGGGAGCTTATTGAAGATAATAAATATTCGCCGTTTCCGCAGATTCAAAATACGGAAAGGCCTGACAAGGTATCGTCGGCCCTGTTTAACGGCCGTGTGGCCATTTTGGTCGACAGTTCACCATTTGTACTTCTCGTTCCCGTTTCTCTCGGTGTCCTGATGCAGTCGCCGGATGACTATTATGACCGCTGGATTTCAGCATCTCTCATCCGTTTGCTGCGTTTTGCTTCTATCTTTATTACCTTGTTTTTATCATCGATTTATATTGCACTCGTGTCCTTCCATCAAGGGCTGCTGCCAACCGCGCTCGCCGTCACGATTTCGGCAAACAGGGAAAATGTGCCGTTTCCGCCGATATTTGAAGCCTTGCTGATGGAAGTGACGATCGAGCTTTTGAGAGAAGCAGGACTGCGCCTTCCCAATTCGCTCGGACAGACGATCGGTCTAGTCGGGGGCGTTGTCATCGGTCAGGCGGCAGTGGAAGCAAATCTTGTCAGTTCAATTATGGTCATTGTCGTCAGTGTCATTGCCCTTGCATCCTTTACCGTTCCTCAATACGGAATGGGCCTGTCTTTCCGGGTGCTGCGTTTTGTTTCAATGTTTTCCGCCGCTATCCTTGGGCTGTACGGGATTATTTTATTTATGCTTGTTGTTTACACGCACCTAACGAGACAAACGAGCTTTGGATCTCCCTATTTTTCGCCAAGCGGCTTCTTTAGCTTGAAAAATACGGATGACTCCATTATCCGTCTCCCGCTTAAAAACAAACCAAAAGAGGCGAATAATCCAAATGAGCCAAAAACAGACTCCAATCAAACTTAATACCTTTCAAGGTATTTCCATTATTGCAAATACAATGCTTGGGGCCGGCCTGTTAACATTGCCGAGGGCACTGACGACTAAGACCAACACCCCCGACGGCTGGATTACGCTCATGTTAGAGGGCATTATATTTATTCTTTTCATCTATGTAAACACGCTTATTCAAAAAAAACATCAGTATGCTTCATTGTTTGAATACTTGCGGGAAGGGCTCGGAAAATGGATCGGCAGCATCATCAGCCTTTTGATCTGCTGCTATTTTATCGGAGTCGCCAGCTTTGAAACCCGGGCGATGGCTGAAATGGTTAAGTTTTTCCTGCTGGAGAGAACGCCAATACAAGTGATTATTATAACGTTTATCTGCTGCGGTATCTATTTAATTGTAGGCGGTTTAAAGGATGTCTCCCGACTCTTTCCTTTTTATCTCGTCATTACGATCATTATTTTGCTGATTTTATTTGGTATCAGCTTTAAGATTTTTGATATCAATAATTTGCGCCCTGTTTTAGGTGAAGGTCTGCATCCTATTTTAAACTCCCTTACTGTCGTTTCCATCTCTTTTTTAGGAATGGAAGTGATGCTGTTTCTACCTGAACATATGAAGAAACAGAAATACACATTCAGATACTCGGTAATCGGCTTTGCGATTCCAATTGTTTTATATATCCTGACGTACCTCATTGTCGTTGGCGCTTTGACGGCTCCTGAGGTCAAAACACTGATATGGCCGACGATTTCCCTCTTTCAGTCCTTTGAGTTGAAAGGCACATTCATTGAACGGTTTGAATCGTTTTTACTGATCGTCTGGGTCATTCAATTTTTCACAACGTTTGTCATTTATGGATATCTTGCCGCGAATGGGCTCAAGAAGACGTTTGGGCTATCGGCTAAAAAAAGCATGATGCTCATTGGAGCGGCCGTCTTTTACTTTTCTCTGTGGCCGGATGACACAAACAAAGTCATCATGTATAGCGATTACCTCGGATACATGTTCATCGGTCTGTTTCTGCTTCCCTTTATTCTCTTTTTTATTGTAGCTCTTAAAAGGAGGATGACAGCAAAATGAAGATCAGGATTTTATGTATATTCATATGCACCCTATTGCTGTCCGGATGCTGGGACAGCCGAAATATTGAGGATTTAAGCTTAGTCATTGGTGTTGGCTTAGACAAGTCGGATCATCAGAACTTAGAACTGACACAGCAGATTCTTGTGCCAAAAAAAGCTAGCTCCACAGAAAGTTCTTCATCTGATCCGACCCAGCTTTCTATCACAAAGGGTGAAACGGTTCATCAAATGATAAGAACATCTGCATTAAAGCATAATCCTACGTTTTCCCAGCATTTGCGTCTCATCCTGCTTTCCAAAAATGCGATTGCTGATCACGTCGGAATGGACGCGATCATTAACCAATTTGTTAGAGACAATGGGACAAGGAGGAGTTCGTACGTCTTTGTTACCAATAGCCGTCCTAAGGATGTATTTAAAATGAATGAGGGAGGCGAGCCTGCATCCAATGTGATTTATGCTCTGACAGAAAATAATTCAGTGACGATCAGAATGATGGATCCTGTTACGCTGGGAGAGATATCAGAGCATTTAACCTCTGATGATTCGTTTCTCATCCCGCATGTCGGTGAGGAAAACGGCAAACTCGCGATAAACGGGGCTGCTATCATCAAAAATAAATTTTGGCTCCGGGATTTAACACCGGGTGAGCTGCAAAACATAAACTTATTCACAGGCACTGTCCAAGGCGGCGTCATTGATATGAGGCATAACGGCAATCTTTTTTCTTATGAGGTATACTCCAGCAGCCGCAAGATCAAAACTGACTATAAGGACGGCAAGTTCAAGTTCACCGTCACACGCCATATTGAAGGCCGATTATCCGAGGACTGGGATACTAAGGAGGATTCTTTTAAGGATTCCTATATAAAAGGGATTGAAAAAACCATCGAAAAACGATTGCATGAAACAGTGACTGCGTTCGTAGGCAAACTGCAGGAAGATATCAAAGCAGATGTAACCGGTCTGGGAAACGAGGTTAGAATTCATTATCCTCAAAAGTGGAGCAAAATCGCAAGAAAATGGGATGATGAATATTTCAGCAATGCGGAAATAGACTACCGCATCCATGTGGTTGTCAGAGACTTCGGGACAAAAGGCGCGACGAAATAACAGACGCATTTTACGAGGTGGTTTCGGTATGCATTTACCGCAGCCTGCGTCCGGTCACTGACATCCAGCTTTGATAAATTATTAGTGATATGGGTTTTGACTGTTTTAATAGTGATAAACAGCTCCTCGCTAATTTCTTTATTTGTTTTTTCTTCCGCGATCAGGCAGAGAATTTCGAGCTCCCGTTTTGTTAATGATTCATGCGGGAGTGCGTTTTCTCCTGAGTGGCGCGCCGGGATAATACTTTTCCCGCCACTTTTGATAGGCAGCCGAAGCCGGTTCAGGGTCAAAAGACGATACACCTTTATCAGCTGATCCGTTTTTCATCAGCTTCCAACCGTAATACACCATAGCTGCCGCCAGCGCGATTCCCAGGACAAATGGAAGCGAGCAGACGAGCATGATTGCTCCGATGCCGCCAAGGATACTTTTCCTGCGGCAAACCTTTTGATTCCTGCGTATGTCATCAAGCTTCCAATGGCGAGCGGGATGATAAAGCCGAAGCTTCCCCCTCCAAAAAAGACAGAGACTCCAAAAACAATTAATAAGAATCCGCCTATCGTTTTTTTGTTTATCTTCATGCAGATCCTCCTTTCGTTTTCCTTGTCTTCATCTTAAACAAGTTGGCATTGCGCAAAACGAACAGAGATTGATTTTTATATAAGACTAGAGTCTTATCATGCCCCGGACCCATAGACGAAAAAAAACGCCATGCACGAGGCATGGCATTTCAAAACCCTTTACAAATGAACACTTGCTTCCCTTTCTTTGACCAGGTCGGACCGTTCTGCTTTAGCCAGCTTTGTGAACAGTAAAATTCCGATACCTGCAATAATTTCAACAACTCCTCCGACAGCGATCACGGTTCCTGAGCCAAAAGCATTCGCGGCATATCCGCAAATAACAGCTCCGGCAGGAATGGAGATATTTGAGATCATATGTATAACGGCGTAGACTTGCGGCTGATCCTCACTATCCACAGAGGTCTGGATAATCGTGTACTCAGGAACATTAACAGCACTGACTGCAGCGCCAAAGGTAAATGCAGCGAGAAAAACGAGCGGCAAAAATGTATTCATCCCAGTAATAAAGAAAGCGAATCCTTCAATAATGCCGGCCGTTACGAATAGCAGGCCGTATCTATTCACCTTGACTTTCGCCAGCACAAATCCTAATAAAAAAGCGCCTGCGGCGGTGGTGGCCTTTAAAAGTGAGTAAACGATCGGATTGCCGTTTAAATCCTCCGCTACATAAACGGCTGAGAGTGCTTCCCAAGGTGCAGCCGCGAAATTCATAAAGATACAGTAAATGGCGAGCGGATATAAAATCTGATGTTTTCTCACGAGCGTAAAACCGCGTTTCAGTCTGCCGATATATGTGCCTCTCTGCGCAACGGCAGCAGATTCTAATTGAGATTGAACAGCAGTGTACTTAATAAAAAGGACGAGAAAACCAGAAACCAAATAAAGGATGAGTGCGATAAGCATTGTATAAGAAGGGCTGATAAATGTCAGAATAGCGCCGCATAATGTGACAGCTCCGAGCCGGACAATTTGGGCGGAGGATTGCAGCACAGCGTTTGCTTTTTGAATGCCCTCTTCATTTACGATTTGGGGAATTAAAGCGATGGAGGCGGGATTATAGGCAGCTCCTGTTGCAGAATGCACAATCATAAGGGTCATGACAAACCACAATGGAGAAAAACCCGCAAAATGGCAAAGAGGAATGATCAAGACAATCGCAGCCCTCGTCAAATCTGAAAAGTACATCCAAAATTTCAGGGTGGTCTGTTTCATGAAAGGACCTGTCACAGGCGCCAGTACAGCTTCTGGCAAGAAGGTGACAGCAATCAATAAAGCAGTGCCGATCGCACCTTTGCCATCATAAATTAAAAACCATAATATTGAGTTAAATGCGAACATATCGCCGGATATCTTGACTATTCTTGAGAAAAAAAGATAATTGAAATTTCTCTTCCAGATGCTATCACTTTCAATTAAATTCACCATCTATCAGAGCCCCCTATTGCCTATTTTTTACATCTATTTGTTACAATATCTCATTTTTTCATTTTTCGGTCAATAATTCGTAAGGTTCATTTTTTGTCGTAAAATAGGAGATTGACAGAATGAAAAACAAAAATCCGGCATGCAGAGTGAACACGCCGAATTTGTTTTCTTTTTTTATGATTTGCTGTTGTTTTGGTCCCGAAACACAACAGCACTTCTTTCATATTCTACATCACCAATGCTGCTTCTCACATTCACAACGCGGGCGGCGGCAAAGAAATAATCGGACAAGCGATTCAAATAACGCAGCACTGTTTCATGGATCTCTTCTGATTTCATCAGGGCCACCACTCGTCGTTCCGCTCGCCTCGTAATGGTGCGCGCTGCATGGAGGAGCGCAGCACCCTTTGAGCCGCCCGGAAGAATAAATTTCTTCAGTTCCGGCGCTTCTGCTGTATAGGCATCAATGCGCATTTCTAAAAAGGAAACGGATTCTTCCGTTAGTTTATAGTCTTTTTTTTCTGTGACGATTGCCAGATCGCCTCCGCAGTCAAACAGCTCATGCTGGATCATCAGCAGCTCTGCTGTCACATCTTCAAAGCCGGACTGCCCAGAAAGCTCCGCTAAAGCAAGCCCGACAAAGCTGTTCAGTTCATCAATGGTGCCGTAGCTTTCGACCCGAAGGCTATCCTTGTCCGTTCTGCCTCCTACTAGACTCGTTTGTCCCTTATCGCCTGTTTTGGTATATAGTTTCATTCATCTCTCTCCTTTACAGACTTATTCAAACAGCTCTGCCGCCTCTTTTACACATTCAGCCATTCCGGCCCTTATCAATTGAATGAGCTGCTTTTCTGTGTGTTCAGATTGCTGAATTTGTGTCGCAGCGATGAGCATATCCCCCTCTGCCTGTCTGTCTCTCAGCACTTTCGTCCGTTCTGCTTCCGCAGCCATAAGGATGTTGACGAAGGATTGATCTGATACATATCCATTGATCAAAATCCAGATCGAAAACCCTGTCATGACACATATGAAAACGGATAGCTCACCATCCTCATACGTTCGATACACGAAATGGGCAAGCCTTCCTGATGACGCCATCGCACACGTTTCCGGCAGATGAAAACCGTTTTCTGATAGATAAGCCGTCAGCCCATCGATTGGATCCGCCTGAAACGGCAGCCTTTTATGGATAAGCGTCCTGCTCCACGAAAACCCCGCACCGACAGGAGCTGAGGACAATGTGCGAAGCGGGAGGTCCGTTTGAAGGATAATGTCATCACGCCCCGCTTGGAGCATTGCTTCAAATGGGATGCGCAGCTGGTCCGCACTGGCTTTTTCAGGCTGAATCACAATCATCGGTTTAGAGGAGCTGTGATGAACCAAAGCAGTGATATCTGTATCGTACACCGCCTTTATATGATGTTCTGTGACCGCATATTCCGGCTTTTGCTTAGGTCCGGCTGTACCGTTTTTCATAAACAAGAGCTTGTCACAATACAGGCTCGCAGTATTCAAATCATGAAAAACGCTGACAACCGCCAATCCGCTTTCTCTTGTCAGGCGTTTGATCAGATCGAGCAATTCTTTTTGATAAGACAGATCGAGAAAATTGGTCGGCTCGTCCAAAAATAACATACGCGGCTGCTGCGCCAAAGCTTGGGCTACATACACCCGCTGCTGTTCACCTCCGCTTAATTCACGGATCGATTTTTGAGCAAATGCAGCTACTCCTGTTTGCTCCATTGCTTCCATTACAATGGCTTCATCCTTTTCAGTCTGCTGTCTGAACAGCCCTGTTTGGAATGGATATCTGCCGAAAGCTACCGTTTCTTTGACGGTAAAGGTAAAGGCTTGATCCGTTTTTTGCGGCAGGACAGCCATCATGCGCGCCAGTTCCTTCGGTTTATAGTCCGCGAGTAGTTTGCCAGCTAGATAAACGCTGCCTTCCTTCGCCGGCAGCGTACCTGTCAGCAAGTGCAAAAGTGTCGTTTTTCCGCTGCCATTAGGGCCGAGAATTCCGAGAAATTCACCCCGCTCTACTGTTAAGCTGACATTGCTGATCAGCCTGCTGTCTCCATATCCTCCCGACAGTCCTTCTGCTTTCATCATAAGCTTTTCCCCCCGCGGTGCTGACGAATTAAAATAAGAGCGAAAACAGGCGCTCCCGCCAAGGATGTAATAATCCCAATCGGCAGTTCAATCGGTTCAATAATCGTTCTTGAAAGCAGATCGGCTAACACGAGAAACCCTGCTCCAAGCAAGGCGGAGATAGGCAGTAAATGCCGATGGTCTGTTCCCCACAAAAGCCTTGTAATATGCGGAATGAGAAGGCCGACAAAGCCGATCGTGCCTGATACAGCAACAGCGCTCCCCGTCAAAAGAGAGCCCGCTATTAAAATCAGCACTTTTCTCTGCTGGACACTGACTCCGAGAAGCCTTGCTTTATCTTCTCCATAAGTCATCACATTCAGCTCTCTTCCGTTTATCATCAGTAAAATCGTTCCTAAAAGAAAAAACGGGAGAAACAACATAATATAGCTCCAGCCCCTCATCGAGACGCTGCCAAGCAGCCAGTGCACAATCGGCAGCAGATTGTCGCCTGTAAGGGCAATAATAAGAGAAATAAAAGCGCCTAAAAATGAGTTGATGATGACACCGGTCAAAATGAGGGTGGAAACAGTCATCGATGCATGCACGAGGCGGCTAAAGGATAGGACAGCCGCAATCGTAACAAGTGCCGCGGCTACACTCACAATCGGGAGTGTGAACCCTCCGATGACAGGAAGCTGCAAGCCGAAGAACAGGGTCACCACCGCGCCGACTGAAGCACCGGACGAAACGCCCAGCGTGTAGGGATCAGCAAGCGGGTTCTTCAGCAGCCCCTGAAAAGCGGTCCCTGCGATAGAAAGAGCCGCCCCCACAAGGGCGGCCAGCACAACTCTCGGCAGTCTGATATTCATTATAATATTGGTGTACATCGGGTCATCAGAGCCAATAGAGCCGCCAAAGCATTCATACCAAAAGACACGAAAGATAGCGGGGATGGGAATTTGCAGGCTTCCGCAAGAAATTCCTATCACGATGCAGGCAGCTAAAAATGAAAAACTGATGATATATGCGGCATAACGATTATTCCTTAAACGTATTCGGGTAAATGCTTTCCGCAAGTTCCTCGACCCCTTCGATCAGACGGGGACCGGAGCGTGTCACGAGATCAGGATCCACATCATACACGCGATGATGTTTCACAGCATTGATGTCACTCCAGCCATCACGTTTTTCCACTGCTTTCGCTTTCACCCCATCTGTTGTCACAATAGCGTCAGGATTGAGTTTTACGATCGCCTCGTCTGTCATTTGCACCCAGCCTGTTTGGTCTGCTGCTGCGTTTTTAGCATGGATGACATTCAGCATTTCATTCATGAACGTGTCTTTTCCGGTTGTGTAAATGTCAGGATCAGGAGAAACCTCGATAAATACGCTTTTCTCCTCGTCTTTTGAAATGGTTTTTGCTTTATCTTGAATATCCTGCAAATCTGATTTCATGTTTTTTACAAGCTGATCGGCTTTTTTCTCTGCCCCGGCAGCTTCTCCGATCATTTCGATTGACTTGTACACCTCGGAAAATGATTTTGCATCATTGACAGTCAGCACAGTAATGCCCGCGTCCTTCAGCTGTTTGATGGCATCAGCTGAAGCTGACATGGAAGATTCATGGGCAAGAACGAGATCTGGCTTTAGAGACATGACTTTCTCAACGTTTATATTCATATCTCCGACCTTCTCAACCTTTTTGACTTCCTTTGGGTATGTATCGTTTGTGGTGACGCCGACCATTTTGTCACCGAGGCCGAGAGCGTATGTGATTTCTGTATTGCTCGGCAGTAATGAAACAATCTTGTTCGGCTTCTTTTTAATGGTCACTTCTTGATTTGACGCATCATCAATCGTGACAGGAAACGCTTCAGATGCTTCTGTCTTTTGCTTCGCCTTTGGATTATTCTGATCCGCTGTATTGCCGCAGCCGGCGATCATAACAGCAGCCAGCAAAAGCGAAATCCATATTCCGGCTCTTTTTTTCATAACCTTGCCTCCTAAGTAAACTAAAAAAGCATCTCTACGACGGTAAAGATGCTGTAAACAACACAAAAAAAGCCTATTGTTTACACATCATCTGTCCTCGCAGACTTCGTGCTGGTCAAACAGGCAGGTATCCTGGCTCTTGGCATTTTGTCCAATTACAGTGGCGGGACCGCACCGGCTTGTACCGGTTTCCCTATTAAGCCGGCTGTTGTTCACGGACCGGCACCTATTTGACATTCGTATCCTTTTTTCGGAGTAATTATACTATAGGACTGACAAGCTTGTATACGAGTCCTGAATGACTTTCTCCCGTTAAATGTATGCGAGCAAAATCCTCGTAAACACTAAATTTGATCTAGTATACTTAATAACATCATCATGAAAAAGGAATGATTCTTATGGATTTACAGCTAAGAGACAAACTCGTTTTAATCACCGGCTCAACTTCTGGCATCGGGAAAGCTGCGGCAAAAAGCTTTCTGCAAGAGGGAGCGGCAGTCATTGTTAACGGACGCAAACAAGAGACTGTCGACCGCACGATTGAAGAGCTATCTGCATACGGAACTGTTCACGGTGCGGCTGCCGATTTGTCAAAAACAGATGAAGCTGCGGCTTTTATTACAAAAGTAAATGAAATCGGTGATATCGATATCCTTGTGAACAACCTTGGTTTCTTCGAGGTAAAAGACTTTGCCGATGTGACAGATGAAGAGTGGAATCAATATTTTGAAGTGAACGTGATGAGCGCAGTTCGGACAAGCCGTCACTTCCTTCCAAAAATGCTTGCTAAAAACAGCGGACGCATTTTAAATATCGCAAGTGAAGCAGGCATCAAACCGATTCCGACGATGATTCCATACTCAATGACAAAAACGGCGCTGATCAGCCTTTCAAGAGGAATGGCAGAAATGACGAAAGGCACAAATGTAACAGTAAACTCAGTCCTTCCGGGACCCACTTGGACAGAAGGCGTGGCCTCTTACATGGAAGGCGCCGCACAAGCTGCCGGACAGGATACAGATACATTTATCAACGACTATTTCAAAGTTAATGAGCCGACTTCGCTGATACAGCGATACGCGACAGCAGAGGAGGTCGCCAACACAATCACATTCCTCGCGTCTGATGCCGCATCAGCTATTAACGGCACGGCACAGCGCGTCGAAGGCGGCATCATCCGTTCACTTTAATACGCAAAAAACGCATCCGTATCTCGGATGCGTTTTTTTATACCTCACCAGCGAATGGAACCGGCTGATAGCCGCCTGTTTCCAAGGTTGCTGAAAACAATCCTCCCGCATGGGGCTGCTCGTGTCTTTCTTTTTCTGTCATTTGTTCTGTTGCCGTTGTGATATAAAGGGTTTTTAAGTCTTTGCCGCCGAATGCGCAGCACGTGACATATTTAGCCGGGACGCTGATTGAATCGATTTCTTTTTTCTGAAATGGGTCAATATGAGCAACGCGGCCGCCCCCAAACAGCGCCACCCACAGCATACCATTTTGGTCGATGGTCATGCCGTCCGGCAATCCGTCTGTTTGATCAAAACGATAGACGGGCTTTGGATTTGAGACATTTCCGCTTTTAGGATCATAGCTGTAGCACATAATTTCCTGAGTAGGTGTATCTATGTAATACATCAAATTCCGCTCGCGATCCCAATCCAAACCGTTCGAGGTGGAAACTTGATCCTTCATTTTGATAAGTCTGCCGTCTGGGTCCAAACGGTATAGCGAGGCTTGTTTTTGCTCGCCTTCCATACTTGTCGTCCCCGCCCACAGCCGTCCGTACGGATCACACTTTGCGTCATTAAAACGCAGGCTCTCATGCATATCTTTCGGCTGTTTGATTTTTTCTAAGCTGTCTTCTTGAAGATGATAAAGGTAAAACCCATCCTTCATTGTCATCACCAGCTCATCCTTTGAATATTTCGCAAGCGCCGTCACAAAAGATGTAAACTTGATCGACCGGTTGATTTTTTCTAGAGGGTCGAAGATATGGAGCTCACTCCCTAAAATATCAACCCAATATAAGCGCCCGTTTTCTTCATCCCATAACGGGCCTTCACCAATTACCGCCCGAGTATCTGCTTCCAATACAGCATCCATGAATGTTACACCTCTTTAGCTTCAGTCTATACCTTGTTATTCCCTGTAAAGAGATGTCCAAACCTATTTATTGTTTTTGGAATAGGATGGTAATGACCGAACCAATGTTTATTCTGCTGTTCACATGAATCGTTCCATTATGCAGATGGACAAGCTCCTTGGCAATCGCAAGCCCGAGACCAGTTCCGGCAGCAGAGTCTTTCGTGTTCGTTCCTCTATAGTATCGGTTAAATAAATTGGTGATCGTTTCTTCATCCATTCCCTTCCCGTTGTCCTTCACCTTCAAAGAAATGTGATTTTTTGTTTGTTCCAGAATGACCTGAATCTCTGTTCCTTTGTCATTGTGCTTCACGGCATTTCCAAGGAGATTTTCTAATATGCGCCTGAACCATGCTTCATCAAGCGCAAATTCGATGTGCTCTTCTTTGGAGACAAAAAAGACATCATACCCTTCGGAAAACGGATTTTTCTTAAAATCTTCAATGACATTTTTAAAAAACGGGATCAGGTTTGTAAGCTTTCTTTCAATTGGAAGGGCATCATTTTTCAGCCGATAGGTTAAATTTAAATCTTCTATCAGCTTGGACATGTATTCGGATTTTTCTCTGACAACCTGCCCCATTTCTTTCACTTCATCCGGCGACCAGTCATACTGCTTCGACTCGAGCATCATGCTGTAGCCGTAAATGCTGCTTAGCGGTGTTTTTAAGTCATGCGACAACCCGGCAATCCATTCTTCCCTTGTCGCCTGGATTTTTTCTCTGTTCCTTTTATCACGACTCAGCGTTTCAGTCAGCTGATCCATTGATTCAAAAATCTCACCGAAGAAACGGTACGGATGTTTGATTTTCCCCTTTTTGTTTTTGCTGACAGGGCGGCCTTTTCGGTTTTTCGGTTCTTCAAGTTTTCCTTTTGATAGATTGACCAGCCATTTAATCGTGTGAAAAATCGGCAGCCCAAATCGGAACATATACCAAACGGTCATCCAAATAATATATAAGAACAAAACGGCCAGAACGAGGAACATCGCCTTTAGCACAACCTTCAGAAACGAATCGTTAAATTCCTGATCAGTGACATACACAGGGTTTGGCACTGTAGCGACCAGCCATCTGTCTTGATTGAGGATGTTAACGGACATTTCCCGCTTATAGTTCCAAGGTTTAGAGCTGTATTTGAGCAGCTCCAGCTGGTTTATCGTTTCTCTTTCACTTTTTGTGCTGTTCATGCTGTCGAGAATCTTTCCATTGCTGTCTAACAGGTAAATGGCGCCTTTTTGCCGCTTAATATACTCAATGGTACTGGACTTATAATGCGATAGAGAGTCTATCTTTTGTTCGCGTTTTCTAACGGAAGTCAGCAGCTGTTCGCTCTTTGACTTCCAGCCGGACAACAGAAGATACGATTTATCTTCAATATTGATGGCCCAATAATTCACCCTATAATGATTAAATTTTTTGGTTTTATAAATAGATAAAAGCTCTTTTTTCGTAAAGTCGCTGGGCACGTCTTTCGGCACGCTGTAGGAATAAGCGTTTTTCCCCTTCGAATCAATGATTTGCATCCAGCCGTCCTGTTTATCGACAGATTTCTTCAGGAAATTATCCACTTCCCATGTCCCGTCTTCATTTACATCGAGGTATGCCTCAAGTGTATCGGTCGTTGCCTTCGTCAGCCCTGAATTGGATTCCGCATCGCTAAATCGCGAGTCTAAATAGAAAAACGAAGCAACAAGCATAACCGTGAGCAACAGAATGACAATCAGCATCTGCCCGAAGAAGTGAAACAGAAACTTCCATCTTAATCTCATGACCGCTTGCCTTCAGGATTCGGGATAAAACGATAACCGAGACCGCGAACAGTTACAATATACTCCGGATTGCTCGGATCGCGTTCTATCTTCTCTCTAAGCTTGCGAATATGAACCATGACGGTATTATTATCACCGTAGGAAGGATACCCCCACACTTTTTCATAAATTTGATCTTTGGAGAGCACAACGTTAGGGTGTTCACAAAAATACTGTAAAAGCTGCAAAAGCTGAGCTGAACAAGCGACGGCTTCCCCGCCTGCAATCAGTTCAGCATTTTGCGGAGAGAATGTAAAATAATCATATGTATAGGTTTGAGCTGCATTCGTTTCTTTCGATTGGTATGTGCGCTTAAGATGCGCTCTGATCCGCGCCGCTAATTCAAGCGGATTAAACGGTTTTGTGATATAGTCATCAGCCCCCACCGCAAAGCCAGACAATTTGTCGGCATCGGATGATCTTGCCGTCAGGAAAAAAATCGGAGCCTCAGAGTACTCTCTGATCATCGTGCAGGCTTCAAAACCTGACATTCCGCCCATCATGACATCAAGCACAATCAAATCAACCTTATTGGCTTTCACAACCGGGATCGCTTCCTCTGCGCTTGCCGCATCAAGTAAATTTCGATAACCTTCTTTTTTGAGAACGCGTTTGATCATATCCACAATCGCTTTCTCATCGTCCACAATTAAAATTGACGCATTTTCCACTTTTATGTTCCTTTCTGTCTCTTTTTTTTTCATCTTATCATTATATCGTTTATTTTTGGTACATTTTTGAATGGGTTCGCCTTATCTAGGCAGGGCAAACAAAAAACGGGAACACGTCAGTTCCCGTCTTTCATATTTTCAGATAATAAATAATTATGAGTTCTCGTCTGCCATATACAAAATAAACTCCCAAAACCCTGGAACGTCCTGGCATAAAAGCATATCAGCCTTTTCAAACATTTTGATCTTCAGCTCTTGCTCTAAATCTTCTCTTTCTTGGTAGGATGTATTGCTGAGTTTTTTTCTGATCATCGGTGAAAAGCATTCGATCAGATGTTCAATGTCAAATGTATCGTCTTCTTGGTTCTTGTATTCAAAATAACCGTTCACGCTTACGTTTCCCCCTTTTTTGCTCCGCTAGCTGTTTTCTGATATTCTCAAGCCCTTTTTTATGAATGTTAGAGATGTTTTGCCTGGACTCCCCTAATGAATCGGCAATTTCTTGCATCGTGGCACCGTGAAGATAGACTTTTGTCAGTACGCTTTTTTGTTTGTCAGTCAGCATTTGGATCGCTTGATAGAGCTGATAATCCTGAACATGCTGGCTCAAATCATCCTGCATATCTAAAAATGCTTCAAACGTATCGCTTCCTGTTTCAGAAGGAAGCCGTTCTCCTGCTTCCGGATGATCAACCGTCAGCGGATACCGTTTTTGGTTTTTGCGAACCCGCTTATCAAAATCAATAGAAAAGATACGGATCATTGAATTCATATACTTGACGATGCGGATTTCTTTATAAAATTGCTTAAATTGCTCGTCCAATGATTGTGCATCTTTTTCATTCGGGCTTTCCATTACGCTTTTGAATAAACGATAATGCTGAGGATTGCTCAAAAAATGCTTCACGATGGGATGCTTCATTATCTCCTTACATTTTGACCGTAAAAGTTCTTGATAGTCCATCAAACCGCCTCCCTACTAAATTAAATGAAGGAAAGCAAAAAAAAGTAAACTACTACTTTCTAACTAGCGATTGTCTTACATACTTCAGCCGCAGTTTACGTTTTCTTAGATTTCCTTCACTTACATACATGACTGTAAAAAAAGAAGGGAGGTATTTTCCTATGGATCAGGTGTTTATAGAGGAGGTCGTGAAACAAATCGGAAATCTGGGGTTTCCTGCGCTGATTGCGATGTACCTGCTGACCCGATTTGAGAAAAAGTTTGATCAGCTTATCGAACTGATGACAGAGCTGAAAGATCAAAAAGCAAAAAAATAATTTTCAATCGAAGTTGACTTTTCACTGTATTTTTTCACTTAACAAGGAAGAAGGGAAAACGAAAGGCCTTTCACCTTCTCTTTCTGTTATTACATTTCCATTCTAAGGAGGAAACATTTTATGAAAAAACAAAATGACATTCCACAGCCAATTAGAGGAGACGAAGGAGCAACAGTAAAAATCCCGCGTAATATTGAAAGAGACCGCCAAAATCCAGATATGCTCGTTCCGCCGGAGACTGATAATGGCACAGTAAGCAATATGAAATTTTCATTCTCTGATACTCATAACCGCTTAGAAAAAGGCGGATATGCCCGTGAAGTAACAGTACGGGAGCTGCCGATTTCCGAAAACCTCGCATCTGTCAATATGCGCTTGAAGCCTGGCGCCATTCGCGAGCTGCATTGGCACAAAGAAGCAGAATGGGCTTATATGATTTATGGAAGTGCAAGAGTTACCATTGTGGATGAAAAGGGGCGCAGCTTTATTGATGATGTAGGCGAAGGAGATCTTTGGTATTTCCCATCGGGCCTGCCGCACTCCATTCAAGCATTGGATGAGGGAGCCGAGTTCCTGCTCGTATTTGACGATGGTTCATTCTCTGAAAACAGTACGTTCCAGCTGACAGACTGGCTTGCCCACACGCCTAAAGACGTCATCGCTGCAAACTTC
The DNA here is from genome assembly GCF_050445615.1 of Bacillus mexicanus. Taxonomy (NCBI): domain Bacteria; kingdom Bacillati; phylum Bacillota; class Bacilli; order Caryophanales; family Bacillaceae; genus Bacillus; species Bacillus mexicanus. Next base: position 225,223 of record NZ_JBCEYV010000002.1, read on the forward strand.
GGCGTAACACAAGAAGATATTTCTCATTTACCAGAAAAAGAGAAATATATTTTTGAAGAACCAGTCCCAGGATGCTTGAAAGATGACATTGTAGAAGGACCGAATGGCGAAGCGCCTTATCCGTTTACTTACCGCCTTCTTGAACAGGAGCCAATTAAATCAGAAGGCGGAAAAGTCTATATTGCAGATTCTACAAACTTCAAAGTGTCTAAAACGATTGCATCTGCGCTCGTAACAGTGAAACCCGGCGCCATGAGAGAACTGCATTGGCACCCGAATACTCACGAATGGCAATACTACATCTCCGGAAAAGCAAAAATGACCGTTTTTGCTTCTGACGGTCATGCCAGAACATTTAACTACCAAGCCGGTGATGTCGGATATGTTCCCTTTGCAATGGGCCATTACGTTGAAAACGTTGGGGACGAACCGCTTGTCTTTTTAGAAATCTTTAAAGACGATCATTATGCCGATGTCTCTTTAAACCAATGGCTTGCCATGCTTCCTGAAACATTAGTTCAACAGCATCTTGATTTAGGAAAAGACTTTACTGATTTTTTTTCAAAAGAAAAACATCCGGTAGTGAAAAAGAAAAACAGTAAATAAAAAAAGCCAGCTTGCAGAGAGCAATCGTTCTCTGCGAGTCTTTATAAGGAGATGTACCAGTGAAATATCAAATGTCTTTCAAATGTTTTTTGCGGCTCTTTATAACGTATTTACTGGCCGCTTCGGCAGTGGTGTTGACCTATTTTGCCGTCATGTTTATATTGTTTTCTATAGCAGGGACGAGCTACCGTTCAGTAGCTCATATCCTGCTTTTTTCCGTGTTATTTTTAGTCCTTGGGCTATGCTTTGAACCATTTGAACGGCTCATGGTACATAGTTTTACTTTTTTCAAGACAGATAAACGCTTAGTCATTCTCCTCGCTGGCATTGTCCAGCTGCTTTTTTTGTGGATGACTGCATATACAACTGACGAAATAATGAGCGACATCTGGCTGTCCACCACAGAAGAAATGATCATCGCAGCCGTTTTTTTGCTTTTAGACAAATGCAATTCAGCCCTTCCCAGCTAAAAAAAGAACGCATCCTTTTGGAATGCGTTCTTTTTATTCATAGCGAAGCGCGTCTACAGGCTGAAGCTTGGATGCCTTGATGGACGGGAGCAAGCCGAAAACAATTCCGACCGCCATAGAAAAGATGAGTGATCCGATAACAGCCGGAACGGAGACGATAAAAGGCATCGGAAAAACGACCGTCAGCAGCTTCGCAATGCCAAATCCTGCTAGAACACCGAGTATACCGCCAATGCTTGTCAGCACGACAGCTTCGGTTAGAAATTGAAATAAAATCACACGCCTCTTAGCACCAAGTGCTTTCTTAATCCCGATTTCCCGCGTGCGCTCCGTGACGGAAACGAGCATAATATTCATGACGCCAATGCCGCCTACCAAAAGTGAAATACTCGCGATTCCGCCAAGCAGCAATGCAAATGACTGATTAAAAGACTCCACTTCCTGTGCGATCTCCTGAAGATCCATCACACTGTACTCTGCTTTTTCCAATTCAGCTTCGGACAGTCCCTGATTCAAAAGGTCCGCCGCCATTACACCGGCTTCCTGGATACGATCAGATGAACCAGCCTGCACGGCAATCTGCGTTGGCGCGTCAAAGCCTTCAATAAGCGGCCACCCTTTTTTCGGCACATACAAAACCGGGTTCGCATAATCGCCTTCAAACATGCTTTCCTGCAGATCGTTTTCTTTAAAAACACCGGCCACTTTAAACGGCACACCGTTCATCTCAATGTTTTTATGTAGGGCATCTCCGTCTGGAAACAGTTCATCTCTGACAGCTTCATTGATCATTACCACTTGATAGGTGCTTTTTAAATCCTTTTCTGTCAGTTTTCTCCCTTCGATTATACGGATTGGGAACATATCGAAGTAATCATCATCAACTCCGTATACTTGAGGATACGAGACATTTGTTAAATGAAAAACACTCGCGCCTTCTGACAAGTAATATAAAGATAATCCTTTGACCATAGGATCAGATTTGATCGTTTTTATTGTTTCCTCGGCCACAGGCGGCGCCGATGTATACGAAAGCGGGGAGCCTCCTCCCTCCTCTTTTCCGCTTGATGGCTGGTAGACAACGTTGATCGCATTATTTCCCATACCGATCATGCTCTGCTTTAGCTGTTCGCTTTGGCCTTTTAGCATCGAAACAATTGCAATGATTGCAGCAATGCCGATAATCACACCGAGCATCGTCAGAATCGATCTTAATTTATGAGAGAAAATGGATTGAAAGGAGATGCGAATATGTTCAAGCATGGCTGATATCCCCTCTCTCATCTAATACCAGTTCTCCATCTCTAATAAAAATCGTTTTGTCAGCTTTTCTGGCGACGTCTGGGTCATGAGTAATCATAATAATGGTCTTGCCTTCCTGATGCAGCTCAGAAAACAGCGCCAAAATTTGCTCACTTGATTTCGTATCAAGCGCCCCGGTCGGTTCATCAGCTAAAATAAACTTTGGCTGATTGACAAGGGCCCTTGCTATCGCCACCCGCTGCTTTTGACCGCCGGACAGCTTAGGGGGTTTGTAGGAGACCCTGTCTTTTAATCCGACCTTTTCCAGCGCTTCATAGGCTCTCTGCCTTCTCTCTTTTTTCTTCACTTTATTGTAAATCATCGGAAGCTCGACATTTTGCAGCGCGGTGAGACGCGGCAGCAGATGAAAGGTTTGAAACACAAATCCGATCGATTCGTTGCGGATTTCAGCTAAGGCACCGTCTTTCCCTTTCAATATGTCTATATGATCAAGCGTGTAGGTTCCGGAGGTTGGTCTGTCCAAACAGCCGATGATATTCATTAACGTCGACTTTCCAGAACCAGAAGGCCCCATGATCGCCAGAAACTCACCAGCCTGGACAGTCAGATTGATATGCTTCAAGATTGGAACTTCTTCTTTTCCCAGCTTGTACGATTTCGAAATATTATTCAGTGTCAGCATTGACTGTAACCTGCTTTCCTTCCTTGACCGCGGAGTCAGGATAGATCACATAATCTTCCAGCGTCAGGCCGCTCTTGATTTCCACCATATCATTTTTATCAGTTTCCCCGATTTCAACTGGCTGTTTGACCGCTTTCTGATTCTCATCCGCTTTCCACACATACGGTTCACCGTCATCCTGAATGATCATGTCAGCGGGCAGCTTGATCGTGTCAGCATCAGCCTCATCACTCACCACTTCGATATTGACATGATAGCCGACTTCGAGACCTTTATGACCGTCTAATAAAATGGTAAACGGATAGTTAGAGGACTGGGGATTCATTTCTTCTTCAGCAAAGCTTTCTGATTCCTCACCCTCGCCTGCTCCCGCGGGAAGCTTGCCGATCGAGGCGACCTTCCCTTTCCACTCGCCTTCACCGCCTGTTTTCAGCGTGACCTTAACTTTGCTGCCTTTTTTGATTGTGTCCATTAACAGCTCATTGATTTGACTTTTGACTAGATATTTGCCCGTCGAAACGATCTGGATATACGGACCTGTTGCCTGATCGCCTGTTGCTCCGTCAGCGATATCCTGATTGACGCTTTGAACGATTCCGTCATGTTTGCTTGTCACGATATGAGAGCCGGTGTTTTTCGTCAGGGCAGCCAGCTCTTTTTGATGTTGCTTAAGCTCAAGCTGGCTTGTTTTTAAGTCGAAATCGGTCTGGTCCAGTTCATCTTGAAGCTGGGATTTCTCTTCCTTTTCGGCCGATTTCAGCTTCTTTTCCGTTTCCGTTATCGATGTTTGTAAACGGCTGATTTGCAGGTTGGTCATTTCAATTTGCAAATTGGCTTGCTCGACATCCTCGGAATGATCCTCCCCCTCATACTCAAAAAGCTTATCACCCTTTTTGACTTGATCACCTTCTTTGACGTATGTTTTTTTCATGCTGCCTTTTTCTGAATCTATATATACTTTCTGCTGTTTCTCAGGCTCAACCTTTCCAGAAAACGTTTGGCCTGACTCCGATTCTCTCCCCATGTATACCGCTACCGACTCGGCATAGGGCTCCGCTTCCGATGAGACGGCCATTCGATTCATGTGAGTAAAAAAGGTAAAAACGCCGGCGCCGATCCCCGCCAATACGAGTACACCGGCACATATCGCACTGCCAATAAGCCATTTTTTCTTCTTGGACACAAGAATCTCCTCTTTCTGTCAATTATGTAATTTACAATTCGTTCTAACCAATATTATCTATTAATCCAAAAAGACTTTCAATCTATTTATTGAAATAAATGTAATCAAATAGAAAAATTGTATTTTAATAGACAAAAATAAAAAATCCCGGCTCTGCACCGGGATTTTTCTTAATGAGAAACAAGCGTTTTTTCATTTTTAAATCAGGTCATAAGTCAAACAGACAGGTTGATTTGTACGGGGATCGGTCACGATTTCGGCATCAATTTGAAATACCTTTTTCAAAATATCCGGCGTCATGACCTCCAGCGCAGTGCCTTCTTTAATGACCTGGCCTTTTTTAAGCGCGATCATATAATGAGAAAAACGGGCTGCATGATTAAGATCATGAATGACCATTAAAATCGTCCGCCCCTGCTCCTTGTTAAGTCTGTCAAGCAGCTGCAAAATTTCAAGCTGGTGGGCGAGATCCAGATACGTTGTAGGTTCGTCCAGCAGCAGGAGCTCCGTCCCTTGCGCAAGCGCCATGGCAATCCACACGCGCTGACGCTGTCCGCCTGACAGTGCCTCAATCGGCCGATCAGCGAATTCAGCCATGCCTGTTTCTTTAAGCGCCCATTTAATAATCCGGCGGTCTTCCTCATGTAATCTGCCGAATCCTGATTGATGCGGAAACCTGCCGTACGATACCAATTCATATACCGTCAAACCGCTTGGCGCTTCAGGTGTCTGCGGTAAAATTGCCATATCCTTCGCAATGACCTTTGTAGACATTTTATGAATCGCTTTACCGTTTAAATAGACGGAACCTGCATGCGAACGCATCATTCTGGACATTGTCTTTAATATCGTTGATTTTCCGCAGCCGTTCGGACCAATTAAGGTGGTAATTTTCCCTTTAGGGATCGAGATATTTAAATCTTCTACGATCACCCTGTCTCCATAACCGATTCTAAGTTGTTCTGTTGATAATGAATTCATATTCGGCCCTCTCCTCTAATTCGCTTTCATCAATAAATAAATAAAGTAAGGCGCACCTAACACGGAAATGACAAGCCCAACCGGAATCTCTGACGGTGCCAATACATTTCTCGCCAGCGTATCAGCGAGCAAAAACAGAAATGCGCCAATGAAGGCAGAGACCGGGATCAGTGTTTGGTGCCGAGGACCGGTAAGCCTTCTTGCCACGTGAGGCGCAATCAATCCGAGAAACGCGATGCCCCCTGCAGCTGCCACACATGAAGCGGCGAGAGTGACCGCTGCCAGCAGAAGAATCCGTCTTTCCCTTTCAACAGCAGTGCCCAGCCCAGTCGCTAATTGGTCTCCAAGCTGTAAAATATTCAAATAACGCGCTTTATATAAAGTAAACGGAAGCAAGATCACAATCCAAGGGAGTATCGCCCAAATCATATTCCAGTTCGCTCCCCATATGGAGCCGGATATCCAAACCGCGGCTTGCATAAAATCATGGGGATCCATCTTGAGCTGAAAAATCAGCAGCAGAGCATTAAACCCTGCATTCACGCCAATACCGACTAAAATCAGCCGAATCGGGGTCACACCTTTCTTCCAAGCCAGAAGATAAATGAGAAATGCAGCGAGAATTGCTCCCGCCAAAGCACTGAACGGCAGCATAAATGTACCGAAAAAGCTGAGGTCTGAAGCTGACCCTTGAACAAAGTAAATAAAAAGCACAACAGCGAGTGAGCCGCCGGCATTAATACCAAGAATACCGGGCTCAGCCAGATCATTTTGAGATACGCTTTGCAAAATGGCGCCGGCAACTGCGATTCCTGCCCCAACGAGCAAGGAAAGGATAATCCTAGGAATCCTGAATTCAAATAAAACAAGCTCGTCACGAGCCGTTCCTTGGCCCAAAAAGACCTGAAGCGTTTTAAGCGGCGCCATCTTGATGACACCCAAATTCAGACTGATAAAAAAGACCATCACGATAAGCAGAAAGGTCACAGCCATTACTGCAAGCGGTGTTTTTGCTTTTGTTTTCATTACAGCCCTCTCCTTTCACGACGTGCCAAATAAAAGAAAAAGGGAACGCCGATAAGAGAAGTCAGCGCGCCGACAGGTGTTTCAAAGGGCGCGTTTACGAGCCTTGCCGCAATGTCAGCAAACACAAGCAAAACAGCACCGAGAACCGCCGAGCAGGGTATGATCCACCGATAATCCACACCGACTAAAAACCGGGTAATATGCGGAATGATCATCCCGATAAATGCGATGGTGCCGGCGACAGAAACCGCAGCTCCCGTCAAGATTACAACGACAAGCATGCCGGCCGCTTTCACCGCTGATGTATATTGACCAAGACCTTTTGCCAGCTCGTCACCAAGACTTAACAATGTCACCGACCGGGCGATGATGAATGCCAGTGCTAAGCCGACAGCCCCTGCGATCAGCAAAAGCTGGACACCTGACCATTTCACACCCGCTACTCCGCCTGCATACCAAAAACTGATATCCTGTGCGACATCAAAGCGGATTGCAATGGCGGTTGAAATGCCCGTAAAGAAATAAGTAACAGCCGTTCCCGCGAGAGCAAGCTTTACAGGCGAAAGTCCGCCTCTGGAAAACATGCCGATGCCCATTACCGTCGATGCCCCCAGCCCCGCTCCCGCAAAGGACCATAAAACAAGCCCCATTGCAGAAAGTCCGGGAAAAAAGGCAAATGCTATCGAAACGGCAAATGCCGATCCCGAAGTAACCCCCATAATCGAAGGCTCTGCCAAAGGATTTCTCGTCATCCCCTGCATAATGGCACCGGACACTGCTAACAATGCGCCGACAAGTGCGGCTGCAGCCGTTCTCGGCAGCCGAAGATCGTGTATAATTTGATGAGACGTCTCTGCCGGCTGAAAATGAAAGATGGCGTCCCATACAGTGCGTAAATGGATATCTGCTGCACCGAGTGATATGGATAGAAACACGCCAAGACAAAGTGAGCAGATCCCCGCCATAAGAACGATAACCGCACTATATGACCTTGACGTCCATTGGATTTTTTCTGATGCGGTCTGTCTATTTTTATGTTGACTCAACAGTCGTACTTCCTTTCTATTACTGATAATGATTATCAATTATAATTCCAGTATATCACCTTTTTCCGCAGATGTAATAGAGCGTTTTATAGAAAAAATGAGAATATAATTGTTAAAAAAATCGTGTCAGCAGACATTTGTAATGGTATAATCTCATTGATAATGATTCTCTTTTTCACCCATTTTTCTGAAAGAAGGTATGAGATATGCCCCGTATATATAAGAAATTCGGAACCGCATTTATTACATTGCTATTGATCACCGTGCTGGCCGCCTGCGGCAACTCAGAAAACAAAGGTTCCTCTTCTGATTCAAAAAGCGATGAAACCTTTACATACAAAGCTGAAAACGGAAAGATAGACATCCCTAAACATCCTCAACGAGTGGTTGTCATGGCTGACGGCTACTACGGCTACTTCAAAACACTGGGCGTCAACATTGTCGGGGCGCCTGAAAACGTCTTTAAAAACCCTTACTATAAAGGAAAAACCGATGGTGTCACAAACATCGGGGACGGCACATCCGTTGAAAAAGTGATTGATTTGAATCCTGACCTGATTATCGTCTGGACAACACAAGGCGCTGATATTAAAAAGCTTGAAAAAATCGCGCCAACTGTTGCGGTAACATACGATAAGCTCGACAACATTGAACAGTTAAAAGAATTCGCAAAAATGACTGGGACTGAAGATAAAGCGGAAAAGTGGCTGACTGAGTGGGATAAAAAAGTTACGGCGGCTAAAGCAAACATCAAAAAAGCTATCGGTAACAAAACCATTTCCATTATGCAATCCAATGGAAAAGACATTTACGTATTCGGCAAAGATTTCGGACGAGGCGGAAGCATCATTTACAAAGATCTCGACCTGCAAGCTACAAAGCTGACAAAAGAAAAAGCCATTGATCAGGGTCCCGGCTATACGAGCATTTCATTAGAGAAGCTCCCTGACTTCGCCGGGGATTATATTTTCGCGGGGCCATGGCAATCAGGCGGTGACGATGGCGGCGTATTTGATAGTTCCATTTGGAAGAACCTAAGCGCTGTTAAAAATGACCATGTCTTTCAGATCGATCCGATTGGCTTCTATTTCACAGACCCGATTTCGCTAGAGGGCCAGCTGGAGTTTATAACGGAAAGCTTAACAAAATAATAAAAGATAATATTCATATTGAGCTGTACCATCAGCGGATTATTATGCGTTTTCGATATTCTGTTCGGGAAATTGCATTTCATAAAAAAGACACCTGAAAAATCAGGTGTCTTTTGTTTTATGCTTATTTTTCTTTCTGAAACTTTTTGGCCATAAATGGATAAACGATCAAGCCGACAAAGAATAAACCGATACCGAGAATGAATGTCGTTAAATCGGCTGTGCCTGTTATGATGACAAACACCGAGTATACGCACGCTAATATCGCAATCACTCCGTCTTTTACACGGGAGCCTTTTAGCTGGTCATATGTTTCACCTTTGATGACAATCTTCAAGCTGTAAATCGCTGATACCAAATACGGTATTAAATACGCAAGCGTTGCTGCTGTCGTTAAAAATGTAAATGCGTCACTTATTGTCCGGGAAATAACCGAGAAAATGAAGACTTGTGACATCACATTTGTGATAATAAGTGCGATAACCGGGCTTCCTTTTTTATTCGTTTTCGCAAATATTGCCGGAAAATCGCCTGCTTTCGCGGCTTGATATGGTACCTCAGAGCCAAGCAAAATCCAGCCGAGCATTGTTCCGAATAAGCAAAGGATAGCCAAAAGCGCCATAATGACGCTTCCCGCGTTACCAACAATCGTATACAGGACATCGACGAACGGTTTTTCAGAGCCGACAAGTTTATCGTGCGGCAGCACACCCATCGTAATGAAAGTCACAATAATATAAATGCTCAAAGCAATCAGCAAACCGGTGATTGTGGCACGTTTCACATCACGCTGAGAACGCGCACGGCCGGACAGGATGACCGCTGACTCAATTCCGACAAACGCCCACAATGTAGAAATCGCGGCGTTATGCACCTGGCCGCCAATTCCAATGCTTGTGCCGTTTTCTCCTTGAATCGGAAAATAAAAATGATCGAATAATGCCGTTTGAAACACAAACAATCCGGCAACGATAAAGAAAACAAAGCCTAATACTTTTGAAAGTGTTGTGACAAAGTTCAATTTACTTGCACCGTTAATGCTTGTAACAAGAATCGTGTGCGTTCCCCATAACAAGATCGTACAGACAGCAAATGTCAGCAATTGGCCGAGTGTCACCTCTTGCCCGCCGATCGTAAACATTTCACGTTTATCAACCAAGATCGGAAAGAACGAAGTCAAGTAACCGGCGAGACTTGTAATGATCGCCACGTTACTGATCCAGCTCGCCACCCAGTAGCCCCACACCATTGTGAAACCAGCAGCGTTCCCTTTTTTCTTATCAGAGAACAGCGCCCTCGCATAACTTTGCGGTCCCGCTGTCAGCTCAGGCTTGCGAATGGACAAGTGCCCGAAAACAAGCGCGATCATCAGCACACCGGCCCCTGTCAAAAGCCAGGCAGACGTAGCGCCAAACGGACTCGCGATTGAAGCAAGCGAGCTCGGCAAGGAGAAAATTCCTGATCCAACCATATTTCCAACGACAAACGCCGTTAATAACCAAAAACCCCATTTTTTTGTCTGTTCCATTCCAGTACCTCCATGATTCTTTGTACGGACCAGACCCCGAGATCATGTAAACGCAAAAAAAGCCTGAACAAAAGTCCATGCTTAAAGAAACACACACCCTTGATCTCCGGATAGCCCTCCGCGAAAAAGCACGCGGCAGTCCTGCACTTATTCAGATACAGTCCCAGCATAGAGAAGGATCGGCTTTCTCCACACTTCGGCGCTGATGCCTTTTACACATGGTTAACAGCTCCTGTCAGCCTGGCATGTGTGACTTATCATCCGCGCAACCTCTACCTCACTGAGAAAGAGTGAGGATTTGAAAATATTCAGTTACTCCCAGAAGGTTATCAAAGAAAGGATGATCTGTCAAAGGGAACAGATGGAAAATACGGATAGGGCCAAACCCTATCCGCATGTAACTAGCGATTATTTTTCTTTTTTTGCACAGCTTCTTGAAGCGGATCGTCTTTGAGAGCTGAACCGGCATCTTCAAGAGCTCCCTGGATGACGTTTTTTTCTTTTCCAGAGCGTTTTTCTTTATCTTTATTAAAGAAACCCATTCGTATCACCTCTTTATAGAAAATAGGTACATGTTTAAGATGCCTTTTTCTTTGAGAAATTATACAGGACATTTTTTTCACTCAAAGTCCTGTTGATCAAACATACATTCTCTTGATATATTTGTAATTCAGAGATTTTTTGCAAAAGATAAAGGAGAAGCGACAAATGACAGGAAAAACACACATCATGGGAGGCATCGCTTCTTGTACAGCAGCGGCTTATTATTATGGTTTTGATCCAGTGCTTATGGCAGCGTCAGGCGCAATTGGGGCATTAATACCCGATATCTGCCACACGCAAAGCAAAATTGGGAGAAGGTTTCCTTTTATATCGAAAGTGGTCAGTTCCGTTTTTGGCCATCGAACCTTTACGCACAGCCTGCTGTTTCTGCTCATTATGTTTTTTATCACATCCACATATATTCCAGATATAAACATATCGACCGGGCTGATGATCGGAATGGCAAGCCACTTGGTTCTTGACGCTTGGACGGTGAACGGGATCAAATTATTATTCCCTTCAACGATCCGTGTGCGGCTCCCATTATATATGAAGACAGGCAGTTTTTCTGAGCAGCTCGTGTTAGCCGGTCTGACCATTGCTTCATGTTACTACTTTTATATGCTGTTTCATGGCCAAACGATTTAAACGTGAGTGCTGGCACTTGTCTGAACGGGCTGTTTTTAGTAGGTTTTACATAAGAAGGATGTCATGAAAATGATCAAGTAAACGTGAGGGGTCATATTAATGAAAGGAACCTTTTTTCACAATCAGCGGTTTTTATGGATTTCGATCGTATTTGTGTGGATCAAAACATATGCGATCTATAAACTCGGCTTTGACTTACCGATTGATTCTCTGTTGGAAGAGCTCATATTGCTAATCAATCCGCTCAGTTTTATTCTTCCTGTATTCGGAATCAGCCTGTTTCTGAAACGAAACAAGCAGCGGGCCTTTTTGCTGATTGCTAATTTGGTTCTGACTGTCATTTTGATATCCAACACGATTTTTTATGGTTTTTATATTGATTTTATTACCATCCCGGTTTTATTTCAGGCCAGTAACATGAGCGATATGGGCAGCAGTATTAAAGAGCTGTTCAATCCTCTGTTTATCGCCTTGTTTGCGGATTTCGTTTTTCTTTTGCTGCTTTCCAGAAAAGAAAAGCCCCCGCAGACAAAAGCCTCATCCCGTACGATCAAACGGTACTATGCAGCTTCCTTAGGAATGATCTTATGCACGCTGGCACTTGCAGAAATACAGCAGCCAAAGCTTTTGGCGCATTCCTTTGACCGGGAAATGCTCGTCAAAAATATCGGACTGTTTCAGTTTCATATCTATGATACGATTTCTCAGACGGTTCATATAAGCGCAAAAGCGTTTGCAGATGAAGACAGCATGACTGTCATTAAAAATTATACAGAAGCTGATTACAGCAAGCCTGACCAAAGCAAATTCGGTCTGGCAAAAGGGCGCAATGTCATCTTTGTAACGCTTGAATCAACCCAAAGCTTTGTTTTGAATGAAAAGGTAAATGGAAAAGAAATAACCCCGTTTATGAATGACTTCATCAAAAAAAGCTATTTCTTTGATCATTTCTACCAGCAAACCGAACAAGGCAAAACGTCTGATTCAGAATTCATCGTCGCAAACTCGCTGTATCCTTCCCTTAGCGGAGCTGTCTTTTTCACGAAAAGCGACCATCAATTTCATACAATGTACAAATCGCTGAAAAAACATGAATATTATTCAGCCGTCTTTCACGCCAACCATAAAACATTTTGGAACCGAGATGTGATGTACGATACATTTGGGGTTGACCGCTTTTTTGATGTTGATGATTTTCATGTAACGCCCAGAACATCGACAAGCTGGGGTTTAAAGGACAAGGAGTTTTTAGAACAGTCCGCAGGCAAACTGAAAAGCCTGCCGCAGCCGTTTTACAGCAGTCTCATCACGTTAACGAATCATTTTCCGTTTGAAATTGACGAAAAGGATCAGATGATCGATGAGTTCGATTCAAGCAGCGACCTGTTAAACCGCTATGTGACGACAGTGCGATATGAAGATGAGGCATTGAAGCATTTTATCAAAAAGTTGAAAAATGAAGGCTTATACGACAACTCGATGATCGTCTTTATGGGGGATCATTACGGGATTTCAGAAGCCCATAATGAGGCGATGGCTGAGTTTTTAGGGAAAAATGAAATCACACCGTATGACAATGTTCAGCTCCAGAGGGTGCCGTTTCTTATACATATCCCGGGAATCACTGATCAAAAGCCGGAAACCATCTCTGATGCCGGAGGGCAGGTCGACGTCAGGCCGACACTGATGCACCTTCTTGGCATTGAGACAAAAGGCGAAATTCAATTCGGCAATGATTTGCTGTCAGATGACCGTACTCCATTTGCCGTGCTGAGAAACGGCAGCTTTATTACGAATAACTATGTATACACGAAAAACACGTGCTACAGCCAAAAAACAGGTGAAGTGCTGGAAGACCTGGACGCATGTCTCCCTTATAAAGAGAAAGCAAATGAAGAACTGTCTTTCTCTGATAAAATCTTAAACGGTGACCTGCTCCGTTTTTACGAATAAAAAATCCCTCCTTTCCAGAGGGATTTTTATGTTTCCAACATCACTTTGCCGGTCAGCTTCGTCTCATAGCCGTTTAATTGAGCCAGATTTGCTTTGTATTCCTCAGATTGTAAGATCTCCTTCACAGCTTTCAGCAGCTGCTCATGTTTTTTCAAAACGATGATGTCATATTGCTCGTCGATGAGCGGAATAAAATCCACACTGCCCATGTGCGCCGCGTGCTGCGCTCCGATTCCCGCGTCTGCCTGTCCGCTTGAGACTTGGGAAGCGACAGCATAATGATCGGTCACGATCTCCTCGTATCCCTTTACATCAGCCGGATTCACATGAAGCAATCCAAGCTGTTCATCAAGGAGCACCCTTGCGCCAGAACCCTTTTCCCTGTTGATGATCCGGATATCGGCTCTTTTCAAGTCTTCCCAGCCTTGAATGTTTTTCGGATTCCCTTTTTGAACATACAGTCCGGCTTTGCGGAGAACAACATTGATCAAACAAAACGGCTCGCCTGACAAAATCCGTTTTGCATAAGGTGTGTTATATTGGCCTGTTTCTGCATCGTACAAATGCAGGCTGACAATATCACATTTACCTTGATACATATCAATCAGGCTGTTCAAACTTCCTTTGTATTTGCGGAGCGGCGTCTCCTGAATAGCATTTTCCAATTGCTTGCTAAGGAGATCCATCGAAATATCCTGGCCGCTGATCATAACATTCGATCTGCCCTCCACCTCCGTCTCGTGCATCTTTTTCGGCTCTTCGACAGCAGCCAGAGGCTGAGACATTCTCATATTTGACTTATATTGCTTCAAATCTTCTTCGTCTACACGCATCTGCCTGCCAACACGGTAAGCAGAGATCATGCCTTTTTTGATCAAATCATAAACGGTCAGCTTCGATACCTTCAGCAGGCCTGCCACTTCTTCTATCGTATAGGAAGAGGTTTCATTCATTATCATCACTCTCCTATTTTATTATACCTTTTCATCAAATTTAAAAATACCACACAAACGAAACCTAATTAGTTATAATTAGATATATCTAATTATAAGGGGTGCGATCATGCTTAAAAAGTATTCCATTCTAACAGCAGCCTTAGCCGTTTTTCTGCTTGCAGCAGGCTGCTCTTCAAACCAGTCTTCAGCAGACAGCGAGAAAAAGGTGACGCTAACCATCTCAGCTGCCGCCAGCACAAAGGATGCACTTGAAGAAATCCAAAAAAATTACGAAAAAAAACATCAATCTATTACCATCCAAGATAACTATGGCTCATCCGGCGCCTTGCAAAAACAGATTTCTCAAGGAGCAGGAGCAGATCTGTTTTTCTCAGCTGCCGAGGATAAATTTCAAAAGCTGGTGGATGATGGCGATATTGCAAAAAAAGACAGCACTGACTTAGTTGGTAATGAAATTGTGCTGATCGTGCCGAAAAACGGGGATTCGCCTGTGACAAGCTTCAGCAATTTGGCTGATTCAGAAAAAATCGCCCTCGGCACGCCGGAATCGGTTCCCGCAGGCGCTTACGCGAAAGAAGCCCTGACAAAGCTGTCTCTATGGAACAAACTAAAGGGTAAGATCGTTTACGGCAAAGACGTTCGCCAAGTTCTTTCTTATGCAGAAACCGGCAATGTGGACGCCGGCATTGTTTATAAAACAGACGCTCTGATCTCTAAAAAGGTCAGCATCATTGACGAGGCAAAAGCAGATACACACAGCCCAATTGTCTATCCATTAGGGATTGTAAAAGATACAAAACACCGGAAAGAAGCAAAGGCATTTTACGATTACCTGCAATCTGAAGAAGCAATGAAAGTATTTGAGAAATATGGCTTTACTGCCAAATAGCATAAGTGCTTCAGAATTTTTCACACCTGTTTTGCTTTCCTTTCAGGTGGCAGCAATTGCCGGAATCGTTGTGATCATTCTTGGAACACTGGCTGGTGCATGGATGTCACGGGCATCATTTTTCGGAAAAATGGCACTCGAAACCTTTTTTCTGCTTCCGCTCGTTCTTCCGCCTACCGTTGTCGGTTTTATCTTGATTGTTATATTCGGAAAGCACAGTTTCATCGGACAAGCGATTGAGTGGATTTTTCAGCAGCCTGTCATTTTCACTTGGTGGGCCGCTGTGATCGCTTCAGCGGTTGTGGCCTTTCCGCTTATGTATCAATCCGCCAAAACCGGGTTTGCTGACATTGATCCCGATATACAGGGTGCGGCAATGGTAGACGGCGCAAGCAGGTGGCAGGTATTTATCTATATTTCCGTCCCGCTCGCCTATCCTTCATTGCTGACCGGAAGCATCCTCAGCCTCGCGCGGGCGCTCGGAGAATTTGGCGCAACACTGATGTTTGCAGGGAACATCCCCGGTGTTACGCAAACGCTGCCGACGGCCATTTACGTCGCATTGGATTCCGGCAACAACACCCTTGCCTGGGCGTGGGTCGTCTGTATCGTTGTCATATCCTTTTTGATGCTGTTTTTTATTCAACAGAAAAAAACATACTAAAAAACTCCCCTGTGACGGGGAGTTTTTGATTAAAACAAGAGTTCGTCCGGATCTGGACCGACACGCTCATCTTTGTTTAACGCGTCGATTTTGTCCATGTCTTCCTGAGACAATTCGAAATCAAAAATATCAGCGTTTTCGATAATGCGGTGTTCTTTAATAGATTTTGGAATTGTGATCACTTCGTGCTGAAGATCCCAACGCAAGATGACTTGAGCCACAGATTTATTGTGTTTTTCTGCAATCTGTGCAATCACTTCGTTATCCAAAAGCTGCCCCTGCATAAGCGGAGACCATGCTTCCATCTGGATACCGTTCGCTTTGCAGTAATCTCTTACTTCTTTTTGCGTGAGACGAGGGTGAAATTCCACTTGGTTCACCATCGGTTTGATTTCAGCATCCTTCAACAGCTCTTCTAAATGATGAACCTGGAAGTTGCTGACACCGATTGCACGGATTTTGCCGTCTTTGTACAGCTTTTCTAGCGCGCGCCATGTATCTTTATATTTATCCTTGCCAGGCCAGTGGATTAAATAGAGATCTAAGTAATCAAGCTGAAGTCGTTCAAGGCTTTTTTCGAAGGCAGCAAGCGTTTTTTCGTAGCCTTGATCTTCATTCCATACTTTTGATGTAATGAACAGCTCTTCTCTTGCCACACCGGATTCTTTAATCCCGATGCCCACGCCTTCTTCATTTTGGTAGACAGCCGCTGTATCGATGCTGCGGTAACCGTTTTTAATCGCCGCTTTTACAGATTCAGTCGCTTCACTTCCGTTTTCTACTTTAAAAACACCAAGACCGAACCAAGGCATTTCCACTCCGTTATGTAACTTTACAGTATCCTTTAAACTTGTTGGCACTTGAACATACACCCTTTCAAAGAAATAGAAGTGTTTATATTATCTCACACTCCTCTCGGCAGATACCAACAATAAGCTTAAGAGCCTATTTCTGCTTCTTTTTTCACGTCACAGCCAATCTCAATACACTATTTTATTCCTATTTTAGAAAAAATGAGATTATGAAAAACTGAGCAGGGTATTTGAATAGTGCAACCACCAAAAAACAAAGGAGGAAACATTTTGAAACGCATTCGTATCCCAATGACACTTGCGCTTGGTGCCGCTTTGACCATTACCCCTTTGTCTTTTGCTTCCGCTGAAGAAAAACCAACTCCAAAGATCTCGCAGACCAAAACAGCCCGAGCATCTGCGTCTGAGGTCGGTCTCAATGTAAACCTTGATGTGCTTGGCATTGCCAATCAGATTTCCGACGCCATTAAATCCGCACAGAACCGGGATGGATTTGTGAAAAATCTTATGGAGTCTTCCTTCTACGCTTCCGGTCAAAAATACAACGTCATGGTATTTAATTTAAGTAAGGAATATGAAGATCACTTACATGGTGTGCAATTTTACGGCTCAGCCGTTTACGATGGCATTACGTATGGCATATGGGTATTTGAAGACGGAACCTTTACAAACAAAGGAGATGGCGGCTGGATCAACTGGGCCTTCAGAGGCTGGTTCGACCGGGATGGCAGCACCGTCGAATTTCATCGCCCTTAATATATAGAAAAAAGCTGGCGCTCTGGCGCCAGCTTTTTTCCGTTATCTATTCGCCGCCTTCAAGCATGGCGGCTTCCACATCATTAATGTATTGGCGAAGCTCATGGGAGAGGTCCCGAGAAATTTCCCGCTCCTCGAAAAGCGTTTGAATTTCGTTTCTGATCGCCTGAACGGCTTTCAGCTTCACTTCCAGCTTCTGATTTTCAAATTGGGCGCTTGATCTTAGCTCATGATGGCTGTGCTCCAGCCTGAAAATTAACTGTTTATAAAATGAAATGACAGATAAAACCACTTCTTTATGTTCGTCCGCCTTATATTTTTCCAAGTATTCTATCGCTGCTTTTGCTGTTTTTACTCTCGTTGCCCGTATCAATCCCGCTTCATTTAAAATCGACATCTCCGGTTTTTTATGTTCACCGAAGAAAATCCAATACATCAGCCGCTTGAGCCTTGTTTTTGACAATCCGACTTTAAATGGATTGCCATACAAAATCTCTAATTCATTAAACCGTTCTTGCAGCACATTTGCCGTTTCTTCCGGGATGTCTCCCCGCTCCAGCATTTTCATCAGTGCCTCTTGCTCAGCCTTAACCCCTTGGGCACGAACCTTTCGCTCATGTTTTTTGATCCGATTAGACGATGTATACTGCTGAAAACGAAGATTTTTCATTTTCTCATTGTATTCAGCTATCACCGCAAGAGAGGCCGTTTTGTTCGTCTCATTCATGTCCTCTTTAATCGTTTGGAGAGCTGTTTTAATCAATTTACGTCTCGCCGTCAGGAGCTTCTTATTGCGTTCCTCGTCCTCTTCTTCTTTTTCAGTCAGAATCGGCAGGACAACAGTGGCAAGGACAAGCGTACATAAAATGACGCCCGCTGCTAAAAAGAGAATCAGGTTTCTTTCGGGGAACGGTGTGCCATCCTCAAGAAAATACGGAATGGAGAAAGATCCTGCAAGCGTGACAGCTCCGCGCACACCGGAAACCGAAAGTAACAGCGTCGAACGCAGACCCGGTTTATAGATGTTCTGATCTTTATTAAAGAACCACTTGCCATTCCAGAAGAACAGCACCCACAGAAATCTGAGCAGCATCAGCGTAAATGTGATCACAAGGATATAGCTGATCACCTTCAAGTTGCTGATAGCGGTGTCGTTAAAGATGACAGAAATGACGTCTGGAATTTGCGTCCCCAGAATCACGAAAACCAAACCGTTCAAAATAAATAAAATGATGTTCCACGTACTCGAGGATACGATTTGCAGCTTGATCATTGTTGATTCCAAACGGTCCTGTTCAACCGCATGGGTGATTCCTCCCGCCACAACGGCCAAAATGCCGGAAACGCCGATTTCTTCCGCTGCCAAATAAATCACAAACGGCGTCAAAATCTGAATCAGCATATGCATCGTGACATCCTGCATACCGAGCCGGCGAAGAAATAGGCGAAAGCGGATAATCAAGAACGAAATGACTACCCCGCACAGCAAGCCTCCGAGAGAAATAATAACAAAGCTGAAAGCCGCTTGCGCTAATGAAAATGCACCGGTCACTGCTGCCGCAATCGCAAACTTAAAGGCCACCAGACCTGATGCATCATTCATCAGCCCTTCACCTTCAAGGAGGCGGAGAATCCCTTTGGGCATTTTCACTCTTCCTGATAATGCGCTGACAGCGACAACATCAGTCGGTGAAAGAATGGCCGCAAGCCCAAAAGCCGCTGCCAGCGGAATATCAGGAATCATCCAGTGTATCGTGTAGCCTCCTACAATCACAGTCGCAAATACAAGGCCGAGTGCAAGCAATAAAATCGGAGCCCGTAAATTCCAAAGCTCCGCCCGTGGCGTTCTCTTTCCATCATTAAATAGAAGAGGCGCAATAAACAGAACAAAAAACAATTCGGTATTTAATTCAAAATGTAGCCCCTGTGGAAACGAGGCAGCGATAATTCCGAGCGCCACCTGAATCAAAGGCACAGGAATAAACGGAATAAATCGGTTTATGATATTTGATATTGCAATAATCGTTAATAAAACGAGAACGACTAAAAATATGTCCAAATACATGACCTCCTTCGTTTGTTGTGTTCATGCTTGATGTGCTAGCAGAGGCTTTAGGCTTATTTAGATGGCTTTGTATTAATACGTGATTTCTCAGGAGTTCTCTCCGCACTTGTCTTCTTTTATAGTACCCTTTTTAGGGTATTTTTTCTCATGATATGCTCACTGTGAACTTTTTTGCACCAGAGCAAATTCAAAAAAAGAGACAAGGAATGATCCCTGCCTCTCATCTCTTTATCAATGATGAAAATTCGTGCCGTCAGTCGTTGCTTTAATGATTCCTGCGCGGATGACAAAGTCACCGAAGTGTTCGCCTTCTTCACGTTCTTTCGCATAGCGGGAAAGAAGGACGCGCAGCTCGCTTAAAATATCTTCTTCACCGATGTTTTCACGGTACATTTTGCTTAAACGGCTTCCGTCAAATGCAGCGCCAAGATACATATTATATTTGCCCGGCGCCTTTCCGATAAATCCAATCTCACCAAGTGCATGGCGTGCACACCCATTCGGGCATCCTGTCATGCGTATGGTGATTTCCTGATCACGAAGGCCGTTTTCGTCAATAATCTCTTCGACTTTATCTAAAAAGGTCGGTAAATAACGCTCTGCTTCAGCCATTGCCAATCCGCAGGTCGGGAGAGCGACACACGCCATAGAACTGCGGCGGAGCGCTGAATGATGCTTGCCGTCAGTGAGTCCGTATTGCTCGATTAACGCGCTGATTTCAGCTTTTTTCTCACTTGAGACGTTGGCGATAATCAAGTTCTGATTGGCTGTCAGACGGAACTCGCCTGTATGAACTTTAGCGATTTCCCGCAAGCCAGTCATCAGCTTATAATCATCGTAATCCGTTATACGGCCGCCTTCGACAAACAGCGTGAAATGCCATTTATCCTCAATGCCTTCCACCCAGCCATAGCGGTCACTGTTATGGTCGAAATGATACGGCTTCGCTTCTTTCAGGCTCCAGCCGAGGCGGTTTTCCAATTCTTCTTTTACGTTTTCTAAACCAAGGCGGTCAACCGTGTACTTGAACCGTGCATTTTTGCGGACAGAACGGTTTCCGTAGTCACGCTGAATCGTAATCGTTTTTTCAGCAACGTCATACATTTGCTCAGGACGGCAGAACCCAATTATCTTAGCTAATTGCGGATATGTCGCTGTGTCGCCGTGTGTCATTCCCATGCCGCCGCCGATGGCCACGTTAAAACCAATCAGTTTGCCATCTTCAACGATTGCAATGAACCCGAGATCTTGTGAGAAAACGTCAATATCATTAGACGGCGGAACGGCAATACCGATTTTAAACTTCCGGGGCAGATAGAGCGGTCCGTACATCGGCTCGACTTCTTCTGGCGTGCCAGCCACTCTTTCCTCATCAAGCCAAATTTCATGATATGCTCTCGTTCGCGGCAGCAGATCATCACTTAATTTTTTAGACCATTCGTAAACCTCTGAATGGATGTCAGACTGATAAGGATTCGAAGCGCACATAACATTGCGGTTTACGTCTCCGCAGGCTGCGATTGTATCCAAAAGTGCTGAATGGATCGTCTGAATGGTTTTCTTCATATTCCATTTTAAAATTCCGTGCATTTGGAATGTTTCACGGGTTGTCAGCTTTAATGTGCCGTTCCCATATTTCTGAGAAAGGTCATCCATGACAAGCCATTGCTCAGCCGTTGAAACGCCTCCTGGCATGCGCACACGCAGCATGAACTGATAGGCCGGTTCAAGCTTTTGCTTTTGGCGTTCATTGCGGAGGTCGCGGTCATCCTGCAAATAACTGCCGTGGTGTTTCATCAGGCGGTTGTCATCATCCGGAATTCCGGAACTGATCCGATCAAGCATCACTTCTTTCAGTGTGCCGCGCAAATAGTCACTTTCTCTTTTAATGCGTTCAACATCGCTTGGAGAGCCGTCCGGTGCTTTTAAATTTTTGGTCACCATGTTGAAAAACTCCTTTCAAGTCAAATCAGTATACATCACGCTGGTAGCGTTTTTGCTGCTGCAAATCGGCAAGATAAGCTTCCGCTTCATCACGGCCCATATTGCCTTCTTTTTCGATAATATCAAGCAATGTGTGATGGACGTCATGCGCCATATGCTTTTCATCGCCGCAAACGTAAACAGCCGCACCTTCTTGAAGCCATTCGAACAATTCTGCGCTCTGTTCAAGCATGCGATGCTGCACATAGACTTTTTCTTCCGTATCGCGTGAGAACGCCACATCCATTTTTGTCAGCACACCGTCTTTAAGCCAATTCTGCCACTCTGTCTGGTAAAGGAAATCTGTCACAAAGTGCTGATCGCCAAAGAACATCCATGCTTTTCCTTCCGCACCCGTTTCTTCACGCTCCTGCATAAAGGAACGGAACGGCGCAACGCCTGTCCCAGGGCCGACCATGATAATCGGCGTTTCAGGATCTTTCGGAAGCTTAAAGTTTTGATTATGCTGGACATAAACCGGCAGTGTGTCGCCCGGCTGTAGACGCTCTGCACATAAAATCGAGCAGACACCTTTTCGTTCACGGCCGTGCGAATCGTAGCGGACTGCGCCGATCGTTAAATGCACTTCATCCGGATTTGCTGATAAACTGCTCGCAATCGAATAGAGACGGGCCGGCAGTTTCCGAAGAATCGAAACAAACTCCTGCGCTGATACGCTGAATGGGCCATAATCCCGAACGAGATCAAGCAAATCTCGCCCTTCAAGATATGCTTTTACGTTCTCTTCATTCCCCGGAGCTAAAAGCTCTCTAAGCTCATCGCTCCCAGACAGCTGGGCCGCCTGTTCAAGAAGCGGTTTTGTGAGAATGGTAATCTCGTAGTGAGAAATCAGCGCTTCTTTCAGCGGACGAACATCACCTTGCTTATTGATCGTCACAATTTCCTCAGGGTCCCAATTCATTTCTTTAAGCAGCAGATCCACAAGCTCAGGATCGTTTTCCGGATAGACGCCGAGGCTGTCACCAGGCTCGTATGTCAGGCCAGATCCCTCAAGAGACAGCTCCACATGGCGTGTTTCTTTATTCGATCCTCTGCCGTTCAAATTTATATTTTCTAACACTTCAGCCCGAAACGGGTTTGTTCTGGAATATGAAGACTCACCGGTTTGAGGCGCAGCAGTTGCCGGCGCCGGTGCACCACTTCCGCCCCCGGCTTCACTTAATCCCTCAAATACGCTCTCAAGCCATTCTGCTGCCGGCTCATCATAGTCAAGGTCGCAATCAACGCGCGGAGAAATCCGAGTTCCCCCGAGTTCTTCTAAGCGCTGGTCAAACTCTTTCCCTGTCTGGCAGAAAAATTCGTACGAGCTGTCACCAAGCGCCAAAACGGAAAAACGAAGGTCTTCAAGCTTAGGCGCCCGTCTTCCATGCAGAAATTCATGAAACGATAGCGCGTTATCGGGAGGGTCACCTTCACCGTGCGTACTGACAACGATCAAAAGATTGTTTACTTTCTTCAGCTGATTCGGCTTGAAATCGCTCATAGATGAAACGTTCACTTGAAAACCGCGCTGTTCAAGCTGCTTGCCGGCGTTCTCCGCAAGCTCCTGTGCGTTTCCTGTCTGTGAACCGTAAAGAACGGTTACTTCTTTGGAAACAGCCGGTGCCGGCGCTTCTGCAGACACAGCTGCTACTGGCGTCCCCGCCGTTACTTGAACGGAAACAGATTGAGCAGATAAATATCCGCTCAGCCAAATTTTTTGAGATTCGGTTAAGGTTGGCAGAAGGCGGTTAAGGAGCTCTGCCTGCTCCTGATTAAACGGACTGTTCATTACCTGAAGTTGCAACATATCCACCTCACAAAGTTATAAACTGATCGAAAATTGCATCTAATTAAACTTTACCGGAATACTAGGCTTAAGTAAAATATATTTACATGATGATAACTATTAAGAATCCTAATGATAAAACCGCTTTGTTTCATTAAATAAAAAAGAGAAGGATCTCCTTCTCTTCATTCAGCATTCTGATATAAATGAGGCGGCACAGCCGTTACAAACGGACTGGCATTCCCTGTATAAAACACCGAAAGCACATGCATGGCTCGGGTGCAGGCAGTGTATAACAGCCTGCGATCATGCTCAGTTCGGAATTGTTCTTCTGATGCATCGTAAACGAGGACTGCGTCAAACTCAATCCCCTTCGCTAAATAAATCGGAATGATACAAACTCCTTTTTGAAATGTTTGATTTTCTTTATGGATCAATCGAACATCTATATATTCACTCATGTGCGCGTGTGCTTGTATGCTTTGCTGCGCAGTCTTGCAAATGACGGCTATCGTTTCATGACCTTGCGTTTTGAGCCGTTCAATTTCTTTCGTAAGCTTTTGACAAAGGTCCTCACGTTCTTTCGTTTTGAAGACAAGAGGCATTTCCCCGTCTCTGTTAAAAGGCTCAATGTCCGCTCCGTCCTGAAGCATTGTTTTTGTCAGCTCGACAATCTGCCTTGTTGATCTATACGTTCTCTTTAAACGAACATATTCAGCCGGCTCACCTTCAAAGTACGCATCCATTCGTTTTGCGCCATGTATGGCATGGGAATAGATAGACTGGTTGACATCGCCGAGCACCGTCATGCTGGCGGCTGGAAAAATGCTTCTCATGTACGCCATTTGAAACGGCGAATAATCTTGAGCTTCGTCAATAAAAAGGTGTTTGATCTTCGTATTTTTCTTTCGGCCTTCAATGAGATCCTGCATATAAAGAAACGGCGCCGCATCCTCATAAAGCAATTGATTTTCCGCAAATGCCGATCGGGTCAACTCTCCTATTTCTGCCATTTTCTCAAGCTGAGACTTCGTTTCGCAGCTAGAAAACAATTGCAGATACAGCTGTTTTACATCAAGAAACGCGAAGCGTTTGACCGCTTGCTTAAGCGGCTTGAAAGCCTTTCTCACAATGATGGCGGCAAGCAGCTGTTGCTCTCTTTGATAATCGTTAAATGTATTCTCATTAAACTGCTTTCTTTCCTGCAGTTTTTTGTACACGTCCAAGTAATCCTCTTTGTCCAGAAGCTCAGCTGCCTGAACGACCCAATCTTTACGCCGTTCTTTTTTCTCAAGCTTGTTTAGCTCAACCAGCAGCCGCTTCGCCGTTTGCTCCATGCGGTTCGGAATGGACTGGCTTTGGTCAAGTGAGTAAAAATAGGATTGAATCTGTTCCTTTGTGATTAATTTTTGTCCGCGGAAGACGATGTTTTTAAAAATCATTCCTTCAGAGGACAGCCGTTTGACGTATTCATCAATGAATCGCTGAAAAGATAAGCCAGCTTTCCAATTGATTGCCGAAACCCTAAAAGGAAAAGTGCCATCTGTTTTTTCTGTCAGGCAATATTCGAGCTGCTCAAAAGGGCTTTCACATTGAAATTTGCGGCCAAGCCGATGCTCAATATATTCCTGAAACGTCGCCTGCTCCATATTCTCTTCTCCTAACTCAGGCAAAACAGAGGAGACATAGCTGTTAAATAAAAAGTTAGGAGAAAATAAAACGATTTGTCCGGCATCAATAACACCGCGATGTCTGTATAACAAATAAGCAACACGCTGAAGCGCGGCCGATGTTTTTCCGCTTCCAGCCGCTCCCTGCACGATCAGAAATTTGCTTTTTTCATTACGGATAATCTGATTTTGTTCTTTCTGAATCGTTGACACGATGTTTTTCATTTGGGTGTTAGAGTGATGGCTTAATACCTCTTGCAGCATCTCATCGCCAATCGTCATCTCTGTATTAAACATCGCCTTAAGAGCGCCATTTTTGATGATAAACTGGCGTTTCAGCAACATTTCGCCTTCTATCGTTTCACCGGGCACTTCGTACTCCGCTTTTCCTGGGGAATAATTGTAGTACATACTTGATATCGGCGCTCTCCAGTCATAGATCAGAAATTGTTCCTCCTTCTCATCCATAAAAGAAGCCAAACCAATATAAATTCGCTCCGCCATCCCCTCTCCCTTTTCAACAAAATCAATCCGGCCAAAATAAGGCGACGCTTTTAATTGGTGAATTCGTTTGAGCTGCTGATCTATACGCCGATGATTCCGCTCCCGATCAGACAGCAGCTCGGCCTGCTGCTTCATGCTCGCCATCGTTTCAACCGCTTCATGGGCATCATCAAGATTAACCTTAACATCCTCCCAAAAGTTTTTTCTTAACCCGATAATATCTTGCTTTAACCCGCCCGCAGACGTTTCCAGAAACCGCTCTTTTTTGTCCAGCTCCTGCAGCACCTCGTCTATTCTTGACTGTTCTTCCTTCCATTCCTTTTCCTGCTGATTCATGAACGGCACCTCCAGAAAATAGTTGACAAACATAGATGAAATACTGTATAATATAATTGGATACATATATAGATATATATAAATGAGAAAATACAATTTATCTTACCACATCACCCAATATCAATCAAGGTTTGGGTTATTTATATGCAAAAAACCGATTTCAATGCGAAATCGGTTTTTTGATGCTAGTTATCTAAACGAAAAGAACGGTTTGGCAGCTTCCACTTAAACATATAGGAACAAATGCGGCACACAACGAGCACGAAAAACAGAACATACAAGCCGAATGAGTTTCCCAGCCAGCCTAAGCCGACGATTAATCCGCCTAGAGCCGCCCATACTGCATAAATTTCTGCTTTCAGCACAAGCGGCTTGCGTCCGGCAAGAAGATCGCGAATTATACCGCCGCCGCTCCCGGTCAGCACCGCAGCCACAATGACGGCACTGAGCGGATGGCCCATTTTGACGGCATACAGCGCGCCTTGGATGGCGAAAGCTGCGAGGCCGATCGCATCTGATAAATTGCCCCATTTGTTCCAATGCTTCAGCAACAGCTTCGGAAATAGAAACACAATGGTAATAGCCACGAGAGCGATCTGAAAATATGCGCCTTGCTCCCATAATGCTGACACCGGAACTCCGATCAGCAAATTACGGATCGCTCCTCCTCCAAAGGCAGTGACGATTCCTAATATATAAACTCCTAAAATATCATATTCCTCTTCCATCGCAACGATTGCACCACTGACTGCAAACGCAATGATGCCAATTACACTGAGAAGCTCCCAAGCCATTCTGATGACTCCCTTTATGTTTGTTAATTTTTCTGACGACCTCTAGATTTTATAATCGCTCGAGCGTAAAATCAACAACATTTTTACGATAAAAAAGATAAATGTTGAGAGAATATATCAAACGGGTTTTCGAGATTCAAAAAAAGCACCCGGCATACGCGGACGCTTTATCGTTACTCAGATTTTTCACCTTTCAGCAGGCACATAAAAACAATAATCAGGATAAAAGCAATCAGGGCCAGGAATGGAATGGTTATAAAGCCGAACCAGTTTATATATTGGCCTGAGCACGGCACGCCGCTTATACACGGCTTAATACCGGCAAAGCCGGGCACTTTTTGCTCTAAATAGTGCATTGTCGAAACGAATGCTCCGATAATCGCCATCGGAAGCACATATTTTTTCACGCGTGTGTCCCCTTGAAAGGTCGCGATTCCTAAAATCAGCACGAGCGGATACATGAGGATACGCTGGTACCAGCACAGCTCACACGGGACGAATTTTCTGATTTCACTGAAATACAGGCTGCCGAGCATAGCGACAAGAGCGACAACCCAGGAAGCATATAAAAATACGATTCTTTTTTTCATATGACTACTTCCCTTTCAGCTCTTTTTCTATCGTTTCTTTGATTTCCTTATAATCCGCAAAATGTTTGATCACTTTATCATTCACGTAAATCGTCGGTGTTTCTTTTATGTTCATCTTCTGATTAAGGTTAGAATCTTTTTCCACTTGAGAAGCGAATGTTTCCTTATCAAGGTTGTCCTTGAGCGCCTCAGGTTTTATCTTTGTGGTGCTTTTGGCAAGATCACCAAGGACGGCTGGTGTTACCCATTCCTGTTCTGTGTCCGGCTGTTTCTCGAACAGCTTTTCATGGAATGCCCAGAAAGAGTCAGGGTCTTCTTTCCATACTTCCTCTGATGCAAGAGCCGCTAATCTAGAGCCTTTTCCATGAAACATCACATTCACGAATGAAAATTTCACATCGCCCTTATCAATAAAGTCTTTTTGTATCTTTGGGAAGATGTCACTGTTAAACATCTTACAAGACGGACATTTGTAATCTCCGAATTCAACTACAGTTACCGGTGCATCATCCTTGCCGAGCACAGGCTGGCCTTTAATAGACGGCTGTGCGGAAACCGCTTCATTGTCTTGTTCCATTTTGTTATTAATGATAACAATGGCTGCTAATAAGACAACAACCACAACCGTAAGGATAACCGCAAATTTCGCAGAAGACTGCTGTTTCTTTTTCACTCCGACACCTCATCGTTTTAAAATTAAAAAAGAAGCGGATCACATCTGACCCACTTCTTTATTTTAACAAGACAAGCGCCGGTAAGAAAACCCCGAAAAATTGAATTCTCTCCGACAATTTATCTGTTTTTGACACGCATAACGCGCATGGCGTTTGCCACAGCGAGCAGTGTAACGCCGACATCTGAGAAAACCGCTTCCCACATCGTCGCAATTCCAAATGCTCCAAGAATGAGAAAGACCGCTTTTACACCTAAAGCAAAGCCGATGTTTTGCCACACGATTCGCCGCGTCCGTTTCGCAATCCGAATCGCTTCCGCTATTTTGGACGGCTGATCTGTCATCAGCACAACGTCTGCAGCTTCGACCGCGGCGTCTGAACCAAGTCCGCCCATGGCTGCTCCGATATCTGCACGCGCAAGCACCGGCGTATCATTGATACCGTCACCGACAAAAATGAGTTTTTCATTTTGTGAAAGCTCGGCTTCTAACGCTTCGACCCGCGACACTTTATCCTGCGGCAGCAGCTCCGCATACACCTCGTCGATGCCTAGCTGTTTTCCGACAGCTTCTCCTGTTTGTTTCGAATCACCTGTCAGCATAATTGTCTGTTTAATTCCGAATGATTTCAAATCGGCAATCGCCTGTGCTGCATCTTCTTTTACTTCATCCGCTATAATGATGGCTCCGGCATAGCGTTGATCAACAGCAATGTGTACGATCGTCCCGGCATGCTCATCTGAGACGCCCTCAATCTGTTCTCTTTCCATGAGTTTTTTATTCCCGGCAAGAATCTTAGTTCCGTTTACATTTGCAACAATGCCGTGGCCCGCTATTTCCTCATAGGATTCTATCGCGTCAGAGGAAATTGCTTTTCCGTAGGCTTTACGAACAGATTCAGCAATCGGATGCTGTGAATGAAGCTCAGCATATGCGGCCGCTTCAAGCAAACGATCCTTTGTGAATCCTTCTGCAGGTTTGATTTCTGTTACTTCAAAGCTGCCTTTTGTTAGTGTCCCTGTTTTATCAAACACAGCGTATTTGACTTGATTCAAGGCTTCTAAATAATTGCTTCCCTTCACAAGCACTCCAGCCTTTGAGGCTGCGCCAATCCCGCCGAAAAAACCGAGCGGTATAGAAACAACGAGCGCACATGGGCAAGAAATCACTAAGAAAATAAGCGCGCGGTACACCCAATCGGAAAGTGCGGCGTCAGAAAGAACCAGCGGAGGGACAAAGGCCAGCAATGCCGCGATGATCACCACGGCAGGTGTATAATACTTGGCAAATTTCGTGATAAAGTTTTCCGTCCGGGCTTTACGGCTGCTCGCATTCTGAACCAAATCTAATATTTTCGATACTGCAGATTCCTGATAGCCCTTTGTGACTTCAATATGGAGAACGCCGTTTTGGTTGATAAAGCCTGACATGACCTCTTGCCCTTCTGCGGCTTTTCTCGGTACAGATTCACCGGTCAAAGCGGATGTATCAACCATTGCTGATCCCAGCACAACCTTACCGTCAAGCGGGATGCTTTCTCCCGGGTTGACCACAATAATATTACCTGTCTGAACATCTTCCGGAGAAACCTGTTCAATGCCGTTCTCTGTTTTCACATTGGCATAATCAGGCCGTATGTCCATTAGTGCACTGATCGATTTTCTAGACCGGCTGACCGCTGCTCCTTGAAAAAGCTCGCCAATTTGATAAAACAGCATAACGGCGACGCCTTCTGGGTATTGCTGAATCAAAAAAGCGCCGATTGTGGCAAGAGCCATCAAGAAATGCTCATCAAACACCTGACCGCGGCTGATGTTTTTGACTGCCCGAATGATAATGTCACCGCCAATAATCAAATAGGCGGCGAGGAAAAGCAAAAATTCGATTGTTCGGGAATGAACGAAATAAGCCGCTGCTCCAAATATGACAGCCGCTGACATTCTAACCAGCATCTTAATCATTCGATGACGATACCCGTCATCAGCCGGCTTCTTTTTATGCTTTTGACGAACCATTACATGCGGATCGATTGATTTCACCTTTTTCTCCACCTTATCGGTGACCCATCGCTCTTCTTTTCCATCAGCTGAGACAATTAAGGTGCTTGCCGCAAAATTAACCGCACATTCGTCAATGCCATTTATGCCTTTGATGCCATTTTCAATTTTTTGAGCACAGTTGCTGCAATCCAAACCGTCCAGAACATATTCCTGTTTCACTAGTCTCACCTTACCTTCCGATTTAAGGTTCCCTCTTTAAAGCGCATCAATGAGTATTCGTGAATTTATATATATGAACATATACTCATATATTAATTACATCTATTATATGTTCAATTCCCTGAAAGTGTCAATATAAAACAAAAACCGGCATATAGCCGATTTTTATTTTACTCTCTGCAGACGCAACGCATTCAGAACAACAGAAACAGAGCTGAAAGCCATTGCTGCTCCCGCGATCCACGGAGCTAAAAATCCGAGCGCCGCGATTGGGATGCCGAGGCTGTTATAGCCAAGCGCCCAGAATAAGTTTTGTTTAATATTTTTCATTGTCAGTCTGCTCATGCGGATTGCGTCGGCAATGCTGTTCAAGTCGCCGCGAATCAGCGTAATATCTGCTGATTCCATGGCAATGTCCGTCCCTGTTCCAATTGCCATGCCAATATCGGCTGTGGCAAGCGCCGGCGCATCGTTAATTCCGTCGCCCACCATGGCCGTCTGACGACCTTCTTTTTGCAGGCGGGAAATTTCCGCAGCCTTTTGTTCAGGCAGGACTTCCGCAATAACACTCGTAATTCCAGCTTCCTTCGCGATGGCTTCTGCGGTCCTGCGGTTGTCACCTGTCATCATGATGACATCGAGCCCCAACTCTTTCAGACGCGCCACTGCCGCCCGTGACGTGTCTTTTATCGTATCGGCAACAGCTACAAGCCCTGCGGCTTCACCTTCAATGGAAACTAGCATAACCGTTTTTCCTTCCGCTTCAAGTTCTTCCATTTGGGCAAGAAGTGATCTATGCTCAACCTGTTCACTCTCCATTAACTTTCTTGTGCCGACAAGAATGGTTTTGCCTCCGGCTTCAGCCAAAATGCCTGCGCCGATTTTTGCTTCAAAGCGGGTCAGCTTCGGTATCTCAAGCCCTTTGTCTTTCACCCCGGCAACAATTGCTTCACCGAGCGGGTGCTCCGATCCCGTTTCGGCTGCCGCTGCAAATTGAAGCAGGTCGGTTTCTTCAAAGCGGCCGACCGGAATAGCATCTGTCAGTTGCGGCTTCCCGTTTGTGACAGTTCCGGTTTTATCGAGAACAATCGTATCAAGACGATATGTTTTCTCTAAATGCTCGCCGCCTTTAAAAAGAATCCCGAATTCAGCAGCGCGCCCAGATCCAGCCATAATACTCGTCGGAGTGGCAAGGCCGAGGGCGCAAGGACAAGCAATGACAAGAACCGCAATGAACTTGCTGATCGCTTCAGAAAAATCGCCGGGAGCGGCCCAAAGATACCAAATGAGGAACGTGAGAACCGCAATCCCTAATACGATAGGCACAAAAATGCCGGAAATCTGATCAGCGAGACGCTGGATTGGTGCTTTTGATCCTTGTGCTTCCTCGACGATTTTGATGATATGAGAAAGCGCCGTATCCTTTCCGACATTGACTGCTTTGATTTTCAGGAAACCGTTTGAGTTCACGGTTGCGCCTGTCACGCTGTCACCTGGTTTTTTGTCAACAGGAAGACTTTCTCCGGTAATCATCGATTCATCAACTGCCGAGAGGCCTTCAATTACTTCTCCGTCGACAGGAATTCGTTCGCCCGGTTTGACGTAAACAACGTCATCGACAAGCACTTCGTCTATCGGGATGATTTGTTCCTGTCCATCTCTTACGACAGTCGCTGTTTTCGCTTGAAGCTTCATCAGCTTTTTAATGGCATCTGATGAACGGCCCTTTGCTTTTGTTTCAAACAGCTTACCCAATAAGATCAGTGTCAGCAAAATCGCGCTTGTTTCATAGTAAAGACCGTCTGTATGCCCGTGGGAACCGAAGCTTTGAATTGTAAGATAAAGACTGTAAGCGTAAGCAGCCGTCGTCCCGAGCGCGACCAACACATCCATATTGGCGCTTTTATTTTTGAGCGCCTTATACGCACTAACATAAAATGGCCAGCCGATCAGAAACTGCACTGGCGTCGCCAGCGCAAACTGCATCCATGGATTAAGGAATATATCCGGCACCCAAATGAACGATGTGAACGTAAAATGACTCACCATCGCCCAGAGCAATGGAAACGACAGAACTGCTGAAAAGATCAATCTCGCCATTTGTTTCCGTTCATCTTTCTTTTTAGATGCAGCCGCCTCACCGTCCTCGTCGCCCTTTGGTTTAAGCTTATATCCCAGTTTATCAACGATTTCTTTCAAATCGCCGACAGATGCTTCTTTTGGATTGTACTCGACCATAACTGTTTCTAAAGCGAAATTTACGGGAGCGTTTGTGACGCCTTCCATTTTATTGAGCCGCTTTTCAATCCGATTGGCGCAGGCCGCACAGGTCATGCCCTCAATATCGAATTCAGCTTTTTCTGTTACGACATGATAACCCAACTTTTCGATTTTCCCTTGAATCGCTTCAGCCCCTGTTTCAGCAGGATCGTAGGTGACATTTGACGTTTCCATTGCCAGATTGACGTTGGCGTCTGTGACACCCGGCAACCGCTTGAGGCCTTTTTCAATTCTAGTGGCACAGGCCGCACAGGTCATCCCAGATATCTGCATGGCAATTTCCTTTTGTTCACTCAACATACTCACTCCTTTATATACACCCCGGGGGTATATAAGAATTTAAGAAATATCGCGCCCCATAAAGGCGCGATACTTTGCATCACTCAGCTACATCATAGCCCTGATCTTCTATTGCATCTGAAATGTCCTTAACTGATACTTTGTCAGCATCAAACGAAACATCGACTTTTCCCGCTTCCAGATCGACTTGCACAGCATTGACGCCGTTCAATTCTCCTACACTCGTTTCAACTGCTTTGACGCAGTGCTGACAAGACATTCCTTCCACTTGCAATGTTTTTTGTTCCATCTGAATTCCTCCTGTTTATCTTTCTGACTTTATCCTACCATACCCCCGTAGGGTATTACAACTGAAAAAGACTTTATGACTTTGTGAACTTCTTAAATATGTCTAATAGCTCAGAAATCGCCTGTTCTCCGTCTCCGCTTTTGATAGCATCTGCCACACAATGATGGGCATGATCCTCAAGCAAATGAAGCGCCACATTTTTCATTGCCGCCTGAACAGCTGAAATCTGTACAAGTATGTCCACACAATATCGATCGTTTTCTACCATATTTTGAATTCCTCTGACCTGGCCTTCAATCCGCTTCAAGCGGTTTGTGATTTGATCCTTTTCCTTTGAGCTTTTATGATTTAATGCTTTATGTTCGTTATGGTTCTCCATCCGTACACCTCTGTTTCTTATATTAATTCCCATTATACTGATTGTACAAACTGTTGTCTAAGCTTGCCGCAAAAAAGTGCACCAGTTAGGTTTTACCATTTTCACCAGAGGGTATATATCTCATGTGAAAACGCTTTTAAAGGGGAGAAAAAAGTGGATACGATACAGGTTGGGATATTAGGATACGGACTGTCGGGTTCTGTTTTTCACGCGCCGCTGCTTGCCGTTCTCAATGAGTACCACATCAGCAAAGTCATGACATCACGGACAGAAGAAGTAAAACGAGATTTTCCGGATGCTGAAGTTGTGCATGAGCTTAAGGCCATCACAAATGATCCGGGCATTGAGCTTGTTATTGTCACTACCCCGAGCGCCCTTCATTATGAGCACGCTATGGCATGTATTGAGGCCGGTAAACATGTTGTCATTGAAAAACCGATGACTGCGACAGCCGAAGAGGGACAGAAATTAAAGAAGGCTGCCGATGAAAAAGGTGTATTGCTAAGTGTCTATCATAACCGGCGCTGGGATAATGACTTTCTAACGATTAAAAAACTGATTGCTGACGGGTCTCTTGAAGATATCAATACATATCAAGTCTCCTATGACCGCTACAGACCTGAGGTTCAAGCAACGCGCTGGCGGGATAAAGAAGGCGTCGCCACCGGTACGCTGTATGACCTTGGCTCCCATATCATAGACCAAACCCTCCATTTGTTTGGAATGCCTAAAGCCGTCACTGCAAATGTGATGACCCAGCGGGAAAATGCCAAAACCGTTGATTATTTTCATTTGATAATGGATTACGGCAAGCTCCAAGCCATTTTATACGGCGGGTCGGTCGTTCCGGCGAATGGCCCGCGTTATCAAATTCACGGACAGCATTCCAGCTTTATCAAATACGGAATTGATGGACAGGAAGCCGCACTCAGGGCGGGTAAAAAACCGGAGGATGACAGCTGGGGAGCAGATGATCCGACGTTTTACGGAGAGCTGACAACCGTTCACGGCACAGACAAAAAAACAGAAACCATTCCATCGGTAAATGGCTCTTACCTTACTTATTACCGCGAAATAGCCAAAAGCATGCGGAAAGGCGACACGCTGCCTATTACCGCTGAAGAAGGAATCAATGTTATCCGCATCATTGAAGCGGCGATGAAAAGCAGTGAAGAGAAACGAACCATTATGCTTGAAGAATAAACAAAAGCCTCCCCGCGAAAAGGGAGGCTTTTTCATTAAAATGTTTTTCCTGCTTCTTTCGCACGCGCAATCGCGTCTTCTTTGATTTGCTGTGCTTTATCAGGCTCTGCATTTTGCCCTTCTACGAAAATGCCATCGAAGGATGGGACGCCGAAGAAGTTCATCATGATGCCGATATAACGGTGGCCCATTTCCATTTCAGCCGCAGGGCCTTCTGAATAGTAGCCGCCGCGCGCTTGGATATGAATTGCTTTTTTGTCTGTCAACAAGCCGACAGGACCTTGTTCAGTGTATTTGAATGATTTTCCTGCAACTGCAACAGAATCAAGATACGCTTTCATTACTGGCGGGAATGAGAAGTTCCATAAAGGAGTCACGAATACATACTTATCAGCAGAAGCAAATTGATCGCTAAGCTCTCCCAGACGGCTCACTTTCGCTTTTTCGCTTTCAGAAAGCTCGTCAAATCCTGTGCCTGACTGAAGCTTGCCCCAGCCGCTGAAGACATCTGCGTCAATGTGCGGGATGTTTTCAGTGTACAAATCAATATGTACAACCTCATCATTTGGATTCGCTTCTTTGTAAGATTCGATGAATGCTTTACCTGTTGCCATACTGTAAGAAGTTGCTTCATCATGCGGGTGAGCAGTGATATACAATACTTTTGCCATTTTTACCAGCCCTTTCGTTTTTAAAAATCACACATCAATTATTATCATCCAGATGCGCTGTCATTATTCTTTCTCTCTTAGGGTTTATTATAGAGACAATAAAAATTACTTTCAAGCAAAACATCTTGAATTAAAGATTATTTCACTTCTCAATAGTTATTCGCAACTTCGCACACATCGCGCTGAGCTCTTTCATAAGAGACATATAACTTGAAAGTTATGGTTCTTTCATTGTCCTCAGCAATTTTAACTATATGACCTTTAAATGTGTAAATGTGTAAAACCCTTCTCATTTAGTCGCTTTTAAGAAATTCAACACACGATTACTTTGTTGCATGATTTTCCTTTAAGAGAACATAAATATTCATTAAACAGCCATCAAATAAGACCAAATCGAATTTTTGAAAATCCACTGCAAATAAAAAACCTCTCCTTTTGAGAGAGGTTTAAAAGACACTGCGTACCAAACCGCCGTCCGCTCGAAGCGCGGCGCCATTGATCGCAGATGATAGCGGGCTGCTTAAAAATGTCACGAAGTGAGCGATTTCTTCCGGCCGGATCAGTCTTTGAATAATGGATGTCGGCCGGTTTTCTTTCATAAAACGAGCCTCAGCTTCTTGAACAGTCAAGTTTTCACCCGGATACAGCGAATTCAGCATGGTTTCCACACCTTCTGTTAAGGTAGAACCCGGCATAACAGTGTTGACTGTGACATTCGTGCCGG
Source organism: Bacillus mexicanus (assembly GCF_050445615.1). Classification (NCBI taxonomy): domain Bacteria; kingdom Bacillati; phylum Bacillota; class Bacilli; order Caryophanales; family Bacillaceae; genus Bacillus; species Bacillus mexicanus. Next base: position 260,849 of record NZ_JBCEYV010000002.1, read on the forward strand.
TTGCCAGCTCCGCCAAACTGCGGGAAATGGACAACTGCATCGTTTTTGTCGCACTGTAATGGGCCATTTCCTGAGACGGCATAATCGCCGCTTCACTGGCAATGAAAATGACACGCCCTTCTTTTTTCTCGATCATATTGTGCAAATACTTACGTGTCAGCCTTACTCCGCTCATAATGTTCACTTCAAAAAAACGAAACCATTCATCATCGGGAATATCAAAGTACTCCGCCGGTTCAAAAATCCCTAAATTGTTAACCAAAATATCAACGTGCGGATATGCCTGAAACAGCTCGTTGCAGCCTTCTTCTGTTCCCAAGTCAAACGCAGCCGGATACAGGACCATTTCTGAATGTTGCGTTTTCAATTCTTCTATCGTCTGATTCACTTTCTCTTCTCGGCGCCCATTGATGATCACTGCCGCGCCTTCTTCAGCTAACGAAGAAGCAATGGCTTTGCCAATCCCCGATGTCGAACCTGTCACCAGGGCAGTTTTTCCTTGTAAATTCAGCTTCATGCTTCATCCCTCCGTTTTACGTTCCTCTTATTTATTGACAGAAATGCGTTTAGTGAAACAGCTGCTCTGCAATCAGTATGAAACAGCTGGGATTGAAATAGAAGTACGTACTTTTTAGTGCCTGTGATCCGAAAAAAAATAAAGCAGAACCTCATCAGAGGTTCTGCTTTATTTTCATTAAGTGATGCCATCCTTTGGTCATTGCTCAAAGGATTGGACATAAAAATGTTGCCAAAATGTTACCGCAGTGCTATCGAAGGCTTTGAAAGCCTTGATAACACTGCGGTTTCGGCGTTATGTATGGAGACGGTGGGAGTCGAACCCACGTCCAGAGACACCGATTACTTAAGCGTCTACGAGCGTAGCCTGCATATTAGGGTTTCACTCATCTTCTTGCCTGCGGGCTGGCCTTCCGAGAGCTAGTCTGTTCGTCTCTTCTTACGTTCTCAGACGGGAACGCAAGCGTAGCCTACTTGGATGTGCTCTTCACAGACACATAGGCAATGTCAGGAAGAGCTCGCTGCGCTTATTAGGCAGCTAGTGCTACGTTTGAGTTAAAACTGTTAGTTTTGCCAGTTATATTTAGGTGCGTGTTTACGAGATCGCCTCTCGGCTCGCAGCTCAAGCTCGATCCATCCCTGTCGAATCCGTAACGTCCCCTTGTTATAAGGGAAATACGGGAGAAAATTATCAAGCTTTCACTCAACTGGCTATAGTCTTATTATAACACGATTCTGGCGCTTTTCAATTGTCAAATCCTTCAAATGAATCACGCTGTGATCCGATCGTGAACACAGTATAGCACAGGCCTGATTTTTGGATCAAGCACTATGCCTTTAGAAGCCTTTTTGACTGTCTCTAAACGCTCTCTCGATTTCCCGCTTCGCGTCCTTGCGCTTCAGATCATCTCGTTTGTCATAGTTCTTCTTCCCTTTTCCAAGGCCGAGAAGCACTTTAGCAAAGCCATTTTTTAAATATAGCTTCAGCGGTACGAGAGAATAGCCTTTTTCCTTTGTTAACCCGATCAGCTTGTTAATCTCCTTGCGGTGCATTAATAGCTTTCTCGTCCGGAGCGGATCGTGGTTATAGCGGTTACCTTGCTCATATGGGCTGACGTGCATATTGTGGAGAAACACTTCTCCCCCCTCAATTTTGGCGAAGGAATCCTTTAGGTTTACACGGCCTGCACGAATCGCTTTGATTTCGGTTCCTTGCAAGACGATGCCTGTTTCATAGGTTTCTTCTATAAAATAATCGTGATTGGCTTTTTTATTTTGAGATAATACTTTTCCTGACCCTTTTGGCATGCCAGAACCTCCTCTCTAAGGAAAAACTGTCCACCTTTTGCGATACGCTCTATTTTACCAAATGTCACGTACCGCTACAATGAAAAGCTGTTTCCGAAAGAAAGCAAATAGAGCGCCGCGGCCCTATTTGCTGGTTGTGCTGTTATTTCTTCTTTTTCCGTTTTTGTTTCGGCGCGTTTTGAAAACCGCGTTTTTTCTTTTTCGGCTTCGACTTCGGCTTCGTGAACCATTCCCCTTTTTCCTCAGTCGGTGCTGGTGAAACAGGCGTATTAGTGGTTTGGACGCGCTTTCTGGCAGGCTTTCCGCGTTTTCTGCTCCGATTGCTGTCAAGTTCTCTCGGACGTCGCGGAGAACCCTTCATACCGACGATTTCAAAGTCGATATTGCGCTCGTCTTTATTGACATCGACAACCTTGATTGTGATTTCATCCCCAATGCGGAAGACGTTGCCCGTCCGCTCGCCGATCATCGCAAAATGCTGTTCATCAAAGCGATAGTAGTCATCCGTCATAAAGCTGACGTGAACAAGTCCTTCAATTGTATTCGGCAGCTCGACAAACATTCCGAAGTTTGTTACAGAGCTGATCATGCCGTCAAACTCTTCACCGATTTTATCAAGCATGTATTCCGCTTTTTTCAAATCATCCGTTTCACGCTCGGCGTCAACTGCACGGCGTTCCATCGTTGATGTATGCTCAGCGATATCCGGCAGGCGTTCTGCCCACTTTTCCTGTGTCGCTTCATCGACTTTGCCGTTGATTAAATACGTTCTGATCAAACGGTGGACGATTAAGTCTGGATAACGGCGGATCGGAGATGTAAAATGCGTATAGAATTCCGTCGACAGGCCAAAGTGCCCTAAGCTTTGCGGGTCGTATTTCGCTTGTTTCATCGAACGAAGCATGACAGTAGATATAACAGTCTCTTCAGGCCTGTCACGCACAGCGTCCAGTATGCTTTGTAGCGCACGCGGATGAATATTCCCCGCCGTTCCTTTCACCACATAGCCAAATGTCGTCACGAACTCTAAAAACTTTTGCAGCTTTTCAGCGTTCGGCTCTTCGTGAATCCGATATATAAACGGCACGTTCATCCAATGGAAATGCTCCGCTACCGTTTCGTTCGCCACAAGCATAAATTCTTCAATCAGCTTCTCGGCGACAGAACGTTCTCTGATCACAACGTCTTTCACCGCGCCTTCATCATCAACAAGCACTTTTGCTTCCTTGAAATCAAAATCAACGGCACCGCGGTTCATCCGCTTGTCGCGCAAAATTTGGGCTAAGCGCTCCATATCTTTAAACATCGGGACAAGAGGCTCGTATTTTTGTTTCATCTCTTCGTCATCGTCAACCAAAATTTTATTCACATCTGAATATGTCATTCTTTCCGTTGTTTTGATGACACTTTGGAAGATTTGATGCTCTGTCACCTGTCCCTGACTATTAATCGTCATTTCACAGGAAAGTGTCAGGCGGTCAACCTTTGGATTTAAAGAACAAATGCCGTTTGACAGTCTGTGCGGAATCATCGGGATGACCCGGTCAACCAAATACACACTCGTTCCTCTTTCAAGCGCTTCTTTATCAATCGGAGAGTTTTCGGTTACGTAATGGCTGACATCAGCAATGTGAACGCCAAGCTTGTAGCTTCCGTCATCAAGCTTGGTTACGGTAACCGCATCATCCAAGTCCTTCGCGTCCGCGCCATCAATGGTGACAATCACTTGATCACGAAGATCACGGCGGTCTTTCAAGTCTTTTTCATCAATGGTGTCAGGCGTATTTGATGCCTGTTCCATTGCATCTGCAGGAAATTCGCCCGGCAGGCCGTGCTTATGAATGACCGATAAAATATCAATGCCCGGATCATTTTTATGGCCTAGAATGGTTTCAATCTCGCCCTCGGCGTTCATGCGGCCTTCAGGATAACTCGTCAGCTTGACAACAACCTTATGCCCTTCCGCAGCTCCGTTTTTCCCATTTTTCGGGATGAAGATGTCACTCGTGATTTTTTTGTCGTCCGGAATGACAAAGCCGAAGTTTCTCGTTTCTGTATACGTACCGACAACCTTCTGAATCGCTCTTTCTAAAATGCGGATGACGGTCCCTTCCTGTCTGGAGCCGCTTGACTGTGAATTCAGCCGAACCATGACGATATCGCCATTCATTGCTGTATTCAACTCATTTGGCGGAATAAACACATCGCTTAATGACGTATCCTCAGGCAGCAAAAAGGCAAATCCTTTTGCGTGCGCTGAAATCTTACCTTTTATTAAATTCATCTTCTCTGGAATGCCGTAACGGTCGCTTCTCGTCCGGACGATCTGCCCTTTTTCTTCCAAGGCGACTAACGCTTTGACGAGCTCTTTAAACTCCTCGGCTTCCGTAATATTCAGCATCTCCTCAAGTTCCTGAACGGTTAGAGGTTTGTACGCCTCTTCCTTCATAAACGAGAGAAGCTTTTCCATAAATGCTTCTTTTTCCATTATCCAACCTCCTGTTGATTACCAATCGAGCTTCTCTAAAAATTCATACACATCTTGATGGACGAGATCACGTTCTTTGTCTAACGTAATGACATGGCCTGATTCCTCGTACCATTTCAGCTGCTTATCGTCAGTTTCCACTTCGTTGTAAATGATATTGGCGCTTTCGGTATTAATCATGTGATCATGCCGGGCCTGCACCACAAATGTCGGTGAATAAATCATATCGACATTATTCCGCACATCAGCAATTAAGTCTTGCAGCGCCTTGAGCGTGTTCATCGGCGTTTTTTCGAATTCCTTCATTTCCTCTTCAATCTGCTCCGGGTTTTTCCCCTCGAATTTTTTATAATTGCGAGCGTATGAAAGGACGCCCTGATACATGACCTCTTCACTCTTAATATGCATCGGCGCACACATTGGGACAATTCCCTTTATGGGTACAGTGTAACCCAATTTCAGCGAAAAAACCCCGCCAAGCGACAGTCCGCAGGCGGCAATGTTCTCATAGCCTTCAGATTTTAAGGATTCATAGCCATCCATCACGTTTTTCCACCAGTCTTCAGGCCCTGTATGTACAAGTTCTTCAGGAGGCACGCCATGTCCTTCATATTGAGGCGCGCGGCATGTATAGCCCCGTTCATTCAAGTAACGCCCCAGCATTCTTACATCCGCTGTATTTCCTGTAAAGCCATGCAGCAAAAGCACCGCTTTGTCTCCGCCTTTAAATGTAAATGGTTTTGGTGTCACAACTTTCATGCTCATGTCTCCCTTTCTATCTGCACGGTCAATTTAGTTTTCCACAGTTTGATCAGAAAAAAACGCTCTGAATATCAGCCTGAAACGTGAAAAAGGCCTGACTTCACATCAGACCTTATACAAACATTGCCCTATAAAATATAAGCAAGCGCAATCGTTAACACGAAAAACAAGACTGCCAGCACAACCGTGATGCGGTGCAAAATCAAATCAAGACCTCTTGCTTTTTGTTTCCCGAAGAGCTGCTCCGCTCCGCCTGAAATCGCACCAGATAATCCGGCGCTTTTACTGGATTGAAGCAAAACGACAATAATAAGTGCAATGCTGACGATAACCAATAAGGTAATCAAAACTGCGTGCATCCCTTACACCTCCAGACTCACTGGCCTACATTACTTCTATTTTACATGAAAAGGGATGGCATGTCACGCTGTATCAGACGCGGGATAAGGGCGTTTTATCTTGGTTACCCTATTCATACGAAAATCAAAAGGAGAAAAACAATGCCTCTTATCAGCATGGCCAGCAGAAAACATCTTTATTATGAGGAATATGGACAGGGAATTCCGATCATTTTCATCCATCCGCCGGGCATGGGGCGCAAGGTTTTTTATTATCAGCGCTTTCTTTCCGAGCATTTCAGGGTGATTTTTCCCGATTTAAGCGGCCACGGTGACAGCGATCATGCGGATCAGCCAGCCTCTATTTCTTATTACGCAGACGAAATCGTGAAATTCATGGACGCTCTGCACATTGATAAGGCTGTGCTATTCGGGTATTCCGCCGGCGGCTTAATCGCGCAGCACATCGGCTTCACCCGCCCGGACAAAGTGTCGCATCTTGTTCTGTCCGGCGCTTACCCCGCTGTTCATAACATAATTGGAGAGAAGATTCACAAGTCGGGGATGTATCTGCTTGAGAAAAACGCCTGGCTGCTCATAAAAATCCTTGCTGTCAGCCACACAAATAACAAAGAACTTCGGAACTTATTAACATATCATATGAAAAAAGCAAACCTTGCCCATTGGCATCAGTATTATCAGGATTCACTTAGCTACAACTGCATTGAACAGCTGCCCCACCTAAACATGCCGATGCTGTTCATGTATGGCGGCCTGCGGGACTGGACCTTCCCAGCCTCAAACTATTACCGCAAAGCATGCAGCCATGCCGAATTTTTCAGATTGGAATATCAGGGGCATCAGCTGCCGACAAAACAATGGAAAACATGCAACGAACTGGTGACAGGGTTTGTGCTGACACATCATTCACAGGGATAAAAAACGCTTGGTTTCCTTGCGTTTTTATAGTCCTTTATTGACTTTTGTCAATAAAATCATAGTAAAAAAGGTCCTCAAATTTCAAATTAAAATAGTGAAGCATTTTACCGATTACAAGCTGCCCCGGCCGTCTTTCTCCATTCAGCACACGGCTGAGTGTGGCGGGTGAGACTCCGATTTCCAGCGCAAGCTGATTAAGAGAATAATCATTATTGACCATATACTGCAAGACATAATCACGTTTAATCTGTATCTTTTCTACCGGCACTTTCCTCACCTTCCGTTTCTGGAAAAACTTTTTTCTATACTTTTACATTACGGCTTATGTTAACTTTTGTCAATACATTTCCAACCTACCTATTCCCTTTAGTCAATAAACATACTAGAATATGAGTAACAGCGAGGAACGGGGTGAGACATATGGAAAGCTTTGGCGAACAATTGCGGGCATTACGTGAAGAGAGAAAATTAACAGTCAACCAGCTTGCGACTTATTCAGGTGTAAGCGCAGCCGGCATCTCGAGAATCGAAAACGGCAAACGAGGTGTCCCCAAACCTGCAACCATCAAAAAACTGGCGGCAGCCTTAAAAATTCCTTATGAAGGGCTTATGTATAAGGCTGGTTACATCGAAGAAGTGCATGAAGCCAGGGCCTCTTATGAAACAAAGTGCAAGCTGCTTGAAAAAGCGGAGGTCTACGACTTGAAAAACCTTGCTCTTCTTGAGACCGAAAAGTGGCAATATCTCAATAAAGAAGATTTACTCATGCTGGATCATTATTTTGCGTTTATTTCAGATGAAGCCAAAAAACGGTCTGATGATGACTAACTCTTGATAGAAATGTGAGGCGATCACCATGTCACCGTTCGGACAGCAATTACGGGAGCTGCGCCGCGCCCGCAAGCTGACAGTGAATCAGCTTGCGGTGTATTCAGGCATCAGCTCGGCCACCATTTCAAAGATTGAAAACGGCAAACGAGGCACACCAAAACCTTCCACCATTAAAAAACTGGCGTCTGTACTGAAAGTGCCCTACGAAAACCTGATGGCTGCCGCAGGCCATATTCAGACCTTTCCAGAAGCAATCCGCGAAGCATCAGAAAACTATCAATCCATTTATGACATTTACCAGACGGCTGTCACTCGCGGAGCTGAACACCTCCCGATTTTCAATAGCCAAAAGTGGGAGCACCTTTCAAAGCAGGATATTGAAAATCTCAGCAAATACTTCGATTTTTTAGCTTCTGAAGCGAAAAAACGCGCCTCCTCATCCTAATCCCCTGTTTCTCTTTCTGCATGTGACAAATCACGCCTGCATACCTTCCCTCGTTATTTGCGTTATAATAGTGACAGACGAGGTGAAAAGAATGAACCAATCAGAAATGTGTCCTAGATTTGAAAAAGCAGTCGACATCTTGAGTAAACGCTGGGTCGCCTTGATCGTATTTCAGCTCTTGAATGGGTCGCAGCGATTCAGTGAAATTGAAGCAGCACTTCCAAATCTAAGCGGCAGAGTTCTGTCAGAAAGGCTGAAAGAACTTGAGCTTGAAGGAGTGGTAAAGCGGGATGTCATCCCGGAAACTCCGGTTCGCATCGAATATTCATTAACTGATAAAGGAAAGGCGCTCGCCCCCATTTTAGGAGAGATTTCCAAATGGGCGACCGATTGGATTGACCCTTCCTTTCTTAGCTAATTGCTAAAACGGCTCTGATCTCAGAAATGAGAAAAGGAGCTGTTTTTATTTTCCACATAAAAAAGTGATTTCTCCGCCGATATATAGTGCATCTACACATTACGTTTCTTAAAGGAGAACACTGTATGCGACTGACGATTTCCCGCAAATTCAGTCTGGTATTTTTGACACTGATCCTGATCAATTTACTTATAGGCGGAATAGGCGCTTTTAATATGCAGCATATCATTCAAAAGACAGATGAAATCGACACAAAATGGATTGACGGCATTAAAGATATTACATCGATTAATTATTTAACCGAGCACCTGTCTTCTAAAGAAAAAGATTTTCTAATTCTCACAGATAAAAACAAAATGAATACGCTTGATCAAGAAATGAATCAGGTCATGGAAGACATCAATCAAAAGCTTGATAGCTACCAAAAAACGATTTCAAATGATAAAGAACAGAAATTGTTTGAGCAGCTTCAAACGGAAGTAAGTACCTATACTCATATTCATAAGCAAATTATAGAAAGCGGCCGTACGAATGACATGGACAAAGCAAGGGGTTTATTAGCGCAGACTGAAGCCAGCTTTGAAAATATGAAAAAATCTGTCACTCAGCTCGTTGACCTTAATAAAGAAGGCAGCAGCACAGCGGTAAAAGAAACGAAGAATGTATACCATAAGGGGATTATTTACACGGCTTTGCTTTTGGCAGCTTCGATCATAATCAGCATTTTCATCTGGCTTTATATCACGCGAAATATTGTAAAACCTATTATTCGAATGAAGAAATCCGCCAATCAAATTGCCGAGGGAGATCTATCAAATGACATGGAGCCGCTCAATTCAAAAGACGAACTGGGCGATCTGAATGAAGCGTTGCAAAAAATGGTAGGCAGTCTGAGAGATATTGTCGGATACTCCAAAGAAATATCAAGCCGAGTTCTTTCATCTTCTCAGGTGTTGGCAACCGCAATGAATGAAACAAGCTCTGGCAGCAAATATATTACCGAAACGATGAATGAAATGGCTGAAGGCTCTGAACAGCAGGCCCAAGACGCCGTGACAATTGCCGAATCAATGAATGAATTTACAGAAAGTATTGATAAAGCCTATAATCACGGGATCACCATCAGCGGTACGTCTCAACGCGTTCTCGAACTCGCGGTAAACGGAAACGAAAATATGAATACATCATTACAGCAAATGAAAACCATCCATGACATCGTTCAAGAAGCTGTGCATAAAGTAAGGGCGCTGGAGCAGCATTCTCAGGATATCAACAAGCTCGTTCGAGTTATCAACGGAATTGCCGAGCAAACAAATTTGCTGTCACTTAACGCTGCAATCGAAGCTGCCCGCGCCGGAGAAAGCGGCAAAGGCTTCGCCGTTGTGGCTGAGGAAGTCAGAAAGCTGGCTGACGGTGTTTCTGATTCCGTGCAGGATATTACCCAGATTGTAAGCGGCACACAGCAGGAAATCCACACCGTTATTAAGTACTTGGAAAGCAGTTTTACAGAAGTAGAAAAAGGAACGGATAATCTGACAGACACCGGACAGGCTATGCAGCATATTAAACAATCCGTCACCAATGTGACAGACCGCATTAAGGAAGTAACGGATGGACTGAAGCAGTTAACAAACCAATCGATTACCATCAACCAGTCGATTGAAAACATCGCTTCTGTATCTGAAGAGTCTGCCGCCGGCATTGAAGAAACATTTTCGATTACCGAGCAATCCGCCCACTCGTTGGATCAAGTGCTTGAGAATGCCGAAGAGCTTGAACAGCTGGCGAAAAAGCTGAATGAGAGAATGGATCAGTTTACCATTTAAAAATAACCCACGCCCCGTTAGGGCTTGGGTTTATTCCTTATTTAAGGGGATTTTTACTCGAACCTCTCCTCCACCAGCTTTAGTATTTCCAAGAGCAAGTTCTCCGCTGTGAAGGTTCACTGCATTTTTAGCAAACGTCAATCCCATTCCATAATGTCCTTTAGAATGGCGGCTCTTATCATCCATGTAAAATAGTTCTGTTGCTTTTTTTAGTGCTATTTCCGAAAATCCGCTTCCTGTATCTCTCACAAAAAAATAAAAAGACTTAGAATCACATTTTGCATGTACTGAGACGGTTCCGCCTTCCGGTGTATAGTCAACTGCATTTGTTAAGATATTCAATAATGCCCTATGTAACAATTGCCGGTCTAATTGCGCTTCTTTCAATAGATGTTCTTTTTTGAACACAATGTTTATCTTTTTATTTCCTTTATAGGCGGATATATCTTTCTGTAACGTTTCTGTCAACTTCTCTACAGATGCTTTTTCAAAATGAATCGTTAAGGAATCCTCCGTTCTCGACAGGTGAATGAGCTGATAAATATATTGTTCAATTTGATTTCCTGCTCCAAGAATATATTTTGTATACTCAGCTTGTTCTTCGTTTTGTTTTGACAAGCTGAGTAATTCAGCATTTCCCTTAATAATCGTAATCGGAATCTTGATGTCATGCGCCAAAGCGCCTATTTGTTCTTTTTTGTTTTTTTCCAAACGCCACTGTGCCTCAAGTGAGGACTGAAGTGCATCTCTCATTTCAATCAAAGAGTCAATCACATCATCGAATTCCTTAATATGTGTAAATTCGGGAGTGAATTGTAAATTTTGCTCTTTTATATATCGGGTGATTACGTTCAATGTCTCAAAATGCTTTCTTAACCGATTCGCAAAGTAGGTTGTTATAATAGAGATCACTATAATGAGCAAGATAATCAAAATACAAATACTCGTTAATTCATAATTAGGAAGGTATTTTCTTAGTAAAGGCGAACCGAAATCGGCCCGTAGTGAATATTGCAAAACACAATATTCATTACCTCTATCAATCACCAAATATCCTTTTTGCTTATAATTGACATACGGTTTTTTTTCAATCTTCTTTTTGACCAGCTGCAGATCTTTTTCTTGAATAGTCCCAGCCGTTTTTTGTTTTGTTTCTTTGTTGAGGATGGCATATGACATTGTATCAGGAATCATATCGGCAGTTACTTTTTCGACGGTTTCCAGCTTCGGCGCAAGTTTTTCCGCTTCTCGTTCATTATAATTCGCTGGATGTGAGAAACCTGTGTTCATCGCGATCGTATTCACAAAAATATATAGCAGTGCAAGTACGACTAAACTCACACATAGGGTCACCATATACTTTACCAGTTCCCTAAGAAGCGTTTTCCGGCCCTTCACACCTATTCCCATTTGTACCCAACGCCCCATACCGTTTTGATGGGGTCTGCGTGATGCTCTTTACATTTTTTTCGGATCGTTCTGATAAATTCAGTAATGGTTGAATACAAGGCATTCCCCTCTAATCCATAAATCTCCTCGTAAATTTGTTCTCTCGAAAATGTTCTCCCTTTATGTTGAGCTAAAAATTCACAGATTTTATATTCATTTTTTGTTAGGTTAAGTTTGTTGTTATTGATACATACCTCTTTACTATCAAAATCAAATAAAAAACCGGAGATCACTCTCTTCGATTGATGTTTATCTCTCTGTTCCCTTCTTAAATGAGCATTCACTCGGGCACTAAGCTCTTTAACGCCGAACGGCTTTGTAATATAATCATCTCCGCCGGTCATAAGCCCTTTTACTATCGCTTCCTCTTCCGTTTTAGCCGTGAGGAATAAAATGGGACAATCAACCAAAGGCCGTATCTGTTCACATAACTCAAATCCGTCAATATCCGGCATCATTACATCTAGCAAAATTAAATCATATCCTTGAAATACATCGGGCGGCTGTCCATGAACATGATCTAACATGTCAACTTGATGCTGGTCACGGCGCAGAATATTTTGTATCAGGACAAGAATATCTTTTTCATCATCGACAGCAAGGATTTTTGCCATTTCCCGGCCCCCTCATACTATTCAAATGTTTTTCTGCCTTCCCATTTACTAAACCAAATAAGACTGGCAATAATTGTACATATTATACCAAAAACCATTATCAATACACCTGAATGTATTTCATGCATCAACAAAGGGTGATCCCCTTGATTTACTTCTTTAAAGTGGAGTAACCCATGTAAATCTGACAATCTAACCCCCCAAGCCCACGGGTTATATTTCCATATCGCATCGCCCAGTCCAGTGTTCATTAGAGCTGTCATGAGCAGGCCGGCTCCTCCTATCAGGACAGAAGCTCCCATTCCAAACATACAGCTGATAAAAAAGTAAATACAATACAAGACTACACTGCCCGCAACTAGCCAGGCACCACCCATGATAAAAATATCGTAAGACAAATCCGGCACGTTTAAAATAAACTTTAGCCCTATGAAATAGATCAATAGCGCTAAACCAATAGAGAAAACCTCCATGATAAGCAGCATGAACAATTTACTGACATAAGCAATCACTTTCGGAGCTGTACTCCCTAGTAACACATGAAATTTCCCCGCCTGTTCTTCTAAGGTTGCAGTCATTCCGCACAGCACCCCGATGAGCAGCGGCAATGCTACTCCAATAGCTTCCATAAAAGACTTATACAAGTGAAATTGGCTTTGATCTCTCCCATAAAAATAGAGGATCAATACGCATGAACAAACGATAGGAATAATAAAATGCAACCAAATAAAGGAGGTGTGCTTGGTTTTCTGGAAATCAGCTTGTAAACACCTCAAAAGCAATCTCACCTTACATCGCCCCCTGCTTTTTTGTTCTGTAATCGATGGAAGGAGCAAATGAACGGCTAGTGAAAAATGCCAGTATCAAAAAGAACAGAATAGAAATCACTATAGCAGGAGGGACGACCAGCCAACTCAATAAAGGATCATTATTCTCAAGCAGCAGGCCATTAGGGTGAATACCGATAGTTGGAGACATCATTCGAATTGGCCAGCTCCACGGAATGAACCACCAAAAGGAACGAGAGGCCGGCATAATACCAAGAACGAAGGTTCCTACCAGATTTAACATTACCGCTATTGTCAACCCCCATTTTTTGGCCGCAAATAAACAGAGTGGTATCTGCCAAAGACTTGTTAACCAAAGCAACAAGCTTGCAGCGATTGTAGAAAGCGTAATAATGGCAAAATCAGCGATAACGCATCCCATGAGTAACATAAAAATCAAAAATACAATCTGAGATAATAGTGAATAAATGACAATAATAATAATTTTAGCATACCATACTTTCCCCAGATTTATAGGCAATGAATACGTCCCATTATAATCGGAGGCCTTTTTTTCTTTTTGATGAGATAAAGAACAAAATAAAGCAATCATTACCGGCATAAACAAAATAGACCACCAGTTATAAGTACCTGATACAAAAAACTGAACGTTCATTAAAAAAGAAAAACCTATATTAAGAAGAGGTACAAAGATAATCATTTTTCTAGAAAACGTCCTCTTAAACTTTAGGTTTTCGGCTTTTATATAATTTATCATCTTTTTACACCTTCTTTTTCACGGCTTGCCTTTACCACTTCCATAAATAAGTGTTCCAAATCATCCGCCTCGTTTATTTTTCCCTCATACCCGAGATGACCGCCGACGATAATACCGATATGGTCTGCAATTTGCTCTACTTCTGAAAGAATGTGACTAGATAAAATAACCGTGATTCCCTCCTGAGGAAATGAGCGAATAAGGTCTCTAAGTTCCTGTATTCCTATTGGATCTAACCCGTTCGTAGGTTCATCAAGAATTAATAATGTAGGGTGATTTAATAGGGCGATTGCAATTCCAAGCCGCTGCCTCATTCCCATCGAAAACTGCCCTGCTCTTTTCTTCCCAGCATGCAGCATATCCACAGTCTTTAGCACACTGTGTATGCGATCTTCGGAAAGGCCGAGCAGCGTGGCATGTACTTTCACATTTTCAAATGCTGTTAAATTATCGTAAAGAGGCGGAGATTCTATTAACGATCCGATATTTTGCAGATCAGATCGTTTCCATTTATGTCCGTCAAAGAAAACCTCACCTGACGTTTTCTGTAAAATTCCCGTTAAAATTTTTAGGGTTGTCGATTTTCCAGCTCCATTTGGTCCCAGCAGACCGTAAATGCTGTTTTTTTGAACAGTTAATGAAACATCTGAAACAGCTGTTTCTTTGCCAAACCTTTTTGTAAGACTTTTGGTTTCTAATAAGACTGTACTCATGTCACTCTCTCCCTTATTCCGTTTCATTCTTTATGAAAACCGCTCGATAATACTCACGATTAAACTCAACAATGATTTCCTCGTTGTCATCAGTTTCCTCGTTTGTCCTGTAAACCTTCCCATAGCGTAATGGTTTTTTCTCTCTGATTTCATCCGGATCATTAGTGATATATGGTTCTTTTAGTTCTTCTTCCGACCATCTCTTTCCATCACCATCTACAAAGAAGGTCTGGCCTATAGCCCCAATGACTTTTCCTTTTTTGTCTTCATCAACTTTATCTTTCAGCTGATAAAGTTTATCGTCGTAGACCACTTGATCGAGTTTCCCTTTATCAATCAAGCTCTCCATTGTTTCAGATGTCTCGTTTTCATTATCAACAGAAAAATGCATTGTTTTTTTCGTTTCTTCAACAACCTTATCTTTAAACTTTGTGAATGATTGACACGCTGATAACGTACATAAAACAATGAAACAGCCTAACAGGTTTACACATCTTTTCAAAAACAACATACACCACCTCAATCTTATGAAATTCCCCAAACGCTGTTAATTGTCGATTTTATTTCGCCCTATGAAGATGCCTTTTTACCGGATGCAGACCATTCTAGAATACTTTTATCAAAATTTAATCAAAAAACATTTCAAAGTGGGAACTTTAGTCATTTGGGCGGCCAGATCCACGATCACATGCCAAATAAAAAAAGTGTGATCAAGTCACACTCCTTACTCTAGACGGATATTCATCTCCAGATAATAATGATTGCCTTACAAATATTCTTACCAACAAAACCTGTTAAGAACCCTTGATTCATTCATCTCTTGTCAATGGCCCCTTTATCCCCCATGAAGCTGAATATAAAAAACGGGTGTGAAATATATACTCTTTCACACCCGTTGCTTTTCACATGTCTCAACTCTAAAAAGATAAGTATGTATGACGCTCAGAAGTGCAAGGAGTCGAGGCAAGGTGATTAGTGGTTTTACTTATTTAGAGATTTTGCAGTTACAAGTAAGTGTTTGTAGGAAGCAAGTTTGCAATGCACCCGTTACACATCCTGGTGTACAAAGTGATTCACTTTTCCATTGAGGAGTGATTTTAGAGTCTTGTTTAGAGACTTTTACAACATCCAAATCGAAATCATCGAACTTTGACATATTGGTCACCTCCTTTCAATACCTATATAGTAATAGAAAAATATCAAGATTTTATCATTTTTTCCTTTTTTTATTAAATTAATAATGCTTTTGTCCAATCTGTTTTTGATCCTAATTCCATATTTAACACCCATAACCCTACACCTACAGCGCCATCCAACAGACCAACGTACTGCAAAGGCACCACTTCGTCCCCTTCCATTGATTCATAATTATGGAATCCGAAGATATAATCCTTGTCATAGAAGCTCATAATCTTTTGTTTGATTTCTTGAAGCTCTTCCTTAAAATACTCTTGTCCGGTGAGTTGATTGACGGCAAGCATAATCTGACCGATACCGCTATAACCATGGCATACAGTAGGAGAATAAATTCCCTTTATATCAGATATTGTGTATCTTAAATTCCTTACTCCGATATTTAAAAGTTCAGTATTTTGAAGTGCTTTTCCAGCTTTAACAATTGCTAGACATACACCAGGTCTCCCATAACACCAAGCATCTCTTCTAAAATTGACTGCGTTAGGCGGAGATCCGTTTTGATATTCCTCAAAGCTAATGATTCCCTTCCAAAACAAGCGGTCTTGCTCTTCTTTTTCAGAAAATCGCAGTAGGAAGTCCACCATTTTTTCAATCGCGCTTTCTTGCCCCTTTACCTCAATTCCCTGCATGAGTGCTGAAGACAGAACACAAATAGGACCAGGTATTCCATGTGCTAATCCCATATTAAAATTGCCGTTAGGATAAGCTTTTTTTTCAATATCAGTAAACTGATGTTGAGAAGGAATATGCCACCCAGGAACTGTTTCTCCATCTAAGGTAATGTCTTCGGTTAACTTAACCAGGTAGGTTAAAATATCAAGTAACAAATCTCCCATAGTCTCATCTTCTTGAAATAACAGCAGATAGCTTGCAATTCCGCTAACTCCTTCTATCACATCGTAGTCACTCATATACACTTGCCGCTGTTCAAAATCAGATAGCAATTGAGGTACGGTTTCAGCCAAATACTCGTTAATACTAGAAATCAAACCATTGTAATAGGTGAAATGTTGCGATAAACAGACTGCTGCCAGCCCAATGCCCGCTGCTCCAGAAAACATTGAAGGAGTATGCAGCCCTTTTTCTTTTATTTCATTTACTAAAATCGATAAATATTGATGTCCTAGGTCGTCCCATCCTTCCTCAGGAAAATGGGCGTGCAATTCGGCATATAGCATGCAAATACCAGGTATCCCATGACTCAAAGCAGTTGACTTCCAAGGGATCAGTGGAACTTCACCGATGCTGCGAAAATTATCTTTTTGATTCACGATTTCAAGCACTTTATCGTAATTAGAAATTTGACGAGCCATTTCTTTCACAATTTCAACTTCTATCCTTGATACAGTGTCTCTTTCCATGTGGTGCCTTCCTCCTCTAATGGATTCATATAGTTCTCGGATTCATCCATTTTTTTATATAACGGACATGTTTTTAATAGCTCTTCATGTGATCCTATTCCTACAATTTCTCCTTCATCCATTACAATGATTCGATCTGCAAGTTTGGCAGCAACTAATCGATGGGAAATAAATATACCTATTTTATCCTTTGACAAGCTGAAAAAAGTATCGAAGGTTTCTTTTTCTGCAATTGGATCCAGCGCAGAACTGGGCTCATCCAAAATATACAAAGAAGCCTCCCTAAAATAAGCTCTTGCCAAAGCAATCTTTTGCCATTGTCCACCGGATAACTGTCTTCCTTCATCAAACCATAGTCCGAGCTGTGTATCGAATTGATAGGAAGATTGGCTTTTTAAGAAATCAGCCTTTACAACATCGAGAACTTCATGCATTTTGTTTGTTTGATGTAGTTTATCGATTTGTCCGAACCCTATATTTTCTTTTAATGTCATTTCGTATTTCATAAAGTCTTGAAATAGCGCTGCAATTTGGTTCATATAACTTTCCATATCCAGTTCTTTAATATTTGTTCCATTAATCAAAATGTCGCCCTGCTGAACTTCATATAGGCCGGTAAGGAGCTTAATGAATGTACTTTTCCCTGATCCGTTTGGCCCGACAATGGCTACACGTTCTCCTTTATGCAAGGAAACGTTAATATGTTTCATTGTCTGTTCTCCTTGATTGGGATAGATAAAGCTGACATTTTGAAATACAACAGAATGAATTGGCTCAACAATTGGCTTCTTGTGACCTTTACTTTTCTCTTCTTTTAATTCCAGAAATTCATACAATTGATTCATATAGAGATTGCTGTTATAGATCGAATAAATGCTTGTCATGATAGATTGTGAGTGATTTTGTACCAGCGAAACCGATCTGATATAGCTCATTACATTACCGACCATTATTTTTCCCGCAAAAGCAGACATGATGGCAATAAAAATAATGACAGCTCCAACTAATTGCACTGCAATCTCATATATGAGGTTCAAATACGTTTTCTTTCTTAATATCTTTGTATCTTGTTCTATAAATGATTTTTTGATATCCCAGTACTTATTTAATAAATAATCCTTAAGGTTATATAATTTTAATTCTTTAAAAGAAAAGTCATGTGTGAGTATATAGCTGATATACCAAGACTTTCTTTCCTTTCCCGCTCTTTTCCAGTGTATGAAAAATTCTTCCTGCCCAATTTTCAAGAAATAGAAAAGAGAAATGACCGGAATAACCAACAACAGGAGAGAGACTTTAGGATTCCACGACATCAAAAACGCAATTGATGAGAGCAGCGTCACAAATGATGTAATCATTGTAATGATGGCTTGAATAATCTGATAGGGCTTATAACTGATCTCTTTCGTTACCCTCTCTAACTTGTCGTATATTTCTGGATTTTCAAAATCCTTGAGAGCTAAATTACTGCTCTTTTTCATGACTTTATAGTTGAGCTTATAACCAATATTTAACTGAAATTTACCATTATAAAATTCGGAAACCTGCGAAATGATCTCCGAAAAAAAAGATACCCCTAGATATGTCAAGAAAATGGTGATAACAATTGAAACATCTTTCCGGAGCGTCACAAGGGAATTGATCAGTTCTTGTGAAATATATAGTGAAACAATTGGCAGAATACCGGTAATAATACTGAATACAATCAACTTTAAAAACAGTGATCTTTCTAAGGTGAAAATCAACTTGAACGTCTTAGGCATTTGTTTCATGATAAACAGCAGCTCTTTTAGCTTCAGTTGTTCCTTTACTTCCATGCTAAACTACCATTCATCTTTTGATATCGTTGCGCATATAAAGAATGTCTGCATAGAGTAAGAATTTTATTTTCTAGTTCTCTGTCAGTTCCGAATAAACGATTGCAATGCAGATGGATGACACTTCCTATGCGTGAATAAACCTCATCTTTACTATCAAATGCCTTTTTGATGAAACTTGCATAATGAGCTGTAGCCATTTTTCTTGCTTTCAACGTTTCATATAGTATACTGCCATCACTTGTTTTCTTAAGATGATCCCAATCTCGATCAGAATTGCACATCTCAATATACAGTTCTCTATCCTTTTTAAATTCAGTACGATACTCATTTTGCAAGGAATTTCTCTCTAAAAATGTTAACTGTTCTTCAAACGTTAGCTCGAACTGTTCTAAAAACTGTATCACCGAAACCATGCCTGCAATTTCCTTGCTTATCGTAATATCTTTCATCCGGTGCATTCTAATCATCGTTTCAACAACTTTACTATCTTCACAGAAAAGCTGTTCTGCAGCCTCCATAAGGCTTAGCCCGCCATATCGTTCTATCTCCCGCTCGTATTGAGTGATAACAGACTCTGAAACCAGCCCTTTTTCTCTTAAGCTTTTCAGCCAATTCAATAGTTGAGGAAACAAGCTGTACAGCACTTCGGCTTTTCCATTCAATCTAAATCTTATATGAGGTTTTGGATCCCGATACCTCATAAAGAAATGTCTGACTGGATATTGATCAGAAATCTGGTTATAAAAATCCGCTATTTCAAAAGCAATTAACTCTTCTTCCCTTGTTTGATTACAATAAAGCTTAATAAACAGCCAATCTTCAAATGGCATTTTTATTCTGTCGGAACCACTTTCTTCTATTGCGTTAAAAACCGGTAAATCCAATGGTTTTTCTGGCTGTTTTCTGAGCAGCGGAACGACGATTTCTCCAGAATAGACATGTTGGACTCTATCCATCAATGTATCTACATCACGCTCAGCAGCCACAAGTTGCAATGGCTGGTTATGGTCCGTTTTTTTCAGTTCCCAGAAAAAAACCTCCAAAGTACGATCATCCTCTATATCAATCAATAAACGATTGTCTGCATTAACGATATAAAATGTTTGCGGCAGTTCATAAGTACGATGAAATTCAAAAAAAGCAGATTTCACCTCTTTTAGTGATGAATTCGAGTGTATGCTTACATCACTTTTGTATATCAGCCATTGTTCGCATGATACGGTTATTTCTTTATATTTGATTTCAGGAATATACTTGAAATCACTATAGATGCCAACCCAAGGGAAGTCACTCCATTTTCTTTTTCCATCCCTTGAAATTTCTAATAAGAATCGTAAAGCGTTTGTCATTAACAACGGATTAAACATATGATTTGATTCAAAAGACAGAATTTCGCCAGTTGTTTTATGTCTAGCATAAAAAATATCATTCTTATTGATTCCAATTAAAATATCTTCTGCTTTGACGGAATCATTAAGATGCAGAGCGCTATTCGTAAAAAGAGACATTTCTTTTTCTCGGTAGCTTACATTTCTTGTTACATTTCCAGACCTGACCTGATTAGGTACAAGGCTCAACTCGCAAACTTTCGAATGTTTCTCTGTTAACTCTTTCTCTTTGTTATGTAAGGTCTCTATAACTCCACTGATTGAATCAGACATATAGGAAAACCTACCAAATGTTTTCCCTGC
Source organism: Bacillus mexicanus (assembly GCF_050445615.1). Classification (NCBI taxonomy): domain Bacteria; kingdom Bacillati; phylum Bacillota; class Bacilli; order Caryophanales; family Bacillaceae; genus Bacillus; species Bacillus mexicanus. Next base: position 281,110 of record NZ_JBCEYV010000002.1, read on the forward strand.
GCGGGTTGATCCCACGTTAGGACCTAAATAAAGCATGACTTTCCCATTTCGTGATTTAACAAAGAAATTGAGTTCAAGTGATAAAGGGATCTCTTCATCAGAAACGGTAGCATTGCATATGTTATGAAATGTTTCGTCATTTAATTGAATAGGAGCTTTTTTTCTAACTGATTCAAAATACTTTTTCATAAAAAATTGTTTCATTTCAGGTGAAAATTGATCCGGAAATGATATTTCTTCAAAGAATTCATTAGCAGGATTCGTATAGGTAGCAGGCGCACCGATGCCAGCGTTTGAACAAAGCATTTCTAAAAGCGGAACTTCTCTTTCATATCCATAGCGCTCCAAAAAAACATGTTTGTACTTTTCTAAGTGGTCTGCGTTCTTCGCGGAGGGAGAAGCCATATAAGTAAACATACTGGCCAATTCACTTATGGCAAGAGATGTTTCGTGATCTAGTTGTATAGAGGAATCTGCTAATCCAGCGTCTACTTGCAGAGGAGATGATGTCTTTATGAGTTTATCCATTGTTTCAATCACATTTACATACTGATGCTCCCCCTCTCCGATCGTGATTCGATTATATGTATCTATCTGAACTTGAATGTTCTTACAAGCCTGAATGAGATCATTCGGAATATGGCTGTTTTCTGCTTGAACAATTACATACTGAAATTGATCTGAAACAGTCATCGGCGGACGTAAATTTGATATCAAGAACTCTTTGTCAATAAGGTCTGTTACATACTGATTAATTTTATTGATTGGAGTATTTGGATAGTTATCTACCAAACAACGGATCACATCTTGATAAGCAGTAGATTCACCGCAAAGTTCTTTTACCAAATGGAAAACCGAAGTCGCCCGAACACTAACTTCTTCAGATGTTCCATCTGTGCTGTACAACAAGTAAGCCCGGTCACCTTTCATATAGCAAGCGGAATTTAATACGAAAGAAAGTCGGTCGGTGTATTCGTTTTCCAGTTTTCTCATGAATTGATAGAGCCAATTAAAATCAACCCGGGCCTTTTTGTAAAATGAGTTTTCATTAAAAGACAATTGATTTTTATTGGAGAAAGACCCTATTCCTACCGAAGAAAAAAGGCCAAAAGGTGTGGTTCTCGTTGCTCTTCTTGTTGCATACTTCAAAATGGCCTGCTGAAAGTTGCGCTTTTTTTTCCCTTTTAATTTATTCGGCGATTGCAGGAAAGTATTCATTGTTTCGTATAGCGTCCTGCTGGATACCAGTATTTGTTCACGAAACAATGAATCGTTGCAAAGGTCATGTAAAAACTGATCGATATCGTGAGAATTCTCATTTTTTAAGTCTTGATGTACTAAAGGAATCCGAATCATATAATGATCTATAGGTGTATATAAGGATTTCATATTAGTCTATAGCCCCCCATATTTATCCACGTCATATAATAACAACAATTCTACATCTCCCTGCAAAATCCTCCAATTTATTCTATTTAAACCATAATTATCACAATACTCTTTTTATACTTTACATTCTAAAAATCAAAAAAATAACAAGATTCACCCAATAAATACCATAAAAAAGGACTCTTTTCCCTCTCAGAAAAGAATCCTTTTTGCTTATCTCTATACATTTATTACCTTTCTTCTGTTTTTTGTTTCACTGGATTCAACACCCTTTCGATCCAAGCCATAAGCAAATCAGCTCCTACCGCCATCACCGCAGTCGGGATCGCGCCGGCCAGAATAATGGCTGTTCCGTTTGTCGCATTTGAGCCGCGGACGATCATGTCCCCAAGTCCGCCGGCGCCGACAAATGTGCCGATCGCTGTAATCCCGATGGCGATGACAAGTGCCGTGCGCAAGCCTGCCATGATGACAGAAAGCGCGAGCGGGATCTCAACCATCCGAAGCACTTGGAATTTCGTCATGCCCATCGCTTTTCCTGATTCTAAGTAAGCATGTTCAATGCTGACAATCCCTGTGTACGTGTTTCGGATAATCGGCAGGAGGGAATACAAAAATAATGCTACAATCACAGTGTTTGCCCCTAGCCCCATCACAAGCATTAAAACCGCCAGCATGGCGAGCGCGGGGATTGTCTGGATGACATTTGTTACGGCGAACACCCAGGCAGACAATCGGCGATAATGCGCAATGAGGATTCCGACTGGAACCCCGACGACAGCGGCAAACAAGACGCCGTAAGCCGACATGAGAAAGTGACGGCCGAATTCATCCATTACGTAGCCGCCGTTCTGTGCGTAATACGTCATTAACTGTTCAAACACGTTCATTGGCTTTGTCCCCCTTTCACGATTCGAAATAGTGGTGCTTTTCTAAATAATCCTTAGCAACGACAGACGGTTCTTTTAGATGGCCGTCAACTTCATAGTTAAGCTCCTGCATGGTGGCTGTGTCGATTTTCCCGATCATTTTCTGGATAATGCTTTCAAGCTCAGGATGTTCTTTAAGCACTTGTTCGGGAACAACCGGAGAGCAGTCGTATGGCGGGAAAAATTGCTTATCATCCTTTAGCATTTGGAGGTCATAGGACTTGATTCTTCCATCCGTCGAATACGCGAGGACAATGTCCATCTTTCCGCTTTTCACCGCGTCATACACAAGTCCGATCTGCATGGGGTACGTACCGTCGAATGCCATTCCGTAGGTCTTCGTAAAATCCTGATAGCCGTTTCCTTTGAGCTTCATCCAATAGTTATCGACGCCCAGCTTTAATTGCGGGGCCCATTTTTGAACGTCTGATACGTTTTCTAAATGATAGTGATCGGCCAGCTCCTTGCTGACCGTAAAGGCATATGTATTATCAAACCCGTAGGAATCATACCATTTTAAATTGTATCTTTTTTTAAACTCCCGCTGTGTCAGCGCCAGCGCTTTGTCCGGATTTTTTTCAGGATTCATTCTCAATGTTCCAGTCAGCGCGTCTCCTGTATATCTTGTGGCCGCAATATCGATTTCCTGGTTCAATAAGGCCTGTTGCTGCACCGCGTTGGAGCCGAGGTTTTTAATGGTTGTTGTTTTTAAATCAGTGTGGTGTTCGATCAGCTGGCCGAGCATGCTGGCGATAATTTCTGATTCGCTCATGCTTTGTGCGCCGATTTTAATGGTCTGGTCTGAAGCGGCGCTGAGACCCGGAAGCGAACACCCGCTCAACGTCAACATTGCTGCAAGCGTTAACCCGATCATCCATTTGAGATATGTTCTTTTCATGAGCCGCCTCCTTACGAAACTTCCTTTAATCTCTGCATGCCGGCAGGTGTCAGTTTTCGTTCCGTCACCGCCAGCACATAATCAATCACAATCGCCAATACGGTGACAGGCACCGCGCCGCCGATGATATATTCCGGCTGATATAAATTCAATCCGATAAAAATGTAATCACCCAATCCGCCGCCGCCAATAAAAGAAGCAAGCGTAGCCCAGCCGATTAAATAAATCGTCGATGTTCTAACTCCTGCCATAATGACAGGTGCAGCAAGCGGCAGTTCCACCAGGCGCACTTGTTCAGCCGGCGTCATCCCGATGCCTTTGCCAGACTCGAGCAGATTTTGATTGACTCCGCGAATGCCTGTGTAGGTGTTGCGGAGAATCGGCAGAACGGAATAGAAAAACAATGCCACAATGGCTGGAACCTTTCCAACACCGAGGAGCGGAATAAAGAAAGCGAGAATCGCCAGACTCGGCAGTGTTTGAATGATATTGACAATGCCGATAATGGTGCCTGCTCCCTTTTTTATTCTGGTAAGCACAACCCCAAGGGGGACGGCGACGAGCACGCCTAAGATGACAGCAATGAGCGATATGGTGATATGCTCATATGTTTTATAAAGGAGCTCGACTCCATTTGTTTGCAAAAATTGTACAATTTGATGCATGATTTTCCACCTCCCTATGACAATACCGCGAGTTGGTTTTCTTCTCCCCAAAGGGAGTCATACACAATGTCAACAAGACTCGCTCTTGTCACAATTCCGATTAAGCACCGATTTTCATCCACAACAGGAACATATTTGACACCCCGTTTTAAAATTTTACGGACCGTATCGCGCAGCAATGTGCCGCCCAATACTGTGTAAAGTTCTTCATGCAGCACCTCTCCTACGAAATTCGCTTTTTTCCGGGATTGGTCAATGATTTCAACATCCACATAGCCTTGGAGAACGTGCTCGTCATCGACGATAAGCAATGAATCGACACGCTCCTGCCTCATCAGCTGGATCGCTTCAGAAAGCGTTTTATCCGCGGTAATTGTTACTGGCCGCGTATTCATGATCTGGTCAACACGTTCCACATCTGGGCTGGATGACTGAATCAGCCGCTCCTTGCCGATAAATTCCTCAACAAATTCGTCAGCCGGATTTCTCAAAATATCATCGGGGGTTCCAACTTGAACGATTTCTCCCCCTTTTAAAATCACAATCCGGTCTGCCAGTTTAATCGCTTCATCCATATCGTGGGTAACAAATACGATGGTTTTATGTAAGGTTTTTTGCAGTTTTTTAAATTCTTCCTGAAGGGAATCACGCGTAATCGGGTCGAGCGCCCCAAACGGTTCATCCATTAAGATAAGCGGCGGCTCTGCGGCAAGTGCCCGTAATACACCTATTCGCTGCTGCTGTCCCCCGCTTAATTCATGAGGATAACGGTCCAAATATTCCGGCCCCATATCGACCAATTTCAGAAGTTCACGCGCCCGCTCTTTCCGCTGCTGCTCCGGCCATTTCAATAGTTTTGGGACAAGTGAAATGTTCTGCTGAATGGTCATATGGGGAAACAGGCCAATTTGCTGAATAACATAGCCAATCTTACGCCTAAGCTCTACAGGGTCCTGTTCCATAATGTTTTCGCCGCCAATAAAAATCTTGCCGGCGGAAGGCTCAATTAATCGGTTAATCATTTTCATGGTTGTCGTTTTTCCACAGCCGCTCGGACCGATAAAACAGATAAACTCACCTTTTTGAATCTCAAGATTCACGTTATTCACGGCTTTTTTGCCGCCCTTGTATGTTTTCGAGACATTTTCTAATGTCAGCAAACATCGCACCTCCAAAATTAAGTTTATTCAATTCATTCAGTTCATATTTAATTTTTCAGACAATTGAATGCTTCTCATTATAGAATAAAGTTAATAAAATAAAAAGTTTACAATTTGTTCATATTTTTTTATAAAGTATGTGTAAAAGCTGGTTTATCCGCATTGACCTGTATTGATCTCCTTATTGCTCCAATTCCCTTCCAAATTCTCTTTTTACAGCATTTTCGCCGTCTCAAAAATGTGTATATTGGCAATCAGAATTGTTAGCTGAAAGGATTGAAACCGATGGAGAAAGATCCGTTAACGATCATTGATCAAGCTGAGGACCATTTAATAGAAAGAATCGCGGAAAATATGCATGCATTCGGAATGCCCTCAACCGTCGGACGCGTGCTGGGCATTATTTATATGAATCGAAAACCGATGACACTCGCCGAATTGTCTGAAGCAACCGGCATAAGCAAAACACGCATGAGCCAGGTTGTGCGGGAAATGCTTGATGCCAATATCGCCGAGAAAGTATTCGAAAAAGGCGTGCGAAAAGATTTGTATGAGGTTGAGCAGGACTACTACCAAACGTTTATCACGCTGTTTACAGCCACTTGGAGCAAGGTCGTCAGCAAAAACAAAATGATGCATAAAAAACTCAGCCGAGAGCTGCTCTGCATATTGGATGAAGAGCTTACCCCTGAAGCGGAAGAGAAAGTCAATCAGCTGCTATATGAACTGAAAGAATGGCTCCATTACTATGACTGGCTAAGCAGGCTGATTGAGTTTTTTGAGAGTGAGGAAGTCTTTCAATATGTTCCGAAAACAAAAGAAAGCAGCACCCTCAAGTAAGGGAACTGCTTTTTTTGCATTATGAGGTTAAGATCGGAAACATGCCTTTCAGCCCGGCACCAATCATTCCGACCGCAACCACGGCTAAGATTAATCCCATCAGTCTGGTAATGACGTTCATCTCGGTTTTCCCGAGTTTGCTGCTAATAAAAGAAGAATAGTGGAAAAAGAGGCAGGTCAGGGCAATAACTGCGGCGACGCCGATCAAAACAGCCGCATAATGGCCAATGCCGCCATGCCCGGCGGAGAGGCTCATCACCGTTGCAATCGTTCCGGGCCCAGCGATGATGGGAATGGATAACGGGGTGACTGAAATGTCCGCTTTTTCCTTGCTTTCCCTATGTTCATCATGATGAAGAGACTGCACGTGTGACTCTTTCGCATTTAATAAATGATAGGCAATTCCGAAAATGAATATGCCGTCCGCCACTCGGAGCGCATGAATGTTAATATCAAACAGTTGAAAGATAAGATGGCCAAAAACCAAAAAAGCCGTCAAAATAAAAAAGGATAAAATCGCTGCCTTCCGGGCAATCGCTTTTCTTTCCGCAGCTGAATAGCCTTCTGTCAGCGTTAGAAATATCGGTACGTTTCCGATCGGGTTTGATACGGCGAATAAAGAAATGAAGACATGAACGATGAATGAAAACATCTTAAACCTCCTTGTTGTTATTGTTTGCACAGGAAAAAGAAATATTCTCCTCCCTTTACCCGGTAGCGATTTCTCTATAAACGCATCAAAAACACTCCATACCCCAATGAAGTGACAAGTTGAACAGGAAATACATATACGAAGTTTTAAAAATTTGCAGCAGGTGCAAGGGGCTTAGCTGATATCGGATAAATATGAGCATGATAAAAGACACAGCTAAAATGGGGCTTGTGTCTTTTTTTGTGGTATTTTTGTATAAACATTGGTTACTTTACAACATTTTTCTTTTATAATAAAGCTAGTAGTCTATTTTACCTATATGATAAAAAAGGAGTTATTTTATGTATTGTCCTCAATGCGGCCATCAAATAGATGGCGGAAAGTTTTGTGAGAAATGCGGCTCGCCGCTCCCTGCTCAATCAGGCCAGCAGCAGGCAGCTCAAACCGGGGCCGCTGCAAAACAAGCAGCAAAACAGTTCGGTTCATTTGTGTTGGCCGTTCTAAAACGTCCTTATCAGGAATGTAAAACAACAGGCGGAGAACAGCTGATTAGCGGGATCATTACACTGGTTCTATTTAGTTTGCTGACCCCTTTAATGTTTTATATTCTTTTTTCTGACGGCCCGGTAAGCGTAAGCTTTACAGCAGTCTTTTTAGAGCCAACCATTTACTTTGCCCTGTTTCTTTTCGGTTTACATGCATTGGTCTTTTTCGCCTTGAAAATCGCGGGAAACCAAGTATCTTTTAAAGATTCGTTCTCCAGATTCGGAGCGTTTCTTATTCCGTTTACGGCTATTTTGATTATTGCCCTTTTATTCTTTTTATTGCATTCAGACATTTGCTTCATTATATTAGCCGTTGGTTTAATCGGTGCATTCTTTGCCATTCCTCCTGCAATGCTGAGCAGTTACCAGCATTCATATAAAGGAAAGATAGATGTGATTTACTCTACGATTGTCATTTATCTCATTACCTGCGTTACATTCCGGCTTATTATCGGACATTATATCAAAGAAATTTTCCGTTATATGCTCTTTTAAAAAAACAACCCCATCACCTGCAGGTGATGGGGTTTGTTTTTATTGAATAGATGTTAGATAAATTCTTCCGTCCTTCACTGTGCCTGTGTAGGTCCAGTTATATGTTCTAAGCTTTGGGCTGCCTCCGGATTTTGTGATATAGAACTCTTCATACGTCTTAATCGTGATAGCCGATCCATTTTGGCTCCAGCTTTTCACTTCATAGTTATTAAAATCTTCTGTTGTCCCCTCTTTATTTAATTTCGCCACAAGGTGTTGCTGGTCGGAATAAAGAGAACTGCCTTTTTTAAGACTGTCTTCCATCAATGAGAAACGATTTTGATTTATGGCATCTGCCTGACTTTGCAGATAACTGCCCATAAATAATGTCACTTGTTCATCTGTAACATTACCGCTTGGAGAGCTTTCACTGTTTTTATTTTTCGAGCCTTCCCAGTCAGACGTGTACGTTTCCGGCTTATCATTTTTGATTTTCTTTATATTTGTTCCGGCCGATTCGAATGTTGATTCAGCTTCTTCAAAAATCCACTTTTTCTGTTTTTTATCATAGGAAAGGAGATATTTGTAACTCGGACTGTCATCAGTCATTTCAGATTTTGTATAGTCGTTATACGAAGACGACTGGTGAAGTTCTTTTCCTGTTACCGATACCTGCCATGTCCCGTCGTTTTTCTGAGAGAGAGCGAATGTATCCAGATCAAAATCAGTTTCTAAATATTTATCTTTTAAGTAAGAGTTCGTATATTTCATAGAATCGACGGTATCCTTCGCCTGTGCCTTCCATTTGGCGCTAGCCTCTGTCATCTGGGCTGTATTCCCATCCGAAAGCGCTTTTGAATACTGCTTAGTTGTTTTGACAATCGTTTTCATAATCGCTTCCTGTGTGTCTTGGTCAGGAATTAACGTTAACTCCATTTCTTTATTGTCGATTGGCACACCCGCTGTTTTTGTTTTTCCCCACGGAAACTCCGCTTCGACTGCGGCCGTCATGGACCCGTCTGTCAGAAGAGGGCCATATGTGACGGATTTGAACGGATCTTTATGAATCGACTTGCCATTAATCAGCAACTCTCCCTTCCCGCTCTTAATGTCATCCGCTAAGCTGAATGTGACATCGTCCGCTTCCAATGAGAGATCAACACGAAAGCTGTTATCGCCAACCGCTTGAATGTCTTCCTTTTTCACAAGATCGACGACATCGTTTTTCAGTTTGGCTGAGACTGTATATTCACCGGGAATGTACGGTCCGAGAGTTTGTGCTTGATCCGCTTTCTTTATAGATCCGGCATCCTCTTTATTCACATATAGATCGGCATTTTTATAATTGCTGGTTACTTCAAAATAAACTGGTGTGATCTTTAAATTATAATGATCAAATATGAGCAAGCTTTTCCCGTCTTTCTCCGCATTTACAATATCCTTTTGGTCTGTTTCAGAACGCAAAGATGCAAAAAGCTCCTCTTTTTTATCAGGGTGATCCTTTAAATAAGAGATGAATGGTTTTACATTATTTTTTGTCAGTTTAAGCTTGTCGCTTTGCGGCGTAAGCAGAGATGCGATTTTGTCTTTATCCTCATTATTTACAGCCTCTTCAAACTTGTCGACTAGCCTCTCCTTTGACGTAAAATACGCTCCTGTTTTATATGCGGCGAATAATATAACGCACGCTGCGGCGATGCTGCTCCATAAAATGATCGTCTTCTTAGGGATTGGTTTTCGGGGAGCCTGCTTCGTTTCAGCAGTGCTTGCTGTTTCTTGATTCACTTGCCTGCTGAGCCCTCCCATCGGGGTGCCGCATTCTTTACAAAACTGGGCGCCTTTATTATTTTTTTGACCGCATTCCTTACAAAACATGTGACTTTCCTCCTATTTGTTATCCGCTATTTTGTACAGATTTCCTATATTTCATATTTTATAATAGAATGGTATGAAATTGGAGGAAATCATAAAAATATCTCTATTAACATGTGAAAAGGTGGAATGAATGTGCATAAGCTTAGGATTCAAATAGAAGAAAAAACAAATGACGACTTATATGACCTATTGCTGCTTGCCGATCCGTCGAAGGACATTGTCAATGAATATCTTGAGAGAGGAACATGTTACACAGCTTGGACGGGTAATGAGCTTGCCGGTGTTTATGTATTGCTAAAAACAAGGCCTCAAACAGTTGAAATTGTAAATATTGCCGTAAAAGAGTCTCTTCAAAAGAAGGGCTTTGGCAAACAGCTTGTACATGACGCTATCGAAAAGGCAAAGGAGCTGGGTGCGGACACGTTAGAAATAGGCACGGGGAACTCCAGTATCCATCAGCTTTCACTTTATCAAAAGTGCGGTTTTCGCCTACAGGCGATCGATCATGACTTTTTTATTAGACATTATGATGAGGATATCTTTGAAAACGGCATTCAATGCCGTGATATGGTGAGGTTATATTTGGATCTCTGAAAGCGCAAAAAGACCGCCGAGAAAAATCCCGGCGGTCTTTTTATTACTTATTCAAGTTGTAGAAAGAGTTGATACCGTGGTATTGAGCAGTTTCAGCCAACTGATCTTCGATGCGAAGAAGCTGGTTGTATTTCGCAACACGGTCCGTACGAGACGGAGCACCTGTTTTGATTTGTCCTGCGTTTGTTGCCACAGCGATGTCAGCGATAGTGCTGTCTTCAGTTTCACCAGAACGGTGAGAGATAACAGCAGTGTAGCCTGCGCGTTTCGCCATTTCGATCGCATCGAATGTTTCAGTCAATGTACCGATTTGGTTTACTTTGATCAGGATAGAGTTGCCTACGCCGTTTTTGATACCTTCAGCAAGTTTTTTCGTGTTTGTAACGAAGAGGTCATCACCGACAAGCTGAACTTTTTTGCCAAGACGCTCAGTAAGAAGCTTGTGGCCTTCCCAGTCGTTTTCATCAAGTCCGTCTTCGATAGAGATGATTGGGTATTTAGAAACCATTTCTTCGTACCAGTCAACCATTTCGGCAGATGTTTTCACAACGCCTTCGCCAGACAGATGGTATTTACCGTCTTCTTTGTTGTAGAACTCAGAAGATGCAGCATCCATTGCAAGTTTTACTTCTTCGCCAGGTTTGAAGCCGGCTTTTTCGATTGCTTCAACAATTGTTTGAAGCGCTTCTTCGTTAGAACCAAGGTTTGGAGCGAATCCGCCTTCATCACCTACAGCTGTGTTCATTCCTTTAGCAGAAAGAACTGATTTTAGGCTGTGGAAGATTTGAGCGCCCATGCGAAGTGCTTCACGGAAGTTAGGAGCACCTACAGGCATAATCATGAATTCTTGAATATCTACGTTGTTATCAGCATGCTCTCCGCCGTTTACGATGTTCATCATCGGTACAGGAAGCGTTTTTGAGTTGAATCCTCCAAGGTATTGGTAAAGAGGAATCTGTAAGAAATCAGCAGCAGCGCGCGCACAAGCCATAGATACGCCAAGGATTGCGTTTGCACCAAGTTTGCCTTTGTTGTCAGTACCATCAAGCTCGATTAAAAGCTGATCGATTGCGTTTTGTTCAGTTACATCAAAGCCAAGAAGCTCTGGAGAAATGATTTCGTTTACGTTGTTAACAGCTGTTAACACGCCTTTTCCAAGGTAACGGTCTTTGTCGCCGTCACGAAGCTCAACTGCTTCGTATTCGCCTGTAGAAGCTCCGCTTGGCACTAATGCGCGGCCGAAAGCTCCTGTTTCTGTATATACTTCAACTTCAACTGTTGGATTGCCGCGGGAGTCTAATACTTCGCGTGCATAAACATCAACAATGTATGGCATGAGTTATGTCTCTCCTTTTGATTTCAGCTTATTTTTGAATTAAAGATGTTCCAGTCATTTCTTGCGGTTTTTCAACATCGAGAAGGTCTAATAACGTTGGTGCAAGGTCGCCTAGGATTCCGCCCTCACGCAGCGTGATGCCTTCTTTCGTCACAATAACAGGAACTGGGTTTGTCGTATGCGCAGTGTGCGGGTCGCCTGATTCTGTAATCAGAATGTCAGCATTACCGTGATCAGCGGTAATGATCGCGTGACCGCCTTTAGCGAGGATCGCGTCAACGACTTCGCCTAAGCATTCGTCCACTGCTTCAATTGCTTTCACTGTTGGTTCAACCATTCCGGAATGGCCGACCATATCAGGGTTTGCGAAGTTAAGAATAATCGCGTCATGCTTGTCAGCTTCAATTTCTTTAACAAGCGCGTCCTTCACTTCGTACGCACTCATTTCAGGCTTCAAGTCATACGTCGCGACTTTCGGCGAGTTGATGAGAATACGCTCTTCACCCGAGAATTCAGCTTCACGGCCGCCGCTCATAAAGAACGTGACGTGCGGATACTTTTCAGTTTCTGCAATTCGAAGCTGTTTTAATCCATGCTGAGCTAATACTTCTCCGACTGTGTTGTCAAGATTTATCGGTTTAAACGCCACATAGCCGTCAACTGATTCACTGAAGTGCGTCAGGCAGACGAAATGCAGGTTCTTCGGATAATTCTCCCCGCGGTCGAAATCGCGGAAGTCTTTGTTTGTGAACGTGTTGGAAATCTGGATGGCGCGGTCCGGTCTGAAATTATAGAAAATCACAGAATCCCCGTCTTCGATTTTCGCAACAGGCTCACCGTTTTCTTTAGTGATGACAGACGGAATCACGAATTCATCATAGATTCCATTCGCATAAGAATCATCAACAACATCCATTGCGCTGCGGTATGTCGGGCCTTCGCCGTAAGCCATTGCGCGGTACGCTTTTTCTACACGGTCCCAGCGTTTGTCGCGGTCCATTGAGTAGTAGCGTCCGGAAATGCTGGCGATTTCCCCAATACCGATTTCCTCGATTTGTTCGTTCAGCTGCTTGATATAAGTTTTCGCTGTTTGCGGACCTACATCGCGGCCGTCAAGGAAACCATGAATGTAAACCTTTGTCAGCCCTTCATTTTTCGCAAGCTTTAACAAAGCGAACAAATGATTGATGTGGCTGTGTACACCGCCGTCTGATAAAAGGCCGAACAGGTGCAGGGCTTTGTTATTTTCTTTCGCGCTGTTCATTGCGTCAAGGAATGTTTGATTGCGTTCAAACTCTCCATCGCGAATGGCAACATTTACGCGTGTTAAGCTTTGGTACACAATACGTCCCGCACCGATATTTAAGTGACCCACTTCGGAGTTCCCCATCTGTCCGTCAGGAAGGCCTACAGCCTCGCCTGAAGCAGTCAATGTTTGATGTGGATACTGATTCCAGTAGCGGTCAAAATTCGGTTTTTTCGCTAAAGCGACTGCGTTTCCTACTGTTTCGTTGCGTAATCCAAACCCATCAAGAATGATGAGTGCAGCTGGTTTTTTACTCATATTGACCTTCCTCCAATAATTGAACGAACGACTGTGGCTCAAGGCTCGCGCCGCCAACCAAAGCACCGTCAATATCGGACTCTGCCATATATTCTTTAATGTTTGCAGGCTTTACGCTTCCGCCATATTGAATGCGAAGCTTGTCTGCAATTTCTTGGCTGAAGCTTTCAGCGACGGTTTTACGGATATGCGCACACACGTCATTCGCATCTTTTGCTGTAGAAGATTTGCCTGTTCCGATAGCCCAGATTGGCTCATATGCAATAACAGAAGCAGCAACTTGTTCTTCAGAAAGACCAGCAAGGCCTTTTTTCACTTGGTCTGCAACAAGATCATTTGTTTTGCCGGCTTCGCGCTCTTCAAGCGTTTCACCCACACAGATGATCGGCACAATGCCGTGTTTGAAAGCAGCATGTGCTTTTTTGTTAACTGTTTCATCAGTTTCAGCGAACATTTCACGGCGCTCAGAGTGGCCGATGACACAGTAGTCAACGCCAATGTCTTTTAGAGCAACCGGGCTGATTTCACCTGTGAACGCGCCGCTTTCTTCAAAGTGCATGTTTTGAGCGCCGACTTTAAGGTCAGTGCCTTTCACAGCAGAAGTAAGCTTTTCTAGGAAAAGCGCTGGCGCGCAAACAACAGCTTCCGCTTTGTCTGCTGCTGGAATGGAAGATTTCACTTCTTCAACGAAGCTGACAGCTTCGCCGAGTGTTTTGTTCATTTTCCAGTTACCGGCTATAATTGGTTTTCTCATCTGTTCCACTTCCTTATAGCAGTTTTGAGATTATTTGTCGTTAAGTGCAGTTACCCCTGGAAGCTCTTTGCCTTCCATAAACTCAAGGGATGCGCCGCCGCCTGTTGAGATGTGGCTCATTTTGTCAGCAAGGCCGAATTTTTCAACCGCTGCCGCAGAGTCTCCTCCGCCGATGACAGAGTATGTATCTTTCGCCTCTGCCAATGCTTCTGCAACCGCTTTTGTTCCTTGAGCGAACAAGTCGATTTCGAACACACCCATCGGTCCGTTCCACACAACAAGTTTGCTGTTTTTGATAACGTCAGCATATGTTTCGCGTGTTTTCGTACCAATGTCGATTGCTTCTAAATCACTAGGGATTTCAGAAACCGGCACCATTTTTACGTTTGCATCGTTAGAGAAATCGTCTGCAACGAGTACATCTTCAGGCATATAGAAGTTAACGCCTTTTTCTTTCGCACGGTCCATAAATGATTTTGCAAGCTCGACTTTATCTTCTTCAAGAAGAGAATTACCGACTTCATAGCCAAGCGCTTTAACGAATGTATAAGCAAGACCTCCGCCGATGATCAAGTTGTCTACTTTATCAAGAAGACTTTCGATTACACCGATTTTGTCTTTTACTTTCGCTCCGCCGATGATTGCTGTGAACGGGCGGTCAGGGTTAGAAACCGCTTTTCCGAGTACATCAAGCTCTTTTTCCATTAAGAAACCTGCAACTGCTGGCAGATGCTCAGCAATTCCAGCTGTAGATGCGTGGGCACGGTGGGCAGCACCGAATGCGTCATTCACATATACATCTGCAAGCTCAGCAAATGCTTTTGCAAGCTCAGCGTCATTTTTCTCTTCACCAGGATAGAAACGTACGTTTTCTAATACAAGAATGTCTCCATCTTTCATATCAGAAATTTGTGATTTTACAGCATCACCGTAAGCTTCGTCTGCTTTTTTCACTTCTTTGCCAAGCAGTTCGCCGAGACGTGCAGCGACAGGAGTTAAACGAAGCTCCTCAACCACTTCGCCTTTCGGGCGGCCTAAGTGACTCGCGAGAAGAACTTTCGCGCCTTGGTCTGCAAGGTGTTTGATTGTTGGAAGCGCAGCACGGATACGTGTATCGTCTGTTACTTCCCCGTCTTTCATTGGAACGTTAAAGTCAACGCGGCAAAATACTACTTTTCCTTTTACGTCGATGTCTTTGAGAGTTTTTTTATTCATGCCAGGAGATCCTCCTTCAAAATGGTTTGCATACAGCACGAAAAACGTGAAACCGTCTGATCAAGCGATAACTCCGCCAGGGCAGTTCGCAGTCTTTTTCGGCACAGGGCAGTTCGTCTAAAAGCCAGGGCAGCGGCTTCGTCGAAAGCACCGGCAAAGCTGCTGAAAAAGCGGCCGTTTCTCTATCACAGAACGTTTTCTGAAAGCCGGTCTTCATGGAAAAAGGGAAAGGGAGTCCGTCCCCTTCCCTTGTCCGCTTTCATTATAGCGCTTCTATTCAAAAGAACCAAGTTTGGTCCTTTTTTCAGCTATAAATTAAAGACCTTTTTTTGCAATGTAAGCTGCAAGGTCAACAACGCGGTTAGAGTAGCCGCTTTCGTTATCGTACCAAGAGATTACTTTTACCATGCTGCCTTCCATAACCATTGTAGAAAGAGCATCGATTGTAGAAGAGTTTTTGTTTCCGTTGTAGTCGCCAGAAACTAATGGCTCTTCGCTGTAGCCAAGAACTCCTTTAAGATCGCCTTCAGCTGCTTCTTTAAGAGCTGCGTTTACTTCTTCAACTGTTACTTCTTTGTTCAGTTCAGCAACCAAGTCAACTAGAGAAACGTTTGGAGTTGGAACACGCATTGCTCCACCGTTTAGTTTGCCTTTTAGTTCAGGAAGAACTAGAGAAACTGCTTTAGCAGCACCAGTTGATGTTGGGATGATGTTTTCAGCTGCTGCACGCGCACGACGGTAGTCTTTGTGCGGAAGATCAAGGATTTGCTGATCATTTGTGTAAGAGTGAACAGTTGTCATCATACCGCGTTTGATGCCGAATTTGTCGTTAAGTACTTTCGCAAACGGCGCAAGGCAGTTTGTTGTGCAAGATGCGTTAGAGATAACATCGTGGTTAGCTGCATCGTATTTATCTTCGTTAACACCCATAACGATTGTGATATCTTCTTCGTTAGCAGGAGCAGAGATGATTACTTTTTTCGCGCCAGCTTCTAAGTGTTTCGCAGCGTCTGCGCGTTTTGTGAAGAAACCAGTAGATTCAACTACGATTTCAACGCCTTGTTTGCCCCAGCTAAGTTTAGCAGGATCGCGTTCTGCAGAAACTTCAATTGTTTTTCCGTTAACAACAAGGTTGTTACCGTCAACTGAAACTTCAGCGTCTAATTTTCCGTGTACGGAATCATATTGTAAAAGGTGAGCAAGCATGTTAGCATCTGTTAAATCATTAACCGCTACTACCTCAACTTCAGGATTGTTTAATGCTGCGCGGAATACGTTACGTCCAATACGACCAAAACCGTTAATACCGACTTTTACTGCCATGATTATTTCCTCCTTTAAGTAAGTGAGAGATATTTATATTGAGGGATTATTCATCCCTTAATAACTTCTTTGCGGCTCCTTCGTCTGTGACGAGAACCGTGTTGCGGGGCTTTTTAAAGTAAGCCTCGATCGCCTCGGCTTTTGATGCTCCGCCCGCTACCGCAATAATATCGGGAATGGCGTCTATATCATCCAGCTGCATTCCGACAGAATGCACCTTGTGGACCACTTCGCCGTCCACATTAAAATAGTAGCCAAACGCTTCTGTCACCGCGTCGTTGTCATCTATTTTCTTTAAGTCTTCTAAAGGTGTGTTTCTCCGTTCAGCCATAGTTTTAGCTTCACCGATTCCATGAACCAGCATACTCGCTGATTTAATGGTGTTCAGCACCTCTTTGACAGAAGGTTCTTCAATAATAGATGAATAGGCGCCTTGTGACAGCTGTCCTGGAACAAACAAAAGCCGATAAGTGCCTGAAGCCTTTTCCGCCATATGTGCGCATATGGTGTTCGCCTGGTTTTTCACGTCTTCGCCTAAACCGCCTCTTGCAGGCACAAACACAAGTCCGCGGTTTTTAGAATCCGGCGTCATCATTTCGGCGACAGCCTCAATTGTCGTACCGCCAGTTACAGCGACGATATTTTTTCCTGAAAATCTTTTTTTCATACATGCGACAGCCGCTCTTCCCATTTCTTTTTTAACCCATGGGGATTGGTCGCTGTCTCCAGACACAATAATGGCATCCTTTAGATTTAAGCGTTCTTTTAATGTCTTTTCCAAAAGAGTTAAACCTAAAACATCTTTCATCGTGTCTTCCAAAATGGAAAGCAGTTCGTAACCCTCTTCTGTCAATGTCATGCCGTTTGTTTTGATATCGACCAGATTCTGTTCCTTTAAAAACAGGACCTCACTTCTCAGCACTCGTTCGCTGATTCCGAGACTGGCAGACAGGCTTCTTCGCCCGATGGGTTCTGTCAGCCTGATATACTGTAAGATTTCAAACCTCTTTTGCATAACAAGCAGAAGATCAGGCAATAATTTTTTTTGAGCTTGTATTAACTGGTTCATGACTCAAACGTTCCTTCCTTTTTTGCTGGACATTATATGTCCCGCTATGACAAAAAACGTCCCATCATAGCCAAAAAAAATTATTTCTGCTTTCTTTAATTATTTTAACAGGCTGGAATTATTTATTCAACTGTTAAAGCCAATTCGTCGACAATATTCACAGAGTTTTCATGCCTCAGCATTTTATCCAGCACTATTTCCCTCTGCATATCTTTATCTTATACAGAAAACGCCAAAAGGTGCCTCCAATAAAAGCAACCCTTTCGATCGAAAGGGTTCATTCACTTAAAGCGCTTTCATTTAATCCAAAGCTTCTCAATCTCTTCAAGTGATTTGTTCTTTGTTTCCGGACAGATCGTAACAACAAACAAGAAACAAAGTATATTAATCACTGCAAAAATCCAAAATGTATAGGCGAGTCCGAATGAGTCGATCATCATGGGCACAAACTGTCCGATCGCCCAGTTTGCTCCCCATAAAAAGATGGTCGCAATGCCGGCAGCCCGCGCACGCAGGTGATTCGGGAAGATTTCAGAAATCATAATCCATGTAATCGGGCCTACAGACACACAAAATGCTGCCACAAAACCTAAAATAAAAAAGATCAGCATAAGTCCGCTTGTTAACTGAAAGTAGAACGAGGTCCCAATTAAGATCATAAAAACAGCCATAAACGCTGATCCGATGGACATCAGTTTTTTTCGTCCGACTTTATCAATCAACAACACTGCAATAACTGTAAAAATAACTTCCACAACCCCAACGATACAGGTTGTCACAAATCCGGCATTTTGTCCGAATCCCATCATTTTGAAAATTTCCGGCCCATAGTAAGTAATCGCGTTCATGCCGATGACTTGGTTAAACAGCGCCAGCAGAATTCCAATGATAAGCGCCTTTCTGAGACCTGGTTTAAAAAGCTGGGAGAGCGACCCCATTTGTTCTATTTTTAAAGAGTTCTCAATATTCTTTAATTCTGCTTTGGCGACAGTTTCTCCATTAATGCGCGTCAGTATTTTTAGCGCTTCTTTTGTTTTGCCCGCTTTCGCCAGCCACCTCGGACTCTCCGGCACGACGAGCAATACGAGGAAAAAGATTACAGCGGGCACCATTCCATAAGCGAGCATCCATCTCCAGCCGGTATGCACGCCCCATTCATATGTTCCGGATCGCTGCACTGCGAGATTAATAAAGTACGTTGCTGAAATACCTAATATCGTGAAGAGCTGATATAAGGAAGAAAGGCTTCCGCGGATGGCAGGGGGTGCGGCTTCCGTAATATACGTAACAGAAAGTGAAGAGCCCATCCCAATCCCGAGACCTCCGACAATCCTTGCAATAATTAAGGTAGACACATCTTGAGACAGCGCTGAAACGATGGCTGATATCGCAAATAACAAAGCGGCTGTCATTAAAATTTTTCTCCGACCGAACTTGTCACTTAAAAATCCGGAGATCCCGACGCCAGCCACCCCTCCGATCATAATGCTCGAAATCACAAGACCTTCCATAAATGGACTCAGCCTGTATAAATCCTTCAGAAAGCCGATCGCCCCTGAAATGACTGCCGTGTCATAGCCATACAATAAACCGCCAAGTCCCGCCGCACATGAGATCAAAATGACAAATCCCATTGAATGGCTTCTTGTTACAGGAGCATTTGGTTCTAATTGAGTTGGAGTATTCTTCATATCCCTGCCCTCCCGAATGTTTAATAAAGCGTTTACATTGAACGATATAATTGTACGTACTTATATAAAAATTTAACGAAAATTACATTTGATTAGTACGTACAAATATAGAATAAAGCTGTTTGCATTTTCTGTCAATGTTTTCTCACAAAAGTCGCTATGCTATACTGGAATTTGTCCGTATACATTTTGGAGGAATGGATATGTTACCTAAATACGCTCAAGTAAAAGAAGAAATCAGTTCATGGATTAATCAAGGCAAAATACTGCCCGAGCAAAAGATACCTACCGAAAATGAATTAATGCAGCAATTCGGCGTCAGCCGGCATACCATTCGCAAAGCGATCGGAGACCTCGTATCACAAGGCCTGCTGTACAGCGTACAAGGCGGCGGAACTTTTGTCGCTTCACGTTCTGCTAAGTCAGCGCTGCATTCCAATAAAACGATCGGTGTTCTGACAACCTACATATCAGACTATATTTTTCCGAGCATCATTAGAGGAATTGAATCCTATTTAAGCGAGCATGGATATTCCATGCTGCTAACCAGTACAAACAACAACCCAGACAACGAAAGAAGAGGATTAGAAAATCTTCTGTCCCAGCAAATTGACGGGCTGATCGTAGAACCGACAAAAAGCGCCCTGCAAACCCCAAATATTGGCTACTATTTGAATTTGGAGAAAAACGGCATTCCTTTTGCGATGATTAACGCGTCATACGCCGAGCTTGCCGCACCGAGCTTTATCTTGGATGATGTGAAGGGCGGAATGATGGCGGCAGAGCACTTGCTTTCTCTCGGCCACACGCACATCATGGGTATTTTCAAAGCTGATGATACACAAGGCGTAAAGCGGATGAATGGATTTATCCAAACTCACCGGGAGCATGATTTATTTCCTTCTCCAGATATGATCGTGACATTTACGACCGAGGAAAAAGATTCGAAGCTGCTTGAGAAAGTAAAGGCCATACTGGAGGAAAACAACAAAGCTATGCCGACAGCCATTTTATGTTATAACGATGAAATTGCATTGAAGGTAATTGATGTGCTGCGGGAGATGGATATCAAGGTGCCGGAGGATATGTCTATCGTCGGGTATGACGATTCGCATTTTGCCCAAATCTCCGAAGTAAAACTAACCTCAGTCAAGCATCCGAAATCCGCACTTGGTGAATCAGCTGCCAAATATGTCATTGACTGCTTAGAACATAAAAAGCCGAAGCAAGAGGATGTTATATTTGAGCCTGAGTTGATCATCCGTCAGTCCGCACGAAAACGAAACAAATAAAAAAAGCAATGCATGGGTCTCCCCGCTGCATTGCTTTTTTTATAGCTGTTATCTGTTGTTCCACACGTCCGCGACAATTTCAAACGAACGCATTCTGTCTGCGTGTTCATAGGTTTCGGAGTTAACCATGATTTCATCAGCCTGTGTCGTTTTAACAAAGTCTTCGAGCTTCGCTTTCACTTCTTCCGGACCGCCGACAATCGTAGAGCTCAGCTGCTCATTGACCATCGCTTTTTCATATGGGCTCCAGATTTGATCCATATCCTCAACAGGCGGCTTAAGCTGGTTCGGCGTGCCGCGGACAAGATCAAGAAATCTTTGATAGTGCGAAGTTGCAAGGTGCTGCGCTTTCTCGTTAGTGTCTGCTGCGATGATGGTGACGCCGACCATTGCATACGGTTCGTCAAGCACTCCTGAAGGCTTAAATGAATTGCGGTACAGCTCTAAAGCGGGAACCGTATTTGCCGGCGAGAAATGAGCCGCGAATGCAAATGGAAGGCCTAGTTCGCCCGCCAGACGGGCACTGAAGCCGCTGGAACCCAGCAGCCAAATCGGCACATCTATGCCTTCACCCGGAATGGCGCGGACTTGATTGCGTACATTCCCCGATGGTTTAAAATAATTGCGCAGTTCCTCTAATTGTTCCGGAAAATCTTCACCGCTGTTAATGTTTCTGCGGAGCGCTCTTGCTGTCAATTGGTCTGTTCCCGGCGCGCGGCCGAGCCCCAGATCAATTCGTCCGGGATACAGCGTTTCCAGTGTGCCGAATTGTTCAGCAATCACAAGAGAAGAGTGGTTTGGAAGCATAATGCCGCCGGAGCCGACGCGGATTTTTTTTGTGCCGCCGGCAATGTGGCCAATCAGAACTGCAGTGGCAGAGCTTGCGACACCTTCTATATTATGATGCTCAGCAAGCCAGTAACGGTGATAGCCCCATTCCTCGGCACGGCGCGCCAAGTCCATGCTGTTTCGGAATGATTCCGCGATCGTTCCTCCCTGAACAACCGGAGATAAATTTAAGACAGAAAGCAAGGTATCTTTGCGTTGGTTGTTAGACATATTGTTCTCCTTTGCAAATGTGTTATCAGTAAACAGCCTCAAGCTGTCAAATATGATTGAAAGGACTTCTCTCACACCATAACATACCTGCATTCGGGAATAAAAGAATTTGATTCGATGGAATTCGAACAATTTCCAACTAACATAAAAAATTATTATAAATATAAGATATATAGTTTAGTTTTTATAAATACTAGGGCAACATCCCGAATGCCCTTTTAACATAAGTGAAATTCCCTAAATTAATATAACCATTCTTGATAAACAAATGTTAAAATTGTTAATATAAGTAATGTTATAAAAGGAAGGAAGTTTCTATGTTAAAAAAAATCTTACTGACAGGGTTCACCACAATCTTATTAGCAACTTTAATTTTAGGCGGCAACACTAATAAAGCCTTAGCAGCTGATTTTTGGTCTGGTAATCAACGCTACTTAAATGTAAATGGATTTACTGATGCATCCTACTACACTAAAAAAGCAACAACCGTTGATTTTACTCTTGCATCACCGTATCCAGGAGCTAGTACATTTAAAGGAAACCTCTACTTACAACGAAAGACCGGAAGTAAATGGAATACATGCAAAAAAACGACTTTTTCTTTTATGTACCGGGTAACTAAATCCTTTTCTCTAAAAGGTTGTAAAACAGGCTATTATCGTGTTAAAGCTACCTTTAAAGGTTCTAAATCAACAAACACTACCAATACTTTTAAGATAAACCGATAATAATTAAGATATATATCTATTAGCAAAGGAGCTCAAAAAATGAGCTCCTTTATTAGCATTCTTATTTTCCCTCAAATAAACAGCCCTGCGCCACCTCAATAAAGAGCTTAGCCGCTAGAGAAGCTTCCTTCAGCGACGGAACAGCAAGCTGCACATCACGGTATACCTGCGGGTCCAGAACCCGAGTGACCACATGCTCCGGCAGCGGCATGCCCGACATGGACATTTCTGATAAAATCGCCATACCAAGCCCTTCTCTGATCATACTGATCGAGGTCTTCATTTATAGACTTAGAAAGCGTGTTCAATGTAGCGCAGCGCCAGCCTGCCTGAACATGTCGTGAAAAGGTAATCTATTGCAGCCGTCACAGACGATCATCGGTTCATGATCGAGATCTTTCACGTAATGGCTAAACGGCTGCAAAGCGCAATAAGCCGCGGCGATCGATGTAAAGGAGAAGGCCGCACAATCATAAAAACCCTCTTGTCAGATGTAACAAGAGGGGTTCTAATTTACTAATATTTGCGTCCTTTGACCAAATATGCAACTGTAATCAAAAGGTAGATCGCCGCGGTGATAAGCGTAATAACTATTGACGTTGTCATGATGACCCCGATTAGAATAGCAAGTAATGCAAGTACCGCAAACCATGTCGTGTATGGGAACCATTTCACATAATAGGCTGGTGTTTCTGTTTGATCTTTTCTCGATTTCAAATGAGCGAATCCGATGATCAGCCAAATGAATAAAACGGTATAACCTAATGACCCCATTAAGTAGTCAAATGTTTCGCTTCCTGCGAACAGAGAAATCAATACGCCAATATAGAGAAA
Organism: Bacillus mexicanus; assembly: GCF_050445615.1. Taxonomy (NCBI): domain Bacteria; kingdom Bacillati; phylum Bacillota; class Bacilli; order Caryophanales; family Bacillaceae; genus Bacillus; species Bacillus mexicanus. The sequence continues at coordinate 303,996 of NZ_JBCEYV010000002.1, forward strand.
AGAAGTACACATCAGAATCGCCAACATTGGTACGTTTTTCGATGAAAGCTTCGAAAAGATCTTCGGAAGCCTTCCATCGCTTGCCTGTGTAAATAAAATGCGTGATGATCCGTATAAACCTGAGTTCATCGATGAAATGATCGCCAGCAGAATGACTGCGTTCATGATATGATCCGCACCCGGAATGCCAACCATTTTAAAGACCATAACGAAAGGACTTTCCGGAACGGAATTGACTTGATTCCATGGAATCAGGCTGACGATGATAAAAAACGGCAGCAGGTAGAACGCGACAATCCGTGTCAGTGTGCTGCGGACAGCTTTCGGAACAACCTTTTCCGGATTCTTTGTTTCAGCAAGCGTTACACCGATAATTTCTGTACCGCCATATGAGTAGATTACGACAAGCATCGCCGTAATCAGCCCTGTGCCGCCGTTCGGGAAAAATCCGCCGTGTTCTGTCAGGTTTGAGAACCCAACAGCAGTATGATCGCCGAATGACACAAATAAGAGCAATAATCCTAAAATAATGAAGATAATAATAACGGTAATCTTGATCATTGCCAGCCAATATTCAGTTTCGGCGAAAATTTTCACAGAAAGCAAATTCACAATTGTGACGACAAGAGAAATTCCCAATGCCAGCATCCAAATCGGGCAGCCAGGCAGCCAATATTGAATAAAAATCGCAGCGACAACAGCCTCAGCCGCAATGTTAAGCACCCACATTTTCCAATATATCCAATCCAAGAAATAAGCAGCGTAATTTCCTAATACCTGTTGGACAAGATCCCGAAAGGTTCTGGCGTTACGGTTGCGCACAGCCATTTCCGCGAGCCCCTGCATAATAAACAGCAAAATAATGCCGCCGAGCAGGTAAGCGATTATGACAGATGGTCCTGCCACATCGATTGCTGAGCTGCTCCCTTTAAATAACCCTGCGCCGATTGCTCCGCCCAGCGCCATCATCATAATATGGCGGGACGTCATCGTGCGTTTTAACGTTTGATCGTTCTTTTTCATCCTCTTTTACCTCTCCTTTTCGTTTTTCAAAAACAAAAAAGGCCCGCCGTCTCTATCTAATCTAATAGATAAAGAGACGACGAGCCTTTGGCTGACCGCGGTACCACTCTTATTGATTCTTCATGAAGAATCCAGCTTTTGACCTGTAACGAAGGCTAGTCGTTAAAACATGGGGAATATTCAATCTATTCCGTTACGTCCTACCACTCCCGGGCGAGTTCAAAGAAGAACCAGGCTGCGTCGCACCACCCCGCAGTTCTCTGTTCTGATCACTTTCTTTTACTGCTCCCAATCTATGTGTTTTTAGTTTTCTGAAAAAATCAAATTTTAAGATCTGAATATATTAACATAATATACGTGCTTCTCATTTCCCTGTCAATAACTTCAGAGAAAAAAAGAATCTGTTATTTTGTCCCTTTTTGAATGGCTTTCCAAAAGGACTCTGACTCGTTTCCTAATGCATAGACTGAGACACCTGCTATTTTATATTGCTTTGCCAGATGGCTTTTCGTTTGAACGGTTTTTTCGTTTTCATACCACACGACATGTTTATGCTTCTTTTTGTCAACGTAGGAAAATGTCATCGAACCTGATTTTTTGTGGAATGCCGGCTTTGCTTTCTGCTTTTCGATGAGAGATTTGAGTTCATTCCATTCTCTCGCTGTGCTGCCGCTTCCGTCTTTGACATCCCAGTCATAGCCGTATGCGGGAATTCCCATAATGACTTTATTGGCTTTGATCTTTTTGACTGAAAACTGCAGGGAGCTTTTGATCCAGCTCGTGCTCGCCACTGATCCTGGATCGCCCCAAATGCCGTGTTCATCGTAAGTCATGACTTGTACGCAATCCGCATATTTACCGATTTTCGCATAATCATACGGCCAACTCCAGTCATCTTTTTGATCATCTGCACTTTTGGCGGGAACCGAAACCATTGTTTTGATCTGTTTCTTTTTCAAAGCCTGTGAGACATCTTGAATGAAGCGTGAATATTTGGATCTGTCTTCTGGATTCACTGCTTCAAAATCGATATTGATACCGTAGTATGAGTGCTTTTTGGCCAGTGCTATCAGCTGATCTGTGAAACGTTTTTCCGCTGTTTTATTACTCATGACTCGACTCGCTAAATCTCCGTCAAAATCGGAAATGGCATCATTATAGTTTGAAATGACGGCCCATGTCTTGATTTTTATCTTCTTCGCATATGTCAGCTGCTTAGTTGGGGCATCGCCAATGATATGTCCGTTTTTTTCAAACGCAAACGTATCTGTGGCGATGGAATTCATGTATGTATGATATTTCGCAAGAGAATTGTATGAGGCCGTATCACCAGTTGTGTAGCCTAATGTCATGCCGGCTGCCTTCGCTTCTGCGTTTGAATACATAAACAGAACAATCGCAATCGCCAGTGAAATCGCTGCGATCAGCCATTTTTTCATCGCATTTCCTCCTTTTTCAAACCATACTCTTCTCATCGGCGGAAATATCAGAAATTAAAGTTTTTTCAAGCAAAAAACCCGGCATATGCTGCCGGGTTTTCTAAGATCAGCGGTCAGAGACGAGAATGTATGCGGCTTTTACAGGTCCGTGCACCCCGACAACCAAGTCCATTTCAATGTCGGCTGAGTTGCTTGGTCCGGTAACATAGTTGATGCACGAGGGGACAGTGACGCCGTTCGCAATGTTTTGGCGGATGATATCGCTGGCTTGCGTCATTCTCGGCACGATGCTTGATTTCGGGACAATCGCAATATAGGTCGTTGGCAGAAGGCTGACAGACCGTCCAATGTCTTTTGAGGAAAAGAGGACAACTGTCCCCGACTCTGCCAGTGTGATTTCACTGAATGTGATTCCTACATTAGCTTGCTCCGCTTTTTTGATATTTTCTTCGCCTTTGGCGGCATCCCACTCCCAGACTGGGGTTCCATCGCTCGGCCAGTCTTTAGCGAGCAGGCTTTTTAGTCCGTATTCTTCAAAGCGGGGGTCCTTCGGAATGATGACAGGGCCTCCTGAAAACCGGCTTACTTGCTCGCGGAGGGCATCGTAAAGACCGGTTGAATCTGTTTCAATCAGCTCTGTATGGATTTTGACGCAATGGTTTTTGAGAACTGCGACTAAATCATCCGCTGAATAGCCTTCAAGTGTTCGATATTGCGGCTGGTGCGCCCACTCAGGGACTGCCACGCCTCCTGTTCTTCTTTCACGGCCCAGGCGTGATGCGATTCTGTTTAAAAAGCTCTCCTGATTCTGAACGGTTCCTTTCATCATCACTGCTCCTCCTTCGTAGGTTCACTTGTTTCCCTGTCAGTAAACCAGTCTCTGAATCGCGATTTGTGCGGTGCCGGGAAGTCGCGGATCTGTGTCCAGCTTTTGAGCGGGCCCGGCCCTTTCGAAATTTTTTCATCCTCTGTAAAAGGCGTCATGGCAGCCGGCGCCCATTTTGAGCCCATGTTATATAGCGACAAGGAGGATGTGCCAAGTCCGAACGCTTTCATGGCAAGCTTTTCACTGATCGGTGCTCTGCCTTCTTTTTCGACAATGTTCTGGCGATGCTTCAGAAGCAGCTCATGAAGCGGAATTTTGACCGGGCAGGCTTCAGAGCAAGCCGCGCACAATGAAGACGCGTACGGCAGTTCCTTATAATCGTCATAACCGCCGAGCAGGGGCGATAAAACCGCTCCTATCGGTCCCGAATAGATAGAGCCGTATGAGTGTCCTCCGACATGGCGGTACACAGGACAGACATTGATACAGGCGGCACAGCGGATGCATTGCAGCACAGACTGGAATTCCGTTCCGAGAATATTGGATCGGCCATTGTCAACAATGACAAGATGGAATTCCTCCGGTCCGTCCGCTTCCTCTTCCAGCTTTGGACCTGTCAATGCCGTAATATAACTTGTCAGCCGCTGCCCGACCGCACTCCTTGTCAGCATGCTGACAAGCACTTCAAATTCAGAAAATGACGGGACAATCCGCTCCATTCCCATGACGGTAATTTGTGTTTTTGACAAAGTGCTGACAAGCCGTCCATTTCCTTCATTGGTCACAAGGCTGACAGAGCCCGTGTCAGCGATAGCAAAGTTACAGCCAGTTATGCCGATATCCGCTTCCAGAAACTTTTCCCGCAGGATGGCGCGCGCGTGCATGACGAGCTCTTCCGGTTTTTCTGTATGCTGATAAGCGAGCCTTTCTTTAAATACATCACGTATTTGCTCTTTATTTTTATGAAGGGCAGGCGCTACGATATGGGACGGCGGGTCATGGTCATCAATCTGCAAAATATACTCGCCGAGGTCGGTTTCGACGACTTCGCAGCCTTCCTGTTCCAGCACCTCATTCAGATTGATTTCCTCTGTCACCATTGATTTTGATTTGACGATTTTCTTCCCGTTCTTCTTTTGGATGACATCGCGAATATAAGAAGACGCCTCTTCTGATGTTTTCGCAAAATAGACATGCCCGCCTCTTTTCGCCACATTTTCGGCAAGCTGGCCGAGATAGAAATCGAGGTTGTCAAGAACATGCTGCCTGATTTCCTCGGATAGCGAGCGCCACTCTTCCCAGTTTCCCAGTTCTTCGGCTGCTTCAAGACGCCGTGTCCGCAGACGCTCCTGCGCCCCTAAAACAGCACCTCTCATAAATGCATTATCAATCCCCTGTGATACTCGCTCTTTAAAAGCGTCAGTACCGATTTTCATCGCCATGATCCTTTCCCCCTCTGTATCTAGTTTTATCTGCTGTTAAGCACTTCGGCGATGTGCATCACTTTGACATTCTTGTCTTTTCGGTCAAGCCGGCCTCCGATATTCATCAAACAGCCGCAGTCAGCGCCAATCAGCACCTCTGCTTCCGTTTCCTCGATGCATGCGACTTTTTCATCGACCATCTGCTCAGAAATCTGCGCCATTTTGACGGAAAACGTTCCTCCGAAACCGCAGCAGTTATGTTTGCCAGGAAGCGTTGTGACTTCCAGGCCTTTCACATGGCTCAGGAGCTTCATCGGCTCCTCCCGAACCCCAAGAAGCCTTGTCATATGGCACGACGTATGTAAGGTTGCTTTTGTATGAAGGGACGCGCCGACATCCTCGACACCAAGGACATTTACGATAAAATCCGTCAGTTCATACGTTTTATCGGCAAGCTTTTGCGCTTTGTCTGCCCATTTCGGGTCATTCGCAAATAAGTGCGGGTACTCCCTGAACATTGTCGTGCAGGAACCTGAAGGGCTGACGACATATTCCGAATCCTCAAACGCTTCGATCATCCGTTTCATTGCTTTTTTGGCGTCATGCACATAGCCGCTGTTGTAAGCCGGCTGCCCGCAGCAGATTTGCCCTTCTGGAAAATCAACCTCACACCCAAGCCGCTCCAGCAGCTCAACCGTTGCTTTTCCGACATTTGTTTGAAACATATCAACAAGACAAGTGACAAAAAGTGAGACTTTCATGATGAACCCCTCTCTCATCCCCAATATATAATCAGGTCATCTGATGACCTGATTTAAGATAACTCTATAAATATCGTACACTATTCTGACAATGAAAGGAAAGGTTTTTCTGAATATCCCGACAATAAAAAACGCCTGCTTCACTTGACAGACGTTCAGAGCATTACACACTATTTTAATGATCATACAGACACTTTCTGTACTTTTTATATGTTTTCATAAATAAATAAAAGAAGCTAAGAGTGCTAAAGAGAACTAGCCAGCCTGCTCCGCCTCTCATCAGTGCAATAGGTGTTTCAAATAAAAAGGCTCTAATAAATGCAGACCCGGTCTTGTCCCACAGACCCGGCGTATAATACAAACGCTGAGGATGGATAAATAAATCAATAGTCAAGGCATTGGTAGTATATAGAGTCAATATGAAGGATAAAAATATAAACGAAAGGATAAAGTACGATTGCAATAGGCGTTTATATCGTCCAGCCCTGGATTCTGTATCAGAAAAAATATCATCTGATGCATGGGCATTCTCTTTTCTAAAATAATGCAGACCTTGTAAACTGAACAGATGTTTCCATCCGCTGTCTTCAAAAAGAGTCCGATACTCAGTAAAATCCTCCGGGTATGTAAAGGTGCGATAGTCGATTTTAACGGTAGAGTTGTCAGATGATGCTTCATCTGCAAAATGATAGGATAACAACCCTTTCCCTTTTAATTCGCATCCCTTATCTGCCATCTCATTGAGCCATTGCTCCTCTCTGTCTATGTCCATGAAATATCTGTATTTCTTCACAGAATCTCCCCTTTTTTATGTAATTCCTGCCTCGTTATGACAACCAGCCGCTCCATCCTCTCCATGTCCTTCCTTAACACATTTCTTCCAAGTTCAGTGATAATATATGTTTTTCTGCGGCGATCTTCACTTGGATAAGGCTCGATCAATTGATGCTTCAATACATTTTCGATTGCTCCATAAAGAGTTCCGGGGGCCATTTTCACTCTTCCGCCGCTAAGATTTTCAATATTTTTCATAATGATATAGCCGTGAGCTGGATGTAACAAAGATAAAAGCACATAGTAAACAGTCTCAGTCAGCGGCAAATAATTCTTTTCACTCATATAACGACCTCCACTATTCAGTATTACTGTATAACACTATCATATACAGTAATACTGAATAGTTCAACCATAAATAACCAAATAAACATAAAAAAACCTGGCTGTACAACACCAGGTTTCCATTAAATCCAGCCCTTTTCCTCAGCAATGCTGGCTGCTTCTGTCCGATTTTTCGCATCGAGCTTTTGGATGATGTCTGAGATATAATTTCGAACGGTGCCTTGAGATAGGTAGAGTTCCAGCGTAATATCTTTTGTTGTCTTGCCTAAAGCTGCCAGCCGCAGAATTTCTTGCTCTCTTACAGTAAGCGGATTTTCATCACGCATCATGTTAAACGTCAGCTCAGGGCTGAACACTCGTTTCCCCTTAACACATTTCCGAATGGCGTCGGCCAGATCGTCGATTTCGCCGTCTTTCAGCAGATAGCCATGTACACCTGCTTTGACGGCGCGTTCAAAATAGCCGGGGCGGGCAAAGGTTGTTAAAATAATAACCTTGCTGCCGCAGCCTATTTGCATTAATTCCTCTGCCACATCCAGCCCGCTTCGAATCGGCATTTCAATGTCCATGATGCATACATCGGGCTCCAGCTTCAAAATCGCTTTTCGTGCTTCTTCCCCGTTTAATGCTTGTCCGATGACTGTCATATCCTCTTCTAAATCAAGCAGAGCTCCCAAAGCGCCTAGCAGCATTCGCTGGTCCTCAGCAATAAACAGACGAATCATTTCTTTCGCCCTCCTATCCTTCTGCTTTTTTAATAAGGGGAACGGTCAGTGTCACAACCGTTCCGTTATGAGCTGAAAGCGTTAATCCGCCTTCAATGAACATGAGCCGCTCTTCCATGCCCCGCAGGCCATTCCCAAACGTTTTCTCCTTCGCTGCTGCCTTTCCGTCATCTCGTATCATAATCTTCATTTTGTCAGCGAACTTGGTAATGGTGATGGCGCAGTGGGTGGCATTGCTGTGTTTGATGATATTGGTTACAGCTTCCCGCATGCACATGCTGATAATATTTTGCGTGACCGGGGATATTGCTGAAAAGTCTTCGTCCCCCTCGTATTGAAAGGTAATGTTCCCCGTTCTTAATATGTGCTGAATATTGGCAAGCTCCTCCGTCATCGTGACTGTTCTCATATCAGAAACAAGCTCACGAACCTGCTTTAGCGCAGCTCTTGAACTGGTTTCCATTTCTTTGGCCTCAAGCCGGGTCCGTTCTGGATCAGTTGTTGCCAGCCGCTGAACGAGCTGACTTTTTAATGTGAGCAGTGACAGCGTATGGCCGAGAGTATCGTGAAGATCACGGGCAATTCGGACACGTTCCTCCCTTTTAGAGAGTTCCATTATCTGTTCATTGGCTTTCGCAAGCTTAGTTTCGAGTTCAATTCTCCGAAACATAGAACGGATTCCGAATGGAGAAATGAGCATGATGACGAGAAACGGGAAAACAGAAAGAAGCTCTCGAAACGAAACCGAATTGGCGAGAAATTGATAAAAACATGGAAAAAGCAGCATAAAGATTAAACCGCAGAACGCACGGTGAAATTTTGTTTTTTCTTTGTAATAACCAACAAAGTTTGCCGGGAAAAAACCTAAGTAGATATAGGTGATATTGTAAAACACGCTATAGATAAAAATAACCGCCATTTGTACGATAAGCCAATATGTAAACGAAGCTCTTCCTACACTGCAGAATAACTGGCGATATGCCATAGCAAAAAAGAGCAGCATGCCATACCCAATCGCCTGTTTGATGCCTGATTCTTTCAATAAAGTAAGAAACGGCATGATCAAATACACTAGAAAGATATAAGGGAAAAAACCAAATTGCTTTGGGAAAATGGATAATGCCTTTTTCATAGATTACACCGCTTCTTGTTTTCTTCGTATATATTTAGATAGTAGCATGAAGAGCATCAAATAAGCGATTAATGTCAGGATATTTTTCCAGCTCGGACTACCGCCTCGAACAAGTTCCCACGCTCCGCTCCCGAAATGATAAGATGGCAACCAGCGGCCAATGTTCTGCATAATATCAGGCATGACCTCCAATGGCATCCACAGGCCACCGCCTAACGCCAGCAGCATATAAAGCACGTTACTGATTCCAGCTGCTGTCTCTACTTTTCTCATGAGACCGATTAGCGTGCCTAACGCCAAAAACGGCAATGCGCCAAATAAAATCCACAGGCCGCTTAAGATCCATTCTAATGGTGACAAGGCAATGTCATTGATGATGGCGCCGAAAAGAAAAATGATAGTAATGGATAAAACATGAATCACACTTTGACCGATCATCTGAGCTGATAAATAGATATGATCCGGAAGAGGCGTAATGCGGATAAAAGCTGTCCAGCCCTGTGAACGTTCTTGAACCATACGGATTCCAAGCGTCATGATAGAGGAGCCCATCACACTGAAGACAGTCATCGATATTAAATAATGGGCATCCCACGCGCGTTCATCAGGAACATTAGTATGCACGACATTGGTAAAGAGATAATAAAAGGCAAGCGGCATGATCAGCGACCAAAACACAAAGTACTTATTCCGAAGCATCCTTTTCATTTCAGCTATGCTTTGCTTCTTCAGCATGTTCACTCACATCATCTCCTTGTTTTTAGCAGCCAGATGGCGAAATACCTCATCAAGCGTTCCTTGCTCAATCCGGATATCGCGTGCATGTATTTTTTCTTGAAAGATCAACTCTAACACTTTGTCTGTATTTGATGTGTGGATGATGGTTCTTTGATGCTTTTGGGTCACCCGCTCCACTTCCGGGTGGCGGGACAGCTTGCCCAATGATTCATCTGTATGGAGTGTAAAGGAAACAGACTGTTTTTGGATCCTTGAGCGAATCTGCATTGGCGTGTCGTCTGCCACAAGCTGTCCTTTAGCAAAAAATAAAATTCGCTGTGCGGCATCATCTGCTTCCTGTAAATAATGAGTTGTGAAAATAATGGTTTTTCCTTGTCCCGCCAGGCCATGAACCGTCTGCCAAAATCGTTGTCTTGATGATGTATCCATTCCGACTGTCGGTTCATCAAAGATAAGAAGCTCCGGATTTCCGGCAAGAGCCAAAGCAAAGCTCAAACGGCGTTTTTGCCCGCCAGATAATTTTTCTGCCTTTGTTTTTAAATCTTCTTTTGTGAGCGCTGTTAACGAAACGAGTTCTTTCATGGACAATGGATTCGGATAATAGCTTCGGAAGAGTTCGAGAATTTCATTTACCTTCAAGCCTGGCATGACACTCACTTCCTGGAGCATTACGCCTATTTTTTCGCGAACCTCTTGATCATCGGGAGCCCGGTTAAATAGCTTGATTTCTCCCTTACTCGGTTTCAGCAACCCCAGTATCATAGAAATGACAGTCGTCTTCCCTGCCCCATTCGGTCCGAGAATGGCCGCAACTTCTCCTTTTTTGATGTTGAAGCTAACATTGTCTACAGCTGTTTTTTGCTGGAATTGTTTTGTCACATAGCTTATTGATACTGCCTCATTCATCACATGAGCACCTCCTAATGGCTTATATTAATTGTAAAGTGCTAGAGAAGCCGTTAGTAGTATGGGGTGTCATAATGACAGGTGACAAATGTCATGTTTTTCCTCAATACATGCGACTGCTATTTACTTTCATAGAAAAGCACACACTTGAAACGGTGAGTGTTATGATATAGTTATTGAATGACTTTCCGGCTGAAAGGAGCCAATCATGAACGAAGCGATTTTGTCTCGAAACAATGTGAGCGTGAAGGGCAGCGGCGAAACATCTATCATTTTCGCACCTGGTTTTGGCTGTGACCAAAGCGTCTGGAACGCCGTGGTGCCAGCCTTCGAAGAAGATCATCAAGTCATTTTATTTGATTATGTCGGGTCGGGCCATTCAGATTTGCGCGCATATGACCTGAATCGGTATCGGACACTTGACGGCTATGCCCAAGATGTTATTGATGTTTGCGAAGCTTTAGATTTGGAAGAAACCGTGTTTGTGGGGCACTCTGTCGGAGCTGTGATCGGGATGCTTGCTTCCATCCGCCGTCCGGATCTTTTTTCCCATCTAGTGATGGTCGGACCTTCTCCTTGCTATTTGAATGATCCGCCTGAGTATTACGGAGGATTTGAAGAAGAGCAGCTCCTTGGTTTGCTTGAAATGATGGAGAAAAATTACATAGGCTGGGCAACTGTATTTGCGGGAACTGTCGTGAATCAGCCAGATCGGCCTGAGATCAAGGAAGAACTTGAAAGCCGATTTTGTTCTACTGACCCTGTGATTGCCCAACAATTTGCGAAAGCGGCGTTTTTTTCAGATCATCGGACGGATCTTTCGAAGGTGACCGTTCCCTCTCTTATTCTCCAATGCGCCGATGATATGATCGCATCAGCGGCAGTGGGCGAGTATATGCATAAGCATCTTCCTTATAGTACACTGATACATATGGAAGCTCGCGGGCATTGCCCCCACATGAGCCATCCAAATGAAACGATACATCTAATCGGCGACTATTTAAAAGCATACGTGTGATATCGGAACGAAAGGGATAGAGGTGACCCTCTTAATGGACAAACAATTGATTGATGCACCATGCGGTTTCCTCACCTTGTCAGAAGAGGGTGCGATTCTAGCTGCCAATCGCACCCTTTTCAAGATTTTGGATTATGGACCGGAGCAGGTTATCGGCGAGCATCTGAATACGATGTTGACCGTTCCCGCACAGCTTTTCTGCCAGCTTTATTTTTTTCCGCTTTTGAAACTGGAGCATCATATCGAAGAAATATATATTTCTTTGAAAGCAAGAGACGGCGAAGAAATCCCCGTCCTTGTCAATGCTATTGCGAGAACCGATAGCGGAGTTTCTGTCTTCGATTGTGTGCTCATTCCGATGCAGAAGCGAAATGAATATGAAAATGAGCTCCTGATAGCGAGAAATGCGGCTCAGGAGGCTTTGCTCGCCAAACAGAAAGCCAATGCGGAGTTAGAGATTGCCTTGGAAACGCTTAAGGCCAAACAAGAAGAACTGCTTGAGACCAACAAACAAAATCAACAATTTAAATCAAATACGAAACGAGAGCTTGAACTCGCCAGAAAGATCCAGAAAAACTCATTGACTGAACCGATTGTAAACGATCAGGTTCAGATTGACGCTTATTACAAAGCATCGAGTGAATTGTCGGGTGATCTATACGGGTTTTATCAAATCGATGATCATCGTTATGGCATTATTATTCTTGATGTAATGGGGCACGGGATTTCCTCTGCTTTAATTACGATGTCTCTTCACCCTTTGTTTCAGCGCCAGATCACGCAAGGCGCCAGTCCTGTCATAGTCATGAAGGAGTTGGATCGTCACCTCCACAGCTTGTTTCAAAATGATGAGGAGGCAAGACATTATTGCACTGCCATTTATCTCGAGATTGATACAGTCCGGCAAAAAATTGATTATGTCAATGCAGGGCATCCGCCGGCGTTGTGGCAGGACGGTGACGGAACTCAGCTTCCGCTGTACGCTACCTCGCCGCCGATTGGCATGTTTGAAGACACTGTGTTTCAATCAAACAGCCTTTCATACGAGGAAGGCGGAAGGCTCCTTCTGTATACGGATGGCGTGATGGACCCTACTGCTTCATGTTATTTATTTGATTTAGTAAAAGCTCATCCCGATTTGTCTATTGCTGGCCTGAAAGAGAAAATCCTCACATCACTGAACCATCATAAGGAAGCTCATCATCAAAGTGATGATGAATGTTTTATATTAGTTGATTTGAAATAAAATGATCCATGAGATGTGATGCGTCTCATGGATTTTTGGTTTTAGCATTTCTTCCCTACCACTTACAGACATCTTATGGTCATATTCAGCATCCCAAAGCCAACTTATTGCGTTTGCCTGCTTTTGAGCAGAAAGCGGATACGCCCTGAACTGAAGGAAATCAACACAATAACCGCTGCAAACAACAATTTTCATGATTCCCTCCTCACTGTTTAGTAAAAATTATAGAAAAAAGACTGAACCATTTGCGGCTCAGTCTCAGTTATTCTATTCTGCGGCGAAATTGCCCGGGAAATGAGTTGGTTATTGCACATTTTCCTCGAAATATCTCGAAAGCACATCTTCCACATTTGTTAAATGCGCCAGCATGGCGGCTTCTGCCTGTGCTCCATCCCTTGCTGCCACTGCCTTGTAAATCCGTTCATGCTCATCGTACAACCGCTGAATGGAGGTCTTCTTGGAAAACAGCCAGATTTTCCGTGTTTCTCTCATCGTTTCCAGCAGTAATGATGATACGTGGTTCATCAAGTGTTTAAGAAGCTCATTTTGAGAAGCGTCAGCCAGTGCCAGATGAAATGCGAAGTCTGCTTTCTCGCCCAGCTCCCCGTCCGCATCAATGCTGCCCATTTCCTTTAACGCAGCATGAATTCTTTCGAGATTTTCTTCTGTTCTTTTTTCAGCAGCTAATGACGCCACACCGATTTCAAGCAGTTTTCTGACCTCGAGCAACTGTTTAACGTCCTCTTTTTTCATGAGAAGGGCGGCTGAGAGCGGCTGAGAAATTTGATCAAGCTCAAATTCCTTCAGGTATGTGCCTTCTCCCTGTTTCATTTCGACAAGCCCCATCGCTTTTAGTGCAGAAAGTGCTTCACGAACTGCTGAGCGGCTGACTTGAAAGCTTTCGGAAAGCGCCTGAACTGAGTCCAGTTTATCTCCCGGCTTCAAATCGCCGTTTTTGATCATATCTAATAGCGCATCCGCCACTTCTTCATATATTTTCTTTGTTTTAATCTGTTTGTATTTCAATGCAATTCACCCCGTCACTTGTAGGTCTAGCTGTTTACGATCTATTATACTCCGTTTTTGGTGACGCCAAAAGATTTTGACAATTTTGTCAAAAAGTCTTGTACTTTGATTTTTTTCAAAATATAATGCTAGGTAACTGGTCTTATTACCTAATCATCAGATGATCAAACCACCTTAAGAAACCGCTTACTTAAAAACGCCAGTTTACGTTTCAAGGAGGGGTTTGGGATGCAATGGACACAGGCATATACGCCTATAGGGGGAAATTTGCTTTTATCAGCGCTTGCCGCACTTGTACCGATTATTTTCTTTTTTTTGGCGCTTGCGGTGAAACGGATGAAGGGGTATACAGCGGGTTTGTCCACATTGGGAATCGCCCTTATCATTGCTGTATTGGTTTATCGGATGCCGGCGGAAAAAGCGCTGATGTCCGCCACACAGGGAGCCGTATACGGGATTTTGCCGATTGGATGGATTATTGTGACATCTGTTTTTTTGTATAAAATCACTGTGAAAACGAGACAGTTTGATATTATTCGCAGTTCTGTTCTCTCCATTACAGATGACCGCCGGCTACAGGCGCTGCTGATCGCTTTCTCATTCGGGGCTTTTTTAGAGGGAGCAGCCGGCTTCGGAGCGCCGGTCGCCATTTCTGCCGCGCTGCTGGTCGGTCTCGGCTTTAACCCTCTTTATGCAGCGGGCATTTGTTTGATCGCCAATACGGCACCGGTCGCCTTTGGTGCGATTGGGATTCCGATTACAGCCGTAGAAGGGCCGACAGGGATTCCGGCGATGGAGATTTCGCAAATGGTCGGACGCCAGCTGCCATTCTTATCTGTATTTATTCCTCTTTATCTGCTTATCATTATGAGCGGGTTCAAGAAAGCCTTTGAGGTCTGGCCGGCGATTCTCGTTTCCGGCGTTTCCTTTGCTGTTGTGCAATATCTCAGTTCCAATTTCTTAGGGCCTGAGCTGCCGGATGTTTTGTCAGCGCTGGTTTCAATGGCTGCGCTAGCTGTTTTTTTGAAATGGTGGAAGCCGAAAACAACATTTAAGTTTGCAGGTGAACAGGAATCAGCTGCCGCGATTGAAACAGCAAAAACGAATGCACCGGTGCCTGCGTACAGTGGCGGAAAGATTTTTAAAGCTTGGTCGCCATTTCTGCTGCTGACGGTGATCATTTCTATATGGGGCATTCCCTCTGTCAAATCCGCGCTGATTGGACATTATGACGGCTCTGCTGTTTTTTTGAAGTGGCTGAATGCTGTTGGCGAAAAGCTGACTTTCGCGCCTGGTGTGCCTTTTTTGAACAATCAAATTGTCAATGCTGACGGCGCGCCGATTGAAGCGGTTTATAAGCTTGAGCTGCTTGGCTCGGCCGGTACCGCGATATTGATTGCCGCGGTGCTGTCAAAATTCGTCACGGGCATTTCGTGGAAAGATTGGGGAGCCGTTTTTACAGATACGATCCAAGAGTTGAAGTTTCCGATTTTGACCATTGCTTCTGTCGTCGGTTTTGCCTATGTCACCAACTCCTCGGGAATGAGCGCGACACTCGGGATGACGCTCGCGCTGACAGGTTCGATGTTCACCTTCTTTTCGCCTGTCCTCGGCTGGCTCGGCGTCTTTATTACCGGCTCGGATACTTCTGCCAACCTGCTGTTCGGCAATCTGCAGAAAGTCACCGCGTTATCAGTCGGCATGGACCCTGTTCTGTCTGTTGCCGCCAACTCATCAGGCGGTGTGACAGGAAAAATGATTTCGCCGCAGTCCATTGCGGTGGCATGCGCTGCGGTAGGACTCGCCGGAAAGGAGTCAGACCTTTTCCGCTTTACGATGAAACACAGCCTGTTTTTGCTGCTGCTCGTTTGTATCATCACCTTTTTGCAGCATCATGTGTTTAGCTGGATGATTCCTTAAAAAAACCCTCCCGGCTCTGGGAGGGAATCATGATGTTTGTTTTAACGATTCGAAAGCTGCAATGACGGAAGCCAAGCGCGGTTATTCGCACTATAATTTTTGCTCTGGCCCATATCCTCAAGGTCCCCGTTTTGATAATGAATCGACAAAACCAAGTCGGGAACCGTATCATAACCAACTGATGCCAGATGCTTTACTTCAGATCCGTAATGAGATAATACTACTGAGGTGAAATCTTTCATTAATGGATCTTTTTCTAATGCTTCACGATACACATCTAAAATGTCACGTCCGTCCTCTGTCATGAATGTTCCATTTTGTGCATGAAGATCACCAAGATGATAACCGGTTTTTTCATATATTTCTCGAACGGCTTGATACTTTTCGTATGATTCTTTCTCAAATTGTACAGAATCATCTGTTCTGCTTCCCATGATATGTTGAAATAAATCTTTGCTGTAAAAGGGCTTCAATTGTGTCAATTACCTTTGGATCATCTGTTCCAGTTACTGTTGCAGCATAATCAAATGGGGTAATGGTAAATGTTAATTTTGTATTCTTAGGAATCGTCAGGTTTTGGCGATCAAAGAGAAGGCCAATTTGTTGATTCACAACATCTCGCTGAAATGCTTTTGCTCGATCATCCTCATTTGGTGCAGACATATCAACATGACGAAATGCCGCATCTCGCATATTGTAACACTGCGCTTTTCCTTTATATAGCCACTCTGTCTCATTGTCATATGCTGCTTGTCTCTCTTCATTTGTTAAATCATGACGAAAATATGGTGAATTGACATTTTTGTATTTGTCGCGTATATATCCAATCGGATTCTCTTTTGATAAATTGATTTTATTGATTCGGCTATATTTTTCATTAAGTATTTGAATTTCAATGTCACTTTCGGGAAACATATGGATTTCTGCTATGGATTAACGTTTCCTCACCTGTATCCACAACTGTTTTCTCGTTCGCTAGTTGATATCGATTTGCGACATCATTCTTCTCACTCATTACCGATTCTCTAGAATAATTGATTTGTTGCAGACTTCTGCTCTGTACGGGCGATGATTTTTTGTAAGCATGGAACTGATTCTCCTGTTTTGCGACTGTATTTTCTTTGCGGATAGATGAATAACTTTGTTTATTGATTTGTTGTGCTAAGTATTTCAGAACGTTCATGATAAAAAAGTTGATAGAGATCTGAGAAATGAACTGGACATTCCACATCTGTCTTTCTTTACATTTTTGTGAGTAGCAAAGTAAAATCCTCCCGCCACGGGAGGATTTTATTTATATCGTTTTCTTGCCGCAGATGAGGGAATGTTCATTTGATCTCGGTATTTTGCGACTGTGCGTCTGGAAATTTGGATGCTGCGCTGTTCATATAAGAGGTTGGCAATCTTTTGATCTGAGAGCGGTTTTTTTTTGTCTTCTTGATTGATCAGGTCTTGAAGATGCATTTTGACTGCATAGTTAGACGTATCTCCATCTCCTGAAGCTTCAGCTTTTGCTGTGAAAAAGACTTTCATCTCAAGAAGGCCGTACGGCGTTTGTATCGTTTTTCCTTTGATTGCCCGGCTTATCGTTGATTCATGAAGGCTTAAGCATTCCGCTATCTCTCTGAGTGTCAGCGGCTTCATTGCGCTTCGCCCTTTTAGAAAAAAATCTCTTTGTCGTGTGGTCAGTTCGTTGACAATTCTCGTAATCGTCTGTTTTCGCTGTCGCAGCGCGCGGCTCAGCCAGCTCCATTCCTGGTATTTCGCTGATAAATAAGAGGCGGTGTCCTGGCAGGAGGCGGATGATAAAAGCGGGCTGTACTGCGGGTGCAGGTCTATCTCAGGAAACGAGCGGGTATTCAGCTCCGCTGCGATGTGCCCATTTTTCACAGTGATAAAAATATCAGGCTCAATATACACGTCTTGCTCTGGCTGGGCAAACAGAAGGCCCGGTCTTGGATGAAGAGCCGCAATGTCATCTGAAATATCTTGAATGGTATGAAGCGGAATTCCTGATTCCAACGAAAGCGCTTTCCAGTTTTTTTGCGCAAAAGCATCAAAATGAGCGGAAACAAGCTTTTCCGCTTGCTCATTTCTGTTCGGCAGCCGTTGTAATTGAAGAAGGATACATTCCCGCAGAGATCGCGCGCCGATCCCAGCCGGCTCTAATGACTGGAGTTTGGCCAAAACAGCTTCCGTTTCCCGAGTTGAAACAGCTAGGCGCTGTGCCGCCTCCTCCACTGCTTCTTCCAAATACCCATTTGAATCAAGTGAATGAATCAGATAATTGAAAATCTTTTTTTCAGAGTATGTCAGATTCATATCGAGTGACTGTTGTGTTAACACATCCTGCAATGTTTTTTGCGGATCACGTAATGGAAGGCCGGCTTCCTGTGCGTTCACCCTGTTTTTCCTTATTTTATGGTAAGATAGTGGCGGTGTGTCTGTTTCCTTTCGTTCAATAAGAGGGTTTTCCAGTGAGAGCTCATCAATGTATTCAGCGAGTTCTGCCGAATGATAGCCAAGCAGCGTGATGGCCTGCCTGAGCTCCTGTGTCAGTTGAGGCTTTAATACTTGTACTTGCTGAAGTTTCATATCCATCTTGCTCACTCCTCTTTCTTCATTGTACATGATTGAGATCACACCGTATATATTTATGAAAAAGGAGCTGCCAAAGAAATGTCTGAACTTTTTTCTGTCCCTTATTTTATCGAGAATTTCAAACAGCATATTGAAATGAACCGGTCTGAGGATAAAATCCATGCGATGAATAGCTACTACCGTTCCGTCGTCTCAACGCTTGTGCAGGACCAGCTGACCAAAAACGCAGTCGTCTTAAAACGGATTCAGCATTTAGATGAAGCTTACAACAAAGTCAAACGGGGAGAATCAAAATAAACCTTCCGCTCACATGTGAGCAGGAAGGTTTTCCTTCTTCGAGGCGTTCTGGATGAGCCGTGTGCGCGGCACGCCCTCCATCCAGGTATGAAAATAATTAGCGTTTTTCCCGTAGGAATTATCAATGACCGTGTTTTCTTTTTGGAGAAGAGAAGACAGAATGTGCCCGTGCAGCCTTGACGTTTCTACTGATTCGTATTGACTGAAGAACCGAATCGCTTTTGTGACAATATAATCCGAGTATTTTCCCCATATATATGCGATAGGGAGAGGATTTCCCGCTTTTTTGTTTAAGACATTCAATGTTTGCAGAAAAGCGATCGTCCGGCGGTCTGAAGCTGACAGCACCGTGCGCCAGTCGTAGCTTTCCGCTTTTGCGTGCTCCTGAAGCTCCTTATTTGCTTCATGATCTGTCCTGATAAATCTCAGCTTTTGATTGAGCGGCTGCGCCGTAGGAACAATGGGAAACAGCTGATGAGCCATGTCAGGCAGAAGCTTAATGTGATTGCTTGTAAAATGAGCCTGCGCTATTGCAAAGGAGGCATTTTCCCTTGTGATGATATGGAGATTCGCATGCTTAGAAAATATCTCCGCCGTCCGTCTGAGATTGTTTTCATGTTGAAAATAAATTGATTGCGGCAGAATCACGATTTTATGATTCGGATAGGCTTGGACAATTTTCTCTCTAAAGCTTTGATAATACGGATACAAATCCCCAAAGTTGCCG
Source organism: Bacillus mexicanus (assembly GCF_050445615.1). Lineage (NCBI taxonomy): Bacteria > Bacillati > Bacillota > Bacilli > Caryophanales > Bacillaceae > Bacillus > Bacillus mexicanus. The sequence continues at coordinate 322,924 of NZ_JBCEYV010000002.1, forward strand.
CCTCCCTGGCAGACTATGATGAGATTCGAATCCAGCTTTCGACCGACTGGAAAATTGTCGGGATTCCAACGTTTTCTGACACGAATTCCATGTTCTTTAAAGAAGGCTTCTGTTCCCTTCATAATAAATAAATCCCCTACATTTCCGTATAGAGGATAGTCGGCATAGATAATCTCCGAATGTTTCGGAATGATGTCGAGCAGCCCGGACAGTTTCTGTTTCAGGCTGATCATTGAATGCGTGCTGTCCATTTTTTCACCTCGGCTGTTTGGAATAAGTGTACGAGAACATCGATAACCCGGTCTTGCTCTTCTTTCGTCAGATTTGACCCTGATGGGAGACAGATTCCTCGCTTGAAAAGGTTTTCGCATATGCTTTCTGTATCTTCATGTGAATAAAATAAAGACGATTTAAACAGCGGCTGGGTATGGAGCGGTTTCCACAGCGGACGCGCTTCAATGTTTTCTTCCGCCAGACGCTGAACTGCGTCATATGGACTGAATCCATTATCAAGTGTGAGCGCGGTGAGCCAGCGGTTGGATACACCTGCTTCATGCTCTGGCATAAAGCGGACGCCGTTTATGTGACCGAGTTCGTTTTTGTATCTCGTGAAAATAGCTCTTCTTTTCTCCACCCGCTCATCCAGCATCTCAAGCTGGGCAACGCCCACGCCTGCTAAAATATTGCTCAGCCTGTAATTGTGTCCGATTTCGCAATGCTCATAATGAACAGCCGGCTCTCGTGCCTGTGAAGCGAGAAATCGTGCTTTTTCAATAGCTGCTTCATCGTCTGAAACAAGCATCCCGCCGCCTGATGTAGTAATGATCTTGTTCCCGTTAAAGGAAAAAATGCCGAAGCGACCGAATGTCCCGCTTTGCTTCCCTTTATAAACGGTGCCAAGAGATTCAGCTGCGTCCTCAATGACAGGAACTCCGTACGTATCACACAGACTGACGATTTCATCCATTTTCGCGCTTTGACCATATAGATTGACAGCAATGACCGCTTTGGGCGGCTTTCCGTTTCTCTTCGCATCCTCCAGCGCCCTTTCAAGAGCTTTCGGTGACATATTCCATGTATCCGGCTCAGAATCAATAAAGACGGGCACTGCTTTTTCATATAAAATCGGGTTGGCAGTTGCTACGAAGGTGAAGGACTGGCAAAACACGCTGTCTCCTTCTTTGACCTCAAGCAAACGCAGTGCCAGATGAATCGCTGCCGTTCCTGAGCTGACCGCAGCCGCCCCTTTTACGCCGACACGTTCGGCCAGTTGTTCTTCAAATATATTCACGAGCGGTCCAAGCGGCGCAATCCAGTTTGAACGAAAGGCTTCTGAAATAAAGCGCTCCTCTCTGCCGCTCATATGAGGGGGAGATAAATAGATTTTTTTATGCATATAATCATCCTTTGTGTTTATGTTTGAATGGAAGAAATCGTGCGCGCCGGGGCACCGACCGCCGTTGCCCAGTCCGGTATGGAACGGATCACCGCGGAGCCTGCGCCGACAGTGCTCCAAGCCCCGATTGTGAGCTGCGGAATGACAGAAGCGCCGGTTCCGAGGTGGGCGCCTTCCTGAACGGCAACCGCTCCTGACAGCGTGACACGCGGGGAAAGATGTACGTAATCACTGATTAGATTGTCATGCTCTGCTACTGCCCCCGTATTAATGATGCAGTGGGCCCCAATCCGCGCATCCGCCTGAATGATCGCGCCCGCCATAATGACGGTTCCTTCTTCGATGACAGCCGACTTGCTGACGATGGCAGATGGGTGAATTAATGTAATGAAGTCTTCTTTCTTCAGTCCCAGCCGCTCCGCCAGCTTTTTTCTGACTCTGTTGTTTCCGATGGCGATCAGGAACATCACATCGGGAATGAGCCTTCGCAATTCACTAACAGCTTCGATCGGACCTGTGTACCACTCTTTTCTAGCTTCAAGCATTTGGAATTTATCATCCAGCACTGCGGCTAAGCGCGTGTCCGTCCGGGCATTGATCAGCTCTCTAATCACCTTTCCGTGTCCGCCATCACCTACAATGGCCACGTTTTTCATGAGGACACATCTCCGCTTCCTGTAAACCGTTCTGCCGTCACATGATTGGTTTGCTGAATCCCTTCTGAAACAAGCACTTTTCGCACTGTCACACATAAAATTTTCAAATCCAGAAAAAATGAACGGCTGTCAACGTACCAAACATCTAATTCAAATTTTTGTTCCCAGGAAATCGCGTTTCTGCCGTTGATTTGCGCCCAGCCTGTGATCCCTGGCTTCACTTCATGGCGCCGCGCCTGCTGTTCTGTATAAAGCGGCAGATAGTCCATCAAAAGCGGGCGCGGACCGACAAGGCTCAGATCGCCTTTTAGGACATTCAGCAGCTGCGGAAGCTCATCGATGCTCAGCTTCCTGATCAGCCTGCCCGTTTTCGTCAGACGGACTTCATCCGGCAATAGGTTTCCTTCACTGTCCCGTTCATCCGTCATCGTTCGGAATTTATAAAGGGTAAACGGCTTGCCATTCAGGCCCGGCCTTACTTGCTTAAAGAATACAGGTGATCCTATTTTCAGCCTGACAACGGCGATGGTAATCAGAATAATGACACTCGTACAGCACAATAAAAAGATGGCGGCCGCCAGATCAAAAAGTCGTTTCAGGATCAAAGATTCACAGCTCCTTTCGTTTTTCGAAATCGTTTTAGTACAAGGTGTCTCTCCTCTTTCGTGCAAACGAATATAAAAGCGAAAACCGTGTAGCCAAAGCTGACTGTCAGTCCCGCTGCTATCAGTGATGGCCAGCCGTCAATCTTCACAACGAACTGCATCGCCTTACAGACCATCCAGGCAAACACAGCGGCTGAAAGAGGCCCGATGATGCCTTTAAAAAACACATGCTTTTTGTAGCCTGTCATACGGGATACGTAAAGCGGCGTGAAGATGGCATTTTTCAAAATAAGGGAGATCGCCCCGGCCAATGTGATGCCGTACAAGCCGAGATGAGCCGGCCCGCTCAGTGTGACGGCCAGCACCACATTAACCGCACCCAACAGCAGGGTTACAACCGCCGGTGTTTTTTGTTTATTAAAGGCGGTCCAGATATAAAACAGCGGCATAAAGGCCAGGCTGACCACCAAGTATCCGGCATGAATATATAAAAGCGGCGCTAAAGACGAAAAGGACGTTCCAAGCCAGATCGTCAAAAAAGGCCCCCCCAGCCCGCCTAATAAGGCAGCAGGAAGCGCGAGCAGAAGACCGTTCAGCCTCACTGCATTGTTGGCGTAATTCACCAATCCGTCCATGTCGCCTTTTGAATAATACGAAGTGATAAGCGGCGCAAACAGGGATGCGACCGTTCCAGCCAAGCTGCGCAAAAGCAACGGAAACTGGATAATCGCCGCGTATTTCCCAGCTGCCGATGCCCCCAAAACCAAATTGGCGGTTAATAGATCAATCTGCAAAAAAAGCAGGACGCCGATTTGATTGACAGAGCTCCATGCGCCCGCTTGAAACAGCTCCTTGCTTGTTTGGAATGACAGATCCTTCATCCGAAACGAAAACCACGGAATCAGCTTTTTGAAAAAATAGAAAGACAGCAGAAATGCGATGACAGCACCAGCTAAAGCAGCAAGCTGAATCTGCCAGATTTTCGGCGCAAAACATGTAAACAAGAGCAGCACTGACAGCACGCGGACGAGCATTTGCACCGCCTGAATGGAGCTGGTGATATAGAGACGATTGGCATAAAATGGCGCAGAGCCAAACCCCGCCATTAAAAACGTTAAAATAAACAGCAAACTGCCGATCAAAATCGACAAACGCACATCTGCCAAAAGCGCTGGCGGCACGTTCATAACGCGATCAATCAAAAAAGCAGAGCCCACAAGAGGCAGTAAAAGAAGTAACGAAATGAAAACAGATGCTGCCATATAATTGCTGATATACGCATTTGCTTTTTCCCGCTCTCCCCTGTGGGCGGCAACAGAAAAGAAGCGCACGACAACCGAGCTGAGCGCTACGGTGATAATCGAAAAGTAATTGATCACATTTTGTGTCAGATGAACAAAACCGAATGCTTCCACACCAAGTGTTTTAACAATAAAAGGCGTCATCCAGACCGACAGAAAAACAGACAAGAGAAATGCTGTGAGATTAGCGCTTAAGTTGATGGTGAATTTCATGCCTGCTTCGCACTGCCTTTCACCATTCCCCGCTGCTCAAAAAACAGCTTAATGAGAAATATAAGCCGCCATTTGCACAGTCCTAATACCAGACGCTCGCCTCTTAATAATTTCTCATGCTGAACCGGTGTATGTCTGACAGCCAGCCGCACCATGTCATAGGATAAAATGTGTTTGATCTGCTGTTTAATGTCTTTTGAAGGGTTCGGAGAAGCACAGGCGTTTGCCAGAAGCATCGGAAGCTGGTGCTTGCAAATGTATACATTCAAGTCTTCTTGACACGCACGTTCCAATCCGTAATGCTGGTAAAATGCGATTTTTGCCTCGTATTGCTTTTGAATCTGCTCGTCCATTGCCGGCTTATAAGGAATTTCTGTCAGGCTGTTCGGATTTTCACGATAGATGTACAAGCCTTCATCAAGCATTTTCACCCGCTTCGCTTCGCAAAAAGCGGACAAATTAAAGGGAGAATCTTCGGCAAAACGGATGTCTTCATCGAACATCAGATTGGTTCGCTCCAAAAGCTCTCGGCGATAAACATAACGCCATACGAACCAAATAAATCTCATTTCGTGCGCCTGTTTGAGCCGTTCAGCGATTTCCGGTTTTGTCAGCACACGATTTTTGTCAAGCTGCGGCGGCACATAAGTCCGCCTGTCCGCTGACTGTTTGTAAAAACCGCAGCCAGCGATATCAAGCCGGTGCTCTTCCGCTTCTTCAATCAGCCTCTGAAACATGGCCGATGATACATAATCATCGCCGTCAACAAAGCCGATGTACGTGCCCCGCGCCGCCTTTATTCCCGCATTTCGTGCTGAGCTCAGCCCGCCGTTTGTCTGATGAATGACCCGGATTCTCGCATCCCGTTTTGCATAGTTCACTGCAATTTCGCCTGAACGATCGGGCGAGCCGTCATTCACGAGGATGATTTCAATATCAGAAAGCGTTTGACAAAGCAAAGAATTGATACATTCCTCTATATATGGTTCAACGTTATACATCGGGACAATAATACTGGCGAGCGGGCTCATTTCGCTTCACCGCTGATTTTGCGCCGCAGTCCTTTAAAGTACACATCTCTCGGAAAGCCGGCGCCGGGTATTTCTTTTGTTAACAGCTCTTTTACTGCGGCTGTCACATGCTCTGGCTGCGGATGTTCAATCAGCTTCATGGATGGGATGTCCTTGAGCCATTGATAGCCTTCCATCACCTTATGGTCAAAGGAACGGATGACAACACACGGCGTTCCTGTCAGCGCACAAAAAATCATGCCGTGAAGCCTGTCAGTAACAACAGCTTCTGCGCTTTTCAGCTTAGACCACAGCGCTTCAAGCTCCTGCTCTCTGGAATGGCGGTTGACCCGCCGCCCAATCGTCGTCGTAAAGGATTGAATTTCGCCGAATTCTTCAAAAAGAGCAGCCTTGACCCGGTTTCTCTCATCCTTCTGAAGCACACTTTCCTGATCCTCGCGCAAACACATATAAATCCCTTCGCGCTCTGACGCAGCCTTGCTTCTATCTAAATACAGCACCATGTCCGGCTGCTTCAAAATCTTTTTTTCTTGAAAATGACGTTTCATAAACTGATAGGTTGTTTCATCCCGGGCCATCAGCAATAATCCGGGATGCGCGTTATAAATTTTCCGAGCCCGTTTCAGCTCTTTGCGACCTTTTTTCGTATCAGAAAAATGCGCCGTTGCCGGCAGCTGGACAACTCGATAGTCATGAAATGTTTTTATGATAAAGCGGCGCGTCCACTCCTCATAACGGTATAGATCTCCCATATTTCCCCCGCCGATGATAAAGACCATATCCTCCGGATGACGCGAGCGAAGCAGCGCCTTTGCTGATTTGTACATATCCTTCATATCGACTTCGACGATGTTAAAATCGGGGTATTCCTGCTCAAGAAACGCCTTGCTGGCATAAGCAATCGCGTGGTCCCCCAAATTGTCATGGGACGGCAGCAGGGTCAGTATGATTTTTTTCTGATGTGTTTGGGCTTTTACCTGCTGGCCGGTCGCACCCAGCCAATATTGGGATGGGTATTTGACCTTAAGCAGCAGCCATTCTGCTAGATTGATTTTCAACGATTGTAACGACATGTCCTCACCCTCTGTTTCTCATTTTGTACTCGATCACCCGCTGATACACAGCCGATGCTATAGCGACGAACGGAATCATTCTGTATTTCGCCATCAGCAGCAGGCATGACCGTTTTGCGTCAAAAGGCGCGGTACCTGTTTTTGAGAGGCTCTGCTGAAACACCGGGTCCGCGCAAATGACGCTGACATTTTTAACCTTGTCAAACAGCCGGCCGCTGCCGCTTGTTTTCCATTCATTCAGCATACAGATGCTGCTGTGAAGCACGATGAAGGTATCAAGCTCCTTACTGTACTCATCTAGTTTGTTGTTCTCCTGTAAAAATGCCGCGTTCGCCTCATACAGCGCAAGCCCTGATTCAAACAGTTTTTTCTGATAGCGCTGCACGATGGACGAAAGGTGGATTCGGTAATGATAGAGCGGCACCTTTACATAGGATACCGAGCGGGCGAAAAAATGAGCCCGGAAGCTGAAAAACTGATCCTCGACATGCTCCAGCTCGCCTCGGAGCGGAAACGCCAGTCCACGAGCTTTAACCATGCTTCTTCTGTACAGCTTGTTCCATGAAAATCCTCTGACCTTCCCTTCAAATAATGCCTTTATATAATAAGCCTTCGGCTGATCCTGATAGGTTTCCGCCATGTCAGAGACCATCATTTTTCCAGTGTCCTCAAACTCTGCGGCGTAATTGCAAATGACCAGATCAGTTTCATCGCCTGCTGCCCGAAGCATCTGCTCGCAGTAATCGGGCTCGATCCAATCGTCTGAATCGATAAACGCGATAAACTCACCTCGCGCCGCTTCAATGCCTTTATTTCGAACCGCGCCGAGACCCTGGTTCTCCTGATGAATCACTTTGAATCTGTGATCCTTTTTGGCGTATTCCTCCGCGATATCCGGGCTGGCATCTTGAGAACCGTCATTAACGATGATAATTTCAATATTGTCCACGGTCTGGTTCCGCAATGATTCGAGACATGTTCTGATATATGTTTCTGTGTTATAAACAGCGACTAACAGACTAACCGCAGGTATTTCCATAATGACCGGCTCCTCTTGCATAAATTACCGGGAAAAAATCGTTCTGTAAGGCAGAACGGATGAATCAACCGGCATAAGCAAATAACTGTAAAGAAAATAACAAACAACGATCGCGATATAGATAAGGGCGTTTGATTTTTCATCAAACAGCCTGACGAAATATGGGACTAAGATGATTTGATACAGCCCGAAATAAATATTGAATCTGGCAAAGATCACATCCTTTGTAGCCAAAAGCCCGAACAAAAAACCAAGCAGGCACAAATTAACGGCGATATCGATTTGCGGCCACAGCTTCCGAAGACGCGCCCTGTAGCAGAAGGCGAGCAATAGCGGCAAAATCAAGACAACGATTTTGATCACATTCATTCCATTTGTGTTTGTCGTAAGCCATTTTTCATAATGGCTGTATGAGCTGTTTTCAAGCACAACGACAAATACTGAAATGAATTTTTGATATAAAAATGTCATGCCCAGAAATAAAGCGGATAAGATGAATATCGCAGGTGACCAGGCTTTTCTTCTGACAACAAAGTACACTGGAATCATAATGAACGCTGAGGAATGAAAGAGCGAACTGATCAGTACGATCAGAAAATATCGCTTCCATTTCCCGCTGATGATATAACGAATGGCCCAAAACAAAACGGCTGCCACCATGTATTGCCTGATGCCATTAAAAGACGCGTAATAATGAAAAGTTCCCAAAAATAAAAAGACACTCAATTCAAACGGCCTTCCATAGTCGATGAGTGTCTTCATAATAAAGCTGTAGGTCACAGCAGCCACCGTGATATACATGATTTGCGGATCTTCCGTTATGAAATTCAACAGCCAAAGCAGTGCTGTAAAGCCCGGATCTGTCGCCGTTTTTGCTGTGCCAAAGCCAAATATCTGCCACACGTTTTGATATTGGCCCGCTAATTCGTACAGGAGCGTGTACGTCTGAAAATCTGTGCCTACTCTATAGCGGAGACCCGATACGAGCACAAGAGAAGCAAGCGGAATCCAAATCAGAAGCGTATTCGGCCGATGCCTCGTGGCGAGTGAATCGTCTCGCCCGCCGTACATTTTGGCAAACCAGGACCAAATATATACAATGCCCATATTGACGGCATATACAATCATCGTTTATTGTCCTTTTCCGCCGCTGAGGTTATATACATTCAGCAGCGCTCCTACGTTTTGCTGTGCATCGTAGCCGAGTTTTGCGAGAGTTTCTTTGATGAGTTCCGGCTTCGGCCTGCCTGCGGCGGCCGATCTCGCAATGGTTTCAGCCCAGATACTGATCGGCTCAGAAAGGCTCAATCTCGTCACAAGCCCGAGTCCGGCGTCGACTTTATCTGTAATGTGATCTGAAATAATGCATGGAAGCCCCGACGCCTGCGCTTCCACAAGCACAACCGGCAAGCCTTCATATAAAGACGGCATAACAAACACATCAAATGTGCGCATTAATTCATGAATGCGGTCTTCAGTGCCTAAAAAAAGGACATCTGAAAGCAGATCCTGCCGCCGTGCCTCCTCTTCCATCTCCTCTCGCAGCGGCCCGTCTCCTGCGAGCACAAGCTGAAAGCGGACCCCTCGTTCCTTCAGATGAGCGGCAAGCTTGAGCAGAAACGCGTGGTTTTTCACTTCATGAAACCGGGCTACATGGCCGATGATAAGACGGTCAGCTGCTATGCCGCGTGCTGTTTTTTCTTCATCAGCCCGCTGCCCGTCTGGAGCGAATAAAGCAAGATCAATTCCATTCGGGAGGAGATGGACACGATCTTCTTCCATGCTGGCTTGCCCGAATAAAAACCTGCCCGCATCCTCTCCGCAGGCACACAGTGCTGTCGCATTCGACAAAATCAGCCGCCTGAACATCATTAGCTGCAAGCGATCCTTCCAGTTGAATCCAGTCTTCCATGACGTATTGTGAGAATGACATACCCTGACCGGCACCCCGGCAAGCCTTGCTGCAAGAGCGATAAAACCCGTTTGAAAATCTGTATGCGCATGAATCGCGCTGAACGGCCCGTTTTCTTTTATCGTGTTTTTCACATTCCTTATAAATGTAAGAGGATTGCTTTGCCCGATGCTTGGGACATAAAAAAGCCGTCCGCCTAAAGATAAAATCTCTTCATCATAAGCGCACGGATCATTTCGATACGTCAAAAAATCAAATTGTACTTTGTGTCTGTCCATTTTCCGATATAAATTCATCACCATCGTTTCCGCGCCGCCCCTATTCATGCCGCTAAGAACATGGAGCACGCGTTTTTGACTGCTATTCATGTTTGACAAGCCCTTCCTTTTGATTCGTTATCCTTTTTTTATGATATCGATTCATTACGGCGGCAGGCATAAACGCGCGAATGAGCGGTTTTGCGACATATATGTAGTCAGATATAGGAAGCTTTAAGCGTCTGCATGCCTGATAAACAAGGATGGCATTGTCAATAGAATACGTAAATGACCGCCGTTTGAATGCATCGCTGTCTTCCCTTACTTTATACAAGGTTTCCTGAAGATTGTAGCCTCTGAAGCCCTCTTCAAAAAAGCGAAGCCACAAATCAATATCCTCCATCCGTCTCGTCCGCCGTACCGAACGGTAGCCTTTCAGCGTGCGGTAGGCGCTGGCTCTCATCATAATCGTCCCGTGGCAAAACGGAGTTCCTTTTGCCATAATACCCGGCTCCGGAGCGGAAGGCAGGGTGCGTGTGCCTCTCACGCCGTTTTCATCAAATACAAGCATGCCTGTGCCAACCACCTGATAGTGGCGGTGCTTTTCTAAAAACGCGACCTGCTTTTCCAAACGGCGCGGGAAGGAAAGGTCGTCTCCATCCTGGCGTGCGATATACTCGCCTGTCACATGTGTAAGACAATGATTTAACGAAGCGGCCAGCCGCCTATTTGTTTTGTTTTGAATCAGCTTGATGCGGTCGCTGTAATGAGCGGCGTACTGCTTCGCGATGCGGAGCGTGCCGTCTGTTGAGGCATCATCGCACATAATCAGCTCCCAATTTTTATAGGATTGGCTGAGTATGGATTCAATGCTTTCCGCCAAAGTGCGTTCACAATTATAAATGCCCATAATGACAGAAACTTTCGGTCCTGAGTTCATACGCTTTTCTCCTTTGTATCCATATCCATGTACGCGGAATAAATATCCGCCATTTCTTCCACCGTTCGCGCCTCTGAAAAACGCAAGGCTGTTTTTCGGCCTTCCTGTCCAAGCTTTCTGCAAAGTTCGGGCTGGTGATAAAGCTGTTCAATCCGGTCGGCAAAAGCAGCACTGTCACCGATTTTAATCAAAAAACCGTTTTCTCCGTCCCGAATGATTTCCCTGTGTCCCCGGTTATCCGTGGCAATCGCCGGTTTTTCCGCTGCCATCCCTTCCAGCACATTCATGCCGAGGCCTTCTCTGATGCTGGATGCGACAGAGACATCTGCGAGCTGGATCAGTTCGTGAATGTCGCCGCAAAAGCCGTAAAAGCGGACATTGTCAGAAGCACTAAGCTTGTCAGCTAACGTCCGATACGCTTGCTCCATCGCTCCTTCTCCGGCAAAAACAAGGCGGAGCGACGGAATTTTATCTTTCAGCAAGGCTGCGGCTTCGATTAGCATCTTCTGATTTTTGTTTTGATTGAGCTCAGCCGGATAAATCAATATAAAATCGTCTTCATGAAAGCCATGTTTTTCTTTTAGTTTATGCTGCTCGTCCAGACTGACAGGCCGAAACCGTTCAGTATTGACGCCGATGCCATGTATTTTTCGCGTGTTTTCTTCACATCTTTGAAGTCCTTTCGCCCGTATGTAATCCTCTTCATTGATGGTAATCAGGCAGTCTGTATAAGACGAAAGCCATTTCTCAATCGGATAGTAAAGCAGCCAATTTTTCATCGGCGCTCCGCTGCAAAAATGGAATCCATGCGCTGTGTACAGCACCTTTGTTCCATGCCGCCTTGCCTGCCTCGCCGCAAGTCTGGCAAGCACGCCGCCAACCGGCGTATGGCAATGGACAATGTCGTATTGATTGGCGTCGATCACTTCCTTCAGCTGTCTGTAAACGGACAGATTGTGAGGATGAAAGGGTGATCTGCGAATCGGGATAGAGAATTTCTCATCCACATGCGGCAGATTGGTTTGACCGCTTGCGGCGACATGAACCTCCCAGCCCATTCGTTTAAACCAGATAAAGTAAGGGAGATGAAACGCTTTAAAGTGATAGTCAACAGTCGCGCAAAACAAGATTTTTTTCGTCATCTTCGCTCCCCCTAACGAACCGTGGCGGCCGTCATTTTGTCAGAAGTATCAATGGCCGCAAACAGCCTCGCTCTCAGATCGGCTTCCGGAAGCTCATGATAGTCCTCGATAAAGCGCATCAGCACGGTCCAATCGCCGTCCACCGCTTTGCCGATATGTATTTTCGGAAAGATTTGCTCCGTGTGCACTTCATTTTTATTCAGCAATTCCTCATACATTTTTTCACCGGGGCGAATACCCGTAAATTCAATTGGAATTTGCTCAGTCGTGTAGCCGGAGAGATGAATAAGATTTTTGGCCAGATCCACAATCTTAACGGGCTCTCCCATATCGAGAACGAAAATCTGACGCCCTCTTGCCAGTGCCCCTGCCTGAATGACAAGCCTTGAGGCCTCTGGAATTGTCATAAAATAGCGGGTCATCGCTGGATGTGTTACCGTCACCGGTCCGCCTTTTTCAATCTGTTTTTTGAAAATCGGAATGACGCTGCCGCGGCTTCCGAGCACATTGCCGAAGCGGACAGCGACAAATTTGGTTCTGCTGACTTTCCCGAGATTCATAATCATCATCTCTGCAAATCGTTTTGTCGCCCCCATTATATTGGCCGGGTTTACCGCTTTGTCTGATGAAATCAGCACGAACGTCTCTGTGCCCGACAGATCGGCTGCTTCCGCGACATTTTTCGTTCCGATAATATTGTTTTTGACAGCCTCTTCAGGATTATGTTCCATTAAAGGCACATGTTTATGGGCAGCTGCATGGTAAACAACATGCGGCTCGTACTTTTTCATCAAGGTAAACATTTTATCACGGTCCTGCACATCCGCAATTTCCGTATGGAATACAATGTGTTTGCCGAATCGTCCGTTCAGCTCTGTATAAATTGAATGAATGCTGTTTTCTCCATGGCCGAGCAGAATGATTTTCTTAGGCTGAAACGCGCTGATCTGCCGGCAAATTTCCGAGCCGATTGATCCGCCCGCTCCTGTCACGAGAACTGTTTTTCCTTTGATGCGGTTCGAAATTTCACTGATGTCGAGGGTTACCGGCTTTCTGCCTAGCAAATCCTCAGCTTTTACATCTCTGATTTGTCCGGCAGTTCGTGTGCCGAGCAGCATTTCATCAACATGAGGCATAATCTTAATGGTTGCTCCTGTTCGCACACATTCTTTATATAATGCCTGAAGCTCATGAGTGCGGAGGGAAGGAACGGCAATAATAATATAGTTAATTTTGAGCTTTTGCACTGCAGGCATGATCCTTTCTTTTCCGCCAATCACAGGCAGCCCCATAATTTCTAATTTATGCTTCGTTTGGTCGTCATCAATAAAAGCGACTGGCAGGATGTCGGGATCATCTTTTGAAAGCAGCTGCCTGACCATCAAAGTCCCGCCTGAACCCGCTCCGATAATCAGCGCACGGGATGAAGCGCTGCGTTTTTTTCTGATGCTTTCTTTAAACACTCTGGATAACACACGGGTTCCCCCGATAGACAAAAGCTGAAGCACCCAGCATGCAGTGAGCAGACGAAAAAACATCGTATGATACACAGCATACTGAATGATGCCTGTCACAGCAGCTGAAAGTGTAATACCCTTAAGCAGGATGATCAGCTCGCCGAGTCCGGTATATGTCCATACCTGTTTATACTGATGAAACAGAAAAGCGCATACATGATAGCTGAGGAGCAAGCTGACAGCTGTAAGCAATAATGCTCCGGAGTCATCAAACTGATAAGAATCTTCTAAAAATTGATATCCTGCAATAACTGAATGTAAAACGAGATACGTATCCAATGCAATAATCATTGACAGTCTTCTCCGGTAACTCAACCTTTTCCCCCCTAATCTTTATCGGTTTAGCTGCGGCGGTTTTTTGCTTTCAAAACATCGTCAACAGCTAAACCGACAACATGTCTTATGTATATATCAGATAAGTGGGCATTTAACCCGTCCTCACACCCCGCCAGCGATGACCAGCATCTAAGGCAGCAACTTCAGCTGCCCACAGCAGAGCCGAGTGCCTCCATTGATACAGGTCAGGAGACATCACCTTTTCTATCTATTTAGTAGGAATAGTGTTCTGATTTTTTCATTTTCTTTTGGTTTAAAAGAACGCCTAACAGCTTCGCATTGGATTGCTCCAGTGCATCCTTCGCTTTCAGGACGGTATCGATTTTCGTCTTTCCGCTTAAAACGACGAGCACACTGCCGTCTGTCTGATTTGCTAGAATCTGAGCATCCGCAACCGCCAAAAGCGGAGAGGAATCAAAAATAACGAGACTGAATTGTTCATAGATGTCAGAGATGAAATCTCCCATCGCTTGTGAAGACAGCAGCTCAGCCGGATTCGGCGGAGTCGGTCCGCTTGTCAGCACATACAAGTTATCGATCGGCGTCTTTTGCACCGTCTCACAGAGCGAAGCATTCCCCACCAGCACATTTGTCAGCCCTGTTCCATTCTCCACCTGAAACGTCTGATTGATGGTCGGCTTTCTGAGATCAGCATCCACCAACAGCACTTTCTTTTCCTGCTGCTGCGCAAAGACAGCCGCAAGATTCGCTGCACTGAACGATTTACCTTCACCAGGCAAAGAGGAGGTGACAAGGATAGACCGCAAGTTGGTCTGAACGGATGAAAATTCAATATTTGTCCGAATGGTGCGATATTGTTCCGCAACAATTGATTTATTGTGCAAAACACATATTTGGTCCAAACCTCTCCTTGCTTTCTTTTTTCTAAAGACCATCAGCTTCACTCCCCGAAATGTTGTTTCCCGCAATTCCGCCCTTTTCGGACATCAGGGACGGAGCCTAAGCATGGCATTCTGGTTCTCTCGCTGATCTGCCGTGCGCTTTTGCACGTATCATCGAGAAAATGCAGAAAAAATGCCAGTGTAATGCCGCCGATGACAGCAGCGCCAAAAGCCATAATCACATTTCGCACCTTGGCCGGCTTGATCATCGGACTTTCAGAAGCCTTTGCCTCCGATAATATATGTATGCCTCGCACATTCATTCTTTCATCTACTTCTTTTTCAAACTTGTCCACTAATGTGTTTGCAATCTCGGCCGCTTTCTCCGGGTCGTGATCTCGGACGGCAACGGTGATAATTTCTGAATCATTTTCATTGCTGGTCACTACTTTTCCTTTCAGCGTGGAAGCCGATTCAGAAAGATGCAACTCTGCCTTGATCTCTTTCATCAAAGCCGTGCTTTTCATAATCGATTGAAACGTGCTGCTGTATTGAAGATTTCGCTGGATGTCACTGAGATTCGAGTTTCCTCCACCGCCTGATTCATGAATTAGCACTTGTGTCGACGCTTGATAGGTCGGTGATATGACCTTAAATTGCACAAAACCCGAAATCAGGGTCACGCCGATTGTAAGGAGCAGAATCAGCACGAACCTCTGTCTGACAATCGCATATAACTCTTTAAAACTCATATTTTCATTCATGTATTCATAGCCTTCAGGCTTCCCGCGCCCCTTTCTGTTAATGATTGGATTATAAAAGAAAACTATTCTATTTAAAAATTGCAAAATAAGCCATTAAGTTCTCTTTAAAGAACAAAATCATGATTTTTCTCTAATTTACTACACTTCCCTTATGATTTCAAATTTTATAAAGAACAAATTATTCCTTATAATGAACAAAATAACGACAGGAATAGAGGAGAATTTCATATCATGATTGGAAGAATTATCCGTTTATACCGCAAAAGAAAAGGCTATTCTATTAATCAGCTGGCTATGGAATCAGGTGTATCTAAATCCTATTTAAGCAAGATTGAGAGAGGGGTTCACACGAATCCATCCGTTCAATTCTTAAAGAAAATTTCTGCCACACTAGAGGTTGAATTAACAGAATTATTCGACGCAGAAACCATGTTGTATGAAAAAATCAGCGGTGGAGAAAACGAATGGCGCGTGCATCTTGTGCAAGCCGTCCAAGCTGGAATGGAAAAAGAAGAGTTGTTCACTTTTACGAACATACTAAAGAAAGAACCGTCTAAAACTACTTCCTACCGCAAACGTAAACTGACTGAATCTAATATTGAAGAATGGAAAGCGCTGATGGCAGAAGCCAGGGAAATCGGCTTGACCGTCCAAGAAGTTAAATCCTTTTTCAAAACGATGGGAAGATGAATATCGGTCAAGGGCTGACGTTCGCATCCGCAGGGCAAACCTGTTTATAATGGGGGAAAAAGGGAGAGAATGCAATGACTCAAAAAACAGTAATAACTCAATATGGCAAAGTGAAAGGCACAACGGAAAATGGTGTACATAAATGGAAAGGCATCCCTTATGCCAAGCCGCCTGTCGGACCATTGCGTTTCAAAGCACCGGAACCTCCAGAAGCGTGGGAAAACGAACTTGACGCAACAGTGTACGGCCCGATTTGCCCGCAGCCGTCTGATTTACTGTCATTTTCCTATGCTGAGCCGCCCCGTCAGTCTGAAGACTGCCTGTCTCTCAATATATTTGCGCCGGACACTCCAAGTCAAAACCTGCCTGTCATGGTATGGATTCACGGCGGCGCTTTTTATCTTGGATCAGGCAGTGAGCCATTATACGATGGCTCAAAATTTGCGGCACAGGGAGAAGTTATTGTCGTTACGCTGAATTATCGACTGGGGCCATTTGGATTTTTACATTTGTCTTCGTTTGATGATGCATATTCCGATAACCTTGGGCTTTTAGACCAAGCCGCCGCACTGAAATGGGTGCGAGACAATATCTCAGCATTTGGCGGTGATCCGGATAACGTAACAGTATTTGGAGAATCGGCTGGAGGCATGAGTATTGCCGCGCTGCTTACTATGCCGGCAGCAAAAGGCCTGTTCCAGAAAGCGATCATGGAAAGCGGCGCTTCCAGAACGATGACAAAAGAAAAAGCGGCTAGTACAGCAGCCGCCTTTTTACAGGTTCTTGGGATTGACGAAAATCAATTGGACAGATTGCACACTGTATCTGCGGAAGATTTGCTGAAAGCTGCCGATCAGCTTCGAAAAGAAGAAGGTGAAAATATCTTTCAGCTGTTCTTCCAGCCCGCCATTGATCCGAAAACGCTGCCCGCTGAACCAGAAACAGCAATCGCAGAAGGTGCTGCTGACGGCATTCCGATTATTATTGGTACAAATCGAGATGAAGGCTATTTATTTTTCCCACCCGACTCAGCCGTTCTTCCGCAGGAAACGCTGGATGCCGCACTTGAGTATTTATTAGGGCAGCCGCTGGCCGAGAAAGTTGCCGACCTTTATCCCCGTTCGCTGGAAAGCCAAATTCATATGATGACTGATTTATTGTTTTGGCGTCCGTCGGTTGCCTATGCATCCGCCCAGTCCCATAACGCATCTGTCTGGATGTACCGCTTTGATTGGCACTCGGATCATCCGCCGTTTCATAAAGCGGTTCACGCCATAGAAATTCCTTTTGTTTTCGGAAATCTGGACGGGTTAGAACGCATGGCAAAAGCGGAGATTACCGAAGATGTAAAACAGCTGTCTCATACCATACAATCAGCATGGATCACGTTCGCAAAAACAGGAAACCCAAGCACTAAAGATGTAAATTGGCCATCGTATCATGAAGATACAAGGAAGACGCTGATTTTCGATTCTGAGCTTACAATTGAAAACGATCCTGACTCCGAAAAAAGACAAAGCCTATTCCCTTCACAAGGAAAATAAACATAAGGAAAAAGGATACGCTGTCATCATTGTAGCTGCTTGTATCATCAGCTTGTCAGCAGTCGTGGTTTTATGGGAACATCCATTTCAAGACCGTTTAATTGACTGGGAATCATCACGATTTTCGCGAGAACTGTGATCGTTCCCGTAAATTCGACAAAAAGAAAACCCGGGAAAAGAGAACTTACTCTCTTTTTCCCGGGTTTTTGTTTTTTACAATTTTCCCGCGCGAATATCGTCTGTCATGCCTTCATAAGGAGCTTTCGAAATTACTTTTTCATTGTCGGCTCCTTCATTTTTCAGAAAAGTAATTTCTGCAAATTCAGGTACAACATATTTTGGATATGTTTCGTATTTCTCACGGGATTCTTTCATTAGGTCAATGTGGTCATTTTGGTAACAGACCGTAATTTCTGGATGCTCATGCACCCATTTCGGGAAGAAAATAATGCCGTGCATACGTTTTTCATTCGGCATAAAGTTTAATGAAACATCTGTGCCTGTTGGCTCTGTCCAAGACACTTTATAAACGCCTTCTGTCAGTTTGACAATATTGACTTCCTGGTCCCGAACCCAGCGCCCGGCAACCATTCCGCTATGAATTCTATAATCAATAGTATGATCGTTTTTAATATAAATCTCGTATTCCCATCCGTTTTCATAAGTATAAATCATGTGGCTTCCGATAAAGTTTTCCATCTTTCACACTCTCCTTAGTCTTTACTGTACTTCGTCGAACGTAATCAGGGGTTCTTTCTGCGGAACCGATATCGGCTCACTGCCTGCTTCGGCACCTTACGGAAAAAACATGCTCCGGATCAATGATTTCTCCGGCCGCAGCTTGTCCTCGAAACGACTCGATGACTTGCCGTATTCTATTATTTTTCATGTAAATCAGTTCATGATCGGCTGTTTCTGAGATATGTGGCAGATAAATGTTTCACTGCCACGGTTATTGTTCCCGAACGAATAAAAATTCATCGTCTTAGTCCCAATTCTGCCCCACCAATGGCAATAGGCAGATCAACCTTAATTTCTAAAGAGGCGAATGGTTTTAAAATCGGATGATCCTTCACTAGCACCACTCAATCTCCAGAAAAAATCATGTAACTATTTACATGTTTAATTTAACATTATTTCATGCAACTGTCAAACAATAGGAGCATCAAAAAAACAAGGACGATTTGCAGACAGTCCTTGTTAGCTTCGATAGGAAAGATATGTGCTGACAGTGCTTTTTGCAAGACAGTCAGCGGAATCGATAATCGGAATCTCACTTTGAATATGATCTAACACCGCATTTAAATCTGTACAGGCTGAAATGATGATATCTGCATGCAGACTGATTTCTTCATATAGCGTCTGCCACAATACGTGTGTATGCTGCATATGGTTCGGCTGTTTAATTGCGGCGATAAGCTGATTCACAGCCTGCTGCCAATGATCCTTGTGAACAAATTCCTGTCCGTTTGCCCTCAGTCCTTTTTGGTAGATGCCGGATTGGATGGTTGAATCTGTCCCTAAAACCACCGCTTTTTTTGCAGATTGCGGAATTTCTTTTATTGTTTCCTCAATGATATGTAACAAAGGAACCGATAACGCCTGTTGAATCTCTTCATAGTACACATGCGCCGTATTACAAGGAAGAGCAATAAAATCAATGCCTGTCTTCTCGAGATTCACCGCTCCATCAATAATCGCTCTTTTCATCTCGTCATGGTCAATGGGACGATCTGCATAAAAGGGGGTCGGACAAGAATAGATCATCATGTGCGGGTAGTCCATATCATGTGAAGCTCCATACAGCTTCTGACAGTAATCAATTACCTTGTCAATAAACGGCGAGGTCGATTTCGGCCCCATTCCGGCTAATATTCCGATCATCACGTTCATTCCTTTCTAATTCTTACGGATCGCTTCTTCTTCGGAGCCATCTTCATAGAGGATAAAGCTTTTCGCAGCTTCTTCCCTTACTATAAATTCGACTTCAACAGACAATGATCGCAGAAAGAAACGGGTTTCCGAGGAAGGAAATAGTTCCAGTTTCGGCTGGCCGGTGATCTCCAAATAAAGATGTTCATTCTCGGCCGTCACCCGTACAGCTGTTCCATCCTGAAAGGAGTAGCTGCCAACATAGCGACTGTATATCGCCGTATCAATTGCTTGTTTCTTTTTATCAGCAGGACGTTCTGGAACTTCATATGGCCGGCCAAATAAAATATGTTCCGCCGCCTTCAGAATCGCTTGTTCATATTCAGCTTCCTCTTCCTTATTACTCAAATAGATCAGCGTTTTGCGATGATCAATATATCGGATCATCATCGTCGAATAGCCGGGCCACCCTCCGTCGTGACTGACAATTCGCCCTTTTTCAGTCGTGTTTTGCAGCCCCCAGCCGAAGCCGTAATTAATTGTTTCCCCATTGTTGAGACGCACAGGAGCAAATGCGGATTCCTTAGAAGCCCTGCTGATGAAATCATCCCGATATAAAGCCTGATCAAATCGGAACAAATCACTTGCGACAGCATTCACTGTCCCATCTCCCTGTATGCCATCGAGATACACAACATAGTTTGTTTCCTCCAGATCATCTGGAAGGACGTATGTTTCTGAATGTACATCATACACATATCCATATGCATAATGCTCCAATCGCTCAGGCCGAAGCCTCCTATTATACACTCTCGTTTCCTTCATGCCGGCTGGTGAAAATACACTTGTTTTCATAAAATCCGCATAGCTCATGCCAGATGCTTTTTCAATAATAACTGCCAGCAGCACATACCCCGTATTGCTGTACAGCCAGCCTTCATTTGGCTTGAAATAACGAGGCAGCCCCTCATTCATCAGCATATTAACAACATCCTGATTCACCGCAATCTTTTGGTGATCCCAATTGGCAATAAACCAGCCCATATAATCAGGAAGCCCTGACGTATGGTTTAATAGATGTCGAATGGTAACGCCCTGATATGGAAAACCGGGCAGCCACCGCTCCACTTTGTCTTCATATCCAAGAATCCCTTTCTCCTCCAGCAATATAATGCCCAAAGCTGTAAATGGTTTTGACAGGGATGCTAATTCAAATAAAGAATTGGTCTGCAAAGGGCGTTTTTCCTTCAGCTCTGCATAACCAAAAGAGTGATGATATAAAATATCGCCATCCTCCGCAGCCAAAACCGTCCCATTAAACTGATATTTTTCAGCTAAAACAGAAAATAACCTGCTAAGATGCTTGCTTTTTTCTTGTTTCATTTTTACACCTCCCTTATTGTCTACGATTATTATCCTTCTATGTTTCAATGATTTGAAAATATTCAGAAATATAATTGCAAATCTAAAGTCGAAATCGCACCGTCCACACAGCAGCTAAGCATTGTCTTTTAAAAGACCGATATATCAGGAAAGAAAACGGATTCACCACGCTTTTATGCAGAAAACATCACGCATTTTCCATACAACTTATTAGTCTAATAGAACTACATCAACAGAGGCCTTATTTCATTATCTATCAAACAAAAGGGGATAAAAGACCCGTTGCAATCGAAACAAGAGTCTAATAGAATGATGTCGAAAAGTAAATCACGCAGGTTTGTTACTGATAAAGCAGGCAAGACCTAAAATATGTAAAGGGCAAAGTGTATTCTTTGTACGACCCCTTACATGTTTTAGGTCTTTTTTATTGTGCGTAACGGACTTGCCATCTTCTAACAGGAGGGCTGGAAGAAGCGGATCACTTACACAGTACATAAAAAAAGGAGACATGAACGATGAACTTCAAAAAGTTTGCAAAACAAGCAACAGTATTAACCTTTACTACTGCACTGTTGGCAGGAGGCGCGACTCAAGCATTTGCGAAAGAAACATCTCAAAAACCGTATAAGAAATCTTACGGCGTTTCCCATATTACTCGCCATGATATGCTGCAAATCCCTGAACAGCAAAAAAATGAAAAATATCAGGTGCCTGAATTTGATTCATCCACAATTAAAAATATCCCTTCTGCAAAAGGCTTGGACGTTTGGGACAGCTGGCCACTGCAAAACGCTGACGGCACAGTCGCAAACTATCATGGCTACCACATTGTTTTCGCATTAGCTGGAAGCCCTAAAGATGCGGATGATACATCCATTTACATGTTCTATCAAAAAGCTGGCGAAACTTCTATTGACAGCTGGAAAAACGCTGGCCGCGTCTTCAAAGACAGCGACAAATTCGATACAAATGATTCAATCCTGAAAGATCAAACACAAGAATGGTCTGGTTCAGCAACATTCACATCTGACGGTCACATCCGTTTGTTCTACACGAACTTTTCTGGTAAACATTACGGTAAACAAACACTGACAACTGCACAGGTTAACGTAGACACATCTGACAGCTCTCTGAACATCAAGGGTGTAGAGGACTTCAAATCAATCTTTGACGGCGGTGACGGCAAAAAGTATCAAAATGTACAGCAGTTCATCGATGAAGGTAACTACACTTCCGGCGATAACCATACGTTGAGAGATCCGCACTACGTAGAAGATAAAGGCCGCAAATACTTAGTATTTGAAGCAAACACTGGTACTGAAAACGGCTACCAAGGTGAAGAATCTTTATTTAACAAAGCATACTACGGCAAGAGCACATCTTTCTTCCGTGAAGAGAGTAAAAAACTTTTGCAAAGTGATAAAAAACGCACAGCTGAATTAGCAAACGGCGCACTCGGTATGGTTGAGCTAAATGATGATTACACACTGAAAAAAGTCATGAAACCATTAATTACATCTAACACGGTCACAGATGAAATTGAACGTGCGAATGTCTTTAAAATGAACGGCAAATGGTATCTGTTCACTGACTCTCGCGGCTCAAAAATGACAATCGATGGCATTACATCTAATGACGTTTACATGCTTGGTTATGTATCTAATTCCTTAACTGGCCCATACAAGCCGCTGAACAAAACAGGTCTCGTGTTAAAAATGGATCTTGATCCTAACGATGTAACCTTTACTTATTCACACTTCGCTGTGCCTCAAGCTAAAGGAAACAACGTTGTCATTACAAGCTACATGACAAATAGAGGTTTCTTTGAAGACAAAAAAGCAACGTTTGCACCAAGCTTCCTCTTAAACATCAAAAACAATAAAACATCTGTTGTAAAAGACAGCATCCTTGAACAAGGGCAATTAACAGTTAACAAATAAAAAATGCGAAAGAAAATGCCGATATTCTATTGGCATTTTCTTTTATTTCTTATCAATATTTTAAAGGTGAATCCCAATGGACTTTATAAAAGCAGGCAAATGCCTAACCATATTCCTAATCTTTTTAGGAATATTACTGTTTATCAACCTATTTCCAAACAAAGAAACTGTCAAAAAAACAAAATCAGCACAGAAGCCGGACTACCGAGCAGCCTATCATTTTACAGTTCCAGATAAATGGAAAAACGATCCCCAAAAACCGGTTTATTTGGATGGACAGTATCATTATTTCTATCTGTATAACCGGGATTACCCAAATGGGAATGGCACAGAATGGCGCCATGCCGTATCAGAGGATTTGGTGCATTGGACTGATGAAGGCGTGGCGATCCCGAAATATACAAACCCAGCCGGTGACATTTGGACCGGTTCTGTGGTGATCGATAAAGAAAACACAGCCGGATTCGGGAAAAACGCGCTTGTTGCAATTGTGACACAGCCTTCAGACAAAGAAAAAAATCAAGAGCAATATTTGTGGTACAGCACAGACAAAGGAAAAACATTCAAGCCCTACAGTGATAATCCTGTTATGCCTAATCCGGGTACAGACGATTTCAGAGACCCGAAAGTCATTTGGAATGAAGAGGACAACAAATGGGTAATGGTCATGGCTGAAGGAACAAAAATCGGCTTTTATGAATCCGATAATCTAAAGGACTGGCGTTACACAGGCGGATTCTTCCCAGAGCAGGCGGGCATGGTGGAATGTCCCGACCTCTACATGATGCGGGCAAGCGACGGAACGAATAAGTGGGTTCTCGGCGCCAGTGCGAATGGCAAACCGTGGGGCAAACCAAATACGTATGCCTACTGGACCGGAAACTTCGACGGAAAAACATTTACGGCGGATCAGACTGAAGCCCAATGGCTTGACTATGGCTTTGACTGGTACGGAGGCGTCACATTTGAAGACGGCAATAGCACAGATCCATTAGAAAAGCGTTATGCACTTGCCTGGATGAACAATTGGGATTATGCCAACAACACACCGACACTAAAACATGGCTTTAACGGGACAGATTCTGTCATACGCGAATTACGGCTGCAAGAGCAGGACGGCATATACAGCCTCATCTCACAGCCGACCGAAGCTTTGGATCAACTGACTGTTTCAACTGATAAAGCAGAGAATCAAGATGTGAACGGGTCAAAAACACTTCCCATTACAGGTGATACGTACCAGCTTGATTTGGACCTTTCTTGGTCAGAGCTAAAGAATGCAGGGGTCAGACTGAGAGAGTCAGAAGACAAAAAAAGTCACATCGATGTCGGCATTTTTGCTGAAGGCGGCTATGCATATGTCAACAGATCAGCTACAAATCAGCCTGACAAAAGCAATACCTATGTCGAAAGCAAGGCTCCTTATGATGTGGATAAACAGCAGGTGCATTTAAAAATCCTCGTCGATAAAACAACGATAGAAGTATTTATCGGCGACGGGAAAGCTGTTTTTTCAAATGAAGTGTTTCCAAAACCTGATGATAAAGGAATGTCTCTTTTTTCAGAAGGCGGCACAGCCACATTTAAAAATATAACGGTGAAGCATTTAGATTCGATTCATGAATAAAAAAGAGGTGCAGCGCGGGCTGCACCTCTTTTTTATTAGAGCGGTATTCTCTTTTACATATTGGGCATTGTAAGGAAGGTAGGACTGGTTTCTAAGGAGGAATCGAATGTCTAAACAAGGAAATTTTCAAAAATCAATGTCGCTGTTTGATCTGATTTTGATTGGGATGGGAGCCATTTTTGGATCAGCATGGCTGTTCGCTGTCAGTAATGTCGCTTCAAAAGCAGGTCCATCGGGCGCTTTTTCCTGGATCATCGGCGGAGCCATTATTCTGTTAATCGGACTCGTATACGCGGAGCTTGGAGCCGCTCTCCCCCGTACCGGAGGCATCATTCGATACCCTGTGTATTCCCATGGCCATCTTGTCGGCTATTTAATTTCATTTGTCACGATTGTCGCTTACACAAGCTTGATTTCAATTGAAGTGACAGCTGTTCGTCAATATGTGGCCTATTGGTTTCCCGGGCTGACCATAAAAGGTTCTGATTCGCCGACCATAGCAGGATGGATCTTACAGTTTGCATTGCTATGCATGTTTTTCCTGCTGAATTATTGGAGCGTCAAAACCTTCGCTAAAGCGAATTTCATCATATCGATTTTTAAATATATTGTACCGATTACCATCATCATCGTGCTCATCTTCCATTTTCATCCGGAGAATTTATCTGTTCAAGGATTTGCACCATTTGGTTTTACAGGTATTCAAGCTGCGATTTCCACAGGCGGCGTCATGTTTGCCTATCTTGGCCTGCACCCGATTGTCGCCGTCGCAGGTGAAGTGCAAAATCCAAAACGCAACATCCCGATTGCTTTAATCATTTGTATCATCGTTTCAACCATTATTTATACAATTCTGCAGGTTACCTTTATTGGGGCCATTCCGACAGAAACGCTAAAACATGGCTGGCCGGCTATCGGGCAGGAATTTTCATTGCCGTTTAAAGATATTGCGATTATGCTCGGTTTGGGATGGCTTGCAACGCTTGTCATTTTAGATGCCATTCTGTCTCCCGGAGGAAACGGGAATATTTTCATGAATACGACATCCCGCCTCGTTTACGCCTGGGCGCGGAACGGCACATTATTCGGCATATTTTCAAAGGTCAATAAAGAAACCGGAACGCCCCGCGCTTCACTCTGGCTTTCGTTTGCCATGTCGATATTTTGGACGCTTCCCTTCCCTTCGTGGAACGCGCTCGTCAATGTCTGTTCTGTCGCGCTCATCCTTTCCTATGCGATTGCCCCGATTTGTTCAGCAGCGCTTAGGGTTAATGCGAAGGACTTGAACAGGCCGTTTTATTTAAAAGGAATGAGCATCATCGGACCGCTCTCCTTTATTTTCACAGCGTTTATTGTGTACTGGTCAGGCTGGAAAACTGTTTCCTGGCTGCTCGGTTCACAGCTCGTGATGTTTTTGATCTATCTCTGTTTCAGAAAATATGCGCCTCAAGAGGATGTCAGCCTTGCCCAACAGTTAAAATCATCATGGTGGCTTGTCGGGTTTTATATCATGATGCTGATCTTTTCCTATATCAGTTCATTCGGAAATGGCGTAGGCATCATCAGCAATCCCGTCGATCTCATTTTAGTCGCTATCGGGTCACTTGCGATTTTCTACTGGGCAAAGTATACCGGGCTTCCGAAAGCCGCTATTGATTATGATAAATAAAGAAGCAAGAGATTTTCTTGCTTCTTTATTCTTTACAAAATAGACATACCGGCGATAAAATGAATGATAGTCAGTCATTACAGGAGGTGTTCCTCTCATGCCAAAACAAACATCAGGCAAATATGAGAAAATACTGCAGGCTGCCATAGAAGTGATTTCTGAAAAAGGTCTCGACAAGGCCTCTATTTCTGATATTGTCAAAAAGGCCGGCACTGCCCAAGGAACGTTCTATTTGTATTTCTCATCTAAAAACGCCCTCATTCCGGCAATAGCAGAAAATCTTCTCACCCATACACTGGATCAAATCAAAGGAAGACTTCAAGGGGATGAGGATTTTTGGGCTGTTTTAGATATATTGATTGATGAGACATTTCTCATTACTGAACGCCATAAGGATATTATCATCCTCTGTTACTCTGGACTCGCGATTGACCACTCCATGGAAAAATGGGAGACGATTTACCAGCCTTATTATTCTTGGCTGGAAAAAATCATTAATAAAGCGATTGCAAACCATGAGGTAACGGAAGGAATCAATGCAAAATGGACGGCCAGAACGATTATCAACTTGGTCGAAAATACCGCAGAGCGATTCTATATTGGATTTGAACAAGATGAAAATATCGAAGTGTATAAAAAAGAAATCTTTACTTTCTTAAAACGGAGTTTAGATACAGCTTAAAAAATGGCTGGGTAACACCACTCATTTTTTAACGGCTCAAAAATGACTGACGTTCATTCATAAATTAGTGAGGTGTTTGATTTGAATTGGGTGCTCGTTTTCATTGCAGGGCTTTTAGAAGTGGTTTGGGCCTCTTCCCTTAAACATGCCGATTCGCTTTTGGATTGGGTGATCATTTTTATTTTAATCGCAATCAGCTTTATCTTGTTGATCCGCTCTTATCAAAAAATCCCGATGGCTGCTGCATACACTGTGTTTGTCGGAATTGGAACCATCGGAACATATCTTACTGGAATTATGTTAGGCGAAGCCTTCTCAGCAGCGCAAATGTTCTTTTTAGCTTTATTGCTGGCCGGTATTTTAGGAATGAAGCGATTCACGAAAGAAACTAAATCGAATCCGGAAGGTGAAAAATAATGGCATGGTTTTTATTAGTGGTTGCCGGCATAGAAGAAATTATCGCGGCAATCGCCATGAAATATATAGACGGAACAAGAAAAAAATGGCCGATTATCGTGATGACTGCTGGATTTGGCTTATCCTTTTACTGCCTCTCCCAAGCGATGCTGGTCCTTCCTGCAGGAGTCGCTTATGCCGTCTGGACCGGCATTGGCAGCACTGGCGTTTCGGCAGTCGGATTTATCTGGTTTAAGGAGCGATTTCAGCTGCCGCAGGTGATTTCCCTTGGCCTTATCCTAGCGGGCGTTATCGGTCTGCGTCTGACGGCTGCCTCATAAGATAAGGGCACATACAGCTGTATATGCCCTTGCCATTAAGCGTCTTGATGTTTTTGAAGATGAAGCGGCGGCGGGATCAGCCAGCCTTTGTTTTTTAGCAGTTTTAAGTATTTCGCGCCGGTTGCCGCTTTCGATATATGAAATTGCCCAAATATCATGGCGATGTCCTCACGAATCGACTGCCCCATTATTTTGCTGCATGTCACAAGGCCTGCAGCATTTTCTGCTGCCGCAGAGGCCGCCACATCCGGATCAAGAAACCGCGCACCCGGCGGGATATCGTTCAGATCTGCTGACGGCGGTTCAGGAGAAGCCGGCGGGAGCGCCACCCCATTTTCCTTCAAGATTGTGCTGACCTGTTTTATTTCATCCTGACCCTTCTCAATCGATTCACGAAGCAGCTTCTTTAGATCATCATCACCGACATGATTCAATAGCATCTGGTAATTGCCGATCATTTTATTGCCCGCCAGCACATAACTCCATAAGCTGAATACCTCACCGTAATGCATCGGTTCATCTTGCGGATTTCCGCTTAAAATACCCATGTTCATCCTCCTTGCAAAATTCAATGTCACACATACCATAACGTGCCCAAGAGGAGGAACAAGTATGTTCCGTTGAGAAAGATTTTTGAAATAAAACAAAAAAAGACAAGAGCGGCATAATGCCAAACCCTTGTCTTTTCTGTTGTTGTATCGGACGCGTACGGAGGACGTATAATATACCTCTCTAAACGTTGATATATAAGTTTTTTTAAGAATACTTGTGTGAAATTTGTGTAAATGTTTATGTAACCCCGATTAGCAAGAAAATGAAAGAATCCGCCTCTTCCCGAACTAAAAAGAAAGATTGGGAAAAGCAAACAAGAAATACGTGAGTCCACAAAAAGCCTGATCCGAAAAGGCGTGCTTTCTTGGGATAAAGAAAAGATAGATTATTTCAAGCCCGCCTTATGAGACGGGCTTTCATTAGTCCTTGTTGGTTACACTGTTTTACAGTTGTTGGTTTTGGGCTGTAATAAGATGGTCAGGGCTATACCTGATGCCAGAGTTAAAAAATAGCCACATACCATAAAATAGGGAGCGATTTCATTTTTGAGAAAATAAAGCCCAAAGAGAATAACGGCTGTACCGATAGTGAAATAAATCGGCTTTTTACTTTTCAAAGTCAAACGGCTTGATTGAGTAAACTTTTTGTAGATTAAAGGCAAACCGGTATAAACCCCTATGAAAAATGTAAATAAAATAGACCAAAGGAAACCGATTGGCGAGAAATAGCTCTCGGAAAATATTCCGTCGAAAGCCCAATTGCTCAACACAACGAAGCCAAATAGATATACAAATGCCAATATGAACTTGACCATGATATCCCTCCTCTACAATCCAATATACACGTGATATAAGGTTGTTTAAATGGGTAAAACCATTCATTTACTTTTCAATATTCCCGCTCCTTCAAAGCCTAATACTTTAATCAATAGCACCATTTGTTACTTTCGTCTCGTTTACCAATATTATACATTGAGATAAGATGGGGACGAAAACATTAAGGAGGGATAAAATGAAAAAGTTACTTGTGGGTGTGGTTTTTGCCCTAGCTTTGAGTTTTTCATCTCTGTTTAGTCTTCAAAGTGCAAATGCTGTCGAAAAAGTGGACAAGAATCCTGATCTGATTATTGATAAGGCGACCTTTCACGAGATAACAAAACAAAAAAACTTGAGAACCTTTTCATCCGAGAAAATCCCAACTGTTAAAGAAGTGAATAAGGCTTTAAACAGTATGCATGTCAGCAAGGATCATCCATATCAAGAAATTGATCTCGGTAATGGTTTCACTGTGGAAATGGGCGTCAGTACAGATATGGGAATGGAAAAGATAAAAACACAGGCCACCCAAAATAAAACTGCAAGTGGCTATTACGCTGTAAAGTTTACAGGGATAAAATTATATGATATTCGAGTAAGTGACAACTATTCATACGAATATGGAAAGAAAATAACAAAGTGGGAAAGTCCGCCAAGTGCATCCGCTTCAGGTTTTGTTGGCTGGAATGGTAAAATCACTTCCAAAAAAATTGCAAACATTGACAAAACTGCTAAAGATGCAATCGCCAATTCTGATTATACGTTTGTAAAGTATGGTGGAAACCGCCACGGCCATATGGAATTACGATTCACAGCAACGGGAAACTGGTACACACATCATGTTTCTATTAAATAAGCAAAGATTCGAGCTTCGCGAAGAAGATACACAAAACACACGCTTGTTTTTTCAACAAATGCTCTCTCTTGAAAAAAACAAGCGTGTAAAAAAAACCGTGTGCAAAATTTGTGTAAAACAATGAAATAGTAACTTTTTTATCGCTTTCTCGGGCTCCCAATAAATCCATCAAAACAAAGAAAAACCCTTGCTCGGCAAGGGTTTTCAACTTCTTTAGGCTTTATTAATCTAAACCTATCTAATGCTCATGACGCGCTCGGAGGGATTCGAACCCCCGACAGACGTGGTACCGGAAACCACCGCTCTATCCAACTGAGCTACGAGCGCATATTCACTGTGTTATAAGAACGTCAGCACAAATCATTATACGATAATTCCATTCAAATAACAACCCTCTATTTCAAGAGCGACCTTTTTAAAAACAGATACATCATCTGATTTGGCAATCTGGCATATGATGGTTTGAACCTCTGTATTTTTGGGGAAAATGGGAAAAAGAGACGACTTTGCATATCCAGCCAGCTTTTTGTTTGACCTTTATTGACCAAAAATGTATCATGTAACTACATACTTACCTAAAAGGTGAAGGAGGAGCATTATGAATTTAATACCTACAGTCATTGAACAAACGAACCGCGGGGAAAGAGCGTATGACATTTACTCCCGTCTATTGAAAGACCGTATCATCATGCTTGGATCTGCGATTGATGACAACGTTGCGAACTCCATCGTGTCACAGCTTTTATTCTTAGAAGCGGAAGATCCTGAAAAAGATATTTCTATTTACATCAACAGCCCGGGCGGCTCTATCACAGCTGGTATGGCGATCTATGATACTATGCAGTTTATTAAGCCGAAGGTATCTACCATTTGTATCGGTATGGCTGCATCAATGGGCGCGTTCCTGCTTGCTGCCGGCGAAAAAGGCAAACGCTATGCGCTTCCAAACAGTGAAGTTATGATTCACCAGCCTCTTGGCGGTGCGCAAGGTCAGGCGACAGAAATTGAAATTGCTGCGAAACGCATTCTCTTGCTTCGCGACAAATTAAACAAAGTTCTTGCTGAACGTACTGGCCAGCCGCTTGAAGTGATCGAACGCGACACAGACCGCGATAACTTCAAGTCTGCTGAAGAAGCGCTTGAATACGGTCTGATTGACAAAGTCATGACTCGTAACACAGAAGAGCAAAAATAATACTGTAACCTGCAAGGGCTATGTCTCTTGCAGGTTTTTTTCATGATAAACCTTTTATTCTGTACTGTTCCCATTCCTCCTTCAACAGCCCAAACGTCAAATCACACGTTTGCCGCACAATGAGGTCAGCACCACACATTGACTGTTCATGACCGACTCCAACCGCAAACATCCCCGCAGATTTGATTGCGCAAATGCCTGCTTCAGCGTCTTCTATTGCCGCGCAATCAGCCGGGGAAACACCGAGAAGCAATGCAGCTGTTAAAAAGATTTCAGGATCAGGTTTCCCGTTTGTGAGAGCAGCCGGGTCAACAATAGCATGAAAAACATCAATGATCTCCAAACGTTTTAAAATCGCGGAAGCATTGCGGCTGGAAGATGCTAACCCGATTTTTATATGCTGACTTTTCAATTCACAAAGAAGCCCGCCGATTCCCGGCAAAAGATCTTCCGGCGTTAATTTGCTGATCAATGTTTGATAATAGTGATTTTTTTGATATAAAAGTTCTTTTTTCTCTGCATTTGTATACCTTGTTTCCGCACCGCCAAAGATAAGCAGGCGTTCAAGTGACTCTTCTCTGCTGATTCCTTTTAGGCTTTCATTCACACTTCTGTCAAAGGGAATATCGATTTGTTCTGCGATATGCTTCCAAGCGAGAAAGTGGTATTCCGCAGTATCTGTTATCACTCCGTCTAAATCAAAAATGACCGCTTTCATGTGCTGATGCCCATCATAGCTTCATAAGGCTCGAGGCAAATGCTCTTCAAGTCGGCCCGCCCCTGCGGATAGTTTGAAATTAACACTTTCCATTGCTTATGAAGCAATTCTTGAGGCATCTCGAACAGAGCTTTAACTGCCGACAAGTTCACAATGACGAGCAGCTTTTGCCCTTGATATTCACGAAGGTAAGAAAAGATTTGCGGATCGTTCTCGTGAAGCAGCTGAAAATCTCCATATATTATAATCTTGTATTGCTTTCGTAATTGAATGAGCTTCCGGTAGTAATAAAAAATTGAATCTTGGTCTGCCAAGGACTCTTTCACATTGATATCGTGATAACGGGAATTTACCGCTATCCAAGGGTTTCCGGCTGTGAATCCCGCATGTTCTCCGTCATCCCATTGCATCGGTGTTCTCGCATGATCCCGTCCTTTTTTTGCCGCGGCTTTTAGAAATTCTTCATCTGACATCGTTTTGTTTTCAATAACCAGCTCACGATACGCATTTTTGATTTCAAGATCGTCATACATCTCCAGCGGCATATCACTGTTAACCATGCCGATTTCTTCTCCCTGGTAAATAAACGGTGTTCCCTTCATACCGTGGAGAACCGTTGCAAATGCCTTTGCACACAGTTTTCTCAGCTTTCCATCATTGCCCCAGCGGGAAATAACCCTCGGCTGGTCATGGTTTTCGAAATACAGGGTATTCCAGCCGGTGTTCATTAACCCGGTCTGCCACCTTGTCATCGTCTTTTTTAAAGCAATCAAATCAAACGGCTTAATCTGCCATTTCCCGTTTGGCGAGTTTTGTTCTGTATCAATATCCATATGTTCAAATGTAAAGATCATATTCAGCTCTTGCCGGCTTGCATCTGTGTACTTTTTCGCCTCTTCAATATCAGAGCCGTTTGCCTCTCCGACCGTCATGCAATCGTAATGAGAAAGCACTTCTCTGTTCATCTCCCGAATAAATTCATGAAGGCGAGGGCCATTGGAATGATAACGGCCGACGATATAGTTTTTGCTGTTATCTGTTTCATAGTCCGGAAAATCGGTGTGCTTGGAAATGGAGCCGATCACATCCATCCGCCAGCCGTCAACGCCTTGATCCATCCAAAATCTCATCACATCATAAACTTCTCGGCGCACGGCTTCATTTTCCCAATTTAAATCAGGCTGTTTTTTCGAAAAATAGTGCAAATAATACTGTCCTGTCCCTTCATCAAACGTCCACGCCGAACCCGAAAAAATCGATCCCCAATTATTCGGCTCTGAGCCATCCGATTTCGGATCTTTCCAAAAATAATAATTCCGGTAAGGATTGTCCTTTGACTTGCGGCTTTCTGCAAACCAAGCATGCTCATCTGACGTGTGGTTCACAACCAAATCCATGACGATTTTCATTCCGCGCTGATGCACTTCATCGATTAACTGAAACATATCTTCATTTGTCCCAAATTTTTCGTACATATTTCTGTAGTCGCTGATGTCATAACCGTTGTCATCCTGCGGGGAATCAAACACCGGCGAGAGCCAAATCACATCTGCCCCGAGATGTTTGATGTAATCCAGCTTTTGAATCACACCTTGCAAATCCCCGAATCCATCTCCATTGGCATCGTAAAAACTGCGCGGGTATATTTGATAAACGACAGCTTCTTTCCACCATTCACTCATCAGGCGTTCTCCTTTCACATTGTCCATTTAAGACAACCGGTTCCTCATACACTTTCATGCGAAGCGGCTCACCTTTTACAAGCTCAAAGACGGCGCTCATTCTGTCAACCGCAACACTGATTAATCGGTTTCGATAATTGATGTTGAACGAATATCCATCCCATTCTTTCGGCATAAACGGAGCGAATGACAGCGTCTCATTCGTGATCCGCATGCCTGCAAAGCCCTGAACGATCGCAAGCCAGCTTCCCGTCATTGATGTGATGTGCAAACCTTCTTCCGTGTCATGATTGTAATTGTCAAGATCAAGCCTAGCTGTACGCTTACATAATTCGAGCGCTTTCTTTTCCATCTTGAGCTCGGCTGCGAGTACCGCATGGACAGAAGGCGACAGACTTGATTCATGAACAGTCATCGGTTCATAAAACTCAAAGTTTCGCCGCTTTTCTTCCATTGTAAAACGGTCATGAAACAGATAAATGCCTTGAAGCACATCTGCCTGCTTAATAAAATTAGAGCGGAGAATTTTGTCCCATGACCAATTTTGATAAAGCGGCCTCTCAGCTGGATCTAACTCGTCCGCAGATTGCAGATCTTTGTCCAAGAATGTATCATGCTGAATAAAAATTTCCAGCTCTTCACTATACGGGTAATACATATGCTGAATGATGTCTCTCCAGGCTTCCAGTTCTTCTTCCCGCACATCAAGCAGGCGGCGTTTTTCCGCTGAAATCCTTTCGAGATTTTCTAATGTATACTCCAATGTCCAAGCTGCCATGACATTTGTATACCAATTGTTGTTGACATTGTTTTCGTATTCATTCGGCCCTGTGACGCCGTGAATCATATATTTATTTATCCGTTTCGAGAAATGAACGCGGTCCGCCCAAAACCTGCTGACTTCCACAAGTACATCTATCCCGTATTCTTTCATATAATCATGATCGCCTGTATATTGGACGTAATGCCAGATCGCATAGCAAATGGCGCCATTGCGGTGAATTTCTTCGAAGGTGATTTCCCATTCGTTGTGGCATTCATCCCCTGTGAATGTCACCATCGGGTAAAGCGCCCCTTTCATCCCCAGTTTGGCAGCATTCCGTTTAGCAGCCTCCAAATGGTGATAGCGGTACAAAAGCAGGTTTTTCGTCACCGCCGGCTCGGCTGTCGCCACATACATCGGAACAGCGTACGCCTCCGTATCCCAATAGGCGGCCCCTCCGTATTTTTCGCCAGTAAATCCTTTCGGCCCGATATTCAAACGGGCATCGGCTCCGTAATACGTCGAAAATAACTGAAAGATATTGTAGCGGATTCCTTGCTGAAGTTCCTCATCTCCTGTAATTTCTATATCCGCTTTTGACCACCTTTCCTTCCATTGCTCGGTGTGCCTCCGTTTTGCTTCCTCATAGCCGTTCTCAAGAACACCCGCCAAAAGCTTCTTGGCTGTCGATAAAAGCTCTGTTTCCCGAACATCACGAGAAGTCGTGACGATAATAAACTTTTTCAATGAAGCCTTTGTTTGGTAGCTGTAGCGATTCTCGACATACATCGCGGCTGTTTGAGAGCTTTCATTAATAAAATCTTCTGTCACGTTAGCCATTGCGGCTGAAACTGTAAAGCGCGGTGTTCCAAACGGATTTTCGATCGTTTTTGTGACCAAATGGCCGTGGTGAGTATCAGCCCCCCTTGCTTCTTCCTGCCAAAACTGTTCCTCGTAATTAGAATCTTCATTTGCGACATGTCCGTCCAGATAAGGCACAAGCGTAATAACAGCATCTTCTGTCAGGCATTCCGCTTCATAATGAATGGCGCAAAGCTCTTTTACGGCAAGGCTAAGAAATCGCTCTGACTTGATTTTGACGACCTTATCCTGAATACGGACAACAGCGCTTCGCCGCAGAATTCCCTCTTTCATATTGAGCTCCAACTTAAATGATTCGATTTGATTTTGATAAAGATCGACTTTTTCACCGTCAACATATAAGCCAATGCCAATAAAGTTCATCGCATTAATCACTTTTCCGAAGTATTCCGGATACCCGTTTTTCCACCAGCCTACTCGTGTTTTGTCAGGAAACCACACGCCTGCAATATATGTGCCTTGATGGCTGTCACCTGAATAGCCCTCTTCAAAATTCCCTCTCACTCCCATATAACCGTTAGCAAGAGAAGTCAGGCTTTCCTGCAGTCTTGTATGCTCCTTTTGAAATGTATGTGTTTTGATTTTCCATTCATCAATCTCAAATAATCGCTGATTTATCATGATTTCCTCCCGAATGTAAGTTTCCATTATAATGGCGGATTTTGGTCAAATATTTAAATACAAAAGAGATCATCAAAGTGACGCCGCACGAATGAATCATCAATACAGTAATCAGGTCAAAATGAACCATACCGACAGCAGCTGCCGTAAATGCCGGCAGTGCTGATGCGCAAACCGCCATAGATGCCGCTTCCTTGATCGACGCAATAGAGATCATGTTTGATTTTTTTGTGATCCAGATGCCTCCCGCAAGAACAGCCGTTACAAAAATCTGAATCATAAACATCACTGCATATGCCAGCACCATGATCATCGGCTTATACTGTGCCAGCCACAATGTATTGATCAACACCTCTATATCATGAACGTTCGGTTCCTTAAGCTCAGTGTCCATTTTTGCATAACCAACAGAAAATCCCGCTCCGTTTTGATCGGTGATCACTAGTTGATCAGATTGAAATACGACGGCATTATCATACCCATTTACTTTCAAGCGGCCATTTTCCCCGCTTGTCTGATATTTATGCCTTTTATCAATCGCCAGCAAATTCCGCCCCTCTTCAACCCGCTCAGAGTTCTTCCCGCCTGTCAGTTTTCCATTTCTGATGTGAAAACCTTGTAATTGATCAGCAAATTGATTATTAACCTGTTGAATCGCTGATGGCATAAAGGATGTAACCCTGTAGTGATCCATTTTCATAAACGAGACCGTTAACGGCGCCATCAAACAGGCTGTTATAAACATAAACAGAAAGAAAAGCTTCAGCCAGCTGAATGTATTCCTGTAACGGCAAACACCTGACGGGCAGAAAATCGCTTTCAAGAAGCAGATAATAAAGCTTTCATTTTGCAGATCATTTTTCATGTCATTACCCCTTTGTTCCGCCGGCTGTCAGCCCGGACACAAAGTTCTTTTGGAGAAAAAAGAACAAAACGCATATTGGCAGAGCGGCAAGTATAGCACCGGCTGCAAACAGGGCGACCTTTTGTTGCTGGGGATTTGAAATGAAAGACTGCAATCCTACAGCGATGGTCAGCCTTTCCGGTGAGCGAAGCAAAAACTTTGCCAGCAAATAGTCGCCGAACGGCGCCATAAACGCCCAAAGCGCTTGTACCGCAAGCATTGGCTTAACAAGCGGCAAAACAATTGAAGCGAAAATCCTCAGATGGCCCGCTCCATCAATGCGCGCGGCTTCATCAATTTCTCTCGGCACAGTGTCAAAATAACCTTTCATCAGCCACGTGTTCATCGGGATTCCGCCGCCAATATAGATCGCAGTCAAAAACCAGTATTGATCGAGTGCGCCTATCAGCATTGCCAGAACATAAAAAGCAGTCAGCGCTGCCATCGTCGGCACCATTTGAATGATGAGAAAGAAGACTAGGCTCTTTTTTCGGCCCGCAAACCGATAACGGCTGTACGTATAACCGGCAAGCGTCACGATCGTCACCTGCAAGACCATGACCGATAGTGCGATGACAAGTGTATTGCTGTACCAATGAAGATAAAGTGTTTCATCAAATAGCCGCTTAAAATGATCCAAAGTCCAAGATCCCGAAAAATCGAGCTGAAATGCCGCTGCATTCCCCACACGAAAAGCGGATGAGGCCGTAATCAGCAACGGATAGATAATGGCAATGCTTAAGAGCGTCAAAAATAAATAGGTGCAGATTCGATTAAGCATTTTGGCCGTTCTCGCGTTCACCTACATCACCTCCTCATTGCCAAAAGCATTTGATTTTTTGAAAGCAATCAGGGAAATTCCAATGACAATGAAGGAAATTAACAGTGTAATAGCCGCGGCCACAGAATATTGCGGTGATGTGCCTGTTGTCAGTTTATAAATCCAAGAAATTAAGATATCGGTCGACCCGGCCCCAGCTCCCGCACTGCCCGGCCCTCCCTCATTAAATAAGTAAATAATCGAGAAATTATTGAAATTAAATGTATACTGGGTAATCATCACTGGTGCTGTCGCAAATAAAATCATCGGGAATGTAATACGTCGAAAACGCTGAATAAAAGTGGCCCCGTCAATCTTTGCCGCTTCATACAATTCACTTGGAATCGCCTGAAGCACTCCGGTTACCATGACATAAATATAGGGAAAGCCGAGCCAGGTCTGAATCATAATGAGGGCTGTTTTTGTCCAGAATGGATCAGTTTTCCACGAGATCGCCGGCAGCTCAACAAACGGCAGATGATTCAATAATGGAATCACCTGTGCATTCACCGCCCCTATGCTGTCGTTAAACATGTTGGAAAAACTCATAATTGTAATAAAGGCCGGAACAGCCCATGGAAATAAGAAAATCATTCGAAATATCCGCTTTCCCCTTATAAAATCCTGATTGACGAAAAGCGCCGTCACGATCCCCAATATGATTTGCAGCGTTGTTGCACAGATGGTCCAGATGACTGTCCAGCCCAGTACATTCACAAACGTCTCACGATAGGAGCCGAGGAAAAATATATTTAAGAAGTTTTTAAAACCGACCCAGTCAATCAGACTATTAGGCGGAATATGATAAAAATCATAGTTTGTACATGCAACAAACAGAGTCACTAAAACCGGAAAAATAATCACAAACACCATCATGATATATGCCGGCAGTGTAAATAAATAGGGAAACCCTTTATCACCCGCATGACGGATCATATCCTTGGCCGTTGCATTGACCTCCATACCCGCCGCTTTCATAGCAGCGATCTTACGTGCATCATGAATGTTAAAGATGTAGAACATAAGGAAAATTACCGTTACGATCAATTGCAGCGTGCCTTCAATCAGCATAAACAGTGAATGGTCTTCACCGGGGACACTTCCCAATGTCATCAATCCGGTGAGCGCCGGAATGCCGAAAACGCTTAATTCAACAGCAAACAAGCTGGTGACGGCAAGAAACAAGAGCCCCTTTGAAACCTGCTGATTTATGATCTGTCCAAGCCCGGGTATGATCGATAAAAGCCCGGCCTTTCGTTTTTGCTTTGCAAGTGTGTGGTGTGTCTTCATTTTTTCGCCCTCTATTCTTCAGGACGCTGTCCCGCCGTTTTATTTCACATACTTTTCTTTGATATTTTCTTTTATGACGTTTACAGCATCATCCGCTGATGTTTGTGCCGATTTCTTTCCTGAAGCTGCATCAAAAATCAAGCTTTCCGCTCCTGTCCATACTTCAGCCATTTCCGGAATATTCGGAGTCGGTGTCGCTGTTTCATATTGTTTTATCACAGCTGATGTCAGCTCATGTTGTTGCTCATCCGCTTTCTTCCTTGCTGCTGTGTTAGCTGGAACTTCGTTTGTATTTTCATAAAAAGTGTAAGCATTGGCATCATCCGCAGCATACTCAAGCCATTTTTCAGCAAGTTCAGGTTCTTTGGTATATGTGGATGCAACCCAGCCCTTCCCTCCGGCAAAAGGGGCATATTCTTCACCGTTTGGCAATGTCGGAATAGGGGCCGCTCCGTAGTCCAATTTCGCCTCATTATAGTTGGCAGCTGACCACGGACCGCCAATGATCGCAGCCGCTTTTCCATCTAAAAACATCTGCTGAATAAAGTCGTCTGCGCTTGAATTGTCTTGCATGCCTTTTGGCCAATATGTGTTAAACCATTTCTCCGCATATTTCACCGCTTCAACAGCCTCTTTATTGTTCAGGCCGATATCATCGGCGTCTGTGCCGTTTTTGCCAAATACATAGCCGCCGTAACCTGCCAATAAACCGTACGACATATAAAAGTCAGTCCATTTCGCTAAAAATCCGGTTGATTTTCCTTTTTCCGAAGCAAACGCAAATCGGGGATCCTCCGTTACTTTTTCAAGATCTTTAAATGTTTTTGGCGCTGTTTGTAAGAGAGCTTTGTTGTAATACAAAACAAGTGTCTCAATGACTAGCGGCATTCCGTACACCTTGCCGTCAATGGTTACCTGCTGCATCTCTTTATCTCCAAAGCTTTTTGTGTGAGATGGCTTAATGTTAAGCAAATGTCCTTGCTGTCCCAAACTGCCGATTCGGTCATAGGCTGCAAGCATAACATCAGGTGCGTTACCGGCTGGGCCATCGAGAGGAAGCGCTTCCAAATGTTCGAACATTTGTTTTTCAACAATTTTTATCGTGACCTTATGCTCTTTTTCGAATGTTGGTCTAATGCTTTCAATGTATTTTTTATAGTTTTCTTCGACAGACACAGTCAATACTTTCTTGCCGTCAGAGCTTGCCGGATCTTTTGAATGAGAACAAGCGGCAAGGCTAATTGCCAGAACTGATGCGGCCAATAAGGCGAACCCCCTTTTAAAAAGGATCATCTCTTTTCCCCCTTCTATTTATGAATCTATTACAATGGTATGATTTCAGAGAAAGCGATTACAACTTCTTTTGAGTTGTTACCGATAACAGAATTTAAACAGGAGCGGAGGCACCCAAAATAAAAAATTCTCCCGGCTGAACAGCAATCACATCGCTAAGTTGAAGGGGCTGCTCTGTCCATACATCGCAGATTCTCTTATTCCTTTCAATATTCAAATCTCGC
Organism: Bacillus mexicanus; assembly: GCF_050445615.1. Lineage (NCBI taxonomy): Bacteria > Bacillati > Bacillota > Bacilli > Caryophanales > Bacillaceae > Bacillus > Bacillus mexicanus. The sequence continues at coordinate 362,707 of NZ_JBCEYV010000002.1, forward strand.
AAACTGACATGTCGAGTCTCGCCTCCTTGATTAAAGAAGTAAATCAATGTTTTTTCATCAAGAGTCCGCGAAAAGCTAATAAAGTCATTTTGGTCATCCAGCAGATTCCACTCAAGACTTCCCTCAGTCAATAAAGTGTGTTCCTGTTTGCGTAAAGCAATGATCCGTTTCATAAATCGCAGCAAGTCTTGATTCTGCTTTTCTTTTTCCCAGACCATACATTTTCGGCATAAAGGATCATTTTCGCCGTCCAGGCCGATTTCCGTTCCGTAATAGATGCATGGTGAACCTGTCTGGGCAAACATAAAGGCCAGCAAAGCGCGTGCTTTTTTCTCATCATGTTCGCATCTGGTTAAAAGCCGTTTTGTATCATGGCTGTCCAGTAAATTAAACATCACCTCATTAGCCTGCTTCATCCCATTCATCAAATGCGCATTCATACGGCGGGCCATACGAGAGGCCGGAATCGTCCGGTCAGCAAAGTATTCCATCATTGGCTCAGTAAAAGGATAGTTCATCACCGCGTGAAATTCATCACCTCTAAGCCACGGTTCGGCAGAATGCCAGATCTCACCTAAAATATAGACGTCAGGCTTTTCTGCTGTGACGGCTTGCCTGAATAACTTCCAAAAAGTATGATCCACTTCATTGGCCACATCCAAACGCCAGCCGTCAATGTCAAATTCCCGAATCCAGTACAAAGCAATATCAAGCAAATATCTCTGCACCTCGGGATTTGCCGTATTCAGCTTCGGCATATTAGGTGTAAAGGCAAACCTGTCATAATTGTCTTCTTTGACAGGAAAGGAGTGAATATAGAACCAATCTTTATAACGGGATTGTGCACCGTATTTTACGACATCCTGCCACTGCGGAGAAGCGCTGCCAATATGATTAAAAACAGCATCAAGCATAATCCTCATTCCCCTCTCATGAAGCTGGCTGACTAATGTGCGGAAAAGATCGGGATCTCCAAAATGAGGATCAATGGAATAGTAATCCAGCGTGTCGTATTTATGATTAGAAGGCGCGGAAAAGATCGGCGTCAAATAAATTCCGTTCACCCCTAAATCTTCTATATAATCAAGCTTATCAACAATCCCTTGCAAATCCCCTCCAAAAAAATCATTCACGTCCGGGTCCTTGCTCCCCCACGGCAATGCATTCTCCGGTGACAAGTCTTCTCTGCCATTTGCAAAACGCTCCGGGAAAATTTGATACCAGACGGTTGATTTCACCCACTCAGGCGCTTGAAATGTATCAGCCTCGTGAACAAATGGAAGCTTAAAATAATAATGAATTGTCTCCAGTGTTTTTTTGTTATAAGGGCATACACCAGAACTCCCGAAAAAGATGTCTTCATGATGGTCAGTGACAACAAACGCATATTGCAAGCGCCTGAATGGGGGCACCACTTCAGCAAACCAATGATCATGCATGTCTGTTTCAGCTATTTTCCTCATCAGCTGCTCGTTTGCCGACCACCTGCCGTCGTTGTATTCATAAGGATCACCCCAGATTAATGAGATCTGCTCTGCATCACCTTTTTTTGTCCGAATCTTGATATGCACTTTCTGCCCGTCATAAGAATAAGCATCAGAACTGAACGGCTGATGATGTATCGCTGCATACTCCACCCTGTCTCCTCCTTGGACCTCCGTTTTATTAAGGTCGGCTTTTAGTTTGAAAGTATCATGATGAAATAGCAGGAACAATCCTTTTTACCTTGTTATCGATAACAAAATAAGGCCTTACATCGTTGATTCACGTACAATTAACTCCGGCTCAAAAAATAGATTTCCTTGAGCGGCTCCATCTTCATTCATTTTTTTCAATAACATTTTCGCACAGGCTTCCCCCATCTCAACGACAGGCTGTCTGACCGTAGTCAGCCGGGGCGAGGAGATGCGATCAAGAAAAACACCATCATTCCCAGTCACCGCGACGTCTGTCGGAATTCGTTTTCCAAGCGATTGTGCTGCACGAATAACACCGAGCGCGATTCGATCAGAGGCGCAGACAAATGCAGTCTGATGATTCAAGGATGTCAGCACTTCCCTTGCAAGGCATTCACTTTTCTTAGAACTATTGTCAATCCGAAACAGCTTCGTTTTTCTACATCTTTCATTCATCGCCTTCATATATCCCTGTTCTCTGGAACGTTCGAAAGGCTCATCTAAATCAATGCCAATAAAGACAACTTCCCGCTCCCCCAGACTCATCACATGGCGGGTTGCCATAAAAGTGCCTTTCTCGTTATTCACATCGATAAAGTCATAGCCCATTTCATTTTGGCCAAATACGACTAGCGGCTTTTCAAAAGCTTTGATCACCCCCTCAAAATCGCTCTTTCTTAAGCCAGTGGCAATAATACCGTCGCATTGCCCGATATTGAGAGAGTTTCTTGTTACAAGCTGGAGCGCATAATGATTGCGATCGAGTTCCCGGCTGATTCCAGTCAGCAGGTTCATGTAATATGGTTCAGTCGTATCCATTTCCTCAAGAATTAACAGCTTAACAACCTGTGTTCTGTTTTGCACAAGCGCTCTTGCTGCATAATTAGGGAAGTAATTCAGTTCTTTCATCGCAGAATGAACAAGCTTTTTCAATTCATCTGTCACCGTCTCAGGATGATTGATCACTCGTGATACCGTCATTTTCGAAACATTTGCCTTTTTCGCCACATCTGACAATGTCGCCATTTTCATTCCCTCCTTACTGTGCTTATTATCCAAACTAGTGAAAAAGTCCTTTATTACAACTGAATATATGATGCAGCTAAACATAAAAAAAGAGATTTCCTTTAGGAAATCTCACACGTTAAAAAATATAATATTCAGCTGACCTCGCACCCGGCAATACGCTATGATCTTCTTTTCACGAGAAAACCTTTTTAGATTTCTGTCCACTTTTTCTCTAAAATAGGATAAGAGTAGCTTTGCATTTGCTCAATTAACTCAGCCGGCCGTGAAGAGCTGTGGATCAGCTTGAGATGCGAATCATTTGAAAACCCTTCCTGAATGCTGTATTTGATCATTTTCAGCATCGGTTCAAAATATCCGTTCACATTGTACAGTCCGATCGGCTTTTGGTGGATGCCGATCTGCGCCCAGCAAAGCACTTCAAATAATTCTTCATATGTACCGAAGCCGCCCGGCATAGCGATAAAGCCGTCTGCCAGCTCGCTCATTTTGGCTTTACGTTCATGCATTCCGTTTACTTCAATCAGATCAGTCAGATTTTGATGAACAACCTCTCCGCTGAACAAACCGCTCGGCATGACTCCGATTGCACTTCCACCGTTTTCCATTATGGCGTCAGCAATCGCGCCCATCAAACCTAAGCGGGACCCGCCATAAACAAGGCCGATTCCCTGCTCAGCCATGCAGGCGCCAAGCTCTTCCGCTTTTCGTTTATAGTCTTCATTTCCCCCCGGGTTGGACCCCGCAAATACGCAAATTGTTTTCATCTTGTCATCTCCACATCTATATATCGTGTTGATCATTAAAAAATACACTATATATTGTCCCATCATCATGTGATAATATCAATACGAAATACATAAAGAATACAGGAGTGATGATGTTGCAGCTGACTGAGGCAGAAAAATGGATGAAGGATTTTTATGAAAAAAGAGGCTGGACAGACTACGGACCGTTTATTCGAATCGGCTTCTTAATGGAGGAAGCAGGAGAATTGGCACGGGCTGTCAGAGCATATGAAATCGGCAGAGACCGGCCGGATGAGAAAGAATCAACAAGAGCTGAGCAAAAACAGGAATTGATTGAAGAAATGGGAGATGTCATCGGAAATATCGCCATTCTTGCTGATATGTACGGTGTCTCTTTAGAAGACGTGATGAAAGCCCACAAAGAAAAACTGACAAAACGATTTGAGCATGCATAAAAAAGCGGCCGGAATGGCCGCTTTCTTTACCCTGTGATTTCATCATGGTGATCAAAGAAATGCTGTTTTCCTATTTTGTGAAAAAGACCTGTTTTATGCAGCAGCTCCTTCGGCTGTGATTGCAATCCCACAATCATCAGCTTTCCGTTGTGGCGTTTAATCCTGTTCATAATGTTCCCCAGCACGGCTTCAGCCGACGTATCCATGTAGTGCACCTTATTCATGAGCAGAATAAGAGTTTTCGGCTTTTTCTGTACATGCTCCAGCAGTGAAGATTCAAGTGAATCAATTGACCCGAAAAACAGCGGCCCTTCTATGGCATACATGCTGACAGACGGGTCTTTTCTCTTCGCCAGAACAGGATGCGATTCCTGATTGTGGACACGGGTCGCTTCACTCATTCTTCTGATAAAGAACACAAATGCGAGCAGCAATCCGGTTGCCACACCAATGATTAAGTCAAACAGAATCGTAAGGACAAAAGTCGCCGCCAAAATAATGGAATCAGCGTTTTTCAGCCTCAGCATGTTTGCGACTTCCTTGCGCTCACTCATGTTCCATGCGACAACCATGAGAATGGGCGCCATGCTGGCAAGCGGCACATGAGACGCATAAGGTGCGAATACGAGCAGGACAAGAAGAACGACTACACCATGAACGACGCCGGACACGGGGGAAACCGCCCCGTTTTTAATATTGGTTGCCGTTCTGGCGATCGCTCCTGTTGCCGGAATTCCGCCGAACAGCGGCGCAGCTATATTCGCAATCCCTTGGCCGACAAGCTCTTTGTTGCTGTCATGCTTTGAGCCCTTCATGTTATCAGCGACCATCGCGGACAGAATAGACTCAAGGCCGCCAAGAAGCGCGATAACAAGCGCTGCCGGAAAAAGCATAACCATTTTATCCAATGTAAGGTCCGGGAACTGAAATTCCGGCAAATGGCGGGGAATATCTCCATATGTTGACCCGATTGTCGCCATGCGGTCAGGGAAAAAGACAACCGCAACCAGTGTGGAAATAAGAAGCGCCAATAAAGCACCCGGTACTTTAGGCATCACTTTGGCGGATACAAGCAAAATGACGAGCCCGATGACTGCTGTCAAAATGGCATACATGTTAAAGGTACCGAGCTTCTGTGCAATTTCAAACATGTTGTGATGAAAATTCTCATGTTTTTCAACATTTTTCAAACCGAAAAAATTAGCGATTTGCTCAGTAAAGATCAATACGGCAATTCCGGCTGTAAAACCGACGATAACGGGTTTCGGCACAAACTTCATAATTTTTCCGAGCTTAAACAGCCCGAACAGCACTAGCATTATCCCTGCCATAAACCCTGCGATCAGAAGGTTCTCCAAGCCGTACTGCATGATAATACCGAATAGAATGGGGACAAAGGCGCCAGTCGGACCGCCGATTTGATATTTGGATCCTCCAAACAAAGAAATACAAATCCCTGCCACTACAACAGTGTACAGCCCGTATTCAGGCTCGACTCCCGAGGCAATGGCAAACGCCATCCCTAAAGGAATTGCCACGACACCTACTACAATACCTGCGATCAAGTCTTTCTGAAATTTCTGTAAATTATACCCCTTGAATCTCCCTGAGAATCGCATATTTTGCTATAACCTCCCTTATGGATGTGTGTTTATAAGCTCAGTTTCATAACCGTTAATGATCACATCAAGTTTTCCTGTTTCAGGATGAATGACAAGTCCGTGCACCGGCACCTTCTTCGGCAGAAGCGGATGGTTCTTGATCAGCTTCACACTGTGGGAAACGCTTTCTTCCACACTGTGAAAACCGGTCAGCCACGTTTTCAAATCAAGTCCTGCGCTGGTCAGCAAATTCAGGCAATTTTCTTCCACGCCGCGTTCCTTTGCTTTCTCGAGAATCGAAGACGCATTTAATCCGGACATCCCGCATTCATGGTGGCCGACAATGCACACCGCTTCAGCCTGCAATTCATAAATCGCCACCAGTATGCTTCGCATCACACTTCCAAATGGGTGAGAAACGATGGCTCCCGCATTTTTTACAATTTTAGCATCGCCGTTTTTAAGCCCCATTGCTTGCGGAAGAAGTTCTGTGAGCCTTGTATCCATACAGGTGACAATAACGAGCCTTTTTGAAGGGAATTTTGTCGTTTTGTACGGTTCATACTTCTTCTCTCTGACAAACCGCTGATTGTGTTCCAAAATTGATGTTAAAGAAACCATTTGATTCATCCCCATCCATATGATTTTGCAAGCCTTCTTTCCTAGCTTACAGTAAGGAATTATAGCATAGGAACACACCGCGAAAAGGCTTTCAAAAAAAGACACTATAAATGGACAGTAAAATCAAAACATACACATTTATATCTTTCAAAGATAATAAAATTTACATTTATTGAATCCCATAATCTGGTTCTCTCTCGCATACTGATGATTTGTCTGACAAAAAATATAGGTGAATTCAGATAATTAAAAAACTTATTTAAGCGGATTGAGCTGTTTATTCAATTTCAATAGACATTTTAAGTTCAAAAGAACCAGAAATTAAAAAGAACGCAGCTATATTTTTAACATCTAATTATTTCCGATATAATAAAAGAGACAACAGCCATAAAGGGGGAGCCTCGTTGAAACCATTTGTATTGATCACAAAACCGATTCCCGAAGAGATTGAAGCATTCATTGGTGAACATTGCCGTTATGAAATATGGCAGGAGGATACACTTCCAAATGATGTGCTATTTGAGAAAATAAAAGAGGCAGAAGGGCTTTTAACATCAGGAACAGCCGGACCGTCCATCAATCGCAAATTGCTGGAGCATGCGCCGAATCTCAAAGTGGTCAGCAACCAATCTGTAGGCTATGATAACTTTGATATAGAAGCCATGAAAGAAAGAGGAGTGGTCGGGACGCACACACCTTATACACTGGATGACACAGTCGCGGATCTTGCCTTTTCTCTGATTCTGTCTTCCGCCAGACGGGTTGCCGAACTGGACCGTTTCGTCAGGGCTGGAAAATGGGGAACCGTTGAAGAAGAAGCGCTTTTCGGCATAGATGTTCATCACCAAACGTTAGGTATCATTGGTATGGGCCGTATCGGCGAACAAGCAGCGAGGCGCGCCAAACTCGGCTTCGATATGGAAGTGCTCTACCATAACCGCCATCGCAAACAAGAAATGGAAGACAGCATTGGCGTCATGTATGCTGAGCTTGATACATTGCTCGAGCAGTCTGATTTTATTCTTCTCATTACGCCGCTGACTGATGAAACCTATCACATGATAGGCGAAAGAGAATTTAAGCTGATGAAGGATTCAGCAATTTTCGTCAATATTTCCCGGGGAAAGACGGTTGATGAAAAGGCATTGATTCGTGCCCTTCAAGAAGGCTGGATTCGCGGTGCGGGCTTAGACGTGTACGAAGAAGAACCTATCGCAAAAGACAATCCTCTCTTGCAGCTGGATCAAGTGACGTTACTCCCGCATATCGGCTCGGCAACAGCGAAAGTACGCTTTAATATGTGTAAACAGGCGGCTGAAAACATGATCGCAGCCATTGAAGGCCAAACACCAAAAAACCTCACAAGAGAATTTCAATAAACAAAAATCCGGTCTGGATCAGACCGGATTTCCTACTATATATGCTGAAGAACAGCACGCTTATAAATATGACGAGTGACGATATAATAAACAGCCTGAAACACAAAATAAATGAAGAAAACAATTACACCTTCAAGAAACAAGTTGGAATTCAGCATGTTACTTAGCGCCGCATACGCAAAACCGGCGTGAATAGCACCCGCGATAAATGGAATGAAAAACAAAAATCTAATTTGCTTCCCGAGGATAGAGTGAACCTCTTTGTCCGTAATCCCCATTCTCTTTAATGCTAAAACTTGCACTCTCGTATCTTCTATTTCCGTAAACATCCGCAAATACAGCATGCTTCCTTGCACGATAAAAAACAGTACGCTGACAAACAGACCGATAAACAGCATTAATGCGACTCCCTGCTTTACAATTTGAAAACTAGGGGCACGTGTTTGAAAATCAGATGTATGTTCTTTCGGCACCATATTTCCAAGCTTTTCAGAGACATCTACCGTCTCCTGCCAATGCTCAAGCTCATAACCTACCACTCTCATCTGGTTGTTCAGCGGCACATCCCGCGTCAGACTGTCAAAGCTTTTTTCGCTGACAACCAATAAACGGCTGACTTCTCCGACTGACATCAATATCCCTTTGTTTTGCTGCTTTTTCATGACATAGGAAAGTGTTTTTCCTGATTTCATGTGAAAGGCTGCTGTTTCCCCTTCACCAAATGTATCTTTTACCATCATTTGAAACGTAACATTAATAAACGCTTCATTTTCTTGTAAATGAATAACAGGGAAACCTTTTTCCTTTGCCACTTGATTATAAATTTTCTCTGAAATCAGCAAAGCCTCCGCTTCCGCTTTCCTGTTTTCATACGGCAAGTCTGATTGAAAAGTGACAGGAATCCCTGTGGCATCCACCTTATATTTGATATCAGCATCAGCTTTTTTCAATATATTCTCTGCATTTTCAGGCTCCATTACTTGAAAATGAGAAGCGTCTTTTTCCACCCAGGAAACAGATTGAGGAATGCTTTGCTCCTCCTGTCTTTCTAAATCAGCATAAAACATATAGATAACACCAGTAGCGGTTAAAATGACCGCTGTAATGATAGAGGTTAAAAACAGCATGCGTGCATGATCTTTCAGCCTAAATATCATGTTGGAGCGGACAATCATATTCGTACCTTTATAAAAGCTATGTTTCTTTTTGTAAAGCATACGGAAGAACGCCACACTGCTTTGGGTGAAAAAGAAATACGTTCCGATTAACACTAAAATTAAAATGGGAAATACACGAAATACCATATCAATCGCATTCGCTGTGGCAGACAGATAATAACCGCCAGCAAGACACAATAAAGACAGCACAGTGAGCCATTTTGAATAAGCCGGCAAGCTTTTTGGCTTTTGGGCCGACTTCATCAGCTCAATAATTTCCAGCTTGCGAATTCGTGCCAGCGATAAAAGGAGCAGCGTTTGAAACAGGATGAAAAAGCCCGCAGCCGTCATCACAAACGCTTTCGGCACAATGACAAACGAAATCGGCACCTTCACGCTGAGCATCCATGTCATGACCATAAAAAACAGCTTTGAACATAACAGCCCTGTTCCAATGCCGGCCGCAATCGCCGCTAAAGAAATAAGAGACTGTTCATAATAAATCATCTTGCGCAGCTGCTGCTTTGATGTACCAAATAGCGTCAGCAGCCCAAACTCTTTTTTTCTCGCCTGCAAAAACGCAGAGTTTGAATAGGAGATGAAAAAGATACAAAACACAATGATAACGATAAGGGCTGCACCCAAGCATGTTTTGACAAGGCTTCCGCCATATACATTATCTTCGTTGACATCTGGGTGAAAAATAAAAGATGTGAAGACAAAAAACACCGAAACAGCAAACACACAGCTTAAAAAATAGGCGACATATCGTTGCAGATTGCCAAGAATGTTTTTACGGGCGATGGTTCTCAAATTCATGAAAATCGCCTCCCAACACACTCAAGGTATCCAATATACTCTGATAAAACACCTGCCGATTTGTCCCTCTGCGAATCTCTGAAAAGAAACGGCCGTCTTTAATAAAAATAATCCGTTTACAGAAGCTTGCCGCTGTGGCATCATGTGTAACCAACAGAATCGTCGCTTCCTTTTCTTCATTCAGCTGGGCCAGCGTGTTCATCACTTGCTTTGCCGACTTTGAATCAAGGTTTCCTGTCGGTTCATCGGCAAGAATGAGCGCCGGATGGTGAATAATCGCTCTGGCGCAGGCTGCACGCTGCTGCTGTCCGCCCGACACCTCATATGTCCGGTGGTCAAGAATATGCTTGATTTGCAGTGTATCCGCCAATTCTTCCAAGCGGACTTCCATGTCTCTCAGCTTTACCTTATCCAAGGCGAGCGGGAGTAAAATATTTTCCCGAATCGTCAGCGTATCAAGCAGATTAAAATCCTGAAAGACGAAGCCGAGTTCTCTTCGGCGAAACAAAGCCAGGTCTTGATCCTTTAACATTTTCGGCTGAATGCCGTTGATCATCATCTCACCCTGGGTCGGCTTATCAATGGTCGCCAGCAAATTTAGGAGCGTGGTTTTTCCGCTTCCCGATGGCCCCATAATCCCTACAAATTCTCCTTTTTCCACACTGAGGTCAAAGTCGCTGAGCGCTTGGTATGATATCGTTCCTTTATTTGAATAGTATGTCTTTGATAGGTTCGTTGTCTGTAACACGTTCATGTTGTGCTCCTCCTTTTTCTTTATTATAAAAAGGAAGTCAGCATCCTCCCATCGAACTTTCTTGCAATTCCGCTCCCCAGCCTTACAATGCTGTCACATTCACGAGGGTGTCACTTGAAAACACGATCGTCATCACAGTGCCAGCCCCTTCTTTTGATTCCGCATACAGCTTATGGCCAAGCCGGCTGCACACCTGTTTTGCCAAATAAAGGCCCATTCCCGTCGCCTCTGTCATGCTTCGCCCGTTTTCTCCGGTAAAAAAAGCGTCAAAAATCCGCGGCAGATCCTGCGACGGTATGCCGATCCCTTCATCTGAAACCGATAAGCGTGTCTCATGCCCCTCAGTCCCAATTCGGATTGTAATAGAGTCTCCCACACCTTGCTTTGAATATTTTAAGGCGTTGAAGAGGATTTGCTCAACAACAAAGGAAAGCCATTTTTGATCACTGGAAATCTGAACGGCAGTTGGCGGCGCATGTAATTTTGGAAAAAGGCGCCGTTTAATAAACTGCCGTTTTTCCTGATTGATGAGTGATCGGACCAGCTCTGCCAAATCCAAGGTTTGCGGCTTAACATCGAACGCAAATCTCTCCAGTCTGGCTGTTTGCAGCATCATATCAAGTCCATGGCGGAATCTCTCATTTTCATCCTCCAACTCCTCTAAAAATGTCGAAAAAGAGGATGAGGTTCCGTTTTTTCCTTCTTGTATCATGAGAGAAATGACAGATACCGGTGTTTTCATATGATGAACCCATTGATTGGTGAAGGTATAATGCTGTTTTTGCTGATTCAGGTATTGTAAGAGCCTGCTGTCGTATTGCTGCCCAAGTGCATTGATTATTTTCGTCCAAAGCGCTTGCTCTCGTGTTCTTGGCTGTCGGGCTTTCAAAGACTGCCCGATGTCATTTGAAAAAGACGCTTGTTCTGCAAGCTTTTTGACATAAGCCAAAAAGGAAAATTGCCGAATGCAATCAGCTGCAATACCCACAACTAAAAGAACACCGGGCAATACCCATATGTACATCATATTTTCTGCGGGAGGTTCTGCGCCGCTCTCTATGATGCTTAAATACGCAATCAGCATGGCAGTTCCTATCCCTAATAATGAAAATAAAATAATAGCGAAGCGGTCGATGAGATAAGTCTTTAACACTCCAGTTCATCCTTCCGATTGACTTGAAATTGATAGCCTTGTCCTCTTATCGTTGAAATACAATCTTTCAGTCCGGCATTCTCCAGTTTTCTCCGCAGCCGATTGACATTGACCGTCAGCGTATTATCATCAACAAAATCGATGTCATCCCATAAAGTCTCCAGCAATTCATCACGGGAGACGATTTTTTTATGCTTTCTCACGAAAATCGATAGGAGCTGAAATTCTTTTTGTGAAAACAAGATGCGGGTGCTGTTCCACTCGGCCTCATTCTGCTCAGGATAAACCGTTAGCCCGCCAAGCTCCACTATTCTTGATTCCTGTGGCAAAGAGGGTGAATATTCACCATATGTGCGGCGTAGGACGCTTTTAATTTTGGCCATCACTACCTCTAAATGAAATGGCTTCGTGATATAATCATCCCCGCCATTTTCAATCGCCATCACCTGATTCATCTCATCGGTCCGTGCTGATATAAAAATAATCGGCGCATTGGAAATGGTGCGAATTTGCCTGCACCAATAAAACCCATCAAAAAAAGGCAGGTTGATATCAAGCAGCACCAGATCGGGCTTCATTTCTGTAAATTCCAATTTTATATCATTCAGCTGTTCAGCCATTTTCACTTCATATCCGTATTTTTGAAGATGACCGCCCAGCAAAGAAGCAATCCGCTCGTCATCTTCCACAAGCAAAATCCGATACACGTTTATCCCCCTTACTGTACTTCGAGATCATTTTTCTAGAAGATTCCAAAATTATTATAGCATGTGTGGAACAGGGCATACGGTACGGCTTATCAGAAACCACTTTTATTTGTTATGTGATTTAAAATAAAAAAGCTTGTGACTAAACCCAAGCTAATGGATATAATCAACAAGCCAAAATGTTTATTAAATATTCTAACTAGATAAAATTCAAAACTATTTTCCTGTAGTACCGTTTGTAGCTACTAATTTTTTATTTACGATCCTTACTAGACTACCTTGTTTAACCATACTTCTTAAAACACTGCTATATTTTACACTACTATATGTATAATAGTTTTCCATAGCAAGAAATCTCCCAGTTTCATTATTAATAAGATCCATTTCTTTATCTATACCTGAAGATTTTGATTCATGTGCGTTAGCCCATACCTTTGCTCTGTTATACCCATGGCTCGGTCCTCCGCCAAATGATTGGACTAAACGCGCATTCCAATAAGCATGGCGAAATGCGTCTCCATTCCCTTGGTAAAGTTGGCTCTTACCATAATATTTCTGCGCTTCCGTCTTAGCTTCTTGGGCAGCATTTCCATATTTCACAAACTCCATCGGATTGCTTTGGGCTAAACGAATTTCTGCGTCAGTTAATTCTCCAAAACCTGGAATGCTATAACCCATGGTTGAAAAGGAATTTGATTTATTTCTAATTGCTTTTTGAATTTCATTAGCTGTTATTTTATTGAGTTCTTCTTCCGTATAATTTTTGTTGGCTGTCTTTTTTTTCAATTCTTCATAAACTTTGCTTAACATATTAAAATCACTATTTTTAATTTCTTGTTCAGTTAAATAAGTTACACTCTTTTTTGTTCCGTCAGCCTTTGAATTTGTTTTATCTACTGGATACTCTTGAGCTGAAGCTGTTGTTGAAGTGAAAATTGTTGCTGAAAGTGCGATACTTGATAAAAGAATTAAACTTTTTCTCACGATTTTACCTCCAGATTATGTAATAACATGTAAAATATTATCATAATATTAGCGTGTGATCAATAGTAATTTTCTTTATAACCTTTTTTTGTTATAATTGAGGTATTCTATTAAGTGGGTGGTAAACTTGAAAAAACTATTAATATTAATTTCAGTTCTTTCTATTATTTCCGCGTGTGAAAAAAACTACACTGGTGAATACATTCAGTGGGGAGATACACCAACGGAAAACGCCAAAAAATGCCTAAAAGATAATCGTATTCCATATAAGACTGAAAACAGTAAAATTTACATTCCAGAGGATGCTTTTGATAAATCTATTAATGTTTGTTCTTAAAGAAGAATTATAGATTTTAGCTTAATGTTCATGATTACTCCTTAAACAATTGTTAAATTAATAAGATATTTTTTAGTCGGGAAAATTCAAACTGAATATGTTGTGAATTCTTCATTACAACAATAAAAAGCTTGCAGACAGCCTGCAAGCTTTTCATATTACAAAAAATGAGTATTTAATTTCTCTTCAAATTCTGAAGGTGCAATGTCACTTTTTTGACCTTCTCCTCCGTTTTCATGAATGGTGAAATGGCGGTCTGACATGACCATCCGACCTTTTGGTGTCAGCTTTGAGGCGAGCGGTGATTTGTTAAAAGGAGATTTTTCATGAGAGTGTATCATGTCCTTCATGTCATCTAAATCACCCGGATCGCTCTCTTCAAGGGTAAAGGCGTAACCGATTTGCCAGCCTTCCCCTTTATCCATCAACAGAACATGGCTGCCCATTTCTGTCTCTTCTTCTTTCACTCGAAATGACCCGACAGGTGACTGTACCGTTTCTCCAGAAAGCGGTATCGGCTGGAGCGCCAGATTGATGCCGAAGCCGGTATCAACGATGTAATCGCCTTTTTCCGCTGACAGCCATACAGCAGCATGTGATCCTTCTAACGCCCAATCTTCTAGATGTCCTGCATAAACTGTGCCTCGAATGAGCTTTACATGGAACCCGGCCTCACGCAGGATAAAATAAAGCAAACCATTTAAATCGTAGCAAAGACCGCCATGCTGATCTTTGACCAGGCGGCGCCATAGCTCTTTTTTTGTTACCTTATAATTCTCTTTTGCAAGTACGGCACGGTTTTCAAAGGGAAAACGGTAAGCCATTGCTTGGAGAAAAAGAGGGAGATCATTGAAGCTGACATAGTCTTTCTTCCAGTCGATTTTCCGGAAGCAGTCTTTTAGAAAGTCACTCATTTTATCACCTACACTTCCTCTTGAACATAAGCAGCCAGCTGTTCCAGCGCTTCTTGTTCGTCTTCTCCTTCGGCCATCAAGGTAACTTCAGTACCTGTGCTTACCGCAAGGCTCATCAGCCCCATGATGCTTTTTGCGTTTACTTTTTTTCCATCCTTTTCAAGAAACACATCTGACATAAATCGGTTTGCCTCTTGTACAAACAAAGCAGCAGGACGCGCCTGCAGTCCTGTCTTTAAACGAACTTCCACTTTCTGCTGAACCATAAGATTTCCCCTTTTCTTTACGGTTATTTTAAAGTGACGGTTTGCCCTGTCCGCAGCTGTTCTGCGATTTCATCAAGTTTTCTGAGCCTGTGGTTAATCCCTGATTTGCTGATTTTTCCGCTTGTCACCATTTCTCCGAGCTCTTTCAACGTCACTTCCTGATAATCAACCCGAAGCTGTGCGATTTCCCGGAGTTTTTCAGGAAGCGCATCCAGACCGATTCTTTCATCAATGTATTTAATATTTTCTACCTGTCTGAGCGAAGCACCGATCGTTTTGTTTAAGTTGGCAGTTTCACAATTGACGAGACGATTGACTGAGTTTCTCATATCCCTGACAATCCGGACATCCTCAAATCGCAAAAGCGAGTTGTGGGCGCCGATCACATTCAGAAACTCAGTAATCTTTTCCGCCTCTTTTAAATAGGTGATATAGCCTTTTTTTCGTTCGAGCGTTTTGCTGTTTAGCTGAAACTCATTTAACAGGTCGCATAATGAATCATTATGCTCCTTATAAAGAGAGAAAATTTCTAAATGATAAGAGGAGGTTTCCGGGTTATTGACCGAACCTCCCGCCAAAAATGCCCCTCGCATATAAGAACGCTTGCAGCATCTCTTTTTGACCAGCTCTTTCGAAATACTTCGTTCAAACACAAAATTCTCCCCGAGTATTTTTAAATCCTCTAAGATCTCTTTTGCCTTTTCTGAAAAACGCACAATATAGACGTTATTTTTTTTCAGCCGCATTTTCTTTCTGACCAGCAGCTCGACAGATACATCATATTGTTTTTTCAGTAATGTATAGATGCGGCGGGCAATCGCCGCATTTTCGGTTTGAACATCAAGTACGAGATGGCGGTTTGTAAATGATAAAGCTCCATTCATCCGGATAAGCGCAGACAGTTCTGCGTTAATACAGCAGTCTTTCACTTCCAGATTGGTTAATTCTTTTTTTGTTTCTGATGCAAATGACATATAGCCACCTCATTTCTGGCTTCATTCTTTCAGTAGATCGATAAGAAGAGAGGCCACTTTATGTGTATCGTGACGGATTACGTCATTTTTATACGTTGCGATTTGATCTCTGATGACTTCAAGCCCCATTGCTTTCAGCTCTTCAATATCAAACTCAACAGGGCGCGCCGATTCCATTTCGTACTTATGTTTTATTTCGTCAGGAATATCTTCACTGTTCACTAATATCGTATCAATAAAACCGCAGCCCATATGCTGATTGAGCGCTTTCACATGGTCGGCAGCGGTGTAATGGAGTGTCTCGCCAGGCTGAGTCATTACGTTGCAAATGTATACTTTTTTCGCAGACGCCTTCACGACCTCTTCCCCGATTTTTGGGACGAGTATATTGGGAAGAATACTTGTATAAAGGCTTCCCGGTCCAATAATAATCAAATCCGCTTCTCTGATCACGTCAATCGTTTCCGGCAGCGGATCAATATGTTCAGGCGTGAGAAAAACACGCTTAATGCGCTGTCCGTATGCTGGAATCGTGGACTCGCCTGAGATCACGCGGCCGTCTTCCATCTCTGCATGCAGAACGACACTGGTATTGGCAGCTGGCAATACCTTTCCTCTTACATTCAGCACCTTGCTCATTTCTGTGACAGCATGAAAAAAATCACCGGTTATATTTGTCATTGCTGCCAAAATCAAATTCCCGAGAGAGTGGCCTGTTAAGTCATTCCCCTTATTGAAGCGATGCTGAAAAAGATCTTCAACAAGCGGCTCCACATCAGATAAAGCGGCAAGCACATTTCTGATGTCTCCGGGAGGGGGGATTTTTAATTCATTCCGCAGACGGCCAGAGCTTCCCCCGTCATCGGCAACTGTCACAATGGCCGTAATATCAACAGGTTTATGCTTTAAGCCCCGAAGCAGTACAGAAAGCCCCGTACCGCCGCCAAAGATTGCGATTTTCGGCTTTTGATCCATCTTATTTCCGGCTTCTCTTTTCAATGTCCCGGTGAGTAACATGAGTATAGTAATCCTTTTTGAAATAATCAGCTAAATTCTCGGCTAATGTCACAGAACGGTGCTGGCCCCCTGTGCAGCCGATTGCAATGACAACCTGGCTTTTTCCTTCTCTTTTGTAAGATGGAAGCATAAAGCTCAGCAAATCAATTAATTTCTCATTGAATTTTTGCGTTTCATTCCACTTCATGACATAAGAAGAAACCTCTTTATCCTTTCCAGTCAGCGGCCGCATACTTTCGATATAGTATGGATTCGGCAAAAATCTGACATCAAAGACGAGATCTGCATCAATTGGAATACCGTATTTGAAACCAAATGACATGACATTTACGGTAAAAGTCTCCCCTTGATTTGTCGCAAAGTGTTTTACGATTTTTTCGCGCAAATCACGCGGCTTCATGTCTGACGTATCATAAATGATTTGTGAGCGGCCTTTTAATTCCTCAAGCAATTCACGTTCCAGCGCGATCCCTTCAAGCGGCAGACCTGTCACTGCGAGCGGATGCGAACGTCTTGTTTCTTTATATCTGGTGACGAGAATGGAGTCCTTCGCGTCCAAAAATAAAATACGCGGTGTAATCCACGGATTCTCCGCCATATCATCAAGCGCTTCAATCAACCGGTCAAAAAACTCACGGCCGCGCAAATCCATAACGAGAGCGACCTTGCTCATTTTCGAATTGGATTCCTTCATCAGTTCTAAAAATTTCGGAAGCAATGAAGGCGGAAGATTATCGACACAAAAATAGCCGAGATCTTCAAAGCTTTGAATGGCGACAGTTTTCCCCGCTCCCGACATTCCGGTTATAATGACAAGCTGAATATCATGTGATTCACTCATGCTTCTCCCCCCTGACTTGTCTATTTATTTAATATGCTGCGGATCTAAACGATAACTGAGCAGCTCAAAATCCGGTGTATACGTAAATGTTCCGTGCAGCAGCCCTTTTCCCTTCATCATAAAATCAAGGATATGGCCGTCTCCCGGAGCCATCGGCAGGTTTTGAATGTCATTGACATCGTGCCACTGCAGTTTACCTTCCTCTGATTCAGATACATTTTGACCGGTATAAGAATCAGCGATAAACGTAAACATCATCCATTCAGAGACAACTTGGTCACCGTCTTTAATAATAAAGGTAAAAACACCTTTTAACTGAGGGTTTATGATATAGATACCTGTCTCTTCTCTGTACTCTCTAATGACGGAGTCTCTAACTGACTCCCCGCTTTCCATCTTGCCTCCCGGCGCAACCCACCAGCCGCGTCTCGGTTTTTGAAGCAGCAGAACTTTGTCATCCGTCTTGAGCACACAATTTGTCACTCTTTGCAAGTACGTTCACCTAACCTTCTCGTCCTGTCATGGTCTCTTTATTATACCGTTTCAAGATGCCTCTCACAATGAAGAGACATTGACAATCTTTTCTTCTATATTACAGCATATCCATCTCTATGTTCAGATGTTTTGCTGTAACAGGCATCAAGCTTTTATATGTAAACAAAAAAAGGGCACGGATAACTGGAGAATCCGTGCCAAAAAGTGTATTCATTATAAAAAGGGGGTCAATTACTTTATTAATCATACCCGAAAAGCATTACACAACTGTTACAGCTGAATTAAAACCCAGTAACGTAATATGAAACTCGTATGACAGCCCTTTTTTATTTTAACGTTTTCAGCGTCTCTTTGAGCTCTTCGACGTAATGCTGTACGCTTTGTGCCGCAATACTTCCGTCTCCTGTAGCCGTTACGATTTGGCGCAGTGATTTTTCGCGAATGTCTCCAGCAGCGAAAATCCCTTCAACCTTTGTTTCCATGCGGTCGTTTGTTTCGATGTAGCCTTCCTCATTCGTAATGCCTAAATTCTCAAACGGTTTAGACAGAGGAAGCATGCCAACGTAAATGAAGACGCCGTCTGTTTTGAATTCACTTTCTTCTCCAGTTACCGTATCAAGAAGCGTTATATTGCTGACTTTGCCGTTTTCCTCATGAATTTCCTTCACCGTTTTGTTCCATAGGAAGTCAACTTTGTCATTATCAAATGCTCTCGCTTGAAGAATGCTTTGCGCACGAAGTTTATCACGTCTGTGCACAATCGTGACTTTGGAAGCGAAACGTGTCAGATACACGCCTTCTTCAACTGCGGAATCTCCGCCACCGACAACAACAAGCTCTTTGCCTTTAAAGAAAGCGCCGTCACATACCGCACAATACGATACGCCGCGGCCGCCCAATTCTTTTTCGCCGGGCACGCCGATTTTCTTGTACTCCGCACCTGCGGAAATGATGACTGCACGTGTTTTATATTCTTTTGAACCAGCTTTGACCACTTTGTACTCTTTGCCATCAACAATTTCTTTAATATCGCCATAAGCGTATTCAGCGCCGAATTTTTTTGCGTGTTCAAACATTTTGTTAGAAAGCTCAGGTCCAAGGATGCTTTCGAATCCAGGATAGTTTTCTACATCTTCCGTATTGGCCATTTGCCCGCCGGGAATTCCTCTTTCAATCATTAATGTCGATAAATTCGCTCTTGATGTGTATACAGCGGCCGTCATCCCAGCAGGACCCGCACCGATAATAATTACATCATAAATTTTTTCTTCTGACACACGATCCACTCCTTAAACCGTCTTTTCAAAGTCGGGGAACCTTTTCTAATTAGAATCCCCATCAAACGTATTCCTTACCCATATCCTATAAAATCTCAGGATGATACGCTATTTTTTTGCTCAATTTTTTCTTTTTATGATTAATTGTATTTTTTTAAGGGTAAAGATGTTAATAAAGAAAGAGCCTTCTGTTCAGAGAAGGCCCTTGTCTTATTTATTATTGAACAACACGTCTTACATTGCCATTGAAATATTTTTTCCAGTAAGGGTTACTCATAGAATCAATTGACACACCATGTGAAGAATTGTCGTTAAGGAATGTTCCATTCCCTAAATAAATACCAACGTGTCCATTTGTTTTGTATGTGTTAAAGAAAACTAGATCTCCGCGTTTCATTTCTGACGCGCTGACAGCTCTTCCTCTATTGATTAACGTATCAGTTGTTGTGCCGCCGACAGGTCCAAGGTTTACACCTGCAGAAGCGTATGCCCAGCGTACGAATGATGAGCAGTCAAAAATACGGTTGTCGATATCAGACTGACTGCGTCCGCCGCCAAATTGGTACGGAGATTTCCCGACGAGACTTGAGCCAACGCTGATTGCTCCTTCAATTCCGCCTGAGTTGCTGATGACAGTTCCTCCGCCTGAATCGCTGTTTGAGCTGCTGCTCTTCTTAGAAGATGAGCCGTTAGAAGAATGGTCTGAAGAATCATCATTTGATAAGCTTGCTTTTGCTGTTTTAGGTGTAGCCGTTTGGGTTTCAGCTGTTTGTGTCTCATCAGATGCTTTTTGAGCTTCTTCCTGCTTTTTGATTAAAGCAGCCGCAGCTTCTTGTTCTTTTTTGATGCGTGCTTGTTCAGCTTCAGTATCTGCTTTTTGATTCGCAAGTTCAGACGCTTCTGATTTTAATTCAGAAATCGCAGCAGCCGTTTTTTTCTGGCTGTCTTTTGCTTCGTCGAAAAGCTTGTCTTTTTCATCAAGCTGTTTATCAAGGTCTTTTTGCATCGTTTCTAATTTAGCCAATGCTGTTTGAACTTCTTTCAGCTTGTCATTTAAATCCGCTTCAGAATCTTCCAGCTTCGCTTTATCCTGCTCTTGCTGTTTGATTAACTCTTTGTCTGCATCCACAATAGAAGAAACTGCAGTCGCGCGAGAGATAAAGTCACCAAAGCTTGTTGATCCTAAAAGAACATCTATGTATCCTTGAGATCCGCCGCTTTCCTGTAAAGAACGAACGCGTTTTTTCAGAATGCCGTTACGTTTTTCAATGCGGGCTTCTGTCTCTTTAATCTCTTTTTTCAGCTTTTTGATTTCTGCTTTTGTTTTATCGTTTTCTGCTTTTTTATCTTCGATCTTGTTGCTTGTATCAAGCGCCTTATCGTTAATGTCTTGTAGTTCTTTTTCAATCTTTGATTGATTTTCCTGAAGCTTATTTAATTCTTTTTCTTTCGCTTCAATGCTGGAAGCAACCTCAGATTGCTTGCTTTCGATTTTTTGTTTCTTATCATTTAATGTTTCCGCCGATGCAGTTTTACTTGTAAACGGGATCAAAAAGCTGCTTGTCCCGATGACGGAAGCCAAACCAAGTGTTAATAAACTCTTTCTCAATTTTAAATCCTCCCTTTTACTGTGAACCTGTTCTCATTTGGAATCGTATTTTAAACATCAAGTTTCGTTCCTCATACTCTACGAGGAATGATGGTTGTTTATGGTTAATTATTCTGTGTATCTCTTATTCTGGTTGTATAGCGTTTATTTCACATCATATGTAAAAAACACTAATTCCTTATGTACGAGAATCATTATACCATCAAGTTTCGACAAATTAGCGATAAATTTTATTACATTTGTGTTTCAAACAGATGTCATACTGTATATCATTTGTCATTTTTTTTAAATGAGTAAAAAAAACGTCGATATTATTCTCTTAATATAATCTATAAAACCAAAAAAAAGAGCCGATATACGAATCGACTCTTCAAAATATTCTATTCTAGAATATCATCAATATATTTCATATATTTCGTCAGCGTTGCCGGAGAGATGCCAAAGCGGGCCGCTGTGTCTTTTTTCGTATCTTGCTTGCCGTGAGCTTCTTTCCAAATATAACAGATCGCCGCTGCCAAGCCTCTCTCATTCTTCAACGAAGCGGCTGCACGGATTTGCTGGATCACATAAAACACCCAGCAGCTCATAACCTCTGTTTTCATCTCTTCTTTTTCAGCTTGCTCCAATAACTTAACGGTTTGATAGGTAAAAAGTGCATCCTTTGTTACGTCAGCAGCCGCGGACTCCCCGTGCAAAAGGAGTTTCACAAAATGATTTTCGAAAGGAGCAGTAATTCTCTTCGAGCGTAACACCGCTTCAAGATGCTCCGTTTCTCCCTTTGTGCTGCTGATATAATAGGCCGCGAGACGCTGTTCCACAGATGAAGGAAGAGCTTCCCTCCGCTCAATCCAAGGAGCCGGGCGGTCTTCTCCGGGATATTGCGACTCGACTTTTCTCCAAATCGTCTCAGCAAATTCAGTATGTCCCGTAAAATAAGCTGAGCATGAGAGCCAGTAAAAGAATGTGTCATCACCTTCAAACCCGGTTTTATACAATGATTTAAGCCATTTATATCCGATCTCGTAGCGGCCGACAAGCGCCAAAGTGGCTCCCAGTTTATAGCGCTGTTCCAATAGCATCGGATACACATTGGAAAGCTGGCTGCTCAATTCCGCCACTTTTTCATCTTCTCTTTCATAATAGTAGAAAACGAGAAGATTGCATAAGGCGTGAAGATTCCCTTCGTTATGACTGAGCACTTGATAAGCGGTTTGCTTCGCTTTTACGATGTTGCCTGAATAGAAATAGGCAAGTGACAGGTTATTGTATGCTGACCAAAGCTCCGGATACTCGGCTGTGATTTCCTCAAGGGCCGTCACTGCTTCAGCAAGCTGACCGCTTTCCAGCAGGGACTTTGCCCGATCCTGCTTCACCAGCAATTCATCCTGATCATATAATGAATCCTCAGTCCCGTCGTCTCCTAAGTCCAGCAATTCAAGCAGACTATCGTTTTCTTCAGCGAATTCACCGTCAGGATCCGCATCGGAATAAGCGGCCGCTTCTTTATAAGCTTCTTGAAAGAGTCCTAAATGAGCAAAGTTATTCGCTTTAAAGTAATGGCATTCCGGCATTTCGGCCTCCAGATTTGCCATGATATAATCAAATAAATCGTTCGACTCTTGATATTGGCCCATTTCTGAGTAAATGACCGCAAGCTGCGAAAGCATCTCTGAATCCTCCGGTTCCAAATGAACCGCTCGCTGAATCAGTTTGCTTGCCCGTTTCAGATTACGTTCTTTATACGCCTTTAAGCCTTTATGAAAAAAATATTGTCCATCTTGAAGCAGCTGGACAATTTGTGCGTGTTTTTTATGTTCAGAAGTGTGTTTTCCCACAACTACCCTCCGTTTTATACAATGTACCGTCAGTAGTATACCATAAATCTTGAGCCCCTCAATAGTTCAAAAGGAAGGATTGGGAAAATCCCTCCGTTTTTTACTGGCTGATTCGACCAACATTTACCCGGCTTTGTTTTCTAAATCTGCGTTCAATTTCAATTGCTGTTCTGCAAAATCTCTATATAGATCATGGGACGCCATTAATTCATGATGTGTGCCCCGTCCGGTAATTTCTCCATTTTCAACAAACAAAAGCTGGTCCGCGTCTACAACGGTGGATAAGCGGTGAGCGATGACAATTGTTGTGCGCCCCTCCATCAGTACATCAAGCGCCTGCTGAACTGATTTTTCAGATTGGCTGTCGAGACTGGAAGTGGCTTCATCCAGCATAAGAATGCTCGGATCACGAAGAAGTGCTCTCGCAATCGCGATTCGCTGCCTCTGTCCGCCTGAGAGCATAATGCCTCGTTCACCTACTTCTGTGTCAAACTGATCCGGCAGCTCCTTTATAAAATTGAGCGCATAGGCCATCTCCGCGGCTTTTTCAATCTCGGTATCTAATACTTCACGTTGTAACCCGTAGCAAATATTTTCTCTAATCGTTCCTGACATTAACGGGCTTTCCTGTGACACATATCCGATGTGCTCTCGCCATGATTCAAGCGAGTACGAAGCGACCGGCTCAGCGCCTAATCGAATGGTCCCGGCAGTCGGAATATAGAATCGTTCAAGCAGCTTAAACAGCGTTGTTTTCCCGCCGCCGCTCGGACCGACAATCGCTGTTACTTTCCCCGCTTCAATAACGGCGCTGATCTCTTTCAAGATCAGCTGATCAGGCTTATATCCAAAAGACACACGCTCAAGCTGGATAGGCAGATGCGCGTTTTCAATTTGTTTTCCTGCAGCTGTATCTTCCTCTTCCTCTGCCAAAATCTCAATCATTCGTTCTGTTGCGCCGATTGATTTTTGCAGCTGGGTAAAAAACGTTGTAATCTGCCCCATCGGCATAATAATTTGAAATAAATATAAAATAAAAGCCACGAGCGCGCCGGCCGTCAGCTCGCCTGATGACACCTGCATGCCGCCGTATCCGATAACTGCCACAAGCGCCGCCATTACCACAAGTGAGATGAGCGGATCGACAAGCGACTGAACTTTGGCTTCACGAACGCCTAGTTTAAATAATGAAGAAATCCCCATCTTCCCGCGTCCATACTCGACATCCTCCGCATTCGAAGCCTTAACGAGTCTGATTTCCGGGAGAATTTGATTCAGCAGGCCTGTAAAACGGGCTGTTTCATCCTGCGTTTCCCGAGAGATGGAAAACATCTTCCGGCCAATCGGGAATAAAATTAGGGCCGCCAGCGGAACGACAATTAACACAAGCAATGTCAGCTTCCAATTCATAATGAATAAGATGGTCATTGATCCAATAACAGAAATGATCCCTGTGATAAATCCGCTGATATGAGTTGTGATCAGCTCTTTGACCACCATCGTATCGTTCGTTACACGGCTGACCGTTTCTCCGGAAGCGTTAGTATCGAAATAAGAAACGGGAAGTTTAATTAATTTCTTCCATAATAAATCCCGCAGTCCGGAGATGATTTTTTGTCCATTATAGTTAAGCGCATATGTAGCATAAGCGCTCAAACCGGCTTGAACGAAAAATACCAGCGCGATCAACCCAATTTGCGTCCCTGACAGATTTGACATGGAAAATCCGTCGACAAGCTGCTTTGTCAATAATGGAATCATCAGACTGACAAGAGTCGTTACGATACTGAGAATCAATGCAAAAGCAAGCTTCCCGTAAGAAGGATTGGTCTTCTTTACTAATGCAAAAAAGGGTCTCAATTTACTTTTCGATTTTTGTTTCTGGCTTGGCATATATGGTTCCTCCTGTTTCAACTTCAGGTAAAATGGCATAGCAAAAGGATGATTTTAACTCTTTCTTAATCATATCAATGGAGAGAGACTTTTTCAGTATGTTTTTGCTGTCATGAAAATAAAAATCTCCCACTCATTATTTGAATAGGAGATTTTTAGATCAGATGTCTTGAACTGGCTTGTTTTTTCTATAAAAGACGCAGTTTTATATTTTCATAAATATGTTTACTCCCCGGCTTCCCGCTCTTCTAATTGAAGGTGATAGAGTTTAATATTTTTTTCATCTTTTTCTCATCGTCTTTGGGATTTTGCTGACATGTCTGTGTATTTGCTGAACAGCTAAACATAAAAGAATATTCCATACCTAAATCACCTTGTTTTTTTGATTTTATATAACCGAGATAGATATAAGATGGTTTTTCTTCTTTGTCGAAGAATTCTTGTTTTGAAGCAAAGTAAATATCCTTGTCTTTCGCTTCTAATTTTTCAAAATGACCTTTGTATTCATTTTTACCACTAACAATATCCAACATGGTCTCCGGGTTGTTTATAAATGATTCATTTTGATAGAACTTTACTGAAGCATTCATTACTATATTCGTTTTACTATTAATACTGTCGAAAAACAGTGACTCGCTTGTCTTTGAAGTTTCAGAGTCGGAATACTCCCCATCTTCCGGAAACAACATCCTAAATCCTTTCAGCTTAGATTCCAGCACATAATATCCCGGCTCCTCTTCCTTCGTTGACACCATGTACTCTCTCGTTTTCTCGTCTTGAAACGCTGGAACTTGCGGCAGGTCTTTTGGATCCATGTCTTTTGGTTTTACGGCTTCTGTTTTATTGTCATTTGTGGTGTTTTTATCATTGTCGTTCATACTGCATCCGCCTAGGGCAAGCAATAAGCTGATGCAAATCAAGATGATCTTTTTCATGATGAACCTCCAAAGGTTTTCTTGTTTCCCCAAAATCATGCTAATCACTTTATTAGATTTCTATAACTTCTTGCGTTCATTGAGGAAACTATTATTAATGGTCGAATTCTAAATCATCAATGAGCCGTAATGTTTCGCCCTCATCCTCATTTTCCATCTTATTTCTTCTCTTTATCTATTAAAAAGGTGATAGAATGAATCAATTTCTCAACTTTGTTTTTAGCCTTTCCTTCATCTAAATAGCATGATTGATTTTCATTTTTGCATCCGAAAGTAAAGGCATATTCAACTCCTAGGTTATCTTCTTCTGTAGATTTCACATAACCAAAGTAACTGTATGAATCATTATATTTTCTTTCAATATTCTCAAAGATGTCTTTTTTCTTAGCAAAGTAGACGTCCGTGTTCTTATTGCTGCTTTTTTTATATTTGCCTTTATAATCGTTTTTTCCACTTACAATATCCAGCATTGTTTCAGGTTCATTCACAAAGCTTTCTTCTGTGTAATAGGTTACATGCCCATCAAACATTACATTGGTGTCTTTGTCATAACTATTAAATCCAATACTTTCTTTATTTTTCCCAGTTAACGATGATCTTCTTTCTAGATACTTAGCATCCTCCGGAAACAACATCCTAAACCCTTTCAGCTTAGACTCCAGCACATAATACCCCGGCTCCGCTTCTTTCGTTGACACCATGTATTCTCTCGTTTTTTCGTCCTGAAACGCTGGAACTTGCGGCAGGTCTTTTGGGTTTACGGCTTTTGTTTCATTATCATTCATACTGCATCCGCTTGTTAGGGCAAGCAATAAGCTGAAACTGATCAAAATGATTTTTTTCATGAAGAACCTCCATGGGTTTTCGGCTAATTGGCTTTTATGTCCTTAATCAAAAAGTGATTTTTAGCCTTAATTTTAATCTTTATTTTCCGTTTATTTCTCCTGTTTATGATCTAAAAAGGTGATGGATTTCATCTGCTTTTTCACCTGATCTCCTAAATGATCTTGATCTAACGTACAAGGCTTCTCATGATTTGGACATCTAAACATAAATGAAAATACGATACCTGCTTGTTTTTTTTTGGGTGATTTCATATAACCGAAATATCTGTATGAAAAGTTGTATTTGTTTTTCTCGTTTTGAAAATGATTTTTCTTATGAGCAATATAAATATCTTTATCTTCGTTCTCCAGCTTTTCAAACTTGCCTTTATAACCATTTTCACTGCTAACTTGCTCTAACATTGTCTTAGGAGTATTAATAAAAGAAGTTCCTTGGTAATACTCTATTTGTGCGTTTATCACTTTATTTTTTGATTTATCGTAACTATCAAATGCGATTATTTCTTCATTTTCATCACGACTAGACAAATAGCTTGAATATTCCCCGTCCGCCGGAAACAACATCCTAAACCCTTTCAGCTTAGACTCAAGCACATAATATCCCGGCTCCGCTTCTTTCGTTGACACCATGTATTCTCTCGTTTTTTCGTCCTGAAACGCCGGAACTTGCGGCAGGTCTTTTGGATCCATGTCTTTTGGTTTTACGGCTTCCGTCTTATTGTCATTGGTGGTGTTTTTATCATTGTCGTTTATACTGCATCCGCCTGTCAGGGCTAGTAATAAGCTGAAGATGATCAAGATGGGTTTTTTCATGACGAACCTCCATATCGTTAACTGATAGAATCAAACGTACAAAAGACCGCCGCGTTCTCTCGGCAGTCTTGATCAGGCATGATGGTTACTCTTTTCTCGAATAAAATATTCTTGAGATAAACAGGCCGATGACTCCTAACAAGATGAATAAGACAGCTTTCCACACTAGATCAATTGAAGCAGAATCTATTAAAATCATTTTGGCTAGTGTTATGAATAAAAAGATCAGCCCGATTCGGTTCCATATCTTGTCTTTGGTTGTGTAATAAACAGCGTACATCACAATGACAAATATAAACCAAGACAGAGATACACCGACGTTTACTGATACACCGTCAATCCTATCTGTCATCCATATGGATAATTTGCTGAAGAATACAAGCACCAGCAATGAAACAGCTGAGGAAACAACATTCGCGACTTGTTTATATTGTATTTTCTTCGAATATAGGTAGCCGGTAAATAGTGAGCTGATCAGCAGCAGCCAAGAGAAAATGCTGAGAACGTGTAATGAATGCGCTGGATATTGCATGAGGCCGCAGGCTGCCTGGAATAATACAATCACCCCGGCAATGCCGATCAGCCAGCTTCTTTTGCGGTATGACACGTAACACATCATCATTCCTTGCAAGGTGAATATGATGTACAGTAAAATCACCTTTTCATCACATACATCCGCTGCCAACACATGAAAATAAATCATAGAAATGAGAAAAAGCGTATGTTTGATTTCAGCAAAATCTTTTCTTCTCCAAAAGCTTACCAACAGGTAAAACACAAATGCAGCAGTATAAAAAGCGTATAATGCTGTATCATTTTTCATATAGAGGACAATCCCTGTGCTGAAAACGACAAAAGCTCCGATTGAAACGGCTGTGAGATAGACAGCTTTTTTAAATTGGCTGTTCGATCGTAAGGCTGAGAGGAGCGTAATCGCGTGCTGCATCATAAATACAGCAAGTGTCCAACCCGTCACCTGTGCATCTGTAAATGATAAGAAAGCAAAAATCGCTAATATAAATGCATAGTTTGCTATATTCCATGCCACGCTGTACTTTTGTTTGACTGTCTCATACATTAAGCCTGCGAAAACCAATGACTCATATACATAAAAGATATATTCATTTCCTTGCTTCCCGCCAAATAAGAAAGGATACAAGTAAACACCTGCGCCGATAATGGCGATTAGCGTTTGTGATCGGTATTTTCTTGATATGTACACACCGCCCGCAACGCCTGCAGCAAGAAGGATTACTGTAAGTATGGTCGGTATAATCTGGTACAGCATGTTCCCCGCAAACAAAGAAACAATATAGACAATATTACTGCCCGCCAATAATGAAATACCCAATACACTGGCATTTTTCTTATGTAACCTGCTGCCGAGAACATATAGCACAATGGAGACAATAAGCCCTGCCGCTACCCTTATATATGTGTTGATCCAGCCTTTTTCAGCAGCTGCCGCAAACGCCCAAATCATGCCAAGAAGAAAAACAAAAATAAAGATTTTCGGAAGCCAATTTCCCACCATGTTTTCTAAAGTACGGTTTTCTTTTGGCGGAGCCGGCGTCTTTTTTGGAACTTCTTTGTTGATTTTTGGGTGCACTTCCGTTTTGACGATGGCTTGTTCTTTCTTGCCTCTAGCGAGGTATGCGATCTCCCTTTTGACGCTTTCCAGTTCTTGTTCCAAATGTCCAACTCTTTTGTTCAATTCATCAATTTTTTCGTTCACTATTCTCTCCTCATTTTTCGAATAATTAGCAGCCGCTTTTTCAAGATATGACTTTTCCTCACTTTTCTGACCGCTTTGCATAAAATAATCCTAAAGGCCCGTTTCTCATTCGGGATTTTCGTCCTTAGTTATGTTACACCATGGAAAATTTTCGTTAAATAGGGCATTCGATTGATTTTTCCATTTCTTTTATTAGGCTAGACAAATGCTTCAGGCGCAAAGATACATAAAAAAGGAGCTGTCATATACACAGCTCCAATCCTTTTACTTTTCAGAATGGCGTTTTTTCAATACATCAAGTACATCATCCAGCGGCAGAGCTTGTTCTCTGAGCAGGACAAGCAGGTGATACAGCAGGTCTGCCGCTTCCCATTTGAGTTCCTCTTGATCGCGGTTTTTCGCGGCGATGATGACTTCGGATGCTTCTTCCCCGACTTTTTTCAAAATCTTATCGACGCCTTCTCGGAAAAGGTATGTCGTGTAAGCTCCTTCAGGCATTTCCGCTTGGCGTTCCGCGATTACGCGTTCCAGCTCGTTCACAATGTCAAATCGGCCCGCCGCCTGTTCTTCTGATTGTTCTTTTGGAAAACAGCTGTAGCTGCCAGTGTGGCATGCCGGGCCGGATGGTTCTACGAGCACGATCAAGGCGTCTTGGTCGCAGTCATACCGAATCCCCTTAACGGCTTGCGTGTTCCCTGAGGTTTCTCCTTTATGCCATAACGCTTGGCGAGAGCGGCTGTAAAACCATGTTTCTTTCGTTTCCAGTGTTTTTTCGTACGATTCTTTGTTCATATAGGCAAGCGTCAGCACTTCTTTGCTCGCCGCATCCTGCACGATGGCAGGGATTAAACCGTCCTCATTAAAACGCAGTTCATCTGCCTGTTTCATCTCACATTCACCCCGTACTCTTTCAAGTATGATTTCACTTCTTTAATCGATGTTTCTTTATAATGAAAAATAGAGGCGGCCAGCGCGGCGTCGGCTTCTCCTTTTGTAAAAGCTTCAAGCATGTGCTGCGCGTTTCCCGCGCCTCCCGAGGCGATAACCGGGACAGGGACAGCTTCAGAAACAAGCTTTGTCAGCCTGTGGTCAAAACCTTTTTTCTCGCCGTCAGAGTCCATGCTTGTCAGCAGAATTTCTCCGGCTCCGCGTTTGACACCTTCTTTTGCCCAGCTTGTGACTTCCCAATCTGTTTTCTTCCTGCCGCCGTGTGTGTAAACCTTATATGTGTCGGATTCTTGGTCATATTTGGCATCAATGGCAAGGACGATGCATTGGGAACCGAAAAACTCAGCTCCTTCTGTAATCAGCTCAGGGCGGAGAACGGCTGCCGTATTCACCGACACTTTGTCCGCTCCGGCACGCAGAATCGTTTTCATATCGCTGAGCTGATTGATACCGCCGCCGACTGTAAATGGAATGGCGAGCTTTGCGGCAACCTGCTCCACTACGTCAACCATCGTTTTTCGTCCTTCATGGGAGGCGGAAATATCGAGAAAAACGAGTTCATCCGCTCCTTCCCGGTCATACACTTCTGCCAGTTCAACAGGGTCACCGGCATCCTTTAATTCGAGAAATTGAATTCCTTTGACAACGCGGCCTTCTTTGACATCAAGACATGGAATAATCCGTTTTGTGATCATTTGCGCTTCACCCTTTCAAGCGCCTCACTCAGCGCAAATTGATTGGTGTACAGCGCTTTTCCAATGATCGCTCCAGAAACACCGTCCGCCTGATAGCGGGCAAGGGCTTCGAGATCAGCTACAGAGCTGACTCCGCCAGAAGCAATCACAGATTTCCCTGTTTCCTTAGCAAGCTCGACCGTACTGTTAATATTAGGTCCTGACAGCATTCCGTCTGTTGCGATGTCAGTAAAAATAAAGACTTCCGCTCCTTCATTGGCAAGCTCTTTACCGAGTTCAGCCGCCTTTAGAGTTGAAGTTTCCAGCCATCCTTCAGTTGACACAAAGCCGTTTCTCGCATCCAGTCCGATTGCGATTTTATGACCATATTGCTTTAGCATTTTTTTGACGAATGGAGGGTTAGAAACAGCTGAGCTTCCGAGGATGACCCGATCGACTCCTGCTGATAAGTATTCATAGACATCACCTTCAGAACGAATCCCGCCCCCGATTTCAACTTTCAGATTAAGTTTTTGCGAGATTTCGACCACATGACGGTCATTGACTCTTTTCCCTTCTTTGGCGCCGTCGAGATCAACGAGATGGATCCATTCGGCACCCTCACTCGCAAATAATGCGGCCATGTCATATGGTGAGTCGCCGTATATCGTTTCCTTATGATAATCTCCTTGAACAAGCCGGACACATTTGCCGTTTCTCATATCAATTGCCGGATATAATGTAAAAGCACTCATTTTTTCACCTTCTGTTCCGCTGCCATTTTCGTGAATTGAATTAAGATAGACATTCCGACCGTGCTGCTTTTTTCCGGGTGAAATTGGGCGCCAAAAACGTTCCGTTTTCCGACGACAGCAGGCACTTGCATCCCATAATCGGCGCTTGCCAGAAGTGCGTCCTCCTCCATCCCGTCAATGTAATACGAATGCACGAAATAAGCGTAGCCTTGTTCTGTTTCAGCCAGCAGCGGAGATTCGTTATGAAAGGAAAGACGGTTCCAGCCCATATGCGGAACCTTCAGTTTATTCCCTTTCTCATCTTCCGCTTTCAGCCTGACCGCTCTTCCTTTTAACAGGCCTAGGCCTGAAGCGATCCCGTTTTCTTCACTTTGATCAAATAAAAGCTGCATGCCAAGGCAGATCCCGAGCAGCAATCTCCCTTCTGCCACCATCTCGTGAATCAATTGATCGAGCTTCGCGCTGCGCAAATGATCCATCGCGTCGCCAAATGAACCGACTCCCGGCAAAATAAAGGCATCGGCTTCTTTCAGCTCCTCCGGCTTTTCAGAAACAAAGTACGGCACGCCGACACGCTCCAGCGCCTTTGAGACACTGTATAAATTACCCATACCGTAATCTATCACGCCGATCATTTACAGCATCCCTTTCGTTGATGGGATTCCTTTAACACGCGGATCGATCGTTGCTGCTTCATCAAGCGCACGTCCAAGCGCTTTAAAAACCGCTTCAATCATGTGGTGGGTGTTTGTGCCGTAATGTACGATGACGTGCAGATTCATCCGCGCCTCAAGCGCCAGCTTCCACAAAAATTCGTGTACCAGCTCTGTATCAAAGGTTCCGACTTTAGCCGCAGGGAACTCGGCGCGCATTTCCAAGTGCGGACGATTGCTTAAATCAATGACGACTTGAGCAAGTGCTTCATCCATCGGCACAAATGCCGATCCGTAGCGTTTGATTCCTTTTTTATCGCCCAATGCTTCAAGCAGCGCCTGCCCTAAGCAGATGCCGATATCCTCAGTCGTGTGGTGATCATCGATATCAACATCACCTTTTGCTTTAATGGCAAGATCGAATTGCCCGTGTTTCGTGAACAAATCCAGCATATGCGTCATAAATGGCACATCTGTTTTAATATCCGCTTGGCCTTCTCCGTCTAAGGCGAATGCCAGCTCTATATCTGTTTCATTTGTTTTTCTGGCGCGTTCCGCTTTTCTCATTTTGCATTCCTCCGCTCTCTCGCTTCGATTGATCTGGCATGTGCCTCTAATCCTTCAAGTCTGGCAAAAGCCGCAATGCTTTCGGCATGTTCTTCAAAAGCTGATTGGCTGTATGAAATAATGCTCGATTTCTTTTGGAAATCCGTTACGTTTAGCGGACTAGAAAACCTGGCTGTTCCGTTTGTCGGAAGCACATGATTCGGTCCGGCAAAATAATCTCCAACAGGCTCAGGGCTGTATCTGCCTAAGAAAATCGCACCTGCGTGTTTGATTCTGCCAAGCAAAGCTTCGGGAGACTGTGTGATGATTTCTAAATGCTCCGGTGCGAGCGTATTGACCGTATCAATCGCTTCATCCATTGTGTCTGCCACATAGATATATCCGAAATCATTCACTGAAGCTTCCGCTATTTCTTTTCTCGGCAAGGTTTTCAGCTGCTCGTTCACCTCGGCTGAAACTGTCTCGGCCAGTGCCATGGAATCTGTCACAAACACACATGAGCTGAGCTTATCGTGTTCCGCCTGTGACAGCAGGTCAGCGGCAATTTCACGCGGAATTGCTGTTTCATCAGCCAGCACGACAATTTCACTCGGGCCGGCAATCATATCAATATCGACATCCCCGAACACTTCTCGTTTGGCAAGGGCCACGTAAATATTTCCCGGACCTGTGATTTTATCCACCGGCTCAACCGTTTCTGTTCCGTATGCCAGCGCGGCAATCGCCTGTGCGCCGCCCATTTTGTAAATGTCTTGTATGCCCAGCTCGGCAGCAGCGACTAAAACCCCTGGCGAAAGCCGTCCGTCTTTTCCCGGAGGCGTGACGAGAACGATTCTTTCCACTCCCGCTACAAGCGCTGGAATGACATTCATCAAAACAGATGAAGGATATGCGGCCGTCCCCCCAGGCACATAGACGCCGGCAGAATCAAGCGCCGTTACTTTCTGCCCGAGCATTGTGCCATCCTTTCTGTGATAAAACCATGAGGATTGCAGCTGTCTTTCGTGATATTCCTTAATATTTACGATTGCCTGCCTGATCACCTGAAGCAGTTGTGAATCCAATGAGTTGTATGCTTCCTCTGTTTCTTTTTTTGTGACTAGCGGGCTTTCTATTTCGATGCCGTCAAATTTCGCTGTATAGCTGCTGACTGCTCGATCACCGTTTGCTTTGACATCTTCAATAATAGAGCGGACCGTTTTTCTTTGCTCTTCCGTTCCAGCATCTATTGACCGCTTGAGAGAAAGCCGTTTCGCGCCGCTGAGGGTTTTTATCTTCATTTTGCCGGTTCTCCTTCCACAACAAGAGATAAGCGGGACGCCATTTCATCAATGACATCGTCTTTCATGCGATAGCTTACCGGATTGACGATAAAGCGGGACGTAATATCACAAATATGCTCCGTTTCAACAAGCCCGTTTTCTTTCAGCGTCTGTCCTGTGGAAACGATGTCCACAATCCGGTCCGCAAGCCCGATGAGCGGGGCTAATTCAATTGATCCGTTGAGCTTAATGATTTCGACTTGTTCTCCCTGTTCTCTGAAATAACTGGACGCCACATTCGGATATTTTGTCGCGATTCTCGGTGCTACGCCGCTCCAGTCTGTATTCGGGAGCCCGGCGACTGCCAAGTAGCATTTGCTGATTTTTAAATCCAGCACCTCATACACATCGCGTTCCTCTTCAAGCATGACATCCTTGCCCGCAATTCCGACATCTGCCACGCCATGCTCTACATATGTGGTTACGTCCATCGGCTTCGCTAAGATGAAACGGAGGTTTTCCTCGGGCACATCGATAATCAGTTTTCTCGAATCGTCAAACTCCTCGGGAAGCTTGTAGCCCGCCTGCCGCAGCAGCCCTGCCGCTTCTTCAAATATCCGGCCCTTCGGCATCGCCATTGTGAGTAACTTACCCATTTTGCTCTTCCTTTCTGGCACCGATAAAATAGGTGACATTTGCAAAAGTTTTTGTCATCTGATCAATATTTTCAATTCCTGACAAATCTTGAAGAACCACTTTGTTTCCTTTCCTGCGTTCTTCATTCGCATAAGCGATGGCTTGCGCCCGCTGCTCTTTGCTGAAAATCACAGCACCTATTGCAGAAGGCTCACCTTTTAGATGAAGCGCTTCAATCAGCCGGTCGATCCGAAGCCCGAAGCCTGTCGCCGGCGCAGGTGAATCAAAATGACCCAGAAGTTTGTTGTATCGGCCGCCGCTTCCAATCACAAAGCCGACATTTTCGGCGTAAACCTCAAATAAAATTCCTGTGTAATAGCTCATGTGGCTGACCATATTCAAATCAAGGCGGACATTTTCCGTACATCCGTAATCTCCAAGAATGCTCCACAGTTCCTTGAGCTCATCAACTACGCTTTTTCCCTGCACAGAATCGACGATGTTCTCAGCACGTCCGCAAACTTCGATGCCGCCTCGCAGTTCAAGAAGCTCAAGCAGCCGGCTTTTATCAATGGAAGACAGTGTAAGAGATTTGACATGCTCTCTATAGCCAACGTAGTTTTTTTCATATAAAAATCTCCGCAGCACATCAGCCCTCTCAACATTTCCAAGCACCTCAACAAACAGAGCGTCCGCGATACCCGCATGGCCGATAGCAATTTTAAAGGAAGACAGCCCGGCGCTTTTTAACGCACTGACAACTAAAGCAATAACCTCCGCATCCGCGCTTGTCGTGCCGTCACCGATTAATTCCACTCCGACCTGCTCAAATTCGGCGGGACGTCCGCCTTCGCGCTCCTGTGCCCTGAACACATTTGCCGCATAGCCGACTCTGAGCGGATGATCGTGTTTCAGTAGCTTCGATGCCGCCACCCTTGCAATCGGTCCTGTCATATCCGGGCGAAGCACCAATGTTTTGCCGTCCTGGTCAAGAAGCTTAAACAGCTGCTGCTCCTCAATGGCTGACTGTACGCCAACGGTATCGTAAAACTCCAGTGTCGGTGTTTCCATAAATTGATATCCCCATGTATTGATCAAATCGGTTAACGATTGTCTCACCCTTTTTTTCGTTTCATATAAATCAGGCAGTGTATCTCTCATGCCGTGCGGTTTTTCAAACATAAACATCAACCCGAGCACCTCCGTTATGATCTTGTGAAGGAAAATTCCGAATCCTTTAGTTCGCTAATATGATAATATGTTAGCAGACAAAAGAATGAAAAGCAATGCTTAACTTCAATCAGAATGTTTTTAGTCCACATTTCCTTCTCCTCATTTTGAAAAAAATCATGAATCATGCATTAAAGGTGCGTAATATCTCAATTTCCTTATGTTTGGCATGATATAATACAAATCAAATAGAGAACAAGGAGATAAAGATGAAAACACTGCGGACTCTATGTGTCCTGATCATACTGATAGGCATTATTTTTTTCGGACTTAAAATAAATGCAAAAGATATAGATATTCCTTTTTTAAACAGCCTTAAAAAAGTGATTTCTGACAGTAATACAGGAACAGATACAAATAGCAAAAAGAAACTGAAGGGAAGCGCCGAACCGCTGGATGTCGTCCTTTACAATCAGATGGACGCGCCTCGGCTCTATAATGGCTGCGAAGTCACAAGCCTTGCGATGGTGCTGAATCACGCAGGATACAGTGTGACCAAAAACACACTGGCAAACCAGATTGTCACAGTTCCTATGACATACAGCAGCGGATTAAAAGGAGATCCGAATGACGGATTTGTCGGTGATATGGCGAATGGTCCCGGTCTCGGCGTCTACCACGGACCGATCTATCAGCTGGCGAAAGCTTATGCCGGAGACAAAGTGTCTGACCTGACTGGCAAACGTATTTCCGCTGTTTACGAACAGCTAGAGAAAGGCAATCCTGTTTGGGTTATTACGACTTCCAGCTTTACGCCGGTTGACAATATGGAGAAATGGAAAACGCCGAACGGAACGATCGATATCACGTACAGTGAACACAGTGTCGCTGTTACGGGATATGATGAAAAATATGTGTATCTCAATGACCCGTATGGCCATAAAAACAGAAAAACCGACAGAGTCGGCTTTGAAAAAGCGTGGAAACAAATGGGCAGCCAGGCCGTCGTGGTTCAAAAATAAAATCTGAAAGCCGATTTAATCTCGAGCAAATAAAACAACATTCACATTTTTCACTTCAAATGAACATATTCAGGATGGGAAAGTGACTATCGACGGCGGCACTATAGATCATGTCGCTAAAAACTAGATTGGCGTTCAGCTATTTTTGAACATAAAAAAGCCCGCTGTTATGATTCAGCGGGCTTTTTCAATCTTTCTTGCATTTCTTCCTTTGTATAGATGATCCTCATCGGATTTCCGCCGACAAATGCGCCGGCGGGTACATCTTTATGGACAAGTGTTCCAGCGGATACAACTGCGCCATTCCCTATTTCCACACCGGGCAAAATGGTCGTGTTGGCACCGATCATCACTTCGTCTCCGATCAGGACCTTGCCGATCCGGTATTCCTGAATCAAATACTCATGGGCCAAAATGGTCGTATTGTACCCGATAATTGTATTTGTTCCGACCGAGATTTTTTCCGGAAACATAATATCCGGCATCACCATGAGGGCAAAGGATGTCTGCCTTCCGACTTTCATTCGCAGAAATGTACGGT
Organism: Bacillus mexicanus; assembly: GCF_050445615.1. Classification (NCBI taxonomy): domain Bacteria; kingdom Bacillati; phylum Bacillota; class Bacilli; order Caryophanales; family Bacillaceae; genus Bacillus; species Bacillus mexicanus. The sequence goes on from NZ_JBCEYV010000002.1 coordinate 399,802, forward strand.
ACAGCCAATTTTTCATCCCTATGAACGGTGTATACCTCGCCATTTGAATGACAATAAAATTTTTAACAACCTTTACAAAAGGAACCGTTCGGTAGACTTGCCACAGAGAGTTGGCTCCCGAGACCGGATGCCGATCTGTTTTTCTCACAGATTACTTCACTCCAACGATTTGTAATAGATCACTCATTTTCTCGAGCATATAGTCAGGATCATGCTTCGCCAGTGCTTCCGGCCCTTTAATCGTCCATGCAACTCCGGCCGTTTTTGTTCCGGCGTTTTTCCCTGCCAGCACATCATGGTAATTATCTCCGACCATAATCGCTTCCTCCGGCTCGCTTCCAAGCTGTTTCAGCGCTAATAGCACAGGTTCGGGATCAGGTTTTGCCTTCGTTACATCATCAAGGGTGACGACCGTTTCAAAGAATTCGCCGATTCCTGTCAGCTTGAGGCCCATATTGACAGTATCTCTTAATTTCGTTGTCACGATCCCTAATGTAAAGCCGGATTTTTTTAATGCATCAAGGGTTTCATACACTGTTTCATATTCAGTCACGAATGTATCATGCTTATCATGATTGTACGCTCTGTACATGGCGATCATATCATCGCACTTATCAGCATCCATCGAGGAGAATGTGTCAAAAAGAGACGGCCCGATAAACGCGAGGACATCTTCCCGTTTATACTTGTTCGGATAATAGTGCTCCAGTGTATGTAAAAAGGACGCGATAATTAATTCATTTGTATTAATCAAAGTTCCGTCTAAATCAAACAGAATCGTCGTTACTTGTTTGTCACTCATATTGCTTCCTTTCCAACCACTGAGGGTTTCCATTTTTTCCATGTGTACGCAATAGTCATTGTCAGAAGCACTGCTGTAGTGACACGAATCAAAAGAAGAGGCCAGACCGGTATGCCGAGCGGAATAAAGACAAGTGTATCTTCCACGACCGCGTGGCAGGCAACAAGAAAAACAAATGCCAATGTCATATCCCGCCTGCCCACGCCGTCATCCTCAACAGCTTTGATCATCACACCCGCTCCGTAGGCCAGACCGATTGTCAGACCCGCCACCATCGTCATGGACGTGTTTTTGTTCATGCCAAGCAGCTGTGTAAACGGAGACAGCCATCTGGAAAACCGATGCAGCCAGCCTAGTTCTCTTAAAAACTGAATGATGATCATCAGCGGGATTACAATTGCCACAAGCTGTAAAACACCAAGTCCGGCTTTCATTAAAGCTTCGGCCAGCATTGCCAGCCAGCCGTCAGGAGCCGCATGCTTCGCGGTGATAAAACCGTACTGCGCCGTTTCCTGTCCGCCGTGCCAGATGAGGTTGATGACGAACGCTGACACAGCGGCCAAACCGATGCGCACCGCCAATATAATGCCAATTCTGATGCCGACCTTTGCGGCAACTGTCGATTCGATAATCAAGTTATGACAGAATGAAAGCATGACAGCTAAAATAAAGACTTCCTTTACAGATAAATCCAATGTCATAATCCCGGCAATTCCGGCGTACAGATTCAGCGTATTCCCCAGCACAAGGGGAATAGCCGCTTCACCCGAAAGCCCGAAAAGCCCCATAACCGGTGTGATCAGCCGTATCAGCCAATCCATGACAGGCGTATGCTGAAGTATAGTGACCAATAATGTGACTGGAAAAATGACTTTCCCGAGAGTCCATGTTGTTTGAAGACCCGCCGCAAGACCGGCTCGAAAGATCTTCTGCATTTCTCATCCCCCTTTGTTGACCTTTACTCCGCGTACCGCTCTTTCGAGTATCCCTTGACGCGTCTGAAAATAATGGCTGCCACAGCCAAAACAATCAATACGATTGAAATCACCTGAGCGATGCGAAGTCCCTCAGTCAGCATTAAGCTATCAGTCCGCATTCCTTCTATAAAGTATCTTCCAATTGAATACCAAATGATATAGATCAAAAACATCTCGCCTCTATGTAAATTTGCTTTGCGCAAGGACAGCAAAATGATGACGCCGACAAAGCTCCATAATGATTCATATAAAAAAGTAGGATGATAATATTGTCCGCCAATGTACATTTGATTGATGATAAATTCAGGAAGGTGCAGGCTTTCTAAAAAGGCTCTGCTGACTGCCTCGCCATGCGCTTCCTGATTCATGAAGTTTCCCCAGCGGCCGATCGCCTGTCCGAGCAAAATGCTTGGCGCGGCAATATCCGCAAGCTTCCAGAACGAAAGGTTTTTCACTCTTGAAAACACATAACCCGTTAAAATGGCGCCAATCAATCCGCCGTGAATGGCAATGCCGCCCTTCCAAATCTTAATGATTTCTCCCGGATGTGCCGCATAATAATCCCATTCGAATGCAACATAATAAATTCGCGCGCAAATAATCGCAATCGGAATGGCAAACAAGACAAGATCGATAAACGTATCCTTCTTGAGCCCCCGTTTCTCACTTTCCCTCATTGCAATCCAAAGCCCAAGCAAAGCGCCAAGACCGATAATGATTCCATACCAATGGACGGCCAGCGGTCCGAGCTGAAAAGCTATTGGATTGAGTGGTTCTATCGCTTCATTCATTTAACGCCAACTCCTATTCGTCATGTTCACTGTCTTCAATGACATCCGACAGCTTATTGGTAAATTGCTCAGCAGCGTTCAGCCCCATCCGCTTCAACCTGAAGTTCATTGCTGCCACTTCGATGATGACTGCGAGATTTCTGCCCGGACGGACGGGAATCGTCAATTTTGTAATCTCTGTATCAATAATTTTCATGGTTTCTTCCTCAAGCCCGAGACGGTCGTATTGCTTACCCTGCTCCCAAAGCTCAAGATTCATAATAATTGTAATTCGTTTATTGCTTCTGACCGCACCAGCGCCAAACAGCGTCATCACGTTGATAATGCCAAGCCCTCTGATTTCAAGGAGATGCTCAATTAATTCAGGCGCATTTCCGACAAGGGTATCCTGATCCTCCTGCCGAATTTCAACGCAATCATCGGCAACAAGGCGGTGCCCCCTTTTTACAAGCTCCAGCGCGGTTTCACTTTTCCCGACGCCGCTCTTGCCGGTGATCAGCACGCCGACGCCATAAATATCAACAAGAACGCCATGAATCGCCGTAGTAGGCGCCAGCCGGCTCTCAAGGAAGTTAGTTAAACGGCTTGACAGCCTCGTCGTTTTTAACGGTGATCTGAGAACAGGCACGCCATTTTGCTCTGAAGCATCAATCAGCTCCTGCGGGATCGGCATATCTCTAGAAAGAATGATAGCTGGTGTTACATCAGTGCACAGAGAATTCATTCGCTGCTTTTTATCCTCTTCCGGCAGCTGTGCAAAGAAAGAAAGCTCTGTTTTTCCGAGAAGCTGCACGCGCTCTCTCGGGTAATATGTAAAATATCCGGCAATTTCCATGCCTGGTCTAGATAAATCACTCATTGTAATCGGGCGGTTAATCCCTTCTTCTCCGCTGATTAATTCCAGATTGAACTGTTCCATTACGTCTTTTGTGCGAACCTTTGCCACGATATGTTCCTCCTGTTCCGGGCTGCCCCGAGCTTGCTCACAATACTTTCATTTTATCACTTTCAGGCTTGACCTAAAACAGATTTTATAAAAGACTGGAAAACGCCTTTGCTGGTCTAGATCACTAATCTGAAAAGAAGTAAAATAAATGTATTCATATTCCAGAAAGGCGGCTCATTTATGACAGAAAGTCTTCTTATCAAAGGCATTTCGATCGTAACAGAACAGGAAGTCATCAAAAACGGCTATGTCGGAATCAATAAAGGAAAAATCAGCACAATCTCAACAAAACAGCCTAAAGAGTCTTTTTCAAAAGAGATTCAAGCACCGGCTGATTCCGTTTTACTCCCCGGCATGATTGACATCCATATTCACGGCGGCTATGGCGCAGATACGATGGATGCAAGCTTTTCCGCTCTCGACACCCTGTCATTAAGACTGCCAGAAGAAGGCACGACAAGCTTTTTAGCAACAACAATTACCCAGGAACACGGGCACATTTCTCAAGCTTTAGGAAATGCCAGGGATTGGAAAATAACTGAAGAATCCTCTTTATTAGGCGCAGAACTGCTCGGCATACATTTAGAGGGACCCTTTGTCTCACCCAAAAGAGCCGGAGCGCAGCCAAAGGAATGGATCAGGCCAGCGGATGTTGCGCTTTTCCAAAGGTGGCAGCAGAAGGCGGGCGGACTGATCAAAATAGTCACTCTCGCGCCCGAAGAAGATCAGCATTTTGAACTGATCCGCTATTTGAAAAAAGAATCGATTATCGCGTCGATGGGGCACACAGATGCCGACTCCGCATTACTGCTGGAAGCCGCAAAAGCAGGTGCAAGCCACATGACACATCTTTACAATGCGATGAGTCCGTTTCATCACCGGGAACCCGGTGTAATCGGAACTGCGCTTGCCCATGACGGATTTATGACAGAGCTCATTGCCGACGGTATCCACTCCCATCCTTTAGCGGCAAAGCTTGCTTTTTTGGCAAAAGGCAGCAGCAAGCTTATTCTCATTACCGATTCCATGAGGGCAAAAGGCCTGAAAGACGGCGTATATGAATTCGGCGGCCAAAGTGTGACGGTTAGAGGAAAAACAGCTCTGCTTTCAGATGGAACACTTGCCGGTTCGATTCTCAAAATGAATGAAGGCGCACAGCATATGCGTAAGTTTACAAATTGCTCTTGGATGGATATAGCGAATATAACATCTGCAAACGCGGCCAAACAGCTGGGCATCTTTGACCGAAAAGGCAGTGTGGCAGAGGGAAAAGATGCCGATCTTGTCATTGTCAGCAGTGATTGCGAGGTGATTCTCACTATTTGCCGCGGAAACATTGCATTTATATCTAAGGAGGCTGACCAGATATGAAAGTAATGGAAGTTCAAACATATGAAGAGCTTAGCCAAAAAGCATCCAGCATAGTAGCGGATATCATCAGAAAAAAACCTGACGCTGTTCTCGGTTTAGCGACAGGCGGAACACCGGAAGGCATGTATCGAGAACTGATTCGTCTGCATCAAACTGAAAATCTCTCATTTCGGAATGTCACCACTGTTAATTTAGATGAATACGCCGGGCTTTCAAGCGATGACCCAAACAGCTATCACTACTATATGAAAAGCCGATTTTTCCAGCATATCGACAGTAAGCCGAGCCGTCATTTTATTCCGAATGGACAGGCAGACAATCTCGAAGTCGAGTGCAGACGGTACGAACAAATAGTCGAAGCTCTCGGCGGGACTGACATTCAGCTTCTTGGCATCGGCCGAAACGGACATATCGGCTTCAATGAACCGGGAACACCTTTCAAGTCGCAAACACACGTTGTGACTTTAAATGAACAAACACGCCAGGCGAATGCCCGATATTTCCCCTCAATAGACAGTGTCCCGAAAAAAGCGCTCACAATGGGAATCCAGACAATTCTCTCAAGCAAGCGCATCCTGCTGCTTATTTCCGGCAAAAGCAAAGCAGAGGCTGCGAAAAAGCTGTTAGAAGGTGACATCAATGAAGATTTCCCTGCATCTGCTTTGCACTTACATTCCGATGTAACGGTTTTGGTTGATCGCGAAGCAGCAGCATCAAGGCGTTAAAAGAAACATGGTTGACTGATAAAAATACTAAACAAGCACTTCTCCCCGCGGTTTTCATATATCCTCGGTAAAGCAGTCCTTGAGGTGCTTGTTCCATTTTCAGCTTGCTGACATTAGAAGGAGCTTAGTGAACCGTCATTCGGCATATTCCGCTTATCGGGAGAAAAGCAAGCGATTTCAAGTGCAAAACAGGAGCTTAAACCAAGCTCCCCAACATTTTCACCATTCAAATACGGTTCCTAAACTAAACAACGTTTTTATAGTACGGAACAGCTTTTAAACATGCATACAGAGGCGACTTTCACATTTTCTCAAAAAAATCTCCAACCCCTTTTTTAAGGATTGGAGACATGGCGAAAATCCAACTGATCTGGCGCAGGACGATATGTCTCTTCTTTCGTCTTGAACTTCCAGATCGGTGATCTTGTTTTTCCATTAAAACTGTCTTCTACAATCGTGTACCAATAATAAACAGTATGCGGCTCAAGTTGGTTCCAGCGGAATTCAGCGATATCCTCACTCTTCACTTGCTCCCGTTTTCCAAGCTCTTCATTGGTATATACATTACACTCAAAATAATCGGTTTCCACCTTTTTGATCCTGGGCTTCAAATCAAGAGAAAGGGAAAACTCATCCTTATTGCCGTAGGTATCTGTATCATAATAGTTTTTATCGTTTACATACGGAGAGTACGTCGATACATGCACCATATCATTCGCTTGGTCGAATTGCAGTAATCGCAAGTACCCTTGTCCCCCTTCTGGCCCGCCTTGATAGTCGGCAAGCATTTGATGCACGAGGCGATCTGTTTTTCCATCTCCATCATCATCTAGCTCATCAGTTTTTCTCACCGCGCTATGATAATGTCCGCTCAACACCATCACGACATTCGGATTTGGCTTCACGACGTTTTTGAATATTTTCTCTCCGATCGGGCTTCTGTTTCCGCTGACCAGCAAATACTCATGAAAAGCTAAAACAGCCATCCGGTCAGGGTGCTTCTTCAGCATCTGATTCATCCATGCAATGTCTTCATCGGTAATGCCCCACCCCATGTACAGCATGATATAATCATTGCCTTTGCTTGAAATCAGATCATAATGTCCGCGATTATTTTTATAGGAGCCTCCATAATATAATTTTTTTCCAAAACGATCACTGCCAAAGTATTTTCCAAAGGCCCTGTAGGACCCGTCTTTATGCCCGACATCGTGGTTACCGGCCAGCACGCCGTAAGGAATTCCGCTTTTATCCAGAACGGACATTGACCGATTGGCGTTTTTCCACTGTCTGATATCAGCTGAATCATCTACAATATCACCTGTGTGAAACACATATTTGATATTGAGCCTCTTTTGATTGTCTTTGATCCAAGCAGTTTGTTTATCAAAAATATGCGGATAGCTTTCGGCGTAATACTGTGTATCGGACATCCAGACAAAGGTGTACATATCCTTGGCAGGAGGAATTTCATCTTGTACGATCACATTCATCTTCGACTTCCGCACAAAATCGGAGACGATGACAGACGCTTTCAGCGTAAACGACTTGTCATTCTTTGCAACAAAGCTGTCAACAGGCTGCCACTCGTTGGTCCGGTAATTCCACACATACATCGTTACTTTTCTCCCAGGTAAAGAACTTCCCTTCCAAACCGCTTCCGCCAAATCGTTCTCATCAACTGAAGGATCAACCGTTACTTCAAAACGATGATAAGGAAACAGCTCCTTCTTTTCAGTTGATACAGTCTTACCGTCTGCCGCAGATACCCGCTCCAATTCTTTATTCGTAAACGGCGTCTCACTTTCCGGCATAAAACCTTTCGGCGGTTCAGTCAGTGACGCGTGCTTGAATATTTTCACATTGTTACGTGCTGTATATTGAAATCCTCTATAAAAAGCGACATCCATAGCGTCATTCGTCGGATCTTTCACCCGCACAGATAGCTTAGCCCTATGCGTATCAACTTTGCTATCTATGACCTCCGGCTGATCTGGATGCTCTCGCTCTGTTTTGAACGTCCGCTCAATCACTGTTTTATTGCCAGCGAGATCCACTGCTGTCACTTTTAACGAATGCTTCCCAGGCAAAAGATCGGAAGATGACGTATGGTACGGAAGTGTAATGCTTTCACCGTCTAAAGATGCCTCTGTTTCTTCAATTTTGCTCCATTTATCATACATATCCGCCTGCAGGATGAGGTTTCCTTTATACGTTTGCCCCTCGGTGATATTCGGCTCGATGTGCGGCCCGGAATTATCTACCCGCACAACCAGACTTACATTTTCTTTGCCGTCGCTTACTTGAATATGGTGAGCGCCTTCAGAAAGCTTTGTTGTATCCCACTCCAATAGCTGTGACGTAAAAAGTTCGTCAGGCAGATTGAATTGATATTGCCAGCTTTTATTCGAACGCTGATTATCTCCAATAAACAGTTCTTTCTCAGGAGAAACCCTTTGATCCCTGATCACGGTTCCATCCGATAACACCAATCGGGCATTTTTGACTAAGAAATCGTCACGATTTTCAGCCGTATCAAAAGGAGAGACCTTTGAACCTGACCGTATCGTAATACGCTGCAGCTGCTTCCCTTTACGAAGCATTGTCTCTGGTAATGGAACAGAGTAGGTGCGGTATTTATTTGTTGTATCATCAAACACCTTTAATACTTTGCCTTCCATTGTTACCGCGTTTTTAAAATAAAGATTCGTTTTCCTCGTATCGAACGCAAAAAATACTTCCTTTTCCATAGCAGGCTCTGTCACTTGTTTCTTTCCATCAATCCACAGCTTCATGCTGCCAGTGCGCCCGTCTGTCGTCGCTTTCAGAAACTGGGTTCCCGACAGCGTGTCTCTGTTTTCAATGTTCATCCGCAAACCATGAGACTTGCTGGTTTGTTTAATATCAATCATTTTGACCGGCGTTTTTGCTTCATTGATCCCGTCTCCTGCCGCCACGTAATACTCAAGCTGGTCCATCCCGATCAGCTCAGGTGAATACACAATATAATGGTAGAGATTGTCATTCCGATCTTTTTCAGCAAGAATGCGCTTAAACGGTTTGTTTTCATCTGTCCGATAGTAAAAAGCTGCCGTTTTCACAAGACTTCGATCCTGTATGTCAGCACGCAGCTCCACGCTTTCAGCAGGACGGACAGGTTTGCGGTCCGTTAAATCCTCAATGACCGGTTTTTCTTTATCAAGCTTGATTTTTCGTTTCTGCTCAGGCACCTGCGCCTGTAGTACAGTTCCGGGTGACGGGGTCTTTTCTCCGATTGAAATATTGAGAAGTTCTGCGGTTCCGTCCAGCGGATACTTGTAAAGCACAGACGACAGCCGGCGCAGCGCATGTTTTCGGTAATGCGCAACTGAAATATCTTTACCTGTATTTGTTGCGATCACAACTGCTCGCGGCTTGGTATTGGCCATGCCCTCTGTGCCTTCTATCACCGCAAGATTTTTCCCTTCCGTTAATTGCGTCTGATAATATCGATTGAAATCCTCCGCCTGCAATTCTGGATGTCCGGCAGGCTTCAGCCAAATCACAAACGTTTCCCCGGATGGTATCATGATCCTTTCATCCGGTCTCCAAATCAGATCGGAATCAGGCCCTTCTTTTGGATAGCGATAACGAATGTGATAGTCTTTAAAATCAATCGTTCTGTCAGTTGTATTATAAAGCTCAATAAATTCATAGCCGTCTGCACGTCCCTTGTTCTTTGTATCAACCGCTAGTTCTGTAATCAGAAGCTCAGGAATATGAGCAAGATCAGCCTGATATCCTTCAAGCTTTAGCTTTTTCATCTCCGACTCAATCCGCTGCTTTCCATTGGAGACCACAATGTAATACTCAAGCTCGCTATTCCATATCAGCCGTTTCGGAATTTGCGCGAAAAACTTTCGGACTGCTCCAGGTGTCGGATCCATCGGCACCATTTTGAAGCCCAGCTCACTACTTTGTTTATAAAACAGAAAGGCAGAAAATGCTTGATACTCGTTGTCACGCACTTGAGCCTCAATCATCAGATTGCTTTTCATTTCAGCTTTCACTTCAATTTGAGGAGGATTTTCCAGCAAGGGTATGTAATGAGGCGTTTGGAACGATTCCTGTTTTGTCATAGGGACAGCTTTCGGTTCATGATGGCCGCCAGATAAAACAGAAAGAAAAGACAAAAGCAAAGAAGCGATAACTGTGTAGTTCCTCATCAAAACACCTCCCTTTTCACGTATTTTGCATCTGAACAGGGTAGCTTATGAGTCCATTTTTAAATTTCTATATTGTCAACCAAGAAACATTTTTGTCATTTATTCATAACTTTTTTGACACATACGCCTAAAAGACGTATATTATTATCGTTTACCAGTGAACAATAAACCAAAAAAGAAGGTTGAAACAATGTCCAATTTGACAAAGCAGATGATATACGACGTATACGTGAGACTATTGCACCTTAATGAACAAAAAGCGAACACATCACTTCAGCGATTTTTTAAGAAGGCCGCCAAAGAGGATATGATTGATATCCCTAAAAACATGACAAGTATTCATGTTATTGACTGTATCGGCCAGCATGAACCCATTAACAATGCGGGAATCGCCAGAAAAATGAACTTATCGAAGGCGAATGTCACGAAAATCAGCACAAAACTGATTAAGGAAGAATTCATTAACAGCTATCAGCTGACAGATAACAAGAAAGAAGTGTATTTCAAATTAACCCGTAAAGGCAGACGGATTTTCGACTTGCATGAGAAATTGCATAAAAAAAAGGAGCTGGCGTTTTACCAATTCCTCGACTCATTCTCACAAGATGAGCAAAATGCTGTACTGAAATTTTTAGAGCAGCTGACGTCTTCAGTTGAAGCAGAACAAACCAACGAGACTCCGGACAAATAACACAAAAGGCGGTGTACCAATGGCTCAAACGAAATCAAGGGCGGTATTGATCTTATACACTGTATGCTTCAGCGCGTTTTTTGCATCTTTAAGCCAAAACATTTATTCACCGATTATCCCGATTATTAAAGAATCGTTCCATGTTTCCGCAGCAATGGTCAATCTGTCAGTCTCAGTCTTTATGATTGTGACAGCGATTATGCAAATTATTTTAGGAACCATCATCGATTTTAAAGGCGCACGGTTTGTTTTGATCGCTGGAATTCTGGCAGCGGCAGCTGCCAGCGTCGGCTGTGCGGTGACCACCGACTTTACTTTGTTTCTGATATTCAGAATGATACAGGCGGCCGGGTCCGCAGCACTGCCTCTTATTGCTGCCACAATAATCGGACAGCTGTTTACAGGCAGTGAACGCGGAAGTGCCATGGGAACGTATCAAATGCTCCTTTCCGCCGCTCCAGCTATCGCGCCTGTCCTTGGGGGATTGATAGGCGGAGCAGCCGGGTACGAAGGGATCTTTTGGATGCTTACGGCCGTCTCTGTCATTATGCTGGCGGCAAACACCATGATCTTTCCCAAGGACGCTCCCGCTGAATCTAAGCAGAAAGCTAAGGGAAATGTTTTTGCCCATTACAAATCAATATTTACAAATCGAACAGGAAACGTCATTTTAACCTTAAGCTTTGTCCTCTTTTTCATTTATTTTGCGGTAATCGTCTACCTCCCGATATTGCTGACGGATCATTATCATATTGATGTGAGCATAGCAGGGCTGTTGTATTTGCCACTGGCCCTTAGTACAATCGCAGGTACTTTCTGTTTAAACGAATACAGGCAAAAGTCACGCTGAACACTTTGTTTATCGGCAGCAGTGTGATGGCGGCCTGCAGCATCATTTTATTCGCCGTTACACATTCCGTTTCTCTTATTCTCATGGCTCTCGCACTGGCATTGTTTGGCATCTCAATGGGGGTCATTCCTCCCTTATACTCCACAATGATCACCAACGAATTTGAACACAACAGGGGGAGTGCAATCGGAATGTTTAACTTTATCAGATACACAGGCATGGCGGCGGGCCCGATGATATCAGCCTATCTGCTCACCATGATGCCGTCTGTCATGTCGTTTGGCCTCTTAGGCCTTATATTTGCCGCATTGAGCTTTTCCTTCTGCCGCAATTGTATCCGCCGCAAAAGCGTATAAAACAAAAAAAGCACCACATGTAAAAAAGCTGCCATTGCACGGCAGCTTTTTTATTTTTTTCTAAGAGGATCTAAAATTCCTTTTTGAATCAGCAAATGGAAGACCGACAAGATAACGGATGCCCATATCGCTGCGCCGAAGCCGTCAATTTGAAAACTGTCACCCATAATAGCCGCGGTCAACATCAGCGTGATGGCGTTAATCACAAACAAGAAGAGACCGAACGTCACCATCGTGACTGGCAGTGTAAAGATAATCAAAAGCGGTTTAATCAGCACGTTTAAGATCGATAAAATGAGGCTGGCGATAATCGCCGCCCCGATGCTGCTGATATGGATGGAATCAATGTATCCATCAATAACAATTAATAACAATGCATTTACCAAAATGCTGACTGCCCATTTCACCATATCATTACATATCCCTTTCTGATGGAACGATAAAAATCCAAATGATATAAATGAGCAAAACAGGTAAAACACTTGTCATAACAGCCAGGATGACAGTTATAACTCTGAGAAGCGAGGCATCCCAATTGAAATATTCCGCGAGTCCTCCGATGACACCCGCAATTTTTTTGTTTTTTTCTGAGCGATAAAGTCTATTCATTCAATCACCTCTGTGAGTACTTTAGTTTGATGGCGCCTGTCAATGATTCTGAGAAGACGGTGATGTTTTGATCATGTGCCTGATTTGAAGTGAACATCATTTCTTTTTGAATGGTATCATTCTTTTCTTTCAGCATCTCAACATCCATTAATTCATGGGACAGCGAACCTAGATTGCTTTTCAGCTCCGCCTTCACTGCAAGATCGTCCGGAATCGCAAGCTCCACATTTCCAGTCGTCGTTTTCGTGTAAATAGAGCGGCAGTCCGATTCTGTTACGTTAATTGCAATATTTCCATTAAAGCTTTGCACATCAATCGATTCGCTTCTCCCGCGAAGATCAATTAATCCGTTAATCGTTTCCGCTTCGAGCGTGCCGCAGCTGTGGCTGGCGAGCTTAATTTGCCCGTTGGCCGTTTCCGCTACAGCTTTTTCCGCCGTTAAATGCGAGAACGACAGCACACCATTTGTCGTTTTCGCCGAGAACTCTTTCACATGTAAATGTTCCCCTCTGACCGGACCATTAAACAGCTTCACCCGAATCTTATCATACTCCTTCTGAGGAATATAGAGAGTCACATTGGTTTTCATTGTTTTCTTCTCAGTACGGATAAAAAACTTATTTCCTTTGATTTCACATTCAATATGCTGAAGAAATGCGTGTCTCGCCGCGTCCTGGCTGTCAGCGCGATATACCTTCGCCTGGCATTCCGCCCTGATATCTTCGTCTTCCCAAGGAACGATATTCACGCTTCCGTTAGCAATTTGAAGCTCTACACTGGAAAAGTCAGTATCTTTAAATTGAAAAATATGCTGAACATCATACGCATGGCCAAAGTTCAAATCAAGGTCAACTTCCTTGACCTTTTTCACGGCCGAATCGATCCAGTCAAACAGCTTGGCCCCTAGAGACGGTTTGCTGCTTTCTTTTTTTGCCGTTGTAAACGGCTCTTCCTCTTCATGCATATGAACTGAAAGTGCTGTGATTTTCTCTTCTTTTTCCTTGTAGTCGCTGTCAAGCTTTTCAATCAGTGTCAAAGCCTCTTGGGCTGTAAGCTTGCCTTCCTCAACAAGCTTAAGGATTCGTTCCTTTTCTTGTTTCATTACGATCTCCTCCCCATTGTCTACTTATGCTGTACGCAGCACCTTAATGCCCTGAATCACATTCCAAATCATAATGCCAATAACAACTAAGAAATAAATACCCGCTCCCCCAATCATCACAAATACAGGAAGCACGCTGTCACTATCAATCGCAATGGCTCCGCCCAGAAAAGCAATAAAAAGGACCAGCCAGCCGGCAACAGGAACAATATGAGAAATAAGAGAACGGATGGCATGCCGTTTTGTTTCTTTCTCATCTACAACAAAATAAGCGACAATCGGGACAATGATTGGCGCAATGAACACACTGAAATAACAAAGGGATGCAATAATAGATTGATTACGATTCAATACATGTCACGCTCCTATTGTGAATTTCCCATGACCAAAGATCAGGGACGTTTTGCTTATTTATACGTTTCAAACGTTTTCAGGTTTCAAATTCATTCTTTAGACGTAATCCGATTTACGGAAATTGGATTTTAAAAAGTTTCAGAAGTAGAATCTTTCCGCTGGACCGATTACAATATGTAAAAAGCTTACGGCAATCAAGGAGGCTGGACAAAAAAATGGATAATGATCCCAGTGACTATACAGTAACACAAGAATCGGTGCTAAAGCTGATTCGCGAACAAAAAAGAATGAATCGTGAAATGATCGCCGAGCTTGAAGAGATTCACGGACCCCTTCCGATCTCGCACGATATTCAATACATAAAAGTGCTGCTCGACAGCAGCAACACGCACATTGTTCGAAATTTAATGAGTGTAAGCAAGCAGCTGTTTAAGAAGACGTTGTAATTGTGGGATAAGTTGCATTCATTATAAATGAAACAACGCCAAAGGTTGGATGCATATCTTGCCTTTTTTGTTTGGAAGAAACAAGTGACTCTCTGGATGTCCCACCATCATTGTAACAAAAAAAGCCTGCCGGCATATCCAATGAATGGACACTGTCGGCAAGCTATGGCTACTAAAAAGAACGATAGCCGTTCAAAAATTAACGTAACAATTGAAGTACGTTTTGTGGCTGTTGGTTTGCTTGAGCAAGCATCGCTTGAGAAGCTTGAGAAAGAATGTTGTTCTTTGTGAACTCGCTCATCTCTTTCGCCATGTCAACGTCACGGATACGAGACTCAGCAGCTGTCAGGTTTTCACCAGAAGCGCTTAAGTTGTTGATTGTGTGCTCTAGACGGTTTTGTACCGCACCAAGTTTAGAACGTTGGTTAGAAACTTGTTTAATAGCACCATCAACGATGTCTAATTGATCATTAAAAGAAAGAGCATCTGCTGCAGTTGGATCAGCAAATTGTTTTACATCGATTTTATCAACTGTGTGGTCAGCTACAAGAGCATTGTTCTCGTCAAGAGCACCAAGTTTATCTGAAGACATCGCTTCAATGTTCACATCTAATTTTTGCGCTTTGTTCGCACCAATTTGGAAAGTGAGTTTTTTTCCATCAGTGGAATTGAAATCTCCATTAAGGAGTTTTTTACCATTGAATTCAGTACGATCGGAGATACCGTTTTTACCAGTTCCATTTCCAATCTCTTCAACTAAGTTACCGATTTCTTCTTGAATTGCACCAAGATCTGTATCGTCTTGTGTACCTGTGTTTCCAGCTTGAACAACTAGTTCACGAACACGTTGAAGGATTGCATGAGTTTCAGTTAATGCACCCTCAGCTGTTTGGATAAGAGAGATTCCGTCTTGAGAGTTTTTAGAAGCCATTTCTAAACCTCTGATTTGTCCTCTCATTTTTTCAGAGATCGCAAGACCTGCAGCGTCATCTCCCGCGCGGTTGATGCGAAGACCTGAAGAAAGTTTCTCCATGTTCTTTTGGCTAGCGCCGTTGTTTGAACCTAAACGATTCAATGTGTTAAGTGCTGCGATATTGTGGTTAATTCTCATTTTCTATTACCTCCATGTATGTTATTTGAAACCAAAGACTTCCTTTTCTTTGATTCCTGGCGTATGAGATTCCAGTTTCACTTATGTAGACCCTGTCACAGATTACTTTTAATCCCTTAACAGGACTTTTCTGCTTCATATGGGAACCTTCATCCACCCTTCATTTCATATATCGACAGCATTTTGTAAATGTTTAGGTGTTTTTCCAAAGAAATTTTATCCACTTATAAAACTAACCGATCACAAAGATATTATTTTCCATAAAAAAAGCTTGTCTGCTAAGCCCAAGAATGGACTTGCGACAAGCTCCCTCTGAAAAGAGGGTTTTAAGATGTTGCCGTTTCTTTCGCTTCCAAGAGCGATGTCATTCGTTTTTTGTCACGCTCCATAACAGGCTTCAAATAGCGGCCTGTATACGACTCTTCGACTTGAGTAATTTCTTCGGGCGTTCCCGACGCGACAATAGTGCCGCCCCCGGCTCCGCCTTCCGGCCCCAAATCGACAATATAATCTGCTGTCTTAATAATATCAAGATTATGCTCAATGACCAGCACAGTATCCCCGTTGTCAACCAAACGCTGAAGCACGACAAGGAGTCTGGCGATATCATCGACGTGCAAACCTGTCGTTGGCTCATCTAAAATATAGAGCGTACGTCCTGTTGAACGTTTGTGCAGCTCAGATGCGAGCTTCACACGCTGCGCCTCCCCTCCTGACAAGGTTGTTGCCGGCTGGCCGAGTGTAATATAACCTAAGCCGACATCATAAAGGGTTTGGAGCTTGCGCTTGATTTTCGGGATATTTTCAAAGAAAGCAAGAGCATCTTCAACTGTCATATCAAGTACATCAGAGATGCTTTTCCCTTTGTACGTCACTTCGAGCGTTTCCCGGTTATAGCGTTTGCCGTGGCATATTTCACACGGAACGTACACATCAGGAAGGAAGTGCATTTCAATTTTAATAATTCCGTCTCCGCGGCAGGCTTCACACCGCCCGCCCTTCACGTTAAAGCTGAAACGGCCTTTTTTATAGCCGCGGACCTTCGCTTCATTTGTCTGTGCGAATACATCGCGAATGTCGTCAAACACACCGGTGTATGTCGCAGGATTGGATCTCGGCGTTCTTCCGATTGGCGCCTGGTCAATGTCTATGACTTTGTCCAAATGATCCAAGCCTTTTATTTCTTTATGGCTGCCAGGCTTTGCTTTCGCTTTATGAAGCTTTTGCGCCAGCGCCTTGTGTAAAATTTCATTGATAAGGGTACTCTTCCCTGAGCCGGAAACCCCTGTAACCGCTGTGAACGTTCCAAGCGGAAACTTGGCATTCACTTTTTTTAGATTGTTTTCTGCAGCGCCTTTTATCTCAATGTAACGGCCGTCCGGCTTTCTTCTATCAGGAGGCAACGGGATGAACTTTTCCCCTGATAAATAGCTGCCAGTCAATGAATCTGGATCTTTCATCACTTCTTCCGGCGTTCCCGCAGACATCACCTGTCCGCCGTGAATACCGGCTCCCGGCCCAATATCGATTAAATAATCGGCTGCCATCATTGTATCCTCATCATGTTCAACAACAATAAGCGTATTCCCAAGGTCTCTCATATTTTTCAAGGCACTGATCAATCGGTCGTTATCACGCTGATGCAGGCCGATTGACGGCTCATCTAAAATATAAAGCACACCGGATAGGCGTGAGCCGATTTGCGTTGCCAGCCTGATACGCTGCGCCTCTCCCCCGGATAATGTTCCCGCTGCCCTGCTCAATGTCAGATAATCAAGGCCAACTTTATCCAAAAAGCTTAAACGCTCCACAATTTCGCGCAAGATCAAATTGGCAATCTGCATATCCTTCTCAGAGAGGGTAAGATCTTTGAAAAAAGTAAGTGCGTCGGTTACAGATTGCTCGGTAATTTTTCCGATGTGGCGGCCGTCAATCAATACGGCAAGCGCCTCTTTCTTTAACCGGTAGCCTTTACATGTCGGACAAGCCTTCTGAGACATATACTGTTCCATTTGCTCACGAATGAAATCAGAGCTTGTCTCCTTATATCGTCTTTCAATATTGCGCAAGACGCCTTCAAATTGAATGTCGCCTTCGCGTATTTGCCCAAAGTCATTTTCATAACGGAAATAAATCAAATCATCTCCGCTGCCATACAGCACTTTATCCAGCTGATCCTTCGGCAGCTCTTTTACCGGCACATCCATATCAATCCCGTAATGGGTGCAAACCGCATGAAGGAGCTGCGGGTAATATTGCGAGCTGATCGGTGTCCAAGGAGCGACCGCATTCTCATTTAATGATAATTCTTGATTGGGGATGACGAGATCCGCATCCACTTCAAGTTTCATTCCAAGACCGTCACACGTCGGACATGCGCCAAATGGGCTGTTGAACGAAAACAGCCGCGGTTCAAGTTCGCCAATTGAAAATCCGCAGATCGGACACGCGTGATGCTCACTGAACATCAGCTCTTCCTCACCAATGACATCAATCATAACCCGCCCTTCACCTAAGCGAAGCGCCGTTTCCAATGAATCTGACAGACGGGCTGACACGCCTTCTTTCACCACAATCCGGTCAATAACAACCTCTATCGAATGCTTTTTATTCTTATCTAATTCAATATCATCAGAAAGCTCAGCCATTTCACCGTCAATTCTGACCCTTACATAGCCTTGCTTTCTGATCTGGTCCAGCACTTTGACATGAGCGCCTTTGCGGCCTGAAATAATCGGGGCCAGAACCTGAAGCTTCGTCCGTTCCGGATATTCCAAAATTCTGTCCACCATTTGCTCAATCGTCTGTGACGTAATCTCAATCCCATGCTCTGGGCAATGAGGCTTTCCTACTCTCGCATACAAAAGACGCAAATAATCATAAATCTCAGTCACTGTGCCGACGGTAGATCTCGGATTTCGGCTCGTTGTTTTCTGATCAATGCTGATGGCGGGAGACAACCCCTCAATCGCATCAACATCCGGCTTATCCATTTGGCCTAAAAACTGGCGGGCATAAGCAGACAGCGACTCGACATATCGTCTCTGCCCTTCTGCATATATGGTGTCAAAGGCAAGGGAGGATTTCCCTGATCCGGACAATCCCGTAACAACGACAAGCTGGTCTCTTGGAATCGTTACATCGATATTTTTCAGGTTATGCGCCCTTGCTCCCTTCACCTCTATCCGATCCATAGCCATTTGTTCATCATCCTTCCGCTTTTAGCTCTAAAAGTAAATCGCGAAGCTCCGCGGCTCTTTCAAAGTCAAGCGCCTTGGCGGCTTCCTTCATTTCATGCTCCATCTGTTCAACGACTTTCTCGCGTTCTTTCTTCGTCATCTTAGACAGCTTCGGCGCGACTTTTGTTTTGTATTCCGCTTTATCCTCAGCTGCTACTGTTGCACGAATCACATCGCGAATTTCCTTATTGATTGTTTGCGGCGTAATGCCGTGCTCTTCATTAAACTGCTCCTGCTGCTCGCGGCGGCGTTTTGTTTCATTCATCGCAATTTCCATAGATTTCGTTATTTTATCGGCATACATAATGACGCGGCCTTCAGAGTTCCTTGCCGCCCGTCCGATAGTCTGAATCAGCGATCGTTCTGAACGAAGGAAACCTTCCTTATCCGCATCCAAAATCGCAACAAGCGACACTTCAGGAATGTCGAGCCCTTCCCTCAGCAGGTTGATGCCGATAAGCACATCATGCTTGCCAAGACGAAGATCGCGAATGATCTCAATCCGTTCAAGCGTTTTAATCTCTGAATGTAAGTAGTTTACTTTTATGCCGATTTCCTTCAAATAATCGGTCAGGTCCTCTGACATTTTCTTCGTCAAGGTTGTGACGAGCACCCTTTCATTCCGCTCTATCCTCGCTTGTATTTCGCCAATCAAATCATCAATCTGGCCTTCGATCGGACGCACATCAATAAGCGGGTCAAGAAGACCGGTCGGACGAATGATCTGCTCGACCATTTCATCCGTGTGCTCAATCTCATACGCTCCTGGCGTTGCTGATACATACACGGTATTGTGCATATGCTTTTCAAACTCTTCAAAACGGAGCGGACGGTTATCAAGCGCTGATGGAAGACGGAAGCCGTGATCCACGAGCACCTGTTTCCGAGCCTGGTCTCCGTTAAACATACCTCGCACCTGAGGAATGGTCACATGCGACTCATCCACCACGATCATGAAGTCATCAGGGAAATAATCAAGAAGCGTATAGGGCGTTGAACCAGGAGGCCGAAGCGTCAAATGCCTTGAATAATTCTCAATGCCGGAGCAAAAACCCATTTCCCGCATCATTTCAAGATCATATCTTGTCCGCTGCTCTAAACGCTGCGCTTCAAGCAGTTTGCCGTTTTCATGCATAACCTTCAGCTGTTCATCAAGTTCTTTCTCGATATTTAGAATCGCTTTCTCCATTTTCTCGGCCCGCGTAACGAAGTGGGATGCCGGGAAAATCGCAACATGATCACGGTCGCCGAGAATTTCTCCTGTCAGGGCATCTACTTCTCGGATCCGTTCGATTTCATCCCCGAAAAATTCAACTCTTATACAGTGTTCATCACGGGATGCTGGGAAGATTTCCACTACATCTCCGCGCACACGAAATGTACCGCGCTGAAAGTCGATATCATTGCGGGCATATTGGATGTCTACAAGCTTTCTGAGCAGCTCGTTGCGCTCGATTTCCATTTCAGGCCGCAAAGACAAAACCATTTCTCGATATTCTTCTGGCGAACCGAGACCATATATACAAGACACACTCGCAATAATAATGACATCTCTCCGTTCAAACAAAGAAGATGTGGCGGAGTGCCGCAATTTATCAATTTCATCATTAATGCTTGCATCTTTCTCTATAAACGTATCCGTTTGAGGCACATACGCCTCCGGCTGATAATAATCATAGTAGCTGACAAAATACTCGACAGCGTTGTTCGGAAAAAATTCCTTAAACTCACTGTAAAGCTGTCCGGCGAGGGTTTTATTATGGGCAATTACAAGCGTCGGCTTATTGACTTCTTTAATCAAATTGGACACTGTAAATGTTTTTCCCGTTCCTGTCGCCCCCAGCAGAGTCTGATGCTTCTTGCCCTCCTGAATCCCTTTTACAAGTTTTTCAATGGCTTTCGGCTGATCTCCTTGGGGCTGATATTTCGAGACTAACTCAAAGCGATCTTTCACAAAATAAGCCTCCGTTTCTTTAACGAAATCTTCCTATAGTTATAGTAACACAATGGAATACAAAATCACTAAAAATACGAACTAAAGTTCGGTGGTTTTTTATTTCCAGCTGTTTTCATGTATAAAAAACCTGCTTTTAAAACGTAAAAGCAGGAATCCAGTCTTTATATTCATTATGCCCGATTTATTCCTCTTTTTTCTCAACAGCCTTTTTGGCCATATACAGTCCGCCCGCAACAAGAGACACAATATCCAAACCTACAATAAAATACGTTTCTGTATAGCCTTTTAAATAAGAGGCAAACAACAATGCAGCTGTTAGAGCGATCGCCACATAATGATTAAAGGTAACTCTTGTAAATAGTACAACAAGCATAAAAGGGAAAAACAATGCAAAAACGGCTTTTGTAATCAACAAAAACCCTCCTCAGGGATTCTTCATCTGATCTGATTATAGTAAAAAATAAAGAATCGAACAATCATGCAATCGTTCCCTCTTTCACACCATACCCTTTTTCAGTCGAAATCAATCTTGAAAATATAAATGTATCACCCGAATGAGTATTGCCAGATTTTAAAAATAAAAGAAAAATAGGTATACAGAACCATTCCACCTGTATTTTCCATGATAATGTAACCAACTTAACTATTCACTTTATTTAGGCCTTTCTGCGTTTGACGGCATTTTCCCGAAAATTTACAATTGGATGATAGTGTTTACTATCATTTTTAAACACAGGCTCCATCATAAAAAACTAGAGAGAAAAAACAAATGAAGGAAAGAGGGGTTTTAGATATGTATTCTGTCATATTTCGCCAAGCAGAAGAATCCAGCGAGCTTGCTGGAGCAAAAGGCATGAACTTGATTAAACTGACCAGGCACGGTCTTCCTGTTCCGAACGGGTTCGTTATTCAGACGAATGCACTCGCACGCTTTATGGAGGATAACCAGCTCCATGAGACAAGCGAAAACATCGAAAGCAGAATTATCACAGGCGTATTTACTGAAGAACTGAAACATGAGCTGACAAGTTCCTTTTACGAGCTGAGAGAATCATACCAATCCGTTGCCGTGCGTTCTTCATCTGCTTCGGAGGATTTAGAAGGCGCTTCATTTGCAGGTCAATATGAAACCTACTTAAATATCAAAACAGAAGAAGAGTTTTTAGCTAAAGTGAAAGAGTGCTGGGCTTCATATTTTTCAGGCCGAGTGAGCAGCTATAAGAAAAAAATGAACAATCAAATCGCAGAGCCGTTAATGGGCGTTGTCGTTCAGGGGCTGATTGAGTCAGAAGTGTCAGGTGTTATTTTCAGCCGCAATCCTGTTACCCATAATGATAAAGAGCTATTAATCAGCGCCAGCTATGGTTTGGGGGAAGCTGTCGTTTCAGGAAGTGTCACTCCAGACACATTTATAGTCAATAAATCTTCCTTTGAGATTCAGAAAGAAATAGGCGCAAAGGAAATCTACATGCAGTCTGCGGCAGAAGGAATTGCTGAAAAAGAAACAAGTGAAGATATGAGAAGCCGTTTTTGCCTTACAGATGAACAAGTGATTGAACTGGCTGAAATCACGAAAAAAACTGAAGACCTATACGGATATCCGGTCGATATCGAATTCGGAATCGCTGATCATCAAGTATACCTTCTGCAAGCTCGTCCGATCACAACCATTGAACAGGATAAAAAAGCAGCAGAGGAAAAACGCAGCTTCATGATTACAGACGCTGATATGGATGATTTCTGGATCAACATGGAGTCAAATATTGAAGGCCCGGTAAGTCCGTTATTTTCATCATTCATTGTACCGGCCATGGAATATGGCTTGAAGAAAAACATGCAAAAGTTTCCGCTTGGCGCGGTCGCAGAAGAAGTGAAGCTTTATCGCGGGCACATTTACTCCAAAAACCAAGGCGGGCATCATCCTGATGAGAACTGCGGTAAAGAGATTTTCCCGATATTATCAGAGCGTATGTATGACATCATCAACCACACATACCTTCCATTTTACGAGACGCTGGATCAGCTCGCACAAACGGATCATACTGCTGAAAGCGCGCTTGATGCTTTTAGAAAGTTAAAAGCCTTTTATCTCAGGGCTTATGATGAGCATTTCAATATTGTTTTCCCGCAAATGCTTCTGACAAACAAATTGCAAGCGATGTACCAGCGCATTCAAGGAGAATCCGAAACCGCTCATTTTTACGAAATGCTGACAGGAAAAATGAACAAATCACTGGAAACTGACCGGTGTCTGTGGCTCTATTCGGTTAAAGTACAGGGAAACCCAAATCTGCTGTCCATTTTTGAAAGCGCTGAACCGGAACAGCTCCAGGAAAAATTGGAACAAACAGATGAGGGCAGACATTTTCTCAAGAACATCCATGAGTTTTTACAGGATTACGGGTGGAGATCTGTAAAAAGCCATGATTTAATTGAACAAATCTGGGCAGAAAACCCGTATTTTGCACTGGCCAATATTCAAAATTACGTCCGTAATGGCTATCATTTTGACAATGAATTTCAGAAAACAAAAGAAAAACGAGAGACATTATACCATGACTTCTTGAAAACCATAGAGGATCCTAATGTACGCGACGAATTTGACCGGTATTATCAGTGGACACTGAACTCTGCAAATATAATGGATGACCATCACTTTTATATTGATGCCATGCTGGATGCCAAGGCGAGAGTCTTTCTGCTCAAGGTAGGTGAATTGCTGGCGAAAAACGGGGTCATTCAAGATCGGGAAGACCTTTGGTTCTTGTATGATGATGAAGTGGAAAACGCGCTTCTTCACCCTGTATCCCTGCAAGAAAAAGCTGAAAAACGCAGACAGGACTTTCACGAGTATGAGATTGCCAAAGCACCTGCCTACCTCGGTACTCCGACAAAAGAACAGCTCAAAATTGCTGAAGAAATTGTCGGCGCCGTCATTGAGGATGAAAAAAATACAGAGAATCACATTTTTGGCATTGCAGCATCAAGCGGTATCGCCACAGGTCCGGTAAAAATCATTCGGGATGCCAGTGAATTTTCTCAATTCGCGTCTGGGGACATCCTCGTTTGCAAAATGACCACACCGCTATGGACCAGCCTGTTTCAAGATGCCAAAGCGATTATTACAGACACAGGCGGCATTTTGTCACATGCTGCGATCATTGCCCGAGAATATGGCATTCCTGCCGTTCTTGGCACACGTACAGCAACAGAAAGACTTCGAAACGGTGACATCGTTACTGTGGACGGAAGCAGCGGCAGCATTACGGTCGTCAGCAGAGCCTAATGCGCCCTCCCTCTTTCTGATACAAGCAGGACAGGTGTATACTTCTTGTCCTGCCAGTATATTCGTGAGGTGAACGTATTGAGACCGACAAACAAGAGAATTCTTGACGCCGCCATGCAACTGCTCGTCAAAAAAGGCTACCGCGCAACGACGACAAAAGAAATTGCAGAAAAAGCAAATGTCAGTGAAGCGACGATTTTCAGGAATTTTAAAAACAAACAGGGACTAGTTGAGGCTTTGCTTTCTCAGCATTCTCCAAACAGAAGCAGCATTTTGGAACAAACAGAAGGCGATTTGTACAAAGACATGCTTCATATCGGAACCTGTCTTTTGGAGGAGCTCCAACAAAAAAAAGATATTATTAAAATCAGCTTTCGTGAACCGGCCATGTTTCAGGATATCATCAACCACGTAACAGAATATCATCAATTTATGAAACAGCTATTGATTGATTATCTCAAATCAATGGGCGAAAAAGGGGTGATTCAAACTGGAGATGAAGCGGAGCATGCCGACGTATTCATGTCGATCATTTTCGGTTATTTTATCCATCGTCTCCATTTAGAAGACCGGGCGGCTTCAATGCCTCAGAAAAAAATGCTGGAGCATAGCACAGCTCTATTTGTCAAAGGAATTTCTTGATGAACTCCTTGGCATTACAAAAAGGAGGATCCCAATGAGTTCAAGAAAAGAATGGGCGCTGATCGTCTCACTATTATTAGGGGCCATCCTCGCACCCATTAACTCAACGATGATCGCGGTCGCGCTCTCATCTATATCTCATACGTATAACGAGTCCATCGCAAGCATCACTTGGGTGGTTACCGTTTATTTAATCGTAATGGCAGTCACACAGCCGATTGCTGGAAAACTCGGTGACATGTATGGCAATAAAAAAATGTACTTATGGGGTGTCGGCCTTTTTCTTATCGCTTCCTTAGGCTGCGCACTCTCACCGAGCCTAGTGCTGTTGATTGTCTTTCGGGCGTTGCAGGCTGTTGGAGGCGCACTGCTTACGCCAAACAGCATCGCCATTATCCGTCACGTCGTTTCTGAAAAACGCCTGCCGAAGGTGTTTGGTTTCTTCGGACTTGGCGCAGGACTTGGGGCAGCACTCGGCCCTTTCATCGGCTCTTTGCTGATTGATAGCTTTAGCTGGCATTCGATTTTTTGGGTCAATATCCCATTTCTCGCGATTGCTTTATTTGCGGCATTAACGATGTTCCCTCCATATAAAGAAAATAAATCTAACGCGCCGCTGGACATCATCGGCTCTCTCTTGCTTGCAGGCAGTATTGTTTCGATTATCCTGCTGACGAAAACTGAGGCTTCATGGGGCTATGCAGTATACAGTGTATTCATCCTTCTTTTTGTCCCGCTTTTTTTCAGGAGAGAAAAACGCACACAGCATCCAATTATTGATTTTACACTGTTTAAAAGCTCGACCTTTACAAATGCCAATCTATCAGTCTTATTAAGCAATTTAATGATGTATGCCGTCTTATTGATCATGCCGTTATTCATGACGAGCCAATTCGGGCTCAATACGTCTAACAGCGGCATGGCGCTCTCTGTATTTTCAATTTTCATGTCGGCCAGCAACTGGGCGGGCGCCCAGCTTCACCACAAATGGGGAGCAAAAAAAATCATTTTTCTTTCATTTGCGATGATGGCGGCAGCGAATCTATTATTTTTGTTATTAAGCAGCTCGCACTCGGTCTTATTCCTGATGATTTCTCTCATTCTGGGAGGGCTCGCATCCGGAGTCGGTCTGACCAGCATGCAGGTGTCATCCCTCGCCACGGTAGACCCCGGCATGTCAGGAGTAGCATCCGGCATTTTCTCGACCTTCCGTTATTTTGGAAGCATCATTTCATCGGCCTTGATCGGTCTGATTTCGGGATATCACACCCTATTTATCATTCTCTTTGCTGTCTCCATCATTGGCATTTTTGTCTCATTAGGCATCAAATCGGATGAAACGGCACAGATGAAAAAAAACTCAGCGTAACACAAAACAGCCCGGCACCACATCTCTTTGCGGTGTCGGGCTGTCATTTATGATCCTGACAAAGCGGCTGCTTCGTCTTCACGGTCATCCTTTACGAAAAGGATACCCAATTCATGATGTTCTCCCTCATACGAAGCTCTTTGATCAAAACGAATTTCTCCATTCAAACCTATAATTTCCAGCTTCACATATGCACGGTTAAGCTGGAGTGCTTCATAAAAATCAGATACGTTCTTAACAGGTATGCCATTGACTTTCGTAATGATTTCCCCGATTTTTAATTCCAGATCTTCAGCCGGCGTATTTGGTATAATCCCCAGCACCATTAAGCCTTGATCACGTTTTGAAAAGTAAAACGGAGCAGCGTTGTCATTCACCCGTTGCTTAATGGACAGAAAAATGCGTCCTGCTACAGCCACACAGACAGCTGCACCCGCAAGCGGCGTCCACCATAAACTCCCTGCACCGAGAGCACTAACGGCAAGTCCGAGAATGCAAACCCGTTTCGCTGTGATCCTTATGCTCGTCTCAGGCAGCGATCCCTGCACCCTTTGTCCGAATCCGACAAAGTAAGGAATCCACAGAAAATGGAACGACCCGCCGGGTACAGTAAACACAGGCCACCAGCTAAGATGCGATTCCAATCCGTTACCGGGTACGAGAAGAAACAGCGGCAAAAGCCATATCCGGTTTGCCAGCTGCTGTCCGATCGGCAAACCGCGGCTGCTTACGACAAGTGCCGGTGATGTTCTCACATGTGCGGAGCGAAAAGCAACCGCTCCTTCAATGATCATTAATAAACCTAAAAACACAGCCATAGCCGGCCAAACGACTGCAAATCCTTGCGGAAATCTCTCCAGAAAAGGCTCCGCCTGATACAATTGCAGTCCGAAACCTATCAGCATACTCACGCCGACGATATATGCAGCAGACATCCAGTTTGCGCGAAGAGTAAGCGCTGCTGCCGCAGTGATAACGGCAATAATCGCAAGTAAACCCAGAGGTATCGAGATCCCGAGTACACCTAAAACAACTGACAAAAGGAGACCAGGGATCAGTCCCTTTGTATAAGTAAATTTCAAATCATCATAAATATCTGCTATTTTTGTATGAAAGGTTTTCCGTTCCCGTTTGATTCTTACATAGCCGAAAGCAAGGCTTATGATGATAAAAAACCAGAATAACGGGTGTAAGAAGAACAATCCCGCACTTTTTAACAGTTCAATTCCCCATTGAACAGACACTATCTTTCACCGCCTCAAGCCAAACATGTTACTCATATTCTATCAAATATTAAATGGCTTGGATATCCTCAGGAAGGTTTAATTCTCTTGCGCCATCCACAGCGTGACATTCGATAGGGAAAAATCCTTTAAATAATGGTTCACATCCACATCCAATAACCCGCTAATCAGGTGCATCGATCTTTTTATATCTGTCAGATTGATCCCTAATCGCTTATGGTTTTTCATTAAGTAATTAAAATAATGCTTGGCACATTCTTCATTGATGTCATTTACTGATTCAATATTGGTGTAATTGACCAAATACCTACTGAACAGCATAAGAAGACTTAGTGCTTTTGTAGATGAAAATGTTACGTCTTGTGTTCTGTCTTTTAATTGTTCAACTAATTCATAATATTTTTTTTCACGCACAATACTTGCCCTCTTCAATTGTGAACCCCCATTTTCTTTATACAGATAAAGCACGGGCCAGTATAAGCAGCAGTACTGGCGTGCTATAACAAGCATTCTCGTTAACATTACTCTTCAATACCTGTTGTTCAGCTGCCATAAACCTGATTACTGTTCTTTTTAGAACCTTCTTATATTGTATGAAGTAAACAAAGACTAGGCAACTTGCAAAAGTTTCATTTTAAATGCATATTATCTCGTTAGAAAGTCTCTCTCATATATTGATATCGGGTAATCACGGTCCTTTATAAATGTTTATTTGTGAAAATTTTTTAAATTTCTTGTTAAAAACTGATCTTTTATATTACTTATGACCCATCTTATCGTTAAGTATAAAGAAACAGGAGATGGAATACCATCTCCTTTAATTGGAAAATAATGATTTCAGCGCTGTTTGGAGCTGTAAGTCATTTTTTTCATCAGATTTTTTCTTTTCTATCAGCTGATTTAGTGTCTCTGCAGTGCGAGTGTCGATTACACCTGTTTTATCCAGTTTGTTTTGATCTTGAAAGGCCATGACTGCTTTTTTCATATCATTGCTGAAATAACCATCGTCACGTCCCGGATCAAAGCTGAGACCTTTTAATAAGACTTGGGCATGTTTGACATCTTCATTGTTCATATCCACTTTAAGCGGCTCTTTCAGCTGCAGCGGCCCTGCAGAAAAATAGTCAGGCTGCTTAATCGCAATGGTCGGTTCAATCCCTTTCTTATGAATCCAATTCCCATTTGGCGTCAGCCACTTGTAAAGCGTCAGCTTAATATTGCTGCCGTCTCCCATCGGAACAGCCTGTTGCACCGTTCCCTTGCCAAAAGAAGTATCACCTACAACGTCATAATGCCCTGCCTCCTTTAATGCGCCGGCAAGAATTTCTGAAGCGGAGGCACTTCCTTTATCTGTGATCACATTGACAGGATATGCTTTTTTATGGGCCAATGTTGAAAAGTAACGTTTTTTATCTCCATTGCGTTCTGCAATTTGAATATATGGGTGATCCTTAGTGACGAAGCGCTTAAGAATTTCTTCCACACTTTGAAGATACCCGCCCGGATTGCCGCGTACATCAATGACAAGGCCTTCAATTGCTTTTTTCTCCAGATCTCCCAGCGCTTTTGCAAAATCCTCAGCCGTATGCTCAGAAAAAGTAGAGATGGCGATATATCCGACCGAATGCCCCTGCACTTTTTTCTTTGAAGCAAAAACTGTTTCAAGCGGGATCTCAGCTCTTTTGATCCGGAATGACAGCTGCTTCTTCGTACCAGCCCGCTGAATCTTCATTGAAACGCTGGACCCTTTCTTCCCTCTTATTTTTAACACAGCGTGATTTAAATCTTTGCCGGCCATCGGTTCTCCATTGATGCTGATAATTTCATCATTAGGCTTGAGACCGGCTTTTTCTGCTGGCGATTTCTTAAATGGAGAAACAATAATCATTTTGCCGTCTTGCATTCCAACCTCAGCTCCGATGCCTTCAAACGAGGAATCAAGAGAATCAGAAAATTGCTTAGCCGTCTGCTTGTCCATATAGACAGAATAAGGATCATTTAGCGTAGACAGCATTCCTTGGATTGCTCCCTCTAGGAGCTTCTCTCTATCAACTTTTTCTACGTATTCATTCGAAATTAGCTCATATGCTTTTTCGATTTTGTCCATAGCCTTATCCCGTGTAGAATCAGCTTGTGCCGCCGCAGGAACAGCTGCAGCCTGAGGCTTATCCACCTCAAGCAGGTTCATTCCCGCATATACACCGGCGCCCCCGAACAGCATGCTTCCCGCTGCTATCAAAGCCATTATTTTTTGATTCATCCTTTACTCCTCCTGTATGACAAACTGTCTTTATCAAAAACCTAGAGATAGTATATGTAAAGGATGGAGATTTCATGTAATCATAGAAGAAAAAGAAGACAAAAGAAAAGCCCTCCCGGAAGCGGGACGGCTTTTTTCTCTTTATACTCGCAGAAACTTGCGGATGGAAGTCAAACTTCCCCATACCCCAATTACGGCACCGATTGCAACCAGCACTAACGAAACTTGGAATACAAAAGGATTATAAGGAAGAAGAGAGACAAACGATCCTTGAACTTTCGGAACGACCCATCCGATGACATATTGATAAGTGCTCAGCACCAGTGCGATCGGAATGACTGAACCGAATACGCCAAGCAGCAATCCTTCAAGGAAAAACGGCCAGCGGATAAACCAGTTCGTCGCGCCAACAAGCTTCATGATCTCAATTTCTTTTCTTCTTGCGAAAATAGTAATTTTAATGGTGTTGGAAATTAAGAACATTGCCGTAAATACCAGGCCGACAATTAAAGCAATCCCGATGTTGCGGGAAACACCAACCACTTTAAACAAACGGCTGACCTCTTCTTTTCCATAAGAAACTTTATAGACATGATCCATTTTTTCAATCTTTTTCGCCACATTCGGCGTATCATGCGGATCTGTCGTTTTTACGACAAATGCGTTATTAAGCGGGTTTTCCTGATCCTTCATCGTCAAGGATTTTCCGCTCTCGCCAAAGCTGTCAACTAGCTGGTCAAGCTCTTTTTCTTTAGAGGAAAAAGAGACACTTTCAATACCCTTCAGATCCTTAATATCGCTCTGCAGCTTTTCTTGCGCCTTCTGATCTGCAGTCAGATCAATCAGCACTTTGATTTCGACTTGTTTTTCAGCATTCGAAGCCATGTTATTCAAATTCAGCATAATTACTAAAAACACGCCGACTAAAATCAGTGTAACAGTTACAGCACTAATGGATGCAAACGTCATCCATGTGTTTCTCCCGAGAGATTTAAAACTCTCACGCAAGTGGCGCCCGAGAATTTTAATCATACGAACCATACTCCCCTCTTGACTCATCACGCACAATGATACCATCTTCAATTGCAATGACACGTTTCGTAATGGTGTTTACAATTTCTTTGTTATGTGTCGCCATCACAACTGTTGTCCCGCGGTTATTGATTTCCTCCAGCGTCTTCATGACTTCCCAAGACGTATCAGGGTCAAGGTTTCCTGTAGGTTCATCAGCAATGACTACATCAGGGTTGTTCACAATTGATCTGGCAATAGATACACGCTGCTGCTCTCCGCCTGAAAGCTGGTCAGGGAATTGTCTCGCTTTATGCTTCAGCTGCACGAGATCAAGCACTTCAAGCACCCGCTTCTTAATGACAGACGGCTGTTCTCCAATCACTTCAAGGGCAAACGCCACATTTTCAAAAACAGTAAGTTTTGGAAGAAGCTTAAAATCCTGAAAGACCACACCTATTTTACGGCGCACGAATGGAATTTCTTTTTCTTTAATTGCAGCAAGATCTTTATGATTAATTAAAATTTGTCCTTTTGACGGTTTTTCTTCTCTGAATATCATTTTAATAAATGTAGATTTACCTGCTCCGCTCGGACCGACAACATAAACAAACTCGCCGGGATGAATAGTAACCGAAATTCCATTGATCGCTTTTACGCCGTTCGGATAGGCCTTGTATACTTCTTTCATCTCTATCATGAAATCACCTAATCTTTTATATCATTTTATCTATCACACGGTCATACTCTTCGAACTCATTCGACTATTTATGACCTATTCATTTGTAAAAAGATGAAAAATCTGAAAGTTACATTTTTCAATACACTTCATTATACGTCAAATTTAGACATAATACTATTACAGTTTCTTTTCATTCTTATTGTCACGCATAAAAAATCCTTGCCTCACTGCGGGGCAAGGATTTTCCTATCTTATTTTTTTTCTGACAGCCAATTGGCAATAACGGCGGCTTCCTTATCATTTACAAGCCCCTTCGGCATATTGCCGCGGCCGTTTTTAATAATACTTTCAATTTTGTCTTTGTCGTATTTGCCTCCGACCTCTTGAAGGTTAGGCCCTGACACACCTTCTAAATCTTTGCCGTGACAGCCTACACAGCTTTGCTGATATAATTCTTCCCCTTCAGCTGCAGAGGCTTCAGTCTTGCTGCCGGTGTTAGTTTTTTCTTCTTTGGCATCATTTGAACCGCAGGCAGCCAAGAGAACAGAAAGCGCAAATACAAGCATTAATATCGATAACTTTGATTTCATGTTGAAAAGCACAACTCCTTTACGATCTCTCCCATATTATAACCTCGTTTAAGCGCGTTTGAAACCCTCGCCAAGCACCTCACTTGCATCGGCCACTATCACAAAAGCTGACTCATCAATTTGTTTTACGATTTGTTTCAATTTGGTGAATTCAGTTTGCCCAACCACACACATTAAAATCGGGCGGTCATCATCAGTATATCCGCCGACCGCGGAAATTTTCGTCACGCCCCTGTCAATCTTTTGTAAAACAGCTTCCTTGACAGCCTGCTCCTGTTTTGTGATAATAAGCGCCATTTTTGACCGATTGAAGCCGACTTGAACGACATCAATTGTTTTACTGGATACATAGACGCCAAGCATTGCGTATAAACCTTGCTCAATATTAAATACGATCATAGCCGTCACGACAATTAATCCGTCAATGATGGCAAGACACGTCCCCAATGACAGACCGGAGTACTTATGAATGATCTGTGCAGCCAGGGCTGTACCTCCCGTAGAACCTTTTCCTAAATAGACAATGCCAATTCCGATACCGATACCCACGCCGCCAAATATCGCCGCTAAGAGCTCATGATGGGTGGCGGGCTGAATATCTTTTGTCAAAAACACAACAAGCGGCAAAAACACAGAACCCGCAAGCGTCTTCAGTCCAAATTTCCCCCCGAGTAAAATCACACCGGCAATAAATAAAGGAATATTAATAATCCATTGTACATATGCTGCTTCAAAACCATAAGACTGCAAAATCGTGCTGATTCCGCTGACACCGCCTGCAGCAATCTTGTTTGGAAGCAAAAATACATTAAAGGACACTCCTGTAATCGCTGCTCCTATCAATATGTATATATAATCCCGTATCACTCGATATGTTTTATTCTGTACACCCATCATATATCCTCCGTTTCTTCCTATGCTCTCCGATAGCATTTTAATCCTTCCATGATTAGATGTAAATAACACCCAAATGAAGTGGTAATATGCTAAAGCAGCAATGAAAGTAAGGATATGAAGAAATGAAAAAACACACCTAGAAACATAGGTGTGTTTTTCTCCTTATGATAGCTTAGAGCGCAGGTAGGCATCAATAAATGTATCAATGTCTCCGTCCATTACCGCTTGAACGTTCCCCATTTCTGTATTGGTCCGATGGTCTTTTACCATGGAATACGGATGGAATACATAAGAGCGGATTTGGCTGCCCCAGCCGATTTCTTTTTGTTCACCGCGAATTTCATCCAGCTCTGCCTGCTGTTCTTCAATTCTGCGCTGATACAGCTTGGCCTTCAGCATTTTCATGGCTCTTTCACGGTTTTTAATTTGTGAGCGTTCCGTTTGGCATGTCACGACCACATTCGTCGACAAGTGAGTAATCCGAACGGCTGAATCCGTCGTATTGACGTGCTGTCCGCCCGCTCCGCTTGCACGGTACGTATCAACTTTAATATCCTCCGTACGGATATCAATATCAATCTCGTCGTTAAATTCAGGCATAACTTCACACGATACAAATGAAGTATG
The DNA here is from genome assembly GCF_050445615.1 of Bacillus mexicanus. Classification (NCBI taxonomy): domain Bacteria; kingdom Bacillati; phylum Bacillota; class Bacilli; order Caryophanales; family Bacillaceae; genus Bacillus; species Bacillus mexicanus. The sequence goes on from NZ_JBCEYV010000002.1 coordinate 432,942, forward strand.
ACGGCGGCCGGAGGAATCAAACGGAGAAATCCGCACGAGACGATGGACACCTTTTTCTGCCTTCATATATCCGTAAGCGTTGTGGCCTTTAATCAGCAGCGTAACTGACTTAATTCCAGCCTCATCTCCCGGAAGGTAATCGAGCGTTTCTACTTTAAATCCGCGGCGTTCAGCCCATCTCGTGTACATTCTGAGAAGCATAGAGCCCCAATCCTGTGACTCTGTACCGCCCGCACCAGGATGCAGTTCTAAAATCGCGTTATTTTTATCATACGGCTCACTGAGAAGAAGCTGAAGCTCAAACTCATTGAACTCTTTGGTTAATGATTTTAGCTCTTTTTCAAGCTCAAGCTGAAGGTCTGAGTCCGGCTCTTCTTTTAAAAGATCATGAGTCATTTGCAATTCTTCATGCGATTCACTTAGTTTATTATACGAATTGACGTAATCCTTTAAACCGTTTGCTTCATTTATGACTGTTTGCGCTTTCTGCTGATCATTCCAAAATTCTGGATCAGCCATTTGTTCATCTAGCTCAGCAATGCGGGCCTCCTTTGATTCGAGGTCAAAGAGACCCCCTAAAGTCCGCTAAACGAGAAGCCATATTTTCGAGCTCTACCCTAATTTCTGATAATTCCATTCCGATTCACCTCATTGAAAGATCCGCGGACGCCTGCAGGCGCCGCGGTCAATAAACTTGCCTGAGCGAACTATTCAGTCCGGCCGCAGCAATTTTTATATTTTTTTCCGCTTCCGCAGTGGCATGGCGCATTACGACCAATATCAACCACTTTACGAACCGGTGCTTTCTTTGCTTTTTTGTTATCGTCGCCATCTTGCGGCTGATGAGCCGTTGTTTGGCCTTGGACTACCTCTTCACGCTCAAGATTGTTTTCAATCTCAGCTTTCATCACAAATTTTGCGACTTCGTCCTCGATTGATTCAATCATATGCTCAAACATCGCAAAGCCTTCCATTTGATACTCACGCAGCGGGTTTGTTTGCGCGTAAGCTCGAAGGTGAATCCCTTGGCGAAGCTGATCCATCGCATCGATATGGTCCATCCATTTTGAATCGACGGCGCGAAGCACGATGACTTTCTCAAATTCGCGCATTTGTTCTTCGCCGAACTTTTCTTCTTTTTCATCATATTTAGTCATAATGCGGTCCATGATGAGCTCTTGCATTTCATCCGGCTCTTTGCCGAAGATATCGCTCTTTTCAAGCGCGCCTTCGTCAAGGTAAGTCGTGTTGACAAGCTCAACAAGACCGTCAAGCTTCCATTCCTCAGGAAGTTCTTCTCTTGGCGTATAAGCTGCAATTGCACGTTCGAGAGAAGACTGAATCATATTTCCAACGATTTCACGCAGGTTTTCTGATTCAATGACTTCAAAGCGTTGCTTATAAATGACCTCACGCTGCTGGCGAAGTACATCATCATATTGCAAAAGCTGTTTACGCGAATCGAAGTTATTGCCTTCAACGCGTTTTTGTGACGATTCAACCGCACGGGATACCATTTTGCTTTGAATAGGAGTAGAGTCATCCATGCCGAAGCGGTCAAGCATCGCCATTGTCCGCTCAGCTCCGAATCTGCGCATCAATTCATCTTCCATAGAAAGATAAAATTGGGTGATCCCCGGATCTCCCTGACGTCCAGAACGTCCTCGAAGCTGGTTGTCAATCCGGCGGGATTCATGTCGTTCCGTTCCGACAACCGCAAGGCCGCCAAGCTCTTTTACACCTTCACCAAGCTTAATGTCTGTTCCGCGCCCCGCCATGTTTGTCGCAATCGTAATTGCGCCTTTTTGGCCGGCTTCTTCAATGATCTGCGCTTCACGTTCGTGATTTTTGGCGTTTAACACTTGATGGGGAATCCCTTTGTTTTTCAGCAGCTTAGAGATCAATTCTGATGTTTCAACCGCAACCGTACCGACAAGCACAGGCTGTCCCGTCATGTAGCGCTGTGCGACATCCTCAGCAACCGCCTTAAATTTCCCTTCCATTGTGCGATAAATTAAATCCGGACGGTCGTCACGGACAACTGGCTTGTTAGTAGGAATCGTAATAACCTGCATGTTGTAAATGTTACGGAATTCTTCTTCCTCTGTCTTAGCCGTACCCGTCATACCGGCAAGCTTTTCGTACATCCGGAAGTAATTTTGGAACGTAATCGTCGCCAAGGTCATGCTTTCGTTTTGAATTTCAAGCCCTTCCTTCGCTTCAATTGCCTGGTGAAGCCCCTCACTGTAGCGGCGGCCTTTCATCAGACGTCCCGTGAAGGAATCAACAATAACAACCTGTCCGTCTTCCACTACATAGTCAACGTCCTTTTGCATCGCCACATGGGCTTTTAAGGACTGGTTGATATGGTGGTTGAGCGCGACATGCTTCACATCAAACAAGTTATCGATGCCGAATGCTTTTTCTGCCTTCGTCATTCCTTCTTCAGTAAGCTGAACAGCTTTTGTTTTAATATCATACGTATAATCCTTCTCCGCTTTTAACGTGCGGACAAAAGAATTTGCTTGTACGTACAGCTTAGTGGATTTCGCAGCTTGTCCAGAAATGATAAGCGGTGTTCTCGCTTCATCAATTAAAATCGAGTCAACTTCATCTATTACCGCAAAATGAAGCGGACGCTGAACCATCTGCTCTTTATACAGAACCATATTGTCACGCAAATAGTCGAAGCCAAGCTCATTGTTTGTAGAGTAGGTAATGTCAGCAGCATAAGCTTCGCGTTTTTCTTCTTTTGACATTGAGTTTAAATTCAAGCCGACAGTCAGACCGAGAAACTCGAAAATTTTCCCCATCTGCTCAGCATCACGGCTGGCTAAGTATTCGTTGACAGTGACGATGTGTACGCCTTTACCTGTTAACGCATTTAAATAAACAGGCAGAGTAGAGGTTAACGTTTTCCCTTCCCCTGTTTTCATTTCCGCGATATTTCCGTCATGAAGCGCCACACCGCCCATGAGCTGGACTTTAAACGGAAACATGCCGGTTACGCGGCGTGAAGCCTCACGAACAACCGCGAAGGCTTCAACAAGAAGATCATCAGTTGTCTCCCCTTTTTCAAGACGCTCTTTAAATTCAATCGTTTTATGTTTCAGCGCATCATCAGAGAGATTTTCATAGTCTCCGCGAATCGCATCAATATCGTTAGCTATTTTTTCGTATCTATTCAGCGTACGTTTTGTTGGATCAAACATTTTATTTAAAATTCCAAGCATTTATAACGCTCCTCTATCATCACATGTCTGGTTTGCGGTCATGTGTAAATAATTTACTAGTCCATGTATACCTCTCATTATCATATCATACCTTTACTTATTTCCAAAGAATTTGCAAATAAGAAAAAACAAAAACCTTCCGCAGTCATCACGGAAGGCTTCTTGTCATTATTCAGTCGGTTCAATCAAGCCATATTTCCCATCATTTCTGCGGTATACGACATTCGTAAGATTTGTTTCCGCATTTGTGAAAACAAAGAAATTATGGCCGAGCATATTCATTTGCAAGATCGCTTCTTCACTGTCCATCGGCTTTAAATTAAAGCGTTTCTGACGGACGATATCCAAGCTCTCCTCATCTTCTATTTCATCCTGAACCGCAATATCTGTATCAGAGCCAAGACCATTCGCCAATAAATGCTTTGGAGATCCCTGCTCACGGAATTTGCGGTTTACTTTCGTTTTATGCTTGCGGATTTGACGTTCCAGTTTATTTGTTGCGAGATCAATTGCGTTGTACATATCCTCGTTATGCACCTCAGATCGAAGCGCCAGATCTGTCATCGGAATCGTAACTTCAACTTTAGACTCCTTGTCGTTGTAAAACTTCAAGTTGACGTTCACATCAGCATTCACGTTATGGTCAAAATAACGCTCCAGCTTGCCGATTTTCTTCTCGACATGATCCTTTAACGCGGGTGTCACTTCAATATTTTCTCCTCTGATGTTGTAGTTCATCAAAGAACGCCTCCCTTTTATTAAGGATATGTATCTAATTCTTCTTTACCCTTCACAATTCCTGTTGAAACATTAACTTTTTGTGAATATTCAGTGAAATTTGTCGAATTATATTTATATTTCCTGCTGTATTGGCGGTTCGGAGGTATATGTATATGCTGATTGAAAGAAACAAATACCTCACACTCGCCTAATTGATGACAAAGGGTGCCATACATTGATGAATAGACCTCATCCATTGTCTATAATGAATCAGAAAATGTTCTTCTAAATACTCACAGAATGTATGAGAGGGAAAAGAAAAAGAGACCAATTGATCAAACTCCGCAAAAATTTGGTCAAATGCTTTAATACAGATTTCAGCACATCGCGTGTCCATAATAGTGAGCAGTGTTGAATGTGTTGAATCCAAATAAAAAAAGGCTTGGATCAGATCTTGATAGATCCGATCCCCTTCTGTTTTTGACAGGTTCTGTTCAGCCTCTATCAAATAACACAGCCCTTCTTCAATAGTGAAAAGAAGATGATAGTAAGCTGATAAAAGCGCATAATCTTCAATGCTCTTCAAGACACTCACCTATTTACGCTTGTCATAATATCTGCCGTCAATCGTGATGTTGTTATAAGGATTTAAATATGTTGTATGCATCGTCCGTTTTCTTTTCATTTTCTGAAGTTCGCCTGCGATCGACTGCTTCAGCCTTTCCATTTCCTTTACAATGAACTGATCCCAGGTCAGGATAAGTTTCATCTGCTCTTGCTCCTCTTCTGAAAGCGGCAGAGAAATCTCCTGAATCAGTTCAGACCGTTTCGTCACAAAGTCTTCAATTTGCTTTAAAAGTTCATCGCTTTCCGGTGTATCTTGTATGTGTGACAGCATGCCCTTCGTCTCAGTGTATAGCTGCTCTATGTTATTCATGCCATTCCGCCTGATCCGTGCCGGTCCTTCCGTTCACTTTGAATGGCTTGTTTCCATGCATCGCGTAAATCTGTCACATAGCCTTCAACCTCAGCCAGCATACTTGTATCATTTTTGATATTTGCCTGCACCAATCTTCGATACATGTAATCGTACATCGAACCCATTGAAGCAGAAAGCTCTATGTTACGGTTCAATGTGAAATTTAATTCCTGGATGATATTTTGCGCCTTAATCAGATTTTCATTTTTGCGTTCCATATCATCATTTTCAATGGCCTGAGATGCTAGTCTTATAAATTTCAAACAGCCATTATACAGCATAAGCGTCAGTTCACCAGGTGTAGCGGTATTTACTGAATTTTGCTGATAGGCTGCATAAGGATTTTGGATCGCCATGTGTCATCCTCCAAATTACATTTATTGTACAAGAAGCTGTGATAAATAGGACGATTGTTCGTTCATTTTTTGAATCGCAGAATCCATTGCACTGAATTTTTTATAATAGCGATTTTCAACTGTGTTCAATCGGTCCTGCATGTTGATGATATCTGTGCTGATCGTGTTTAGATTTTTACCGATTGAATAGTTATTCGTCCCCATTGTCGAGTTGCCGGCTTTTGCTTCAATGCTTTTCACTGTGCTTTTCAGTGTGTCACCGATGCGTTTCATAATTCCTTTTTCATTATAAGCGCTGCTGCTCGATCCGTTTGTAAATAAGGCGGCAACACCTTCGGGATCTTCCTGTATTTTCGCTTTCAGTTTTTCTTCATTAATCTCTAAATGTCCCCGCAATTGGTAAGTGCTTGAGGTTGTGATGCCAAATTCAGTCAATTGATAATTTTTTCCGTCTGCTGATACTTGAGAATAAAAATCTGTTCTCATTTGGTTCGTACCACCGCTTATGCTGGCATCATTTCTCAGCAAACCGCTTTTCGCTTTCTTTTCCCAGAGTTCTACCTCTTTATCGGACATGGCTTCTTTTTGTTCACTTGTCAGCGGTGTATAGTCTCTGTATTTTTCTTCTTGCAGCTTTTCATTCATGCTGTCAACCAATTCATTGTATTTGTCTACAAAATCTTTAATTTGGTTGTAAATCCCGTCTACATCAGTAGAAACAGCTGTCGTAACAGGGCCTGTGGCTGCAGTTGTATTTTTGATCGAGTAGGTCACGCCATTAACTGTGAAATTGTTTGTCAGCTTCTCCATTTCAAAGCCGTTGATGGTGACTTTTGCATTTGTTCCTTCTTTATAAGCAGTGAGCTTATTATCAGCGTCCAAAGAAAATCCAAGCTGACCAGACATAAAATCAGCTGTAGCCGAGTCAGCTGCCTGTATGCTGCCTCCTGCGCCCGTTTCTTTAGAAGAAAACGCAATCGTTTCTATATACTCAGTACCATTCCAGATTTTATCTTTAAATGCCGATACCTTTAGATCTGATTTGTTAATTTTAGAAATCACGTTATCAATCGTATCAGTACTTGCCACACTAATGTTGACTGTTTTTGCCGTTGTCTCGCCAGGCGCCGTAACGTTAAATGCCAAATTATAATCACCTTGCGTATATCCTGTATAATGATCAGCTTTATATGTTGCCGCTGTTGCCAAGCTTGCTACTTCAACGGTAGAAGAAGAGTTCGGCGCACTTACGGTTCCTGTGGCTGTTAATACAGAATCATTTGAGCTTGTCACGGTTTTGTTCTGATACGTACTCGGATATGTCAATGTATTTTTAGACATATAGTCTTGCATCTCTTTTATTTTTGTATTTACTTCTCGATAGCTGTCACGCTGCCATTCAAGAGTCTGTTTTTTTTGATTCAGCCTGTCAAGCGGCGCTTTTTCTGTCTGCATCAGCTTTGATACGATATCATCTATATCCATTCCTGAAGCCAGGCCTGATATTCTTGTAACCATTTTCAACCACTCCTCATCTACTTTTTTTCATCCACAAATAAGCCAAGATATTCAGTCATAGCCGCATAAAAATCAAGCCACCGTTTTGGCGGAATTTCACGGATGACTTCATTTGTAGAGTCCTCTATTACTTGTACATAGTATTCATTTAACTTCTCATGAAGCTCAAACTTCAGGTGAACTTGCGAAGGTTCCAAAAGCTTGTTCATTTCCCCTACCATTTCAGCGAGATTAGACTGTGAAACTTGATGAACAGGAACCCCGCTCTCATGATCTTTCTGATTATGTATTTGAGTATCATATCGATCCCAAACCGGTTGTAACGTAGTGAGCCTTTCAATGTTCAATTGATCATCCCCTATGCCCCAATCTACAGTTTATATCGACTGAGTCGCGATATTATTACACATATTTTTGGAAAAAAACTCATCTGTTTTAGAATTCTTGTTTTGGTCATACATTTATAAAAAGTTAGTAGAGAATCCAGTTATTATATCATGAGTTAGTAATAGCTTGGAGAATGATTCGAAGTTAGAAATATAAAAGAAAAGACCCCGGCAAACGCCAAGGTCCTTTTTAAAATTAACGTAACAATTGAAGTACGTTTTGCGGCTGTTGGTTCGCTTGAGCAAGCATTGCTTGAGAAGCTTGAGAAAGAATGTTGTTCTTTGTGAACTCGCTCATCTCTTTCGCCATGTCAACGTCACGGATACGAGATTCAGCAGCTGTCAAGTTTTCACCAGAAGCGCTCAAGTTGTTGATTGTGTGCTCTAGACGGTTTTGTACCGCACCAAGTTTAGAACGTTGGTTAGAAACTTGTTTAATAGCACCGTCAACGATGTCTAATTGTTGATCAAATGTAAGAGTCGGTGTAGCAGCAGCAAATTGTTTTACATCAATGTCAGCAACCGATTGGCCAGTTACAAGAGTTCCATCAGCTTGAGTTGCACCAAGCTTGTCAGATGACATCGCTTCGATGTTCACATCTAATTTTTGCGCTTTGTTTGCACCAATTTGGAAAGTGAGTTTTTTTCCATCAGTGGAATTGAAATCTCCATTAAGGAGTTTTTTACCATTGAATTCAGTACGATCGGAGATACCGTTTTTACCAGTTCCATTTCCAATCTCTTCAACTAAGTTACCGATTTCTTCTTGAATTGCACCAAGATCTGTATCGTCTTGTGTACCTGTGTTTCCAGCTTGAACAACTAGTTCACGAACACGTTGAAGGATTGCATGAGTTTCAGTTAATGCACCCTCAGCTGTTTGGATAAGAGAGATTCCGTCTTGAGAGTTTTTAGAAGCCATTTCTAAACCTCTGATTTGTCCTCTCATTTTTTCAGAGATCGCAAGACCTGCAGCGTCATCTCCCGCGCGGTTGATGCGAAGACCTGAAGAAAGTTTCTCCATGTTCTTTTGGCTAGCGCCGTTGTTTGAACCTAAACGATTCAATGTGTTAAGTGCTGCGATATTGTGGTTAATTCTCATTTTCTATTACCTCCATGTATTTGGGACCTGACAGACGTCCTTGTCTGAAAAAAGTCCTTCGTTCTAGGGCTTATCAACCCTGACAATTTAAATATCGGAAAATTTTATAGGATGTTTAGCATTTCTAAGTTTTTATTATTTACCTATCTATATACAAGTTGTTTTTTCAAAAAACTTCCATTGTGATGTGATTCATTTAAATAATTCAAAAGCACCCATATTCCAACTTAAAATATTGGCATCACATGAAGTGATTCACATATGCTCTTCAAAGATCGACTATATTCAATGATGAGTCAACATAAAAAAGCCCCATTAAGGGGCCTCTCATTAACGTAACAATTGAAGTACGTTTTGTGGCTGTTGGTTTGCTTGAGCAAGCATCGCTTGAGAAGCTTGAGAAAGAATGTTGTTCTTTGTGAACTCGCTCATTTCTTTCGCCATGTCAACGTCACGGATACGAGATTCAGCAGCTGTCAAGTTTTCACCAGAAGCGCTTAAGTTGTTGATTGTGTGCTCTAGACGGTTTTGTACCGCACCAAGTTTAGAACGTTGGTTAGAAACTTGAGTGATGGCTTCATCAATTCCGTCAAGTTGATCATCGAATGATGAAGTATCAAACTTTGTTACATCGATATCACTGATTGCTACAGTTGTCCCAAGGTCTGCTGCTTTCATGCTGTCGATATTTACTGTTAATTGCTGTCCTTTATTTGCACCAATTTGGAATGTAAGGTCTGCTGTTCCGCTAGCGAAAGAACCATCTAACAGGTTTTTACCGTTGAATTGCGTACGGTCTGCAATCCCGTTTGCATCAGTACCACCGCCGATTTCTTCTTTTAGAGCGGAGATTTCGTCTTGGATAGATTTAAGGTCATCTGGTTCCTGTGTACCTGTATTTCCTGCTTGAACAGTAAGTTCACGCATACGTTGAAGGATTGCATGAGTTTCAGTCAATGCACCCTCAGCTGTTTGGATAAGTGAGATTCCGTCTTGAGAGTTTTTAGAAGCCATTTCTAAACCTCTGATTTGTCCTCTCATTTTTTCAGAGATCGCAAGACCTGCTGCGTCATCTCCCGCACGGTTGATACGAAGACCTGAAGAAAGTTTCTCCATGTTCTTTTGGCTAGCGCCGTTGTTTGAACCTAAACGGTTTAATGTGTTAAGTGCTGCGATATTGTGGTTAATTCTCATTGTTTTGTTCCTCCCTGAATGTGTTTTTAGGCACGTCCTTGTGCCTCATTTTTGACCGGCGGAGAGTCCTGCGCCTCCTCCGGCTACATCAGTAATATCGGATCGTCTCTGATTTTGTTAATACAAAAATAAAAAATCCTCACTTTTTTTGTGAGGATAATGCGGCGATCACATCGCTGGATAATGCTGCTGCGCGGTTATTTTCTTCTTGAATAGTCAAGTATATTTCTTTCCGGTGAATATCAATATGCTTTGGGGCATCAATTCCCAGTTTCACTTGATCACCTTCAACCGAAATGACTTTCACTTCAATATCAGCACCTATTTGAATCGCTTCGTTGGTTTTTCGCGATAAAACTAGCATGATTCTCCTCCAATCGGATGCTTTGTCATATACGAGGAGTCTTGTAAAACGATTTGCTTTGCCCTCATGTTCTTCCGATTCACAATGACGGGAGCCAATAAATTGGCGGTCGATTTTTCGAATGGCTCTGCCATGGTCAAAATCGTCATCACTTCTACATCTTCAATGTTATCGATATCCAAAAGTCCAGCTGTTGATTCATCAAGGTCAAATTCATAATTTTTAAAAAAGATGAACGGACTCACAACGATGAACGCAAGATTTTCTGTAGTGACGGACTGCAGCGCCACGAATGGAGAGTCTTCTGAAAGCGGCAGGATGACGAATTGTTTTTCTTCTAAAAAGCCCGGAATCCCGTTTTCAAAAAGAATGATTTGTTCTTCTTTTACGTTCATTTGGCCATGGTACTTTGTATGAATGATCATGATTCACGATCCTTTTCTTTTTACTTTTCGAGTGATTCTTTCGGGTACTCTACATCTATATTTAAATCAGGGTATTGAAGCATGTCAACCTGAACGTTTCCAGGCGTATATTCAACAATTGGTTTTCTCGGTTCAGCCTGGATCACAGGCTTTTTCGGCGTAATCTGAATATCAAGTTCCGACGGGGTATATTGTACTTTCACTCTTGAAATAGAAATAGCATAGCGCTCACCTAATTGAATTTGTTTCATCTCAGAGTTCCTCTTTGCTTGTGAAGCGATAGGATTCCCCTTATTTTCAATTCTCATTAGCTCGTCTCCTTCTTGTACAATGCGAGCTATCCCCTCCATTACATCTTCATGCCCTTGCTGGGCGGCTTCTTCAATTCTTTGGAGGATATGTTTTCTGTCTAATTCTTCCCATGCTTGTGTTTGATCAATCGTGAGTTTTCCTGGTTTTACCGATATTTCCATTTCCGCGCTTGGCTGTTCGATCTCAAGATCGGCTTGCGGCTGCTCCATTTTCAAGCTGGCAGGCGTTGTTGTTAACCCAATTTTCCCTTGAACACTGTGCATAATCAATCTAGGAATTTGCATCGTTTTACCTCCTAACTATAAAAAAAGCGAACTCCTGAGAGCCGCTTACTTTAAAAAGTCAATTAGTGTAGGCTGAACAATTTGCGCATTTACAGCCAGAGTAGCCCTGTGCACACTTTGCTGCGCAATAAATTCAGTTATTACTTCTTCCAGTTCTACATCTTCATTGTCTGACAACACTTTTGTCGCTGTTTCTTCTTGAGCTGAAAGCCTTGTATTAACAAGTTCAAGACGATTATATCTCGCTCCAAGATCAGAGCGTTCAGCGCTCATGCCGCCAGAAAATTGATCAATATCATTTAAAACGTTGTCCATGCCATCAGCTGAACCTGAACTTAGTACCTTCTCAATTGAGTCAAGCATTTCAAAAACATTCTGTCCGCTTTCAGAAGTGCCTCCAAAAGCTGATTTTGGATCTGAGTTCACTTTTAATGTCATATTATTCGATATATTGACAACAACATCAGCAGTATCAGAAATTGTATAAGTACCGTTTCCATTATCTGTAACCGGAGGCTTGTCTGAATTCGTGCCGTTAAAGATATATCTTCCGTTCACTTGTGTATTTGCGATTTTTAAAAGCTGATCCTTTAACTGCTTCACTTCAACGCCCATCGCTTGCCGCTCTGCTTCGCCGTTTGTATCATTTTGAGCTTGTACAGCTAAGTCTCTGACCTTTGATAAGATGTCAATTCCTTCAGTAATGTTTGTTTCAGTGTTTTCGAGCCAGGTAAAGGCTTGAGAAGCATTACTTTTATATTGCTGTACTTGAGACAATTGCGTATTATACTTTAAGCTTTTCATCGCTACGACAGGATCGTCAGAAGCTTTTGAGACTTTTTTTCCCGACGAAATCTGCGATTGAAGCTTATCCAGCTTGGAGTAGCTTGAACCGATATATCTCAATGAGTTTTGCTGGATCATTCCTTGTGTTACTCTCATTTGCCTCTACCTACCTTCCTCCGACACCCATGCCGTTGATTACTTTGTCGAGTATTTCGTCTTGTAACGTCACCATTCTTGCAGCAGCATTGTATGCGTGTTGGAATTGAATCATATTGGTCATTTCTTCATCTAAAGAGACCGCGCTCATTTGCTGACGGTTTATGTCCGCATCATTCAGCTGTGTTTCGGTATTAGATGCCAGACGATTCGCCTCTTGAGCACTGATACCCAGCTCGCCAATCAGACCCGCATAATAATCTAACACACTGGTTTCTTTCCCTTTAATGGTGATTTTACCTGTTAAAACATTCGCTAATTTTGTAGCATTTGCATTATCGTTGGCTGCGCCAGTCAATGAGAAAGCGATATTGGCGCCTTTTGAATCTAATATGCTGTCAGCTACTTTAATCTTGCCAGCTGCTCCCTTGGCAGGCTCCGTTTCACCGCCGGTAAAGTCAAAAAAGTTCCCGCCTTGTGCGCCGCTTTTGGTCAAACCATTACTATGCACTTCATTGAAGGCTTTCGCAAATTCAAGTGCCATATTATCAAGATCGGAAAGCATGTCTGGATATACGCCTTTTTCTTTGCCGTCTGATGTTAAATATCCGTAAGACTCTACAAGTCCTAAAAAGGATCCCTTGCCGCTGAATGACTCTACCTGTATAGCTTTATCTCCGATTGAAATACCTGATACTAACCCAGAATCATTGTCATAGTTAACTGCAAGTTGTGAAACCTCGTAATTTTCACCGTTCAAAACAGTCCCGAGCGACTGTTTATTTTTATCAAGGATTTCGATTGATGCAGTTCCTTCAGCAGAAGCAAGTGCATTTCCGCCTGATTTGTTGTAGCTGACTTTAATATCAACCATTGAGGATAATTTATCGATCAGCAAATCCCGCTGGTCATATAAGCCATTCGGAAGAAGCCCGGATGGTTCTACTTGTGCAATTTGCTTATTTAAACTGTTTAATTGAGAAAGCACTGAATTGACGTCCAACACCGTAGTATTCAGCTCTTCTTTTAAGTTCGATTGAACATTTGTAAGTGATTCTGAAATATAATTAAACGTTTCAGCTACAGCTTGTCCTTTTTTGGCAACAACAGAACGCGCGCTTTCTTCATTTGTATTATTCGATAATTCCTGCAGCGAATTCCAAAATGAATTGAGCACACTGTTCAAGCCGCTGTTATCATTTTCATTAAAAATGCCTTCCATTTGGGACAGAGCTTTGGCTTTCGTGTCATAGTATCCGGCACTGTTGTTTTGAAGACGGTATTGGTAGTCAAGAAAGATATCTCTGATTCGCTCAACTGATTTCCCTTGGACGCCCGTTCCCATTTGTCCCGCAGTTTTTTCCATATTTTTCGAGACAGCAGGGAAATAGTCAGTTGCTTCTAGTGAGACCCGCTGTCTTGTATAACCATCAGTATTGGCATTTGCCACGTTATTTGCAGTAGTGCTTAACGCTGCCTGCTGAGCGCTTAACGCCCGCCTTGCAGTTTCAAGCCCCATAAAGGTAGATGTCATATTCCGAATTCCTTTCTGCTAAGCTTTTGAATCAAATAGCTTCATTCGGCTGCTCTTTGGAAGCTCCGCTTTAATTGATTTGCTGTAATTGAAATTATTTTCTTTAGGGACCAGCATATCGTACGAAATAGAGATAAACTGCAGTGCATCTCTCGTCAGCTGTCTATTCATCTCATTCACTTCTTTCAGACGTCCTAAAACGTTAGAAAGGGCTTCATATAGCTGTTCCAGCTCTGCCTTTTCTCTGCCTGCGGTTTTGGCGATACATGCGGAAATGGTGTTGTTTTCGCTGTATCCGAGAAAGGCCAACGTTGCTTTTATCCGGTCATCTTCTGTCTGACCGATTGCTTGAATATACTTTTGCTCTTTTGTCAAAATGTTAGAAAGCTCTTTTGTTTTGCCGGCTTTGAGCGCTTCCGTCTTTTCCTCAGACAGCGTGAGCAGGTGCTCATGCAGAACGCAAAGTCGCTTCAATTGTTCAATAATTGGCTTTGCTGACATGGGCTTTCTCCTTTTTATTGCTTTTTATAAAAATTAACGATATTTTTCGCGATATGATTTGCGTCTACTTTGTATGATCCATTTTCAATTTGCGCTTTAAGCTGCGCAATTTTTTCTTGTCGTGAACCAGTGACTGCATCGGATGCATTTTGCAGTTCCTTAGCCTGTGATGAAATTTCAATTTTATCTTGAGGTTGTGCAGCAGTTTTGTGCATCGCTTGCTTTTCATATTTTTTTTGGTAAGGATTAACGGATTGTGTTCCAAATTGATTGATTTTCATAGGATTCCTCTCGCTTTCCGTTGCAGTCTTTAAACAATCTAACCCTTTTATCGACTGCCGTTTCAGTTAGTTTAGGGAATCAGCTGTTTTTGGTATTATAGGCATAGTATGTGTCTTTTCTACTATTTTCCCTTTCTGTTTTCAGTGTATCCTCATGGTTCAAATGGTCCATTTGAGCCTTTAAATCAGACTGACAAGCCTTGCAGAACTTGCCTTCTCGAATTGATGTCCCGCATCTTTCACAAGGGTATCCCAAATTAGGAAAATGAGTGATTTGAATACGCTTTTGCCTGATAAATTTCAGTATCAGTTCTTCTTCTACACCTGTTTCCTCGGTTACCTGACTCAAAGTTGATTGCCGGTTTTCCTGTTTCCTTAAAAACTTATACACAATCTCAAACAATTTTTCTTCTTCCTTAATACACGCTTGACAGACGGTTTGCAGATTGGTTTTTAAAAATAGAGCATTGCATTTTGGGCAATTCGCCAGTTCTCCCATCTTTCTTCTCCTTATTCGATAATATTCCTGTGTTAATTTCTAGTGATTATATCGGCATAAAATCAAAATCATTTAGCTCCTGATCAAGGTAAAAGATGCTACTGAAGCGGCTTTTCCTTTCTCTAATAAGCAGCGGGCTGCAAAATGCAAAGTGGCGCCTGTTGTATAAAGATCGTCTATTAAAATGATATCCATACCTTCAACTGAGTTGTTTTTCGTATCAAAAATAGACGCTGAAAGCAGGCGTTCTGTTTTCTTTTTCTTAGACTGTTTTTCATTATTCAGGCGGATAAGGGGCTGACAGATAGGTCGATCTAAACATTCTGCCAAGAGCTGAGCCTGATTAAATCCGCGCTCTTCTTTTCGTTCCTTGCTCAACGGAATAGGAACGAGAACAAAATGCTTATCGGGGTAAACCTTTGAAAAGGCAGAAGAAAAATCACTTTTAAAAACATTTATGATTTCCGTATCTCCTCTAAACTTAAACCGGGAGAGCGTTTCTTTCATTATATCATTATATGTGTAAACTGAACGGTTTTGGCGGAGCAGCAATCTGTGACTAACCCTTGATTTCCACGCCTCGCAATCCTTGCATACCGAAGATACAGGCTGAGGTCTGCCGCACTGGATGCAAACATGTCCTGTGATTTTCTTTAATTTGCTTCTGCACGAATGACAGACCTTTTCGTCGGGCTTTAATAAAAATAGGGCTCTCCATGTAACAGGTTGAGACATTTGCGAATCGCACAATAGACAGATCAGTTTATGAGTGCCTCCTCTAGCTTCGTTTGGCATAAATCGCTTGGACTCTCTGATACCACAGCAGCAGATTCAGCTAAAATGACAAGCATAGCCGTATTTTTTTGTTTATCTACCAGCTCAGCTTTCTTAAATGCAATCTTTTTCAGATCAGTGACGTAGGATGGTCTCACTTTGTTCAAAGAAAGTGCCAATACGTCGTTTTTGCAAACTTGGCAAGTGCAGATCATATGAAGCTGGTCCATATATCGGTCGAGCAGTTCTTTCATTACGATTTCTTTAGAATTGACAAGCATTTTTACAGCTCCTCATCGCGTTTATATGAGTATACTGTACCACGTTTTCAAATAAAGGCTAGTCTGTTCATTCAGTTTTCACCGCCAAGTGATTCATTTCTTTTATATGCTTTTTTGCTTCCAGCATACTCTTTGTTTTTCCGTAATGAAAGAAAATAACATCACCATCCGCATGCTCTTTGTGCCGCCCGGTCCTTCCTGCGATCTGTACAAGTGCGCTTTCCGTGAAGATAGGCGATTCCGCCCCTAATACACCCGTTTGTACATTGGGAACCGTAACTCCTCTTTCTAAAATTGTTGTTGTGAGTAAGAGATCAAGCTGACCGTCTCTGAATTGCTGCACTTTTTCTTTTCTGTGCTTATCTTCTGCATGCACTGATGCCGTTCGGCAGCTGCTGCCTGTAAAACATGCAGCTGCCTTTTCCAGCACTGAAACGGAAGGAACAAACAAAAAAACAGGCCTTCCTTCTTTCACATGAAACACTATCCACCTTTTTACCGCTATCGGCATTTTATTTCGGTTTAATTTCTTTTTCCAGTTTCCGCACCATAGAAATCGCGGTTCCGGTAAAGGTTTCTGATGATGTCTTGCTGGAATGCGAATTGTAGGCAGCTGTCCGTTCATTATTTTTCTTTTTAATTGTTTAGACGGTGTTGCACTTAAATAAACTAGAGTGCTGTTTTTCTTTCTAGCTTTTTGAACTGCGAATTGAAGAGTTTGGTCAACAGAATATGGAAAAGCATCAACTTCATCAATGATCATGACGTCAAATGCGTCTTTATACCGCAAAAGCTGATGTGTGGTGGAAATCATAAGCGGAGATAAGCGCCCTTTGTCCTCGCTTCCTCCGTAAAGCGCTGAAATGTCTGCATCCTGAAAGGCAGATTTGAGTCTCGGAGCAAGCTCTAATACAACATCGGTGCGAGGTGTTGCAATACATACACGCAATCCTTGATTTAAGGCAGATTCAATACCGGGGAATAGCATCTCTGTTTTGCCAGCGCCGCAAACCGCCCAGATGAGGAGTTCTTCTTTCTTTGATATCGCATCAATTAAGACATTGGCGGCTTTTTGCTGTCCGCTTGAGAGCTTGCCATTCCATACCAGCTTTATCGGCTGCCGGCTTGGTTCATCCTCCTCTATCCAAGAATATAAAGGCACATCCTCGCTCACTCTTCCCATCATGACACAAGAGCGGCAATACATCTGATGCTTTCCAGATGAGAGATAAAAAGAAAAATACCGCTGATCATCTTGGCCGCACCTATTACACCTATACCTCCCTTTGTTTATGGATATAGATTTTTGAGCGGCAATATAGCCATTCTCGATATGCCATTCAATCAGCTCATCAGAAAATGGGAGTTCATTTCTGAGCAAGTGACGGCTTTGGAGTGTCTGCTGTAATTCTTTTGAAAAAGAAATGTTCTTTTCATTCGGCACAATCATCCTTACACCGCCTCCTTTTGAGACAGTCTGCCCTAATGAAGATTTTCTGTCCAGCAATCAAAATAAGAATATAAAAAAATCTCCGGTGCTAAAACGGAGATTTTACGTTATTTCAAACACCAGCAAACCCCTAGCGCGCCTTCACCTAGATGAGTGCCGATAACCGCGCCAAAATAACTGTTATAAAATTCTACATGAGGATACTTTACAGAAAGCTCTTCAATGATTTTCGCTGCTTCTTCTTCTCGATTAGCATGGATAACAGCAGCACGCATAGGCAATCCTTTACTCGCATCTTCGTCCAAAAGCTCGTAAATTCGAGAAATTGCTTTTTTACGTGTGCGAATCTTCTCAAAAGGCACAATTACCTTATTGTCAAAATGAAGGATAGGCTTTACCTTTAGAAGACTCCCAATAAAGGCCTGGGCGCTGCTTAATCGCCCGCCCCGCTGAAGATGGGCTAAATCATCCACCATAAAATACGCCCGAACTGTTTTTTTCATTTCTTCCAGTTCTTTTATAATATCTTGTGGCGATGATGCTCCCTTTTTAATTAATTCAGCAGCTTTAAGAGCATAAAAGCCTTGAGCCAAGCAGCTGATCTCTGAGTCAAATGGATACACGTCAATATTGTCCACCATGGTGTCAGCCGCTGATGCACTGCTGAACGTTCCGCTGATCCCGCTGGACAGATGGATACTGATGACCGCATCATAAGATCTGCCAAGTTCCTCGTACAAAGCAACCAGCTCACCGATTGGCGGCTGAGAAGTAGTTGGAAGCTCTGCATGTTTTTTCACTTCATCGTAAAAGCTTCTCCAGTCCAATTCGATTTCTTCACGATAAGTTTCTTCACCAAAAACAACCTGGAGAGGAATCATATGTATTTGATGTTGTTCACGCATTTCTTTCGGAATATATGCTGTGCTGTCTGTTACAACTGCAATTTTCATAGCTTTGATACCTGCCTTATTGCTTTATAACTCTATTGTAAGCGAAACAGAAGCCTAAAAAAAGACCTGCCTAGTAAAAGGCAAGTCTCGTATTATACTATCTCATTTCCACCCAGCCATTTTTAATGGCGACCACAACGGCTTGCGTTCGGTCGTTAACATTCATTTTTTGCAGAATGTTGCTCACATGGTTTTTCACGGTTTTCTCACTGATAAACAATGATTCACCAATACCGCGGTTGCTTTTTCCGTCTGCAAGCATCTGCAGCACTTCGCATTCCCGCCTAGTTAAAATATGTAATGGTCTGCGGATTTCAGGATAAACCTCGTGCTGAGGATGTGCAGAAACACCGCTTGTTGCAAGTCGGCGGAATTCGTTAACGAGGTTGTGAGTCACCTTCGGATGAAGGTAAGAACCGCCCTCGGCCACTACTTTAACCGCTTCAATTAATGTATCAGCATCCATCTCTTTCAGCAGATAACCTCTTGCACCTGTTTTCAGGGCATGTGTTACATAATTTTCGTCATCGTGAATTGATAGAATAATTACTTTAGATTCAGGATACAGCTCTACAAGCTGTTTTGTAGCTTCCACACCATTTACGTTCGGCATATTGATATCCATGATCACAACATCAGGATGATAGTGCTCTACAATACGAGCCGCTTCGTCTCCGTCATCACCTTCGGCTACCACTTCAAAGGTAGGTTCAAAATCCAATATCCGTTTTACACCTTCACGAAATAACTGATGGTCGTCGATAATAACAATGTTTACTTTAGTCACAAGCCACGCCTCCTTGTATTATTGTTCTATATACGCTAGCATTCGGTCAATATGTCTTTTGGCTCTATTTTACAAATCATAGTCAAAGAGATAACGGAACCTTGATCATAATAAATGTCCCAAGACCTATTTTCGAATCTATCGTCATCGTTCCTTCCAATAAATCTACTCTTTCTTTCATGCCCAGCAAACCGAATGATTTGTTTTTCTTCTCTTTCGCTTCCTTCAAGTCGAACCCTTTGCCGTTATCTTTTATCATTAAAATCACAAAATCCTTTGTGATCTCAACTTTGACTGTAATTTCTTCAGATTCAGAATGCTTTAGCGCATTAGACACAGCCTCCTGTGCGAGCCTGAAGAGTGCAACTTCAAACTGGGGCGCAAGCCGCTTATCCTCTGTTTCACCAATGCACTGAAAATGTATTTTGACCTTCCCATTATATTCTTCCGTTGTATTTAAATATTTCCTTAAAGTTGGAATCAAGCCTAGGTCATCAAGGGCCATCGGTCTTAAATCATATATAATCCTTCTCACTTCGTAAAGGGCATTGCGAACATTTTGGCGGAGATTTTTAATTTCTTGGAACCCGTCCTCAGTACCCCTGTCACGGAAAATCCGCTCGATTAATTCCGATCTCATCATAACATTCGCCAGCATTTGAGCAGGTCCGTCATGAATTTCTCTTGAGACTCTTTTTCTTTCTTCTTCCTGTGCCTCAATAATTCTTAAGCCGAAGTCCTGTTTTGCCTGAGCATCAGCAAGAAGCAGTCCGACCTCACGCAAATCCTGATTCAAATAGTTCAGCACAACTGTTATTTGGCTTACTAATGATTCAGATCGCTCAATGATTTCTTGAAGCCCCAACAGTCTTCGCTCTAAATCATCCCGGCGTTCGCGCAGCTGCTTTTCACGCTGCTGAATCATCGTCAATTCCACCTGCAGTTTATGGGCTTTTTCGTAAGCAGTCCGGATTTCTTCTTCACTGAACCTATGGAAATTGCGGCTGACCTCGGATAACCGGTTTCTCGCATGGCGGGTTTGCACTTCAAGTTTATCGCCAAGCTCGATCACTTCATACACCTGCTGTTTAATTTGTTTCAGCTCTTCAACCAGCTGTTCATACTGCTGGCGTGACTGCTCCCCGATTTGAAAAACCTCGTCCTTGCTCCCGTCAACGGTTTTCAGCATCTTCATCAAAATAGAATCCAGAACTTTGGAATCCATCTTTGTTTTATTCATAATTTCCCTCCGTCACGGCGTTGTCATATATTTTTATTATAAATGTAATTGATCTGCAAATTACGTCGAATTATAATGAAAGAATGCGTATATTCTAGAAAAAGTAATTTTATTTACCTTCTAGTCTTTATGATAACAAAATACGCACAAAAATTCTAAAGACTGTACGAATTTGTATAAACAGTCTTTTATGCTTAGCAGGGGGTCAGCAAGCATGCTGCATAGCTATTTTACTGTGAAAGAAGCTGGAGAACACGAAATTGTGATAGAAAAATCTCGTTTTATCTGTCATGTAAGCCGTGTTTCTACCGAGCAAGAGGCACAGGAATTTATACAGAAAATAAAGAAACAGCACTGGAATGCGACTCATAATTGTTCGGCTTACGTAATTGGCGAGAACGATCATGTCCAAAAAGCCAATGATGACGGAGAACCAAGCGGTACAGCGGGAGTGCCGATGCTCGAGGTATTAAAAAAACGCGGACTTAAGGATACTTGCGCCGTTGTGACACGGTACTTTGGGGGCATTAAACTTGGGGCCGGCGGATTAATTCGAGCTTATGGGAAGTCAGTGTCTGAAGGATTGAATCATATAGGTGTTGTAGAACGGAAGCTTATGCGGGTCATGCATACTTCCGCAGATTATACTTGGCTCGGCAAGATTGAAAATGAATTAAGAGAATCACCATTTCTGTTAAAGGAAATCCATTACGCGGAAAATGTTGAATTTGAGGCATATGTGGAAGAAAAAGAAACAAAAACATTTTTTGAGTGGATGACAGAACTGACAAATGGAAAGAGTGATATTAAAGAAGGGGAGTTGACGTACCTTGAAAAAGCCGTCAATCACATAAAGGAGACTGAATAATGGCTGAACGTGTTAGAGTGCGTGTGCGCAAAAAGAAAAAAAGCAGACGCAAGAAAATTTTAAAAAGAATCATGTTATTGTTTGTCCTCGCATTGCTGGTAGTCGTAGGACTTGGAGGATATAAACTTTATAAAACCATTAACGCTGCGGATGATTCATACGATGCCCTTTCCCGCGGAGATAAATCAAATCTTCGCAGCCAAGTTGTAGATATGAAGAAAAAACCGTTTTCTATTTTATTTATGGGCATAGAGGATTACGCGACCAAAGGGCAAAAAGGGAGATCAGACTCTCTTATTGTCGTTACCCTTGATCCTAAAAATAAAACCATGAAAATGCTGAGCATTCCGCGTGATACACGGGTGCAATTGGCCAGTAATACAACCGGAAGCAAAACAAAGATTAACGCCGCTTTCAGTAAAGGCGGAAAAGATGAGACAGTTGAAACTGTTGAAAACTTCTTGCAAATCCCGATCGATAAATATGTCACAGTTGATTTTGACGGATTTAAAGACGTGATTAATGAAGTTGGCGGCATTGATATAAATGTGCCTTTCGATTTCGATGAAAAAAGTGATGTGGACGAGAGCAAACGGATCTACTTTAAAAAAGGCGAAATGCATTTAAATGGCGAAGAAGCCTTGGCGTACGCACGTATGAGGAAACAGGATAAACGCGGAGACTTTGGCCGTAATGACAGACAGAAACAAATCTTAAATGCACTGATTGACAAAATGTCCAATGTAGGCAACATCGCTAAGATTGATAAAATTGCAGAAAAAGCCAGCGACAATGTCGAAACCAATATCCGCATTACGGAAGGTTTAGCACTGCAGCAGATTTACAGCGGTTTTGCCAGCAAAAAAATTGATACGCTGAGTATTACAGGTTCGGATTTGTATTTAGGACCGAACAAGACGTATTATTTTGAACCAGACGCCACAAATCTGGAGATTGTCAGAAAAACGCTCCAAGAGCATTTGCATTATACTCCAGATACAAACAGCACCAGCACAGATGAAAGCACAACAACTAACGGTACGACATATTCGAATGACGGCAGCACAAGCTCAAACAACACAACTGATTCATCCTATTAAAACAAGCCCGGTCCTCAGAGGACCGGGCTTGTTTGCGCAGAAAAAAACTCCGGCACATCAGCCGGAGTTTTTTAATTCCTTTTCACGAGCCGTTTATAAAATTTCGTAAACGGCTTAAATCTTTCATTCACGAGTCCTGTCACTTCGGCTATGATCTGCATGAAAATGATTAAAATGAAGATAATAAACAAAGAGAGCCAAATTGTGGCACTTTTCAGTACAATTGCACTTATGCTGAAAATAAAACCAATCAGATAAATCACAATGACTGACATTCTATGGGAAAGGCCAAAGGCCATCAGTCTATGGTGGATATGTGACTTATCGGGTGCCGAAATCGGCTGTTTGTTTAAAATTCTTCTAATGATTGCAAATGTTGTATCAAAAATCGGTACGCCTAATATAATAATTGGGATAACAATACTGAATAATGTTACGCTTTTATACAGGCCTAATAAGGAAAGAATTGAAATACAATACCCTAAAAAAAGTGATCCTGTATCACCCATAAAAATTTTCGCCGGGTGAAAGTTGTAAAATAAAAATCCAAGTGTACTCGCGATAACAACTAATGAAAGTGACAGAATCAGCACTTTTCCGCCAGATAGCGCCATGACAGCGATCGTTGACAGGCCGATAATTGAAAGACCGGCGGCAAGGCCATCCAATCCGTCAATGAGATTAATCGCGTTTGTGATGCCGACAATCCATAATACCGTCAGCGGATAAGCCATCCATCCTAATTCAAATCGTTCTGCTAAAAAAGGCACTGAGAAAAAATCCATTTTTAAGCCAGTGCTTACAATCATGATGGCTACACCTAATTGAACCAAAAACTTAACTTTTGCACTTAATTGAAATTTATCGTCAAGAATACCTAACACAATAATAATGAATGCTCCGACTGTAATGGCTGTCATTCTTGTTTCTGTGTATATGCCGGATGCAAGCACACCTGCTACCACACCGACAAATATGGCCAGTCCGCCCATTCGGGGCATGATTTTATCATGTACTTTTCGATTGCTGGGCTGGTCAACTGCACCTATTTTAATCGCAATCCTTTTAACGATTGGGGTCATGATTAAAACCGTCAGCAGCGAGACAATAAACGCAACAACAATGCGAATCATGCGTTCGTCAAGCATAAAGAAGTCTCCTTTGGAATTAAATGAAGTCTTTATTTTATATAGAGAACCGTTCCTTCCATTATACCTTTTCCTTAGTTATTATAACAAGCTTCATCAAAAAGAAACATGTATAATCAAAAAACGCGCATCCCAAATTATAGGGCTACGCCTGTTTTTGAATCCCTGTATATTTCATCATTTTTGTAAATAAGCACTTCCAATCCTGTGCGCGGGCGATGTTTCGGCGCATTTCTTTATAGGCGTCATCCCCGTTATGGCCGATTACTTTTTCGCACGCGGCGATAAAATCAAGCGGATGACCGCCTTCAACATATTCGTATACATACGGTTTTTGCATTTTTGAGGTTGATGGAAGATTAGAGCCGACGATAGGCTTACCCGCCGCCAAAAATTCAAATAGTTTCAGCGGAAATACGGCTTGATTATACGGTGATTGTTTATATGGCATGATGCCGATGTCGATAAGCTCCATATAATGCGGAACTTCTTTTGGCTCCGCCGGTCCGGTCCATATGACATTGGGAAGCCTGAGCAGTTCTTGGAACGAAACGTCGCCGTTTGTAGCATCCGGTCCGACCCATAAAAATGTCCAATCGGGTTTTTGCAGTGCGGCTTCTTCAATCATTTTAAAATCCAGCTTCGGTTTAATCCCGCCGATAAAGCCTAATACCGTTCCTTTTCTTCCGTGTAATATGCTGCGATCAGGAATCGCTTTATTCGCAGAAAACAACTCATATTCCACGCCGTTTTCGACGGTATGAACCTTGTTTCGTCCCGCAGTCAGCTTTTTGTCTACTTCTTTATGAAGATAATCTGATGAACAGGTAATAGAATCTGCACGATGTATAATTCTCAGCTCTGCCGATTTAATGACCTTTTGCCTGAACTCAGACAGCAGATTTGAACGGCCGCTGATCGGCGCCGCCCATAAATCACTGCAATCATAAATGACCTGATCCCAAGGATACAGTGAGGACAGCAGCGGGAATCCAGGGAACGTATACCATAAACAGCAGCGTTCACCGTTTGCAGCAGCAGACTCCAGCTCATCAAGCAATGGTGAGAGCTTATGCCTGTAAAAGACATCTTTGTATCGGCCAAAACGAAATATTTTTTTTTGCAGCAGATCTTTGACAGCAAATTGCCTGATACCCGAATGAACCTGTTGCAAATCATTTCCCTCAGGATATGGGGCTGGACATACCCAAATGACTTCCTTTGTTTCCTCTTGAGCAGCTAAAAACTCTGCCAGCCGGTGCCTTCTGTATCTCAATTGGTCTTTCCCCCATTGAGCAGTGGCAACAATGACATGAATGATTGCTTCTTTTCCTTCCACCTTCATCACCTTTTCTCTCTGCTTACGGCTATAATCTTTTTTTGACCGCATTTTTTGCATATTGAACAAAACACCATGTTGCTTTCATAAAATGCAGCCGTTCGATCTCCCTGTAAACAAACCATGTTTTTTTCGCAGCCTTCCACTTATTGCTGGAAATTGAGTTGCCTACAAGCCGATATTCAGCCAGACACTCCTTCATTCCATAAGCGGTAAATCCTTTTTTTAAAAGAGACAGCCATGTGGCCAAGTCCTGTCGCGTTCTGATATTCGGCATTTGGATCTGTCCCGTCTGTTCCCTGTCAATCATCACCGTCAAACAGCCGATAATTGTATTTTTCAAGGCATCCTCGTACGTTAGGCTTTCTGGAGCGTGAATAAATTTATCGAGCGGGGTCCCGTCCTGTGTCATTAAGCTGTAGCCTGTGAAAGAAAACGCACAAGAACACTTCATCATAAAATCAAGCTGCTTTTCCAATTTATCCTTTTTCCATTTATCATCACTGTCCAGAAACGCTACATAACGCCCTTGAGCACGCTCCAATGCTTTATTTCTCGCAACCGCGGCTCCGCTGTTCTCTCCCAAACAAACCACATGAATTCTTTCATCTAACTTTTCATACTGCTGTAAAATATCGTGTGTGCCGTCTGTCGAGCAATCATCCACGATAATCATTTCCCATTGAGAATAGCTCTGTTCTAATACTGACTGTATCGTGTCTTCAATATAGTCACGCGCATTATAAGAAGGCGTAATGACAGATACGAGAGGTTTCCACTTGGTCATGATCACATCTCCATCGCATGATTTTAAAAGGATTCCCTGAAAAATTCAGGAATGACAACGAACATAAAGGCAATCGTGAGGCCGATCATAACGCCGAGAACCGCTTTCTTTTTCGGAGACATTCCTCCGCCTGCTGACGCTTCACTTGCGGTTTCAGAATCAGTGATACTGGCTGCTTTCAGATTGAGCTGTGTGTTTTTCAGCTCATACAAGAATCTCTCTTTATCCACTTTGGAATCCTCGCTTACTGTCGCGCCTTCGAGTGCGTCTATGCTGCGGCGGATGACGGATTCTCTTTCTGCATACAGCTTTTGATCGTTTTTGAGAAAGGCAGAAGAAATGCTATTTAAGACGAATTCCGTTCTCTCCTTGCCTTTGTCGCTATAGCTCAATGTCAGTAAAAATTTAGATTCCGTTTTGATGGTTAGCTTTTCTTTGATTTCTGCCAAGCCTTCATCCTTTTCGTCAGGAAGCGCCTCCTTCAAAAAAGAATCACTCTTGAGCAGAAGCGGAATCTCCTCTGTGCTGTTATAAACCGGATGATCATAGCTCCCCAAAGCCAACGTGTCCTCGGCTGTGTAGCTCTTTGGATCAGCGATCTGCGACGGCAGGAAATATCCTACTGCACCTAATATAAGGGGCACTGAAATGATCCAAATAATATTTTTTTTAATGCGCCGGGCTATTCTTATCAATATATCGTTCATATCAGTCTCCCTGCTTTTTGTCGTCTGTTTATCTGTACATCGGTTCAGCCATCTGTCTGGATCGTCTTATCACATTCACAGCGACGATGGCGAGCGCCAGAAACACCCAATGGAAAAATAAATTTGAAACTGAACTTGGGCTGATACTGGATACGAGGAAACTGACCAGAGCGGTAATAAGCCCTTCTGTGATCAGTTTTGACCGATTTTCTAATTTTCTTTCATAAAATGTGTAAAGCACCCATATGAGGTAGGCATAAACAGCAAGATATCCCAGCATGATGAACAAGCCAAAGTTAGCGAGAATTTCAACAAGCCAATTGTGTACCTCTGCCACATTGTCAGTATCATATAAAGCGTGGTGCTCAAGATAATAGGATACATTTCCTGCGCCGACTCCGAATCCATATGAGTCAAGGAAAAAGTGCCATGCGTTTTTCAGCAGATTGGCCCGGGCTACATTTGATGGAAGCCTGTCATGAAATGAATGCAGCGTCTGCGGCGCCAAAAACAGCTCCCAAAACTTTGAATAAATTCGGGTGGCGAAAAGAACGGCAAAAATGGTGATTCCCGCCGCTGACAGCCATATCGCCAGTTTCTTTAAGACAGGCGGCAATACAATGAAGATGTAGACAGCAATACCTGCAAAAACCCCTAGAAGGCTTGCTCTTGAACCGGTGGCAAAAATTAAATACAACGCACTGAGCGAGAGTAAAAGACCGATCGCTTTGAGGTATCCATTTTTTATGTTTTTCACCATTGTGAGGTAAAAAAAGAAGCTGATCGATAAAAAGGTTGCAAAATCATTTTGGTTAAAAAAGACTGAGGTCGGATAATGCTGCTTATATTCCGGCCCGCTGTACAACGTAGAGCTCGAGAGATGATGATGCGTGATATGATTGTAGAAACCAATGATCATCAGGAGTACTGTCATCACCAGCCAAATGGCATAAACAATCAGCAGCCGCTCCATTTTTTGCACGTGCATGACAATGAGGTAAATGAATACGATCCCCATTGCCAATAAGGCCAAATATTTGATCCCGGCTGTGACCGACTTAACCCACAGCAGTGAAACAAGACCGTATATAAACCAAAAGGCGAAAAAGAGCAAAATCCCTTTCACTTGCAGACCGTTCCATCTTTCAATATGTGTCCGGCTCCGTACCATGCCGATTACATGGAGGCACCCCCCAGCAATAAGCAAAAGCCTGTAAAGGAACAAACTAAAAAATCCGAAATGAATAGCGAAAAATGCATGATTTAAAAAAGTACAGGCGATCAAAATATAGATGACAGCCATATAAAGCCGTTCTTTTGTTGTAAATGCGACGGCAAGCGTCAGCGCAAACAAACCGATCACCAACACCGCAAGCACAGCAGCCATCTGCATGAAACCTATATTTTCACGGATAGCTTCCAGCAATAGGACGACTCCAAATATGGCAGCGGCCGATAACGCAAGCGTGTGGACCGCCGAACGTTTGATACTCACATGTTTAACCCCTTTCCTGATGTTTCAGGAGCCGGCGGCCGAGCCAAACAGCCGGCAGCTACAACCAAATAACACGTTTTCTTTTTATAAATTGACGTTTCCGAAGTCTTTAGCCAGTTCCTCGAATTGCAAGCCCTGAAAAGGGTTTTCAGCAGGTTCCGTCCCCCGAACAGCTGGACGTCCGATAGAGTGGTATATGTATCCAGCGGCCTGCATCTCCTCAAGTGAAAATAAATTTCTGCCGTCGATGATGATTGGCTGTTTTAAGAGGGTTTTCACTTTTACAAGTTCCATTTCTTTTACTTCCGGCCAATCCGTTAAGATCAGACATGCATCCGTGCCACAAATCGCATCATACACATTTGTGTAATACTCTGCCTGTTCGCCAAGAATCGCTGAGGCTTCAGGAATAGCGATCGGATCGTACGCTTTTACATGCGCGCCCAGCTGCTCTAGCATCGGGATAATATCAAGAGCAGGAGCTGATCTCACATCATTTGTATTCGGCTTGAAGGCCAATCCAAGAACGGAAATGATTCTCCCTTTGAGGCTTCCCATCACAGTTAAAAGTTTATCTACAATGTGAACGCGCTGTTTTTCATTCGTTTCAATGACAGCTTCAATGAGCTTAAATGGATAGCCGGCTGATTTTGCGATTTGCAGCAGCGCGGTTGTATCCTTCGGAAAACAAGAGCCGCCAAACCCAATACCAGCCTTCAGAAACTTTCTGCCGATCCGGCTGTCCAGCCCGACGCCGTCAGCAACTTTTGAAACGTCTGCGCCGACACGCTCACAAATGTTGGCGATATCGTTAATAAAAGAAATTTTTGTCGCCAGAAATGCATTCGCGGCGTATTTAATCATTTCTGCACTTTCTACGTTTGTTTTAATCACAGGAGCTTGAAAAGGCTGATGCAGCTCTTCAATGATGGCAGCAGCCCTATGGCTTGTTGAGCCAACCACAGCGCGCTCCATATTCATCGTGTCATGAATCGCTGAGCCTTCACGCAGGAATTCAGGGTTGGATACAACATCAAATGCGTATCTTCCTTTTGAAGCTTTTTGAACGATAGATTGAACCAGCTTTCCTGTTCCGACCGGGACTGTGCTTTTATTTACGATCACTTTATAGCCGTTAAGATACTCACCGATCGTTTTCCCTGCCGCTTTGACATACGTTAAATCAGCTTCACCTGTTTTGGACATTGGGGTTCCGACTGCAATATAAATAATGTCTGACGCCCGAATGGCGGACGGAATATCGTTAGTAAAGGATAGACGCTGATCGAGCACATTTTTTTCAACTAAATCGGCAAGCCCTGGCTCATAAATCGGAATCACTCCATTTTTCAGGCTTCTGATTTTTGATTCATCGATATCACAGCAAACCACTTTATTGCCGATCTCTGCAAAGCAAGTGCCTGACACGAGTCCTACATAACCTGTTCCAATGACAGCTATTTTTTTCACAGCGTTCATCCCTCTCCCTATTTATATTGGTCGCAGTTTCTTGCGATTAAACAGACATTTTCACAACCCTCTGATAATGATGATGCAAAGCCTTGGCATTTTTTCCGGCGTCAAAGCGGGCCTGCACGATTCCATACAGATTATCTGCAATTTCCGGCTTCCATATTTGCCCATGCTCATATAGGATAATTGCTTCTGCCAAAGCTTCAGCAGACTTCGGTTTAATCAGCAGATGCCGGTGTTTTCCGAATAACGATGCCACGCCGCCCACATCTGTACAAATGACAGGAACCTTTAAGGCTAGGGCTTCAATCACAACAGTCGGCATTCCCTCACTGTAAGAAGGAAGCACGAATATGTCTGCCGCGAGTAGGTAGTCCCTTACCTGATGATTTGGCACTTGGCCTGTGACGATATGCCCTTTCTGAATCAGCATTGATTTTGCAGGGCCATCACCGACAAAAACCGCCTTAGGAGGTTCCTTTAACGACTCGATAGCTTCAGACAGTTCAAAAACGCCTTTCTCTTTGACAAGCCTGCCCACATAGACGGCCAGACGCTGATCGAGCGGGAGTCCGAGTTTTTTTCTCATTTCTTCTTTTGTCTGCTCATTCTCTTGAAAACGGCTGAGCTGTATGCCGATCGGCAAAACCGAGCTATCAAAGCCGGAAAGCTTTTTGGTTTCTTCTTGGAGCTTGCAGCTGACTGCTAAAACAGCTGATGCGGAACCTACCGCTCGATTGAAGGCCTTAAACGCTCCTTTGCTGTAATGCGGATACACATTCACATCACTGCCATGCAAAGTCAGGACATAAGGAATTCGCACTGACTCCGACACAACTGCGGCGGCCCCACCCGATGGCATAGCAAAATGCGCATGGATCAGATCCGGATGTAAGCCGCGCTGTTTCATCATTTTTAAAACGGCTGATGCAATTCTTCGGTGTGGCTGAGCCCATTTCAGCTGGCCGGGAACTGCCTGATAGAAAGGCCGGTAAATCGGTGTTCCCTTCCTCATTTCGTACTCCGGTCTGGCATCCTTTTTTCGATATGCCTTTTTCAGCATGCGCACAGGAGCTGAATGAAAAGGCCTTGGGCATATCACAGTGATATCAAGCCCGAGTTTTTGCAGCTCTTGCACCTGTGTCTCATGAAACACACCCTCACCTGGTTTTAGACTGCTCGGATATACGCTTGTGATCCACAAAATCTTCATGACAAACGTCCTTTTCTTAGTAGTTTGCTTTTCGTTTGAGGGTACGCTTTTACCAAAAGAAAGAGATAACATAGCGCCCCCGCCGCCACTGAAATGGCCAGCCGCATTTCTGCCTGTAGACTAAAGTGTTCCGTACCTAGACTTACAGCAAACGCGATGACGGCCATCACGGTTGTGATCAGAAACGGCTTCATAATCGACTGGAAATAAGCAGAAAGATGGAGCTTGATGACATGTGCAAGAAGCCAGCGCCCAATCAGAAAATTGAAAACACTGATGACGGCATACACCCATGCGACTGTCAGCAGGCTTCCCGTTTGAACGGCTGCAAACAGTGACAATCCGTATAGCAGCAACACACCGGAATCCCAATAAAACGCTAAATCCGCTCTTCCTTTAGCCAGAAGCACAGATCCATTTGGATTCATGAGCACTCTCAGTATCCCGACAATGGCCAAAACATTTAGGACCGGAACAGCAGCAAGCCATTTTTCTCCGAAAACCGCTGTGATAAAGGCGTCTGACACAGATACGAGCCCTATTAACAGCGGAAATGAGACGAGTGCCAGCATTTTTGTCATATTCAGAAAGCCTTCTCTGATCACACTGTTTTCATATTTGTTTTTTGCGAAAACCGGGAACGCTACTCGTGTCACAATTGGGTTGATCTTCAAAACAGGAATGGTGACAATCTGATAAGCAAGGTTATAAATCCCCAATGCTTCAGCACCGATAAACCGGCCGATCAAAATCATATCGATATTCGCTCCCAGCCTGTTCACAAGACGGGATGAAAGCTGAAAGGCACCGAAGGAAAAGAATTCCTTCATTCCCCTCAAATCAAAAACAAAAGCGGGATGCCATTTTTTCCGGTATACGGCCCAATATAAAATCCCTTTACTGGACTGCAGCAGCACTTGAGAAATGACATACGCCAAAATCGCATCCATCATAAAAACCGCTACCGCCAAATATCCGAATGACAATACATTTGATAAAATCTCAATTTTGCTTAACGTATTAAAATGCAGCTGCTTTTGCAGCATATACTGATACTGCTGTCCGATTGGCGCGATCAAAAACATAATCGCTAAAACCCGAATCAGAAGTGCCAGCTCTTCCCTTTGATAAAATCCCGCAATAATAGGACTGCTCACATCTAAAAGAACAAACAGCAAAACGCCGGTCATCATGTTAAGCCAATACAATGTTGATAGCTGCCGATCCGTCGCATCATCTCTCTGAATAAACGCTGCGCCAAACCCCATATCAAGCACAATTTGAGCGAAAACGATAACCGTTGTGATCATACCGACAAGTCCAAATTCTGTTAAGGTCATCATATTTCCCAGCAGAGCAAATTGAACGATTTGTATGATTGTAATACACATGGTGGAAATACTTGTCCATTTTGCGCCGCTTATGATTTGTTTTGTAATACTTGGCATCATATTCCCTACTTCTTTTTAAGCTCAGATTGATGGTCAATACAAGCCGTATTATCTCGCCCCATCACCTGTCCAGACTACTTTACAAGTTTTCAGCATAATTTTTAACTCTAACGTGAAAGTCAGATTGCGGATGTAATATAAATCAAATATCAGCTTTTCCTTCGGTGTCATATCGTAACCGCCGTTCACCTGAGCCCAGCCGCTCAATCCCGGTTTAACAGCCAGACGCTGTGTAAATCCCGGAATCTCATTTTGGAATATCTCCGTAAACACAGGACGTTCCGGACGGGGGCCGATCATACTCATATCGCCTTTCAGCACATTAAACAGCTGAGGAATCTCATCAATTCTCGTTCTTCTGATAAAAGCTCCGATCCTTGTCACCCGCGGATCTTGCTTCTGCGCCCAAACAGCTCCGGACTGCTCGGCATTTATTTTCATGGAACGAAGCTTATACAGCTTAAATGGTTTCCCGCCTTTCCCTACGCGTTCCTGCGTATATATGGCAGGTCCAGGCGTCTCCAAACAAATCAATACTGAAAATACTGCAATCACCGGCAGCGAAATCGCCAGTCCAATGAGCGCACACCATATATCCATTACGCGTTTTACTGCCAAATAACGAGCCTTCTTTTCAGACAATGTAAAAGAATGTATTTTCTGAACTGAGAATTCACGACTCACATTCATGCTTTTCTCTGCACTCACTGACACACACCTCACGATTTGTTTGGGATGTTATGATGACCTATGCCAGTCAGTTTAGCAGACGGATGTTAATTGGATGTAAATGGTATGTTAATGTTCGTTTGAATATTTCGACTTTTGTTTCTTTATTGTAAATCTATTCATTTCCACATTGGAGAAAGTCTATAATAAATAAATGTACAAAAAAACAGATTAGTCATCTGACTAATCTGTTTTTCTTCTTTTTAATAATAACCCATGATTCCTTCATATATTGCTTGAGCTGCTTTTTCCTGATATAAAGCACTCTTTAACTTACTTGCATCGTTCGCATTTGAAATGAATGCCAGCTCCGCTAAACTGCTCGGCATTGTTGATTCTCTGATCACATGGAAATTCCCTATTCTCACCCCTCGGTTTTGAGTGTTTAGGGCTTTATAAAGTCTATTTTGGATTTCTGTTGCGAGACGTTTGCTATTCGCTGACTCATACTTTGTATAATAGTATGTTTCAGTACCTGTTGCAGCAGGAGTTGCTGAATTGGAATGAATACTCACAAACAGGTTTGCATGATTGCTTTTAGCTTTCGCAACCCGTTCAGAAAGCTCTAAGAAAACATCTGTAGATCTCGCCATAATCGGTATCGCTCCGCCTGCGGAGAGCTTGCTGTTGACAAGCTTTGCCACGGCAAGGTTAACGTCTTTCTCCTTTAAACTATTACCGATCGCTCCGCTGTCATAGCCCCCGTGCCCAGCATCAACAAATACCTTTTTCCCTACAATAGCATTTTTCAGCTGGTTTACAACATTATTAGTAACTGAAATAGTTCCCCCAAGTACAGTGAATGTGTTCTTACTGTTTGATCCAATGACTGTTCTTGTTGCAGTCGGCAGTGAACCCGCATCTGTAAACAGCATTGGCCGATTTTGTTTCGCTGCCAGCACAGATCCCGATAAAGCATCAGCATATTGATAGCCATTGCTGACAAATGCAGCTTTTGAGGAAGAATAATATTTCTTCGCTATATTCGCGGCCACTTCAAAACGGCTGTTTCCGCCTATTCTTGTTGGTGAAGGAAGCTGGCTGTAAACATTTTTAGAAACACTGATTTCTCCCCCGACCACAATAGTCGATCTTGTTCCTTTGCTGCTCATCGCACTTTTCGTTGGTGCAGGAATGGAGCTGGAAGTCGTCAGAAGAATTGGAATGCCGTTTCGCGCAGCATAAGAACCGATTGCCAGACTGTCAGCATATGCCATTCCATTTGCGATTACTGCTTTTGAATTTGAAGACAATTTTTTAGAAATATTTTGGGCAACTTCATAGCGGCTTCTTCCGCCGATCCGTTCTACATTGGAAATCCCTAATTTTTTAATGTCATTTACAGTATTGTTAGAAACACTGATTGTTCCGCCAATGACGATGACCTTGCTCGGTTTGAGCTGGCTGATTCTGTTTTTCGTCGGCGTAGTCAGCTTAGATGATTCCGTCAATAATATCGGAGCATTGTATTTATAAGCTAAAGGAGCAGCTGTTAATACGTCGGCATATGCGTTGCCGTTCGCCACAACAACTGTGTCCGCACTGCTCCAGCCTTGTTTTGAAACATTCACAGCAACTTCATACCTGCTTACTCCATCCAGTCTTGTAACAGAGTTGGCAGCAAATGCATTTGGTACAAATAACACGACTCCTAATATCAACATCGGTATGCTTTTAAGAAAGATCTGCAAAGATAGTCCCTCCAAAGGATTGATAATGATTCATACATTAAATAACGAACGAAGGAGGCAATTTGCCTCCCTGCACTTCTACCAATCATTTAATAGTTTGATAGAGTCGTACCCGGATAGTAAAAACGTAAGATCGTTGTATAGGATTGTCCATCAGCAGCTCTCGCATTGGCGCCGTATTGGCTCATGCCTATGCCGTGTCCGTATCCTTTACCGCTAATGATAAAATCGTTGGTATTGCTTGAGACAGACACATATGTACTCTTCATATTCGAAGCGCCAAGCATTGTTCTCAGCTCTGTTGTCGGTACAGAAATAGTTGTCGTTTTTTCACTCAGGCTACCACTTGAAAGAATATAGCCCTTTGATTTTTCTTTTGCAAAATATGAGAATGTTACACTTGCTGTTTTCGGCCGATGGCCGGCTGTTTTCTCCGTGCTGAATTTCACACTGGATATTTTCGTGATTTTGATAGACTCGGCACTGCTGTATTTATTTTTAATAAACCAGTTTTTTAACCCGCTCAAATATGCTGAGTTTGTTTCATTTTTAGTGTTCCACCAAGATGCCGGGCTTTTGAGATTCAGACCGCTTTTATTAAGCTGGGTTTTACTTAATGACAATGACCAGCTGGTTTGCGGATCGTACGTATCTTTTTGGGCTTTTAAATAAGGAACCTGGCTGCTCCACACCTCGTTGCTTGCTTCCGTGTAGCCGCCGTTACTTGAGGAATATGTAGCTGAAATCAAATTGCCATTGTATTTCAATACTTTTCCTTTTGTAGCTTCTACCACTTCAGAAGTTTTCGAATTCCAGTCATAGCCGCCATATACCTGAAAAGCGGTGGTGTCTTGTACTACTTTCCCAACGGATCTGATGGAATACGTTCTGGCCGCAACTGCCTGAGCTTTTAACGCCTCTTTCTGCCAGCTCGCAGGCATCTCATGAGGAACAACACCTTTTAAATAATCTTCAAAAGGGATATTTACATTAATCGGGCGAACATACTTGCCTGACTCAATCGTAAATTTCATATTTCCGAGATACGATGTTCCATTCAGACTGATAGAATTTGTTTTTGCATATTTTTTAGGATTTGCTGTAAAGGAAGTTCCAAGCGTCTTGATGGCAGTATTGTTTTTATAAAGCACCAAGTTTCCGCCAGACAGCTTGACTGAATAGCCAGCACCTGCAAAAGTATCTGCCAGCTTGTTCTTCAGCGTATCACTGATGGAGATATTTCCTCCAAGAAGCGCAAATGACTGAGTCCCTTTTGATGCCACTACATCAGCAACTGGTGACGGCAGGCTTCCAGGTTCAACCAGCAGTAAAGGGCTGCCCTGCTTCGCGGCAAGTACAGATCCCGTCAATGCATCCGCAAATGTTTGACCGTTTGACATGAATACCTTTGTTGCTTTCATATTTAATTCTTTTATGATATTGGCAGATACCTGATACCGGGAAACCCCGCCAATCCGTTTCACAGCGGCCTGCTTTTTCAATGTGTTTTCCACGCCAGTGCTGACACTCAACGGACCGCCGACAATTGTTACTTTACTCGGAATTTTGTAATCATTTCGGATATTATTGTCTCCCGCAAGTAAAATCGGATAACCGTTCATTGCAGCATATGGCGCGATTGACAGGGCATCTGTAAAGACCATGCCTGTTGCAACTACTGCTTGGCTGTAATTCCCCATTCGGTTGGCTATGTTTTTAGAAACCTCGTAGCGGGTTGCTCCGCCAATCCGATCGATAGAACCGTATTTTTTCAATGTGTTTTCTGTCTTTTTAGAAACACTGATTGTCCCGCCAATGATGAGAATATTGTCAGGATTTAGTTTTGCAATTTCTTTTTCTGTCTTGGGTGTGAGCGAATCCGCGTCTGTTAATAAAATCGGTGCATCGTACTTTTTCGCAAGCGGGGTCGCTGAGAGCGCATCGGCAAAAGCATCCCGATTGACAATGACCACAGTCGATGGATTATTCCATCCGGCAGTAGCTACATTATTGGCGACATCAAAACGGGTTGTTCCCCCATACCGCTCTGTATTCGCAATTCTTGAGCCAGGAATTTCATAGCCGCCTGTAATATCGACATTCAAGCTTGATTTGCTGCCTACATAGTTACTCAGCTTAACCGAAATGGTTTTATCAGCAGCTTTTGCAGACGGCATAATCGCCGGGCATGCAAGAGCTGCAGCAGTAACTGATGTAAGAAGCAAGAACTTCATTTTTTTCAAAAGATAGAACCCCCTAAGAAGTTTTTATTACTTTTCCTCAAGCTCCTTAAGCATTAAGGCGCCATTTGAATCCTTTGTATATTTGACAACAACTTTTTGTCCTTCTGACATGCTGTTCATTTTGTCCTGAAGGTCTGAACCAACCTGAATCGAAGTCTCTTTACCATCAATATCGACTGCAATCGTGTGGCTGTCCGCTAAACCGGCAAATGTGCCTTCCTTCGTGACAGTCTCTTCAGCAGCCGCATTTTTGCTATCTGAATTTGTTTCTGATCCTGATGAGTTCCCAGCTGTGCCGCACGCAGATAAAAGAAGCAGCATTGAGAACATTAAAATAGTAAGTTTTTTCATTTCTATATCACCTCTCCACTTTCTATCGACAATTTTAAGCATATTTTAAGGTGAGAATGAAAACAACGAAAAATTTTTGCGGATTTTCATAAAATACCGAAACATTTTTTACAAGCGGGCGTCTATTGTAAAGAATCAGACAAATTTTAGTTGTTTTCAAATATTAAGAAACTTATAATCGTACTAGATTACAAAAAAGCGAGGACTTATTATGAGAACTGATAAAAGAAAGAAAAAAAGAAAAGCGTTGCTTGTCATTTTAGCCATTGTGGCCGTATTTGTACTTGGCACAAGCTGCTACGCATACTATTTATGGCATAAAGCCGCTTCAACTATGGCAAGTATTCATGAAAGTATTGATAAATCTAATAAAAGGGATACAGAGGTCGACATCAACAAAAAAGATCCGTTTTCCATTTTAATTATGGGTGTGGATGAACGCGACAATGATAAAGGCCGTGCCGACACGCTCATTTATATGACAGTTAACCCTAAAACGAATAAAACTGACATGGTCAGCATTCCGCGTGATACGTATACAAAAATTATCGGTAAAGGCAAAATGGATAAAATCAATCATTCTTACGCATTCGGCGGGACACAGATGGCGGTTGACACAGTTGAGAACTTCCTTGATGTTCCGGTTGATTATTTTGTAAAAGTGAACATGGAAAGCTTTAGAGACGTGGTTGATACACTTGGCGGCATCACAGTAAACAGCACTTTCGCGTTCAGCTATGACGGCTATTCGTTCGGCAAAGGAGAAAACACACTGAACGGAAAAGAGGCCCTCGCTTATAGCCGCATGAGAAAAGAAGACCCGAGAGGCGACTTTGGCCGCCAAGACCGCCAGCGACAAGTGATCGAAGGAATCATTAATAAAGGCGCAAATATTTCTTCCATCACGAAATTTGGAGATATGTTTAAAGTCGTTGAAAACAATGTGAAAACGAATTTAACCTTCGATGACATGTGGGATATCCAATCCAATTATAAAGGCGCGCGTAAAAATATTAAACAGCACGAACTAAAAGGCACAGGAACGAAAATCAATGGAATTTACTACTACCAAACTGATGAAAATGACCTTTCCAATATCAAGAAAGAACTGAAGGAAAGCCTTGAGGATTAAAACAAAAAGAAGCTTTGCACAATGTGCAAAGCTTCTTTTTATTTGCCTGTAAATGAATCCGGATGCTCTTGCCGAAACCCGTAATGAAACAGCAATTCTTCAACAATCCGGCGAGAAGCCTCTCCATCGCCATAAGGATTAGAAGCACGGGACATTTTTTTGTACTCACCATCATCCATTAACAGCTGTTTTGCCAGCCGATAAATAGTGTCCTCATCCGTCCCTGCAAGTTTCAAAGTTCCAGCTTCCACTCCTTCAGGGCGCTCTGTCGTATCGCGCAGCACAAGCACAGGTTTTCCGAGAGATGGCGCTTCCTCCTGCACACCGCCTGAATCTGTCAAAATGAAATGTGATTTTGCCGCAAAGTTATGGAAATCAATGACTTCTAAAGGTTCAATCAGATGCACTCTGTCAGAATCGCCAAAATGCTTCTGAGCCGCATCCCTGACAACAGGATTCAGGTGTACAGGATAAACGACTTGCACATCGTTAAACTCTTCAACAATTCTGCGGATAGCCTTGAACATATTTTCCATTGGCTCACCGAGGTTTTCCCGGCGGTGGGCGGTAAGCAGAATCATCTTATCCCCGCCTACCTGATTGAGAACAGGATGTGAGTAGCCATCCCTCACCGTCGTGCGGAGTGCGTCAATCGCTGTGTTCCCTGTTACAAAAATAGAGTCGGCCTTTTTATTTTCTTTTAATAAATTGTCTTTCGCCTGGTCTGTCGGCGCAAAATGCACATCAGCAATCGCTCCTGTCATCTGGCGGTTGAGCTCTTCCGGGAATGGAGAATACTTATTTCCTGTACGGAGCCCGGCCTCCACATGGCCGACAGCAATTTG
This sequence comes from Bacillus mexicanus, assembly GCF_050445615.1. NCBI lineage: Bacteria > Bacillati > Bacillota > Bacilli > Caryophanales > Bacillaceae > Bacillus > Bacillus mexicanus. The sequence continues at coordinate 471,629 of NZ_JBCEYV010000002.1, forward strand.
ATGATAAAAAGCTGCTAGGCTTCCGGCAAACGTCGTCGTCGTATCACCATGGACAAGCACAATATCGGGTTTGATGTCTTTAAACAGCTCATCCAACTTCACAAGTGCGTTTGACGTAATCTCTGCCAGTGTCTGCCGCTCCTTCATAATGTTCAAATCGAAGTCAGGCTTGATGTGAAAGGCATCTAACACCTGATCGAGCATTTGTCTGTGCTGTGCAGTGACCGTCACATAGGAATCGATTTCAGGATATTTTTTCAGTTCAAGCACAAGCGGTGCCATCTTGATCGCTTCAGGCCTGGTCCCGAAGACAGTCATGACTTTTAGTTTTTTCATATTTGTCACCTGATTTCTTTGTTTAACGGGCTGTCAGATAGAATCTTGATTGGTCTGATTGTATAAATAAGTCTATTTTCTTTTTTATTTTAAAGCACCACAGCTTTTTTTCAATATGTTTACTGCAAAAGTACACGCTGGCATCCTTTTTTGGAATCAATGTCGTTTTATATGAATTGATGGATAAAACGATATTCATGTTTTGTAAGTGAGCCGGGGCAAACTTTTGTTCAACTAGATTCCGGTCCAGCTGTATCACAGTCCCATCAGCAGAACTGATTTGATTTTTTATAGGGATTAAAAACTCTTGATTATTGCATTCCAGCAATAATAAGGATTGCTTCGGAAAAAACAATTGGCTTTCAGGGAATACGAACGTTAAATCTGCCTCATTATTTCTGAATTCCACTTTCAAAGCTTCTTGCTTTCTTATATCTATTGACAGATTATCGAAAGTTTTTGTAAAGTACGGCCTTGCGCTAAAAGCATATTCCCCATTATTCCCAATATATTTGGCATGTTTCGAATAGGAATACTTTTCTCTGCTGCTGCCAATTCTGGCACGTTTTTTATAGCCATCTATCTTTGATTCAATAAAGAAGTCCCAAACACCAATATCTTCTTCTTGAATAGCTAAATCAGTAAACTTCGTGAGAAATTCAAATTCTCCATCCTTGACATAAACCGGAGAAATGGTTTTTTCAGTTTTTCGATCACGGTGCACCCAAACGCCTACTAACGTTTGCGAAGCCTGATGCTCTGGTTGTAATGCCGAGTGGATAACCGTTCCTTTTAATGAAAAAGTGTTGTTCTTCATTTGAAATTCGCTCACGTAATGACTGATTTTGTTTCTGTCATCAATGATTCGTTCATTCTCTGTTAACTGATATGGGATAAGGCTTGGATAGTTTGCTATGATATGCCCATTTTTGACAGATGTAAATTGAGTCATATTTTCTTTATCAGCTTCAAACTGTTTCAAACCCTTTAAGTCATTCTGACGTACAAAATATAATTTTAATCGCGTATGAGAATGAACAAGCTTGTCAATTTCATGCGGAATATTTTGTTCAACAAAATGATGCAGTTCTGCCATCCATATTTGCTGTTCCCGTTCATCCTCGATCATTATAGTGAAATCCGTTGTTCTGGAAAAGTCAAAATGGCGATTTAAAAACTTCGCCATAAACTTCATTTTACTGGTATGAGAAAGACGGCTCTCACGAATCATATCTATGATTACCTTCATTGCGCCGTAGTAGTTTTCAGGCGCTACATATGCAAAAGTCATATGCTCGCCATCATGCTGTACAGCGTAGTAATAATCATAGTCAGCCAAAACAGAAATTTTGTCCGCTTCTAAATAAGCTTTCATGACAAATACCTGATCCTCTGTGGCCTGTATATTAGAAGGAAAATATATGTCATGATGTCTTAGCAGAGAAACTTTAAAAAGTTTTGTCGGGCCAATTGAGTAGACAAGCGGAGATTTAACAAGATCCGCTTTAGGTTTTGTTTCTTTAAAAATAGCTTGCGGAACCGCTCTGCCGTTTACACCGACCATTTTTCCAAGCACGATATCTGAATTGTGCTGTTGTGCATATTGATACATTCTCTCGAACGCTTCAATTCCTAAATAGTCATCGGAATCAATAAAAAAGATATATTCACCATTCGCAGCACGTATAGCTTGGTTTCTCGGTTCTCCGGGCCCTCCTGAATTTTTCTTTCGTTCAATAACCGTTATATTAGAATACTGTTCACTGTATTTTTTTAATATGGAGACCGTACCATCCTGAGAACAATCATCTACACAAATAATTTCATATTCATGATTCGGCATGGTTTGTTGAACAAGACTATCCAGGCAGCGGGTGATAAACTGTTCTGAGTTGTATGTGGGTACTGCTGCAGTAATTTTCAACATGCCACCTCTATCCTTAGCCGCTTCTATATCTTCATAAAAGCTCATATAATGAACAAAAATGTATAAAATACACTACTTCGTCATTTCAAATACTTTTTCCCATCTTTCAAACAATCGATCTTCACTATATTCAGAGTCCATTAAGTTCTTTGCATTTTTTCCATATTGAATGGCCTTTTCAGGATTGTCATACAAATAAATAATACTCTCAGCAAGCATTTCAATATGGTCAGGTTCTACAAGCATTCCCGTTTCGTCTTCTTTTATGAGCTCTCTCGGGCTGTATTTGACATCAAAACTGATAACGGGGGTTGCGCACGAAAACGATTCACAGATAGCAAGGCTGAACCCCTCAAATTTTGATGTTAATAATGTGGCAAGCGCCTGCTGATAAAATGGAGCCGGGTTTGCAATATACCCTTTTAAATGCACATTATCCAACTGGAGATCATCAATCAATTGCTGATACTCTTCATAGCCGGGACCGCTGCCATAAATATTAAGGACAATTTCAGGACGCGATTTTTTCACGATTTCCATAGCCTTTATGACCTTATCGATTCCTTTTTCTTCATGATATCTGGCCACCATGACAAATTCGTTTTTCTTCTTTTCATACGTTTGTAATTTTTCAAGCCGTCTTGGAGCATGGGGAATAACAAAAATATTATTGCTGGATTCAAAGTCCTTCATGATATCTTCTTTTTGTTCATTCGTTAAGACGATGAGCCCGTCATAATCTTTAATATGTTCCATCGCGTATTGATGATTTTTCCGAACTTTGCTGCCCAACGTATAAGGATAATCTAAATGATTGGAATGCACACAGTAATAGCGCTTTGCCAATCCTTCTCGCATTTCATTTACTTTTGAAGCACTTCCGACTCCATCGCAGATGATAATAGGGTCCTGTTCTTTTTCGCATAGCTTCTCAAGCCAATGTGTATGAAAGGTGTGTTTATTTTTGAAAAATACGGCTTCCTTTTCACCCCGTTCAAACAGCATAACTCCCTGACTGGCTCCCGTGTGAAAATGGTGCCATTCTGTTAAATAACAAAAACCGTCCGGTGCTGTGTAGTGAATTTGAGTTTGTTTACCGGAACGTTGATCAAAGTATATCCTTTTCATTACATGCTCTTCATAAAATAATTCTCGCTTAGTTCTTTGCATATTCTCATTAAAGTAATCGATATAAAGGAGAGCGCCATCTGAACTCCATTTTTTCTTCTTGATATATAAACCATTCTGAAAATAACTTGCCTCTAATTTCAACTTATCAAAAGAAACAGCAAGATGTTCTTCATGTATGTTCACATTTTGCTGATAATAAAGTTTTTGTTCCGTACTTATCTCCGTCGGTTTATGCTGATTTTTATAATAATCATAAATATTTATAATATTAACATCTGTATGCAATCTTCCTGCATTTTTCAAAGTTCTCTCTATTTCAGCATAATTCTCTTTATGATCTAGTGTAATCAAATCAATATTGAGGCCATGCTCAGCAAAGGTATATGACCTTGACATCATAGAGCTTGTAATGCCACCTTTTTCAATATCAATTTCATAAATTAACGAAAAAATCTTTCTCATTTTCAAGCTCCCTCTTACAAGTTACTTCTTATTAGATAAAAACAAGTAGTTTAACACTCGACGTTTTAAGCCTTCAGCAGTCATTATTACTAAGTGACTGTTTTCCTCTGCCATCTTGAGCCTCCACCCTTTGCTAGCTTGCTCACTCTGATCTATCTTTCCTTCTGTCACACTTAATTTTTCTTCAAAATATTTATTATCCCATTCCACACATAAACAAATGTCAATGTCAGACTGCATGTCCAATACAGTACGCAACGACATATAACCGTTCACTACAAATTCCACATTTGAAACCTCTCGTATTTGGGCAGGTGATATATAGACTCCGTTACTTTTTCGATTCTTTAATTTCCAATAAAACCGGCCGCGTCCCTCAGATTGTTTAGGAAGTTTTCCTTCAAAACAGACCACTGCGGAAACATAGAGATTTAACTTTGTCTGCCATTCAGCGCTTGAAAGAGTAGCGCGCATCTTGATTAAGTGATTATTAAAAGGAACATAATCAATAAGTTCTCGAATAAACCTTTTACGTATAAACGGCTCTTCTGAAACATAAAAAATATTTTTCCTTGGCCCGGTTTTTGCAACTACCTCATTATATCTTTTTAAAGATGGAAGACAGAGCCCGTCAATGTTATTAATTTCTGTTGCTATGTTATTAATCGATTCATTCACTTCTATAAATCCTTTAAATAAAGAGGAATCCTTTGATGGTAAAGAACATATGAGCGAGTACACTTCTGTTTCAGACGTTATAAAAAAGTGATCAGAATCATTTATAAGGTTTTTTAAAAAATATAGTATAAGCTCATTTTCAGAATGAAATATCCGAGATACACTTCCTATATTTTCAAAAAGAATAATTTTTTCAAGCTTTCCATTATTCTTATACCACTTTGACATATAACAAGTGCCGTCTTTTTTTAAGTATAGCTGCTGCTTAGGCTGATTAGTTTCCAAATTCATATAGATCAAGCTGTGTATATGTCCTGATTTTGTGAACTCTTCTCTTTTGAACCTTTGCCTGCTGTCATTAAAATAATCTGCTACAACCAATTCACCCGCAGATGAAAATCGTTGGTATTTTACATACTTCCCATTTTTATAATAACGATATACTGGTTTTTCTGGATCTTTGACATAAGTCAAACCCTCTTCCTCAATTGTATGTTCAATCCATGAATATTCAGGCTCAGGCCCCTTCAAAAAGTCGTACAGGTTTATGACTGGCGATTCTTTATATATGGCCAAAGCATCTGGTTCATATTTAAAAGTCACAATATGTAAAGGATAATGCCAATCGATCGTGCTTACATTTTGTCTTTTTGCAATATTAAGCGCTGAACAAACAAAAGCTAATTGTGGCCTAGGAATCTTTATACTCATCATAGATACGATTACCTTTCTTTTATTAAAAGTAGTACAGTGACGTTCATTTTCAGAAGTTCATTATAACATTTTTCAAATCAAGGCTCTAGCTGATGTACATTCCAAATAAAAACGCCCGAAGCAACCTTCGGGCGTTTCATTTCATTAATTTTTCTCCAATGCATTAAACAGCTGCAGCCATTTGTTCAATACTGCTTCATTTGTATATTCGGTAAGAACCTTTTCACGTCCTTTTAATCCCATCTCTTTTGCAGCATCAGGATTATTTAACAGCTTTATGATTTGATTGGCTAATGCTTTTTGGTCCTTGTGAGGAACAATGTAACCATCTACTCCCTCATTTATCAAGTCTCGAGGACCATAATTACAGTCATAGCTGATAACAGGAGTTCCATTCATAAAAGATTCCATGACAGAAAGGGGGAAGGCCTCATAATTAGAAGACAATAAAGTGGTAAGTGAGCTTCCCATTTCTTCTCTTACATTTTTTGCATAGCCTTTAATAAAAACATTCTGTTGCAGATTCAATTCATTAATCAATTGTTCTAATTTAGACTTCTCAGCACCGTGACCGAAAATTTCAAGTCTGGCATCTGGCACCTTTTTAATAACCCTCACAAATGCTTTAATTGCCTCATCAATAGCCTTTTGTTTATTATATCTTACAAACATGCTGACTTTTTTATTATCTTTTTTTATGTCTGGCAAATCTGTATATGGCATTGAATTAGGAATAATAAAAATGTTTCCATGTTCACCAAATTGTTTTTCTATATCTTTCTTTTGATCATTTGTAAGCACTACGAGCGCATCAAGTTTATCAATATTGCTTAGAAAATCAATATGATCCGGTTTTACTTTACTTCCGTATGTAAACGGAGATTCAAAATGATTGATGTGCACCATATAAATTCTATGAGCTAGTTCTTTTTTCATTCCTCTGACTTTTCCGGTGCTTCCCGGTCCATCACAAATAAAAATTGGTTTTTCATTTTCTGCTGCAGCTATTTCGTTTAACCAATACGTATGAAATTCAGCATTATTTTTAAACATTAGAACCTTATTGCTATTTTTGTTAAAAAGAAAAACTTGCTGCTGTTTCTCGGTTTCACTGTTATACCATCGTATGAGGTAACAGAACCCATCAGGCGTAAAGTACTTCTCATAATTCATTTTGTTATTAGCAGGATCAAAACCGATCTCTCTATGTTTATACTTGTTTTTATGGAATTCTTCTCTTTTAACCCTTTGTCTATTCTCATTAAAAAAATCAATATGACTAAGGTGTCCATCCTCAGTCCATTTCTTATATTTCACATAAGAACCTTGTTTAAAGTATCTGATGTACTGTTTTGTATCATATTCCGAATCCTGAATGAAATACCCTTCCTGTTCTGTTTTTGCTTCATTTTCATAATAGGAAGGATCAATATTTCCGTCAGTATTCAAATCTCGATAGTAATCATTTACATTCAAAATATTAACATCTGGATCTAATTTACCAATCCGTCTTAATTCAGATGTTATATTCTCATAGTAAGGATTATAATCAAAAGTAACTAAATCTGACTTATATCCATTATGTACAAGCATTTTTGACCGGTTTAGCATGGCGGTTGTCATGCCGCCTTTGTTTACATCAATCGTATAAACTACCATAAAAACCGTTTTCATCCGTGCACCTCTTATTAGAATTGATATTCAAAATGAAATAGGTAACCCCTCTAAAATATGTATACCCTATTTGTTCTATTTTAAACTTAGCATATGATTTGCTCAATATCATTTTTTTGTTTTCAACAATTTTAAGGTTACTTTAAGTTAACTGCCTTAGATAATAGACTAACTCTTGTTTAAAATTGGATTTTCTTATATGATTAACGTGTTTAGAATAGATGAAGTTGGGTAAAGAAAGATAAGTCTATTTTATTATATCAGCTATGTGTAATCACTGCGCTGAATATAAAGCATAATACAAGGAAGGTGCTTTGACATTGAAAAAAGTACGTAAAGCCATAATCCCTGCCGCAGGTCTCGGAACGAGATTTTTGCCGGCTACGAAAGCAATGCCGAAAGAAATGCTTCCTATCGTTGACAAGCCAACCATTCAATACATAATTGAAGAAGCTGTTGAAGCCGGTATTGAAGATATTATTATTGTAACAGGTAAAAGCAAGCGGGCGATTGAAGATCATTTTGATTACTCTCCTGAGCTTGAAAGAAACTTAGAAGAAAAAGGAAAAACCGAACTTCTTGAAAAAGTGAAAAAGGCTTCTAACCTGGCTGATATCCACTATATTCGCCAAAAAGAGCCTAAAGGGCTCGGACACGCTGTCTGGTGCGCGCGTAACTTTATCGGTGATGAGCCATTCGCGGTTCTGCTTGGAGACGATATTGTTCAGGCAGAAACACCAGGATTGCGTCAATTAATGGATGAATACGACAAAACACTTTCTTCTATTATCGGTGTTCAGCAGGTGCCTGAAGATGAAACACACCGTTACGGCATTATTGACCCGCTGACAAGTGAGGGCCGCCGTTACCAGGTGAAAAACTTCGTCGAGAAGCCTTCTAAGGGCACTGCACCTTCTAATCTTGCCATCTTAGGCCGTTACGTATTCACACCTGAGATCTTCATGTACTTAGAAGAGCAGCAAGTCGGCGCAGGCGGAGAAATTCAGCTGACGGATGCTATTCAAAAGTTAAATGAAATTCAAAGAGTGTTTGCTTACGATTTTGAAGGTAAGCGCTATGATGTTGGTGAAAAGCTTGGCTTTATCACAACAACTCTCGAGTTTGCGATGCAGGATAAAGAGCTTCGCGAGCAGCTCACTCCATTTATGGAAGCTCTGCTAAACAAAGAAGAACTCTAAACAAAAAGGCTATTGGACATCCATCCAATAGCCTTTTCTTATTTCGACATCAAGGTCAGCGTATGCTTATCATTATCAACTGCAAAGGCCAGGTCAGCTGTATTCACAAGAAAACGGTCCTTGCTGCTGTCATACAGTACATCCCTGTCACTTAAAGACAATGACGCCGGTGTAACGGGGGCAATGTTATGAAAGATAAGCTCTGATGCTTTACCGTTCTCCAGCACATAGCTGATTTTTTCATAATCAAAATCCAACGTCTTTCTTCCGTCAGCTGTATCCTCTTCACTATATCCATTCAATTTCGATTGAATGCTGCCGCTGCTGTCTCCCAAAAATTTCAGGAAGTATTCATAGGAAGTTGCTGCATTTTGCGTTACATAAGGCGTAAAGGCAGCTGCTCGCAATTCAGCATGTTTCATGTTTGTTGTAACAGCGCTCTTTTTCACAAAATAAGCTTGTCCGTCAAGCTTTATTTTCGCTGTTTTTTTGCCTTTTGCAGCTACCGTCACTTCTGTGCCAAATCGCAGTGTAACATCCGCCTTCTTTTTCAAATCTTGATCCTTATAAACAGACGGTTTTTCAGCTGTAATAAACCCTTGCTTATTGACTGCGGTTAAGCGTTCCTCTGACTCACCTTTTACATTGCCATGATGATTCTTCACTTCATTTTGCGGAATAGCCCCAAACGAAGCAATTGTACGAAGAGGGGCATTAAAGAACATCGTTCCCGCAGTAAAGACCGTCAGAATGGACAAAATAGCAATTTGAACGGCATTAGCCAGTGATTTGGGCTTTTTCTTTTTTTTACGAAAACGGGCAAACGCTTCAGGACTATCTTTCTTCCGCTCCTCCGTCTGCTCTTTTTTATATGTTTCTTTTTCTGTTTTCGAGAGTTTATTAAACCAGTCAATAAACGCTTTGTACTCTTTGACAACGGTTTTTGTTTCATCAAACATGCGAAGCTCACCATAGTGCATCCAAGCAACGCGGTCACACATTTTTTCAATCTGTCCGATGGAGTGGCTGACAAAGAAAATTGTTTTCCCTTGTTTTTTAAACTCATTTATTCTGTCAACACACTTCTGATAAAACGTTTGGTCCCCTACAGAAAGCGCTTCGTCAATAATTAAAATATCAGGGTCAATATGCACGGAAATCGCGAAACCGAGACGCGATTTCATACCGCTGGAATAGTTTTTAACCGGCTGATTAATAAAATCGCCAATCTCGGCAAATTCCACGATGCTGTCATACATATGATCAATTTCTTTATTTGTTAAGCCCATCATCAAACACTTGAGCCGGACATTATCCCGGCCCGTTAATTGATTATTTAAACCGGCCGCAATCGCAATCAGCGACGGCTGGCCGTTCATTTCGATTTCACCGCTGGTCGGTGGAATAATTTTAGCCAGCAGGTTTGACATGGTCGATTTCCCTGACCCGTTTATCCCTACAAAGCCAATTGTTTCTCCTTCATACACGTCAAAGGAGACATTCCGCACAGCAAAAAAACCATTATCCTTGGCCGGAAAAAACAATCCTTTAATCTTGTCCGATTGTTTTTTATACAAATGATACTGCTTTGAAACATTTCGAAACGAAACTTTTAGTTTCATCGTACAATCTCCTTACGTATTAAAGAAAGTCAACAAACTTGTCTCTGAATTTCATATGCAGGATAGAACCTACTAACAATAATAGGAACGTGAACAGCCAGAAATACAGCGTGTATTTCATGTCTTGGAAGAACCACTTTCCGTCTAAAAAGCTGTTTCGGAATCCTTCTATCAGATAAAAAATCGGATTCAGCTTAAGCACAGGCAGAAGATTCGGATGGTTTTTCCCAAGCTGTTCAGAGATATTCCAAAAAATCGGAAGTAAAAAGAACAATAATCTGGTGACGGCCTGCAGCAAAAATTGATAATCTCTGACAAGCACGCTGATTGTAGAGTTAAACAAACTAAATGAAAACATAAATACAATCATGCAGATTAAATAGTAAATATATTGTATCCAATGCAAGCTAGGGTAAACGCCGCTTGCCAAAAGGACAATGACATAAATGCCCATCATTACAAAATAACTAAATAAATTTGAAGCAATCACGACAGAAGGCAGCGAACTGATCGGAAAATTCATTTTCGCGACCATATTGATCCGCTTAAATACACTGTTTGATCCATCGAGAATCGTCGGGCTAATAAAAAACCACGGAATCAACCCAGCAAGCATCCAAACAATAAAAGGTACCTCTCCGACGCCCGTTATGACCGGCTTACTGTTACGAATTCCCATACCAAATACAAACCAGTACGCCAGCATTTGAATGAGGGGATTTAAAAACTGCCATAATACTCCAAGATAATTCATCTGGTACTGAGACTTTGTCTCATACGAAGCCAAGCGCAAAATTAAAGGAAACGATGTCACTTGCTCTTTTACGATTCTTACTAATGCATTCATTGTTTATCTTCCTTAGACTTAAATGATTTTTTGGATCTTTCGGTTAAAGAATTTGAAAGCACCGGTGAATATTGTAACAGATGTTGAGGTTTTTTTCACTTTTAAATAGCAGGGAGAAGTTCCGCAGAACTTCTCCCGTAATTTAAAAGTGTCATTTCAGATCAAACCCAAGCTCATTTAGCTACTTTACTATTTTCTAATTGCACAATAGCATTATAAATACGTTCCCTATTATTTTTATCAGTATATGCAAAAAAGTTATCCACTCTTTTTCTATACTTATCTTCCATACGACTATTATTTTTCATATAATAAATAACTTTATCAACCAGGCTATTATGATCTTCTATTACATCGCCAAAGCCCATTTTCTTATAATCATAGTAATCAAGTTTAAAATGGTATGACTTTTCGTATTGGTAATAGATTACAGGCTTTTTCTCGTATGCAAAATCAAATGCAACCGATGAAAAATCAGTAATCATTATATTAGAAGAATTAAATAACATTTGATAGCTGCTATTATAATCCGCAAACTTTACATACTCATGTTTTTTAAAATCTGTAATCTGTTGTTGTATGTCTGGATGCGGGAAAAAGGTTATCTTATAATTATTATCTTTAGCAAAATTGATCAGTCGCTCATCATTAATCAAGTCATTATATCTAGCAAAGTATTCACTATCTTTAAATGTCGGGTTGTACGGTCTTACTCCTTTTGCCTGATCTTTCGGTAATACTATATCTTTTCTCCAAGTAGGCATTATTAGAAGCTGCTTTTCTCCTTCACTCTTCTTAAGATTATCGTATCTCGGAAATCCACCCAAAAAAATATTTTCTTTTTTATAATTATAATTCCCTTTCACAATAGACCGATATTCAGGTTTTGCTGAAGTGACTAGTAATTTGATATTTTTACTGTATTTATTTAACCATTCGGAATGATCAGCCATTGTTATTCCATGTTGTAAAAAGACAAACTGAAAATTAAATAAATCTCTAAAATAAACTTCCATATTGAAAAATGGATTTACAACCCATAAATCTGCATGTGTCGATATTACCTTGGAAGATGATAAGGTCAGAATTTTATGCCTAAGAGACCTGTATGGTATAACATTTCCGTATTTTTTGATTCTGTTGTAATCTTTGCTATCCTTTTTTATTATAAAGTATTTTTTTACCCCATCATTTTTACTGATGGCATATTTAAAAAGGTGCTCAGCATTATCATCGGCTTTATCCTGTCTGTCTATGAATAACCACACTGGTTTTCTGTTGAAAATAGTAAAAACATGGTGTGCCATCCTAGCAAGCATAGCCTTTTTAATAGCTGATTTTCGTCTCTTTGATTTACCTCTTAACTTATTTAGAGATTTTAAGAAACGAAACTCTTTTATAAGTCTATTTTTAACATTATTTTCTTCAAAGATTAGTTTTTTATAATTATAATAAAAGATATAATCTTTTTTAGCCGCATAAGAGTTGACTAAATTATTTGACAAACCTGAATGTTTAAAGAAACGAAGCTTTGCCATTTTTCTTTTTTTACCTTTAGTTATGAAAAATTCAATATGCTGATTGTTTGCAAGATATTTTTTGGGAATTTCTACAGAAAAACCAGGATACTTTTTTATTACTTCTCCTAAACTAATATAATCATTATGCCGTCTATTTATATTCTTTGCTTTTATCTTTGTTTCCCCAATCTTAGCATAAAAATTAAACCCTTTAGAATCAAAGAGAGCACTCCAAAAGCCTTCTATAAGAATAGAATCCTTGTTTTCCTCTAAAATCTCAATAGTTAGAGTTTGGTTTGATAATTTGGAAACAATTTTACCTTCTCTGTATAAAAAATAATCTTGTTCAGTTTCTCTTTCGTATACATACCTACTATAACTTTCTCCGTGTTTTAATTTCAAGGCATGGTATAGATAGAAATGGCTTACACTTTTTGTTGCAATAATGACATCATTCTCAATATATGACAATACTTCTCGAATCAACCTTAAAAATTCACGGTATTCATTTTCATCTAAAGGTGTTTCACTAATATCCTTAATCATTAATTTCCATTTCAAATCATGCATCAACATATATTGAAGAAATAAAGGTATTTTCCGTTCATGATTCTTTGTGGACTCGATTAAATTCTTGGAAAAAGTGTAAAGAGAATGGTTAAACCAATTCTTGTTTGCTTTAGCAGTTTGCATCGCAGAAGATCCATTTTCTCTAACTCTATAGTGGTATTTTGCCTCTTTAACCAGACCATATTTTTTCTTTTGAGATATAATTAAATTGACTAGTTTGGCATCTTCACCTATTTTACAGTTTTCGTCAAACCAAATATTTTTCAAGACTTCTTTTTTTATAAATGTAGAACAGCAATGAGTTAATATATGATGTGGTTCTTTTCCTACATCTAATATTCTTGTGCGAGAAAACTTATTATTTAGATTATGTTCCCCGGTTCTTCCTTCTTCAAAGAAAATGGGAATTGCTACAATATCAATCTCATTCCCATGTTGGTTAAAGAAGCTTAAAACATTTTCAAAAGTTTCTTTTGAAATAAAGTCATCTGGATCTAAAAATTGAATATACCGACCTTCAGCATAATTCAATCCATAATTTCGGGCACTACTCACTCCGCCATTCTGTTTCTTGACGTATACAATATTATTTGGATATTTTTGAGCATATTCTTTACAAATGACTTCACTTTTATCAGGACTATCGTCATCGACAAGTATTAACTGAATGTTTTCAAAACCTATAGTCTGTTTAACGACGCTTTCTATAGCCTCGGTTAGATATAATTCAACATTATAAATTGGCATTATAACACTGAAATCATAATTAAAACTCTTTACGTTCATAAAAGATTACTCCTAACAAAATGTTTATATGAATAAAGATCGGGGTAAATAAAAGACATAAAGCCGTTAAAATACAGAATGCTAATTTTTTAAAAAAACATCATTACTCTAGTAAAATGAATTAAAAGCATTCCTCACTATTTTTTCAAAAACTTCGTGTGTAAACTTTTAAAAATATTTACTTTGTTAAGTTCTAAAGTATCATCGGTTGTTTTTACGACAAAGCCAAAAGAAAAGGCCCAAATTGGTATCTCAACAACAAAGCCAGCATATCTAAAATCTCTTAATTTATATCCCCATACTTCAATTGTTTTTCTCAATTCTTTACGTTTGCATTTTTTTAATCTATTAAAATATTTTATATAGACCTCGTCATTCTCTTGCATCTCATAGTACTGATTAATAAAGTGCCCTGTTAATTCAAGTTTAAGCCCTTTTATTTTTGTTGAAGTAACAGTACATGTACTTTGTAGTACTTTTTCTTTTTTTATAGCTTCAAGAGCATCTGTATTTACTCCTAATAAATGAAACATAAATTCTTTATAATACATAGGCATATCTTGTTCTTTTATATATTGTGGGTCAATAAACTTTAGAATTTTAATAAAATCATCTATAAAATCTTTTTGTTCTTGATGATTTAAAACAGAGTTATAAATATCTCTATAATTAGGATATAAAAATAATTTCATATGATATATAATTAAAAATTGGAAATAAGGCAGAGCTCTATCATACATTTTTATTGAATCCATCAACAAAGTCATATAACATACATTCAGCAAATACGTGTACCTTTTTTTATCAAACCATGAACAATCAACTAATGAGTTTTGTTCTTTTCGTTTTCTATAAAAATACTTTCCTTCAGCAACTGCTCCATAACTTTTCTCTTTCAGCAATAACTGATTAAAAAAGATAGCGTCTTCCCAAAATTTTATTGATTCATTAAACAGAGTGGTATTATTTATTGTATGTCTTCTATAAAAAGTACCACCAATATAAAAATGAATAGCTTTATATTCATTGATGATATTTATAACTCTAGTTCCTTTTTCAAACCTATTATTTAATTTATGTTCCCCTTTTTTTTCACCTGTGTAATAAACAGGCAACACAGCAATATTTACATCTCCGAAATCACAAAAAAATCCATAAATACTACTGAGCGCATTCTTGGAGAATGCATCGTCAGAATCTAGAAAACCAATATATTTAGATTTTTCACTTACATTTAATAATCCATAATTTCTTGCAGCGGAGGGACCGGAATTCTCCATTTTTAAGAATTTAATATTATTAGGAAATAGGTTTTTAAAGGATTCACAAATTTGAGGGCTATTGTCATAACTGCCATCGTCTATTAATATAAGTTCTATATTTTCCTTAAACCCAATTGATTGGTTAATGACACTCTCAATTGAACCTCTTAAATAATTCTCAGAATTATATATTGGCATTATTATAGAAAACATGTTAGTACCTCTTTATTTAGAAGTTAGAGAATTGTTTCAATTACTCTTTTAGAAGCCTTGCCATCTTCTAAATGGCAAAATTCATTATAAAATTTCTCATAGTTATGATCTATATGAGGATTATACAACAACTCTTTTGCTGTCTTTATAAGTTCTTCACTGGTTTGAACCAAGTTCCCGGGCGTTCTCTCTTGGAAATTAAAATAAAATCCTCTTATAGAGTCTCGATAAGCCGGGAGATCATATACAAAAAACACCACAGGTTTTTTTAAATTCATATAGTCAAAAAAAACAGATGAATAATCTGTAATTAATAAGTCACTAATTAAATATAGATCTCGAATATCTTTATATAAAGAAACATCTTTAACAAATTCTTTATAATTCGCTAAATTGAATTTTTCTGATACTAAATAATGCATTCTTAGAAGAATGACTACTGAGTCTCCTAGCTCCCTCTTCATTTCTTCTAAATCAAATTGCAGTTTAAATTTATACTGTCCAACTTTCTTAAATTCGTTATCTCTCCAAGTTGGTGCATATAAAATTATTTTTTTATCTTCGCCAATTCCTAGCTCTTGTTTTACCTTTTTGATTAATGATTCTTTATTTGAAGAATATAGTATGTCATTTCTCGGATAACCAGTCTCTAAAATTTGTTTGTTAAATTGAAACGCTCGTTTAAAAATTTCTGTGGAATAGGCATTAGGAGAAATTAAATAATCCCATTTGCTTACTTCCTGTAAAAAATTCTGTTTATACTTCTCAGTGGTGGTTCCAGGCATGTGTACTTCGTCCATATCATTGGCAAGTTTTTTTAACGGAGTTCCATGCCATGTTTGTACATACAATGTGTTTTTAGGTTTCGGAATCCATAGAGGAAGCCGGCTGTTTGTAATCCAATATTTTGCTGTTGCCATGTACCAAATCCACTTAAGAGAAAACCTTTTTATATATGCCGCTTCAACACCGTCTAATGCTGATAAATACCGTTTATCAATACTCCAAATCAATTTATAATCATATTGATCTCTATTTTCCTGCAGATATTCGTAGATTGCGCGGGGGTTGCAGCTAAATTGCTTTCCAGAATAGCTTTCAAACAAAATCAATTTGTTGTTTCTTGGCAGAAGAGCAAAAATCTTAAAAAGAACTGAATAGCCCCTGATTAATAAACCCCTGCATTTTTTAAAAATAAAAGATTTCATTATGAACTCCTTAAAGAGTGAAAAATTTATATTTGTGCAAACAAGAAAAAAAGAAGCAACTGAATTACTTCAAGCCTCTTTTAATTAGTACTTCTATAAACTAGCCATGTCTTTTTTGATTTGGGTAGTTGAAATACCTTCTGTTCTTGGAAGGTATATGACCTCACAATATTCCTTTAAGAAGTCAAACTTCCCTTCCCAATCATCACCGATGACAAATGTATCGATGTTGTGTTTTTGAATATCTGAGATTTTTTGTTCCCAGCTTTTTTCAGGAATCACTTCATTCACAAAATCGATTGTTTCTAAAATGAATTTTCGATGTTCATAAGAATGATGCGATTTTTTTTGTTTTTGAAGATTGAATTCATCTGTAGACAGACCTACGATTAAATAATCACCCAGATTTTTTGCTCTTTCCAAAAGCTTCATATGTCCGTAGTGAAATAAATCAAATGTTCCGTACGTTATCACTTTCTTCATTAGATAACATCACCTTCCAAGCGTTCTCAACTGAGGGTATCTAGAAAAAAAAACAAAAACCTAATCGTTTATAATTTCGACATATTTTTTACGTATCATTAATAATGAACAATAATAGCATAAGTTCCTATAAAAGTTAAGGCTCTTTAAAAATGTCAATCACAAGAATTTTCTGGTATCACTGTCGGATTGATATACAACACAAACAGGTCTTATGACCCATCCGTAAACATCACATCAAGTTTTTCATACAGAAAAAATTGATTCTTTTGTCTCCCTTTTAAGTGAAACGATTTTCTTTTCTGCTGCGTCATTTATTCTGTACGCCCTCCTCATATTCATTCATCGTCAAAATGCGAAGGAATTGTAATGTGAATGTTAAAAGTTCCTAAAGATTTTTGTGGTAAGATAGAGTAAGATGTTTTCAGACAAAGAGACTTTATTCAAACTATACGAATGGCACTTGTTTTTTATAGACATATAGATGAAAAGGAGGGTTGGTTACGATGCAAACAAAACCCATTAATCAATTAGATTTTGTAGACGGTGAACTAACTTCATTTGTATCACATTTAGAAACGTCATACTTGGACCAAAATAGAGGTGCGTTCATCGTAACAGCGAATCCTGAAATCGGTTTTGAAGCGATGCAGAATCCCCGTTATGAAACGGTTCTTTCGTCTGCTGATTTTATTTTGCCGGACGGCATCGGGGTTGTGATGGTTTCCAAATTAATTGGTAAGCCGCTTCAATCCAGAATAGCCGGTTACGATTTGTTTACATCTCTATTAGAAAAAGCTCATCAAAAGAAAAAACGGGTTTTCTTTTACGGTGCTGCTAAGCATGTCATTTCACAGACAATTGAGCGCGTCGAACGTGAGTATCCAGGGATTGAAATTGCCGGATACTCTGACGGCTATGTGAAGGATCAGCACGAGGTGGCGGACAAGATTGCGGCCTCAAATCCTGATATGGTATTTGTCGCGTTAGGTTATCCTAATCAGGAGTTCTTTATCCATCAATATCGGCATTTATTCCCTCAGGCTGTTGCTGTGGGGCTGGGCGGAAGCTTTGATGTGTTCAGCGGCAATGTGAAAAGAGCGCCGTCATTTTTTATCCGTTTACATCTCGAATGGATGTACAGGCTGATCACCAATCCTACGCGCTGGAGAAGAATGCTCAGCATTCCTAAGTATGTTACAGCTGTGCTGAAACAAGAAAGAGCTGCAGCAAAGCCGCAATATACAGAACAGGTCAAAGATCAATCACGCCATCTGTAATCGGCCTTAAAGGAGCTATGGTATGTAATGAAATGCATGAATTTCCCGCTGACCATGCGGACGATCTCTGACAGCTGTTTTGGGCTGATGACAGAATGAAATCCTGGATTGCGCTTTTTTATAATGTGTTTGTCAAAGTCATTGGCATATTGCTGTTTTGGGTCAAGCCAGGCAATCAAGTGACGCTTCTGGTTTCCTTTCCTGATAATGCCCGTGCAATATTAAAGGAATACCAGAAGGGACGCTTTTCATTTCCCATTCATGTGCTGCTTACTCAGCACGCCAAGTCGCTGGAAAAAGAATTTCCAGAGCTTACTGTTTCAGTTATTAACGAAAAACATCCGCTTCATATATGTAAAGCGGTCTTTTCTATGCTGAGCAGCAAAACTGTGATTGTTGATAACTATTTTGTTTTGACAACCGTTCTGACCAGCAGGCCTGGTACCGAGTGTATTCAAGTTTGGCATGCGAATGGAGCATTTAAGCGATTTGGGTTGAAGGATATCAACACACTGAATCGTTCACGGTCCGACATAAGACGTTTTCGCAAAGTATATGCCTCATTTGATCGGATTGTTGTCGGCTCTGAACATATGGCTGATATTTTCAAGGAGTTTTTCGACATAAAAGGTGAGCCATTTCTTCGGTTCGGTGTGCCTTTAACCGATGCTTACTATGAGACGATGGATAACACTCATGACCTTAAAAGCAAATATCATCTGCCGGAGGAGAAAAAAATCATTTTATATGCGCCGACCTTTAGGGACAACCAGTTCGAAAGCTTTTCGCTGCCATTTTCAGAAAAACACTTGCAACATGATTTAAAAGGTGAGTATTTACTTGCAGTAAAACTGCATCCTGTTATGAAGCAATCTGCTGAATTACCTGAGGGCAGTGCGTGGATAAAAGATGTATCAGACCTCCCTCTTGCAGACCTTTTAAAAGTGAGCGATCTGTTAATATCAGACTATTCTTCTGTTCCATTTGAATTTGCGCTGCTGGACAAACCTATTTTGTTTTATACGTATGATATGGAAGCTTACGATAAAACCCGCGGTTTGATTCAGAATTATGCTGAGGTGATCCCAGGGGTGCCTTGCTGTGATTCAGGAGCGCTCCTGAATCAGCTGAAAGATATGGACAAGCTTCAATCTGAAGTGGAGCGTTTTTCACATGAGTGGAATTTGTACTCGAGAGGGAATGCCAGTAAGCAGCTTTTAAGCTATATAAATGAAAAATCAAGCTGATCTTTATATATAATAAAGACCGGTATTGCAAATAATATGAAAACCTTTTATAAAACATTATGAGTTGTAGTAAGGAAGGAGTCATTTTATGATTTATGCTGAGATTCTAGCCGGTGGAAAAGGTTCCCGTATGGGGAACGTCAACATGCCGAAACAGTTTTTACCGTTAAATAAACGCCCTATTATCATTCATACGGTTGAAAAGTTTTTATTAAATGACCGGTTCGATAAGGTTTTAATCGTTTCACCTAAAGAGTGGATTAACCATACAAAAGACATTTTAAAGAAGTTCATCGGGCAAAATGACCGCCTGATTGTTGTTGAAGGCGGAAGCGACCGGAATGAATCTATCATGAGCGGCATCCGCTATATTGAAAAAGAATTTGGCATCCATGATGATGACGTGATCATTACTCATGATTCTGTGCGTCCATTTCTGACTCATCGCATTATCGAGGAAAACATTGATGCGGTTCTTCAATACGGCGCGGTCGATACTGTTATCTCAGCCATTGATACGATTATTGCCTCAGAAGACCAGGAATTTATTTCTGACATTCCTGTCCGCGATAACATGTATCAGGGGCAAACACCGCAAAGCTTTCGGATTAGCACATTGGTTGAGCTTTATAATAAACTGTCCGATGAACAAAAAGCTGTCTTAACCGATGCTTGCAAGATCTGTTCGTTAGCAGGTGAAAAAGTGAAGCTGGTCCGCGGTGAAGTTTTTAATATTAAAGTAACGACACCATATGACTTAAAGGTGGCTAATGCCATTTTACAGGAGCGAATTTCACAATGATTAATCAAACATATCGTTTAGTTTCTGCCCGACAGTTTGAAGTGACATATAAAGATAAAGTTGTCCATTCTGATAAGGTCGTCATCCGGCCTACCCATTTATCCATCTGCGCTGCCGATCAGCGCTATTATACCGGCTCACGCGGCAAAGAAGCGATGGATAAAAAATTGCCGATGGCTTTGATCCATGAAGGAATCGGGAAGGTCATGTTTGATCCGACAGGCACATTCAAAGTCGGAACCCGGGTTGTTATGGTGCCGAATACACCGGTTGAAGAGCATGAAGTCATTGCGGAGAATTATCTGCGTTCCAGTAGATTCCGTTCAAGCGGCTATGACGGATTTATGCAGGATTACATGTTCATGGCGCCGGATCGGCTCGTTGAACTTCCGGATAGCATTAATCCGCATGTCGCAGCTTTTACTGAGCTTATTACCATTGCTGTTCACGCGCTTTCCCGCTTTGAACGCATGGCACACAAGAAGCGTGACACATTCGGTGTCTGGGGAGATGGAAATCTCGGATTTATTATGACGCTTCTTCTGAAGAAGAAGTACCCTGACAGCAAAGTGTTTATCTTTGGGAAAACGCCTTACAAGCTTGATCACTTCTCTTTTGTAGATGCAGCTTATCAAATTAACGATATCCCAGAGGACGTCAAACTCGATCATGCTTTTGAATGTGTAGGCGGACGCGGCAGTGAAAGCGCAATTGGGCAAATCATTACCCAGGTTCATCCTGAAGCATGTGTGGCGCTCTTAGGTGTATCTGAATACCCTGTTGAAATTGAAACAAGAATGGTACTTGAAAAAGGAATTACGCTGATCGGCAGCAGCCGAAGCGGCCGCGAAGATTTTGCCCGTACTGTGGACTTTTTAGCTCAATACCCTGAAGTCGTTGATTATTTAGAAACATTAGTGGGCGGCCGCTTCCCGGTACGCAGTATTGAGGAAATTACCAACGCGTTTGAAGCAGATTTGACTTCATCTTGGGGAAAAACTGTCATCGAATGGGAAATTTAAACAGTGAAAATATTCCTTACTAGAATCGTAAAAGGAGTCTTCAGCACTGCTTATAAACTATTGAGCGTTTTATTACCAGTACAGCACGACAAAGTGGTCATAGCTTCGTATCGTGAGGATCATTTAAGTGATAATTTTAAAGGTGTTTATGAAAAGCTGAAGCAAGATCCGTCTCTTCGCATCACCCTGCTTTTTCGCAAGATGGATAAGGGATTGATCGGACGAGCTGCATATATGCTTCATCTTTTCAGCTCGTTATATCACCTTGCTACTTGCCGTGTGCTTTTGTTGGATGATTATTACTTTCCTTTGTATGTTGTGCCAAAACGAAAGGAAACTGTCACCATCCAGCTTTGGCATGCTTGCGGCGCGTTTAAAAAATTCGGCTACAGCATTGTGAACAAGCCATTCGGCCCATCTCCTGATTACCTGAAGATTGTTCCCGTGCATTCCAACTATGATTATGCCATCGTCAGTGCACCCGCTGCCGTGCCGCATTTTGCCGAAGCTTTTCAAATGGAGCAAAAACAGATATTGCCGCTCGGCATTCCAAGGACAGATTATTTTTATCAGAAGGAACATATTCGCACTGTGCTTGATGAGTTCCATCTAGCTTATCCCGAGCTCAAGCATAAGAAAAAGCTTCTGTATGCTCCTACCTTTCGAGGCAGCGGACATCATCAAGAGGGTGACGCTATCCCGCTTGATCTGCTACAATTAAAATCGGCGCTACATCAGAAAGATTATGTCGTGATGCTCCATCTTCATCCGTATATGCGTAAACATGCACACACGGAAGAGGATGATTTTGTGCTGGATTTAACCGATTCGTACTCACTGTACGATTTGATGGCGATTTCCGATGGGCTGATAACCGATTATTCTTCAGTCATTTTCGAATACAGCCTGCTGAAACGTCCGATGTATTTTTACTGCCCGGATTTAGAAGACTACTTGGAAGAACGTGATTTCTACTATCCGTTTGAATCATTTGTACCCGGGCCGATTTCGAAGAATGTTCTATCACTTGTACACGATATCGAGAGTGATCACGGGGCAGAAGATATGAAACAGATTGAAGCATTTTCACAGACGTTTATTACCCATCAAGACGGCAAATCTTCAGAACGGGTAGCCAATTTTATTTCATCATTTTTAACATCTGGTGCCGATTAGGAGAAAGTGAGGTACAAAGTGAAGCTGGCAAGAAAGATTAAGAACAGACTTTTCAGATCAAAGAAGAAAACGCAAAAAGAAAATGCAGCTGTCATTGTCCATCCGACAGATAACAGGGTTTTTTCACTTTTTGATAAAACGAAACGAATTGAAGAAAACCAGCAAGTCCCTGTCAGAAAAATTTCTGAGTTTTCTTGGAATGGTTCAATTCTTAAAATTGCGGGATACATGTATATCAAGGGCCTACCGCTTCAAAAAGAGGATCAGGTTCGAAAACGTTTATTATTGGTACATAACGGTGTGTTATTCTCTGCTGTTTCATTGCGGGATGTACCAGTTGATCAGCTGTCAATTGACAATGCAAATGTGCCCGGAACTTATAAATGGGCAGGATTTTCACAGCAAATTAACTTTTCTAAGCTGATAAATGACAAACCGCTTCCGCAAGGCGAGTATAAGCTGTTTCTCGAAATTGAAGCTGTGGATGACCAAAATGTAAAACACCAAGAAGTGCATACGGTAGGAAACGTCAGCAATTTCCTCTCTAATGATGTGTATGCCACAAAGATGGAATTTCACTCGGCTAAAAAACTGATGAAGTTCAATTTGATTGTTAACTATGATGAGGGCGAAAAGACCATTAACTTGTCTTGCAACAAGCTGCAGGAAATTGATCCGAGCCTTTTGGAGCTGGATACTGGAAAAGAAGCAAATCGCTTTTTGCGCAAGCTGAATACGAGCTTGTTCCATTTTGCATATGATGTGTTCCGTCTGCTCCCTATTAAGTCCAATAAAATCGTCTTTGCTTCTGACAGCCGGCTTGATTTGACAGGAAACTTCGAGTTTGTTTATGAAGAACTGCTGAAACGTGAAGAAAACTTTGATTTCAAATTTTTCTTAAAGAGCAGTATTCGAGATAGAAAAAGCCTGTCTGAGCTGATTTCTATGGCTTATCATTTTGCGACAAGCAAGATCATTTTTATTGATGATTTTTATCCGATCATTTATCCATTAAAAATCCGTAAAAATGCTGATCTTGTCCAGTTGTGGCATGCTGTCGGTGCCTTTAAGACATTCGGCTACAGCCGAATCGGGCTGCCGGGCGGACCGTCACCTCATTCGAAAAACCATAGAAACTACACGAAGGTTATTGTCAGCTCTGAAAATATACGGAAGCACTATGCAGAGGGCTTTGGTGTAGACATAGAGAATGTCATCGCTACCGGCGTACCACGAACAGACTTTTTCTTTGATGAAGCGAAGAAGGCATTTGTGAAAGAACGTCTTTATACAGAGTATCCGTTCCTGAAGGACAAGAAGGTCATTCTTTTTGCACCTACCTTCCGCGGGAACGGTCAACAATCCGCTCACTATCCTTTTGAAGTGCTTGATTTTGACCGTCTGTATCGTGAGCTAAAGGATGAATATATCTTTTTATTTAAGATTCATCCCTTCGTACGAAACGATGCCAATATCCCTTATCAGTACAGTGATTTCTTTTATGATTTCTCTTCATTCAGGGAAATTAACGAACTATTACTAGTTACAGATGTCCTGATTACGGATTACTCTTCTGTCTGCTTTGAATATGCTTTATTAAATAAACCGATGATTTTCTTCAGCTATGATGTAGATGATTATATTCGCAAACGTGATTTCTATTATGATTACTTCGACTTTATTCCTGGTCCGCTTGCGAAGACGTCCGATCAAATGATTTCAATCATTAAAGAAGAGAAGTATAACTTTGAGCAAATAGATTCATTTGTCCATTATTTCTTCGATGATCTTGACGGTAAAGCAAGCGAACGTGTGGTAGATCAAATTGTCTTTCCTCAGGAAGAAGAACCATTAGAAGATAAAGTCCTTAATAGATAAATCAAAAACACCTTTTGCAGCTGCAAAAGGTGTTTTTTTTATTGATATTCCGGAACATCAAAGTACAGCGTATAACCATCAAGCAATGAATACAGACTGTACATCCGGTTTACTTGTTTATACGCCCAGCCGATATCTGTTGCGTATTGGTGTGTCGCTGCGGCTGACCATCTCATTTTGTACAGTGTGTCCTGATTGTAGGCTGTGTTATGAATATAGGAAGAACCTATGAATTTCGCTCCGCCGATAATGGCCGCTTCTGGTGTGAACCAGCCTTGCTCGTATGCATATTTAGCACCGTAATAATTCGGGTTGCTGTCGTAGGCACCAATTCCGTACATGTTGTATATGGTCTTTCCGTTATAGGTTAAGCCATTGGCTAAAGCGGATGTTCCATTTCCTGTTTCAAGGAGAGCGTGTGAGATTAAATACAGCTCGTTGATGCCGTATTGATTGGCCGCATCGATAAATGCTTTTGCTTTCCCTGTCAGGATGCCTTTACCTGAGAGCACTTTCTGATTAACTTCAGCAGTACTTAATCCGGCTGTCTGTGACAGCTTGAGAAATTGGAAGTAGGATTTGCTGTCTCTGGCAAAGTGATTCGGGTCCACGTATTGAACAACTTCATCACTGCTTGCGTTTCGCCAGCCCAAATTGATTTTTGCCCAGCCATTTGTCTGGCCGATGATTTTTACCTTGTCGCCTTTTTTAAATTGGCCGATCACATTTGTCGGAGTGACACCCGGCGTTGAACGGATATTTAATACGTCAGCCGTAACCGTTGAGGTTGCTGTATTAATATAAGTAAGCGATACGTAAGCCGCCCCGTCTGTTTGCGGGCTTACTTTCATTTGTTTTTGGACCATATCACCAAGTGAGAGATTGTAATTTGTTTTCATGATTTGCGGGCCGTTTTTGATTTTCACGAGAGACGATGTCCATCCATATAATTGTTTTAGCTTTGCTGATGCGGCAGCTGCTACATCATTGCCTGTAAATTGTTCATTAACGCTGATTTTGTAAAGCGTATTGCTTTTCGTAGTGTAGGTTGGGCTTACATGTTGTGCTTTTAGATAGGTTAATCCATTGTTCAATGCTGTTTTGCTGGCAAGCTGAGCTGTGACAATTTTGTATTGTGTATATGCCGTTTCGCCTGTTTTTGCCGTTGTGCCGGCGGCATTGTTTTGCTTAAAAAACGATAACACACGGTCAATTTCTTCTTGGCTGATGATGGCCCCAGTTACAATTTTATAGCTGCTTGCTGCGGTCTGACCGGTTTTCCGGCTTGTTGCTGATATATGATTCGACTGAAAAAACATGAGTGCCTGATTGACTTTCGCTGTATCAAGCAAAGATTCAGTTGTAATTTTAAACGTGTTAGCTGTTTGTTTTTTGATTGGTTTTACAGAAGCACTGAGCTGATTTTTCTTCAATGCGTTCAAGCCCTTTGTGATTTTGGCTTGATCTGATGTTTCTTCTGAGATGAGTTGATATTGGTTTTCTGCTGTTGCACCGGTTGCTTTTTTCGTTGCTTTGACTTTTTTCTGAGTAAAGAAGGCTGCGGCTTGATTTGCTTGCTGCTCGCCTAAAATCTTTGCTGTCGTTATTTGATAGGCTGCAGACGTTGTCGTTTTTTTGACGCTGGATGACGTATAACGCCATTTTTTCTTTTTAAAGAAAGTATCTACTTTTTGCAGCTGTTGTTTCGATAAACCTTTCATATTCACAATATATGATGTGCTTTTGCCAACATGTTGATAACTGCCGGATACGCCGGTATTTTTCTTGATTTGGCTGATGGCGTCTTTCACTGTATTCAGCCCTTTGAAATAAGCTGATTGAGCATTGTATGATTCAGCAGTTGTTTTTTGATTGATTGACTTGTAGCTTCCTGTAATACCTGTACTCTGTTTCAGCTGATTTAATAGATTCTTGGCATTCGCTTCACCTGAAATGGCGGCTGTTGTGAACGTATAGCAGGCTTGTCCTTTCACCGTTTCTTTTAATGATGCCTTCAAGCCCGATTCCTTTTGGAATGCGCTTTTGATCTGCTTAGCTCTGTTGTTTCCTACAATTGTTCCTGACTGAATGGTTGTGACGGAGACTGTGTGCGTGATAGGCTGATATGAACCTTTAATCCCCGTTTGCTTAGTCATGCTCTGCATAAGCGCCTTGACTTTTGTCTCGTCAGCGATCTCTGAAGTCGTAACGTTCATATAGGGTTGTGCTGCTTCGAACACTTTTACAGTGCCAGTCACTCCTGTCTCCTGTTTAAGCTTTGTCAGCAAAGTGTTCGCCTGTTTTTCTCCATTAATCGCTCCTGATGTAATGGTGACATACGGCTGCTTGCTTCCGACAGGACTTGAGGTGCCTGTAATCGCTGTCTGTTTGGCAAGTCCGCTCAGTATGGTTTTCGCTTCTGCTTCGCTTTGTATGCCAACAGCAGAAATTTGGTAGGTTGTTGTTGTATCTGAAGATTGATAGGAAGCATTCCAGCCAGTATCTTTTTTCAATTTGGCGACAGCCTGGGAGGCTTGGCTTTCTGTACTGAACGTTTTTGACGGCTTTACTTCATAAATCGAGTAGTCCGTATACGCTGCCGATTGGGCAGAGCCGGATATGGCAAAAAAGGCTAGGGACGCGGCGGATAGAAGCATAGGTGCGATTAATCTCTTTTTCATTCCTTCTCCCTCTTTCTTATTCAATAAGTATATAAAACTAGTTTATTTATCGGCACGCGTAAGTTTCATTTATAGGTGAATCACTTCCATTTAAAAAAATTAATCTTGAATGAGATAAAGGAAGAATAAACAGTAATAGATAAGTAAAATAGAGGGATTTTTAATGAAACTAGGGGGGATAATTCACAGATGTAAGTCTAGGATGAAGATTTTGCAGAAGCTCCAAGTTTGTGGTTAATCATTTTAGGGCGAATCTTTTGGAGGATATTTTGATGTCTCCATTCGGGTAACATCACAGTATTTTCACTAGAAAAAGCCCCCCTTTATAATAAACAGATTGAGACGCTTTCTTTTCTGTTTATGAAAGGGAGGACTTCTATCATCTGAAAAAGGGTTATCACAATCAAGCTGAATCGAAACATTACTGCTTAGGTGTTAGTGAATGACATCATGTATGTTCGTTACATGGGCATTGCCTTCCAAATCAGCATATATGGTCACAACTTTACAACCATGCATTGGGGGGTTAGTAGTTGCTGTTGTTTTACAGACAATACAATAGTTATGACCAGAAACCAACTGAGATGCCACATAAAGAACAGGGACATACTTTACACCTACAATCCCGTCAATAGCTTTGCTAAACGCTGTTGCTACAGGTTGAGGTAAATGACAAGCTTGCATTTCTTGATAATTCCATTCTCCGGTATTAGTTGACATCGCAAACAACACATCTTTTCCATGTATAACTTATTTATCTCCTCTCTTTTTGCTTTTATACAATCTCACTAGGAAATGCATATAAAAGTTCACCTTCTCTCTCAATGCTTAAACCAACTCCTGCCTTAAACAAATAGCCGCATAGTGAGCAAGCCTGTTTAGGAATATGATGTTCGTTTTTAAAAGAAAAAAGCCTGTAAATGCGATGACAAGCTTTAGCACCTTACCGTAATCTTTTTTTTGCTTTTGACATACATAGAAAAAGCACACGGCAGTCAGCCGAGTGCTCAAATCGTTTACATATGAGACACGATCAGTGTACATGTTCCTTTCACTGTAAAGTCGGGCATTTGAGCAGGCAGTATAAAATGATGGCCTTTTTGAAGCGGACATGATTTGTCTTCATACATGAGCAAACCGCTTCCTTCTATCACGCTGCAAAGCAGGAAGCTTTCATCCTGAGACAGCTCAGCCTCACCTTCGATGTCCCATTTATATACCGAAAAATATTCTCCTTGGACAAACGTTTTAATGGTGACTCCTTTTCTCGATTCAGTCGATTCATCTATATACCCGTCCACATGCGGAACTGTGGCCGCATTGACCGCTTTGGCAAAATGCAGCTCTCTTGGACTTCCGTCGCTATCTATCCGGTCATAGTCATACATCCTGTATGTGGCGTCAGAGTTTTGCTGTATCTCTAAAACAAGCGCTTCCTTACATAAGGCGTGCACTGTACCGCTCGGCACATAATAGAAATCACCCGGTTTAATCCTGAATCTTCGCAGCAGGCCATCCCAGTCACCACTATTGATCATTGTGACAAGTTCGGTTTTTGAGCGGGCTGTATGCCCGTAAATAATCTCCGCATTTTCTTTACAGTCGATAATGTACCAGCATTCCGTCTTGCCGAGTTCGTCCTCTTCATTTTCGCCGGCATAGTAATCGTCGGGGTGAACTTTAATGGCCATATCTTCCTTCACGTCCAACAGCTTTGCTAAAAGCGGAAATCGATCCCCCTCCACACCGCCGAAAACGTCCCGATGCTCATCCCAGAGCTCAGTCAGTGTTTTTCCTTTATACGGGCCATTCGCTACAATGCTCGGCCCTTTTGGATGAGCGGAAATGGCCCAGCATTCCCCTGTTTTTTCTGAAGGAATACCGTAGCCAAATCTATCTCGTAAAGCGGTGCCGCCCCACACTTTTTCTTTAAACACAGGTGTTAGAAAAATCGGTGATTCCGTCATGATCCGTACCCCCCCCTGTCAATAACTGCTCATTATTTTCCCGGTGCATCCCCCTTACAAACGCTCGTATAAGCTGTCTTTTTCCTACCGCAAACGTATGTACAAAGCATCATCTTTTGCAGCTCTCGAAAGAAAGCGTTTCCTTTTTATTATATCATGTCGAAAAGAAGCTTTGTTTCAAGCTTTTCCTCGATAAGAATAATTCCCCTTTTTTGATACAAATTAATAAAAACCGTCAACCTGAGGCTAAAGGAGAGAAACTATGCAAATCGACTCTGATCTCCAGAACAATTTAGACACATTGAAAAAAAAATTCGGACAAAGCGACGACATGATGTTTTATACGTTTCCATTCGGAGACAAGAGGCAGAAGGCTTGTTTACTGTATATTGACGGTCTGACAGAGAATAAAATACTGGCGCAATACGTCATTTCCCCTCTGCAAAAAGAGGCATTAGCCCATAAGGAAAGTTCGATTGAAGATCTATCCGCCTTCTTATTCGGTTTCCATCACAAGGTTGTTTCTACAATGCAAGAAATAGAACAGCTCGTTTTTGCAGGCCAAGCCGTATTGCTTGCGGATGGCTATAGCGGTGGACTAGCGTTTGACACGAAGTCAGCAAAAACGCGCAGTCTTGAAGAACCTTCCTCTGAAATCTTGGAGCGCGGCCCGAAAATTGGATTTATTGAAAAACTGCGGACAAACACAGCTCTTTTGCGTGATCAGATAGGTGATCCTCATCTCGTTATAAAGGAAATGACACTCGGAAAAAGGACGAAAAAGAAGGTCGCTGTCGCTTATATTCAAGATGTTGCCCCTGATTATGTTGTGAAAGAAGTGTTTAAAAGGCTAGATTCAGTCAAGATAGATGATTTGCCAGAATCGGGCACACTTGAACAGCTGATTGAAGATGATCCTTTTTCGATTGTTCCCACGATATTAAGTACAGAACGGCCAGACCGGGTTCAAAGTTCTCTATTGGAAGGACGTGTATCCATTTTAGTAGATGGTACGCCGTTTGCTCTAGTGGTTCCCACTACGGTTGATGAATTTATACATTCACCCGACGATTACAGCCAGCGCTGGATTCCCATGTCACTGATCCGTATTCTCCGTTATTCCTGTATCCTGATCACGATTTATTTGCCCGGTCTGTATATTTCTCTCGTTTCTTTTCACCCCGGGCTTTTGCCAACGAAAATGGCGATTTCGATTGCCGGAAGCCGGCTTAATGTACCATTCCCGCCTTTTGTAGAGGCCTTTATCATGATCTTTACGATTGAATTGATACGGGAAGCCGGCTTAAGGCTACCCAAGCCAATCGGCCAGACGATTGGCCTTATTGGAGGCGTTGTCATTGGACAGGCGGCTGTACAGGCACAAATTGTCAGCGCACTGATGGTCATTGTGGTATCCGTTACCGCATTGGCATCCTTTACTGTTCCTTCATACACCTATAACTTTCCGTTGCGGATTATCCGGATTGTAGTCATGATAAGTGCGGCCGCGCTTGGCATGTATGGGGTGATCATGGTCTATCTTTTCGTTATCGGCCATTTAATGCGCCTGAAAAGCTTTGGCCAGGATTTCATTATCCCAATCATGGCGCAGCCCGGACAGGATTTGAAAGATACAGTCATTCGCATTCCTACTATGTTTTTAAAAAGAAGGCCGACACGAAATGATCCTGAAGACAATATTAGACAAAGGTGATCGCTATGAAGAAATCAGAACATAAACTGACATTTATGCAGACAATGATTATGATCAGCAGCACACTGATAGGGGCAGGCGTCCTGACCCTTCCCCGCTCAGCTGCCGAATCCGATAGCCCGAGCGGATGGCTTATCATTCTGCTGCAGGGCCCTATTTTTATTGCCATCGCTCTGCTTTTCTTGCCTTTTCTTCAAAAAAACAGCGGGAAAACCATTTTTAAGCTTAACAGCATTGTAGCTGGGAAGTTCGTGGGTTTTTTATTAAATTTGTTTATCTCTCTTTATTTCATTGGGATTGTTTGCTATCAAGCACGTATTTTGGGAGAGGTAGTCGGATTCTTTCTGCTGAGAAATACGCCGATGTCTGTTGTGGTGTTTATCTTCCTTGCCGTTGCCATTTATCATGTGGGCGGGGGCGTTTATGCGATTTCAAAGGTCTATGCTTATATATTTCCTATAACCCTTGTTATTTTTATGATACTCCTGATGTTCAGTTTTCGCTTGTTCCAGCTTGATTACATCAGGCCTGTTTTTGAGGGAGGTTATCAGAGCTTTTTCGATTTAATTCCAAAAACACTTTTGTATTTCTCAGGATTTGAAATCATTCTGTACCTCATTCCGTTTATGAGAAACCCGAAGCAAGCAAAAAAAGCTGTCGCTTTAGGGATCATGACTTCCACAGTGTTTTACAGTATTACTTTATTAATCGTGATTGGCAGTATGTCTGTGGCTGAGGCCAAAACGGTAACATGGCCTACCATCTCTCTTATTCACGCTTTAGAAGTTCCAGGCATTTTTATTGAACGGTTTGATGTATTCTTACAGCTGACCTGGACCGCCCAGCAATTTGCCTGTATGCTTGGCTCCTTTAAAGGCGCCCATATCGGTTTAACGGAAATCTTTCATCTGAAAAATAAAAACAATGCATGGCTGCTTACGGCTATGCTGGCTGTGACATTTTTCTTAACATTATATCCTAAGCGCCTGAATGACGTATTTCATTACGGGACACTTCTTGGATATGCTTTTTTGATTGTAATCGCAATCCCATTCTTCATTTGGTTTTTGAACTGGATACAGAAAAAACTGGGAAGGGGGCAGCTTCAATGAAGACAATAATAAAGCTGGCGGCAATGTTTCTCATGCTGCAGGCGCTCTGCGGATGCTGGGATGTCAAAAATATTGAAAAGCTATCCTTCGCCAGAGGACTCGCAATCGATGAAACAGATCATCATCATTATAAATTAATGTATCAAAATCTTCTTCCCCAAAGTGAAAACAGCCAAGCTGCGGGAAAGCCTGAGTTTATCAATATGACATCTTATGGGAAAAATATTCTCGAAGCGATCAGTGATGTATCGATTAAGGATCCTCCTATTTACAGTGATCACTTGAAAGTGATTCTTTTAGGAGAACAACTGATGAAACATCAAAATATTGATCAAGTGTTAAATCACTTCATAAGAGATGATGAATTAAGACGAAGCAGTTATTTAATTGCTGCAAGAGGAAACGCCAGTGATCTTTTTGCTAAAGGCAGCTCAAATCAGCAACAGCCCATGCCTGTCGAAAAACTGATTGATTTGACAACTCACATGGGATATAACGGAAAAATTATGTTGCCTCTGCGAATCGGAAGAGCTTCTCTTTATTGCCAGAACCACTACAGCTTTCTCATCCAAGCGGCGAAAAAACAAAAGGGAAAAATTATGTATGACGGGGCAGGCATTATTAAAAGCCACAGCAATAAACTGATTGGATTTCTTTCAGCTGATGAACTCCAACCACTGACATGGGTCATGGGAACAATCCAAGGCGGCGTCTTGCCGGCGACAGACAAAGGACGTCCAATTACCTTTGAGATAAGCAAGTCAAAAACAAAAATTAAGCCGGAAATTAAAAATGGAAAGCCTGTCTTTCATATTTCTGTTAAAACAAAGGGCATCCTCACAGAAGACCAAAATCCAAATGAAGACTCCTTTAGTCAAAGCTATTTGAACAGACTGGGGCGCATTTTCGAGAAAAAACTTGAACGTGATGTGAAAAAGGTGATGGATAAATTGCAGCATGAGTATAAAGCTGATCCGGTCTTTTTATCTGAACGAGTCCGTGTTCAATATCCTGACTACTGGAATAAAGTAAAAGGGCATTGGGATGAAGTATTTGCTGAAGCTGATTTCAAGTATGATATTTCATTCGATATTGTTAATTTCGGGACAGTCGGAAAGTGAGCAATCAACGGGGTGCGCGATTACGCGCACCCTGTTTTATGTTTCGACAGTCTGCTGTTTTCCAGCCGAACCGCCCTGTCCGTTTTTATCTCGTAAATCCTGTTCAATTTCTTCAAGGCTTTTTCCCTTCGTCTCTGTCACTTTAAATCGGACAAATAAGAAGGACATCATACCGATGGCGGCATAAATCAGGAATAAATAACTGATGCCGATCGCTTCCATTAATATTGGATAGGTTAGTGAAACGATCAGTGTACCAACGTGCAGCATCAAAGTCGAGACCCCAGTCCCGATTCCTCTGACATGGAGCGGGAACAATTCAGGAAGCATCACCCAGACAACCGGGCCCCAGCTGACTGCAAAGACAACGATAAACACGCCTAAACAGATGACAGTTGTCCAGGAGGCAGCCGGTGTGTTATCGAAAAAGAGATTCACCAGCGCCAAAACGATTAAGCTGATCACCATCCCGGCATTTCCGAATAACAATAGCGGCTTTCTTCCAATCTTGTCGATGATTTTAATCGCTACTAATGTCATGAGAACATTAACTGTGCCGATTCCAACTGTTCCTAAAATCGAAGCGGAGTTTCCAAACCCGACGTTTGTGAAGGTTTTTGGCGCATAATAAATGATCGTGTTCGTTCCGATAAACTGCTGCAAAAACGCCAGTCCTAAGCCCGCAATTAACGCAGGGCGCACCCAAGGATCAAACAGCTCCTTCAAGCCGCCTTCATCTTGCTTTTCCGCTTCTTGAATATCATGTATTTCCTGATCAATATCTTTCGTACCACGCAATTTTTTAAGAATTTTCTTCGCTTTGTCCTCATCGCCGTTCGTGAACAGCCAACGGGGACTCTCAGGCATAAACAAAATCCCAATGAGCAAGAGCACCGACGGCACAGCGGCCAATCCAAGCATCCAGCGCCACGCTTCGGCATCTGCAAATATGTAATTGACAATGTAAGATAGAAGAATGCCGACTGTGATCATCAGCTGATTCAACGATGAGAGCGCCCCGCGTTTCTGTTTTGGCGCCAGTTCAGATAAATAGAGAGGCACGATTGTCGTCGATGTTCCGACAGCCAATCCTAAAATGATGCGAAATAACACCATAACTCCCGTATTCGGAGCCAATGCCACACCCAATCCGCCTATACAAAAAAGCAATGCGGCCGCCATAATGGCTTTTTTTCTTCCAAAACGGTCTGTCAGCTTGCCAGCCGCTCCCGAACCAATTATTGCCCCAACCAATAAGGAGCTGACAACAAGCCCTTCCGTAAATGCACTCAAGCCTAAGTCCTTTTTCATAAATAAAATAGCGCCAGAAATCACTCCAGTATCATACCCGTATAACGCGCCTCCAAGAGCGCCGAAAAAATAAAGCCATATATTTGACTGCTTTTTCATAAAAATGACTCCCTTTCTCCATCAGCTGGGATCAATTTGTCTGTGGCGTTTTTTAGAAATCTTTTAGCCTCTTTTTCTGACTATTAAACCTTTTCATTCTTGCTGGTGATAAATTTCCAATCATTCAC
This sequence comes from Bacillus mexicanus, assembly GCF_050445615.1. Lineage (NCBI taxonomy): Bacteria > Bacillati > Bacillota > Bacilli > Caryophanales > Bacillaceae > Bacillus > Bacillus mexicanus. The sequence continues at coordinate 505,799 of NZ_JBCEYV010000002.1, forward strand.
TTGCATTTTTTCAACATGATCGAAACGTTTTATCTATTGCGGCGTCTAATATAAGGTGATTCGCACATCAAAAATAACTATTTTCAAGAATAGAATCTAATAAATATAGGAATATTTATCGAAAAATGTTTATTCAAGAGTTGCCCTGCTGCAAAATGAATGGTACGCTACAAATAGTAAAGAAACGAGAGGTATTGACATATGGAAGAACGATCAAAACGCAAAAAGAAAAAGAGAAAACTGAGAAAATGGGTAAAAGTTGTTGTTGGTTTAATCGCCTTTCTAGTCATTGTAGTAGGATCTGTCGGCGCCTACGCTTTTGTAAAACTAAACCATGCGTCAAAACAAGCCCATATTGACTTAAATGCTAATGGCCAATCCGTTAAACGCATTAAAGAGTTTGATCCGAAAAAAGACTCCTTCACTGTACTGCTTCTAGGAATTGATTCAAGAGATTCAAAGGGTGAGACAGTTAATGATGCTAGAAGTGATGCCAATGTGTTGGTTACCTTTAACCGAACAAACAAAACAGCTACAATGCTAAGCATTCCTAGAGACTCTTATGTGAATATTCCAGAATACGGATATGATAAATTTACGCATGCTCATGCATTTGGGGGCGTAAAAACCTCGGCAAAAACAGTAGAAAACCTGCTAGATATTCCAGTAGATTATGTAGTAGAAAGTAATTTTAATGCCTTTAAAGATGTGGTTGATGAGCTAAATGGTGTAAGTGTAGATGTAAAAAGTGAAAAAGTTGCTAATCAAATTAAAAAGGACACAAAAGGAAAAGTTGTGTTAAAACCTGGTGTCCAAACACTCGACGGTGAAGAGGCCCTTGCGTATGTAAGAACGCGAAAAGCCGATACAGACTTTCAACGCGGCCAAAGACAAATGGAAGTCTTAAATGCAATTATTAAAAAATCTAAATCATTAAGCTCTATTCCAGCCTATGATGATATTGTTGATAGTCTTGGGAAAAATCTAAAGATGAATTTATCATTAAATGATGCCATCGGATTATTCCCATTTATAACGTCTTTAAAATCAATTGATACTGAACAGCTTACCGGGTCAGACATGTATGCCTACAACCCTCGCGAAGGAAAAAGACTTTATTATTTAAAACTTGATGATGAAAAACTTGAAAAAGTAAAAACTGAACTAAAAGAAGCCCTAAATAACTGATTTTAACGGAATGGCAAAGGCCATTCCGTTTTTTTAGTTGAAAATGATCATAGTAACGTTTAGCCTTAATTTATATGGATGATGTTTCGCAGAAAAGCGGAACATACTACACCAAGCAGCTTTATTTTTAAGGAGGTTCCACCTGCATATGAAATGTATTGCGATTGATTTAGACGGTACACTATTGAATAAAGAGAGCGTGATTTCTGCAGAAAACAGAGCGGCAATCAAACGGGCTGTTGATGCCGGCATTCTCGTCACCATTTGCACAGGAAGGGCTACATTTGATGTAAAAGCATTACTGAAAGACTTGGACATCCCCATCATTGCGGCTAATGGCGGAACGATCCACGATACCGGTTACCGTTTAATCAGCCGAACATTAATGGATCAGGAAGCCGGAAAAGCAATCGCTGATTACTTACTGTCTAAACATATTTACTTTGAAGTATATACAGATGACTATCTGCTTTCTCCTTTTGACGGCGAAGCGAAGCTGCACGCGGAGCTTGATATCCTAAAGAGCGCAAATCCAAACGAAAAGACGGACGAATTATGGCAAGGAGCCATGACTCAGTTCAAACAGTTTGGCATTAAACCGATTCCTCATATCGAATCGGTCTTTGACGGCAGCGAAAATATTTATAAGCTGCTTTGCTTCTCATTTGATATGGATAAGCTGAAACAAGCGAAGGAAGAGCTGAAGCATCATAGCAAACTGGCGCAAACCACTTCTGGAAAACATATTATCGAAATCCTGCCGGCCAATTCAGGAAAAGGACGCGCGCTGACAAAGCTGGCTGACATATATGGGATTGAAACACGGGATATTTATGCGATCGGCGACAGTCCGAACGATTTGTCTATGTTTGAGGTCGCCGGACACCGTATCGCCATGGAGAATGCGATCGATGAATTAAAAGAAAAAAGCACCTTCGTCACAAAAAGCAATGACGAAAATGGTGTGGCCTACTTTATTGACCAGCTTCTCTCCGGCCAATATGCATAAAGAAAAGACTCCAGGCATTCTGGAGTCTTTGTCTTATTTTACCCGTATACTTCCCGCGTATTTATCCTTCCAATACGTGCTCGTGTTCATATTGGTGATGGTCACGCCGTTTGATAATGTGACATGAACAACTTGGCCATTTCCGATATAAATGGCTGGATTCAGGCTTGTGGATTGGAAGAACACAATGTCTCCCGGCTTCAAGTCAGCCTTTTTAATCTTTGTTCCTGCTTTGTACTGGCTTGCTGCGTACCGAGGCAGGGAAATTCCCGCTGCTTTCTGGTATACATACTGGACAAAACCAGCTGTATCAAACCCAGTCTTTGGTGACACTCCGCCTTTTTTATAAGGAACTTCTCCAATATAAAGCGTAGCTTCAGAAACGATCTTGTTTTCTTTCGGGATTGCCAAGTTGTCAAATCGGCGAATGCCTGTCATCTTCGATTTCCAGTACTCCCCTGACAAGTAGGAAATGGTCACTTTTTCTGACCGGCTTGCCTGAATAAACCTTCCTCCGCCTGCATAAATGCCTGCATGTGAAATTCCTGATTTATATGTGTTGCTAAAATAAATGACATCGCCAGGCTTTATGTTCTGAGGCGCCACCTTTTCGCCCGCTTCCCATTGCTGTTCGGCTGATCGAGGCAGATAAATGCCGAGTGCCCGCTGAAACACATACTGCACGAGCCCTGAGCAGTCAAAGCCCTCTGAAGGTGTATTGCCGCCAAACACATATGGAATGCCCATATATTTTTCTGCCTCCCGAACGACAGGAACATCCGCAATGGCCGGATCTGTTGCGATTCGTCTCGCCCCAAGATAAGAGCCGCTCCAATAGCTGCTTTTTTTGTAATTGGTGATGATGACCCCTTTTGATTGCGTGCTGTGAATCACCTGGCCGTCTCCGATATAAAGAGCGTTATGCGTCGCAATTGTCCCGCTGCTTCCCTCTTTCTTGAAAAACAAAATATCACCCGGCTTCACATCTTCAGACTTTATCGCCGTTCCGACTTTACTCTGATCCTTCACAGATCTCGGCAGATGAATATCTGCCTTATTGAAAACATATTGAATGAACCCTGAAGAATCGAAGCCCTCTTTCGGCGTTTCACCGCCGTATTTATACTGATACCCAAGCAGTTTTTTTGCTTCGCTGATTATCTGCTCAGATGACATATCAGCCTCTGCAATTTCCGCTTTTGTAATAATTGAACCAAAAAAAACAATGATGACTGCCACAAGCAAAAACCTCTTCCAGTTTGCTAGTGTCTTCACTTTTATTATCTCCTCCTCTTTTTTGCAATCTTAACATCGGTATTTTTTTGTATATATTAAGAGACTTGTTGATTTTTTTACATAATGAATGTGCCGGGCAAATAAAAAGAGAATGCCTCATCAGGCACTCTCTTTTTTGAATCATTTATTTGCTTGGTTCTTCTTGCTGCTGAATTTTATGCATTTCCGTATCAATCTTCTGCTTTTCCTGATCTGTCAGCTGATCATTGAATTTAAAAGCTGACATAAACATGAATACGATAGCTACGGCAACAAACGGCCAAAAGGCTTTGACAAATTTCATCTTTATCACTCCGATTATTTAGATTTTAGTTTGCCGCTATGATCAACATCAAACGTCAGTTTACCGTCTTCTACTTTCCATGAGAAATTAGAGTCTTTCGTGAGTTCACGAATAATTGTTTTTTGTTTAAAGCTGCCTTTTTTGACTGGTGCAGGTGTCGCTTCATGGATATCAATCGGCGTCACTTCAAAACGGCCTGTGCCGTTTTTCTTCAGGTGATACTGAACCAGCGCACTATCTCTCGTTCTTGTCCAGCCTTGATCAAAGACAAAGTTGCCGAGACTGTAGAAAATGACGGTTCCGTTATACACTTCAATCGGTTCTAAGACGTGCGGGTGATGGCCGACAATGATATCAGCTCCCGCATCAGACATGGCTCTTGCAAGCTGGCGCTGGCGGTCGTTTGGATCATTGTCATATTCTTGTCCCCAATGTGACTGCACCACAACGATGTCCGCACGTTGTTTCGCTTCTGAAATCATAGGGATGAAGACTTCAGGATCTGCGGGCAGTACGCCCGGCGTTTTCCTTTTAGCCCCAAAGCTTTTTCCAGATACATCGGTAAAACCGAGCGTCGCGATGGTCACCCCATTGACTTTCTGGTATGAAATTTTCTTTTTCGCATCATCCAGATTGTATCCTGCTCCAACGATATCAAGATTTTGCTTTGAAAATTCTCCAAGCGTATCTTTCATACCTTCCACGCCGTAATCCATTGAGTGATTGTTTGCGCTGTTGAGAACCGTAAAGTTCATATCCTTTAAGACTTTCACTGATTCCTTATTCGTCTGCAAATGAATCTTTTTCTTGGCTTGTTTATAATCCTTTTGATACGTTACCGTATTTTCAAAGTTCCCAGCTACATAATCCGAGCTTTTAAAGATCGGTTCAACATATTGAAAAACACTGTCTGCCCCTTTTTGTTTCGTTACTTTTTCAACATAACGGCCCATCATAATATCGCCGACAAAAGAGGCTGAGAGAACATCATCAGCATACGTTTTGACCTTTGGCTTTTCTGCTTTTCCCGCCCACATAAACGTGAACATGAGAACAAAAACGATCGGAATGGCAATAAATACGTGCTTGTTGGTTTTCTTTTTTTGCTGTTTTGTCAGCTTTAGCAGCTTTTCATGAAAGCTCAGTTCTTTTTTCATCGTTTGACACACCTTACATTAAATTAAGTAGTAAACAAACATGATAGCAAATGTCGCTCCGCTCAATAGCAGCGTGCTTCCGAACGTAATGGTTAACCCTTGTTTTTGAATGGTATTGGCAATTAAACCGGGCACGATGATGCCGATTCCTCGAAATTCCGCGATTTCAAATGGAACAATCGGGTATAGAAAATCAAACGCGATTTTCAGGACGATTCCCGTTATCAGCATGGCAGCGAATTTTCTGCGTCCGTACAAAATCATAAATTTGGATAAACCGTATTTCACAATGACATAAGTGAGCAGGCTGACTAACAATACGAGTAAAATAAAGACCGGCTGATTAAACACAAGTCCTAAATATCCCGGTACAACCAGTCCTGCCGGCACGATTCCTGTTTTTTCTGCAAAAATCAAACTGAGTAGCACACCTAAAATAAGTGCAATGTATAAATCTGATCCGAACATGTCTGCGTTTCCTCCTAGCTTACGAGCTGCTTAACCTTGTATTCGTGGATTTTTTCAATTAAAGGCTCTGCGGCGCCATGAATATTGCCGACGCCATATATGACACGGTTGTGCATTCTTTTCTTTAACAATTCCATAATTTCTTCTGTTGACTTGTACTCGAGATCATGCAGTTTATCTGCAGGAATTTTGCCTTCTTCATAGGCTTTTACGATTGGTTCTGTTGTTTCACCGATTAAGATCAATTCACTTGCTTCAATATAAGGCAATACGTCATTTGCGAATTGCTGTGTCCGATCGACACGGTCTGCGCGGCAGTTCATGATGATGATCGGATCATCGGTTGGGTACCCGATTTCTTTTACACGTTTCCATATATTCAAAGTAGAAGAAGCGTCGTTTGCGGCAAACCCATTAACAAAGTGCCCAGGCTCGCTCGGACTGATCAGCGGAAGAATTCTCATCGCTCCCGGATCTGGCGGCGCATTCAGCATTCCTTTAAACGCTGTTTCTTCGTCAATGCCGAGTGCTTGAGCCACACCCAGTGCAAGAGAAGCGTTATCTGGGAATACCATATATTCAAATTTACGCAAATATTCATCTGTTATTTTTGAGTTATCAGCAATGATGACTTTTGTGTTTCGTTCTTTTGCTTTTTGTTGAAAGAACTCAGTATATTCACTATCTGTAATGACAAGATGGCCATTATAAGGAATAGTAGCGGTAAACGCTTCTGCAATTTCATCAAGCGTCGGTCCCATGACATCCATATGATCTTCTAAAACGTTAACAATAACACCGATATTGGCTTGCAGAAGTTCATCCTGAAAGATAATTTGATAATCCGGGTTAACAGCCATACATTCACTGACGATAGCATTAGCCCCTCTTTCTACTGTTTCTTTCATTACTTCTTTTTGCTCTCCGATATTCGGTCCTTGAGGCTTCCGTTTAATCGGTTTTTCTTCCGGTGTGTCCCAGTAAATCATTCTTGCATCTGTCCCTGTTGTTTTCCCAACAGTTTTGTAACCGGCTTCTATTAATATTCCGGTTGTCAGCCTTGTCACAGTCGATTTTCCCCGAATGCCGTTAATATTCACTCGCACAGGGAGGGCATCAATGTTCTTCTGATGTCGTCGCTTTTCTAATATTCCGATGACCAGTATGACAGCACAGGCTATAATGAGTAACCACATTGCTTATCGACATCTCCTTCTATATTGTTGTAAATTCATTCATCAGTATATAGAATCACTATGATTTCTCAATCGGCATTATGTAACATAATCGCTCATGATTCACTGAGCCAAACTTCTCTTTTGAAAGAGATATTGTACCTACAATCCGCTTTCTTTTTTTGGAAAACAGCAGGACTTACACCTTACCCCTTTTTTTAAAAGTCGAAAGGAATGCGCTTTCATTATTCTCCTGACATGCTTCTGGACGTATAGTCTCACTTCACTGTTTACATTTAATATGCATTTCAAATCAATCTTTTTTTAAGCCCTGATTATCAAGCTTTTCTTGCTGTCATGCGTGTTTCCGGTTCTTATGAACACAAAATCGTTTCGTCTGTTTCTTAAGGACAAGGTCATCATGTCATCCTTTCTGCACGGAAGAGGGAAAAGCAGTCCTATTTCAAAATGACTATAGAGATCATATATGAAATTGCTAAATATAGAGGTCTGTATTCTCTAACATAATTAAACATTTTATAAGCGGATAGTCTTTCCCCGTTTTTCTCGTTTACAGGTCTAAACGCATGATTTTGAAACATTTTTAATAAAACTTAATATTTATTCAAGAATTCTTTATCCAAATTTGTGAAGATCGTGTCAAAAAAGAGCGAAAATCTTAAAATTTCATAATTTTGTATACAATTTATAATAGATTTCGATATTTTTATTGCCAACTTTTAATAGGTCATGATAACCTATTTTCGTAAACGGTTACATAATAGGGGGAACATTTTTGTCTACAATTAAAGACGTCGCCGGAGCGGCGGGAGTTTCAGTTGCGATGGTTTCCCGCGTCCTGAATTAACGGCGATGAAGAAGTTGAATGATTCCCCGAATGAAGCCTTTATAAAAGAGAATCCCGGCTGATCGGGTTTTTTCCCATATAGCCAAAACCCTTTCTTCCCGCAGCTGGCACGCGGCGCAGAGGATGAATTGAATCGAGAAGGATATCACCTTATCTTCAACAATAGTAATTAAAAAAGAACTTGAGTACCTTCAACCCTTTTAGCAAAATTATGTTGCAGGCACTATTGCCGCAACGATGAATTACCCGAATCTTGAGGAATACAGCGGCATAAAGCATCCAGTCATTTTTTTGGCAGAAAACCTGAAGGCGCTCCTTCTGTGTCCAGTGACGATTGTACAGGAGGAAAATTAGCAGCAAAACCATCACTCACGGAAAAAGACGGCTCATCGCTCTTCTGAGAGGTCCCGCCCATGTTAAACGGTGCTTTGGAGACCTTACAGCAGGCTGAATTGATTTTCAGGTCACTGAGACGGCTTTCTTTTCTTCTAAAAGCTCGTAATCAATGGCGAAAGGGCTATTTGCCGCTTATCATGAGACAGATGATGCGATAGCGAGTAATGATATTAAAGCCGCTGCAGTATTACATGAAGCATTAGATCGCGCAAAAAATGTGCCGAAGGACATTAAAATTCTCGGCTATGACGACATTGCGCAAAGCGAGCTGCTTTTGGGCACCATCAAAAAACAGGCGCTGACAGAAATGGCGATTCAAATGCCTGCACCTATATAAGAAGAAAGACGACAAGAAAGGAAGATCATGATGCGTAATATTTGTGTGATTGGAAGCTGTTCTATGGATATAGTGGTCACCTCAAACAAACGCCCAAAAGCTGGAGAAACGGTGCTTGGCACATCGTTGCAAACGGTGCCCGGCGGTAAAGGAGCAAATCAGGCCGTTGCTGCTGCAAGACTCGGAGCACATGTGTTTATGGTCGGCAAGGTTGGAGATGATCATTATGGAACAGCCATTTTGAATAACTTAAAAGCAAATGGCGTTTGCACAGACTATATCGAATCGGTTACACATAAAGAAAGCGGAACCGCCCATATTGTGCTTGCTGAAGGTGATAACAGCATTGTCGTCATCAAAGGGGCAAACGATGACATCACTCCTTCATATGCGATAAACGCGCTTGAACAGATTGAAAAAGCCGACATGGTCCTGATTCAGCAGGAAATTCCGGAAGAAACGGTTGATGAGGTGTGCAGTTACTGCCATTCTCATGACATTCCGATCATGCTAAACCCGGCACCAGCCCGCCCGTTGAAACAAGAAACAATTGATCATGCCACCTATCTCACGCCGAACGAACACGAAGCATCACTCTTATTTCCTGATCTTACCGTTTCCGAAGCCTTGGCGCTTTATCCGGCGAAGCTCTTTATTACGGAAGGAAAACAAGGCGTCCGCTATTCAGCCGGAAGCAGGGAGCGTCTCATCCCGTCCTTCCCTGTTGAGCCCGTTGATACAACCGGAGCCGGAGATACCTTTAACGCAGCCTTTGCTGTGGCACTGGCTGAGGGAAAAGACATTGATGCCGCACTGCGGTTTGCCAATCGTGCCGCCTCCCTTTCCGTCTGTTCCTTCGGTGCGCAAGGCGGAATGCCCACAAGAAATGAAATTGAAGAGCTGCTGTCCTGAAAAACAGCATACTGACGGCCGTCTTACCAAGCTGTTAGCCGCCCCTGGCTATACTGACAAAGTTGTGATCACAGATGCAGGGCTGCAAAATCCATTCCCACTTCTATAGAAAGCTCTCAGCCACTGTCGCTCAGCAGCCTGAATTGATCGGTAAACCGGCCATAGAAGCAGCCGATAATGTTTTGCGCGGACAACAAGTGAAAGCCTGTCGAACGAAAAACATAAAAATAATGGCTGCGGATCAGATGTTCATCTGATCTTTTTTGATGTTTAGGAATCTGTGAAAACGTGAATAGGGATATAAAATGAAAATTATTTCTCTTACGTGAGGAGAGGAACGAAATGAACAAAACAACAAAAATACTATCAACTTTAGCACTTGCAGCCGGAATGACTGCAGCTTCTGCAGGGGGCGCAAGCACGATTCATGCACAACAGCCAGACACAGCTGTAAGTATTGATGATTTATATAGCTATCCGATTGATTCTTATTTGGTGTCAGCAGAGGCGCTAAATGTCAGACAAAAGGCTTCCGCATCAAGCAAGAAAGCCGATACGCTGCACTTAGGCGACAGCTTAAAGCTGATCTCCTTCGCAAACGCTGACTGGGCAAAGGTTCATTATAAAAACGGAAAAACAGGCTTTGTCTCTACTCATTACATTGTAAAAGCAGCGACCACCGTAAAAACCAAAACAAAAACAAAGGTATATTCATCTGCTGAAGGAAAAAGCATCAAGACTATCCCCGCAGGCACAAGCGTTTCTTTTTTAGGCTGGAGTAAAACGAAAAAAGGCGGTTTTGATTTTAACTGGGTGAATGTTGATTATGGCGGTGCGACAGGTTATATGAAAACAAAGGATTTACACATGACAAAATAACTCAGAGGGATTCCTTTTTATACGGAATCCCTTTTATTTATGTATAGATTTGTCACATCTCCAAGATATTTCTCAGGAAATATTGTCATAAGCTGTGTCGAAACCGTACATGATTATCGACATTTTTGCTCACGTTACATATTGGAGGTGTGAATATGAATCAATTTGAAGCGGCGTATGAATCGTATAAAACCCGGCAAACAACTTGCCGACCAGCAAACTATTTCCGAAAAAGAAGAAATTATCGCCGTTAAAAGAAATGAAGAAAATAATATTATTGCAGTAAAAACAAACGAGGGAAGAGAGCTTGACTATCCCACTGCGCTTTCAGAAGCAAAAGCGGGCAAACTCGCTCATGTTGATGTTTTTTATAAATATGGACGTGACATTTTGAGAAGTGAACCGGACGGCATAAAAGAAAATAACCTGTCCGAGCTTCCGGATTTTTAATCATAAAAAGCCCTGCCGCATGCCGGCCAGGGCTTTCTTTTAAGCAAAAGGCTTCTGAATGTAATCGGCTAACCGTTTTGCACTGAGAGAAATATCCTCCACACTGGCATAAGACACGCCATAGAACACATATGGCGGGAGGTATTTCATACCAGTCAGATTGCTCGTAGCCTGAAATGGTTTCAAAAGCTCACTGATTGAGTAATGATTAGCCCCGCCAGCCTGATATTTTTCTGCTTCGGCGCCAGTTGAAATAGCCAGCATCAGTTCCTTACCATGCAAGGCGTTTCCTTCTGAACCGTAGGCCCAGCCATACGTCAGCACAAGATCCTGCCATTTTTTCAAGAGGGGCGGAGAACTGTACCAATAAAGCGGAAATTGAAAGACAATTCGGTCGTATTGCTCGCACAACTGCTGCTCCTTCGCAACATCTATCGCTTCATCGGGATATTCCCTATAAAGCTCCCGTACTGTGATATTGTCATGTTGACTTAATTCCTCTGTCCATGCTTTATTAACAACTGAGTTTTCCATATCAGGATGAACTGCTAAAACCAATACTTTCATCAGACCACACCCTTACCCTTTTGGCGTTATTTTATCCAAAGCCAGTAAAAGTTTCAAATAAAAAGAAAGCCTCCGCACAGGAGGCTTTCTTTTTTCTTTATTCAGGGCTTCCTTCAGTTGTTTCGATATCTTTAGCAAAATCAGGATTATCCAAATTCGCATTAAAGAAATCAGCAGTATTCGGAAGTCTGAGATTCATGTTCATTTTTTTAGAAATCGTAACCGTGCAATCCTCAAGCACATAGTCAAAAACGTGTCCGCCTGAATTGCGTTCTTCGTCAATGAAGTGCAGGTGATAGCCAGAAACAGCGATTCCATTAGCGTAGGAAGGTGTTAAGAAACCTACGATCGTTCCTCTCACATTGTCGAAGTTGAAAATCGGTTGTGTTTTGACAGCTTCAACCATCGGCACATAAGGTTTTTCTTGCAGTTCTACCGTTCTTGTCTGCACTTTTTTAAACAATCCGTCAATGCGGATAGCGTAAAATAAATTTTTGCTTGGCAGAATGCTGTTGATCTCTTTTTCAAATTCTTCACGTGTTGTTTTCGCATCAATTTTGTGCGTCATGTCCGGTGTGAAGAACGTAAATGAACAAAATGGAGAACGATCTCCGTCTTGGACCGGTGTCGCAGTTCCGTCTGATCGGAGACGGTAAAATTCACCGTCAAATCCAATCAGCTCACCATCAAGCTTATTAAAGGTCCCAATACCGAAGTCTCCGTATTTTGGAATCTCTGACAGTTCAAAATCTCCGTCATATACTGCATCTAAAAGAGAAGTCATTGTTGATACTTGATAAATCTGGCTCACAGGCTGATCTTTCTGGCCGCGGCTGAGCACTTGAGTATTGCTTTCGCCTTTCATAATTCCCTTCACTCCTTTTATTTGGTTCTGTTTATAAAACAGGTGGTGACGCGCAGAGTGAGTGCTAGAGAGCTTTCGTTTTCATGAGTTCCCCGAATTCTTTCGGAAGCTTATCACTTGCTAAATTAACGTTATCACTGTAGTCAACCGGTATATCAATGATGACAGGACCCTCAGCGTTCATACCTTGACGCAGTACATCTGCCAGCTGGTCTGGTGATTCTACACGCAGGCCAGTTGCTCCGAAGCTTTCTGCATATTTCACGAGATCGATATTTCCAAAATCGACCGCAGATGTACGATTATATTTTTTTAATTGCTGGAATGCAACCATGTCATATGTGCTGTCATTCCATACAATGTGTACAATTGGTGCTTTTAAACGGACTGCTGTCTCTAATTCCATTGCTGAGAATAAGAAACCGCCGTCACCAGAGACGGATACTACTTTTTCTCCCGGTTTCACCAATGAAGCGCCGATTGCCCAAGGAAGCGCTACGCCGAGTGTTTGCATGCCGTTACTGATCATTAATGATAATGGTTCATAGCTGCGGAAATAACGTGACATCCAAATCGCATGTGAACCGATATCGCACGTTACTGTAACATGGTCATCGACTGCGTTTCGCAATTCTTTCACGATTTCAAGAGGATGCAATCTGTCTGATTTCCAATCAGCAGGCACCTGTTCACCTTCATGAAGATATTGTTTTAAGTCAGAAAGGATCTTTTGCTCACGTTCAGCAAAGTCCACTTTCACAGCGTCATGTTCGATATGATTGATCGTAGATGGAATATCGCCGATCAACTCCAGCTCCGGCTGGTAAGCATGATCAATATCTGCCAGAATTTCATCTAAATGAATGATTGTCCGGTCTCCATTGACATTCCAGAATTTCGGATCATATTCGATTGGATCGTAGCCTATTGTCAGAACAACATCAGCCTGCTCAAGCAGAAGATCGCCCGGCTGGTTGCGGAATAGTCCGATTCGGCCGAAGTATTGATCCTCTAAATCTCTCGTAAGAGTACCTGCAGCTTGATAAGTTTCCACGAATGGCAGCTGAACCTTTTTCAACAGCTTGCGAATTGCTTTAATCGCTTCCGGTCTTCCGCCCTTCATGCCGACTAATACGACAGGAAGTTTCGCTGTTTGGATTTTTGCAATGGCCGCGCTGATTGCATCATCGGCAGCAGGACCAAGTTTTGGCGCTGCGACAGCACGCACGTTTTTTGCGTCTGTAACTTCATTGACAACATCTTGCGGAAAGCTCACAAAAGTGGCCCCAGCCTGACCTGCTGACGCTATCCTAAATGCATTTGTAACAGCTTCCGGTATGTTTTTTACATCTTGAACTTCTACACTGTATTTTGTAATCGGCTGAAATAGCGCCGCATTATCCAAAGATTGATGTGTCCGTTTGAAACGATCTGCACGGATCACGTTCCCAGCTAGTGCAACAACAGGATCACCTTCAGTGTTTGCTGTCAGCAGCCCTGTAGCTAAATTAGAAGCACCTGGTCCTGATGTGACTAACACAACTCCCGGTTTTCCAGTTAAACGCCCGACTGCCTGCGCCATAAATGCTGCATTTTGTTCATGCCGAGCAACGATAATTTCTGGCCCTTTATCTTGTAAAGCGTCAAATACCGCATCAATTTTTGCACCTGGAATGCCAAATACATGTGTGACACCTTGCTCCACTAAGCAATCAACAACAAGCTCCGCCCCTCTGCTTTTTACAAGGGATTTTTGTTCTTTTGTTGCTTTTGTCAACACCCTCACTCCTTATTATGCATTTTAAACATAAAATTTTAAATATTTCTTGTGATACTTTTCACTATACACTCTTTGGAAATTGACCTCCAATATCGATTCGCCTTATGATTAATATGTATTACGAATTATTAACCTATGGAAAGGAATGCATATTGAATGGAGCTTCGCCATCTTCAATACTTTATCGCAGTAGCCGAAGAGCTTCATTTCGGAAAAGCTGCCCGGCGGCTGAACATGACACAGCCTCCCCTCAGCCAGCAGATCAAACAACTGGAAGAAGAAGTCGGGGTGACACTTTTAAAGAGGACAAAACGATTTGTTGAGCTAACCGCGGCTGGCGAAATCTTTTTAAATCACTGCCGGTCAGCTTTGATGCAAATCAGTCAAGGAATTGAACTTGCCCAGCGGACGGACCGGGGCGAACACGGGCATCTCGTTATTGGTTTTGTCGGATCAGCCACCTATGAATTTCTGCCGCCGATCATCCGGGAATACCGAAAAAAGTTCCCATCTGTAAAAATTGAACTGAAAGAAATCGTTTCTTATCGGCAGCAGGAGGATTTACTCAAGGGAAATATCGATATCGGCATTCTCCATCCGCCATTAGAGCATCCCGAGCTACAAATTGAAAAAACCCAGAGCAGTCCATGCATCCTGGCATTGCCGAAGCAGCATCCGCTTGCATTAAAAGAATCAATTGACATTACCGATTTGGAAGACGAACCGATTATCACCCTTTCCAAAGAAGCGTGGCCCACACTATATAACGACTTTTCAAAGCTCTGTGAAGACGCAGGTTTTGTGCCGAATATCGTTCAAGAAGCGACAGAATATCAAATGGTGATTGGGCTGGTAACAGCGGGCATCGGCATTACCATTGTCCCCTCCTCGGCCAGAAGGCTGTTTAATCTGGATGTCACGTATCGCAGCGTTGATCATTTTCAGCTCAAAGCGGAATGGGTGATCGCATATCGAAAAGACAGCCAAAACCCTGTATTAAGGAAGTTTGTCGAAATATCCAAATCATTAAATGAACGATAAATAAAAAAGGCGCTCCGTTCTCCGGAATCCGCCCGTTTATCATCAGGATAAAAGATCAAGCTCACTTTTGAGGTAATCAGCTCTTTTTATAATATAGTCGCAAATCACATCTGGCTCACGGTCAAAACGCTCAATATCATTCTTTTTATATGGGTCCATCAGAACAAACGGCCTGATTTTCTCATATATCGCCATTATTTTCGGTTTCATATATTCTATTGTAAAAAGAGATTGGAGCGTTTTTTCTAACAGATGCTTATAGGCCTTGCGAAATTCGGGTACATCCAAAACCCGGGCGGTTAGTGTATTAAATCCTTGAATTCTTACATAATCGGCAGCCATCCGCTCCCCATGGATATCCCTGCCCCAAGTCGCATCATAATCCCAAGGAATCACCTCAAATAATCCTGTTTCACTGCTTCTGTACAATGAGTAGTTGTGGACAAAGCCATCATAGTTTGAGGTGAATACAATGCCGGCGAGCCAGCGCAAATATTTATCTACATCTACATGTTTTGTCACTTCTGATTTAAATTGAGCTTTAGGGACAGTATTAATTTTGAAGATCATATCCTGTAAATAAAAATCGTCTTCCTCAGTCCCTGTCTTCTTTTCATATCCATGCTCAAGCGACGTCTTTGTTTCCCTTTCTAAGTCGCTCATCAGAGAGAAATTAGCATCATCATCTACCGCGTAAAAAATCGCACCATCCGCCAGCTTCCTTTTCGCTAAATAATATTCATCGACGGATTCCAGTTCAAGATAAACCCCTTCATTTTTCCCATTCAACTTCACAAACACAAACTCTGCCTTTGGAGACAGCGTCCCAAGCTCAGCAAAAAAATCCAGAGACAATTTGTTTCTCATCATGGAAGGATCTTTATACTCCGCATTTAAGTGAACCTCTCGTGCGCCGCGGAAAGTTTTCGGCTGGTAAAACGAAATATGGTATGACTTCTTTTTGAAGTCTCTGATATGGGAGCCCCGATAAGCGATGTCAATATCCATCCTTTTTTGATTGACCTTCAACACAGCTTCCACTGGCTCATCGTCCCATATGTCCTTTTTTAATTCACGCAAATCTTTCGGATGAACAAACAGCTGATAAAGCGGCAAATTAGATTGATTCTTCATCCATGATCCTCCTAACAAATTTTAGGCTTTTATTTTTGTGAGATATCAGCGGAACACTTATACACTTTTTTAAACCGTGCGTACTATGAGTGTAGTAAGGATCTTCATCCTTAACATCATTTTTAAAAAGGAGGATATCAAATTGGGCCACTATTCCCATTCTGACATCAAAAAAGCGGTGAAATCTGCAAAAAAAGAAGGGTTAAAGGACTATTTGTATCAAGAGCCTCATGGAAAAAAATGCAGTCATAAAAAATCGCACCACTCTCACAAAAAGTCATACTCTTCTCATAAGAAGTCACACAGCTACAAAAAATCGTACTGCTCTCACAAAAAATCTCGCAGCTACAAAAAATCATACTGTTCTCACAAAAAATCTCGCAGCTACAAAAAGTCATACAGTTCTCGTAAGAAAACATATCTAAGCCACAAAAAAGCATACTGCTCTCACAAGAAAAAATATCAAAGCTACAAAAAGTCATATTCTCACAAGAAAAAATCCCGCAGCCATAAAAAGTCATACTCTCACAAGGAAAAATCTCGCAGCCATAAAAAGTCATATTCTCACAAGAAAAAATCTCGCAGCTACAAAAAGTCATACCGTTCTTACAAGAAAAAATCTCGCAGCTACAAAAAGTCATACTGTTCTCACAAGAAAAAATCTCGCAGCTATAAGAAGTCATACTGTTCCCACAAGAAAAAATCTCGCAGCTATAAAAAGTCATGCCGCACACAGAAAAAACCATATTGCTCCCATAAGAAAAAATCCTATAAGAAACACTACAAAAAAGAAGATGATTATCATAGCAAAAAAGAGTTCTGGAAAGACGGCAATTGCTGGGTAGTCAAAAAGAAATACAAATAAACAGAAATTTCATCTCAATAGGCTGCCGGCAAATGCACGGAGCCTATTTTTCAATTTTCCCTTTATTAGATATATGCCATGACATAACATATGCAACCCGCATCATTTGGTTTCCTTGAAACCATTTCGTTATAATCAAGGTATTCTAATCATAAAGGCGGTTGTTGCTATGTACATATTTAAAGCGGATCAGCTTAATGCCAAAGACACATACAAGCTATTATCAGGTGCTGTCATTCCCCGTCCCGTTGCATTTGTAACCACCCTTTCTTCAAACGGAGCGGTAAATGCCGCACCTTTCAGTTTTTATAATGTGGTCAGTTCAGATCCTCCGCTTCTCAGTGTCTCTGTTAACAGAACCGAAGGACGTCAAAAAGATACTGCCCGAAACGCAGTAAAAACCGGAGAATTTGTTGTTCATGTCAGTGATGAAGCTATTATTGAAGATATCAATGAAACGGCGGCAAGCATAGGGCCGGACGAAAGCGAACTCACGCGCACCTCGCTTCATTCCGTCGAAAGCAAAAGCGTTTCAGTTCCCGGCATTAAGGAAGCACGCATTCGATTTGAATGCACATTAGAGCGGCATATCACGTTTGATAATGACCAAGGTGTGACCACAGCAGATTTGCTTATCGGCAGAGTGGTCTGCTTCCACCTCGATGAAAAGGTGTATGATGCGGAAAAAGGGTATGTTTTGGCGGATGAATTAAAGCCTGCCTCAAGGTTGGCGGGAAACCACTATGCGAAGCTGGGCGAAGAATTTACGCTGATTCGTCCGAGTTAAAATAAGGAGGACTATTTAAATAGAAGAAACTAGTCAATAAGACCTTGTTTTCGTTAAAAAACGCCCGGATAAATCTCCGGGTGTTTATGAATGAGAAGGTAAGAAGGAGGGATTGAAATGGAAGGCACTCATTTTTTGATTGTAATGCTGACCACTCTTTTTATCACGATTGCTTTTTATAGCTATATCCAAAAAAAACTGGGAATCCCTAAACCGCCTCGGTGGTATCAACCTGTCAATAGCATACATAGACTGCTGGACATCCTCTTGCTCATATTATTTGGTTTTTCCTTGTTTCGTTTTCCTCCAGAGAATATGCTTATCTTATATCTATTCTTGATGAATGGTTTTCGTGCATTTATGGAGTGGAAATATAAGCGTGAAGAGAAGCAGTATGTATACTATTTATTTGGCACCGCTCTCTTTCTAACCGTTTTTATTTATATTTGTATTTTCTTTTAATATCTCATATTCCCACAGCTATTCCATCTCCGCGCGGATCGGCTCCGCCTTGAAGGAAGCCTTCTTCATCAACTTTGATGGCTGCTGCGTGTCCCATGAGCGAATCATAGTCATCGACAACCTCAACAAAATGTCCGCTGGCTTGCAGTCTTTCAATGGTTGCTTCTGAGACTCTGCCCTCGACTCTGAGACCTTCATATTCCTCTCCCCATGTTCTTCCCCACACCCAGCGCGGTTCGCTGATCGCCTGCTGAGGGTGCATTCCATAGTCCAGCATTCTGGTAATAATCGCCGTTTGGGTCTGCGGCTGGCCTTCACCGCCTTGTGTGCCGTACAGAATTTTCGGTTTCCCGTCTTTGCAGACCATAGCCGGCATAAGTGTATGGAAGCTGCGTTTTCTAGGTTCAAGCGTATTGACATGATCTTGATCTAATGAGAAAAATGACCCGCGGTTTTGCAGCAATATGCCTGTATCACCCGCAGTAACTACCGAGCCAAATTCAAAGTACAGGCTTTGAATGAATGACACTGCGTTGCCTTCCGCATCGATGACGGCCGCATATGCCGTATCACTTCCCACCGGCCTGCTTTCTGCCGGTCCCGCCATATGACCGATTTCTACCGCCAATCGTTTCGCATAGCTTTTGTCCAAAAGCTTATCAAGCGGAATATCAGCAAACGCCGGATCAGTCAGAACGGCATTCCGATCTACAAAACTCTTTTTCAGCGCTTCCACAAGCACATGATAATACTCGAACGACCCATGCTCAATGTGAGTAAAATCATAGTTTTCCAGAATGTTCAAAGTTAACAAACCGGTAAATCCCTGAGAATTCGGCGGCGCTTGGTACACACTGTATCCTCGGTAATCACTTGATACAGGCTCCATCCACTCGCCTCGGTGCGCTCTAAAGTCATCGAGTGTCATGTAACTGCCATTATGCTGTACATACGAGACCATCCGCTGCGCGATATCTCCTTCATAGAAGGCGCTTCTTCCTTTCTCGGCAATCATATTCATGCTCTCTGCCAGCTCTCTTTGCACAAATCGCTCTCCCGGAATAGGCGCTTTGCCGCTTCTTGTAAAAATCTCGGCCGTGTAAGGCGTGGAAGCCAACAGCTCAAGATTCGTTTCTGTGTGACGGCACTGATCAGTTGATACTGGAAAACCATTTTGGGCATAGTCGAGTGCAGGCTCCATAATCTCTGCAAGAGACATACGTCCGTACTCCTTCAATACGGCATCCCAGCTATCAACCATCCCCGGCACTGTAATGGCACTGCCTATTCCCCTCAGCGGAATCGCGCTTTTTCCCTTGTATACTTCTCTCGTGACATTTTTTCCTGAACGGCCGCTGCCATTGTAGACTCTTGCCGCCTTCGTTTCCTCGTGAAAGGTCAGCCAAAAGGAATCCCCTCCAAGACCCGTCATATGCGGATACACAACTGCCAGACAAGCACTCACAGCAACGGCGGCGTCAAATGCGTTTCCTCCCTTGTCCAATATTTGGTTTCCGGCTTGAGAAGCGAGATAATGCGGGCTGACAACCATTTGTTTTGTACCAATGACAGATTTGTTCATCACGCATCCCCCTTTTTTAGAGATTTTCTCCAGTATAAGGAGGCTTGGTGCCATGCCTCTATAGGTTCGGAAGATAAACTGACAAACTTTTTCCGTTCCGAAATTAAAAAATCATTATTTCATTCATTTCGAAAACAATAATCAAATCGAACTTTCTAAACGTAATTTTTATGATAAAATACAATGTAAAAGGCTACGAAAGCAGGTGGAACAATTGAGTCATAGTCATGACTATCAAATCCCCAACCTTGTTCTGGATGAGATTGACAAGCAGATCCTCACAATTTTGCACGAGGAAGGCAGAATATCTTATACGGATCTTGGCAAAAGAGTCGATTTGTCACGGGTTGCTGTCCAGACTCGAATTAACCATTTAATCGAAGCTGGTGTCATTGAAAAATTCACCGCTGTCATTAATCCCGCAAAAATCGGCATCCATGTATCCGTGTTTTTCAATGTCGAAGTCGAACCGCAATTTTTAGAGGATGTCGCGCTTAAGCTTGAGGAAGAACCTGCGGTTACCAGTCTCTATCACATGACAGGTCCAAGCAAACTGCACATGCATGGAATCTTCGCGAATGATCAAGAAATGGAAGAGTTTTTAACAAAACGGCTGTATCCGCTTGAAGGCGTCGTCAGTGTTGATTGCCAAATGCTGATTAAACGATACAAAAGCCGAATGGGAATGAAGCTGTAAAGGAGAGAAATAAATGAAAAACCATCCTTATCGGGATATGATGGCCGCCATGGTTCGCACCGGCGTATTAGGATTCGGCGGCGGGCCTTCCGTGATTCCGCTGATCCGCCATGAAGCGGTCAATAAATATAAATGGATTGATGATGATGAATTCGGAGAAATACTGGCAATCGCCAATGCGCTTCCTGGACCGATTGCCACAAAAATGGCTGCGTATCTGGGATTTAAACTAAAAGGCACGCTGGGCGCAATCGTGGCGACCCTCGCTCATATTTTGCCTACATGCATCGCTATGGTCGGCTTGTTTGCCGCTGTAAATGTCCTAAGCCACTCAGCAATTGTTGCCGGCATGATTGGCGCCGTAACGCCAGTGATAGCCGTCATGCTCGGCATCATGGCATACGAGTTTGGCCAAAAAGCGCTTAAAGGCTTCGGCTGGGTCACCGGCATCCTGTTTTTTATCATCGCTTTTATCGGCCTGCAAACGTTACAGATCAATCCCGGCCTTGTCATTATCATTTTCCTGGCGTACGGCGCGTTTCATTTTAAACTGAAAGACAAAATCACAAATAAACATTCAAAAGATAAAGGAATGTCAGCCTCATGATCATGATTTATTTATTTATGGCATTTTTGATCGCAAACCTGCTCGGGTATGGCGGCGGACCTGCGTCTATCCCGCTGATGTTTGAAGAAGTCGTCAACAGATACAGCTGGCTGTCAAATGACCAATTTTCAAACATGCTCGCCCTTGCGAACGCATTGCCGGGCCCGATCGCAACCAAAATCGCCGCATATGTCGGCTACAGCGCAGGGGGATGGCCCGGCTTTCTGATTGCACTGATCGCAACCGTCGTACCGTCAGCGCTCGCCTTAATTGTCCTGCTTCGCATGATTCAGCGCTTCCGCCAATCACCCGTCATCAAAGGAATGACGCTGTCCGTTCAGCCAGTCATCGCTGTCATGATGCTTATCCTTACTTGGCAAATCGGCGCCGACGGCATCAAAGCCATCGGCTGGATCCAATCTCTGGTGATTGCGGGAATTTCCCTCCTTGCCATGACAAAATTCAAGATGCATCCGGCATTTCTGATTATCGCGGCATTTTTGTATGGAGGCCTCGTGATTCCTCATTTGTAGAGAAAAGCACCTATCTAGGTGCTTTTTTATTTAGGGCCAGAAATTCCATTCGTAATGACAGCTGTTTCTTTGCCTGTATCATTTTTGTACATGTGCTTGATTTGCAGTGTGGTTCCTGCCATTCTTACAGATTGCTGAATGTGAGGCGAATTGGTTTCAACCGGCACCCAATCAGGAGACTGCTCATTCCAAGATAAAAAGCATGCAAGGATCAACAGACCAGCGATAATCGACAGCATTATCTTCATATCGCATCACTTCTTTTCAATAAACTGCTCGCCGCGTACAGCGCTTGAGTATCATGAAGAATGTCACCGGGACGATTGCCTTCTCCCAGCACATAGCCTTTAAAAGACATTCCCATAAAGTCAAAAATGAGTTCAAACTGCTGAATCAGCGGAAGCCCTTTTGTCTTAGGCTTGTCTCCGCCGACTGCTATCACATATGCCTGCTTCTTCGTCATTTGCTGTTGAAAATTAGGAAACCCAGGATCTCTCAATGTCTGTGACCAGCGATCAATAAACTGCTTTAATGTCCCTGACATGCCAAACCAATAAATCGGGGTAGCGAATATGAGAATATCGTACGGCAATATCTGTTCAATGATAGAATCGTAATCATCTTGAATCGGACGGAAGCCGCCTTGAGCGTGACGCATATCTTCAATTGGCTGGATATGATATTTTCTCAAATCAATGTGTTTGGCACCGAATCCTTGTACTGCCTTCTCCGCAAGAATGTCCGTATTTCCGCCACACCGGGTTCCGCCATTTATGACCGCAATTTCCATGATGCATCTGCTCCTTTGTTTACGAATCATTTTCTTCATCATATAATGGATTCACCGATCAATACAGATGAATATTCCGATCAATCCAATCGGCAAAACCGATTTAGAAAGAGAGAGACAAATGGAATTAAAACAGCTGATCACCTTTATTACAGCGGCAGAACATGTAAACTTTACCCTTACCGCCAAGATACTTAACTATGCCCAATCAAGCGTTACCGCTCAGATCAAATCACTTGAAGAAGAAATCGGGACGCCTTTATTTGAACGGCTCGGCAAGCGGCTCATCCTGACAGAGGCCGGCACAACGTTCAAAACGTATGCGGAGAAGATCATCGCGTTAACTGAAGAAGCCAAAATGGCGGCAAATCATGCAAGAGAAACAACGGGAACGTTGAAAATTGGAGCTACGGAAAGCCAGTGTACATACCGCCTTCCGCCTATTATTAAAGAATTTAAACAGGCTTTTCCCCAAGTAAAGCTCATATTCAAACCGTATGTTTCCAACGAACAAGTCAAAGAACAGCTTTTACAAGGCCAGCTTGATATCACCTTTGTTTTGGATGTAAATCGTCCGGACGACGCACTACACATTGAATCTCTGGTGCAGGATGAGATAAAAATGGTAGCGGCAAATGACCATCCTTTATCTGGACATTTACCAGTATCATTGAAGAATCTTCAAAACGAAACTCTTCTGCTGACAGAAGACGGCTGCTCGTACCGTATGCTCTTTGAGGACACTTTACATGACGCCGGTGTTCACCCTAATAAATTGGAATTTGTCAGCATAGAAGCCATCAAACAATGCGTAATGGCCGGTCTTGGAATTGGCATATTGCCTGAAATGACTGTAAAAGACGATATTGCAGCAGGCAGGATGAAAGAACTCAATTGGCGGAGTGAGTGTCCTGTTTTTACCCAATTGGCATGGCATAAGGACAAATGGATGTCTGCCCCATTGAAGGCTTTTATCGAGTTGACGCGGAGCACTTTTAAATAAAAATGTTACTGGCCAGCACAACCTGGAAAAATCACACAGCATACAAAAAACACTTGCTGACTCAGAGCCGCAAGTGTTACGTGTGATCTTTCTGATAAAACGTTCGTAAGACATGTGTTTCAAGGTAACAATAAGTTCATTCATACTTTTTTTGATCTTTTAATTGTCTTGTAAACTCTCCGGAGTCATGTTTATCATTTCTATAAAGTTAACTTTAATTCTTTATTTTTGGTACATCATTCAATCACTCGATTTTCGAGAGTTACAAATAATCTATGAAGGCAGAGCCATCTTTACTTCATTCAAGGCAAGCAAATAAGCACTTGTTGCCTAAAAAGACAATCAAGTGCTTTATTGTTATCTAATATTGGAACTCTAATTTAACTTACTCGGCAGATGGGTTATAATCTATCTCAACTTTACTAAGACCCACTAATACTTTTTCTATCCTATTAGTTAAATCTGCTATTTCCTCTTTTGTCAGTTCATTTGAAGCATCTATATCTTTATACTTGCTTAATCTCCTTGTTATACCTTCAATAAGCCCAATAAAAACTTTATCATGTCCAATTGCAATCTCACCAATAGCAGTATCAACAATAACATCTTCTATCTTACCTAAGTTATCAAACTCATCTGATAGTTTTGCTATAGCATACTTATATCCCCTATCTTCATCTAACAACTCTTCATATGTCTCCTGAATTGCTTCAAATAATTCATTATACTCCCAATCTTTCATAATTACTTTCCTCCAAAGAATTTAGTTTAAGAAATAATTCTATTACCATTGTTGTGTACGACTTCTAATTCAATATTTTTATATTTAGCTGCAAACTCTGCTATAACTTTATTACAACTGTCGCAAGTATCCAGTTCTGTAAATAACTTAATTCTACCACTAGCTTGTGTATTATCCCCAAGCCTAGAAGCTATATCATTTAGTATTTTATACTCAGTATCTGTATTCCTTAAATAATTAAATCCATTTTTACCAACTGCTTCTGTAGCCTTAAACATTGGATTTTCAGGTTGTAAAGAAATATCAGGCACCTTATGCTCAAGACTTCCCTTAAGTTCATTTATGCTACTTTGAGCATAAAATTCTGATTTGCTTATCCCACTGACATCCACTTCGGCAACAGCAAAATTACCAGATTTCTTATATTTACTCGATAAATTTCCTCTTAGTTCCTTCACTCTATCAATTATATGCGCTTCTGTTACTGAATCTATTTGTCTAGTTGGATATACTTTACCCGTACCCTTAACACCTTTACCATCACTAGCCATCTTCACAATCCCAAGATCCTTCACAGCCGTCTTTTCCACATCTACACGGACTGTCGGGATTCCGAACGTGGAGCCATCTGGAGTTACGGGGCGTTCTGCGTACAGGCGGACGTTGGTTGGAACTTTAAATTGTTTGACTTTTTCTAGTGTCTTGTTCGCTTTTTGAACTTTTGAATGAGTTGCAAGGGGTATGCCTTTATCTGCATGCTTCGCCAGCGCACCGGCTCCAACCAAGCTCAGCGCTGCTTCCAGCGCACCCTGCTTCCGCTTCTCCTCTGACACTTCGTTACCAAACATATCCCGTCCAGTAACTGCTTCTGAGAAACCGTTAGAAGCAACGAGGCCGTATGCGCCCATTTCTGACATTTTGAGAATGTCTAAGGATTTTCCGGTTTTGTAGGCGTCTAAATGCGTGTTCGGCAGCAATAGCCGCTTTTCCGGTTTTGTAGATGGCTTTTCCGCCTTTGAAGGCGCGGCCTGCCCAGCCGACGACTGGGATGTACCCTGCGGCTGCCATGGCGCCGGCTGTGACGCGTTCGGCTGTGGTGAGTTTTTCTCCTGTGACAGGGTCGCAGTAAAGTCAAACAAGTTATTAGAAATTATAAAACATGAAAAACAATTTATTTAAAAAAACCTTGATAGGCTTTAGTAGCCAATCAAGGTTAATAATTCTTCTAACCATTCTCTCTCTTACAAACCTAATCCTCTATTAAATCTATAAAATATTCGTTATCCTTGAGAAACTTTTTAAAAAAATCCTCTAATGATTCAGCTATTTGAGTATCAAAATAAAATACTGGATTGTTGATTAATTGTAAATCAATAGAAATATAAACACCTTCGTTTACTTCAAAAAAAATAAGTTTATTTTCATCATCATAAAGTTCATCTAAATCTGGGTCAAATTCAAAAATTCCTTTTCTTAGCCTAATGTCAGCTACAGCCCCTGGCCCCAATATTCTATTTATTGCATTATCACTATTACCTTTAATAAAACCATAACCGACTTCTAAATATAATTGTTTTAAATCATTGGGAATTTTCATCTCCATTCTTTGTTCAGCTTTTAATATAGCCTCTTCAGATACCTTATATGTTTTATTTTCTAAATGATTAATAAATTCAAATCCAGCCATATACTAATCTTACCTCCTTGGAAAAAGTTTTCCTGATGGTGCTCCCTTTCCATGTATACCTGCTTGGTGTTCATCCGGATATTTTGCTGGATGGATATTCCACCATTCGTGAGGGCCACCAAAATTGTTTTCTATGATATGATGAGCGTCATACGGTTGACCAATACTTCGGGCAACTTCTCCATACTGATCAAAAACCTCTTCTGTATATCTAGGCCACTTTTGATTGGTTTTTTCTTCCCATTCTGCAATCAGTCTATCTTTCAAACTTGATGTGAATTTGCTCCTATGCTTAGCCGTTTCTTTTGGTGTTAATTTTTCATAGTTATTGTTTCTCAAAGCTTCTTTTAAATGGTCAATCTGCTCTTTATTGACCTTCCGCCCTGTTTTAGCCTCTATATCTCTTAAATAAGCTTTCGCTAAATCTTTATTAAGTTCACCGGTAGCTTTAGTACCTTCACTATGAACTTCTATTTGTTGCTTCTCGACTTTCCGCACTTTAGGCTCTTCTACATGCTTTATTTTTGGTTTTTTTGCGAATCTTCCATCACTTGTGCGGAACACTTTCGACGTGGCATCATAGAATACCTTTCCGGTTTGTGTAATATAGTGGATATGGTCATTAGCCACTTGTTTTAGGTAATTCGCTGGATACTGCGCGACTTTCTTTACAGCTTCTTTATTAATCATACTCTCGGTATGTTGGCCGCTTTTGGCATATGCATATGCTGGCTGATGCCGAGATGAGCCCATCAGCTGTTTTGCAAAACGCACAGTTTCACCGACTGATTCTATCACCGATAGCGAGCGTTTTTTGACTGATTGATAGGTTTGATGCGTTACTTTTTTCATATGGGTAGGATTCACAACATACCGTATATCTGATAGTTTCGTTTTAACTGTTGAACCTTTGTCCATATTCCGATACATTGATACACTATGATCAACAGATTTAGCAAGACCGCCTGCACCAACCATCCCCAAAGCTGCTTCCAGTGCGCCTTGCTTCCGCTTCTCCTCTGACACTTCGTTACCAAACATATCCCGTCCTGTGACCGCTTCAGAGAATCCGTTTGATGCGACGAGGCCGTATGCGCCCATTTCTGACATTTTGAGAATGTCTAAGGATTTTCCGGTTTTGTAGGCGTCTAAAGCGTGTTCAGCTGCGATAGCCGCTTTTCCGGTTTTGTAGATGGCTTTTCCGCCTTTGAAGGCGCGGCCTGCCCAGCCGACGACCGGGATGTACCCTGCGGCTGCCATGGCGCCTGCTGTGACGCGTTCGGCTGTGGAGAGTTTTTCTCCTGTGACAGGGTCGTAGCCTTCGGTTGCTCTTATCGTATCATAATAGCCGGTGACTTCGCCTGTGAAGGTGCAGACGCCATCCCATGTTTTTTCATACCATGGTTTATTCGCTTCTTCTTCCGCTTTTTCTTGAAGCTGCCTTGCTTCTGCTTGCTGTTCTTTCGCCTCGATATAAGAAGCCGCTTGTTTTTCCGCTTCTATCGCACCCTTATAAACTTCGCTGGAGGTGAATGCTTTTTTGTTGTAGTGAAGAGGAGCGGCACTTTTTCCTTTGCTTGTTGCTTGCATTAAAGCGGTGTACTTAGCAAGCACGGCATTATCGAGCGACTGCAGATTTTGATATTCTGTGGTCAGCGACTCGTCCAATTCATCAACCGCTGTAATCGTATCGCGCCGGATTTTTTGTGCGTCGTACATCTTGTCTGCGTAATCGTTAAGAGAATAAGAGGATAAATCCAAAATGCCGACAAGACTTGAGAGAATATTATCAATCTCTAATTTATGGGCAGAAACAATTTCTAACGCCTTCAAGCTCCCGTTTGGCAGCTCATTTTCCAGATAGGACGTTTCTACATAATGATCAGTTAATTCCTTCTCTTTGACATCTCCAGAGATTCCTTTTAGAAAAGAGATCTGGGCTGAGACAAGCTTCAGCCACGTATCGACAATGTCAGCTTGTCCCTGAAAAAAATCTTTAATATTGTCTGCGCCTTTTCCTTTAAAATCGTCGCCTAAATCAGCTACAGCCTGAAACGCTTTTTTTAAGGTTTCTAACTGCTCTTCAAGCGTTTCATATTGTTTTTTTCTGCTCTTCGCTTCTTTGATTAAAGCCTTTGCTTCAAATACTTTACTCATTGCACAGCCCTTTCTATGCTATTTTGCGCCAATTGCCTCGTCCTGCTCCTTCAATGAGTCGACATTGTCTTTTGTGTCTTCTATGTTTTTTTGGACGGCTTTTTTATAATCGCCCAGCATCGTTTTAATGCTTGCCTCACGCTCATGGTACTTTTTCGTATATTCCAGCTTGTTCTTGCCATTTGATCCGGCGGCGCCGATTGATACATCAGCCAGCGCATCTTTGACAGAATCCAATGTTTTGATGACTGTGTCGTACTTCAGCTTAATTTCTGACATAAAAAAAGATCACCACCATTTTAGTTGTCTAATTGTATTTCCGACTTCTTCCGCGAATTCTTCTCCCTTTTTAAGAAGATTTTCTGCACCATTTGCTATGAACAATTCCGACGCATATTTGGATTTTTCCACTTTAAGATCTAAAATTTCCCTGTTAATAGAAACCATATACTCGTTATATTTATCATTCACAATTTTAGAAGCTTCCGATTTCGCCTCTTCTCTGCCCTTGTCGAAATCATTCGCTTTTGTTCCCGTCCAGTGCTTGTCCAATTCCGGTTTCACGATATTTTTGATTTCGGTAATAGCCTCTTCTTGCAGTGTGTGTATGTCCTTTTTTGCCTTTTTCAGCTTCTCGATCTTATCTTCCGTATCGGAAATTTTTCCGTTGAGCGAACTTTTGATATCCGCAAGCTTGCTTTCGTAACCCATCTGAATCACCTCTTAATACTCAAAAAGTCGTATGGAGGGGCTCGTGAAGATAGACTTTTCCATACTTTATTTCCATATATTATATTTTAAAATAGCCAGAAGGCGGCATAAATAGGGTAAACGACTTAATTTAGGTGTGTGACGCTCTTAAAATGTAGGTCTATAATCTCGTTTTTGTTCGTTATATAACTAATGAAAGCGCCTCACAAAACGAAAACTCCTAAAGTCGTAGTTACAAAGACACTTGCAAGAGGCAGATATTGATGATCCGTCTCTTTAGTTGGGTATGTTGCATGCTTGAAAAAATAGACATATCATGTGAAATAGACGAAAAAAAGACTGGTGCGCGCGCAACCAGTCTCTCCTTTTATATTTATTGCAAGACACCAGACGGAATAACCGCCTTGCGTCCCACGGAATAATACTCCACTCCTGCGGCGGCAGCTTCATCCAATGTGTAGCAGTTTCTACCGTCAAATATGAACGGCGTTTCCATTAAGTTCTGATACGCCGCGAGCGGGAATTGTTTAATGTCGGCCCAATCGGTCAAAATCATGACGGCATCGGCCCCTTTGACAGCTTCCTCAATCGTCTCTTTGTATTCAACAGCTTGCGGGAGAACACGCTTCGCTTGGCCGGCGGCAATAGGATCGTAGGCTGTAATATGGGCGTCGAGCGCAGCGAGGCGCTCTGCAATGACAATTGACGGCGCTTCCCTCATATCATCTGTATTCGGTTTAAATGACAGCCCCAAAAGGGCAATCGTTTTCCCCGTCACCCCGCCGAGCCTGTTCAGCGCTTTATCAACCAGCATTGCCTGTTGATTGTTGTTCACTTTGATGACTGATTTCAGCAGCTCAAAATCATGCTCGACATTGCCGGCAATTTGCACGAGGGCGTTTGTGTCCTTTGGAAAACAAGAGCCGCCGTAGCCTATGCCAGCTTTTAAAAACTGGCTACCGATCCGTTTATCCTGTCCCATGCCGTGTGCAACTGCTTCAATATCAGCACCGACTTTTTCACATATATTTGAAATTTCGTTTATAAAGCTGATCTTCGTAGCCAGAAAAGCATTTGATGCATATTTGATCATTTCGGCGCTTCTGATATCCGTTTGGTAAATCGGAATTTGAAACGGACGGAAAAGCTCCTCAAGCGTTTTAGCTGTTTTCTGATCTGCTGTTCCGATCACGATTCTATCACCATGAAACGTGTCATAGATCGCCGACCCCTCACGTAAAAATTCCGGATTGGATGCGACCGCAATGCTGACAGGCTCCGAAAGATGTTCAGTGATCAGCTCATTAATCAAATCGTTTGTCCCGACAGGCACTGTGCTTTTCGTTACCACGATGATATCCCGTTTAGCATACTGGGCGATGCGTTTGGCGGCATCCGTAATATGCGCCAGATCCGCGTGCCCGTCGCTTTTCTGCGGTGTGCCGACCGCAATAAAAATAATGTCCGCCTGTGCCAAACCTTTCTCATAGCTCGTTTCAAAATCCAGCCGTCCTTCCGCTGAATTTTTTTTCATCAGCTCTTCAAGGCCTGGTTCAAATATGGGGGAAATCCCCTTTTTCATTTCATCAATCTTGTGAGCGTCAATATCAATGCAGGTTACATGATGGCCAATCTCAGAAAGAGAAACACCTGTCACAAGACCGACATAGCCTGTTCCGATGACTGTTATATTCATTGTTTCCCTCCAACAGTTAAATTGCTGCTTTGCAGCTTCCGTATTATCGTATGAGAACATCCTATCATGAATGCGGATAATCTCCTACATAGCCTGTCGGGTACAGCCTGTACAGATTTCTGAAATGTGATTCAATCCTACAATATACTATTATATCGCTCTGAAAAAGAAAGTGGTGAAATGCGAACCAGCTGTGCGGAACTGTCTGAAGATCGTCTGGTTCAAGGGAGAAACTCGGCATTTCCCGTCAGCATATAAGGATATTCCGAACGTATCCTTTCTTAAGTACATGAAGAACGTAATCCCTCGTTTTCAGATTATGAGTATGTGATGATTCAAATCGGCTCGTGCAAACTAGAGAGAAAATGCTTTCGCTCTTTTTTCAGAAGGTAATACAGCTGGCAAAGATTTTTACTAATTTCTATGTTGTGTTCAGGACGGGCAATACTAAAAGTGCGGCTCCGCATATCAGAGAACCTGATCGATCAGGATGGATTTCATATCATTCAGTGAGAGTAAATTGCCAAAGATTATGATCTCCTGCTTCGGAAGCACGGTTAACAGGATATCTTCTTTAATGAAACGTTTGTTTAACTGATATGCGCTTCTCTGTCTGCGGATGGCTCGTTATTCTGATGATGCGGCAGCGGGGTAATGATCCGGACGGACACAGCCTTGCCATTTTCTATGCTGTCGGCCGACGCTGCTGCCGAAACAAGGTGACAGTGAATATCCGTCTCCCTGCTTTCGCAAAAAAAATAACGGGCAAGATGCCCGTTAGTATGACATGTTCCTTATTTCTTTCGAAAGCTTTTTCCCATTCATAATCGTCCCAAGGAGCTGGCTATTGCACGATTCAAGTACCTCTTTCGCTTTTGCAGCCTGTTCCTTTTCTGTTTTCCCGCTTGAAATAACCAGAACAGAACAGTCTGCTACATTGCCTAACATTTTTGCATCCGCTGCGGCGAGAATAGGCGGCGTATCAAAAATGACCATATCATATGCCGCACACGCTGCATCCGCGACCTCTTTCATTCCTTTTGAGGAGAGGAGCTCTGCCGGGTTTGGCGGGATCGGACCGCTCGTCAGCACGTCAAGGCGTTGTTCATTTGAGGCTTGTACAGCCTGATCCAGTGAGCTTTTCTTACATAAAACAGATGTGAGGCCAATCCTATTTTCCAAATGAAAGGCCGTATGTATTGTGGGTTTTCGCAAATCAGCATCGATCAGAAGCACTCTTTTTCCCTGCTGGGCATATACGACAGCCAGGTTAGCCGCCGTTGTTGATTTTCCTTCTCCGGAACAGGCCGATGTGATCATCACTGATGTCATTTGTCGATCCCCTAAAGCAAATTCTATATTCGTACGAATCGTCCGATATTGTTCAAAGTTTAAGGTTTGCGGCTTTGCCATCGCAATGACCTTCCTGCACACGCTAGAGCTTTTGCTTTTTCTAAGCGCCAAAATGTCCACTCCCTGTTGTTTCAGAATGGATACCGTGTGAGCCTTTCGCTGTTTTCGTCTCATTGGCAAAGCTGAAAACCGTTCCTAAAACCGGGATGTCCAGCAAGGATTCGAGCTGCTCTTCTGATTTGATCGTATGATCTAAATACTCAAGCAGAAAGGCCAGTCCGATGCTTCCTGCCAACCCTGCCGCAAACGCGATTGCAATGTTAAGAAGCGGCTTAGGCGATATAGGTGACGGATGTGCCGAAACTTCAGCTTTTGACAGAATATTGACGTTGTCAACATTCATAATAGATGTGATTTTGTCTTGAAAAACAGAGGCGACGGTATTGGCTATATGAGCCGCTGTTTCCTCGTTTTCATCCCTGACGGATATGTTGACCACTTGGGAGTCCTGTTCGCTGGATACGGTAATTTTGTCATTCAGTTCTTGCGATGTCATTGACAGGCCCATTTCTTTAATAACTTCGTCTAAAATGGCAGGGCTCTTAATGATGACGTTGTACGTGTTGATTAACTGAAGATTGGCTTGCACATCTTTAATTTGTACTTCTTTTCGTTCGTTTTTCAATTGATTGACCAGAATCTGAGTTGAGTTTTCATAGATGGGTGTAAGTGCGAAGAAACTGATGAGTCCGCCCGCGGCAGTCACAGCTGCGGTTACACTCATAATCAAAAGCAAGCGTTTTGTTAGTATTGATACGACCTCTTTTAAACTAGTAGATTCTCCCATGATACCTCCAAATCTCTTATAACATTCTTTTCCATCTATGATTATACAACGTAGAAACCGTATTTTCCCAGCTTTTCATGTGCCATAATGCGACACTTTTTTTACTCTATTTACTGTCTAGTCATCTCTCTTGTTCAGGAAATCACGTATTTACACATAAAAAATCCCGCAAAAAGGCGTGCGGGATTCTTATGTTGCATATCCATTTTTAATATGTGAAATCAAATTTTCAAGCATTTCCTTCGTCGTCATCTCAGATGACTGCTCACCTATTTCATGTGCATGCATCAAAATTTTCAGAAATTCCTCTTGATTTAATTTCTTTTCATTCATTTTTTTGTTCCTTTCAGCTTCCATTAAGTTGAAAACACGATTATTATATGATGCCGGTTGTTAATTTGCAATCTCTAATACATCATTCGACACATTCCATTTTTTATGTCCTTTTTTAGGAAAAACTTTTTCAAGACGATGTGTTGCGATATAATAGAGAAATTGGATCTTTTTATTAAGTGACTCGGTTAGGAGCGATAATCATGCTTCAGAATATAATTTCTAAAGACGATGTGCTGGCATCTGCTGAACAGTTGAAGGAACTTATTCCTTATAATGAGGAAAATGTCCAGCTGATCAAAAAGGCCCTTATTTTATATCGGCAGGATTCAGTTTATCGTTTACAAGCAATGAGTCCGACGGAAGTTACGGCTTACGTGCAGGATGTTGTGCCTGTGCGGGTCACATTGAACTTGTTTGTCATAGCCAAAAGCGGCTGTTCATGTCCGTCCGGAAGAATTTGCCGCCATATGCTGGCTGTTTTTTTATATGTATATGCAATGTTCGAGCGAGTGGGTACTTTTACAGAACACTGGCTCGAGAGGGAAAAACTTGAGGAAAGCAAAGAACTCGTCCGCCGCCAGTTTCAGGAAAAGGTGCTGCCTAATGAAGAATCGCTTTCAAGCTGGCTCGCTTTTTTCGATGCAGAATTTTCTCTCTGGAAGGCGCGTACACCGGAAGGCAGCCAAAATATGCAGGGTCTCTATTACGGCTACTTGTCCGCCTTAAAAAAACATGCGCCGAACAAACCCGAGCTGAAAAGCCTGTATCAGATTCATTCCTCGATTGCGGTTTGGCTTCGGATGTTCACATTGATTGAAGCGGGCAAGCTGAACCCCGAGCAAGACTTTTATTCCCTCAATCCGTATGTTGAACAGCTGATGGATACGATCTACAGCTCAATTGATACATTAAAAACATACGCGCTGTCATTTGCGCTTGATCCGTTTTTGGAAAAAACGCCGGAAGTGATCCGGAACTTGCTGTTGAAAGAAGATGTTTTTCAATATGAACGCATCCGTATTTTCGCTGAAATTTGGAGCACGCTGCTATCGAGGCAAAAATGGGTGTCGCACGAACAGGAGATTTTAAAAAAAGAAGCCAAACGGCGTTTTTCACCTGAATTGCAATTCGGACGCCTGCATCTGGATTTCTTGCAGAAGAATGATGACGTTATTTTTGCGGAAGCTGATCAATTCCCGCCTGAAGCGCTGCCGTATACGTTTCAGTGGCTGGGTGAAATGACTGCCAAGAAGGATTGGAAACGGCTGAAAACATGGTACCAGCGGATTGAACCGATTGCGCTGGGTTATACGAAACTGGATAAACCGTTTAAAGAAATTCGCGACGTGATCGGCGAGCTGCTCCTTCTACTGAACGCCTATGTGAAGCAAACCAATGACCAAGCGCTGTTTGAACGCTATGCCGCGGGCTGTCTGCCGTATACGTTCACAGAATACAGCCATCATTTATATGAGAAAAAACGCTATGCCGAGTGGATTGAAATTCACAGCCTTGTCGGCTTTTCCATCTATGAAATGGATAAAATCATGTTGAAGGAAATTACAGCGAGTGATCCGGAGGCGCTGATTCCGGCTTACCACAGAGAAGTGTCCTTTTTTATCGATCAGAAAAACCGCAGTTCGTATAAGGAAGCCGCCCGGTATTTGAAAAAACTGCGCACCCTATACAGAAAAGCGAAGAAACTGAAGGTATGGGAGCGGTACATTCAGCAATTGAGCTCGCATTACAAGCGACTGCGCGCACTACAAGAAGAACTGCAGAAAGGAAAGTTGATTGATGGCGAGTCTTAAAGAAATTCTTATCCACGTCGAACAAATGGAAGATGGGTCATTTACGCTCTCAGCCTTTGATGAGAATGAACAGCCCCTTCCCTACAGCCATATGAAAAGGCATTTGTTCCAGTGGCATGAATCCTCATTTTACGGAACCTTCCTTGAGGATGTCAGCTTCATCGGGACAACCGCTGTTTTGCTTTCTCCATGGATGACTGTAGAACTTCTCGGCAAAAACTCGTTCAACTCATTTAGCTCCGTGCAGCTTACAGAAGAAACGGAGCCGCTGATCGAGGCGGCCTCGACCATCTATGAATTTATCGCAGACGGTGATTTTCTGCCTGACTACGAAGCGTGGACAAACGGTGTTTTTCGTTGGAAAGACCGCGACAATATACTGGAAGGTTTTACCGCGGATTGGTTTTCCGCAGCAGTGCAGGATTACATCCAATACGATGATGACCTGCGGGAGAAATGGGAGCACATTAAGGAAAAATCGCCTGCGATCACGACATTCCGCGGACATTTTCTCGATGAAGAGGATTTTCTAGTACGGATCGGCTGGATTGACGATCAATCTCCATTTACAGTCGGCCTGCGCTTAAACGAACCAGACTTTGACGGTGACGAATGGAAAATTGAGATATTTTTACGAGATAAAAAAAGCGGCGCTGTCGAATTCTTTGACGGCCTAAAGAGCCTCAAAAAATCGTGGCAGGCGCACAGTGACAAAATTGCGCGTGAACAGGACCGCTTTCACAGAACAGTTCCGTGGCTGTCATTTGATTCTGGAACAACATTGATCTCAGAGGAAGAAGCCTGGCTCTTTCTGTCAGAAGCAAGTGAGACGCTTGTCGACATGGGCATTGAAATTCTTCTGCCGTCCTGGTGGCAGATTGTCAGAGACAGCAACATGATGCTGAAGGCAAAAGTGTCTTCTGCCCCGCGCGGCGAGTCATTTGTCGGCATGAATGCGCTGCTTGATTTCAACTGGCGGTTTGCGACAAATGGGATTGAGCTGACTGAGGCTGAATTCGATGAGCTTGTCGCCAGCAATAGACGCCTCGTGAATATTCGCGGGCAATGGGTAAAAATCGACCCGCAGTTTATCAAACAGATGAAACGCCTGATGGAAAAAGCGGAATCAGAAGGACTTCACATGTCTGATGTTCTGGCGCGCGAGCTAATGGATCAGGGGGAAGGCGGGCTTGAGGAGTCAGATCTAATTGATGCATCTGCTTTTGCCGGCATCCAATTTGATCTGTCCAAACAGCTCAGGTCACTGATTCGGAAGCTCACGACCGCGGAGAACCTGCCGGAGCATGAAGTCAGTCCTTCTTTCAAAGGGACGCTTCGCCCCTATCAGATATACGGCATGAACTGGCTGCTGTTTCTGCGGGAAAGCGGTTTTGGCGCCTGTCTGGCTGACGATATGGGACTTGGAAAAACGATTCAAATGATCGCCTATTTCCTGCACGTGAAGGAAAGCGGGCAGCAAACAACGCCGAATTTGATTATTGCGCCGACATCCGTACTTGGCAACTGGCAGCGGGAGTTTCAAACCTTTGCCCCTGATCTGTCTATCGCGCTTCATTACGGGCCGCGGCGTCCAAAGGGTGATGATTTTGCTGCTCACTACAAACACGCCGATGTGGTACTCACTTCATACGGGTTGTCTCATGCTGATTCGGAAGAGCTGGCTTCTGTGACATGGAACACAATCTG
Source organism: Bacillus mexicanus (assembly GCF_050445615.1). Taxonomy (NCBI): domain Bacteria; kingdom Bacillati; phylum Bacillota; class Bacilli; order Caryophanales; family Bacillaceae; genus Bacillus; species Bacillus mexicanus. The sequence continues at coordinate 541,977 of NZ_JBCEYV010000002.1, forward strand.
CCTTGATGAAGCACAAAATATAAAAAACGCACATACGAAGCAATCACGTGCCATCAGAAAACTGAAAGGGCTGCACCATATTGCGCTGAGCGGCACGCCGATGGAAAACCGCTTGACTGAGCTGTGGTCAATTTTTGATTACATGAATAAAGGCTACCTTGGCAGTTTGACGGGTTTTCACAAACGCTATGTGCTGCCGATTGAAAAAGACCGGGACGAAAAGATAATCGGACAGCTGCAGCAATTAATTCGGCCGTTCCTTCTGCGGCGGACGAAACGGGATGAGGAGGTCGCCCTTAATCTTCCTGAGAAACTGGAAGAAAAAGAATTTATCCCGCTGTCAGCCGAACAGGCGTCACTTTATGAGCAGCTTGTCAAAGACACATTTGACCATATGACATCACTGACCGGCATGCAGCGAAAGGCGCTGATTCTTAGCATGCTCGGACGGCTCAAGCAAATATGCGATCACCCCGCGCTCTATTTAAAAGAAGAGCAAACCGAGCTGCTGGCAGGCAGGTCAGTCAAGCTTGAAAAATTGCTTGAGCTCATGACAGCGATTCGCGCTCAAAACGAAAGCTGTCTCATTTTCACGCAATACATTCAGATGGGGAACATGATGAAGCGGCTGCTTGAAAAAACGTTTGGTGAACCTGTGCAATTTTTAAATGGGAGCCTTTCCAAGCAAGAGCGGGATTCCCTCGTTGAAAGATTTCAGAAGAAAGAATACCCGACGCTGATTCTTTCACTCAAAGCTGGAGGCACCGGGCTTAATTTGACCGCCGCCAACCATGTCATCCATTATGACAGATGGTGGAACCCGGCGGTTGAAAACCAGGCCACTGACCGGGCGTACCGCATTGGCCAGGAGCGCTTTGTCCATGTTCATAAAATGATTACGACGGGAACAATCGAAGAAAAAATCGATGTCATGCTCGAATCGAAGCAAACTTTGAACGATCAAATTATTCAAAGTGAAAACTGGATTACCGAGCTTTCCACACAGGAACTCGAAGAATTGTTTACATTGAGCGCTTCAGCGCGATGAAATAACAAAAAAGCTGGCTCCTGAATAGAAAGAGCCAGCTTTTTTCCGTTCATGACCGTCACGCCGGATGTCCAAGGAATCCGTTACGCCGGTTATCAACAGGATGCACGCTGGATGCAGCATATAAACCTGCAGCAAGTTTTTTATCATATGTGGGGCGTCGTGTTCGTCATTGGTCAAGGTGACAGCGTCGGCCATCTTTTCCGGTAAAATGGCACCGCCCCTTTTTGCGGATGATGACATTCTGTTTCTCCAGCTTCACAAGATCCCGTCTCGCTGTATCCCTTGATACTCAAAAGAGCGTACAGATCTGCTCTGTCGTAATACGGTTATGCTGTTTTTTAAAATCCAAAATCGCTACTAATCTTTCTTCTTGGTACACGCCCTCATTCCTTTTCTTCAATCATCTTTAAGAGATTATAAGTTTTCAAGTAGATGTGTTCAATGCTTTTAAGTGAAAACGTGTCATTATAACCGTTTTTTTCTAAATAATAAAAAACCAGTCTGTGCGACTGGTCAATTTTGAGGGGGATGAAGCGGAGATCCTGTAAACATGAATGGATTGAAAACGGGAGGATCAGGGAGATGTCAATCGGCAGCTTTTTCCCGGGGTTTAGGGTCCATAAAACGAATAGTGTCAGCCAACACTTCTGTTACATAGACGGTAACACCTTCTGCATTTTCATAGCGCCTTGTCTGAATCCGCCCATTTACGCCGACGAGAGAACCTTTTTGACAATACAATGCTGTATTTTCAGCTGTTTTTCTCCAAAGCGTACAATTAACGTAATCGGCCTCGGTTTCACCTGAAGCGTTTTTGAAGCTGCGGTTTACCGCGAGCGTAACGTGTGCAACTGCGGCACCAGCGGAAGTGTAACGAAGTTCAGGATCTTTGGTAAGACGTCCGACAAGCATGACCTGATTGAACATGCGATTCCTCCTCTCCTTGCGGTTATGTGTATTGTAGTTGATGCAATAAGAAAAGAAAAACGCTTAAAAATTACTTTCAGCCTATGTTTTTATCTTTCGTTTTCATTTTTCCATCAGTTAAAAACATCTTTTGTTTTTTTCCTCTAAAGAAATATGTACTTTTTAAAAACCAGAAAAATATTTGCTTTGTCAGCCCATTTTGCGTATTCATGCACACGTAGGAAGAACCATCCCATGCAAACCATTGAAAGCTCAGTTTTTTTTCCGGCATCGACAGCTCGATTTTATACTGCTCCATGCCGTCATGCGTTTCGTATAGGAAGCTTATCCTTCCTTTTTTGTTCAAATGAACCTCAAACACATCTTTACGGCTTAACATATATGCTTCATCCTTTTGAAGCAGACGATTTTCAGAAGGAGTGCCGTCAATGTAAATTTCTTTCAAACGAAATTGATTCATACACATCTCTCCGTAATCCATAGTCAGTTACAGTATAATGAAAAAATTGAAATTATTAAATGTTTCATCAATACGAAATGCTCTGGCCCCGCGTTGCTGCGTTTTTTCCTCTAAAACGTTTATGTTATAATGAAAGACAGAAATCTTTGGAAGCAAGCGGGGTGAGAAAAGAAATGAAAACCTTTAAACTGGTTGACCTGAATGTGGAACGAGTGGACAAGGAAGAAAAATCAATTGAACAGTTTCCCCTTCTTGACGGGCTGATTATCAATAAAGAAGACGGTGAAAATCACTGGCTGATTGAAGCGCTTGTAGCGAAAGAACACCTGTCTTTTTTTGAACAGCTTCAAAACAGCCAAACGGAAGCCAAAGTATTTGTAACGATCACGAAAAAAAGCAATCGCCCCGCCCAACTGACAGCAGCAGTGAAAAACATCATCGAACTGGAAGAAAGCATACAGGTTTTAATCTACGGACAAATGGTCACAAGAAAACAGCAAGGCACTGAAACCATTCTGAAATCTCTTATAAAAGAAGGCTATACAGGCACAGAACTGGTTGAGGCGTTTAAACAAAAAATGTAAAAGTTGAGAGGGACGTATTCCCTCTCCAAGTGCTGAGGTGAAGATATTGAGCAAGCGAAAGATGCAAGCAGTCTTTGTATCACTGATCGGTACGGCACTCCTCATGACATCCTGCTTACAAACACCTGCAGAAGCTGTAGCCGCAGAAAAAAATGCAAATATGAAAAAGCTGAAGGCTGATGAGTTTTTCACAGACCGCGACGGCACATTTATCATGCGGGATCTCAAACATGATAAAACATTCGTCTATAACGATCAGCACGCAACCCAAAGATTCGCGCCGCAGTCGACGTTTAAAGTACCTAATGCCCTTATTGGGTTACAAACGGGTGCTGTTAAAGATGAATATGACATCAAATACTGGGACGGTGTGAAGCGGGAACTTGATATTTGGAACCAAGACCACACGCTTGGCTCAGCTATGAGATATTCAGTTGTTTGGTATTACCAGGCAATGGCCCGTGACATCGGTGAAAAACAAATGAAGGAATGGGTTGAAAAATTAGGGTATGGCAACCAAGATATCAGCGGCGGGATTGATCAATTCTGGCTAAGCAGCACTCTCAAAATCTCTCCGTTCGAACAAATAGACTTTATGGAATCGTTATACAAAGAAAAACTCCCATTCGACAAAAGCGTCATGAAAACGGTAAAACGAATGATGATTCAAGAAGACGAAGATCACTATACGCTTTATGGAAAAACCGGTTCTGGCTCAGGCATCGGCTGGTATGCGGGCTTTGTCAGCACCGAGCATGGAGCATACAGTTTCGTAACAAACATTGACGGAACCGGCACTGAAGCGAAAAGCATCACTATGAATATGCTGAAGCAATATGTTCTGCATTAAAAAAACCGCCGTATCAAAACGGCGGTTTTCTTTATTCCGGCGACTTTGTTTGCTGCTTCAGCAGATCTCTGATTTCTTTCAGCAGCTCCTCTTGCGCATCCGCTGCTTCCTCCGCCGCCTCTTCTTCCGCTTCTTTTTTGCGCCTTATCCCATTTAAAGTCCGAATGACAATAAAAATGGAGAACGATATAATTAAGAAATTCACAATCGTCTGTACAAAGCTGCCGTACTTCACTACAGCATCGCCAAACGTAATCGACAGGCTGGAAAAATCAAGCCCCCCCAGCAGTAAACCCACCAAAGGCATGATGATGTCATTGACGAGAGAAGTGACGATTTTCCCGAACGCCCCGCCTATTACCACACCGATCGCGAGGTCAACGATGTTTCCCCGCATGGCAAAAGCCTTAAATTCATTCCACATACAATCACCTGCCTTCCTCATGTTTTGAAAGTAAAAAAGACAAATGTGCCGCTGCCCATCTGCCTTTTTTCATTTATTCTCCGAGAGCAAAAGTCAATTCCGCTTCACAAACGACTTCACCATCAACAGTGGCAATGCCTTTACCGCGCCCGATTGACCCGCGCGCGCGAATGACTTCAAGCTCAAGATGAAGCTGATCACCGGGCTTGACTTGTTTTTTAAATCGGCAATTATCAATGCCTGCAAAGAATGCCAGTCTTCCGCGGTTTTCTTCTTTAATCAGCATCGCTACAGCTCCGACTTGAGCAAGCGCTTCTACAATTAATACGCCGGGCATGACTGAATACTGAGGAAAATGCCCGTTAAAAAACTCTTCATTTGCCGTTACATTTTTATAACCTTTTGCCCATTTTCCCTCTTCAACTTCTGTAATTCGGTCTACAAGCAAAAACGGATAACGGTGGGGAATAATTTCTTTAATTTGCTGAGTATCAAGCATTCTCTTGACATCTCCTTTATCTGCATTAGTATGTATAGCAATCATCAAAGATCAAATCTCTACATTTGAAAAGTATATTATGAATTAATCTCTTTTTCAACTGCGCTAAAATGTGTAACCTACTGTCAATGAGAGCCGTCAAAAGTTATGATATGATAATTATAGATTTTACCAATAGCAAAGAGGTAGGAAAATGATTTCGAAGTTTATTGAAAAAAAGATGCAAAACATGTTAAACGAGTGGTATTCCGCAATGAGCAAACGCAAAATGAATCATGTTTGCCCGCTGAAAGAAAAAGTTGACCGGCACCTTCCGAAGATCAAAAAGAACCCAAAGCTTTGGATGCGTTATCAATTGTTTCAAGCCCGCCATCAGCTGCTTTTTGAAAATCAGAACAGACTTGATTTATTATTCGATGATCTATACAGTTTGGAAGACAAAATGGATGATGAATTGAAATATTATCTGTATTTTTTCTCAGGATTATACGAAATGGTAAAAACAGCTCCGAAACATGCAGTAAATCATTTTAAAAAAGCGGAACAATATCTGGATGCTATTCAAAATACGTTTGAAGCCGCTGACTTATATTATCAAACCGCCGGCGCCTATTACATGATGAAATCACCGCCGCTTTCCATCCAATACGTCAAAAAAGCATTACACATCTATTTACACCAATTTGGTTACATCAAGAAAGTGATCACCTGCAAGCTTTTGCTCGCCGTTAATTATATTGATCAAGAACGCTATGAAAAAGCGGAACAGCTTTTCAATGAAATCATTAAGAAAACCCAGCAATTACATGACGAAAATCTGCTATGCCACGCTTATTATAACCTTGGCTTTTTAAAAGCAGCCGAAAAAAAAGATCAGGAAGCGCTTCTTTATTTTAAAAAAGTGTTAAAGAACGAAGAATTTGAAACGAATTCTCCCGTCTCGTATCTGCACTGTGTATACGAATCTGTCAGAGCGCTGTTTAAAACAGGAAATACCGCAGAAGCGAAAGTTTTTCTGCAAAAAGGCAAAGAATTGTCTAAAATAGTAGACATTCAAACCATTTACTTAAAATTAAAAACACTCGAAGCCCTTTACACATCAAATGAAGACCCTTATGATCAGCTGCTTGAATATGTACTTGAATTAGAAAAAATTGAAGCATGGGTGGATTTAGAAGTGCTTTTAGAAGATATTACGGAATACTACAAAAAAAAGGACGATTTCGAAAAAGCCGCTTTTTTTATTATGCGCGGCTGATGGAAAACGCCCAAATTATTATTATCTGACTGAATTGATTAAACCGAGCATTTGATCTCCCATTGTAATCGTTCTGCTGTTCAGCTGATATGAACGCTGGGACGTGATCAAGTCTGTCATTTGTTCTGAAATATCGACATTGGACATCTCAAGTGAACCCTGCTGCACGCCGATGTTTTGTCTATTTGCGCCATTCAGCTCTTCAAAAGCCGCTGCGTTTTCAATAGAGAAAAGGTTATTTCCTTCCGCTTTCAGCTCTTGAGGGTTATTCACTTGGATCACTCCGAGATTAAACCGCTGAACAGTGTTTCCGTCAGATGCGGTTAATGTGCCGTTTTTATTGATGGCGATATTTTTCATTGAACTGTTGATGTTTACTGTATTTCCGTTTTCATCAAGCACCGGATTCCCATTTCCAGTCACTAGCTGAAGCTGGTTGGGATTCGCAGCTGAAGGCGTTACATATAACGCACCGTCCCTCGTGTACTGGCGTTTCCCATTTACATTCACTTGAAGATATTGAGATGAAGACGTAAACGCGATATCCAGATCGCGATCCGTCTTCTGAATGCTTCCTTGATCAGATACAAGACGCGTGTTCATCATCGCTCCGACGCCAAGGCGCAAGCCGGGCGGCGTTTTCCGGGCTTTTGCCACTTCCTCATTTTTTTCATCAACCTGATCGAATTGCTGTCTGACAAGCTCAGAAAAATTCGTATCTTTTGCCTTATAGCCGGTTGTGTTGCTGTTTGAAAGGTTGCTGCTGATTGTGTCAATCTGCTGCTGCAGCTGGTTCAAGGTTGTTGATGCCGTTAACATTGACCTGAGCATAGTTGATATCCCCCGTTTTTTCTTCCGTTATCTTAAATTTTTCCGATTTCATTGGCTGCTTTATCCATACTTTTATCGTAAGCCTGAATCACCTTCTGATTGGCCTCAAACGATCTGTACGCTTCAGTCATTTCTGTATAAGCGCTTGTCACATCTACGTTTGAGAGCTCAGAGACGCCTTGTTTTAATGAATAAGAGACCTGGTTATTACCGGCTGCGCTTGGCAGATCATTGCCGTCCGCTGTGCTGTACAGATCGTTTCCGTCCCGTTTCAGGTTGCGGACATCCTCTGCCATTCTGACATCAATCTGGCCTGCTGTCCGTCCGTTCGTTGTCACAGTACCGTTTTCAGACACAGTGAAGTTCTCATTATCTACAGTAATCGGCTGGCCATCCGTCGATAAAACAGAACGTCCGTTAATCGTCAGCTGATTATTCTCATTTAATGAGAACGTGCTGCTTTTTGAATAACGGATGCCGTCGGCTGTCTGAACCGGGTAAAAAAGCGCCGCGTTTTCATTGGTTTCTGTATTAACAGGAACTTGGTTTTCGACCAATGTGATGTCTGTAGGCTGATCTGTAGACTTCAAACTTCCCTGGGTAAGCAGAGGCTTAAGCTCCTGCATATATACACCCGTATTCACGGAACCGATTTCCGTCTTCGATGTTCCGGCCGGAGATTTTGATTCTATTCTGCTGAGCAGCATTTCAGGGAACGCGCGCATTGAGCCTTGATCTGCTTTATAGCCGGATGTATTGGCGTTTGCAATATTATTTGAAAGCATTTCTGTTCTTCGCTGCTGGGCAATCATTGCAGATGTTGCTGTATATAATCCTTTTAACAAATTTTCCACCTCTAAAATGGCATTTTTTTCAGTTGTCACACAGGAACATTCGTTCTATAATATAAATCAGTATTTTATCTTATTATCGTCATAACTCATTAATTCGTGAAGGCTTTTTCATAAAAAAACCCCATCCTTTTTCAGAATGAGGTTTGTGACATCAGCTTAGTTTGCGTTTAGGAAGCTTGTCCATATTATCAAGCATGACGCCTGTGCCGATGGCTACGCAATCCATAGGATTTTCAGCGACGAGAACCGGAACCTTCAGTTCTTCAGCAAGCAGCTGGTCAAGGCCGTTTAAGAGCGCTCCCCCGCCGGTAATAATAACGCCGCGATCAATAATATCAGCGGAAAGTTCAGGCGGTGTTCTTTCAAGCACTTGTTTCGCAGCCTGCACAATAACAGCGACAGATTCACGAAGGGCTTCTTCCACTTCTTTACTGTTAACTGTAATGGTTCTTGGAAGACCAGAAACCATGTCTCGTCCGCGAATGGAAATTTCTTCGTGACGTGCGTCTGGGAAAACCGTTGCAACTTTAATCTTAATATCTTCCGCAGTACGTTCGCCGATCAGCAGCTTGTACTCGCGTTTGATGTAATTCAAGATTTCCATGTCAAACTTGTCCCCAGCCATTTTAATAGAAGAGGAGGTGACAATATCGCCCATTGAAATAACCGCGATATCCGTCGTTCCGCCTCCAATGTCTACAACCATGTTACCGCTTGGCTGGAATATTTCCATACCCGCGCCGATAGCGGCAACTTTAGGTTCTTCTTCAAGGTACACATGTTTACCGCCGCTTTTTTCTGCAGCTTCTCTGATCGCTTTTTGCTCAACTGATGTAATATTCGTCGGGCAGCAAATGAGCATGCGCGGTTTTGAGAACAGGCCTTTTACGTTCAGCTTGTTAATAAAATGCTTCAGCATTGCTTCTGTAACTTCAAAATCAGCAATAACTCCGTCTTTCAGCGGGCGAATCGCAACGATATTCCCAGGTGTACGTCCAACCATTCGTCTAGCCTCTTCGCCAACCGCAAGCACTTTGCCGCTGTTTTTATCAAGTGCAACTACGGAAGGTTCATTCAGAACAATTCCTTTACCTTTAACATGGATCAGTACATTTGCAGTACCGAGGTCAATACCAATATCCCTTGCAAACATCTATTTATATCCTCCTTGAAAATCTGTTTCACAGTAAATATCCACATTACTCCCTAATTATATATATTATCATAAAATACAGAAAAAAAGTTGGAAGCACATTAAGTTCTTTACAATTTTTTGCGGATGTTTTATGAATGATTTCAAGAAGCCAATTCTAGCTGATTATGATTGCTGGACAGGCTCTCCTTCGAGAATTTCATCTTTTTTATATTTGAGCTTTGTCGCTTCTCCTCCTCTTAAATGCCTGATGGATTTATGATAATCAAGTATTTCTTTCACTTCGTTTGCCAGATCAGGGTTAATTTCGGGCAGACGCTCTGTTAAATCCTTGTGTACTGTACTTTTGGAAACACCAAATTCCTTCGCAATGACACGAACGGTTTTCTTTGTCTCCACGATGTACTTCCCTATCTTGATTGTTCGCTCTTTGATGTAATCGTGCACACCACTCGACCTCCCTAAAATGGATGTGAGAAGTGTGAAATGAGATCCGTATTCTGTAAAGAGTCGTTCATTATGCCGCTTCTTCGTTGTATGGTTTTAAAAGTAGGTTTGTGAAATATGCCCACGATCCCTCACCTCAAACACTCTCTTTGTTAGGTTTGTAACAGTGTATTAGCATTCTTTTGGGAATATGCTAAAAACTCAATAAGGACAAGGGGTGAAACGAACTTTTTCAGCTCATTAATTTATTTCGGGTCACTAAATTTATATCTTTACATCTAACCAACGCTCCTGTACAATAAAGAAAGCAATTAGTTACTTAGGTAAGTTTTTTAGAAGGAGCTCAAAATGACCTACGTCAACAGACACCTCATTCATCAAATCAACCAAAGCGCCCGCCTGATTGCAAAAAAAGCCAATGAACAGCTTGAGCCATTCGGCCTTTACTCCTCTCAATGGTCAGTTTTATATTGTTTGCGCACGCTCGGACCAATGACTCAAAAAGAGATTTGGTCTTATTTAAATGTGGAAGCGCCGACTGTGACGCGGACGATCAAACGCCTGGAGGAAAATGGTTGGGTAGAGAGATGGCAAGGTGAAGACAAACGGGAAAAACTTGTTGTCCTCACAAAAGAAGCTGAGAAAAAATACGAAGATATCAATGTGAAAATGCTGAAATTCGAGGAAGAGCTGCTTGCAGATTTCCGCGATGAAGATAAGGAAGCTTTTTCTCATTTATTCCGCATGTTTTTACATCAATGAAAATAAGGAAGTGACTTACATTTGAAAAAAGCAGATGCGATATGGACCAAGGATTTTATTATGGTCCTGCTTGTCAATTTATTTGTGTTTGTGTTCTTTTATACATTTTTAACTGTACTGCCGATTTATACGCTTCAAGAGCTTGGCGGAACAGAATCCCAAGGCGGGCTTTTAATCAGCCTGTTCCTTCTGTCAGCGATCATTACACGGCCTTTCTCCGGAGCCATTGTTGAGCGTTTCGGTAAGAAAAGAATGGCGATTGTCTCAATGGCGTTATTCGCCCTTTCATCTTTTCTGTACATGCCGATTCATAATTTTTACCTGCTGCTTGGCTTAAGGTTCTTCCAAGGGATTTGGTTCAGCATTTTAACGACTGTTACGGGTGCAATCGCAGCGGATATCATTCCGGTCAAACGCCGCGGTGAAGGGCTTGGCTACTTTGCAATGTCTATGAACCTCGCCATGGCAATCGGGCCTTTCCTTGGACTGAATTTGATGAAGGTTGTCAGCTTCTCTGTACTTTTTACAGCCTTTGCATTGTTTATGGTTGCAGGCTTGCTTGTTTCATTCTTGATAAAAGTGCCTCAAAACCAAGACAGCGGCACGACTGTATTCCGTTTTTCATTCTCGGATATGTTTGAAAAAGGTGCACTTAAGATTGCGACGGTCGGTTTATTTATTTCTTTCTGTTATTCAACTGTTACAGCGTATTTGTCTGTATTCGCCAAATCAGTTGACCTTTCGGATATCAGCGGTTATTTCTTTGTTTGCTTTGCGGTGACAATGATGATTGCTCGACCGTTCACAGGGAAATTATTCGATAAGATCGGACCTGGCGTAGTCATTTATCCTTCTATCTTTATTTTCTCAGTGGGACTTTGCATGCTGTCCTTCACACACAGCGGCTTGATGCTTCTGCTTTCAGGAGCAGTTATCGGTCTCGGATACGGTTCAATCGTTCCTTGCATGCAAACGCTGGCGATCCAGAAATCTCCGGCTCACCGCTCAGGTTTTGCGACGGCAACGTTCTTTACCTTCTTTGATAGCGGAATTGCTGTAGGATCGTATGTATTCGGATTGTTTGTAGCATCTGCCGGCTTCTCTGCCATTTATTTATCAGCAGGGCTGTTCGTTCTGATTGCTCTGCTTCTGTACGCATGGAGCCAGAAAAAACCTTCTGAGGCTGAGGGAAAAGTCTCTATTGCAGAATAAATGAAAGACTGCCGGAATGTGCCGGCAGTCTTTTTTTCAATTTAAAAACGGCGTTCCCTTAAAGAACGCCATTTATGACTATGATTCAATGATCGGCCGCGCAGGCGAATCAGGTTTTAACGTAAAGTCATAGGATGCTTCATCACGATACAGCGGATCGGCATAAATGGATTGCTGATCATTATTTGTCGCTTTTTGATATGACGAAAACGAATCGTATTCTTTCTTTTTCCACATCCATAAGCCCTCTTGACCCGCTTCTTTATGGTAGACGTTATGATTGACTATATTGCCTTCATTTTCTGTAAAATCGTTTCCGATAAATAATCTTGAATCACCGGCCGTCAAAATATTCTTTTCGATTGTATTGTTTTTCGTGTCGTACTGAAGCAGCAGCTGTCCGCCGTACAAACCCTTTGTGTCATTCCGATACATAATGTTGTGGGCAATCAGAGAATTGCTGGTACCGCCCCGCTTTTTGTCATACCCTCCGATCGAGATACCGGTGTAGGCATTGTTGTATACTTTGTTGTCTGTAATTTGAATCTCATTTGCATATTTCCCTTTGTGTTCAGATGTTGCCTCAATCCCAATATCGTTATCATAAACTGTGTTTTTCTTAATCTTGATACTTTGTCCGCCATCGACATATATCCCGCCTGCTGAGTAATCATCTCCATATGCAGGGTTTCCGTAAGTCGAGTTTTGATAAACCGTATTGTTTTCTATAACTCCGTTTCGCGCGTAATCGTTTTTGTCCGCGGTTCCCTCATAACCGATAAGATCGATTCCGATGTTGTTATTGTTGCGGACGATATTGCCCGCAATCGTGAAGCCGTCAATATTCCCGTTTAGCACAACCGCTTCACTCGCTCCAAGCGTCAAATTCTCAACCGTATTGTTCTCAATTTGAATGTCTTTCACGCTGCCTGAACCATAGACTGCAATTCCGTGAGCATTTCCTTCATCTGCCGTTGTCTTAATATTCCTGACATGATTGTTTTTGATGGCAACATGACTGCTTGATCCTGATACATAAATCCCCATAGCTGTTGCTTCCTCAGATGAAACAGACAGATCTTGAATCGTTAAACCGCTGATAACAATGTCATGTTTATCGCGAATAGAAATGAGCGGTGTTTCATATTCTGCATTTGCAACGGATTTCCCGCTAATCACGACTTTTTCATTTTCATAGTTTCGGAATGTGATAGGTTTTCCGTCCGCACCGCTGTGTTTTACCTCAAGGATTTCACGATACGCGCCTTCCCGAATCATAACGGTTGTGCCGGCTACAGCCTCCTCTGAAGCATGTGCCAGTGTACGAAACGGCTTTTCTTTCGTTCCTTCATTTTGATCACTGCCATTCGGCGAAACATATAAGTATTCCCCAGAGACTTCCTCACTCGCTTTTGTCTTATCATAAACGAAAGCGAGGATGACGGACGTTAAAACACCTGCCAAAAGTATAAAATACCATTTTCTCATGTTCGATTCCCATTTCATTTTAGAATTAGATGTCTAAAATCATTATAAATGTTCTATTTATGGAAAACCATTTCAAAAATATGAAAATGTACCACACGCGTCTTATTCAGCCTGGCGAACCCGCACAGTTTCAACCGTTTCAATTGCCGATGATGCCGGCGGGTGAATACGCATCAGACCAATATAGGAAAGAAATGAAATCAGCACACCGACAAACCAAGAAATATCGTATAAGCTCTTCAATGCGGGAACATACATGCCAATCAGCGAGATCAGCGCACCTAAAATCGTGGCCGCGAACGCACGGTAATTGTAGCCCTTCCAATACACATACCGCCCTGTTTCGGCATATAAGTCATCGACCGAGAGCTCACGTTTGCGAATGATAAAGTAATCAGCCATCATGACACCCGCCACCGGACCAAGCATGCCGCCAATTAAGCCGAGAAACGCATATACACTTGTCGCGCTTTCCATCAGCTTCCACGGAACCGTAAATAAAGCAAGCAACGCCGTGATAAAGCTGCCGCGTTTGAAATTAACATATTTCGGCAGGGCATTCGCTATATCATAAGCGGGCGATACGATATTCGCCGCAACGTTGACAGAGATCGTGGCGATGCAGAGCGTAATCACGGACAAGGCGATAACATAAGGGTTATCAAATCTCGCCAAAATATCGACAACATCCCAAATCGGCTCTCCGAAAGCAACCTGCGAACCGGAAGTCACAGTAATGCTGGCAAACGCAAACAGCGCGAAGGTTCCCGGCAAACCGTAAAATTGCCCTTTTATTTGCTCCTTTTGTGTTTTAGCAAACCGTGTAAAGTCAGGGATATTTAAGATCAATGTTGCCCAAATGCCAATGATGCCGGTAACCCCGGCAGCAAACGGCCAGAATGCTTCGGAAAACGTATGGAACTTTCCTGGCTGAGCGTATATCGGCCCCAATCCCCCGGCAATATCAACGGCCCACCATACCATGCCGCCAAATACCAGATATACCAAAGGCCCTGCCCACACCTCAAAGCGTTTAATCGATTCCATTCCATGGTGTAATACGAGTAAATGAATGCCCCAAAAGAAAACAAAAGAAAGCAAACCGGATAGGTGAATGCCGAGAATATTCCACCCGCCGCCAACTTGTCCCCAGCCAGGCCATATATTTAAAAGCAAAATATTCAGCGCCGTGCTTCCCGCAAAGGTTTGAATGCCGAGCCACATGATGGCTGTAAACGCCCTTAGAAGCGCAGGGATATTCGCGCCGTATATTCCGTAAGAAGCCCGGATGATCACTGGAAACGGCAGCCCGTATTTTGTCCCGGCATGGCCGTTTAAAGCCAGAGCACCAAACAAGATAAGCGATGCCGTAATAATGATCGCCAGCACCTGCCAAGGCGAAAGACCGATCGCAATTAACCCGCCCACCGTCGCGTAGGTCGGTATATTATGTATACACCCCATCCAAATAGATGCAAAGTTCATTGCCTTCCACGTCCTTTTTTCCTGTCCCAAAGGCAGCAAATCTTCATTGCTCAGTCTGTTGGATTGATGCTGGCTCTCTTTTATTTTCATAGCCGGCTCCCCTTTCAGTATTGTCATATGTTTAGTTTTCTGACATTTGATGTCACTTAATATAACTGAAAAGTCAGACAATAACATTGGCTACGATATACAATTTCCCTGTTTCAATTTGAGCAATCTAAACAAGAAAAAAAGACAGACGCAGTGCCTGTCTCTTTTTTTCATGATGCAGTTTTCATTAATGCGGCAAATCTCACTGCCATAAACAAACTTATTCCGCCCGCTATGATCATGAGGATTCCCATCATATCAAAATGAGCCGCTGTGATTTCTTTCCCAAACAAAAGACCCAAGATCACCGAAGACAAAATCGACCCTAGGTAACGGCAGGTTTGAAACAGTCCCGAAGTCGTTCCTACCATGTCGGAAGGGCTCGTTTTCAGCATAGCTGCCTGAAGTGCGACATTTCCAAGTCCGTAGCCTATACCCAAAATTGACAGGATAAGGCCTTTTCCGATCACCTGAGCATTGATAAAAAAGACAGTTAAGAGCACAGCTCCAGCCATCATCAGAAGCGCCCCCGTAAAGATCGGTTTGACTACGCCTGATCGGTCAATCCATTTGCCTGTGATAGGCGATACTACGATGCTCATGCCAGACATAAACAGCATAAACAGTCCGCTCGTTTGAACAGAAAGATGCATTTCATCCTGAAAATAACTCGGCAATCCGAAAAATAAACAATAGAAGAAAACATTCAGCAAAATAAACTGGATATATACGGCCGATAGGCTTCGCTGCGTTTTAAACAGACGAACATCAATGAATGGCTTTTCTGTCTTCAGTTCACGCCAAACAAATGCTCCGAGCAGCAGCACGCCAAGCACACCTTCTGCCACATGCGGCGACGTGCTGAAGGACAGCAGAAAAGAGAGAAGCAAAATGATTCCCCCGGCAAACAAAATAATTCCAAGGATATCGAGCTGCCGAATAATCGTTTTGATGCCAGCTCCTTTTTTCTGGTCCTTTGGGAACATATACATGCCTAAAAAGAAGCTGAGGATAATAAACGGCAAGTTGACAATAAAGATCGCCGGCCATCCGCCCCAAACAATCAAAAAACCGCCGACTGTCGGTCCAAGCGCCGTCATGGCAGACGCAAAAATAGAGAGCACAGCCAAGGCTGATGCCTGCCGTTCATGAATATGACTACGAATCAGCCCGACTCCCGACGGATAAATCGCACTGCTCCCTACCGATTGAAACAGCCGCATGACCAATAATGTCATAAACGTTGGCGCAAACGGCGCCCCGACAGCAGAAACCGCCACAAGGATAAGCCCGGCTAAAAACAACCGTTTCCGACCGATCAAATCACCGAGCTTTCCCGTTACAGGCTGAGCCACGGCACTTGCCAAGTAAAACGAGGAAATCAGCCAGGAAACCGTTGTAAAGGACAGATGAAACTCATGCTGGATGCTATGGAGCGCAAGAGATATCATAGACGAGTTCAGCGGATTCAGCATCGTACCCGAAGCCACCGCTGTTAAAAAAACAGCACGGCTTTTTTTTGATATCATTATTTCACTTGCGCCAGAAATTCTTCCGTTGTCCGCAATTTACCAATTTTAGGAAAAATAAAGCGCAGTGTAGCTTCATGTTCTTCCTCGCTAAACGTAGACATGGCATCTGTAATAAAAATCTGCTGATAGCCAAGCTGGAATGCCTCGCGCGCAGTGCTTTCCACCCCGATGTTTGTCGCGATGCCGCACAATACGATCGTATCAATGCCGCGGCGTCTCAGCTGCAAATCTAAATCTGTACCGAAGAAAGCACCCCACTGCCGCTTAGTCACAGTGTAATCTCCATCCTGCACACCGATTTCCGGAACAAATTCGGCCCAGTCCGCCGGCATTTCCCCCGAACCGCCCTGTGCAGGCTCATCCGTTTGCGGCTTCAGCGCATCCGCCCCGTCATGAAAGGCAACATTCACAAAGCTAATAAACCCGTTATGTTTCCGAAATTCATCGATAAGTTTTTTCGCATGTGGGACAACCTGCCCGCTTTGATCTATCGGCACAATCCCTTTTTGCAAATCAATAATAACCAAGGCTGTTTTTTGAAAATCAATATTAAGTGTATCCATTATAGTCTCCTCCTGATGCTGTTAGTGTTTCTCTCATTGTTTATTTTACTCTTCACTTCGCCTAAGTTCTTTTATAATGCTTGTGAAACTCTCAGAAGGAGCGTTTTTTCATGATTTTTTATGCATTCATACATTTAAATAGTCCCGCCAGCACTTTTTCATAAAGTGCGGCATCACTCATTACCTGCACCAACGCCCCTTAATACTCGACATTAATATCATGCTAAAATTCTGAACGCCAATATGAAAACAAGCATGAACCAAGAGGAGGCTCACAATAATCGGCAGAAAAATCACCGCCCTCATTCCTTTTATAGATATAAAGTCTCATATCTCATAAAGGGGCATTTCTCATTCTTTATATCCCTCGATAACATTCCCTAAAAAACCATGTTAGGAAATCTAACATGAACATGTTTTATCATTCTTTTTTCTCTATAATGAAGAAATATAATAATTCTGAAAGATACGGAGGAATGAGACATGCAAATGGGCGATACAGTTTTTATGTTCTTTTGCGCTTTACTCGTGTGGCTGATGACCCCGGGATTAGCGTTATTTTATGGAGGAATGGTAAAAAGCAAAAATGTGCTGAGCACTGCCATGCACAGTTTTTCTTCCATTGCCATCGTTTCCATCGTTTGGGTGCTGTTCGGATATACACTTGCCTTCGCACCAGGCAATTCAATCATCGGCGGACTGGAGTGGGCCGGTCTAAAAGGAGTCGGGTTTGAACCCGGAGCTTACAGTGACACCATTCCCCACTCATTATTTATGATGTTCCAAATGACGTTCGCTGTTCTGACTACAGCGATTATCTCCGGGGCTTTTGCAGAACGGATGCGATTTGGCGCTTTTCTTTTATTTTCAGTTTTATGGGCTTCTTTAGTTTACACACCCGTTGCGCATTGGGTATGGGGCGGCGGCTGGATCGGCCAGCTTGGCGCGCTCGATTTCGCCGGCGGCAACGTTGTTCATATTTCCTCCGGGGTGGCAGGCCTTGTTCTCGCTATTGTGCTCGGTAAACGAAAAGACGGCACAGCGTCTTCACCGCACAATCTCATTTACACCTTCTTAGGAGGCGCTTTGATTTGGTTCGGCTGGTTCGGTTTTAACGTCGGCAGCGCCCTAACCTTGGATAGCGTCGCCATGTACGCCTTCATCAACACAAACACTGCTGCTGCAGCCGGGATTGCCGGCTGGATTTTAGTAGAATGGATCATGAATAAAAAACCGACGATGCTCGGAGCAGTATCCGGCGCAATTGCCGGGCTTGTGGCGATTACACCGGCTGCCGGATTTGTCACACCTTTTGCGTCTATTATTATCGGCCTCATTGGCGGCGCGGTTTGTTTCTGGGGTGTATTTTCACTTAAAAAGAAATTCGGATACGACGATGCGCTAGACGCCTTTGGCCTGCACGGCATCGGCGGCACATGGGGCGGAATCGCAACGGGGTTATTCGCGACAACCTCTGTTAATGCTGATGGCGCGAACGGTTTATTTTACGGAGACGCAAGCTTAGTATGGAAACAAGTCGTAGCCATCGGCGCCACTTATATTTTTGTATTTATTGTCACTCTCGTTATTATTAAAATAGTAGGCCTCTTCCTTCCCCTTCGCGCAACCGAAGAAGAAGAAGCACTTGGGCTTGACTTAACGATGCACGGGGAAAAAGCATATCAAGATTCTATGTGAGGAGTGATGGTATGAGCGGTCAAATGTTCAAGGTGGAAATTGTAACGCGTCCGGCAAATTTCGAAAAGCTGAAGGAGGAACTCGGAAAAATCGGAGTTACCTCTCTGACCTTCTCAAATGTTCACGGCTGCGGCCTGCAAAAAGCACACACGGAGCTCTATCGAGGGGTTAAAATCGAAAGCAATGTATATGAGCGTTTAAAAGTCGAGATTGTGGTCAGCAAGGTTCCTGTTGACCAAGTGACAGAGACGGCTAAAAGGGTTCTGAAAACGGGATCACCGGGTGACGGTAAAATATTTGTCTATGAAATCAGCAATACAATCAACATCCGTACAGGCGAAGAAGGACCTGAAGCACTGTAATTATTCGGAAGAGATTCGACATGTCGAATCTCTTTTTTGCTTATAGAAAAAGCCCCCAGAAACTCTGACACCCCTCCGAATTCTTTTCAAGCATCACACTTTTTGGCAAACTCTATTTTAATTGAAACTTTTTCGGTGTAAGATTAGTCTACTTATTATTAAAATGTAAAAGGTGATATATTTGAATTACGAAATCTTTAAAGCAATCAATGGATTATCTCATCACAATGCGATTCTCGATTCCATTATGGTCTTCATCACGGAATACGCGATTATCGCCTATGCCCTTATCTTATTGGCAATCTGGCTGTTCGGAAACACGCAAAGCAGAAAAAATGTGCTTTATGCGGGGCTTACAGGAATCGCGGGTCTTATCATCAACTATTTGATTACACATGTTTATATTGAGCCGCGTCCGTTCGTTGAGCATACAGTGAATACGCTGATTCCGCATGCTGCAGATGCGTCATTTCCGAGTGACCATACAACAGGTGCGTTAGCGATTTCGATTGCGATGCTTTTCAGAAACCGCAAAATCGGCTGGCCGCTTGTCATTTTCGGGCTTTTGACAGGTTTTTCAAGAATTTGGGTAGGACATCACTACCCGATAGATGTATTGGGCAGTCTTGTTGTCGCTATCATTATCGGGTTCCTTTTCTTTAGATTTTCAAATCTGCTTCGCCCATTCGTCGATTTCATTGTGAAAGTTTATGAATCCATCATCAATAAACTGACGAAAAACACAACCGATCAGAATTTTTAAGAAAGACAAAAGCCGGTGTCTGAATCCAAGACAGCCGGCTTTCACATTTTTTCATTCATTTCATGGTTTTTCCGCTTCACCAACACAAATATTCCGTAAAACAAGACAATCCCAACAGCATCAATGAGCACATCTCGAATGCATCCGCCCCTGCTGAAGAAGAGCTGCAGCACTTCTGTGAAAAAAGCAAACATGAATGAGACCGCTATCGCCAATTTTATGCTGCCTCTCTGTTTCCACAGCAAATACGTCAGCACAAAAAAGGAAAATGCGTGCCCGCTTTTTTGAATAGCCACTTCAGGTATAGTAATTTCAGTAAAATCCATGTCTAAAACATGAGACAGATCAGGGTGCGGCTGAAAATGAAAAGCCACCGTTTGCGACATGACCATGCCGCTGAAGCTTTCCGTACAGACAGAGATCAGAATAAAAAGGATCCATCCCGCGAGCAATAGACGGTTCATGACATAACCCCCTTTATAGCGAACGTGCCTATGTATAACTACATAGACGATGACATGATGCAAAAAGTAACAGAAAAAAACGTCCATCACATGGATAGACGTTTTCTTCATTAAGACTGTTCAGAGTCTTCTGTCGTGCTGCTTTCTTTAGAACCAGATTTGTCAGTTGAATCATCCTTTTTCTCACCGGATTTTTCTTCTGTTTCTTTTTCAGTTGGTCCTTCCTTTTTCTCGGAAGATTGCTGAATAGATCCTTCTGTTTCTTCAGTTGCCGCTTTTTCTTCAGCAGCTGCTGCTTTTTCGATAGAAGAAACCGGCTTGTCCATAAAATTCAGCGGGTTCATTGCGACTCCGTCTTTACGGATTTCAAAATGCACATGGTTTCCGCTGTCTTCGCTGTATAGATTTTTGCCAGACTTTCCGATCACTTGGTTCTGTTTTACTTTATCGCCTTGCTCAATACTTATTTCAGAAAGAGCTTGATACACAGTCGATAATCCATCGGCATGTTCTACTTCTACAACATATCCAAGCACTGGATCTTTTTCAGCTTTAACAACCGTACCGCTTAGAGAAGCAGAAACATCGAAATCTTTTCCGTCTTTCTCAGCTAAGTCAATTCCTTTGCTTAAGCTGTACGTGTTATTATAGGTAACGAGTGCTGCTTCTTTTTCTTCTTTTGCGGCATCGGTTTCATAGAACTTTTTCACAACAGAAACGTTTTCAGAATCAACAACCGGCATTGCGACATTTTCCATTGACTTTCCTACTTCAACTGCATCGTCGTTGTTGTCATATGCGGAGTTTCCGCCGTTATCAGCTAACTGGTCCTTTACATCCTCATTTGAAACAGATTGATACCAAAGGACAGCTGTTAAAATGACGGCCGCACTGACTAAGTAGATTGCAGGGAATACCCAGCGTTTACGAAAAAACTGCTGAAGTTTTTTGATTTGAGAAGTTTTCTTTTCTTCCTCTCTCATTGTTCATCACCTCAGCAACATTCTGAACACTTTTCTGAAAATATATACACTAATTCAAAAAACTTTTTTAGATGTAGTTTGCGCAGACTGATATAAAAATATGTCATTTTTTTGAGAGGAGTGCCACAAACATATGGATATGACATTGCGTCTTGCTGAAAATAAGGATCTGGAGGCTGTTGTCGCGATTTATAATTCAACGATTGCTTCTCGAACAGTAACAGCCGATACTGAACCGGTAACTCCTGAAGATCGGAGGGAATGGTTTTTGGGTCATACCGAGGCACGTCCGCTCTATGTAGCCGAGGACGCTAGCGGAAACGTCGCTGCCTGGATCAGCTTTGAAACATTTTACGGCAGACCCGCCTATAATAAAACAGCGGAGATCAGCATATACATTGACGAAGCATGCCGCGGCAAAGGCGTTGGATCATATTTGCTTCAAGAAGCGCTCCGCATCGCGCCGAGTCTTGGAATTCGCTCACTGATGGCCTTCATTTTCGGACATAATAAACCAAGCCTGAAGCTGTTTGAAAAGCACGGGTTTGCAGAATGGGGACTATTCCCCGGCATCGCCGAAATGGATGGCAACAGATACGATTTGAAAATTTTAGGGAGAGAGTGTCATGATTAGTCTGGATAAAGATGAAAACGAAATTGAAAATCATAAGGAAGAAATTATTCCTGCTGAACAGGAGATTGAACCTGCAAAAAACGAAAACCGCCCATTGAGCCCTTCTGCTGTCAAGTCGCTAGCAGACATTGCTAAATGGGGCAAAGTTTCAGGGGTTTTATTGATCATTATGGGATCGCTTGTCACACTGTCTGCTTTGATGACAGTGATCGGTGCCATCCCGGGCGTATTGCTCATTATTTCAGGCGTCTTTCTGATGCGTTCTGCAAAAGCTGCTGCGGAGGCCGAAGGAAATCTTGCGGGCAGCGCTGGCGAAAGCATGCTTGAGAATTACAGAACGTTTATAAAAATGCAGCTGTTCTACGCAGCATCCAGTATCGTCACTGCTCTGATCGGGATCGTTTTAGCCATTTTCGTGCTTGTGGTCATCGGTATTGCTGCTTTTGAAAACACTGATTCGTACGAGGACCCGGGTTCTTATTATTATGAGGATGATCCGGTGTTCGAATAGCACCACTGATACCGGGCATGTGTTCCAAGAAAAACGGAACCATGCCTTTTTTGTTTGTCACTTTTTCTATATCTAAGGCTGGTGTAAGAACCGCATGCTTTGTCAAGCATATAATTCAATCAGGAGTGACTCCTGCTAACATTGCATGACCGCAGGATTGTCTCAATAACGTTAAGGAGTGGGACATGTGGAAACGAGCAGCTTGCCGGGAAAAGTAAAAATCATCGCCGAAATCGCAAACGCTCATCAGGGAAAAGAGGAGAATCTTAAAGCACTCATCAAAGCTGCCGCAGAAAGCGGAGCAGATGGTGTGAAATTTCAGTGGTTCAAGTATGACTGTATTGCAACGCCTTGTTTTTCTGCCTACGAATCGTATATGAAGCTGTTTTTAAGTGAAGACGTGTGGAAAAATTGTGTCGCCTACGGCAAAAAACTTGGATTAGAAATATGGGTGGATCTTTTTGATTCATGGGGGGCAGAGCTCTTTTTTCGCTTCCAGCATCATATTGATGGGATAAAGCTTCCAACGACTATCCTTCAATCCACGGAAATAATGAAAACGATTGGTATGACAGAGAAACCTGCGCTTATCGGAATTGGGGGATGGTATGAGGAAGAGATCGATCAGATGATGTCGCTTGTAAAACAGCATATGGCGAATCAGCTTATTCTCATGCACGGATTTCAAGGATATCCGACAAAACTGGAGGATATTAACCTACAACGGATCCAGCACTTAAAAGAAAGATACAAGGTTCAAATTGGATTCGCAGATCACATCGACGCCGATCATTCGCTGGCGGCCGACCTTCCTGTCTATGCATTTTTCTCGGGCGCATCTGTAATTGAAAAACATATTACTTTAGATCGGACAGCTAAAGGGTTCGATTATTATTCTTCATTAGAGCCCAATGAATTCAAACTGATGACGAAAAAACTCCGGCAGGCTCAAATTGCAGCTGGTTCAACTGAAGTAAATGAATCCGAAAGAAAGTATTTGTATGATTCATCTATACGTGTGACAGCCAATCGGACAGTCAAAAAGGGAGAAATCATCACATTGGACAAAACGAGTTACAAAAGATGCGGAAATGAGAATGCATTGATGCCTTTACAAGCTGAGGCTGCATTGCCTCAAGTAGCAACTGCTGATTTATCGGTAAACCAGCCAATTACATGTAACGAGATCAAAAGTCCAAGAATTGCGATCGCAGTAATATGCCGGCTAAAATCGACTCGCTTGCCGAAAAAAGCATTGCTTCCGATTTACGGAATCCCATCTGTGGAACGCTGTTTAATCAATTGCCTGGCTGTTCCTGAAGTTCATGAAGTGATATTGGCAACCTCAAATCTTCCTGAAGATGATCCGCTTGAAGCTTACACTCTAAACGGAAAGGTCAAAATCGTGAGAGGCGATCCGGATAATGTAGCAGAAAGAATGCTTGAAGCCGCAGCGTTAGCAAATGCTGATATCATCATCCGTGTAACAGGTGATTGTCCAGCCGTTTCACCTGAAGTGCTTCAATATTTAATTGATCGTCACTTACAAAAAGGAGCCGATTATACCCAGGATTATTCAAGTTCAGCAGGAATATCTGGCAATATCATTACAGTTGAAGCTCTTCAGCGGCTTGTGCAGCAGCCAAAACCGTTAACCCATACAGAATATTTGTCTTTTTATTTTTTAAACAACCCTTCCTTATTTTCCCTCAATCAAGTCAGCCTTCCAAAAGAACTTCATTATCCGTCTTGGCGTTTAACCCTTGATGAACCTAAAGATTTAGAGTTGTTTGAACAAATATATCGAGACCTGGATGTCAAAAACGAACCGCTCTATTTCAGCCGGATAAGAGATTATTTATCAGAAAACCAGCACGTTTCAAAGATCAATCACGATGTGTCTACCAAATGGATTGATCAGACATCTCTAGTTGAGGAAATCAATAAAGCAACGCTGTTACCGCCAGATAACAAGTAACATTTCGCTAAGCAAACTGTGCATGTGTTCGGAACCATTTCAAATCCATGCTTTTTGTTTCGACTGTCTCCTCTCTATTGCCGCAAATAAAAAACACCCGATTGTCAGGCAAATCCCAACATTCCGGGTGCAGTTCTTATTCATACAAATTTTTGCGTCTGTCTTCCTCAGTCAAAAATTCAACAAAACTCCGCATCGCAAACGGTTCTTCCTTAATCTGTTGCGTGTAGGAGTTTTTTCTATCTTCTGAAAGAATTTCGCTCTTTTTAATCCTGTTCAGCATATAGATGTATATCGTTTTTTGAATTTGTTTATGCTGATAGCCCGCTTCTTTGAAAAATGCCAGTCCCAGCGCCGCCAAAAGAGCGAATAAACCCGCGTTGATCAGGGACTTCCAGTCTGCTGAAGCGTGAAAAAGAAAAACAGCTAATTGAAAGAGAGAGAATGCAGCAATCGGAATGGCAAGAAAACGATAAACGACGGTTTTTTTCATAAAAGGCTGTACGGCCTTTTGAATTTTTTGCATTTCTGATTTAATGAACCCCGGCATTTGTTCAACTCTGTAAAAGTTCATGTAATCCTCCCCCTTTATTTGATGCTGCAAGGCTTCACGAACGTTATCATATGTGTTTATTTTAACGCAGGTGCAAGCTGGTTTTAAAGAAATCTGCCCGTATTTTTCACAAAGAATCTGGATCGCCGCTCTTTATTCTTTTAAAATGTGAGTGTTATAATTTGTAATGAGAATCAGATCGCTGTTAATCATGGAATACTAATGGCAATCTTCTTGATAAATATGAATGAGCGGGGTTACAAAGTGAGTATTTCTTCCATCCTTTTGTCACTTTTTTTTATTTTAAATATTCTTTTGGCTATCATTGTCATTTTCAAAGAACGGCGCGATGCCAGCGCATCTTGGGCATGGCTACTGGTTCTTTTCTTTATTCCCGTTATAGGCTTTATTTTATACTTATTATTCGGCCATAATCTTAGGCGAAAGCAGTTATTTCAATGGGAAGACCGAAAAAAAATCGGTATTGAAAAGCTATTGAAGCATCAGCTTAAGGAATTAGAAACCAAGCAATTTCAGTTCAATAACCGGGCAACCTTTGATAACAAGGATTTAATTTATATGCTTATCATGAATAATCACGCTGTGTTTACAGAGGATAATTCGGTTGACGTGATCACAGACGGGCGGGACAAGTTTCAACGGCTGCTACATGACATTTTGAAGGCTAAGGATCATATCCACTTACAATATTATATTTATAAAGGTGATGAATTAGGCAAAAAATTACGGGACGCTCTCATCAAAAAAGCAAAAGAAGGCGTTCAGGTCAGGGTGCTTTATGATGAACTCGGATCAAGAACGCTGAGAAAAAAGTTTTTTAAGGAGCTCCGCGAGGCTGGCGGGCATGTGGAGGTCTTTTTTCCTTCAAAGCTCAGGCCGATTAATTTGCGGCTGAATTACCGGAACCATCGCAAGCTTGTGATCATAGACGGAATCACCGGTTATGTCGGAGGATTTAACGTTGGAGATGAGTATCTAGGGCTTAACCCGAAATTCGGCTATTGGCGGGATACGCATATCCGGCTGCAAGGAAAGGCAGTGCATGCCATCCAGACACGTTTTATTCTTGACTGGAACCAAGCTTCCCATCACCATACACTGACATATATCCCGAATCACTTTCCTGATTACGGCCCAAAAGGCAATGTCGGGATGCAGATTGTCACGAGCGGACCCGATTCCGAATGGGAACAAATTAAAAATGGCTACATCAAAATGATTTCAAATGCCAAGCGTTCCATTTTGATTCAAACGCCTTATTTTATCCCGGACGCAAGCCTGCTCGATGCTTTAAGAATCGCGTGTTTGTCGGGCGTTGATGTCAACATTATGATCCCGAACAAGCCTGATCATGCCTTTGTATACTGGGCGACACTTTCGTACATCGGCGATCTGCTGAAAGCCGGAGCCACTGTCTATATTTACGATAACGGCTTTATTCACGCGAAAACCATTGTTGTGGATGATGAAATTGCATCAGTTGGTACAGCGAACATCGATGTTCGAAGCTTCAGGCTGAATTTTGAGGTGAATGCATTTATTTACGATATCACCATTGCGAAAGAATTAGCTTCTACATTTAAAGAAGATTTGCTCGTATCCAGGAAATACACCTATGAGGAATATCAGCAGCGCTCCCTGTGGATTCGAATGAAAGAATCCGTCTCGCGCTTATTGTCACCGATTTTATAAGATGCGCCAAAACCCCCGGCCTTTAGGCCCGGGGGTTTTTCTGATGGTCACAGTAAATAATGATCGCCTCCCGCAAAAAAGCGGCCAGACCTGCTCCATATTGATTGATTGAGTCAGTAAATCGCTCATCAGTGATATACACTTCCCCAAGCCCCCTGAAAATATCGAGCGTGCAATCGTAATGATATTGGCAAATATGATCGCGAAATGCCCCCACAGCGGCCTGAACCTCTGTATCATCGGGTCCGTATTCCATTCGCGCCGCAATTCGTCTGTAAATCGAATCAAATTCAGCCATGATCGCACGCCAATCGTCTGATGAATATGCAGATGTCCTTTTCTCTGTTTCTTCTGCGATTTCCCTACCATACAGATTTCTGACTTCATCCGCGTATGCCTTCTGGTACTCTTCAATATCTTTCATGCTTAATCCGGCAAATAAATCCCGCTTATTCATAAGTTCTCCTCCCTCAATGGACTGAAGCGTCCTATCAAGCGTCTGTATCATCTCTTCCATTCTTTGTTTTTTCTTCATCAACATATCCTTTTGCGACTGAAGTGCCGCTTTCCGGTTAAAATTCGGCTGATCCAGCATCTCTTTCACTTCATCCAGCCTAAACCCAATTTCCTTAAAAAATAAAATCTGCTGCAGTCTTTCCAGATCTGCATCACTGTACAATCGATACCCTGCGTCAGTAAGAGCTGAAGGATTCAGCAGTTGAATATTATCATAGTGATGAAGCGTCCGAATGCTGACTCCCGCCATTTCCGCTACATGCTTAACTTGGTATTTCATTCATAACACCTCCTCTTCTTTTATCGTAAACAATTACGCAGCGTCAGGGTCAATCCCTAAAATATGATTTTCTTTATACAAAACTTCTCACAAATAGTGTATAAAAGAAAGGTGAGTATTTTTTTATAAAGGAGCAAGTATACATGAATCCTGAAACAGTGAACAAAACCCTCATCAGCATTTCAAAATGGGGAAAAGCAACGGGAATCTTATTTATTGTGATGGGCGCAATTACCGCGCTTTCGGGCGCGTTCTTTTTTCTAATCGGTGCCATACCGGGCGTACTGCAAATTATCGCTGGAATCTTTTTGATGCGATCAGCCAAAGAAGCAGGACAAATGGCTGAACACAAAAGCGGACAGGCTGAGGATTTAATGCTGGAGAATTACGCGAAGTTTGTGAAGATGCAAGGAATCTATTTAATCGTAAGCATTTCTATATCTGTTCTTGCGATTATCGCCTTCTTCATCTTTTTAATGCTTGGGATTGCTGACGGCATCTTCAACGATTATAGTACGTACAACAGTTATTAATCAGGAAAAACCCGGAGCTGGCTCCGGGTTTTTTCAATTCGCTTCACTGCACTGTGAAGCCGATGAGGCCGGACGCACTCCGGCCGCGTCTTGTCAAAATAAGAAATATCTTTGTCCAAGCGGAACGTAATCGACAGGCTGGCAAGACAATTCCTCTCCGTCAGCGAAGACCTGATAGGTTTTCGGATCAACCTCAATCTTCGGCAAAGCTGCGTTCAATTTCATATCCAGCTTGCTCAGCTTTCTGATATGTTTGACCGGAGAGATTCTTTTTTCCAAGCCTAATTCTTCCGCTACACCCCGCTCAATGCTAGCCTGAGACATAAATGTAATGGAGGTTGAGCGATTGGCTTTTCCGTAAGACGCATACATCTGGCGCATAAACACCGGTTCCGGCGTCGGGATGGACGCGTTCGGATCCCCCATTTGCGCACGTGCAATCATTCCGCCCTTCAAAACCAATTCCGGTTTCACACCGAAAAATACCGGGTCCCACAGAACGAGATCAGCGAGCTTCCCTTTTTCCACCGAACCGACTTCATGGCTGAGCCCGTGCGTAATCGCCGGATTAATTGTGTATTTGGCAACATAGCGTTTTGCGCGCATATTGTCGTTTCCGTGTTCTCCAGCAAGAGCGCCGCGCTGCTTTTTCATTTTGTCTGCTACCTGCCAGGTGCGGATGATCACTTCACCGACCCGTCCCATCGCTTGGGAATCCGATGATGTCATGCTGATCGCTCCGATATCATGGAGAATATCCTCTGCCGCAATGGTCGCAGCCCTGATTCTGGAATGGCTGAACGCCACATCTTCGGGCACCTTCGCATCTAAATGGTGGCAGACCATCATCATGTCAAGATGCTCCTCCATCGTATTGACGGTATAAGGAATGGTTGGCGTTGTGGATGACGGCAGAATGTTCGCATAAGAGGCGAGCTTCATAATATCCGGGGCGTGGCCGCCGCCTGCTCCTTCAATATGATAGGTATGAATGACCCGATCCCCGATCGCGTCAAGCGTGTTTTCCAAAAAGCCCGCCTCGTTAAGCGTATCGGTATGGATGGCAACTTGAATATCAGCTTCATCCACCACTTCCATGCACGTTTTAATGGCGCGCGGCGTCGTACCCCAGTCTTCATGAAGCTTAAGGCCGATGGCGCCTGCTTCCACCTGCTCAATCAGCGGCGCTTTATCAGATGCATTCCCTTTTCCTAAGAAGCCGACATTGATCGGAAACTCCTCGGCCGCTTCCAGCATCCTTGCCATATACCACGCGCCGGATGTACATGTTGTCGCTTTGCTTCCTGTAGCAGGTCCTGTTCCGCCACCCAAAAGTGTCGTCACACCTGAAGAAAGCGCAACCTCCATCTGCTGAGGGCAAATAAAGTGAATGTGCGTATCCACTCCTCCGGCTGTTACGATTTTGCCTTCACCGGAAATCACCTCTGTGCCCGCGCCGATGACCATATTCGGAGCGACTCCGTCCATGATATCAGGATTTCCGCTTTTTCCGACGCCGACAATCCGGCCGTCTTTCACACCGATATCCGCTTTGACAATACCTGTGTAATCTAATAGTACGACATTGGTGATGACCAAATCCAAAGCGCCGTCTTTTGCTGTGATTCTGCCGTTTTGGCCCATGCCGTCGCGGATCGTTTTTCCGCCGCCGAAGATCATTTCTTCACCATATACAGTAAAATCCTTTTCGACTTCGATCCATAAATCTGTATCGCCCAATCTGATTTTATCGCCCGTCGTCGGGCCAAACAGCTCCGCATATTGCTCCCGTGACATGTTCATCGGATCACCTCCTCCATCCAGCCCGCTTGATGTAAATTGGCTGACGTTTTTCCTTTGCCGCGTTCATCGATAAACGTGTCGGCCATTCCGTTCAGGCCTCTGATTGTCTTACGTCCTCCGATTTCCACGAGCGCAACCGTTTTCTGCTCGTCCGGCTCAAAACGGACCGACGTGCCTGATGGAACATCAAGACGCATGCCGATCGCCCGCTCCCGGTCAAATGATAATGCCCCGTTGGCTTCAGCAAAATGAAAATGCGAGCCGACTTGAATTGAGCGTGATCCAGTGTTTTTTACTGTTACCTCCCGTGTCTCGCGTCCTTCATTAATCGTAATGGTTCCCTCAGCGATTTGGAGTGCTCCCGGTTTCATGACTTCACCTCCGCAGAAATGGGCTGATGTATCGTGACAAGCTTCACTCCATCAGGAAATGTGGCCTCTACTTGAATGCTGTCCAGCATCTCAGGCACACCCTCCATCACGTCTTTTTCCGTTAACACATGTCGGCCGGCTTCCATTAACTCCGATACACGCTTCCCATCACGTGCGCCTTCCATAATAAAACAGGTGATATAAGCAGCAGCCTCAGGATAGTTCAGCAGAACGCCCCTTGTTTTTCGCTGTTTGGCTAATTCTCCCGCTGCAAAAATGAGCAATTTCTCTTGTTCAACCGGTGTCAGTTTCATCTGTCGTCCTCCTCTTTTTTCATATAAAGCAGATTCGCTTACTGTGAATTTGCAGAACATGCAGGCGGGACATCACCTCCCTTTCTTCAGGTGTGAAAATCATACAGTAAGATGCCTTTCAATGCGGTGAGCTGTTTCTTCATCAGCTTTCCCATAGTCAACAACCGTTCCCCTGCCGATTACATAAAGGTAGCCAGCACATAATAATGCGTTTTCCAGCCTGTGCTCGACTAATATAGATCGATTGATGTTACAAAAGTTAACAACTTATGTCATTATTATATAGAAAAGGATTATAAAATAATAGAATATTGAAAAAATTTAGATGGTTTAACTAAATCGATTTCTATTTTTGTTACATTTATTCACATCAACAAAGTTTCACAAAAAAAGACAAGAAACATATCGTTTCCTGCCTTTTCCGTATGATTAATCTTTATTTGTGAATGTATCCTTTGCTTTGCCGACATCCTTTTGGATCTCGCCTTTCGCCTTATCTTTTTTGCCTTCAGCCTGCATGTCCGCTTTATTGGTCATGTCCCCGACTTTATCCTTTGCTTCTCCTTTGGCTTTATTGAAGCCGCCTTTCATTTTATCTTTTACACTATCGTTACTCATGTTTATTCTCTCCCTTCATTTATGTGTGTACTTGTTATGTTCCCGATTCAAGAGACAGTAAACATTTGAAGGTTAATGATCGATCTCATAGCGCTCTCCGTAGCGAAGCACCTTGTAAATCGCAAGCCCGTCTGATGACTTTTTCTCTGAATACCGAACCGGCAGCAAGGCGAAAAACACATAATACGTAGAAAAGTAGACAAACTGATAAAAAAACATATT
The DNA here is from genome assembly GCF_050445615.1 of Bacillus mexicanus. Classification (NCBI taxonomy): domain Bacteria; kingdom Bacillati; phylum Bacillota; class Bacilli; order Caryophanales; family Bacillaceae; genus Bacillus; species Bacillus mexicanus. The sequence goes on from NZ_JBCEYV010000002.1 coordinate 572,763, forward strand.
CGGTGTTAATACACTGTGTGTAATCAGAAAATTGATCGCAAAAATTGTGATAAGGTTAAACAAGCTGCCTCCCCCATACACGAGTGCACGCGATAAACGATTGTCAGTTTTCAAATCACCAAACCTGCAAAAGGAATCTATGAAATAGATCGCTCTGACCCGGATCGGCCCAATCTTGAACAGCGTTTTTCCCATCCCAATATCCAATGATCCTTTTCCGCCAAAAATAAGGGCCATGAAGCTGTGCCCTGAAACATGAATGATCTGTACAAGCGGCAGAACAATGAGGAAAGACCATAAAAACTTCACCATATCATTGAAACCAAACATCAAATTCCCCCTCACGCCTATCAATGAACCATGCATCATCTATCTAAATCCGACTATATGAATGTGATCAAAAGCATATATATCGATTTTTCCTGTTCTGTCTGGAAATAAACGTTCCGATGCTCACCTTTTTTTGTATAAAAAAAAACCATCTGCCAGCAGATGGTTTTATTTCACACTTGATATAAACAGTCATTCCTTTGGATCATCTTTCTCATGCTGTCCGCTTTTTCATAAAAATACACCGCTTCTTTGTAGTGTTCATGATGACTGAGGTAGGAGGCAGCATCCAAAGCGAATTCTTCAATATATACGAAAAGCCCTTTTTCTTCCATATAGTGGAACACTTCTTGAATCATATCCATATTGACAGACTCCACATATAAGGCCTGCAAAAATTTATATTTCGCCAAACTGAAAAAGTCATTTCGCTTTTGTGCAATAGCAATCCCTTTTTCATAGTAATGCATCGCAGCTTTGATATCTTGCTTTTTGAAAAGAACGCGAGTCAGGCTGAAGAGTGCTTTGGGGAGCTGTTCCAGCTGATGCTCTTCAAAGACAGGGAGTGCTTTTTCAAAGTATTCCGCAGCTTGATCCAGGTCTCCTTTGTCATCATAGCCATTCCCGATATTATAGAGGGCTGCTCCGATCAACCGAGGCTGTCCTTCCAATAAGGCAAGGCGATACGCGTCATTCAAATGTACAAGCGCTTTTTCATAGTTTCTATAGTCAATGTAGTTTCCTGATATGACGAAATGACATTGAATTCTTCTAACTCTGTAAAAATCGTGAGCCTTGTACGTCTCAAGCGCCTGTACGGCATGGTTCATAGAAAAATGCGTTTGCTTCATGATATAAAAAACTTCCGCGACTTTGAAGTGAAATTCCGCTCTTTCAATTTCATCTTCTACAAAAGCGAGCATCTTCTCAGCTTTTCGATAAAAGGATATGGCCGAGATGTAATTGTTTTGTTCAAATTCGTACATTCCTCTGAACAAGTGAAAATAGTACTCAGATAATCCTGAAATGCTGTTCTGATTGCTTTCCAGCGTTTTAATCAATTCACGATATTGAAGCTGGGATTCCTCGTGCAGGTCAGGCTTTACATAATCCAGCATGATTTGGTGCCGATAACTGATGAGCTGATAATACAAGAGAAGCAACTGGTCCTCTTCCATCTGTTCTATGTCTTGATCAATCTCTTCCTTCAGCTTAACGGCATCAGCCACTTGAAATGCTAAAATGCGCTTATACCACTTATTGATTTTCACTCCTACTTGAGATGACGGGATTTCGTACGCGGCCATGCCCCTCCAACCCTTTCTATTTTCTAATTGGTTATATTTTATCATAATGTATGGCTTTGGAATTAAAATTTTCTTACAATGATTCCTTCCTTTTGCCTATCTTTATATACTTCGGTTTTTGTAAGTATTTTTTGCACTTTAATGTCTATAAAAAAAGCTTACCGGAAAGTGCCGATAAGCTTTTTACATTTAACCGCCGATATAAGACATTTCCACTTTCTTTTTGTCCGATGCTTTTGACAGCGTACGGTCGACTGAATACTGATCAATCCGGTTTTTCCATACGGTGCCGATCATTTCTGATAATTCGTCATCGCTTAATTCTTGCCGAACCGGTCCTCTGAGGTCATATCCGCTTGAGGCGAATAAGCAGGTAAACAGCTCCCCTCTCGCAGATAAGCGGGCCCTGTTGCACGATCCGCAGAACGCATCGGATACAGACGATATGACGCCGATTTCTCCAGATCCGTCTAAGTAGCGGAATCTGGAAGCCACTTCACCTTTATAATTCGGCGCTATCTGTTCAACCGGCATGTGTTCATTGATCAATTCAATGATTTCCGCCTTAGTCATGACATCTTTCTTTTCCCATTGATTGGTGTTTCCTACATCCATAAATTCAATGAATCTCAGAATATGCCCTTTTTCCTTAAAATAACGGGCCATAGGCAGTATATCTTTTTCATTGACGCCCTTTTGGACGACCATGTTGATCTTCACACCGAGCCCCGCTTGCTTCGCCGCTTCAATGCCTTCCAGCACCTTGCTGACCGAAACTCCGCGTCCGTTTATCTTTTTAAAACGCTCGTCCTCTAAGGAATCGAGGCTGATCGTGACCCTTTTCAGACCGGCTTCCTTGAGCCTTTCCGCATAAACAGGCAGCAATGATCCGTTTGTTGTCATGGCAATATCACGTACACCCGGAATGCGGGCGAGTTTTTTGATTAATTCCGGCATATCCTTTCTCATGAGAGGCTCTCCGCCTGTTAAACGGATTTTTTCAACGCCGAATTTTGTGACAAACAGTGTCGCAAGCCGCTCCATCTCCTCAAACGAAAGCAGCTCCTCTTTCTTTAAGAAAGGATAATCCGGGCCGAATAATTCCGCAGGCATACAGTACGTGCATCGGAAGTTGCAACGGTCTGTAACAGAAATACGAAGGTCTCTCAGCGGTCTGTTCCTCTTATCCAGCATCTGATGCGATTCTGTAACCATAGCTACAGCCCCTTCCTATCCCCTGATTCTCTCGGGATGTGTATATACATTAAATGATTCGTTTCTGACAAATCCGATCGCTGTGATATTTAATTCCTCCGCCATTTGAATCGCAAGCTCTGTCGGCGCCGATTTGGAAATGACGATCGACACGCCGATTTTTGCCGCTTTCAACAGAACTTCTGATGAGATTCTGCCGCTAAATACAATCAGTTTGTCACGGACGGACATCCCGTTCAGAAGACAGTGGCCGTATAATTTATCAAGCGCGTTGTGCCTGCCGATATCTGTGCGCATCAACAGCAGCTTTTCTGTGTCGCAAAGCGCCGCATTGTGGACGCCTCCCGTATCTTGAAATGTTCCGCTCCCTTGCTGCATGTCTTTCATAAGCGCTAGACATGCTTCAGGTGATACCTTGATTTGGCTGACAGCCGTTTTAGCGGTTTTGACATCCTGCTGAAAATAAAAATGGCGGCCCTTTCCGCAGCATGAGCCGATCACCCGTTTCGTATAATCCTTTTGATCTAATGTCTCCGGATGAACGAGATCGACATAAACAAACCCGAGACTTTCATCTATTGTAAACCTTTTAATCTCTTTTTGAAATCGAATTACACCCTCAGATGCTAGAAATCCGATGACAAGCTCTTTGATATGCTCCGGCGTACAAACGAGCGTCACAAATTCACTTCCGTTCAGTATCACTGTCAAAGGGTATTCTGTCACCATTTGGTCTTCTACTTTGCTGATTTCCCCTTGTTCATAGCGCCATACATCCCTAACCGCAGTTACTTTATCGTTCAACTTCTCTTCCCCTCCACAATGTTCCTGCCATTATATTTTTTCATAATCCACGGATTTTGTCGAATTATGATACATACAAATAGCCCTTTATATAAAGGGCTTTCACAGGATGTGATAACAGCGTATCAAGGAACGGCGCCTAAACATTTAGCCGCCGGTTCCTTGATACGCTGAGAGCCCTCTGTATAGAGGGCTCTATGTTTGATTGTGCTGCTGATTCTTTTTCAAGACCACAAACAGCACAATAGCTGCAACTAATGTGAGAATGCTGACAAAAAAGAAGGCTGCCAGTTTCAGAAAAACACCGAGCAATACGAACGCCACGGCGGCAATAAGAAAAAGCACTCCTAATAATTTCATATGTTCAACCCCTTTTAAAGGGTATCATTCCCACTCAGGCTGCTTTTAAACCAAAGAAAAAAGGCGCCTGGAGAGCGCCTTTAAAAATCGTTACTCATTAAACTTCTGTGCTTCTTTTTCCCAAGTCTGTTCAAACTCATCCGCGCTGTCCGCTGAAATATATTCACCGCCGCCAGCAACAGCCGCCTGTTTCATTTTTTCATTTCCTTTCATATCAAAGTTGAAACCAATGATGTTAACAATGGTTTCTACATTAGATTCACGAAGCTTTTCAATTTCCGCTGCAGGGTCTCCGCCGCATGTTTCTTCACCATCAGTGATGACGTACACTACGTTTTTTCCATCAGCATCAAATGATTCAAATTCTTTTCTTGTATCTGCAAGGGCTTTAGCAATCGGTGTCCAGCCAGTCGGCTTGATCGCACTCAATGAATTGTCAAACAGCGACCCTTCATATGGATGAAGAGCATAAATGGTTTCTGTCGTGCTGCATGAGAGAGCTTTGCCGGACAGCTTATTATTCCCTGCATGTCCGAAAACCCGAAGCATAAGATTTGTATTCTCGGGAAGCAGATCAGCAAATGACGTTACTGATTTTTTGGCAATGTCTATTTTGCGCTCCCCCCCTGTTTTTTGATTCATACTTCCACTTCCATCAAATAAAACAGCAACATTTGTGTCAGCTTGTTTCTCAGCGGCAAATGACGGGAATGCAAAGGAGACAGTCAGCAATCCAATGAGACCGGCAGCCAGAAATTTTTTCATATTAATCTTCCTTTCTTTAACTTATTTTCCAACTATATCAGTTGGATTCCTCTTTATGCTAGAATACGAAAATGAAAAAAGATATAGGGCAAGCTGCCTTTTGTGCTGCTTCCCCCTCTATTCACCATCGCTTGAGTGCCGGTGATTTTTAGCCTTTTTCGCCCAGAAAACATATATAAACTGAGACATCATTCATTCTTTTTTCGTCTTGATTATGACAGAGAAACGAAAATCTGCTACTATGCTACAGGCAGAAAGCTACTTTTCACATACAAAAAAAGAGGCTGATCACTATCAGCCCTCTTTTTTCTTATTTAGATAACATTAGGGATTGCTGCGTGAAGATTTTCTCAACATCTTCTTGCGTATAAGCCGGGAAGTATTCACCGCCGCCTACTTTTGCAATTGCGTTCAGCTGGCCTTTATAGCCCTCTTTATAATCAAAACCGATCACATTAACAGTGATATTGTCTTTTTGCAGTTCTTCTGCTGTTTTAATCGGGTTTCCTCCGCACGTTTCCTCACCATCTGTCAGCAGGTAGACTACTTTTTCCCCTTCTGTATCAAGCTGATCAAAAGAAGATTTCGCCTCATTCAGCGCTTTGGCAATCGGCGTCCAGCCAGTCGGTCCAATTGTATTAAGAGAATTGAGGAAGCTTTGCTCGTTAAAGCTTTGGAAGCCGTATACGTTACGGATCGCTTCACATGACTGAACTTTTCCGGAATTTTTATTGTTTCCTTCTGAACCAAATACACTCATTTTCACCTGAGTTCCTTCCGGCAGCGAGCTTGCAAAATTAGAAATTTCTTCTTTAGCTGAATTAAATTTAGATACACCGTCTATTCTTTTCGCCATACTTCCGCTGGCATCAAGCAAGACTGCAACATTTGCCGGAGCTTCAGCCTCCGATTCTTTCTTTTCAGCCGCAAAAGCAGGTGAAGCTAATCCGAATAACAAGCCTGTCATCATGATCAATGAAAATCTTTTTTTCATATCCTTACCCCTTTACATTTACAAGTTTGTTTCTACGCGCAGTTGTTCAACGCTGAACATAATTAATCGTAATCGACAAAAACAGAGAATGAAATAGGGCGGCCTTCCCCATTGCTGTTGTTTACTTTTGCATAGAAATCTTGGTTTTATTAGTGATTTGCACCTAACACTATCATGAAAAAAGAAGATTGCCGGTCTTTCGGCTTTCGTTATATGAGTCTGTCGAAGTCTGTCGCAATATGTGGATTACTTTACCACAGGAAAAAAGGATCAATTCCCTTTATCATCATTAAGACTGTCAGGAGCTTATCTAAATGGTTTCATTCGTCCTAAGACCAAAGATACTCATAACAGAAAAAAGACGCTTCATTGAGCGTCTCTGCTTATTTCTTCGCCATATATTTATTCAAAAATGAGTTTGCGTCAGATATTTGTGTGCCTTTGTAATAGTACTTCACAATTTGATCAACCGTTTTGCCTTCTTGCGCCATAAAATTCGCACCATATTGGCTCATGCCCACACCGTGTCCGAATCCTTTTGTCGTGACAGTGATGGTATCTCCGCTTCGCTTCCATTCAAAGTCCGCTGAATTGAGACCCAGCTTTTCACGTATGTCTCTTCCTTTCAGCGTCTTGCCGTTAATGATGGCTGTTGCAACCTGACGGCCCGGTGTCTCTCCGGTGATCTGTCCGACTGCACTGGCTCCATCCAGTTTGACGCCAAGTTTTTGCTCAAATTCTGTTGCTGTGAAAGTTTTCGTGGCCTTAAATTTCGGGGACTTTTTATCCCATGAGCTTTTGACGCTTTTCAAATACGGGATGACACTTGTCCAATAGGCTTCTGCATTCTCTGTGTAGCCATTGCTTGTAGAGAAAAAGGCAGCTTCAATCGGCTGGTTATTGTACGTTAAGATTTTGCCTTGCGTGCTGGCTACCGCATCTGTGATCTTCTTCAATTTTGCTTCATAGCTGGAGCCCCACTGTTTTTTTAGCTCTGCTTTGCTTTTATACACTTGGAACATCTGTGTATCATCCACCAGCGATCCTTTAGGAGCCTCTACTGCTGAATTCGACACCATCAGTCTGACGATGAACGTTCTGGCGGCGAGAGCTTGGGCTTTCAGCGCTTCAGGTTTAAAGGTTGCCGGCATTTCAGAGGCAACGACTCCAATGACATACTCTTCAAGCGGAATCTCTTCTACGGATTGTTTTGCGGTTCGATAGACGGGAATAGAAACAGGCGACGCCTTCAATGTTGCCGTTCCTTTTGATACTGGTTTCGTCCTGATTGCTGCTTTACTTGATTCTACAGCGGCCCCCGCTTCTTTATTATGCTGGTACGGAATGACCAAAAGCGTGGGTACTAAGAGAATCAAAGCACATAGTACAGATAGTGTGATTACGAATTGTTTCATATTCAGCTGCCTCCTGCTCGGGATTCGACTCTAGTCTAGTCTATGGGCAGGGACATGCTAATATGACTCTCGTTTTGGACAGAAACTTTATTTGTTATTTACGTATTCTTTTTTGTTGCATTGCGCATAATGATGATAGTACAAAAAAATAAAAAAGCAGTATGTCAGATTGACACACTGCTTTTTACATCCTTTATGCGTTTAAGTCAGAAACAACTTCTTTGTTCTCTTGCTCAGAAGCAGACTCATCATTTACACGTTCGATGTCTGCGCCAATAGCTGCAAGCTTCTGATGGAAGTCAACGTAACCGCGGTCTAAGTGCTTCAGTTCAGTAACACGTGTATGACCTTCAGCTACTAACCCCGCAAGAATCAGCGCTGCACCTGCACGCAAGTCAGTCGCTGCAACTTCAGCTCCCTGAAGCTGTACAGGACCATTAATGATGACAGAACGACCTTCAATCTTGATATCACCATTCATACGACGGAATTCTTCCGCATGCATAAAACGGTTTTCAAAAACGGTTTCTGTAATCATGCTTGTGCCGCTTGCACGAAGCAAAAGCGCCATCATTTGTGACTGCATATCAGTCGGGAAGCCTGGGTGAGGCATTGTTTTAATGTCGATCGGTTTGAGTTCTTTCGGACCGATGACACGCAGGCCTTCACCTTCATCCTTAATCGTTACACCCATTTCTTCCATTTTGGCAATTAAAGAAGTGAGGTGTTCAGGAACCGCACCTTTAACTAATACGTTTCCTTCAGTGATTGCAGCGGCAACCATAAATGTGCCCGCTTCAATGCGATCAGGAATAATATGATGTTTTACACCGTGAAGCTTTTCGACTCCTTCAATTTTGATGGTGCCGGTGCCAGCTCCGCGGATTTTTCCGCCCATTCCGTTGATATAGTTCGCTAAGTCAACGATTTCGGGTTCTTTCGCCACGTTCTCCAGCGTTGTGGTTCCCTCAGCTAGAGCTGCTGCCATAATAAGGTTCTCTGTAGCTCCTACACTCGGGAAGTCCAGATAGATTTTTGCGCCTTGCAGACGGCCTTTTACTTCAGCTTCGATGAAGCCATTGCCGACTTTGATTTCTGCGCCCATTGCTTCAAAACCTTTTAAATGCTGATCAATCGGTCTGGAACCAATTGCGCATCCGCCTGGAAGCGCAACTCTTGCATGACCTGTACGCGCAAGAAGCGGCCCCATGACAAGCACAGACGCACGCATTTTACGCACATATTCAAAAGGTGCTTCAGTTTGCAAAGCGTATGAAGCATTTACAGTCACTTCATTATTCTCAAAATGCACATCTGCTCCTAAATGACGCAACACTTCGTTAATTGTATATACATCGGAGAGCGTAGGTACATCACAAATTACGCTTTTTTCTTCACTTGCTAATAAAGCTGCAGCGATAACAGGTAAAACGGCATTTTTAGCGCCTTCAACTTTGACTGTGCCGTTTAACTTTTGACCGCCGCGGACGATGATTTTTTCCAAGGTATTCCCCTCCGCGTCCCTAAATTCTCTATATTAATATTCAGTCGTAACGATCGGTGTGCCAACCGTAACGGTATGTTTTTCGCCCATTCCTGCACTTCTAAGTGCAATTTGCAAATTCATTTTATGTCTCGAAGTCATGATCGACTCTTCCCACTCATCTGTCAACGCAGAAATAGAAACGAAATTTGGCTCAACTACATGTTCTACAGATCTTGCTTGAAATTCGTTTGATAACTGACTTGCTTTTTTTTGCAAAACAATATTCATATTATCATTTAAATGACCATTTAGACAAGTAAAAATAACTACTTTTTCTTGGAATATCCCGAGTGTCTCCCGTTCAAACTGTTCATATGTATCATTCCAGCTCATCGGTATCTCAAGACTCATTTGCTCATATAATAAATACGAAGTTGGGTTGTGTTTTTTGAGGGTTGTGACAAGCTGCAGTTTAAAAGAAGTGCGATTTTTTTTGTCATGATATGTGCCAATCGCCTTTACAATTTTATCTTCCTGGGCAATCGCCCAATCATATTGACGATACTTTGATTTTAAACGTTGCACTTTTTGATAAAATTCTTTTTCGCTCAGCGACAAGTTTTGTTTTGCATGCAATGTCCACTTATCTATTGACACACCTTGGCGTTCCATTCCCCCTGCTATTTGCGCTAACGGTGTTAACTCACTCGCATGGATGGTATGGAAAACAGCTATAACAAAGCTAAGCATGACAGAAATGATAATAGCATGGCTTACTTGTTTTTTCTTCATATTCATCTCTCCCCCTTATCCCCAGTTTTACCGGAGGCAAGAGGCGCCATACGTAAAAATCTTCGTCAAAACTCGAGCTCTATACTACAACCCGCTCCCCAACCATTCCCGTAATGATAGAATACAAAACTATTAAAACAGGTAGGGAAGCTGCTGTGAATAATTAAGGTAATCTAAAAAGAAATTCGCAACGGCCGTTCCAATGGCGATTGTCAGTAAAATCATCAGGAGTCTCGCCTGTATGACTTTTCCTTTTTTAATTAACGGATCGATATTGACGGCTTGGAGCGCCCACCAAGTCACCGCTATAAAAATCAGATGAACGACAATACCAATTGCAGCCTGCTGTCCCAATACACTCATCTCATCGCCTCCTTTTATCCTTTCTCGCATTTATACCCTTTCTTATTATATAAGAAGTAACGATAAAGATGATACTTTTAGATCGAACGGAATAATCATCCAAATCTAGGGCTAATCCCCGCTTAAAGTACGATTCTTTTACATGATATACTTTACTGGAAAGGAGCTGGCAAATGTGAATCCTTCTTTTTTTCAGCCTGAAAAGCAATACGGTGATGATCTGCCAATTTTTAAACAGGAATGGGAAGCAATTGCATTCTATTATGATTATAGACAGTCGCAGATTGAAGAACTGAATGAATTGTGTCGGTTTTATAACATTTCTCTTACTTATACGAGAGAAAGTATTGAAGAGCTTGAAAACCTTTATTTTCAAAGTTTACAAGAGCTTTTGCTTGCTGATTGGAATCTTCCTATTGAAGAATTCGAGAAAATGATCAGTGTTTACCTTATAGATTGCGTGATAGCCCATCATGAAGATGCTGAATGGGTAGTGAAATCTTATCCGTATACAGACGGAGCTTATACAATGGGCTTCAGAAGACATCGAAAATCATGGCATACAATGAATTGCTGTGACCGTTTATATATGAGGCAAAAAGAGAGTCAGCCGCTTCTGTCGCTGTTTGATTCTCTTGTGCGTTCATAAAAAAAATCCTTCTCTTATGAGAAGGATTTTTTTCTTATTTCCCTGCTACATCCAATCTGTTCAAAGCCCGCTGTAATGCAAGCTCAGCCCGACGAATGTCAGTATCATCTGATTCAGAATTCAAACGCTCCTGCGCCCGCTGACGTGCAGCTTCAGCGCGCTCTTGATCGATGCCTTCCGCTGTCTCTGCAGCTTGAGCAAGGATGGTAACCTGTTCAGGACGGACTTCTACAAACCCGCCGCTGACGGCAACCAATTCAGTCTGTCCGTCTTTTTTCAGGCGGACAGCGCCGATTGTAAGAGGAGCCACGGTCGGAATATGGCCTGGCAAAATACCGAGATCGCCGCTTTCGGCTCTCACGCTCACCATTTCGATATCCGCATCGTATACTGGGCCGTCGGGAGTAACGATATTGACTTTAACGGTCTTCATGCTTTTACCCTCCTAGGACCAGATTAAACTTCTACACCCATTTCTTTTGCTTTCTCAATAACTTCTTCGATACGGCCTACAAGACGGAACGCATCTTCAGGAAGATGGTCGTATTTGCCGGCTAAGATTTCTTTGAAGCCTTGAACCGTTTCTTTTACAGGCACGTAAGAACCTTTTTGTCCAGTGAACTGTTCAGCCACGTGGAAGTTTTGAGAAAGGAAGAACTGAATACGGCGTGCGCGTTGAACGACAAGCTTGTCTTCATCACTCAATTCATCCATACCGAGAATCGCAATGATATCTTGAAGTTCTTTGTAACGCTGAAGCGTAGACTGTACTTCACGGGCAACCGCATAATGCTCTTCTCCGACAATTTCAGGAGCAAGGGCGCGTGATGTTGAAGCCAACGGATCAACCGCAGGGTAAATACCCATCTCAGTTAATTTACGCTCAAGGTTTGTTGTCGCATCCAAGTGAGCGAACGTTGTTGCCGGCGCCGGGTCAGTGTAGTCATCGGCAGGCACGTAGATCGCCTGGATAGATGTAACTGATCCAACGTTGGTAGACGTGATACGCTCTTGAAGCTGACCCATTTCAGTCGCAAGCGTCGGCTGATAACCAACCGCTGAAGGCATACGGCCAAGAAGGGCAGAAACCTCTGAACCCGCTTGTGTGAAACGGAAAATGTTATCGATAAAGAACAGTACGTCCTGTCCTTGTACATCACGGAAGTGCTCAGCCATTGTAAGACCTGTCAAAGCAACACGCATACGTGCGCCCGGCGGCTCGTTCATTTGTCCGAATACCATGGCTGTTTTGTTGATTACGCCAGAGTCGCTCATTTCGTAGAAAAGGTCGTTTCCTTCACGAGTACGCTCCCCTACACCGGCGAATACAGAGATACCGCCGTGCTCTTGCGCGATATTGTTGATTAATTCCTGGATTAATACGGTTTTACCTACACCGGCACCGCCGAACAATCCGATCTTACCGCCCTTGATGTACGGAGCGAGCAAGTCAACAACTTTAATGCCTGTTTCAAGAATTTCAACTTCTGTTGAAAGCTGATCAAATGAAGGCGCCTGTCTGTGGATCGGATCCTTTTTCGCATCCGCAGGAAGCGGCTCATTCAAATCAATATTTTCTCCGAGTACGTTAAATACACGGCCTAATGTTACATCACCAACCGGTACTGAGATTGGCGCTCCTGTATCTACAGCTTCCATTCCGCGCTGAACGCCATCCGTAGATGCCATTGCGATTGTACGGACTGTATCATCACCTAAGTGAAGAGCGACCTCAAGCGTCAATTCAATACCTACTTCGTTTTCACCAGCTGGCTGTGAAATGTTAATCGCATTATAAATTTCAGGCAAGTGACCGTCTTCAAAACGCACGTCGACGACCGGTCCTAATACCTGGCTAACGCGTCCTTTCTTCATCGCTATCCCTCCTGACAAAATCTTTCTATTCTAAAGCGGCTGCTCCGCCGACAATTTCCGTAATTTCCTGTGTGATAGCTGCTTGGCGAGCGCGGTTGTAAGAAAGCGAAAGTGAATCAATAAGATCCTTCGCGTTGTCTGTCGCGTTTTTCATCGCCGTCATTCTCGCAGCGTGCTCACTTGCTTTACTGTCAAGAAGCGCACCGAAGATTAAGCTTTCTGCATATTGAGGAAGCAAAACCTCCAGAACCTCCTCTTCAGACGGTTCAAATTCATAAGACGCCGTTCTCTTTGTACCGCCGCTGCCCAAATCAGATAACGGCAGAAGTTTTTTCTCCGTTACTTCTTGAGAAATGGCACTGACAAAATGGTTATACACAAGGTGCAGTTCATCAAACGCACCATCTATAAACATTTGGATTGTTTGCCGGGCAAGATCCTTAATTTCTGTGAATGTTACTTCATCACCAAGTCCTGTTAACTCGGAAATGATCGGAACCTCACGTTTTTTAAAGAAATCACGGCCTACTCTTCCGATGGCGATTACCGCATACTCATCCTTAGATTGATGACGTTCTTGCATAGCCTGATAAGCACTTCGTAATACCGAACTGTTAAAAGCGCCAGCAAGACCGCGATCAGACGTAATGACAAGATATGCCGTCTTTTTCACTTCTCTGCTGAGAAGCATCGGATGCTTCACATTGCCGGAAACTCTCCCGACATTTGACACAACCTCTTGGATCTTATCCATATATGGTACAAATGATTTTGCATTGTTTTCAGCACGATTCAGCTTAGCAGCAGATACCATCTGCATAGCTTTTGTAATCTGGCTCGTTTTTTTCGTTGACGTGATCCTTGACTTAATATCGCGTAATGAGGCCAAAGATTTCACCACCTTTTCTCTTCATCTGCGTAAAAAGAGAGAAAAAGAGAACCTTTTTCTCTCATCAGCATTCGAGTTAGTTGCTTGGTGCAAATGTGCGTTTGAAGCCTTCGATTGCAGCTTTGAAGTCTTCATCAGCAGGAAGGTTTCCTGTTTTCGCAATTCCATCAAGCAGTTCTTTATGGTTTTGGTCAAGGTACATGTAGTACTCTTCTTCAAAACGTCTGATATCCGCTACAGGAATATCATCAAGATATCCTTTTGTCAGCGCATAAAGAATGGCTACTTGCTTTTCAACCGGAAGCGGCTTGTTCAGATCCTGCTTCAGCACTTCAACTGTACGCGCACCGCGATTCAATTTCGCCTGAGTCGCCTGATCGAGGTCAGATCCGAATTGAGCGAATGCTTCCAGCTCACGGTATGACGCAAGGTCAAGACGCAAAGTTCCAGATACTTTTTTCATCGCTTTGATCTGCGCTGAACCGCCGACACGAGATACAGACAGCCCGGCGTTGATCGCTGGACGTACGCCTGAGAAGAACAAATCAGATTGCAGGAATATCTGTCCGTCGGTGATGGAAATGACGTTCGTCGGAATATAAGCAGAAATATCTCCGGCTTGTGTTTCTACGAACGGCAGAGCTGTAATTGATCCTGCGCCTTTCGCGTCGCTAAGCTTTGCTGCACGCTCAAGCAAACGGGAATGAAGGTAGAATACATCCCCAGGGAACGCTTCACGGCCTGGCGGACGGCGAAGAAGCAAGGACAGCTCACGATAAGCAGCCGCTTGTTTAGAAAGATCATCGTATACCACAAGAACGTGCTTGCCGTTGTACATGAATTCTTCTGCCATTGTAACCCCTGCATACGGAGCCAGGTACAGAAGCGGTGCCGGCTGTGACGCAGACGCCGTTACAACGATTGTATAATCAAGCGCGCCGTGCTTACGCAATGTTTCTACGACACCGCGGACTGTTGATTCTTTTTGACCGATCGCTACGTATACGCAAATCATATCTTGGTCTTTTTGGTTTAAAATCGAATCGATCGCAACAGACGTTTTACCTGTTTGACGGTCACCGATGATCAGCTCACGCTGGCCGCGGCCGATTGGAATCAGGGCATCGATCGCTTTAATACCAGTTTGAAGCGGTTCATGAACGGATTTACGGTCCATAACACCTGGCGCGTTGCTTTCGATCGGACGTGTTTTGCTTGTAAGAATCGGGCCAAGTCCGTCTACAGGCTGGCCTAATGGATTCACAATACGGCCGATTAGTTCTTCACCGACAGGAACCTCCATGATGCGGCCTGTTCTTTTCACTTCGTCTCCCTCACGGATCTCACCGAAAGGTCCTAAGATGACGATACCTACGTTTGATTCTTCAAGGTTTTGAGCCATACCCAAAACACCGTTTGAAAATTCGACAAGTTCACCGGCCATACAATTGTCAAGGCCATGTACACGAGCAATACCGTCACCGACTTGGATGACTGTACCTACGTCTTGAACTTCAATATCAGATTGATAATCTTGTATTTGCTGTTTTATCAGCGTGCTAATCTCTTCAGCTTTGATGCTCACTTAGGTTTCACCCCTTCTATCGATTTTCCCCGGCTAGTTGACGTTCAATGCGCTGAAGCTTTCCGCTTACGCTGCCGTCAAAAATCCGGTTTCCAATGCGGACTTTAATGCCGCCTATTAAATCCGTCTGCACTTCATTTTTCACTCTTAATGAAGCCACTCCGGCTTTTTTTGCAAACACTTGTGATAATGATAAAATCTCCGCATCCGTCAGCTTTTTCACTGAATATACGGTTGCATCTTCTATTTGACGAGCATCATTTGCGAGTTTGATAAACTCATCTGTGAGCTCGGGCACGATCGCGGCACGATGGCGGTCAATCAAAAGAAAAATCGTATTGAGCACAGACTGTGACAAGGAGCCAAATGCATTTTGAATCAGCTCTTTTTTCTTCGCAGCCGGCACCTTCGGATGGTTTAACACATCATTAAGCGCTTTTTCATTTTGAAATACTTGTTTGACAACGGTTAGCTCTTCTTCAACTTGATTCAGCTGAGCTGACTCATTTGCAATATCAAAAAGAGCTGACGCATATCGTTTAGAGACAGCAGATCCACTCATCGGCTTTCTCCTACCTCTTTAAGATAGTCCTGGATCAATTTCTCTTGAGCTTGTTCATCCAGTTCTTTTTCGATCACTTTCGATGCAATCATGACAGAAAGAGACGCTACTTGCTCGCGGAGAGCAGAAACCGCCTGTTCTTTTTCCTTCACGATTTCAGTTCTTGCTGCTTCTTTCAGACGTTCAGATTCTGCACGCGCAGCCTGAATAATCTCTTCTTTTTGGTTTTCTCCCAGTTTCTTTGCGTTTTCGATAAGAGTCTGGGATTCCTGTCTTGCTTCTTTTAAAAGAACGCGCTGCTCTTCAATCAGCTGCTGCGCTTCTTTATTTTTTGCTTCAGCAGACGTAATTTCTCCAGCGATGTGGTCTTCACGCTGTTTCATTATGTTTAATAGCGGCCCTAAAGCGAATTTCTTCAGAAGCGCTAATAAGATTAACATAGCTAACAGTTGGAACAGGATATCTCCGCCGTTAAACGACAGTCCTAGTTCAAGTGGTAATTGAGACATCTACTACGGCAACTCCCTTCTGCAGGTTTTTCTTTGCTGATCCAGCAGCCGCACTTGTCTCTTTTCAGCCGGCAAGGCGGGGTGCTTATCAGACATAAAGCAATGGCGAAGGTTCTCTTGGAATGATCTTCGCCATTTTTAGTTCATATAAGGCTTTTATGCTTATCTAAAGAACGCTAAGAATGCGATAACGACAGCAATAATAGGAAGGGCCTCAACCAATGCGATACCCATGAACATAAGTGTTCTAAGTTCTTTACCTGCTTCCGGCTGACGGGCAATCCCCTCTACCGTACGTGAAACAATCAAACCGTTACCAATACCTGCACCAAGTGCGCCTAAACCAATTGCAATCGCAGCTGCTATTAAATTCATGAAAAAGTTCCTCCTTTAAAATGTTATCCGTTTGGATATAATGTTTTAGTGATCATGACTGATTTTATGAGACATGTACACCATCGTCAGCATTGTAAAAATAAACGCTTGGATGGCTCCTATAAATAAACTGAATGCTTGCCATGCCAGCATTGGCAGAATTGCGCCGATTGTACCGACAAGACCGAGAGCCACGCTTTCTGAATAATGGCTTGTCGCTAATCCCGCAAGCAGACCGAGAAGAATCTCACCGGCGAAGATGTTACCATAAAGCCGCAAACCGAGAGTCAGCGTATTCGCAAATTCTTCGATGATTTTCATCGGGAGCATGAATGGAACAGGTCTTAAATAGTCTTTAGAATATTCCTTGAGCCCTTTCATCTTCACACCATAGTAGTGTGTTAAAGCAACAACCATCACAGCTAACGTTAATGTAATGGCAGGATCGGCTGTCGGAGATTTCCACCAGAGCTCATGGCCGATTGTAATAGAGAACGGCAGACCCATCATATTCGACACAAATATGTACATCAGCAATGTGACACCAAGTGCCAAGAAGTTAGCCCCTGTTTTCAAATCCATTGTACTGCCAATAATATTGCGGACGAAATCCACAATCCATTCCATAAAATTCTGGGCTTTTCCGGGACGGATCGAAAGCGTTCTTGTCGTCAGTATAGCAATCAATAAAACAATCACACTCGCCACAGTAATCATCAGAATGTTTGTGAGATTAAAAGTAAGACCTAAAAAATCAATAGTTCTGTATTCATGATTCAAAGGGTTTTCACCTCTCTTCCATTGATGAACGTTTAAGCTGGATATAGGAATCTATCATAATGACAGGGTATATTGTCATTAATCCAATAACTGTGCTTGCCATATCAAAATGCTCGGGATTTTTATAGGCAACAGCCGCAGCAAGAATCGCATTGCACCACCGCGCTGCGCTCCCAAGAGATCGTATGGACTTTCCTTTCTCAATGGCTCTGTCAAAAGCGTTCATTCTCCTGACGAGCAGTAAAAAATTAAACAAACTGAAAACAGTTCCCAGAATAAGGCCTAAAAAAACGGTTTTATACGCTGTTAAACCATAACCCAGTACATACACTGCCAAAATAAACAATATATATTTGCGTTGTCTGCTAAATGTAAGCTTGGGATCGTCCATCAATTATCTGTCTCCTGATGAAAAAAATAATATATCTTAGATACGGCAAAAATCAGCGGTTAACCCTAGTAGAAGACCTTTTTTGACCGGCAAAACGGGCCTGTTCGAAAAAATCATTCATCCGCAAGCCTAGCAGGGATGCTGTTTCATTCGCTTAAATAAATCCTCATAACACGGGTTTTCTAAGAGGATTCACATTGAGGATGAGGACTATAATGAAAGCTATGAAAACCTTCTCATAATACCCTCGTTTAGCATACAATAGCGCCTGAACGTGTGTCAATCTGTTTAAAGTTAAAAAACTTTTTATAATTTACGCCTCCACAGAATGTTCACATTTTCACCTATAATTGTATACAAGCTGACCGAATATCAAATAACTGGACAAAAAAGAAAACCCTTTCCGGGGTTTTCACTTTTATTTTGTTCCAAACATACGATCTCCCGCGTCTCCAAGACCTGGAACAATATAACCTTTTTCATTTAATTTTTCATCAAGCGCCGCAATGTAAATATCCACGTCTGAATGATGCTTCTGCAATTCTTCCACACCTTCAGGCGCCGCCACAAGACACATGAAACGAATATGTTTCGCACCGCGCTTTTTGAGGCTGTGAATGGCTTCAACTGCAGAACCGCCTGTGGCCAGCATCGGGTCCACCACGATGAATTCACGTTCTTCCACGTCAGAAGGAAGCTTGACATAGTATTCTACGGGTTTTAAGGTTTCGGGATCGCGGTACAGGCCGACATGTCCCACTTTTGCCGCAGGAATCAGCTTTAAGATACCGTCAACCATTCCTAATCCCGCTCTGAGGATAGGAACCACTCCAAGTTTTTTACCTGAGATGACTTTCGATTTAGCAGCCTGAACCGGTGTCTTGATATCCACTTCTTCTAAAGGAAGATCGCGGGTAATTTCAAATGCCATAAGAGTGGCTACTTCGTCCACAAGCTCTCTAAAATCTTTCGTACCTGTATTTTCATTCCGTATATATGTCAGCTTATGCTGAATTAAAGGATGATCAAATACATAAACCTTTCCCATACTGTGTTTCAGCTCCTTTTTTATTGTCACATCGACAATTTCACACTTCTATTGATTCTACAAAAAAAGACATGGAGTTTCAAGAACATCGTCAAAAAACCCGCGGCCAAAGCCAAGCGGGTTTTTTAGGTCTTAGTAGTCTAATTCTTGATACAAAGGAAATTGATCAGTCAGAGCAGCTACACGCTGTCTTGCTTCTTCAAGTTTTCCTTTATCTTCGTGGTTTTTCAATGCAAGCGCAATGATGGCACCGACTTCGTCCAATGCGTCCCCGTCAAAACCGCGGCTTGTCACAGCAGCTGTACCTAGACGGATACCGCTTGTGACGAATGGTTTTTCAGGATCGTATGGGATCGCGTTTTTGTTAGACGTAATGCCGATTTCATCAAGCACGTGCTCCGCAACCTTACCTGTCAGTCCGAGAGAACGAAGGTCAACAAGGATAAGGTGGTTGTCGGTTCCGCCCGAAACAAGCTGAACGCCTTCTTTCGTTAATGCTTCAGCCAGGCGTTTCGCATTTGAAATGATGTTTTGTGCATATGTTTTGAAATCGTCCTGCAATACTTCGCCGAATGAAACAGCTTTTGCGGCAATCACGTGCATCAGCGGGCCGCCTTGAATGCCAGGGAAGATTGATTTATCAATTTTCTTGCCGAACTCTTCACGGCAAAGGATCATACCGCCGCGAGGTCCGCGAAGTGTTTTATGAGTTGTTGTCGTCACAAAATCAGCGTAAGGAACCGGGTTTGGATGAAGGCCCGCCGCAATAAGTCCTGCGATATGCGCCATATCCACCATGAAGTAAGCGCCGACTTCATCTGCAATTTCACGGAATTTTTTAAAGTCGATTGTACGAGGATACGCACTTGCTCCTGCTACGATGAGCTTCGGCTTATGAGCGAGAGCTTTTTCACGCACGTCATCATAATCAATATATTGCGTTTCTTTATCTACGCCGTACTCAACAAAGTTATATTGCACACCGCTGAAGTTGACTGGACTTCCGTGTGTTAAATGGCCGCCGTGGGAGAGGTTCATCCCAAGCACAGTATCGCCTTGTTCTAAGATCGTGAAGTATACTGCCATGTTTGCTTGCGCACCTGAATGCGGCTGAACGTTTACATATTCCGCTCCAAAGATTTCCTTCGCACGGTCACGAGCGATATCTTCAACGACATCGACGTACTCACATCCGCCATAGTAGCGTTTGCCCGGATATCCTTCAGCGTATTTATTCGTCAAAACAGATCCTTGTGCTTCCATAACAGCTTCACTTACAAAGTTCTCAGAAGCAATCAATTCGATCTTAGTCTGTTGGCGTTCACGCTCATTTTTAATGGCGTTAAACACTTGTTCGTCTTGCGCAGGTAAATGTTTCATCAGCGAGATCCTCTCCTATCCGTATCCTGTTCTTTGTTTTTACCATCACTATTGTACATGGTTTTTTAGACCAATGTAAAAGATTATTTTTTAAAAATTTGAATTTATATTGGTAAAAACGAATATTAACAACATATATTTAAGCTAAAGTTCGGAATTTATTTTTCTGCTTAAAAAGAAAAGACTGGCCATGCAGTCCTTTCATTCACACCCATAAACCGCCCGCATTCCGCCAATCAGCTTCGGCCGTGTACGCGCTAAGGTCACATGCGCTGCACCGAGGCTGTTTTGAGAAACACGCACAGGCACAGCTACCGACTTCAGATGCATGCCGATAAACGTATCGCCGATGTCTATTCCGGCATCAGCCTGAATGGTCTCGACAAGAACAGGAGACGCCATCCGCTTAAATGCATAAGTAGCCATCGCGCCGCCCGCTTTTGGAACGGGTACGGCAAAGACTGTTGGGAGCCTGAACAGCCTAGCTGTTTCTTCCTCGACAACAAGCGCTCTGTTCAAATGCTCGCAGCATTGAAACGCGAGATGGATTCCCGTCTTCTCCTTAAGCTCAGCAAGTCCGCTGTAGATGCTTTCCGCGATGTCTACACTGCCCGATGTTCCGATCCGGCTGCCGGCCACTTCGCTTGTACTGCATCCTAGGACAAAAAGCTGATCCGGCTTTAATTCCGCTTGTTCCTGAAACTTAGACAGCATCCTACTCCACGTTTGTTTGATCTCATTCATTGAACAGCACCCCTATAGGTTTTTCTCTTCATAATCTGAGATTTTGCTAATACGAGTCTGATGTCTTCCGCCGGTAAACTCGGTAGTCAGCCAGATTTTTGCGATTTCCCGCGCCAAACCAGGGCCGATCACCCGTTCACCCATCGCGAGGATGTTTGTGTCATTATGCTCTCTCGTTGCCTTCGCGCTGAATGTGTCGTGTGCCAGCGCGCAGCGGATGCCTTTGACTTTATTAGCGGAAATACTCATACCAATGCCTGTCCCGCAAATTAAAATGCCGCGGTCAGCTTCGCCGCTTACCACTTTTTCGGCTACCGGAAAAGCATAATCAGGATAATCGACAGATCCGCTGTCGCCGCAGTCACAGCCCATATCAATATATTCAATTTGCAATTCGTCCATTAACTCTTTGATTTCATTCCGAATGTGAACGCCGCCATGATCCGATGCGATGGCTACTTTCATCTGCTTTTCCTCCCACGTGTGTAATGCGGTCCCGCCCGCTATATTGGCCGCGCAGCCTGTCCGCTCTGGTTCACACCATATGATGTGCTTTTCACTTTATTCTACTCCTTCACGCAGGATTTGCAAATGACCTGTTTGCAGATTTTCTGACAGCCTACTTGCCTTCTTTTTTCAGCTGTTTTGCCAGCCGCCAAAGAAGCTCTTCAAGCTCATCTCTCGTTTGTTTATAGATCTCAATTGAACCGCCGAACGGATCGATAACATCCCCGTGGGTGCCTGTAACATATTCTTTTAGCGTAAACACCTTATCACGGTACCGTCCAAATTGACTGGCAATGATCTGTTTGTGCTGATGAGTCATAGTCAGAATTAAATCAGCCGATTCCATATGTTCTTCAGTTAATGGAGAAGACACGTGATTCAAGGCGATGTGCTTTTCAAACAGCGCTTCGACCGCATGAGACGTCGCTCTCCCATTAGGCGAAGCAAAAACACCTGCCGAGCGGACACTGACATTCAGCCCTTCCGTTTCTGCAATTGATTTAAAAAGCGCCTCAGCCATCGGGCTGCGGCACGTGTTTCCTGTACAGACAAAAATAATATTCACGTTAGTCACCCCTTATTTTCTCTATTATATATGAAGAAAAAAGAAACGGCGACTTCGTTTCTTTTATTGAAATATCAAATTGGCAAAAGAAGCTTTAAGCCAAAGGCGATGAGTATGATGCCTCCGAGCGCTTCGCTGTATGAGCCAAGCCATGACTGTACTTGTTTTCCGATCAGCAAGCCCAGCCATGTCAATATCATGCTGAACAGCCCAAACAGGGTAATGGTGAGGAGCAGATGCGAGCCGTATATCCCCAAGCTCAAACCGACGGAGAAGCTATCAAGGCTGACGCCGATTGCAAACAGCAATAAGCCCGGCCCTGCCAGCGACATGAATCGGTCTTCTGACTGTTTAAAAGAAGCCATAAGCATTTGAACCCCAAGAACCAAAAGCAGCGAACCCCCGATATAAACCGCTAACACACCTAAGAGCCCCGACAACATGCTGCCGGCTGCCATCCCTGCAAGAGGCATAACGACGTGAAAGAGGCCGATAATGAAACCAATGTAGAATATCTGCTTTTTCCTGAGTTTGACCATGCCCATTCCGAGACCGACAGAAAAAGCATCCATCCCTAAAGCAAACGCCATGATGCTTAAAGTCACCAGCTCTCCTATGAACAAATCCGACATACATAAATAACCCCCTTGGACACGCCCTGCTTTTTTAGCCTATGCGTGTCCAAAAAGGGTTAGAACATCTGACTGTATTCAGCAAATCACTCTTCCTCCGGCAGCTTTCATCAGCCTGTTCATAACGGCGAGACCGACGCCCGTGTCAGGAAAGGATTCCGCAATAATAAAGTCCACCTTATTTTCATCAAAGCTGCGCAGCGCATCATACAGCGCCGCCGCAACAGTCTCAAGCTGTGACCGTCTGCCGCAGCTCTTCACATAATCAGCGGAATATACGTCCGCGTTTTCTTCTGTCGTCAGGACGCCAACTCGTCTGCCGCCTTGTTGAAATTCTTGAATGAGGTGCTGAACGCGCTCTGGTCCGCCTTCGCAAATGGCAAGCGGCGCTGTCGGCGCATAATGTGTATATTTCATCCCTGGAGAAATCGGCTTCTCATTTTGATCGCTGAGTCCTTTATCCACAAGGATCGGTCCTACCTCCGCTTCAATTTGTTCTTTCGTAACGCCGCCCGGGCGCAGGAGGACAGGAATGTCGCCCGCACATGAAAGTACAGTTGATTCGACCCCAATCCCGGTAGGACCTCCGTCCATGATTCCAGCTATTCGGCCTTCCAAGTCATGAGCCACATGCTCGGCCTTTGTCGGACTTGGCTTGCCTGACAGATTGGCGCTAGGTGCCGCAATCGGCAAACCAGACTCACGAATCAGCGCTAGAGCAAGCGGATGATCCGGCATCCTAATGGCAACCGTTTCAAGCCCTGCCGTTACACGGGGGGAGAGCGCATCAGGTTTACACGGCAGGATGAGCGTTAGTGCACCCGGCCAAAACCGTTTCATCAAGATTTTCGCCTTTTCCGGCGCCGGGCCGGTTAAATCGGCAAGCTGACTGATATCCGCAATGTGGACAATGAGGGGATTATCGCTCGGCCGCCCTTTCGCCTCATATATTTTTTTGACAGCTTCTGTGTTTTTCGCGTTTGCGCCGAGACCGTATACCGTTTCTGTCGGGAATGCAACGACTTCATTTTCTCGGAGCAAAGCGGCTGCTTGTGCAATTTGTGGATCATTTGTGGATAACTCATCAGTTACATCCACAAACCATCTTTTCGTTTTCATTTTCAGACCAAACTCCTTATTCACAACGATAAAACGATTGTTTTTCGCGTGTAATCCTTTTGAAAGTATAAAAGATGTCCTGTAATAAAACAAGCGTTATCCACAAATTGTGGACAACGCTATTGAAGAAGTGGATAAGTATGTGTATAAATCGTACTTATCCAGATGCTTTTTTCATCAAGACGGCTCCTTCTCTTTGCTGCGATTCACAGAAATGACCAGAAGAACACAGCTCTTCAGGTACACTTTCAGCTGGTTCAAATCCAAGCGCCGCCAGAAAGTCGGCGGAGGAATGCTGATTCGCTATTAAATATACTGTTTTGATCTGATGCTTTTCGCACAACAGCTCCATGCTCTGAAAGAGCGTCACAATATGACCTTGATGAAGCTTGTCCGATATGACAAGTGATCGCAGCAATCCTTGACCACAGCTTATTTTTTCAATTCCGAGACAGCCGGCAATGTTTTTTTCGCTGTCCTCCAGCATAAGAAATTGAGTGAAGTTCTCTCTCACGCCTTCACAGCTGGTTTTCGCCTGTTTCAAAAATGCCTCGAGTCCTTCTCCGTCTTTTTCCCTTGCCACCCGCAGTTGATAAAACATCCGTTCACCCCGTTTTTGCGTTCTTTCTTCCAATCTATGAGGCGAATCTATTTTTAGACCAGGTATTAGGAAAAAAGGCCGGAAATCCATTCAACTAAGAAGAATTTCACCTCTGTGTCGTCTTCCTTTTCTTCTTTTTTGGCATTTTTCGCTTTAGCGGTTACGTCCTCGAGCACTTTTTCGGTTTGTTTTTTCGAGGCTTCTTGATCTTCTTGTTCTTTGACGGCTTCCCCGTTAGAAAAGTCGAGAAAGCAGAGCGGCGGAAACAGCACACACCACCAGTTAGCTCCTTCTCCTTTTCCAAGCGTAATCAAAATCGCTTCATACTCACCGGCTGGATACACCATGTTTCCGTAAAGCTTTGTCGGAAATGAGACGTTGTTAAAATCAACGGATATCGATTGGTCCGCTCCTTCTTTCTTCATTGTTTCCTTTGCAATTGCTTTAATTTCAGGCAGCTTTGAGCGAATCAAACGCCGTGCTTCATCTATAGAAGTAATATTCTCTACCCAGATTGTGATTTCTTTATTGACCGCGTCTCTGATATGCCGCTTTAATTGCTGATCTTTCTCTCTATCGCTATTTGCCAATATTCTCAGACGAATCGCCTCATCTGGTATGACCACCGGCTGATTTTCTGATTGCCGGGCCGTTTCTTCTTTTGCCAGCCCTACAAGCGCTCCAGATAATAAAAGAAAAATATATATGAATATGATGACAGTTTTTTTCATCGGTCCCCACCGTTCCTCTCCGTCCTTTGGTTCTAGCCCTATTATGGACAAGGAGAGCTTAAGATAAACGTATAGGGTGAAAAAAATCTAGCAGGCTGTTAATCTAATTTATGGTACGATAGTATTTTAGGAGGTTTAAAATGAAATATAATTATACAGTGCTGTTATCAGCATTCACGATGTCAGTTCTTTATTCGATTATCTATATTCATTCATTTATCATTGCCGCTGTCATCACGATGGCATTTTATTTCCTTTTTCCTTATTTACTATTTGCGCTGCCGCTTCAATTCATGATGAATAAAAAACCGAAACGGTTCAGCCCTTTGTATCTTCTGTATTACCTTGCCGCAGCATTTATTGCTAACGCGATCATTTTCGGCGTGCTGCAGCCTTCAAGCCAATCTTTGTTTCAAAATACTGCCTTCTATCTTTTTTCTGTATTAACAGCTCTCGTCTATTGGCTATGGGATTCTGTTTTACTGCAAAAAAAGGAAGCCTAAACAGGCTTCCTTTTTTATTAGAACAAGACCGTGAGCAAATAACATAGAACAGAAGGGATCGCCGCAACAAGCAAAGCAGCCGATATTTTCAAGCGGGCTGCTCGGCCTTCTTTCGTTTCTGAATGATAGTTTGCTCGCTGATCGCTTCCGCTCACAGCCAAACCCGATGTGATCACCGCAAGCCCAATCAAAACGAGAGACGCAACGCCAAACATCGTTTCATAGGAAAGAGCCTGCGGAAAAATAGTGCCAATCATGCTCTCAATCGCAATGAGCAAAATTCCTGCTGCCAGGGCTTTTTTCATTTTGTCATCCCCTTTGCCGGTGTTATAGCTTGATTCATCAACTTGCCAGCAAGCTGGTTATATATTTTTATGAATCACGGCGCATATGGTTCTGTCTTTTCCGTTAATATCTTTCAGCACTTCCACTTTCGCGTCCTTAAATGCTTTGAGGAACAGCTCTTTGATTGCTTCTCCCTGTTTCCAGCCGATTTCAAAAACAACAAACACTTTATCCTTCATGATTAGCGGAATGTCTTCCATAAACCGCTTATAAAATTTCAGTCCGTCTCCGCCATCAGTGAGAGCGTGCAGCGGCTCATGAAAACGGACAATTTCCGACAGATCAGCCATTTCTTCTTCTGAGATATATGGAGGATTTGAAACGATAATGTCGGCTTTTTTTCCCGCCTTAATAAAAGGCTCAAGCAGGTCGCCCTCATAAAAGCAAACATCTGCTCCGAGCTTTTCCGCATTAGCAGAAGCAACTTGCAGCGCCTCTTTTGAGATATCGACAGCCGACACGGAAAAGTTTTGATTTTCAAGCGAAAGCGTGACAGCTATTGCGCCGCTCCCTGTACCGACGTCAACAACCTCAAGCTTGTCGCCCTCAGAAAAGATATGCTTATATTTTTCAAGCAGATGATAGACAACCTCTTCTGTTTCCGGCCGCGGGATCAGCACATCATCATTCACCATAAATTCCCGGCCGTAAAAAAATTCTTTTCCGATAATGTACTGAACCGGCACGCCCTCTTTATGCATCTCAACGTGGCGCTTAAAGCGATATAGCTCGTCTTCGCCGATTGGTTCCCGCAAGTTAGCAAGCAGCTTGCTCCTGTCCATTCCAGTATCATTAAGCAAAAGAAGCTCAGCCGCATTTTCTTCTCTTCCCGCTGCAGTTAAATAAGAAGAAGCCCATTTCAGGGCTTCAAATATTGTCTTCATCTTAGCCTTCCGACTGCTGAAGCTTGCTTGCTTGATCTTCAACGATCAGCGCTTCAACCACTTCATCAAGTTTTCCTTCAAGGATCTGGTCAAGCTTTTGAATCGTCAGGCCGATTCTGTGATCCGTCACACGGTTTTGCGGGAAGTTGTATGTGCGGATACGCTCAGAGCGGTCACCTGATCCAACTGCTGATTTCCGTGTTTGATCATATTCAGCTTGGGCTTCCCGCTGAAATTTATCATAGATTCTGGCACGGAGAACCTTCATTGCTTTTTCTTTGTTCTTGATTTGAGATTTTTCATCCTGGCATGATACAACAACACCTGTCGGCAAATGGGTCAGACGAACCGCAGACATTGTTGTGTTAACGCTTTGTCCGCCCGGTCCGCTTGATGCAAACGTATCGACGCGGATATCCTTCTCATGAATGTCAACCTCTACCTCTTCTGCCTCAGGAAGACATGCTACTGTTGCAGTAGAGGTATGAATACGGCCGCCTGATTCTGTTTCAGGCACACGCTGCACGCGGTGGGCGCCGTTTTCGTATTTGAGTTTCGAATATGCACCGCTTCCCGTAATCATAAAGATGATTTCTTTGTAGCCGCCCGTTCCGGTTACACTCGCTTCCATGACCTCTGTTTTCCAGCCTTGAAGCTCTGCATAGCGGGAATACATTCTGTACAGGCTGCCCGCAAATAAAGCGGCTTCCTCGCCTCCCGCAGCTCCGCGGATCTCCATGATAACGTTTTTGTCATCATTGGGATCTTTCGGAATGAGGAGCACTTTCAGGCGCTCGGACAGTGTTTCCGTTTCTTTCTGAAGTTCAGAAATCTCTTCCTTCACCATATCGCGCATCTCAGCGTCCAGCTTATCTTCAAGCATCGCTTTTGCATCAGTCAGCTGTTCCGACGCATCTCTGTATTGTCTATATACGTCAACTGTTTCTTGTATATCAGATTGCTCTTTTGAATATTCTCTTAGCTTTTTCGGATCGTTGACTACTTCTGGATCGCTTAAAAGCTCATTTAATTTTTCGTATCGTTCTTCGATTGACTTTAAACGGTCTAACACGGTCTTCACCTCTGTTTTCCTGTGCGTAACATTCTCATTATAGTATAGTGATGAACCCCAGTCAAAAGCATTTCAATCCCAGATGCAAAAGCCCCCTCTGCTATACTGGGAATCAAGGAGGGATCATGTTGCTGAAATCGATACATCATATTGCAATCATATGTTCAGATTATGAAAAGTCGAAAACTTTCTACGTACATAAGCTTGGTTTTCAGGTGATTCAAGAAACGTACCGCAAAGATCGCGGCTCTTATAAGCTTGATTTGTCGCTTAACGGCTCGTACGTCATTGAGCTGTTCTCGTTTCCTGATCCGCCCGAACGCCAAACTCGGCCTGAAGCAGCAGGCCTGCGTCATCTCGCCTTTACAGTCAGCAGCTTGGATGAGGCGGTTCAGGAGCTTCATGAAAAAGGAATCAAAACGGAGCCGATCAGAACAGACCCGCTGACTGGCAAGCGGTTCACCTTCTTTTTTGATCCTGACAAGCTTCCATTAGAACTGTATGAACAATAACGGTTTTTGAAGAAATTAAGGAGAACTCCACTTTCTTTGCCGAATCTTTTCTTGTTTTGTCTAACCGGAAGGGAACCGCATTCTATGGTCGAATACCTAGGCTAAAAAGGAGGTATGGGATCATGAATACAAATAAGGTAGCAAGTGAACTCGGCGTCTCCGCAAAAACGGTGCAGCGATGGGTAAAACAGCTGAATCTTCCAGCCGAACGCAATGAGCTCGGGCATTATTCGTTTACTATAGAAGATGTGAAGGTTCTCAAATCTGTTCAAAAGCAAATTTCTGAAGGCACCGCCATTCAGGATATTCATGTGCCGCAAAGCGTTAAAAAGCGCAGAGGTTTCATTGTCCAAAAAACAAATAACGGTTCGGAACGAAGAATTGAACAGCTCGAACAGAAACTCGACACGCTATTACAGCAAAAACAGGACGAAAATGAACTGCTTGCAAGGATCGGTGAACTGGAACGCCAGCTGAAACAAAAAGCCGATGAGGGGGTGTCTTATCAGCTGCTTCAGCATCGAAGAGAAATTGATGACATCCTTGGAGATCTAGAGGCACTGGCCTCACAAATGAAAGAATTCACCGCCCAGCCGATCCCCGAGACCGCCGCTGCTTCCGAAAAAACCAAAATAAGAAAAAAACCGCTGCTGTCACTGTTCAAATTTCAAACTTAAAGCAAAAAGCTCCCCATAAAGGGAGCTTTTTGTGATTTACGCAGTAAGCGCAATAATAATCGGAAGTGAAATCAATGACAGAACCGCACTGATTACAAATGCAGAAGCTGTTTCTTCCTCTTGTTTCTCGAAACGAGTTGCAATCATGGCTGCTACGGCAGAACCAGGGAATGCAACAAGCAGAATCGCTTTTGTCATTTGGTCAGCTGGTAATCCGACTGCAAGAGCAATCAAGAACATTAACGCAGGCTGAACCGCAACTTTAAGCAGCGCAATTCCAAATGCCGGTATGCTGAATTTGATGCTTCGGATACCAACAGTAACACCGACTGCAAATAGAGCCACACCAGAAGTAGTGCTTCCAAGCTGATCAAGCATTTTAACTGCTAGATCAGGAAGAGTGAAGTTGAAAATCAGCACGATAAGCATACTGATTAACGGAGCAGCTGCAAGCGGCTCACAAAGACCATGCAGGATGGATTTCCCTGTCATCTTCCAGAAGCTGTCATCGCTGTCTTCGTTTTTCTTAGACGACTCACCGACAGTAGCGATAATGATCGCAAGCGGATCAAGAATGGCATTAACAACGATACCTGTTACCGCGATCGGAATCGCGACTTCACTCGCACCGAACAAGCTTCCCAATACAGGAATACCCATAAAAGCGAATGTCGGCTGTGCAGAGTTCAAAGAAAATACGGATGAGTTCGTTAAGTCATATTTAAACACAAATCTGCAAATCAATAAAATAACGATGTAGAAACCAACAATCCCAATGATTAAAGAAACCATTAATGGTACTTGAGATAAAAATTCACTTCTAGAAGTTGTCAAAATACCCGCGATAAAGTGAGCTGGAAGTGCGTATTTCGTTACTAACGTACTTACCCCTTTTGCTGACTTGGCATCATAACTTCCAAAATGTCCTGCAAACCAACCTAGCACGATAACAAAGAAGATCGGTGCCAGGAGGATTAAGATATCTAAGATGCTCAAAATATTCTCCTCCAAATCCTATGTCCGTATACTTTAGCTTTACAAAAAGCTTTCCCTCGGACGAATAAATTTACTCGCTAATTATTTCGCGATGACTTTTTTGTATTCCGGTGTCCACATTGCATCAAGAACCGCTTGTTTCACATCTTCAGGCTGACGATTTGCTACGCCATCTTTAATTGCCGCTTCAGCAACTGCAATCGCAACTTCAATAGAAACTTCTTGAAGCTTGTCAATGCTTGGAAGCAATCCTGCTCCAGGTGTTTCAAAGTCAACCATTTCAGCAATCGCATCAGCAGTCGCAGCAAACATAGCAGGCGTTATTACACTCGCTTCCGCTACGATTGAACCAAGTCCAAGACCAGGGAACGCGAATGCGTTGTTAGATTGTCCAATTTCATAAGAAACACCGTTGTATTCTACATTGTCAAATGGGCTTCCTGTTGCGATAAGCACTTTTCCGTCAGTCCATTTGAAGAGATCTTCTGGTACAGCTTCAGCAAGGTGAGTCGGGTTAGACATCGGCATGATAACCGGACGATCTGTGTGAGATGCCATTTCTTTTACAATTTCCTCTGTGAACGCACCTGAAACCCCTGAAGTACCAATTAAGATTGTTGGTTTCGCTTGACGAACCACTTCATCGAATGGAATTTGGCCTTTTTCATCGCGTTTCCACTCTTTCACTTCATCTGTAGTGCGAAGGTAAGGTTTTTGGAAATCAAGGATGCCTTCGATTTCTTCAGTCAGCAAGCCTCTGTAATCAATTGTGTAGAAGCGTTTGTTAGCTTCTTCTTCAGATAATCCAGCAAGCATCATTGTGTCACGGATTTGGTCAGCAATACCGATACCAGCAGAACCAGCACCGAAGACAACAACACGCTGATCTTTAATAGAAGCGCCAGTTTTCTTCATAGCGGCAAGCACACCAGCTAGTGTAATCGCGCCTGTACCTTGGATATCATCATTAAATGTAAGAATGTCATGGTTGTATTTTTTCATGATATTGCGTGCATTTTTGTTGCCAAGATCTTCCCAGTGAAGAAGCGCTTTAGGGAAGTATTTCAATGCCGCTTTCACATAAGCGTCAACGAATTCTTCATAACGTTCGCCTTGAACACGTTCATGCTTGTTACCAATATATAAAGGATCATTCAGAAGTTTTTCGTTGTTCGTACCGACATCAAGTACAACCGGGATAACACGGCTAGGGTCAATACCAGCAGCAGCAGTGTAAACAGCTAATTTACCGATCGCGATGTTAATACCGCCTACTCCCCAGTCACCGATACCAAGGATACTTTCAGAGTCAGTAGCAACGATAAGATCGATATCTCCCGCTGTCGCATGAAGGTTTTCGAACGCTTTTTCGATGCCGTCAATGTTGTCGATTGACAAGTAGACACCTTGTGGTCTTCTATATTCATGGCTGTATTCCTGAATCGCTTCACCAACTGTTGGTGTATATACAACAGGAAGCATTTCACGAAGATGGTTTTTCAGCAATTTATAGAAAAGAACTTCGTTACGGTTTGCAAGATCACTTAAGTAAACATTTTGACGAAGACGGTCAGGCTGCGCTTGGAATTGCTCGTATGCGCGTTGTGCCTGTTGGTCAAGAGAAAGTACAGTTGGCGGCAGAAGTCCTTCCAAGCCAAGCTCTTGTCTCTCTTCTACTGAAAAAGCAACGCCTTTATTTAAAGTAGGGATAGATAAAACTTCTTTTCCTCTAAGAGTTGTTTCTAAGTGGCCTTCTTGTGTTTTTTTTATGTTATTCAAGCAAATCTCCTTCTTTCATGAAATTGTTAATCAAGTTAAGTAATAACCCATCCAAAAAATAAGATCATGATCTTTATACCGACTTTATGACAATTATTCGAACAATGTCTAAAAACTATTTACATTACGTAAGCTATTGTATGCCTGTCAAAATCAAAATTCAAGAGAAGAAAATTACTTAATTTTTTAATACACTTAATTAAATTTTTTAATTAATTATTATCAGAATATAAAAAAAACACCGGTATTCCACCTGGTGTTTTCCATCTATGTGCCTATGTTTTGGGCTATTTTGTAAATTTATCCGGGACTTCGTGATGGTGTCTGCATCTTGCTTCATATGATTCGGATGCGCCCACCATGATGACCGGATCATCGTAAGAAGCTGGTTTGCCATCAATCAGGCGCTGTGTCCTGCTCGCCGGTGATCCGCAGACGGAACAGACAGCTTGCAGCTTTGTCACACTTTCTGCAATCGCCATAATTTTCGGGACGACGCCGAACGGCTCTCCTCTAAAATCCATATCAAGACCCGCTGCAATCACACGGTAGCCTTTATCAGCAAGAGAAGATAAGACCTCCACAATATTCCTGTCAAAAAACTGCACTTCATCAACAGCAATCACATCCGTATTTTCACTGATGTGAGTCCAAATGTCCGCAGCAGAAGAAATAGCATAGCTCGTCATGGATGTTCCATTATGGGAAACAACTGCATCTTCGCTGTATCGATCATCAATTACAGGCTTAAATACTCTGACTTCCTGCTTGGCGTAAGTCGCTCTCTTTACTCTTCTGATCAGCTCTTCAGATTTTCCTGAGAACATACTGCCGCAAATCAGCTCAAGCCACCCGCTTTGTTTCATTATGTACATAAGCTCCGCTCCCCTCTCTCTGCCAGCTTGTGTTTTAGACAATATAAAAAACAGGCAAGAGTGCTTCTTGCCTGTTGAAAAATCTATTATTACTTAAGACCGTATTTTTTGTTAAAGCGATCAACACGACCATCAGCAGAAGCGAATTTTTGACGGCCAGTGTAGAATGGGTGGCATTCAGAGCAAATCTCAACGCGTACCTCTTCTTTTACTGAGCCTGTTTCAAATTCATTTCCACAAGCGCATTTAACTGTTGCTTTTTTGAAATTAGGATGAATTCCTGCTTTCATTGTATCCATCTCCTTCCGCCCTGAATCCCGTGTGGAAACAGAGTTATTATTTCGGATCATTGTCCGAAACGCATATGAGAAAATTATATCAGTGATTTACTTCTTTTGCAAATACAATTTATCGTCTGGCAGATGATAGATTTGCTTGTTTCCATTCTTGATTGAGTATATCGAAGAATTCCTGGTTCGTTTTGGTTTTTTTCATTTTTCTCATGAATTTTTCTGCGAAATCCGGTGAATCAGACATCGTTTTGCGAATCGACCATAAACGATCAAGGTGCTCTTTAGGCACAAGCAGCTCCTCCTTACGCGTTCCTGAACGGCGGATATCGATGGCCGGGAAGATGCGGCGCTCTGCCAGAGAACGGTCAAGATGAAGCTCCATGTTGCCTGTTCCCTTGAATTCTTCATAAATCACATCGTCCATACGCGATCCTGTATCGACAAGAGCCGTAGCAAGGATCGTTAAGCTGCCGCCCTCTTCGATATTTCTCGCAGCTCCGAAGAAGCGTTTCGGGCGGTGGAACGCTGCTGGGTCGATCCCTCCGGAAAGCGTTCTTCCGCTTGGCGGAATCACTAAGTTGTAAGCGCGGGCAAGACGTGTGATACTATCCATCAGAATGATGACGTCTTTTTTGTGTTCTACTAGACGCATTGCGCGCTCAAGCACAAGCTCAGCCACTTTAATATGGTTTTCCGGCACTTCATCAAACGTTGAACTGACGACATCCCCGGCTACAGAGCGCTCGATATCGGTCACTTCCTCTGGTCTTTCGTCAATCAAAAGCACAATCAGCTCTGCTTCAGGCTGGTTCGCTGTAATACTGTTGGCAATTTCCTTCAGCAGCATCGTTTTGCCGGCTTTTGGAGGTGCAACAATCAAACCGCGCTGGCCAAATCCAACCGGCGCCATCATGTCCATAATTCTTGTAGACAAGAAGTTTGGTTTTGTTTCAAGCACCATTTGGCGGTCTGGATAAAGAGGTGTAAGAGCCGGGAAATGCACACGCTCTTTTGCAGATTCGGGATCATCCCCGTTTACCGCTTCAACGTGCAAAAGTCCATAGTAGCGCTCATTTTCTTTTGGCGGGCGAACCTTGCCTGATACTTTGTCTCCGTTTCGCAAATCGAAACGGCGGATTTGTGAAGCTGAAATGTAAATATCTTCTGAGCTTGGAGAGTAGTTGATCGGTCTCAGGAAGCCGAAACCTTCGGACTGGATGATTTCAAGAACGCCTTCCATAAACAGCAGATCTTCCTGTTCTGCGTTTGCTTTTAGAATAGCGAAAATGAGTTCTTTTTTTGTCAGTTTGCTGTAATAGGAGATTTTATAATGTCTTGCAAGTTCATAAAGCTCTTTCAATTTCATATTTTCCAAAGAGGAAATGGATACGTTTTTCATAAAAACACCACGCTTTTCATAGTCAATATCTTACTCTGCACATATAACCTGCTGCTTTTGCACAACATCCGCCAAAGCACATTCTTTTTTTAACATAAAGGAACTTCTATCGGTAACACTTCCACCCATGATCGGCGCTTTTGTTAAAAGGATTGTCTTAATGAGTTTTGAAGGAAGCGAGGACAAAAACATGAGAAGATCAATACTTATATCGTCTGTATGCGGTAGAAATTGAAATTTTCCTAGTGCTTAAAAGAAGGAATTACGCAGTAAAATTCGCAGCACTCTTTATTTTTACCTTATTTCAGAAAATTATTCAACTGAAATAAGGTTTTGACATGGAATTGATAGAGTTGACGCTTTTCTGCAAAGGAAAAGCGGGCGCACACCCGCTATTTTTGTTTCTTAAGGCTGAATTACAACATTTTAACGCAGCAGCAGAAAGCTCTCTCCTGATCCATAGTCGTGTTGATGGCGCCTGCGACATCGCTAACGTTGATCAAATTAATTCTGGTGCCGGCCTCCCGAAACTTAGATGTCTTTCGTGGCAACGACGTCTTGTTTTTCTTTCGCCACAACTTTTATCAATGTCTGATGCTTCAATCTCAATGCAGCCCACCGCTTTCGATTTTTCGCATATTTATGCCAGGGCCGCGGACTGGACCGTCAGCGACGCTTGCTAAAAGGTTTGTGCCTTCAAGCGAGTCAGCTGCGACATCGGTGCGGGCCCGTTTCCGAGTCCCCTCCGATATACAGATTGGCGCTTCGGTCGCACCCACCAATTCCATAGATAAGATAAACTTTTTCCATGCCCACACGATCTCCTCAAACAAGAAATCATTATGAATTTTGAAGCTGTTCTATTTCTTCGTCAGTCAATTTTTCACGCCAGATTGTCGCTCCAATCCCTTCAAGCTTCTTCTCAAGGTTGCTGTATCCGCGGTCTATATGCTCCAGACCCGTAATTTCCGTGACACCGTCAGCCATCAGGCCGGCAACGACCAGACAAGCTCCCGCACGCAGATCACTCGCTTTCACCTTTGCGCCTTGAAGCTCGACAGGACCAGTGACGATGGCAGATCTGCCTTCTACTTTCATGTTGGCACCCATCCGTCTCAGTTCATCAATATGCTTAAACCTCGCCGAGTAGATGGTGTCTGTGACGACACTCGTCCCTTTTGCCCTTGTCAGGAGCGCTGTCATCGGCTGCTGTAAGTCAGTCGGAAAGCCTGGGTATACAAGGGTTTTGACATCAACCGGCTTTAAGTGTTTCTGCCTGTTGACAATAAGAAGCTGGTCGTCACTTGTTTCGATATGGTAGCCCATTTCTCTCAGCTTTGCCGTTAAAGACTCAAGGTGAGTGGGAATCACATTATCAATAATGACTTCCTTGCCCATTGCAGCCCCTGCAATCATAAAGGTTCCAGCCTCAATTCTGTCCGGAATGATCGTATGCTTACAGCCGTGCAATTCCTTCACTCCGTCAATTCGGATCACATTGGTTCCCGCGCCTTTGATTTTGGCGCCCATGCTGGTAAGCAGTGTCGCGACATCGATGATCTCAGGCTCCTTGGCAGCATTTTCGATGACTGTTTTCCCTTCTGCCAAAACAGCGGCAAGCATAATATTAATGGTTGCCCCTACGCTTACGACATCTAAGTAAATACGTGCGCCTCTCAGCCTGTCTGCACGCAAATAAATGGCTCCCTGCTCATTGGTCACTTCAGCACCAAGCGCTTCAAAGCCTTTAATATGCTGATCAATCGGACGGGGGCCTAAGTGGCAGCCGCCAGGCAATCCGATGACAGCCTGTTTGAAGCGGCCGAGCATCGCCCCCATTAAATAATACGACGCGCGAAGCTTTTTTACTTTCCCGTTAGGAAGCGGCATGCTGATCATTGAGGCGGGGTCAACAACCATTTCCCCATTCTCAAAATGCACGTTGCCGCCGATTTCCTTTAACAGGTCACGCAGCGTTTCAATATCTGAAATCTCTGGAAGCCCTTCAATTGTCACCTCGGAATTCGCCAAAATGGTTGCAGGTATTAAAGCAACAGCACTGTTTTTAGCGCCGCTGATATGTACTGTACCGTTTAACGAGTCACCGCCGGCAATATTCAACTTTTCCATGATAGTCTCCTTCCATAAGAAGATAGCTGCGGAGCTAAATAAAATGTTATTTTATTCTGTCTCTGCAAATAAAGCTCATGTCCAAAATCTAGCCAATTCGAAGAGAAAGAATACAACACATTGTAAAATATCAGAAGAAAATAACGAAGCTTTGCGGGGCACAAATTTCGAAAGTTGCACAGAGACCCGCCGGCTTAAGAGACATTGATGTCATCCGGCAAAAAGCGGTACGCAAACCCTTCGTTCCGATATCAGCTTCTGCAGCCCAATCATTCCTTTTCTGTTAAGTTGCGTCTGCATCTGCAAGTCCGCTGAATCAGGACGATGAAAAAACAAAAGCCGCGGCAAACAGAGATAAAGCGGTTTGCCGCTGTTTGCCATTATTTGTTCCAGTCTGCCAGGAATTGTTCGATTCCTTTGTCTGTTAGCGGATGCTTCGTAAGCGCATGAATGACTTTCAGCGGCATTGTGCCGATATGAGCCCCTCTTAGCGCTGCCTCTGTCACGTGCTGCGGATGACGGATTGACGCTGCAATGATTTGTGTGTCAAGACCATGAATGTCAAAAATCCGTCTGATATCTGAAATCAGATCAAGACCGTTGTGACCGATGTCATCTAAACGTCCCAGAAAAGGTGATACATACGTTGCCCCTGCTCTGGCAGCGAGCAACGCCTGGTTGGCATTAAAAATCAATGTGACGTTAGTTTTGATGCCTAAGTCAGTAAGTGCTCTTACCGCTTTTAAACCGTCAGGCGTCATCGGGATTTTCACCGTAATGTTTGGAGCGATTTTCGCCAGTTCTTTTCCTTCTTCAATCATTTCCTCTGCTTTCAAAGAAATAACCTCTGCGCTTACAGAACCTTTCACAACGTCTGTAATCTCGCGAAGACGGTCGTGGAATGATACGTTAGCTTCTTTTGCTACTAAACTAGGATTCGTCGTTACACCAGCAAGAACTCCTAATTCATTCGCTTCTTTGATTTCATCAATATTGGCTGTATCAACAAAAAATAGCATGACCCAAAAGCCTCCCTGAAAAAGAAATTTTCTGAACAGTGGATATGATTGCGCTTTCTAATGATAGACAGAAAACCGCCTGTCAAGCTGTCAGGCGGCTATAAACGTTCAAATTGAATTAAGCTTGGTTTGAAGAACCAAATTCACGCATTTTACCGATAACTGTTTCTTTGATCGCATCACGAGCAGGTCCAAGATATTTACGAGGATCGTATTCGTCAGGCTTTGCTGCCAATGTTTCGCGAACAGCTTTTGCAGAAGAAATTTGGTTTTCAGTATTCACGTTGATTTTAGCTGTACCAAGTGAAATTGATTTTTTAATGTCAGCAGTCGGAATTCCAGTACCGCCGTGAAGAACTAATGGAAGACCAGTTGTTTTACCGATATCCTCCATTTCCTTGAAACCAAGGTTTGGTTCACCTTTGTAAGGACCGTGAACAGAACCTAATGCAGGTGCAAGGCAGTCGATGCCAGTGCGCTCAACAAGCTCTTGGCACTCCTTAGGATCAGCGTAGATTACGCCTTCAGCGATAACGTCATCTTCTTGTCCGCCAACTGTTCCAAGCTCAGCTTCTACAGATACTCCGTGGAAATGAGCAAGCTCAACAACTTTAGAAGTTGTTGCAATGTTTTCTTCAAATGGATGGTGAGAAGCGTCGATCATAACAGATGTGAAACCTGCATGAATCGCTTTCGCACAAGATTCAAAGCTTGAACCGTGGTCTAAGTGGATCGCAACAGGAACTGTCACTTTGTACTCTTCCATAAGTGCTTTTACCATAGCTACGACTGTTTTGAAGCCGCCCATGTAGCGTCCCGCACCTTCGGAAACACCAAGGATCACTGGAGATTTTTCTTCTTCAGCTGCTTGTAAAATTGCTTGAGTAAACTCAAGGTTGTTTAAGTTGAATTGTCCTACTGCATAACCTTTTTCTTTAGCTGTATTCAACATTTCTGTCATTGAAACTAAAGGCATGTCGAACGTCCTCCTTATGTAGCCTGATTGTCTTCTAGCGAAAAAAGCTCTCCATCCTAGCATGACCCATTTAATGCTGTCATATGTAAATACCAGATCGCTTTTTCTCCATAACTAGAATACCAACTTTTCGACAAATCGGCAACATAATGACATGATTCATTTGTTTCTTCTTTATGTCAGTTAGACTTCAGAGGCAAATATTTTTTCACTGCATCTCGGATTTCATCAATGTCAAACGGCTTCGCAAAGTGCGTCAAAGCGCCCAGTTCCTTCGATTCCTGGATCATGTCGAGCTCTCCGTATGCCGTCATGATAATTACCCGGATGTTTTCGTCAATGACCTTCATCCGTTTCAAAATTTCGATACCATCCATTCCGGGAATTTTCATGTCGAGAAGCACAAGGTCAGGCCGTTCTTTTGTCACAATGTCAAGTGCCTGCAGACCGTTTGCAGCCTGAAACGTCTGGTAGCCTTCTTTATTGAATACTTCGTTAAGCAAAATACGTATGCCGTATTGATCATCAACGATTAAAATTTTTTCATTCATCATTTTACACCCCAATATTATGATTTTCGTCAAAAGTAAGCAGTAGTGTATGTATTCTGTTTGATTTTCCTATTTCCTTTAATTATAATAGTCTACTTTACGACATTTTCTGCGCATTTTCTCTTTTGTTGTATACTGATATTGTACGTTATAAAGGAGGATTCACTTATGTTGAAAATATTCACGACGCAGTTAACAGGTATTTTTTCCCGCATTCAGGATAAGGAATCTGACGCGATTGAAGATGGGGCGCGGCTGCTTGCTCAAGCAGTGATTAGCGGGCATTCCATTTATTTATACGGAGCTAATGAGCTTCAAGGCGTCTTTTATGAGGCAACCGAAAGTAAAGAACCATTCCCATCTGTCAAAGCCTTTCCAGAAAGCGCTGAGGACGTGACTGAAAGCGACAGGGTACTGATGTTTTGTTCAGGATCGGGCACAGCTGAAGAGCAGGCGCTGGCGAAAGAGCTTTTTGAAAAAGGTGCAGGGGTCGTATGCGTATCACCGGCAGCTAATGACAGTGCGGGAATTGAACAATATTGTGATGTACATATTGACTCTAAATTAAAAATGCCGCTTGTTCCTGATGAAGACGGCACCCGTTACGGATTTCCTTCTTTAATGACGGCATTGTATGTCTACCATGCTTTATCGTTTACATTAAAAGAAATCCTGCAAGAGTATGCATAATATCTTATTGTAATGCTGGATCTTACAGGAAACAAATAAAAAAGACTTGCCCGCTTTTGACAAACGGCAAGTCTTTTTTTATCACTTCTGGTTTGCAGCTTCGACAGACGCTCCAATAAAGCCTTTGAATAGAGGCTGAGGTCTTGTCGGTCTTGACTTGAACTCTGGGTGGAACTGAGAAGCCACGAACCAAGGGTGATCTTTCAGTTCGATGATTTCAATAAGGCGTCCGTCAGGGCTTGTGCCCGAGAATACGAAGCCTTGATCTTCCATTTGCTGTCTGAATTCGTTGTTGAACTCGTAGCGGTGGCGGTGGCGCTCGTACACCACTTCATCCTGATACACTTCAAAGGCTTTTGTGCCTTCTTCAAGCTTACAAGGGTAAAGACCAAGCCGTAGCGTTCCTCCGAGATCTTCAATATCTTTCTGTTCAGGAAGAAGGTCAATGATCGGGTATTGAGTTGATGGATCAATTTCCGCTGAGTGAGCGCCATTTAAGCCCAATACATGTCGTGCGTATTCAATTGACGCAACCTGCATACCTAAGCATATGCCAAAGAATGGAATGTTGTTTTCACGCGCGTATTTTGTGGCGACGATTTTTCCTTCAACACCGCGGTCTCCGAATCCGCCCGGCACGATGATGCCGTCCGTTCCGTTTGCGAGTTCTTTGATGTTGCTTTCTGTCACTTCTTCAGCGTTGATCCATTTGACTTTGACATCTGTGTCAAACGCATAACCCGCATGGCGGAGTGATTCAACGACAGAAATATATGCGTCAGGAAGCTCAACGTATTTACCGACAAGGCCGATCGTAATCGTTTGTGATAGGTTGCTGACTTTGTTCACAAGCTCTTTCCACTCAGACATTTCCGCTTCTTTACATTCCAATTGCATGTGATTGCAAACTAGTTTATCAAGCCCTTGTTTTTGAAGCTCGAGCGGAATGGAGTAAAGGTTGTCCGCATCTTCACACTCGATCACCGCTTTTGTATCGATGTCGCAGAATAACGCGATTTTATCTTTCATATCTTGAGATATCGGCATTTCTGTGCGAACGACGATGATGTTTGGCTGAATGCCTAAGCTGCGTAATTCTTTTACACTGTGCTGTGTCGGTTTTGTTTTCAATTCGCCTGCCGCTTTAATGTAAGGAACAAGCGTACAGTGGATGTACATCACGTTTTCGCGGCCGATGTCACTCTTCATTTGGCGGATCGCTTCAAGGAATGGCAGTGATTCGATGTCTCCGACAGTACCGCCGATTTCTGTAATAACGACATCCGCGTTTGTTTCTTTCCCCGCACGGTAAACACGGTCTTTCAGTTCGTTTGTAATGTGCGGGATGACTTGTACAGTTCCGCCAAGGTAGTCTCCGCGTCGTTCTTTTTTAAGAACTGTTGAATAGATTTTACCTGTTGTCACATTGCTGAATTTATTCAAGTTGATGTCGATAAAACGCTCATAGTGACCAAGGTCCAAGTCTGTTTCAGCGCCGTCATCTGTTACAAATACTTCACCGTGCTGGTATGGGCTCATTGTTCCCGGGTCAACGTTGATGTATGGATCAAATTTTTGAATCGTCACGTTCAGCCCGCGGTTTTTCAGCAAACGTCCCAATGAAGCTGCTACAATACCCTTTCCAAGTGAGGATACGACTCCCCCGGTTACAAAAATATATTTCGTCATTTCGTTTGCTCCTCTCTTCGCTCTTAGCTACATGCTTAAAATGTACTGTTTTATAGAAAATCATTTAGCCTTTTAAATGATTTATAAGAAAAAATGAGGGGTGAAAATAAGAAAGCTCCCTTTCAATTTCTTGAAAGGGAGCATAACGCACTATGTTCTCTCTTCGTTTTTGAAGAGCCCAAAATACATACTACATAGTTCGACTATGAAAGTCAAGATCGTTTTGATGAGGGCGTTTTACTATTTAAGGTCCTCATCTTCTTCGTCTTCGTCTTCATCTTCTTCATCAACGATATCCTCTTCGATCTCAAGGCCGTCATCGTCTTCATCGTCAAAGTCATCATCGGTGTCAATGTCAAGTTCTTCTTCAACTTCATCCACATCAATATCGTCTTCATCGACCTCTTCAAATTCGTCAAGATCAAGATCTTCTTCGACTGCTTTTTTTGCTTTTTTCTTTTTCGCCTTAACTGTCGGCTGCGTTTCTTCGTCAAGCTGATCGTACGGATACCAGCTGCGAAGCCCCCACGTTTGATCAGACAGAGCTAAGAAGCGGCCGTCAATATTTAAATCTGTATAAAATTGAGCGATGCGGTCTCCTAGCTCTTCTTTTTTCACGCCGAGCAAAGATGCAATTTCATTTAAAAGCTCCTGAAAAGGAACTGGTTTTTTATGTTCTTCAAATAATTCGTGAGCGATTTCAACTAAAGCCATTTCCTTTAGCTCTTCCTGTGAATATTGTTTGATACCCAAGGTCGGACACTCCCTTTCTATTACTTATATGTATCTGTTTTATCAATAATGAAAGCATTTTTGTATCGTTCTTATACAAACCATACCTCTCATTATAAACAAAATAAAACAGAATATGCTACCCTTAACAGCGTTAATTTAAATAATTTTACAAGAGTGATCCGACTGATAGGTGTTTTCTGTCAATCCGCGAGCATTCTGGAGATGACCAGTCTTTGAATTTCTTGCGTGCCTTCATAGATTTGCGTGATTTTTGCATCACGCATATAGCGTTCAACCGGATATTCTTTAGTATAGCCGTAGCCGCCGAAAATCTGCACAGCTTCGGTCGTAACCTTCATCGCCGTATCCCCCGCCAGCAGTTTGGACATGGCGGAAGCTTTTCCATATGGAAGACCCGATGATTCAAGCCACGCCGCCTGATAGGTCAATAGCCTTGCAGCTTCTATCATTGTAGCCATATCAGCCAGTTTAAAAGCGATGCCCTGCTGCTCGGCAATAGATTTTCCGAATTGCTTTCTCTCTATTGCGTATAGAAGCGCCGCATCAAGCGCCCCCTGAGCAATGCCAACGGCTTGAGCGGCAATGCCGTTTCTTCCTCCGTCAAGTGTCTTCATCGCGATTTTGAAGCCTTCACCTTCTTCTCCGAGGCGGTTTGCTGCGGGTACTACACAATCTTCGAACATGACTTCCGTTGTGGGAGACGAACGGATGCCCAGCTTCTTTTCTTTCTTCCCTGTCAAAAATCCTTCAAATTCCTTTTCTACAATAAAAGCGGAAATGCCTTTTTTCTTTTTCTCGGGATCGGTGACTGCAAAAACAATATAAATATCCGCGATGCCGCCGTTTGTGATAAACACTTTTGAGCCATTTAGCACATAGTGATCGCCGATTCGTTCAGCAGTTGTTTTCATGCTGCCGGCGTCAGAACCGGCCCCTGCTTCAGTTAGGGCGAAAGCGCCGATTTTTTCTCCGAGGGCCAGCTGTGTTAAGTATTCTGTCTTCTGGTCTTCCGTTCCAAATGCAAACAGCGGCCAGCTGCAAAGGGAGATATGGGCGGAGAGCGTCACACCGGTGGAGGCGCACACTTTTGACAGCTCCTCCACCGCGATGACGTAGGCCAGATAGTCACTTCCGATACCGCCGTTTTGTTCAGGCCACGGAATTCCTGTCAGCCCCACATTCGCCATTTCTCGGAACAGCTTCCGATCGAAGCGCTCCTGCTCGTCGCGTTCTGCCGCTGTCGGAGCTATCTCGTGCTTCGCGAAATCACGGACTAATTTTCTTATCATCTCGTGTTCTTCTGATAATGAAAAATTCATGGCTTCTCCCCCGTTTTCATATCAGCGCCTAAGACAGATTGAGCCAGAAGTTCGGCGACGTCATACGTTTTGACTTGGTCTTCGGCTTCTTTCGCCTTCGTGCCGTCCCCGAGCATCGTCAGACAGTACGGGCACCCTGAACTGATCACCGATGGTTTGACTGCGAGCGCTTGCTCTGTCCTGGCGACATTTATTCTATTTCCCGTTTCTTCTTCCAT
This sequence comes from Bacillus mexicanus, assembly GCF_050445615.1. Lineage (NCBI taxonomy): Bacteria > Bacillati > Bacillota > Bacilli > Caryophanales > Bacillaceae > Bacillus > Bacillus mexicanus. Next base: position 616,219 of record NZ_JBCEYV010000002.1, read on the forward strand.
CCACATTAATCCCCCGCCGGCGCCGCAGCACATGCCGGTTTCCCGGTTTCTCTCCATTTCAATCAGCCGTACGCCCGGAATGGCGTTCAAAATCTCTCTCGGGGGATCATAAACGTCATTGTACCGGCCCAAATAGCAGGAATCATGAAAGGTAATCGTCTCTTCAAGGGGGTGCTGCGGTTTTAATGTCCCGTTTTTCACCAGTTCTGCCAGCACTTCTGTATGATGATAAACCTCGCCTTCAAAACCGAAATCAGAATACTCGTTTTTAAATAAATTGTATGCGTGCGGATCAATTGTAACGATTTTTTTAATATGATTTTTTTCAAATTCGGAAATATTCTTTTCAGCCAGCTCTTGGAATAGAAATTCATTTCCAAGGCGGCGCGGCGTATCCCCTGAATTTTTTTCTTTATTGCCGAGGATCGCAAAAGACACGCCCGCGTGATTGAGCAGCTTAGCAAAGGAAATCACGACCTTCTGGCTTCTATTATCATAAGACCCCATGGAACCGACCCAGAATAGGTACTCAAATTCTTTCCCTTCTTTTTTCATTTCTTTTACGGTCGGAATCTCAGCATCCGGCGCCGAGTCACGCCAATTTTCACGTTCCTTTCGATTGAGGCCCCACGGATTTCCCTGCCGCTCGATGCTGGTCATAGCGCGCTGTGCATCACTGTCCATTTTTCCTTCTGTCAGTACGAGGTAGCGGCGGAGGTCGATGATCTTATCCACGTGCTCGTTCATGACAGGACATTGGTCCTCACAATTCCGGCAAGTGGTGCAGGCCCAAATTTCTTCCTCTGTAATGACGTCGCCGATCAAACTCGGATTGTAATCCAGCGCCGCCGCGGCTTCCTGCGATCCGCTGCCTGTTGACTGCGCCGCCAGTTGATTTCCTCTCGTATGGCGGAACGCTGCCTCGGGGACCCATGGCGAGCGCGAGGTGATGGCGGCGCCTTTTTCGGTGAGATGGTCTCTGAGGCGCAAAATCAAGTCCATCGGTGACAGCATTTTTCCCGTTCCTGTTGCAGGGCACATATTGGTGCAGCGGCCGCACTCAACACATGCGTACAGATCAAGCAGTTGAGACTGCCGGAAATCTTCAATTTTACCTGCTCCGTAGCTTTCTTTCGTTTCGTCGGTAAAATCAATTTTTTCAAGCTTCCCGGCTGATTCCATTCGATTGAAAAAAACATTGGCAGGCCCTGCGATTAAATGGGCGTGTTTTGATTGAGGCACGTACACTAAAAAGCTCAGCAAAAACAGAAGATGCACCCACCATGCGATATAGAAAATCACCGCGGCGCCTGTTTCTCCGATTCCGCCAAGCAAAAACGCGATACTTGAGGCAATCGGCTCGCTCCACGAAAGTACGTGCCCATGCCAAATCAAATTCATCCCGTTCCCAAGCAGCACCGTCAGCATTAATCCCCCGATAAAAATGAGGACCAGTCCTGCTTTGAATCCGCGTTTCAGCCTGACGAGCTTTTCGATATAACGCCTGTAAAATGCCCAGCCCACAGCGATTAAAATGAGAAACGTAACGATTTCCTGAATAAAGGTGAAGGCGGGATAGCCAGGGCCGAGCGGCAGATTCCGGCCGGGAGCCAACCCTTTGATAATAAAGTCGATCGCTCCGAACTGAACCAATATAAATCCGTAGAAAAACATGACGTGAATCATTCCGCTTTTCTTGTCCTTGAGCAGTTTTTTCTGTCCGAATACATTCACCCAAATAGCCTGAAGCCTTTCCTTAACCCGTTTATCGAAATGTTCTTTCTGTCCGAGCCTGATGTAAGCCAGCCTTGTTTTAACCAAGTAGACAAACAAATAGACAGAGTAAGCGGTTACAACAAGAAATAACAATGCATTCGCAATGAGAAAGCCGCTCATTCCAATCCCCCCTTTTTACTGATGAAGACCGTGATTCCCTATCCTCGAATCTATATAAGATTATCTTCATGATAAATAATGAATGAGTGTTCAGTCAATAATTAAATTCCTGCGGTTCGGGCATACTACCGTTACTACGGAAAGGAGTGCCGGCATGAAGATATTTTTCGTCATTCTCATTATTGTCATCATCCTATTGGCTTTCATTCTGTTTGATATCTTCATGGGATATGCTGTTTATAAAAAAAACGCCTACGAGCCTGTCTTTTCAAAAAAGAAGAGTGATATCGAGTTGATTCACTGCGGCGCTGACCTAGTGGAACGGATGATGGAAGATATCCGCCAGGCCATTTCTTCTGTTCACATGATGTTTTTTATTATGAAAAATGATGAGGTCAGCCACAATATGTTTACATTGCTGAAAGAAAAAGCGAATTCCGGTGTCTCTGTTTATTTGCTACTGGATTGGTCCGGCAGCCAAAAAATAAAAAAACCAGCTCTGAAGACGTTGAAAAATGCCGGAGTTCATGTTCATTTTTTAAACAAGCCCCGCTTCCCTTTTTTCTTTTTTCATATACAAAAACGAAATCATCGGAAAATCACTGTGATAGACGGAAAAATCGGTTATATCGGCGGGTTTAATATCGCTGAGGAATATCTGGGAAAGAAAGCGAAGTTCGGCAATTGGGAGGATTATCATCTGCGTATGAAGGGAGAAGGCGTGCATGACCTTCATACGCTTTTTGCTTCTGACCTAAAGCGAAATACCGGAATTGAAATGGGGGCGAAAGTTTGTCCGAAGCTCCAGCAGGGGAATATCTCTCATAAGATTTATGCGACTGACGGCTATTCGCTTGAAAACATGTATTTGGCCAATATCGCGCAGGCCAAGAATCGCCTTACTATTTGCACGCCTTATTATATCCCGTCAAGACCGCTTCGAGAGGCCCTGCTTAATGCGAGAAAAAACGGCGTTTCCGTGAGAATCATTGTACCGATGAAATCAGACCATCCGCTGGTACGAGAAGCGGCTTTTACGTATTATTCGGAGCTTTTGGATGCCGGCTGTCTGATTTATCGCTATTATCAAGGGTTTTATCATGCAAAAGCCGTCATCATAGACGACCATCTCAGCATCATCGGAACAGCCAACTTCGATAAGCGCAGCTTATTTTTAAATGAAGAGGTCAATGTCGAAATTGACGACGAAGCTTTTACAGGTGAGGTCTACGCCACAATCAACGAGGATATGAAAAAGTCGGAGCTGCTGACCAAGAAGGCTTTCAGCAGCCGCACATTCAGGCAGCGCCCGGCGGAATGGCTTGGCCGAGCATTATCTTATTTTTTATAAAGGAGAATTCCTATGATTTTCAGATTCGGGTTCGTATCAAACGCGATGAGCCTTTGGGAGGCGTCTCCCGCTAAAACATTGACATTCGCGCGTTATTCCAAGCTTTCAACGGATGAAAGAAAAGAAGCACTGCTGACTGTGACAAGAGCCAACTTGCACAATACGATGAGAACCCTTCACTATATCATCGGTCATGGCATTCCTTTGTACCGTTTTTCCAGTTCAATTGTGCCATTGGCCACGCATCCCGATGTGATGTGGGACTTTGTCACGCCGTTTCAAAAGGAGTTTCGGGAGATTGGAGAGCTTGTCAAAACACATCATTTGAGAACAAGCTTTCACCCAAATCAATTTACCCTATTCACAAGCCCAAAGGAATCTGTTATAAAAAATGCGATAACCGATATGACGTATCACTACCGCATGCTTGAAGCCATGGGCATTGCTGATCGCTCTGTTATTAACATCCATATAGGCGGCGCTTACGGAGATAAAGACACAGCAACTGCACAGTTTCATCAACATTTGAAGCAGCTGCCGCAGGCGATCAAACAGCGGATGACACTTGAAAACGATGATAAAACCTATACGACGGAAGAAACGCTTCGAGCCTGCGAAAAAGAGAATGTGCCATTTGTCTTTGACTTTCATCATTTCTATGCCAATCCAGATGATGACGCAGACCTAAATGAAGCCCTGCCCCGGATGATCAACACATGGGAGCGAATCGGCCTGCCGCCGAAGGTGCACCTGTCTTCCCCAAAATCGGAGCAAGCCATACGCAGCCACGCCGATTATGTTGACGCGAATTTTTTGCTGCCGCTCTTGGAACGCTTCAGGCAATGGGGAACCAATATTGATTTCATGATTGAAGCAAAACAGAAAGACAAGGCTCTTCTCCGCCTGATGGATGAATTAAGCTCCATTCGCGGTGTCAAACGTATTGGCGGCGGCACGCTGCAATGGAAATCTTAAATGTGCCATATCAGGTTTACGGCTCGTCCGCTTTGGGAACATACCCTATATAAGACAACAATCGATGGAGGAGAAAGATTATGAAAAACATCAAGTCTCTGAAAGTAGCCGCACAGGCATTTACTTTAAGAAATTTGATTCATCTTTATAAAATGTGCCATTCTGGAAGCCACGAGGTTTATATTTATTCAAAGAAAACGATGTGCAAAATCAAAAACTTAATCGAGCTTGAAACATTCCGCATGGCTCATGATGAAAAGGAATATTTGATTGTAGTAGAAGGAACAAAAGCACCGCAGCTTGTTGAAAAATTCCAAAGTATGATTGAACCCGCTGAAAGAGAAGCGCTTTAAACTTACATATAAAAAAGGATAGACATCTTGTCTATCCTTTTTCTTATGTTCTTACATAATGGAGCTGAACCGCCTGTCCGAATTGTTTCATTCAAATTTCACCATAACAACATGAAAACATTGGTGCCAAAGCTGGCGAACGAAAATGCAAGTCGGAGAACTTGCCTATCATGGTCCCTTCTTACAAAACACCTGAAAACAGGCGGGCGAAGGATTCCTTTGTCCGATCGATCATTCCCCTTTTATAAAAGCCGACAGGGCTGAGTTTTTCACTGTCCAGCATATCCTCTTCATAATGGTCTTCAAGGGTGCGGATTGCTTCGGCATCCGTAAAGAACACGTTCACTTCAAAATTGAGCTGGAAGCTGCGCATGTCCATATTTGCGGTGCCGACAGAGGCTAGATCACCATCAACGATCATGACTTTTTGATGCATGAAGCCTTTTTGGTAGGAATAGACTTCAATGCCTTCGAGAAGAAGCTCCGGGAAATAGGATCTCGACGCGTACTGCGTCAAAAAGCTGTCGTTCTTCTCCGGCACCATGACCCTTACTTGCACGCCTTTTGCCGCTGCTGCTTTCAGCGCTGTACGAATGGATTCATTCGGAACAAAGTAAGGGGTGGCGATCCATATTGATTTCTGTGCCGAAGCGATCATTTCATAATAAAGGTCGCTCATGCTTTCCTTCATGTCAGGGCCTGTCGCGACAACTTGATAAATGCCCTCTCCTTCGACTGGAACTGGAGTATTGTATTCCTCTAGATCAATTAATACTTCGTTGGAGACATATTCCCAATCCAGCATAAAGATGGCGTGAAGCGTTTGCACAATTTCTCCTTCCAGCCTTAGGTGGGTGTCTCTCCAAAAGCCTATATACGGATCTCGGCTGATATATTCCTTCCCGACATTTAATCCGCCCACAAAACCGATTTTCCCATCAATGATCACGATTTTTCGGTGATTCCTAAAATTCAGCTTTTGATTAAAGAATCCGTATTTCAGCGGAGAAAACGGAACAATGTCCACTCCCGCCTGTTTCATTTTCACGATATCTCTTCCAGCCAGTTTGATGCTTCCTGCAGCGTCATATAAAAACCGCACGTCGACACCTTGGCGCGCTTTTTCCATCATAATGTCCATCATCCCGCGGCCGAGCATATCTGATTTAAACATGTAGTATTCAATATGTATATAAGATTCTGCCTTCCTCATTGCTTTGAAAATATCCGGGAAGGTTTCTTCGCCGTTTTTCAGTACTTTGATATTGCTTTTCGTATTGATATTCATATGGGCGGCCTTGATAGAGTATGTAAAGAATCTTTTCTGATTGTCCTTCAGCTCTGTGACTGGCGGCGTCTCTTCCATATCAAACAGCTTCCTGAGCTTTTCCCTGTTGTACATTCGTTTTGTCTTAAACAGCTTTCCTTTTACATACAGCTGTCCGGAGAATAGATAAAACATGTAGCCGGCGATCGGAAAAAAGATAAGAATGTGGATCCATAACAGCGTGTGCTGCGAGGTGCGGTTTTCAAGAAGTAACGAATAGATGCTGAACAAAATAATGCTGACATAGCAAAGCAATCCTCCGTAAAATTCAAGTCTGGAAACCGGAAAAAACCATATGACATATGCCCCGATAAGCATGAGATATAAAAAGAAAAATTCCAGTCTCCTTTTCAGCATCCTGATTCTCCCCAATCTGATTCGATTACCTCCGTATTCCCTCTTTTCTATAACCGGTAAACCTTTTATATAAAAAAAGCCTCTCCGCTAAGTGCGGAAAGGCTTATGATGAAGCTTCCTGAGATTGGCCGGGTGTGATGTTCTGGAGCAAGGCCGGCTTGAGGGAATAACTGCTTTTGATTTTATTTTTGAAGAAGCCGACGACCAGGCCCGTAACTGCAATCGATACAAAAGAGAAGATCCCTCTCAGCAATCCCACTGAAAAAATCCCGGCCAGCACTACACCAAAATCAAAGAGAAAATTAACCATTCCCGGATTCCATCCGCAGCGTTTTTGCAGAAATAATGCGAGAATATTGGCACCGCCCAGCGATGCTTGATGATAAAACATGAGTGACAGGCCAAGCCCGATCAGCGCCCCGCCGCAAATCGCCCCGGCAAGCGGCGGAAAAGAGACAGGCGGCAGCCAGTGATCCGCGCTTGTAAACAGAGTCAGCGCTGTGACTGCAAATATGGTGGATAGAGTGAATTTGATGCCCATTCTGATGAGAGAAAACACATAAAACGGGATATTGATCAGAAAGAAGATGATGGCAAACGAGGAATGAAATAAATATGTCAGACTTAGTGACAGTCCGGCTGTGCCGCCAGTTAACACATGAGAATGTCTGAGGGTCAGGACCCCGGCGCTTGTGATCAGACAAGCAATTAAAATGAGTAAAATCCGCTTCATTCTTCACGCTCCTTCTAGATCATGTTGTTTCCACCTACAAACATAACAAACTTTCTCACCGCCCAGCCATTTCATTGGCAGAAAATATTACACGATTATGAAAAAAATCCCCCTTTTGCAAGGGGGATTTTTCACGAGCGTTTCCGATATACGACATAGCTTCGTGTCAAATACTTGAGCGGCAGGCTGAATACGTGAACCAATCTTGTAAACGGCCACAGGATAAAAACAACGTATCCGATTATGATATGAAACTTAAACCATAGCGGGACACTCTCCATCAAAGAAGCGTCAGGCCGGAACAAAACAATTTCCCTGAACCATGGCCCGACTGTTGTCCTGTAATCAAATCCTTTCGAATCAATGTTGAGAAACGTGGCCGCAACCCCCGTCAGCATCATGAACAGCAGCAGGATGAGCGTCAGGATATCCGTTGGGGAGCTGGTTTTGCGGATTCTTTTGTCAAACAGCCTTCTGTACGTCAGGATAACGAGTCCGGTACATGCCGCAATCCCCGCTGGCAGGCCTGCGCCAATCGCCATTTTGTGATACATATGCTCTGAAATGCCAAGGGAAGAATACACGGCTTCCGGAATAAGAATGCCCATGACGTGCCCGCCGACAACGCACACGAGGCCCCAATGAAAAAGTGTACTGCCCGCCGCCAGTTTTTTCTTTTCTAACAGCTCACTGGATTTCGCCGTCCAGCCAAATTGGTCATGCTGATAACGGTAAATATGGCCGCCGATAAAGATTGTCAAAACAATGTATGGCATTACGCCCCACAGGATTTGCCCGCTCATGCCTGAACAGCCCCTTCTTCAGTGCTTTCACGCACCCCGATGTTTTCCAGGGCGTCCTGCAGCACATGCAGCAGCTCCGCATATATGCTGTTATTTATTTCGAGACGGGAAGCCAGCTCCCTAACATTGGACAAATATTTTCCAAACACACTTCTCGCTGCTTCAACCTCTGCTACTGCGGCAAATTCCAGCATAAGCGGCAGGTAATCAGGCAGCTCTTTCTCTGTCGGCAGGAAACCGGATTCCTGGTAAGTGTTTTTTAAATGCAGCAATTCAATCCCGCGTTCCCTTTGCTCTCCTGAGTTAAAGTAGGTCACATACATATTCGTTTTTTTTCCGAAGTCAAACGTATAGACATAGTGCTCGATCAATGCTTCTTGAGAGAAGCTGGATGCCCCCTTGAAAAAGTGCAGCAGCTTCTCCCTGATTTGCTGGTTGCTGATTTCATGAATAAGAGCCTTCCAATCAGGAAGCTCAGCTCTCCACTCTTCATCTGGATAGGAAAGAAGGCAGGAAAGAGCGGAGAACGTCATTTGCCGGTCTGTGGTGTTCATCTTGTTACACCTCATTTATCAAAAGTTAGAAACAAGAGCCGGGGCCGCCTGAAAATGATAAGCCGCAGCTTCCTTGTTCAGCGTATAAATCTGACACATCTTCTCGGTGGCTGCTTGGGATCACAAAGCGGTCATCATATTTAGCGATGGCAAGCAGCCGATACATGTCTTCAATTTGCTGTTCCGTTAAGCCGACACTGGATATGAGATCCGGGTCGACGGATTTATTCGTCTGGACTGCTCTCATATACTGGCGCATGACAGACATTTTCTTTAAAGTTGAACGAATATGGTCTGTATCACCAGCCGTTAATAGCTGCGCCAAATAGTCAATCGGGATTCTCATTTGGTCGATAGCCGGAAAAATGTCTTCCGCCGTTTGCTGGCTTCCTTTCCCTTCAAAGAGATTCATAATCGGGCTCAGCGGCGGAATGTACCAAACCATAGGCAGTGTGCGGTATTCAGGATGAAGCGGCAGCGCAATCTTCCAGTCGATGATCATTTTATAGATCGGCGATTGCTGCGCGGCCTCGATCCATTCAGCCGGAATGCCTTGTTCTTTTGCCTGTTTGGCAACCTCAGGATCATTCGGATCAAGAAAAACGTCTAATTGTGAATGGTACAGATCCTTTTCATTTTCAACAGATGCCGCTTCCTCCACTTTGTCCGCATCATACAGCATGACACCGAGGTAGCGGATTCGGCCTACACACGTCTCGGAGCAAATGGTCGGCAGACCCGCCTCCAAGCGAGGAAAGCAGAGTGTGCATTTTTCCGCTTTGTTCGTTTGCCAGTTAAAATAAACTTTTTTATAAGGGCAGGATGAGACGCAATATCTCCATGAACGGCATGCGTTTTGATCCACAAGCACAATGCCGTCTTCCTCGCGTTTGTACATAGCGCCGGACGGGCAGGATGACACGCAAGCCGGGTTGATGCAGTGCTCACAAATACGCGGAAGATACATCATAAAGACTTCATCGAATTCTGTTTTGATCGATTCCTCCATCTTTTGCACGTTTGGATCCTCAAGCCCTGTAATGTGGCCGCCCGCGAGATCATCCTCCCAGTTCGGCCCCCATTCGATATTCATGAAATCTCCCGTCAAGGACGATTTCGGCCGCGCCACCGGCTGGTGTTTTTTCTGCGGGCTGTTTGTTAATGTTTCATAATCATAGTTCCAAGGTTCATAGTAATCATCAATCGTCGGCTGGTTCGGGTTATAGAAAAGGCCTGCGAGCCGGTTTGTTTTCGGGCCTGATTTCAGTTCAAGCTTGCCCTTTTTCAATGTCCAGCCGCCTTTATATTTATCTTGGTCCTCCCATTGCTTCGGATAGCCGATGCCCGGCTTTGTTTCTACATTGTTAAAGTACATATATTCCGCACCGGCACGGTTTGTCCACGTATTTTTACAGGTGACGCTGCACGTGTGGCAGCCGATGCATTTATCTAAGTTCATGACCATACCGATTTGCGCTTTAATCTTCAAGCCAATCGACCTCCTTCAGCTTGCGGATGACGACGTTCAGGTCGCGCTGATTCCCTGTTGGACCGTAATAGTTAAAGCCGTAGCTGAGCTGGGCATAGCCCCCGATCATTTGTGTCGGCTTGACGTGAATCCTTGTCGGGCTGTTGTGGGTGCCTCCGCGGTTATTTGTCAGTTTCGTGCCGGGCACGTTGATGTGGCGGTCTTGGGCATGGTGCATAAATGCCATTCCTTTAGGAATCCGGTGTGACAAAACCGCTCTCGCGACGACTACGCCATTTCGGTTGAAGCATTCAATCCAATCATTGTCTTTAATATCCGTGTCTCCCGCGTCATCTTTATTCATCCATACAGTCGGCCCGCCGCGGAACAGCGTCAGCATCGGCAAAGAATCAAAATACATGCTGTGGACAGACCATTTATTATGCGGCGTCAAATAATTAAGAACGATTTCTTTGCCTTCTTGGTCAGGCCGCTTGCTTAGGAACGGGCGATGCTGGAGAATCGGTTTAAATGTCGCCATCGTTTCACCGAATTCCATCATCATTTCATGGTCGACATAATAAGATTGTCTGCCGGTCAGTGTTCGCCACGGAATTAATTTTTCTACGTTCGTCGTAAATGGCGAGTACCTGCGTCCCCCTTTTTCTGAACCTGTAAATGCCGGAGACGTGATGACCGTTTTCGGCTGGGCAGTGATTTGCTCAAACGTAAAGCATTCTTCTTCCCGTTCTTCCGCCAAGTCTTTCAACTCTAGATTTGTGATATTTTCAAGCGATTCCCATGCCTTCACAGCGACTTTTCCATTCGAAGTAGACGATAGAGTTAAAATCGCTTCTGCTGTCTGCTTTGCTTCGCTTATATTCGGGCATCCTTTCGCAATGCTGTCCGAGGTGATTTCTCCCAGCCTCTTCTTGAGTGATTCATATTCCTCGGCAATCGACCAGCTCATCCCTTTTGTTCCGCTCGGTTTTAAACCGGTGTGAGGCCCGAGCGCGGTCATTTTATGATAAATGTGTTTGTAATCCCGTTCGACGACTTGAATGTTCGGCATCGTTTTTCCCGGAATAGCTTCACATTCGCCTTTGCTCCAGTCATTGATTTTACCGAACGGCTGAGCCAACTCCTGCTTCGTATCGTGAAGAAGCGGTGTCGCTACAACTTCTTTCACCGGCTCCATATCGACTTCTTCTGCCAGAACGGAAACGGCTTTTGACAGTGCTTTGAAAATATCCCAGTCCGACTTTGATTCCCACGGAGCCGAGATGGCCGGGGCGAAAGGATGAATGAACGGGTGCATATCTGTGCTGCTGAGATCGTGTTTTTCATACCATGTCGCCGCCGGCAGCACGATATCGGAATACAATGCCGTACCAGCCATTCGAAAATCAAGATTGATTAATAAGTCGAGCTTTCCTTCAGGTGCCTGCTCCCGCCATTTGATCTCTTCAGGGCGGATGCTTTCGCTGTCGTCATTCATCAAACCGTTCGTCGTTCCCAGCAGATGCTTAAGAAAATATTCATGTCCTTTTCCTGAGCTTGAGATCAGATTCGCCCGCCATACGAAGAGATTTCTTGGAAAATTGGCTTCATTATCGGGATCTTCAATCGCGAATTTCAGCTTTTTCTCTTGAAGCTGTGAGGCCACATATGCACCAACAGCTTCTGGTGTGGCTGCTCCCGCTGTTTCAGCTTCTTTGTATAGGTCAATGCCGTTTTTATCGAAAGTCGGGTAGGACGGCAGCCAGCCTAAGCGTGCTGCCATCACATTGTAATCGGCATGATGCTTGTAACGAGATGACCCAGCAATCGGTGAAGCCAAGTCACTGACGGGCTGGTCCTCATACCGCCACTGGTCTGTCGCAAAGTAGAAAAATGAGGTGCCGTTTTGCAGCTTAGGTACACTCTCCCAGTCCTTTGCATTTGCAATCGTCTGCCAGCCTTCAGCAGGACGAAGCTTTTCCTGTCCCACGTAATGGGCCCAGCCTCCGCCGTTTACGCCTTGAGCGCCTACTAGTAATACAAGATTTAATACAGCCCGGTAGATCGTGTCGGAATTGAACCAGTGGTTAATCCCTGCTCCTACGATAATCATGGACCGGCCGTCTGTATCGATCGCATTTTGAGCGAACTCTCTGGCAATCTTAATGACAGCTTCTTTTTTGATTCCTGTCATTTGTTCCTGCCATCCTGGTGTAAACGGCTGAGGATCATCATAAGAGACAGGTGATTGGTCACCGATGTCCCGGTTCACGCCGTAGTTGGCCAGTATCAAGTCAAACACAGTCGTGACACACACCTCTTCGCCGTTCAGATCCAGTTTTTTAATCGGAAGATCCCGCTCAAGCACTTTGTTTCCGTCATTTGAAAAATACGGGATGCGCACTGTGCCGATTTCGTCTTCTATTCCGAGCACAGAGAGACGGGGTTCAATCGACTCTTCGGTTTCTTCATCGATCATGTGCAGGTTCCACTTCTGCTGTCCGTCCCAGCGGGAGCCCATGGTTCCTTGCGGTATGGCAAATGTGCCTGTCTGGTCATTCCAGACCGCAGGCTTCCACTGATCATTTTTTGTCTGCCGTCCGATGTCATTCGCATGCAGAAACCGGCCCGCTGCGTATACGCCATTTTCTTTTGACAAGGTAACGAGGAATGGAAAATCCGTGTATTGCTTCGCGTATTCAATGAAACGTTCCGTCTCTTGATTCACATAAAATTCCTGCAAAATGACGTGGCCCATTGCCATCGCAAGCGCCCCGTCAGTCCCTTGACGGATACTCAGCCAGTCATCCGCAAACTTTGAGGATTCCGCAAAATCAGGACTGATCGAAATGACCTTAGCGCCTTTATAGCGGGCCTCAGCCAAAAAGTGCGCATCAGGCGTTCTCGTTAATGGCACGTTGGATCCCCATGTAATGATATAGCCTGAATTGTACCAATCACTGCTTTCCGGAACGTCCGTCTGGTCACCCCATATTTGCGGAGATGCCGGCGGAAGATCCGCGTACCAATCGTAAAAACTGAGCATAGGGCCGCCGATTAATGACATAAACCGAGAGCCTGAGGCGTGGCTGATCATGGACATGGCCGGTATCGGAGAAAAACCGACATTCCGGTCAGGCCCGTATTTCATGACTGTATACAGCAAAGAGGCTGAAATCAGCTTCAGCACTTCAGGCCATTCAGCGCGCACAAAACCGCCTTTCCCTCTTGCTTGTTTATAGGAGTTCGCTTTTTCAGGGTTTTCAACAATTGATTTCCATGCATCCAGCGGATTTTGATGCTCCTGCAATGCTTCGCGCCACAAATTGATCAGTACACTACGCACGTAAGGATATTTCACACGGAGCGGGCTGTAGATATACCATGAAAAACTGGCCCCGCGCGGACAGCCTCTCGGTTCGAAATCTGGCATATCCGGGCCTGTTGATGGATAATTCAAGTTTTGTCCTTCCCATGTGACAATTCCGTTTTTCACATAAATGTTCCAGCTGCAGGACCCCGTGCAGTTGACGCCGTGGGTGGAGCGAACGACTTTGTCGTACTGCCATCTGCTTCTGTATACATTCTCCCAATCGCGATCTTCGCGGGTGGTTTGGCTATGTTTATTTGAATGGTGTTCGATAGGAGAGAAATAATTCAATCTCCTAAACAACGGACTCATTTTCTTTTTCTTCATGAGAGTTCACTCCTTCCGAGTCAGGTGATGCTACGTTCACTATAAACAGAGACCGCAGATTTCCTTGTGAACTATGTCACACACTCCGCTTTTTTCACAAAATATTCACATTAGGGAGAAGGAAGAGCTTTTACAGGAAGTGATGAAAGCGGTATTCAGGCAGGACGCTTAAATCAATTAGCAAAAATCAAAAAACCGGCTCTATTTAAGAGCCGGACTCAGCATTTTCATCCTGTGATGTATGCAAATAGCGCAAAAATAATTGATAGGAGCAAAAGACATTTTGCTGAAGCATGGCCAAAAAATTCATTTGCAGCCGCGAGTTATAAGACATCATTTTTTTAAATATACGGTAAGGGATATTGAGAATCAGAATGTCTGAAGCGGCTTGGACTGAGATAAAAGGCGATAAATACATTTCTCCTTTTTCATCAATCGGGAACACATCGCCCTTTTCCCATAGCGCAACGGTTTTCGAGCCTTCTGGGAGCCTGCTGTCCATAAAACGGACACTGCCTTTTAATACAATATAAACAGATTGAGAATGAAGAAAGGATGGAGACTGACTGGACGATCCGCTGATAAACGTCCCGTTTTTCAGCAAGGTTTCAACAATGGATAGAGGCACTTCATTAAACATAGGAAGTTGTTTCAAAAATAATAAATAGTCACACTGTTTCATAGGAAAGCCTCCTGTGCTAAGGATAGCTTTAGTGTAGCTATATTGAACCTATATAGCAGTGATATATTTCACAACCTGTATGATGAATGTCACTTATCTGGAGGTTGGCTGCCTTTATAATAGAATAAAAAAGGAGAATTTCGATGAAAACGCTGATTCCAAAGCAGCACGGCGCATGGGCAATGCTGCTGATTCCCTTTTTACTCGGCATGGCCAAGGGCGGTCCCGTTTTCTGGCATATTCCGCTCTTTTTAGGCTGGCTTTTCCTGTACTTAGCCGTGTATCCCGTTACGCTTGCCATGAAAAAGAAACAACTCATCCCCTATCAAAAGTGGATATGTTATTACAGTGCTCCGGCCTGTTTCTTTTTGATCATTTCTGTCTTTCATATGCCGCCGCTCATCTGGATTGGTGTTTCTTTATTGCCGCTGTTTCTCATCCATATGTATTTTGCCCGCCGAAAAAACGAACGGGCGCTTGTGAATGATATCGCAGGAGTCTTGTTTTTTTGTTCGGGTGGGCTTGCGAGCTGTTGGCTGGGGACGGGAATCCTTGACGGCTCGGCTTGGTTTATCTTTTTCCAATCCGCTTTATTTTTTATCGGGAGCTCCTTTTTTGTGAAATCAATGATCCGAGAAAAGAAAAACAAAAGATTTGCATACTGGTCATGGGGATATCACCTGCTGCTCCCCTTTTTATCCGCTCTTTTCGGAGCAGGATGGGCTTTTCTCGGTTTGATTCCAAGCAGTTTGCGTGCATGGTTTTTCCACGGACGAGATTGGCCTGTGAAAACGATCGGCATTTGGGAACTCGTGAATGCCTGCTTCTTTTTTGCTGTCATGTATGTGTTGGCCACAAGATAAAAAACCCAAGGACCGCCGGCGGCCTTTGGGTTTTTTAATCAATATTGCAAATCTCCAGCGGACAATTTTCACACTCAATCTCACATCGCAAATAATCCCGTTTGTGCAAAATAATTTTTCCTGATTCGTCTATCGAAATCACCCCTTGTTTGCGGAGATCTCCCAGCATACGGTTGACGCTTTCCCTTGCCGCCGCGCAAAACTTTGCCAAATCTTGATTTGTCAGCACAATGTTAATCAGAATGCCGTCGCTTCGTTCCACTCCGTAGCTGTTTGATAAGCGGATAAGGGTCGAGTAGAGCGCTCCCTTCTTGCCATGAAGAAGCAGGTCTCTGATTTTAGACTGGATTTTTCGAAGATGGGTGCTCATCCATTTCATAAATTCAAATGTCAAAGCACCGTTTTGAATTAATTCTTTTTCCAGCTTGTTTTTATTAATGACGAGCACCTCGCCATCCTCTAGCACTTTTGCACTGAGCATATATCTCGGCTCTTCAGTGAAAAGCGTCAATTCACCGACGATATCATGCTTTTGGCAAATTCTAAGTGTCAGGTCTTTTCCGTCAGATGTCAGCTTGCCAATCTCAATGAGTCCTGATTGAATCAGGTAAAGCTCTTCTGCATCCATTCCTTCCCGAAACAAATACGTGTGTTTTTCCATTTTTCTTTTCGTGCTGATTGATTCCAGCAATTCATGCAGATCGCTGGAAATCAGATCACTATCAGATGGTCGTCGAACAGAGAGAAAATTCATGAGCTCACCTCGAAGAAAGTCACGTTGCGTATGTTTATTGTAACGTGAATTGATTGGCACCCATCGAGAAAAAAATAACAATCTTGTGAATGCCCAGTGTTAATTGACGCTCTGACTGTTTCTCTCCGTGTGCGTTTTCACTTTTTCCTGCCAATACATCCAGATGACAAGGACAAAGCTTGCTAACGCCACTTCCGAAAGCGCCATAAAACCGATCGCGTATTGGCCTGTTGCCTGAAATACACTCGCCAGGATTAACGGAGGGAAAAATCCGCCTAATCCGCCCATCGCAGACACAATCCCATTGGCAATTCCCGCTTGCTTCGAAAAGTAGAATGGCACGAGTTTAAAAACAGTTCCGTTTCCTACACCTGAGCAGACAGCGACAGTTAATGTCCCAAACGTATAAAGGCCGATCGTCGGCGAGAACGATAAGATAATGCCTGATAATGCAAGTCCTGCAAAAACGACCATCAAGATGCGGAGCGGGCTTATTTTATCAGCCAGGAATCCGCCTACAGGTCTGAGGAGCGTCGATACGGCAATAAAGCCAGCCGTTCGCAAACCGGCATCCGCAGGACTCAGCCCAAAGTGCTCCACCAAAAAGTTCGGCAGATAAATGGTGAAGGCAACAAAGGCGCCAAATGTAATAAAATAAAACAGGCTCAAAAACCACAGCACATGATTTCGGTAAACGGCTTTGATTTGGGTTTTTATGGAAACATTCACTTTCTTCTCATGGCGGTCGCCGAACAATACGTGCAGCAATGCGAAAACGGCCAGCAGAACCATATACATCTGCACAGTTGCTTTCCACCCCACAGCTTGTGCAATAACCGGCGCGGCAAATGTGGTAATCGCGGTTCCAATATTTCCGGCTCCATAAATCCCATTGACGACACCGTGCTTTTCTTTCGGATAATATTTCGGAAGAGAGGTCACCCCAATGGAGAATACCGCTCCCCCGATCCCTAAGAAAAACCCGCCTGCGATTAAATCAAACAGAGAGTCTGCGATACTGATCCAAAACACAGGAATCAAAAGCAGGATAAAGCTGATAATAAACATCAGCCGCGCCCCAAACCTGTTCGTTAAAAACCCTAAAGGAATGCGGAGAAGCGACCCGAGGATGACGGGAATCGCTGTTACTAAAGAAATCTCGCCTTTGCTTAAATGAATATCTAATGTCATTTGGGTAATGAGTGATGAAATCAATACCCACACCATAAATCCTGCCACTAAGCTTAATGACTGTAACGATAATTGAATATGTTGACGGTTGATCATTCGGCTTGCCCCTTTCAATGATTCAATATCAGCCTTATCATACAAAAACTCAGCAAACAGGATTGTGAAATACATCACACGTTTTTTTATAAAAAAAAGACAAAGCCCGAAGACTTTGTCCTTTGATCATGATTACATTTTTTCCGGAGCCGATACACCGATCAGCTGAAGCGCATTGTTCAGCGTAATTTGCGTTGCCTTCATTAAAGCCAGGCGCGCGCGGCTCTTCTCTTTATTTTCTGGATCGATGACTTTCTCCGCATTGTAGAAGCTGTGCAGAGCAGAAGCCAGATCATAAATATAGTTTGTGACACGGTGCGGAATTCGTTTTTCCGCCGCTTCTGCCACTGCCTCTGGGAAGCCGCCAATCGTTTTCAGCAGGTCATATTCTTTTTCTGATTGAATAACGCTGAAATCAAGATCCGCCGCCGGCTTAAGTCCCTGCTCTTCCCCTTGGCGGAGCATGCTGCAAATACGGGCATGTGCGTATTGCGCATAATAAACAGGATTTTCGTTAGATGTTGATACCGCAAGATCTAAGTCAAAATCCATATGCGTATCAGCGCTGCGCATCGCAAAGAAGTAACGCACGGCGTCCAAGCCGACTTCTTCAATCAGGTCGCGCATCGTTACCGCTTTACCCGTCCGTTTGCTCATTTTCATTTTCTCACCGTTTTTGTAAAGGTGAACGAGCTGAATGATTTCGACTTCAAGCGTCCCTTTTTCATAGCCAAGCGCTTCGATTGCCGCTTTCATACGCGGAATGTAGCCGTGGTGATCGGCTCCCCACACGTTGATCAGCTTATCAAAGCCGCGGTCAAGCTTGTCCTTATGGTATGCGATATCGGGCAGGAGGTACGTATACGTTCCGTCCTTCTTGATCAATACGCGGTCTTTATCATCGCCAAACGTTGTGGAGCGGAACCAAGTCGCACCGTCTTCGTCATAGACATGGCCTTTTTCGCGGATCGCTTCAAGCGCCTTGTCGATGTTTCCGTTTTCGTACAATGATGTTTCGGAATACCATACATCAAACGGCACACGGAAGTTTTCCAAGTCCTTGCGCAGTTTTTCCAGCTCGTATTTCAGGCCGTATTCACGGAAAAACGCAAGGCGTTCGCTCTCCTCTTCGTTGACGAAGCGGTCGCCGTATTCCTCAGCGAGACGTTTTCCAATCGCAATGATATCCTCGCCGCGATAGCCATCCTCCGGCATCGTTTTTTCTAAACCGAGCGCTTCAAAGTAACGAACTTCAACAGAAAGCGCCAAGTTGTTGATTTGGTTTCCGGCATCATTAATGTAATATTCACGGCTCACATCGTAGCCCGCTTTTGAAAGCACATTGCACAAAGAATCACCGACAGCCGCACCGCGGGCGTGGCCGAGGTGAAGGTCTCCCGTCGGATTCGCTGATACGAATTCAACCTGAACTCGTTCACCGTTTCCGATGTTCGTTTCTCCGTATGCTCCACCTGCTTCCAATACAGACGGAATCAGTTTCGTTAAATATTGATTGTTCATATAGAAATTGATAAAGCCCGGGCCGGCGATATCGAGCTTTTCAATCGAAGCCTTTCCTTTATCAAAATGAGCGACAATCTCTTCAGCGATTTGGCGCGGCGCTTTTTTTGCGATTCTTGCCAGCTGCATCGCCATATTTGTTGAATAATCACCATGTGTTTTATCTTTCGGTGTTTCTAAAACGACATCAGGAATCTGGCTTTCTTCAGCCAATCCCGCTTTCAGAACGGCCGCTTTGATTTCTTCTTTCAGCACGTCCTTCATTTGTTCCGCAATGTTCATGCGTGAGTTCCTCCCTCATACGTGATCGTCATATTATGTAAATGCTGCTGCTCGTCTCCGACATGCATGTCATATGCGATGCTGATTCGGCCTTTTTCTTCACCGAGATCAGATTGAATCGATTTTGTGCTTGTTTCCAGCTCAAGCTCACCAAATGACATTTTATATTTCGCAATTGTGGAAGCTCCCGTTATGAAACGCTGATTCATTTTAACAGCGCCTGACCTCATGATCAGAACTTCACCTTCGCTCACCTTCACAATCGTTTTTACTTTGCCTAAGTCGTGTTCCTCATAATAAGATAGATACACTTTTTGTTGTTTTACATAGTAAAATCCGGTGGTGCGGAATTCGATGACTTCCTCATTTCCGTCATCCTCGATCACAGACTTCACATGGAGTGTTATCGGTGTCTCTTGCTTCATTTTGACACGTCCTTTTCATCATTCCACTTTGACTTGAATAGTATAATCATTCAGTTTGTAAACTTCAACTGCTTCTATCTTACCATCATTGCTCATTAGATTTGAAGATAAACCTCATAAAAAGCAGTTCTTTAATAGAAGAGAAAATCAGATTACTGCATTGCCTTTAAGAAATATTGTATTTTTCTAAATTTTATCATTTGCAATTAATGTTTCATTCAAATAAATGTATAAAAATGGGTACTAGCAAAGCTCACTATGTCACTTCCGTTTTGTTATTTCTACACCTTTCTGCTCCCTCAAACACCAATAGGGCAGGTTTCAAAGCGTTTTTTTATTTTTTCAGACTCATGCGGTGTAACGAAAGAAAAAGATTGCGGTTTTTTTGCGCTTCTCTCAAGAATGAAAATGATAAAATATGACATATATAGAATAATGAAGGGAGGGATTTGCAAACGTGGCAGGTGTCATATCTTCTTCTTCCGTCGGAGAAAAGATTAACGAATGGTATATGTACATACGCCAATTCAGCATACCCGATGCAGAATACTTGCGAAGTGAAATCAAACAAGCGCTGGATCAAATGGAAGAAGACCAAGATCTTCATTTGTACTATTCACTGATGGAATTCCGGCACAACCTGATGCTTGAGTACCTTGAACCGCTAGAAAAAATGCGGATCGAGGAACAGCCCAGACTGTCTGAGCTGCTGGTTGAGATTGATAAAAAGCAGGCTCGTTTAACCGGAGTCCTTGATTATTACTTTAATTTCTTTAGGGGTATGTATGAGCTGGACCAACGGGAATATCTGTCTGCCATTAAATTTTTCAAAAAGGCCGAAAGCAAGTTACTATTCGTTAAGGATCGAATAGAGAAAGCTGAGTTTTTCTTTAAGATGTCTGAGTCTTATTACTATATGAAACAAACGTATTTTTCAATGGACTATGCGCGACAGGCATATGAAATATATAAAGAACATGAAGCTTACAATATAAGATTGCTTCAGTGTCACTCTTTATTTGCTACCAATTTCTTAGATTTAAAACAATATGAGGATGCTATATCACATTTTAAAAAAGCTTACTCCATGGCGGAAGCTGAGAATCAACCCCAATTGATGGGGAGAACCTTGTACAACATCGGGCTTTGCAAAAACAGTCAAAGCCAGTATGAAGATGCCATACCGTATTTCAAAAGAGCAATAGCTGTTTTTGAGGAATCGAATATTCTTCCTTCCCTGCCCCAAGCTTATTTTTTGATTACACAAATTCATTATAAATTAGGAAAATTGGATAAAGCTCATGCATATCATAGCAAGGGGATGGCTTATTCTCAAAAGACCCGAGATTCAATTTATTTATCAGAGTTTGAATTTTTGAAACATTTATACTTATCAGGCCCTGATGAAGAAGCAATTCAAAGATTCTTTGATTTTCTTGAAAGTAAAATGCTGTATGCTGATCTTGAGGATTTCGTTCTTGATGTGGCCAAGTATTATCATGAACGTGAAAATTTTCAAAAAGCTTCTACTTATTTCTTAAAAGTGGAGCAAGTAAGGCAACTTATTCAAGGAGGAGTGAACTTGTATGAAATTGAAGTCTAAACTATTACTCTCTTGTCTAGCCCTGAGCACTGTTTTTATCACAACGAATTTTGCAAATGCACCTACACAGCAAATTGAAGTTGCACAGCGAGGAATGATTTAATGCAAACAACCGGTATTTACTGGTTGTTTTTAAATTTAAAATATCAATTACTAAACTATTTTAAATTGGTTTTCCAATCCAGAAACATAATAAATAAGATAATTTTAATATTATAAATGAAAAACTTGTTTAATTTTCCTTTTTATTGAACTATTATATACAAGACTTAAGTTTAGTACAACTTCAATTGAAGCTTAAAAATGGAGGGTTAATTTTGAAAGTTCAATTCAAAAAAAGGATTAGTTTACTCATTATCATGTTTGGGCTTGCTGTTTCCTCACTGGGTGTTACACAGGTGGTTCATGCAAAAGCTAATACGAGCGATTCAAGGGTGCATTTTACTTTCACATGGTACAGCCATTACGACTATACAACTGCTCGAAGAAAACAAAATAGAAGCTACATGTATATGCGTCTTCTAAAGAAAGACGACGGGGGTAAATTTGATGTATGGGCTGAGGCAGATAAAAATGTTCACTCTGGCGGGCGCGACTGGCACAATGTATCCGGTGATGGAAATCATGAAGGAACAGTAAAACCGGGTCATACATACTTATTTTCCAACACTGCTGTTGAAAATTACGGGAGAGATGTACCTGTAAGATTTGGCGGCTTCAGCTACAGTGGTGATTCCTATCCTACTGATTGGAGTCCAGACAGCGTAAAACCTAAGGGAAATTACACAATCTATTAATACCTTTCTCTCAAAACCAAGCGATCTTACATATTTAATGTAAGATCGCTTTTTAAGGTAAAAATAATATCCACTCTTCCATATTTTTTATTAAAATAAAATTATCCAAAACTCACACAGAGTTTTAATAAAAAAACAGGAGCATTGCCCATGATTTCTTTCTTTTTAAAACGTTTATTAAAAAATAAAGAGATTTATTTCTCTTTATTCATTAGTATCATTCTTATGATCGTCAGTTATCTAGGTATTCTCTTCTTTCAGAAGAAGATCAATCTTCCTTATGAAATTCATAACTCACCGTTTTTATCGAATATTGCAGAAGGACATTCAACCTCAACTCAGCTTATCTGGATTCTCATTCTTCCGTTATTAGCCTCACTTCCAATGTCAGGTATGTACCGTGAAGATAAAAACACTGGATTTTTTATGAATGTCATAACAAAAACAACTAAAAAGAAATACTTCACAGTATTATTCGGGTTGAACTTTATAATTTCATTTTTCGTCATTATTTTACCATTATTATTAAATCTTTATTTGCTATCGATGACATATCCTTTGGTAAACCCAGACGGGATCGTCAATTACATGGACCCCATCGTTACAGGCGGAACAGACTTAGCAAATCTGTATTACGAACACTCATTAATATATACTCTTATCCTTTTTGCATTAAATGGGTTGTATGGAGCTGTTCTTTCTTCCATTGGATTGGCTTTATCATTTTTTATTAAAAAGAAATATTTTGTTTATATCATACCTTTCTTAATCAATTTAATAGGTTTTACTTTACTCAACAACCATTACAATCCACTGAAATATATCATTAATGATGGAGGATTCTTGAGTTTAGATAAGTTTATTTATTTGAACCTTGGAGTGCTCATTGCAACTATTTTACTTTATATGTGGGGAAAAAAACGCCGTGTTTTATTATAATACTTTAAAATCAACATTAAGAATGAAGTGGCCGGGTATCATCGCCGCTTTACTGCTGCAGTTAAGTGCTGTTTATTTCTTCTTTTATCAAGAAAATGGTAGTGGTGATGGTTTTGTACTGGGAAATATTTTTTCCTATTGGCATCTCGTTTCTATTTTATGCCCTGCTGCCGTGATATTTTCTGTTTTGATTTCCTCAGATTACTTTTCAATATATACTGTAATCCGAGTAAACAATGCACCTTATCTAACATTGGTATACCTGTTCAAAACTCTTTTATTTTCAGCAATATACGGTATTATCATTATGGGTGAATTGTATATTTTATGTATATTCAATAATACGGGGCTGTTGTATTTGACCCCTATATCCTTTATCACTCATGTGTTTGCATTTATTTTCATTTGTTATGTTGTTTCATTTACTTTACTGTATTTGAATCAAATCTTTGTAGTTTTTCTATTCATTCTTTTATTTTTGATTGATTACCTTGCATGTAATGGTATGCTCTTTTTAAACGGTTTTGTACTAGAATTTAGTGATTTGGCTGAATTATTATTGATTAGATTAGGGATTATGTTGTTATTATTCGGGATTTCTATTGAATCTATAAAGCGACGCAATTATTTACAGCAGGTTGAGGAGAAAGGAGCAAACTGATTGTCTTTTATGAATATGCTGAAACGTGATATTGTCATGCGTTTCACTGAAAGTAAGGTTACATACTTTGTCATTAGCTTAGCTATTGCCCTCCTTCTTTTATGCTTCCTCTGGGACAGCAATAAGACAGGACAGCTAAGCCATCAAAGTTTTTCCGACAGCCTGACCACACTATTTCATTCAATGAACTTCTTTGATATACATATCTTATATACACAGCATAGACTATCTATTCCTCTACAATGGATTAGTTTTCAAGTGCTGCCTTTGATGATTGTGGGTAATTTTATGTTTCGTGACATTCAAATTTCAGGAGCTTATATCCTCCCGAAACTCCCCAAAAAAGGAGTATTTGTATTCAGCAAACTTTTATCACTGTTTGTTCTGATTGTATCTATATGGTGTGTATGGCTTTTTATATACATTATGTTATTTATCTCATTTAAAGGCTTTACAGCAGAACTGAACAGCAAGGTAATATTATTTATGTTCATTCAAATAGTAGTTTCGTTTTTGTATGCAGTTATGCTGGAAACTTTAACTTTCATGATATCTTTTATATCAGCATTTATTATTATTGTTGCTTATGTTGTAATATCTATTTTTTTTCATAGTTCTTTATTCATTGCTTCATTTGCTATGGCTGGAAAGTGGGCTTTTATTGATTATTCACGCATGAACGTTAACTACTCAGATGGTCGTTTTTTTCATGCCTCCGACTTTTTATTAATTGCACTTATTTTCTGTGCAGTCTGTACTTTTATCAGCCTAGTTTTTATTAAAAAAACAGACATTTTAGGAGAGTAATTATGACATCGTATATCGAATGTAAAAATATGGTTAAAAAATTGAAAGGAAATCATGTGCTAGATGATATCAGTTTTTCAATACAAGAAAATGAATTTGTCGTGTTAAGAGGCCATAATGGATCCGGAAAGACAATGATTTTAAGAGCCATCGCTGGACTGTTAACATTAACAAAAGGCGCAGTTTCTGTTAACGGCCTCGTGATCGGAAAAGATATTGACTTCTCTGAGCATACAGGTCTGTTAATTGAATACCCAAGCTTCATCCCTGTCTATTCAGGATTTCAAAATCTGAAATTCCTTGCTTCAATTAAGAAAAAAGTATCTGAGGAAGAAATAAAAGAAGTAATACGAAAAGTTGGGTTAGACCCTGAAGATAAGCGTAAAGTCAAACGATACTCATTAGGAATGAAGCAACGCTTAGGAATTGCCCAAGCAATAATGGAGAAACCCAAATTACTTCTTTTAGATGAACCGACAAATGCCTTAGACAAAAAAGGGATTAATCTTATATTGGATATCCTAAAAACTGAAAAAGAAAACGGCACAACAATTGTAGTGGCTAGTCACGATGATACACTATGTGAAAATAGTGTTGTTGACAGAATTATTGATATTAATGAAGGTAAACTGGAGGATACAGATGAATAAGCGTTGGATTTTCCTTATTGTTTTATTAATAATAGTAGCATTCAGCTGTGTTCGTTTCTATACAGTGAACGCCCAAAATGATAAATACACTCCAAAAAATATTAATATTTCAGCAAACCAAACGATCGATACAGGAAAAGGAATAAGATACCACGCAATAAAACCATTAAAGCCGGTTAAATCATTTGATAAAGAAACAAATTCCATAAAATATATATACATTTTGTCTTTTAATGCTGAAAATACTTCTAATCATAAAATTGCTCTAGAGGATCTTTCACCGGACGGAAAAAACTTTTTATTTTTTGGTCAGTATCAATATAATAAACAATTGATGCCTTATAATTATGATTTACCGGATAAGTATCAATTCAATACAGAGATTCCATCAGGGAAAACTGTACAAGGATACGTAGGACTAAGTTTGTATCCCGATGAAAAAATAAATTATAAAAATTTTAATCCTGAATCATCAAACGTATCTGCTTATTATACTGTTATAGACGAAAAATCTAATAAAAGAATTTCTTATAAAATGACTTTAAATAATTAAAAGATAAAAAAGGGACTGAATATAATTCAGTTCCTTTTTTAAAAACTATTTCACAAACCCAAGCAGCATTTCACGGATGATTTTGCTGGCTGTGTTTGCCGTTTGTTCTGAGTGGTCATACACTGGTGCGACTTCCACTAAGTCGGCGCCCTTCACATTTACCTCCGAACGTGCGATTTCATGGACGGATGCTAGCAGTTCTTTAGATGTGATGCCGCCGGCGTCAACCGTTCCTGTTCCCGGCGCGTGTGCAGGGTCTAATACGTCAATGTCGATTGTGACATAAACCGGACGGCCCGCAAGTTTTGGAAGCACTTCCTTCAGCGGTTCAAGCACTTCAAATTTTGAGAGGTGCATGCCGTTTTCCTTCGCCCATTCAAACTCTTCCTTCATGCCGGAACGAATTCCAAATGAATATACATTTTGCGGTCCGATTAATTCTGCCGCTTTGCGGATCGGTGTGGAGTGAGAAAGCGGTTCTCCCTCATAATCAACACGAAGATCTGTATGTGCATCAAAATGGATAATCGCAAGGTCTGGATACTTCTTGTGCATCGCTTTTATGACAGGCCATGTCACGAGATGCTCCCCGCCCATGCCCATTGGGAATTTCCCTTTTTCTAAAATGCTGTCCACATATTCTTCAATCATATCAAGGCTTCTTTGCGGATTGCCGAACGGCAGCGGGATGTCGCCGGCGTCAAAGAAGTTCAGATCGGCTAGATCACGGTCTAAGTACGGGCTGTATTCTTCAAGGCCGATTGACACCTCGCGAATTCTGTTTGGACCAAAGCGTGAGCCCGGGCGATAACTGACCGTCCAGTCCATCGGCATGCCGTAAAGGATGGCATCCGCCTCTTCCCACTCGGGACGGCTCGCGATAAATACTTTTCCTGAATAAGCTTCATCAAATCTCATCTATAATATACCCTCGCTTTCCTGTAAAAAAGCGCAAGATTCGCTCCTGCGCTATATCACTATTATTTAATCAGGTCACTCACAAATTTCGGCAAAACAAATGCCGCTTTATGAATATCTTTTGTGTAATATTTTGTCTCAATATCGAAGAAACGGCTGTCTTCCACTGCAAGCGGATCATATTTTTTCGAACCGATTGTAAATGTCCACAAACCGCTCGGATATGTCGGAATGTTCGCCGTGTACAGCTTCGTAATCGGGAAGATTTCCTTCACGTCACGCTGTACATTGGTGATTAATTCAGGTGTAAACCAAGGGTTGTCAGTCTGAGCGACGAAAATGCCGTCTTCTTTCAGCGCTTTCGCGATTCCTGCGTAGAATCCTTTTGTAAACAGGTTTACAGCCGGTCCGACAGGTTCAGTTGAATCAACCATGATGACGTCGTATTGATTTTCAGATTTCGCAATGTGCATAAATCCGTCGTCTACCTGCACGTCAACGCGCGGGTCATCCAGTTTGCCTGCGATTGAAGGAAGGAACTTTTTAGAGTATTCGATAACCTTGCCATCGATATCAACAAGTGTCGCTTTTTTCACACTCGGATGCTTCAGAATTTCTCTAATGACGCCGCCGTCACCGCCGCCGACCACAAGCACGTGCTCTGGATTCGGGTGTGTGAATAATGGGACATGCGCCACCATTTCATGATAAACAAATTCGTCTTTTTCAGATGTCATAACCATGCCATCTAAAAACAGCATGTTGCCGAACTCTTCTGTTTCTACCATTTCTAAATGCTGAAACTCCGTTTGTTCTGTATGTAACGTTTTGTTAACCTTCATCGTAATGCCAAAATTTTTCGTTTGCTTCTCTGTGTACCAAAGTTCGCTCAATTGTCATCTCCCTTTCAAGGCTGTATTCATTTATTGTAAGCGTCTTATCAGCTTTTATTCCCGGTTGAAATCTCATTTTCACCTAAGGAAAAAGTATAGAGGATGGCGGGGAAAAAGTAAAGATGCGTCCCGTTTTGCGATGTTTAAAAACGATCTTTTTTTCTCATAATAGTAGAAACATAAAAAAAGGGGGAACCCGTTGTGGATGCCATGACAAATAAACGGCTGAGAATGACGCTGAAAACCGTTCGCGCCTTCATCTTTTTAGGCGCTTTTGCGGTCTTGGCGGCAGCGGCTGTGTTTATGACTGTCATTTTGATAGCCAAATACCAGGGCGCTCCCTCGGTGCAAGTGCCGCAATCCACGATTTTGTATGCGAATGACGGTTCAAAGCTGGGGGAAACGAATTATGGCGAAAAGCGCTATTGGGTTCCCTTACAGGACATGAACCCGACGATCGCAAAGGCGACAGTGGCGGTTGAAGACCAAAATTTCTATCATCACCACGGTTTTGATTATAAACGCATGGCTGGGGCGGCGCTTGCTGATTTGAAAGCATTTGCCAAGGTTCAGGGCGCAAGCACCATCACCCAGCAATATGCGAGAAACTTATACCTTGAACACGATAAAACGTGGAAACGAAAATGGAATGAGGCATTTTACACGATTCGTCTGGAGCAAAACTATTCTAAGGACGAGATATTAGAAGGCTATTTAAATACGATTTACTACGGGCACGGCGCCTACGGCATTGAAGCCGCTTCCCGCCTGTATTTCGAAAAGCATGCGAAAAACCTGACGGATGCAGAGGCGGCGCTTTTAGCGGGAATCCCAAAAGGCCCTTCCGGCTATTCTCCCTATGTTAATGAAGCAAAGGCTAAGGAGCGCCAGAAAACAATTGTGCGGATGATGGAAAAGCAGCGGATGATCAGTCATCGAAAAGCAGATGAACTGATCAAGGAACCCCTTTCCTATCAGCCTTTGAATAAACAAGTTTCCAAGAGAAAGGCTCCTTATTTCTATGACAATGCGATGAGAGAGCTGGAGAAAAAGCTCGGCATGACCAGGGAGCAAATTGAAACGAGCGGGTTAAATGTCTATACAACGGTAGATAAACGGATGCAGCGAATCGCCGAGAAGACCATTGCCGAAACTGTCAACGCTGGCTCTGACATTCAAGTCGGTTTTTCAGCCATTGATCCCCGCTCAGGTAACGTTCTCGCCCTTGTCGGCGGCAGGGATTATCAAAAAAGCCCATTTGACCGGACGACACAGGCGAAACGCCAGCCTGCATCGACGATCAAGCCGTTACTGTACTATAAAGCGATTCAGAGCGGGTTTACGCCCGTCACCTTGATGAAAAGCGAAGAAACCGAGTTCCAAATTGATGCGAAGGGAGAAACCTATTCTCCAAGCAACTATAACGGATACTACGCAAACAAACCGATTACGCTTCTGCAGGCGCTGGCGCTTTCTGACAACATTTACGCTGTGAAAACACATCTCTTTCTCGGCACGAACAAGCTTGTACAGGCAGCAAAGGAATTCGGCATCACCGCCCATCTTCAAGCATTGCCGTCGCTGGCGCTCGGCACCGAACCCGTGCGCCCGATTGAAATGGTCAACGCCTACGCTATGCTTGCAAATGGAGGAAAGCAAATCGAACCGATCTTCATTTCAAGAGTCACGGACGCGGCTGGACATGTGCTGTACGAAAATTCAAATCAGCGGAAACAGATGCTCGATGAAAAAGCTGCTTTTGTCACAGCGAATATGATGACAGGCATGTTTGATACTGATTTAAACGGCTATACCTCGGTAACCGGACGAACGATAGCCAACCGCCTGACAAGGACATATGCCGGAAAATCAGGAACGACAAGCGCAGACAGCTGGATGATCGGCTTCAATCCGAAACTGACCGCAGGGGTTTGGACAGGCTATGACAAAAACAACACTATCGACTCGGTCGAAGAAAAAAGCTACGCCAAAACGATTTGGGCGGACTTTATGGAAGATGCGCTCAAAGGTGAACCAGAAACGGCATTCAAACCGCCAAAAGGCGTAACCGGCGTATACATTGATCCAACAACAGGCTACACATCCGGTCCAGGATGCGCAGCCAAGCATTACACGTATTTTGTAAAAGGAACCGAACCGGCAAACGTGTGCTATGGGGCAGAACCCGCTAAACAAATAAAAGACCGGCCAGTCAAAGAAAAGCCCGCTTCCGAGAAAAAGTGGTGGGACAAATGGCTGGGACGGAATCATTAAAAATAACCCGGCTCCTCGGAGACCGGGTTATTCGTATGGTTGATCTCAATGACCCATGGAAGAAGCGTAACTCAATCAAGCTGAATAATTGGCTTCGGGAAACCCTTAGGAATATAAATTTGGTGTTGCGGCACTGAAAATGAAATATGCCAGGAAAAATCAATCCTTTTCGGGTTTAATTCTTCTTTCCCCTCAACAATACTGCCTACTATAAAATAACTCGCTATATAAAAGTGCAAATGACCTTTTATCCCATGGTAATTTATGTCTGTACATTTGGCTGGAAAGAGACCTAAGCTCTCTAATACTTGAGCTTTTTGAACCGGCAGTTCATTCACTGCCTCATAGTAGTTAAGACAGTTACCGCATTCACACATATCCTCTATATCTTTCTCATACTGCTTTCTCGTTTCTTCCACGTCGGCTTTTATGACCCAATCGCCGACTCGAATGGTT
The DNA here is from genome assembly GCF_050445615.1 of Bacillus mexicanus. Classification (NCBI taxonomy): domain Bacteria; kingdom Bacillati; phylum Bacillota; class Bacilli; order Caryophanales; family Bacillaceae; genus Bacillus; species Bacillus mexicanus. Next base: position 646,098 of record NZ_JBCEYV010000002.1, read on the forward strand.
TCGTACATCATATCCCCCTAAAAATGAAAAACCCCGAGTCTTGTTTCGGCTCGGGATTTTCCATATCCTATTTCTGTATCACCAGTTTACTCACTGTTTACAATAAATAGTTCAAATATTCTAATAGTTCACATAAAGTTCACAAATTAGTTATCTTCCGGAAGCAGCCCTGTTTTTAATTCATCTGCAGACCGGTCCCATAGGCCCTGATCATGATTTTTCAAAAACTCGCCGAGCACACGCTTTGAGCTGTCGTCCATATTATCAATCATAATGTTCCGTTTCATGGATTTATCCATCAGATTCACATGCTCAGGCAGCGATTTGTAGCCTCTTCTGATGCTTCTGTCGACCGTCAGTTCACAGGCTGTCACCCCTGCGTAATAAGGCCCCTCTTCTCTTCTGTCAATCGTCACCCATACGAGCCAGTATGGTTTGCCATTTGGAACTTCTTCTTTATTCGGCAGAAATTTAATTCCTTTTTCAACAGTGCTGCGGGCGTGCATCGCACCAATGTCCACGAACGCTTCTTTTTCCTCTACATCGACGAATACGGGGGAAATGTTATCAAGGCTGAGTGCCCCTACACCGAAACCGCCGTGTCCGTCTGTCGGATCACTTTTGATAATATTAAATCCGATTGACTTTTTCTTTTTTTCTTCCATGAGTTCACCCTCCTACAAAAGCGGTTGAAAAATTGCTGAAAACAGCTTTAAAATCTGATTTCTTCCTGCATTAAGCAGCGGCCAAAGCACGTAAGAACCGAGCGGTGTCACGAACAAAACCAAAAAGACGATAAAGCCGTAGTTCTCTGCCTGCGTCATCTTGGCACGCACCCCCGGCGGTACGAGATCTTCGATAATCCGATAGCCATCGAGCGGCGGCAGCGGCAGCAGATTAAATAAACACAACACAAGATTCAGCTGTATCCAAATGGAAAAGAACTGATCAAGTCCCGTGCTGAATGCCGCAAGCGTCTCCATTCCGTATACATGCATCAACACTAACAAAAAGAAACCGATAAACGCAAGAATCAGGTTACTGACAGGCCCGGCAACTGACACGAGTACGCCGGCGAGCCGCGGCTTCTTAAAGAAGCGGCGATTCACGGGAATAGGACGCGCCCATCCGAAGCCGGCCACCAAAATCAAGATGGTTCCGAACGGATCAAGATGCTTAATCGGATTGAGCGTCAGTCTCCCTTGTTTTTTCGCCGTATCGTCACCGAATTTGTATGCGACATAAGCATGAGCAAGCTCGTGTATCGTAAATGACACGATTAACGTGATGACGAGGTATGGCATTAAAGATAACGGATAATATAAAAAACGGTCCAAATGAAATATCCCTCTTTCTAAAAATGCAAGAATTTACTTTATTCAGTATACTATAAGAAGCCTCTTTTTCTAAAGAGAGGAAACGAGATAAAGGAGGATTGGGCACCCATGCCATACGTAACCGTCAAAATGCTTGAAGGCCGTACAGACGAGCAAAAGCGCAACCTTGTCGAGAAAGTAACAGAAGCCGTAAAGGAAACAACCGGTGCTTCTGAAGAAAAAATTGTTGTGTTTATAGAAGAAATGAGAAAAGACCATTACGCCGTCGCAGGCAAACGCCTGAGCGATATGGAGTAACCTCTAAAGCCGGCGCTTCGCGCACCGGCTTTTTTAACTCCTATTGGGTCAGCTTCTCAATAATCACAAGCAACGACTTTTTCTCTTCGGCTGTCAAACGTTCAAACATGCCGTCAATCAGCTGCTGGCGGTTGTCGATCATTTGTTCAGCCGCTCTCCGGCCCGATTCAGAAAGCGCAATCCATACAGTGCGGCGGTCATCGTTATTTCTGGATCTCTTAATAAACCCCTCCTGCTCTAAATGATTCAGAGCGGTGGTTGTGGCAGAGGGAGAAAGTGTGACCTCCTTCAGAATATCCTTTATGGTGCAGTTGCCATGCCTGTATATGATCCGCAGAATAAATCCTCTTATATTATTCACGCGTTTCGGAACGGTTTCTTCATCTAATTGCTTCGTGCTTTTCAAATATTTTGTCAGTGCGTGATCCAGCAAATTTGCTTCCAGTTTGTCATGGTCCATGTCAATTTCCCCATTTCAAGATGCAATTCATAACATACGAACGATATGATTTACTTATTATTTTACTGATTCCTGATGGGGAAAGTCAAAAAAGCAAAATGAGAATTCACAGCTTTTTTCCTAGATATTTCGATATTTCACCTGTTTGACAAGTTTATTTTTAAAAGCCTGAAAAAGAACGTGTTCATTCTGCTGGTCTCCAAATTGACGGACATTTACCGCGCCTTCCTGCTCTTCACGATCTCCAAGCACTAGCACGTAAGGGACTTTCTGCACCTGCGACTCTCTGACTTTGTAGCCGAGCTTCTCATTGCGCTCATCAATGTCTGCCCTTATTCCCAGCTGTTTCAGCTCTGCCTGCACCTTTCTGCAATAGGCCAAGTGAACATGTGAAACCGGTATGATTTGAACCTGGACCGGTGCGAGCCAGACTGGGAAAGCTCCGCCGAAATGCTCGATCAAAATGCCGAAGAAACGGTCGATTGAGCCGAATACCGCTCTGTGGATGACAACAGGACGAACCTTCTCATTGTGTTCATTGATATAAGTTAAATCAAATTTTTCAGGCATTTGAAAATCAAGCTGAATTGTCGCGCATTGATGGCTCCGTTTCAAGGCATCTTTTATGTGAAAATCAATTTTCGGCCCGTAAAACGCTCCATCGCCTTCATTCACCTCATAAGGCAGGCCAAGCTCCTTAAGAACGTGTGCCAAGGCACGTTCGGACACTTCCCAAAGGCTGTCATCGCCTAATGAGTCATCAGGACGAGTCGAAAGCTCAACTGAATAGTCGAATCCGAATGTACGATATACCTCATCAATCAGCCGGATCGCTTCTTTGATCTCACTCTCAATCTGATCCTCCCGAACGAAGATATGGGCGTCATCCTGGCAGAACGTCCGGACGCGAAGCATTCCGTTTAAAGCGCCGCTGTATTCGTGGCGATGCACCTGTCCGAACTCCGCCATCCGAATCGGCAGATCCCGATAAGAATACAGACTGTTTTTAAAGATGAGCATATGGCCGGGACAATTCATCGGCTTCATTGCGAATCTTGTATCATCAACTTCTGAAAAATACATATTGTCGCGATAATGATCCCAGTGGCCTGACTGCTCCCATAACCGCTGATTCATCATAAACGGCGTACGCACCTCATCGTAGCCGGCCTTTGTTTGCAGCTCACGCGAGAAGCGTTCCAGCTCATTGCGGACAATCTGCCCTTTCGGCAAATAAAACGGCATCCCCGGCGCTTCCTCAGAAAACATAAACAGCTCTAATTGTTTGCCCAGCTTGCGGTGGTCTCGTTTTGCCGCTTCTTCCAGCATATGAAGATGTGCATCGAGATTTTTTTTCTTTTGAAACGCAACCCCGTACACCCGCTGCAGGACTTCATTTTCGCTGTTTCCGCGCCAATACGCGCCCGATACTCTTGTCAGTTTGAACGCTTTGATCCTTCCTGTAGAAGGAAGATGCGGCCCGCGGCACAGGTCAACGAATTCTCCCTGCTGGTACAGCGTGATAGCCTCCCCGCGCGGTATATCGTTCAAAATCTCCAGCTTAAACGGTTCGCCTTTTTCAGCAAACAGCGCTTTTGCCTCTTCGTAAGAAACCTCAATTCGCTTGATTTCCAGATTCTCAGCTGTAATGTTCTTCATTTCTTTTTCGATGGCCTCTAAGTCTCCTGATGTCAAGCTTTGCTCCAGCTTCATGTCATAGTAGAAGCCGTCTTCTATCACAGGCCCCACCCCCAATGACACTTCGCCGTAAAGCCGTTTCACCGCTTGAGCCAGCACGTGCGCCGTTGTGTGGCGAAGCACCTGTAAGCCTTCTTGTGAATCAAGTGTGACAATCGAAAGCTCGGCATCCTCCTCCAGCCTGAAGCTGAGATCAACGAGCCTGCCGTTGACCCGTCCCGCAGCCGCCTTCTTTTCCAGACTGGAGCTGATAGCACCAGCCGCTTCCTTAATTGTGACGCCTTTCCGATATTCTTTTATTTGTCCGTCTGGAAGCTGAATGTGTACATAGTTACTCATTTTAAACACTCCTTCATTATTTTTGTATAAAAAAACACACCCATCCCTCTAAAAGGGACGAGTGTGTGATTAACCCGTGGTTCCACCCAAATTCCCGACAAACGCTATGTTTATCGGCTTGGTGCTGTAACGCAGCATAGACGGCATTGGATACTGTAGTTCCCCAATGCTGCTCCAAGGCGGTAAATGATCGTCCTAAGCTGGGAAGCTCCCACCTTTTCTTCCCTCTCTGAAAACCGTAACGATCATTCATATCCTTTTCTTCGCATGTATTCAAATATAAAAAAACACACCCATCCCTCTAAAAGGGACGAGTGTGTGATTAACCCGTGGTTCCACCCAAATTCCCGACAAACGCTATGTTTATCGGCTCGGTGCTGTAACGCAGCATAGACGGCATTGGATATTGTAGTTCCCCAATGCTGCTCCAAGGCGGTAAATGATCGTCCTAAGCTGGGAAGCTCTCACCTTTTCTTCCCTCTCTGAAAACCGTAACGATCATTCATGTCCTTTTCATCGCATGTATTCAAATACAAAAAAACACATCCATCCCTGTAAAAGGGACGAATGTGTTTATCATCCGTGGTTCCACCCAAATTCCCGATCAACACACATGGTGTATCGGCTTTAAGGTGCTGTAACGCAGCATAACGGTATCAGATACTTCTATTTCCCCGATACGGCTCAAAGGCGGTAAGCTGCTTTCCCTGCGTTAGGAAGATCTCAGCTGTTCTTCCCTCTCTGGAAACCGTAAAAAGCATCTCATGTCCTTATCAGTGCCTATATACATTACTTATTGTTTGATCATTTCATATATCTTACAATATATTTTTTTAAACAGCAATCTTATTTTGTAAAAAAAAAGCAAAAGAAACCGATCATTTCTTTTGCTTGCATCATTAACAAATCTGCTTCAGTTCCTCTATGTATTGAAGCGCTTCGTCATATTCTTCATTTGTATATTTTTGCTTACTTTTAATCGTGAAGACTTTTTCTTTCTTTTCCTCAGCCTCAAGTCCATCAAAGTAAAGGATCGTGGAAACCAACTCTAAAAACCGAGATGAACGGCTGTTTACATTGTCGATATACCCTTTGATATCCGGCATATCCAGATCAGCATGGTCTAAAAACGCGGAGCCTGTCTCAGTCAGCGAATAACGGTATTGAAAGTAGCCGCCCTTTTTTTCCTTCACCTCATGCAGAAATCCAAGGTTGCACAGCTCTTCAATCTGGAGCGTCAGTTCCTCTGAATACGGTCCGTAAAAGTGAAAATCATATTTCTCATAGAAAGGAAACTGCATTTTTTTTGCGATATAAATCATTTTCTGCAGCTTCTTCCGCCCGATGATTTCTCCAGAATCCGAGAACACCTTCATCAGTTTTGCATGTTCTTTCAACAAATTCCCGACATCTCCTTTTTCCTTCTTTCCAGTTTCTATGTCAGTCCCAGCAGCTGCCGGATTTTCATTTTCGCTTCCGGATGTTCAGAGCTATCACAAATCAAGTCCTTCGGATAATACAGTTTGTGGTCCGTCCGCCGTTTTCCGGAAATGGACTCTACAATAGCAGATTGTCTGGACAGCTCTTTAATTTGGCCGTTTTGCGTCAAAAGGTGGATCGGCAGACGCTCCTCTTCCTCCCCCGGACGGTAAAAGTCGTACGGCAGGTCTGAAGAAGAATCGACGACCAAATAATAATTCGGATCGATTCCCGCCTCTTTGAACAATGAAGTCAGCTCAAAATAAGCCGACATTTCTTCATTCGGATTGAATTCAACGTATTGGAACAGCTGGCGGTTAATGAACCTGCGGCACAAATCGGACAAAATCTCGTCCTCTTCATCCTCCCAAGCCTGGAAATAATATAAAATAATAGATTCATCAAGCTTCACATAATCCTCCAGTATCAATTTCCCTTCAAAAATCGAATAGAAGTGAACCGGAGCGTGAGTGAAGACATAGCCTTCATCATGCAGCTGCTTCGCTCTGTGAAGAATCTTCGTTAAAATGACCTCTGCACTTCTTGTCACAGGATGGAAATACACTTGCCAGTACATTTGGTAGCGGCTCATGATATAGTCTTCGACAGCGTGCATCCCGCTTTCTTTAATAACGATCTGATCCTCACGCGGCCGCATCACCCGAAGAATCCGTTCCATATCAAAATGGCCGTAGCTGACGCCCGTATAATAAGCGTCACGCTGAAGGTAGTCCATGCGGTCTGCATCTATCTGACTCGAAATCAGGCTGACCACTTGTTTGTTTTTATAAGTTTTGGCAATGACTTCAGCAACATCCTGCGGGAAACTCGGACTCACTTTTCTAAGCACCTGATTGACCTCTGTGTCCCCCAAAATAATATCTCTTGTAAATTCTTCATGGTCAAGATGAAAAACTTTTTCAAATGAATGCGAAAACGGCCCGTGCCCGAGATCATGAAGCAGCGCCGCGGCCAAACAGAGTTCGCGCTCACTGTCATCCCATTCAGGGCGGCCTTTAAAGACGTCATCAACCATTCTCCTGACAATTTCATAGACACCGAGAGAATGATTAAACCGGCTGTGCTCAGCCCCGTGGAACGTCAAATACGTCGTGCCGAGCTGCTTAATTCTGCGGAGACGCTGAAATTCGCGGGTTCCGATCAAATCCCATATCAGCTTGTCCCGCACATGAACATAACGGTGCACCGGATCTTTAAACACTTTTTCTTCTGATAATTTTCCATTTGGATACGCCATCGTCATTCCCTCTTTTTTTTAGCCGTGTTTCTATTATATCGACTCTATTCTTTGAAAACATCCTTGAATTTGCCCGGCGATTTGTTCCATCTTTACGAAAAAGACATAATGTGAAGCAAAAAAGCCTGACCTGAGGGCCAAGGCTATGAAAAAATAAGTTTTGACTATTTAATTTTCTTTTTTACTTTGTCAATCAGCTCATCCTCTGTCGGAGCTGACAGCGGGCGATTGTTTACAAAAGCAAATGATTTTTTTCGTCCGGGCCCGCAATAAGATTGGCACCCTACCTCAATCTTTGCATCCGGGTCCACTTCTTTTAAACGCGGCAGCAATGTTTTGATATTAGTGGCTTGGCAATCATCACACACTCGAAATTCATTAGCCATGACGTACGCTTCCCTTCATTTCTATGTTCATCTATGTGCATAACCTAAAATCGCTTTTCAAAAAAATCACATCACATGTCATTTTACAAGGATTCAACTGTTCCTGCAAGCCGCTCCTTCCTTCGTATCTCCTATTCTTTCAGCCAACTTGTATAAATATTTTTCAAACTGGACATTCTAATACCATGAAAAGAAAAATGGGAGTTGAGATAAATGACAAAACAGCGACAAGACGCTTGGTCAGAAGAAAATGATCTGCTTTTAGCCGAAACAGTGCTTCGGCATGTGAGGGAGGGCAGCACTCAGCTGAACGCCTTTGAAGAAGTCGGAGATAAATTAAACCGGACTTCTGCCGCGTGTGGATTTAGATGGAACGCGGTCGTCCGCCATCAATATGAAAAAGCGCTTCAGCTTGCGAAAAAACAGCGAAAGCAGCGGATGAGAGCGCTCGGGAACGGGCAGTCAGCGAAAAAAAGACTATTATATCAGCCTCCTGCGGTTGATCCTGAAATCATTCAAGAAACTGCTGCAGAGGAACCGGTTAAAACAAACACCCCGGCAGCTGAACATGAGCAGCAGCCTTTCATGTCAGGCGAACACATGCCTTTTGTGGATGAAAGCTTTAAGGAAGAGTTAGCTAGTTTATCACACTTATTGTCTCCTCAAGCACCTGCAGCCGCGCCGGAGCTCACGATGAATGATGTAATCCGCTTCCTGCAGAATTACGAAGGCAATAACGAGCAATCATCGGCATTAAAAATGGAAAATGAGCGCTTAAAGAAAGAAAACCAGGCATTACAAAGCAAAACGGAACAGCTTGAGGCAGACGTCCAAAAGCTTGAAAAAGACCAAAAAACAATCCAAGAAGATTATGAAACCTTGGTGAAAATTATGAATAGAGCCAGAAAACTAGTTTTATTTGAAGAAGATGAACATGCCTCTCCGTCCTTTAAAATGGATCGGAACGGCAATTTAGAAAAAATGGCAGAATGAGTTTATAAAATCCCAAAACACCAGTTGGTTTTGGGATTTTCGTTCTGTGCAAAATCTCCTTTTTCTTTTGAAAAAAGAAGATTTTAGCATTTTGCAGCGGCTCGTTATTCTTGTAAAATGAGGCCAAGCTTATGGGAATCTATTAAGTCACATGGGCGGTCTCAGCCGTTTTTTGTTTTCGAGGCATGGCGGAAATGACGAGAAGCCCCAGAAGCATCAGTGCGATACCGAACCACGAAGAAAGTGAAAGCCTTTCTCCGATGAAAAACACACCCAGCAATGAGGCTGTCAGTGGTTCAGCTAAAGACAGCGTAACCGCCGCAGAAGCCGGGACTCCGGTAAGCCCTTTCGCAAACAAAAAGTATGCGGCGCATGTTGCGATTAGACCGATGTAAAGACTCGTTCCCAATCCTCTCGGTGTCCATATCCACGAGATATCCGACTGCCATAAAAGCGGTATCAGCATGATGGCGCTAATCATAAAGACAACGGCGGAAGTCGCTCGCGGAGACTGGTTTTTCATCATCACTTTACTGATGAGCGTATAGCCTGCAAAAGAAGCTCCAGCCCCAAGTGCCATACAAACACCAGCTACATCAATCCGAATGTTCGAACTGTCGGAAAACAGGAGCCAGCAACCCGCTAAAGCCAGTACAGTCGCGAGCCACCAAGCGTTTCGCGGGCGTTTTTTCAATACAGCCCACTCTATGCTTCCGGCAATGATAGGCGCACTGCCGATCGCGATCACAGTCCCGACCGCAATTCCCGTTTCTTGAACAGCTGTGAAAACAGCGCCTGGTAGCATGCCATACAAATCGCTGCTGATAATACGAGCGGCCATGACCAATTTTTTATGTGAAGCTCCCGGCTGATCCAAACGGCAAGCAGCATGGCGCTTCCTCCTATTAATAATCTGAACGCTCCGAAAGCCAGTGGTGTAGAGCTTTCCGGAGCCAGCGCCTGAACAGTTCCCGTCGTTCCCCACAAAAAAGCTGCGATCAACACAAACAAGCTGTAAACATTCCCTTTCATCTGCCTCTCCCCTTTGTATATGGATGCCGATATCGTTTTTCTTTTTAGTCACGGTTGTCTGTACGTAAGAAGGGTTTATCTGAAAATAAGATTATTGAGGATAAAATGCCGCTGGAAATAAAAAATGCATGCCGGCCTGATACAGCTGGCATGCGAAGAACGCTCAGCCAAATACCTTTGCATTCCGCTCAGCCATCCGGATGAGGTTTTTCTCAAATTCTATTTCCTCATCAGTGGACAATCCTGCTGAATAAAGCTGACTGCTTAACGCTTTTAATTCGGTCAGCAAAGCGAGCATTAGGTCTTGTACGGAGATGTCTGTTTGCAGAAGCTCGCTTAAGGACGCCATCGTTTCCGGCTGAATCTCCGGATAGACGCCTTTTTTATCGTTTTGTTTGTCCTTTAGCGCCGCTTGGTAGAATCGTCTGATCAAATCAGCTCTTTCACTGCCGCTCTTATCCGCGCAAAGATAAATCTGAACAGCGACTCCGCCGCGAACGCGCCGTTGTGAAATGCCGGCGAATTTTTTGCCATTGATGCTGAGGTCATAGCTTCCGGGACAATAAGATCCTGCAATTTCATATGCTTCGATCTTTGCGTTGTATGGCTTTAGCATCCGTCTCATCAGCTCAACCATCGCTTCGTAGCCTTTGTCTATGTCGATGCCTTTCTTTTCGTCCTTGAATATGAGAGAAATATTTAACACGCCTTCATCCAAAACGACGGCAAGACCGCCTGAATTGCGTACGATGACGCGGTGTCCTTCGTTCTCCAGCAAGGAGATGCCATCCTGCAAAAACGGGAGGCGCGTATCCTGAATTCCAAGGACAATTGTATCGTGGTGCACCCATGAACGCGCTGTCGCCGGCGACATGCCTTTTCCGACGGACAGGCACAGCGTATCATCCATTGCGAAGGATTGCTTCGCGTCAAATAAAGGGCCGAGACTGGATTGGTCAATGACTCTCCATGTCGGCTGCATCAGTAAATCAATCGGTTGGTTTGCCATCTATGTAAAACCCTTTCATGTTAGGCTTTTAAACGAAAACTATTATATCATTTCAGCTGCTGTGATTGAAAATTGCTTTTCAGCATCGTAATAAAAATTTCTTTATTTTTCGTATTTTCCATAAGTGGAGAATGAATATACGACAGCTTGCGCTTTAACGAGATGTCTTTTATATGAAGAATTGAAATGTCACGGTGAATCAAATCCTTATGCAGCACGCTTCTGGATAGAACGGACAGCCCCATGCCGCTAATCACCGCTTCTTTTACGCCTTGATTGCTGCTGATGGTGAACATTGACTTCGGCCGCAGTCCATTAGAGCTGAGCACATGATCGAGATACTCTCTCGTTCCGGATCCTTTTTCCCTTGTTACCCATGCTTCGTTTTGCAAATCGGTGATTGAAATGTCTTTCTGTCCGGCCATCGGATGCTGATTAGGCGCAGCGATGCACATTTCATCCTCCATGAACGGTTCAATTTCCAGTTCGTTTTCGTTTGTATGTCCTTCAATCAGCCCGATATCAGCCTGCAGCATCCGCACACGCTCACTGACCTCCTTTGTATTGCCGATCATGACATCGAGGTTCAGCTCTGGATACAGTCTCTGCAGCTGGGCCAGAAGCGGTGGAAGAATATACTCTCCGATCGTAAAGCTGGCAGCGATTTTCAATTCGCCCTTCACATAGTGATGATGCGCATAGATTTCAGTCTTTGCTTGTTCATAGAGAAATACCATTTGCTTTGCTCTTTGATACAATATGTCACCTGTGGGCGTTGTCGTAAAGTGCTTGGGCGACCGGTTCAGGAGAGCCGTTTGAAATTCCTTCTCAAGATTTTTGATATGCAGACTGACGCTGGGCTGGGAGATCATCAGCTTTTCCGCCGCTTTTGTGAAGTTTTTTTCTTCTACTACCGCTATAAACGTTTTCAGCACGTCATAATACAAAAACCCCACCCCTGTCATTAATAGAATAATGGTTATGATCAGTTTTCTTTATTGTACTTATATCATCTGGCTTGGTAAAGAAGACGATTCGGAGGCGCAAAAAAAGGCAGCCCTCCGAAGAGAACTGCCATCGTCTTCATTTTGATTACAATGCTTGCACCGCTGTAATTAATGCGAGGTTATAAACATCTTCTGCGTTACACCCTCTTGAAAGGTCGTTTACAGGCATATTTAAACCTTGCAGGATTGGTCCTACAGCTTCAAAATTACCCAAACGCTGAGCGATTTTATAGCCGATATTTCCTGCTTCAAGGCTCGGGAATACGAATACGTTAGCATTCCCTTTAATCTCGGAATCCGGTGCTTTTTTCTCTGCTACAGACGGAACAAACGCGGCATCGAATTGGAATTCGCCGTCAAGTGTCAATTCAGGCGCTTTTTCCTTCGCGATTTCCACAGCATTTGCTACTTTTTCTGTTTCATCAGACTTTGCTGAGCCTTTTGTAGAGAAGCTTAGCATAGCTACGCGCGGCTCAATGTCGAACATTTTTGCCGTATTGGCGCTTTCTATCGCAATCTCGGCCAGATCCTGGCTGTCAGGCGCAATGTTGATGGCACAATCTGCGAATACGTATTGCTCTTCTCCGCGAGCCATGATAAATACGCCAGAAGTCTTTTTCACGCCTTCTTTTGTTTTAATGATTTGAAGAGCCGGACGAACGGTGTCGGCTGTTGAATGCGCCGCTCCGCTAACAAGTCCGTGTGCAAGGCCTTTATACACAAGCATTGTACCAAAGTAGTTCTCGTCTAATAACGCTTTTCGAGCTTGTTCTTCTGTCGCTTTGCCTTTACGGCGCTCCACGAATGCTTGGACAAGGTCTTCCATACCTTCATATGTATGAGGATCATAAATCTCAACGCCATTAAGCGTCAGGTTTAGTTCTTTTGCTTTTGTTTGGATCTCATTTTCATTGCCGATCACAATCGGATTCAGCACTTTGTTTTCTGCAAGCTTGCTGACCGCTTCTAAAATACGCTCATCTAATCCTTCAGGGAATACAATTTTAACGGCTTTTCCAGCTACTTTTTCTTGCACTGTTGAAAATAAATCTGCCACAATAAAACCTCCTCAAAAAGTTACAAAAACGCTTTCTTTACTAGCATACTCTTCTTCCAATCAAATTCAAACAGCCAACTTTCATTATAGCGCTTTCACGAAAAAATCCTATTTTTTAAATTAATTAAAGCAGCTCCATTTTCCCTTATAGTTTCTCTTATTTTTATGGAGTTATACAGATGGGATGTTCAAGGTTTCTCCACAGTAGAATCGGATAAACTATGGTATAGTGAAGGCAACTATGAAAAGACAATAGGAGTGAAGATAAATGAGTGAACAGCAAATGACAAATGAAGCTGCGAAAACGCTTGACGGCTGGTATGCGCTTCATGATTTCCGCACAATGGACTGGACTTCCTGGAAGATGCTGTCCAGTGATGAGCGCCAATCTATCATCCATGAATTCACAGGATTGCTTGAAAAGTGGGGAGTGGCCCAAAAAGAAGGAAAAGGATCACAAACTCTTTACAGCATCGTCGGTCAAAAGGCTGATTTTATGCTGATGATTCTTCGCCCTACAATGGAAGAATTAAATGAAATTGAGCTCGAATTCAATAAATCAAGACTTGCTGAGTTCACCATCCCGGCTTACTCCTACGTATCAGTGGTAGAGCTGAGCAACTACTTGGCAAGCGGTGACGGCGACCCATACGAAAATCCTCATGTGCGCGCACGCCTTTATCCTGAACTGCCTGAATCAAAATATGTGTGCTTCTATCCAATGGATAAAAGAAGATCCGGCAATGACAACTGGTACATGCTTTCAATGGAAGAACGCAGAAACTTGATGAGAAGCCATGGCTTAATCGGCCGCAGCTATGCGGGTAAAGTCAAGCAGATCATTACTGGCTCAGTCGGCTTTGACGATTACGAGTGGGGCGTTACTTTATTCAGCGATGATGTGCTTCAATTCAAAAAACTTGTGTATGAAATGCGTTTTGACGAAGTCAGCGCCCGCTACGGTGAGTTCGGTTCATTTTTTGTCGGCAACCGCCTTTCGCTCGATACACTTTCTCAATTTCTACATGTATAATATTCTCCTCCCGCCCAAGTCGGCGGGAGTTTACTACCTTCATTTATCAGAATATACACAAAATTCATTATTTTACGATTCGAAGGGGTGGAAACCAGAAAAGCAATCTTCTTTCATCATTAGCGAAGCTTGGACAATAAGGGCTTTTATATAGAAGGTTAAAAACTTTGTTTATTGAAATCAGGCTGATCAACTTTCTGTTCATACTTGCCGTACTTTTTATACGCCCATACGCTGAGCACAAATCCGAGCACTGTGATAGCGGCGCAAATCAACCCGACTGCTGCATACCCGTACCCCACATATACAGGTCCCATCAAAGCAGATCCTAATGTCACAGCCAGATTCGAGGCGAGGCTGTAAAACACCATGACTTTTCCACGATGACGCTCTGAGCAGTCACTTAAAATGGTGCTGAGCAGTGTCACCGTCAAGCTTTGCATTAGGCCCCAGATAAAAAGGCTGACAATAAACAGAACCATCGAAGCCGGTGTATACGCTAAACATGCCAGCAGCGCACTGATGACTCCCAGTGCAATCAAAAGGGAACGCATTTTTCCGATACGATCGGCAATTTTCCCTGTAATGACACTCATGGAAAACCCGACGCCGTAAATCATAATAAATAAGCCCGCAGCTGTATTTCCTCCGGTGAAAATGCCTTGAAGGTAGGAGCCTAAGAATGAATACATACCGTAAAAACCGATCATATTACAAAAGGTTATTGTGATATAAACAGGCACGCGGGGAACTTTCAATGCGTCCCTGAATGTCCCAGCCGACTCTTCTTTTGCTTCCTTGCCGCTGTTTTTATGTCCATCATGACGGCGCATCTCAAGCAGGATCAACAGAACAACCAGAACGCCCATCAAGGCAAAAATCCAGAATGTCCATCTCCAATGCAGGACGCCTCCGATCAATGATCCGAGCGGCACACCGAAGATCAGTGCCAGTGACCAGCTTGAAACGATCAGCCCCATCACCTTGCCCCGATATGTATAAGGAACACGATCTCCCACAATTGCGTAAGCGGTCGGCACAAACGCTCCCGCAGCCAAACCCGACAGCGCACGCCCTAAAAAAAAGAAGAAGACATTTTGAGCTAAAGCACATATCACAGTTCCGATGATAAAGATCATAAGCCCCGCCAGTAAGCTTAGTTCTCTGGAGTATTTATCACCTAAAGGAACCAGCAGCGGCGCACCGATAAAAATCATGACGCCGTAAATACTGATAGATAACGCAAGAACACCGACATCTGAGCTAAAGGCTGTTGCTAAATTCGGCAGCAGCGGGGAAATCACAAGTTCTTCAGATCCAGCCGCAAATACCCCCATCGTTAAAGCCAGTGCTAACAATAGCGGAAAATGATGTTTGGTATGGATGTTATCGTTTCGTTTACTGTTCATTCTTCATCAACTACCTCTTCCATAATCTTCTTATTATGAATTATAGTTTAGCATTGCTTTTTTTAAATCAAAATCGCAAACGAGATGTTTATGTATTTTATTATTTTCTTTTGAATGTAAATATGTATTTTATGTTTCTTTTTGATAAAGAAAACCGGTGACACTAGCTTACTCGACATGATTTATCCAGATTATCCGAATACCCCTGCTTACAGATTGTTAGGTATGGTTTCGATACTTGAAATTCTTTAAGAATTCTAAGATGCAATTTTCTCCGATTTTCCCGCCTGTTGTTTTATCCTTATTTTGAAAATAGGGCAAAAAAAGACGAAGATGCCTCCGCTCTTCGATTAACACATTCCTCTTTTTATCTAAAATTAGTATTCCAGTTAAACCCAATCTCCTCATCATTCCACGGAATTCTTTTTTCATCAGGCTGATCCGGGTTATACGGCATAGTAGTGAAGTAGATAATCGTCAGCGGCGTCTCTCCCAGCACTCTGTATCCGTGGGCAACCCCTTTTGGGATCAATAACAGCATCGGATTGTCTTCACCCATATAATAGACGTCTGTTTCCCCTTTAGTCTTTGAGCCCTCGCGCAGATCGTATAGGACAACCTGAGCGTGGCCTGTTGGGAAGAACCAGAGATCATCCTGCTTCTCATGATAATGAAATGCTTTAATTACGCCTGGATAGCTTTTTGACCAAGACGCCTGCCCGAAATGCTCAAGAAGATGTTCATCATCTCGAACCAGCTCAGCAAAAAAACCCCGGTCATCATTATGCTTCGTCAATTTTTTCACCTTGACCCCATTAATCACGGGCGCTGCTCCTCTCCTGTACATACTCCCGTAGCGCTTCCCGCCAATGGCGGGGGCGAATACCGGCTGCTTCAATGGCCTGATGACTCAGCACGGAGTAAGCCGGACGGGGTGTTTTGTTCCCGTATTCTTCTGTTGTGACAGGCAAAATGACTGTAGACAGCCCGCTTTCTTCCATAATCGCCTTCGCAAATTCATACCAGCTGCACATGCCTGAATTGCTGACATGATAGATGCCCGGAGGATGGCTGAACAGCTTAATGACCGCTTCTGCTGCATCCTTCGTATAGGTCGGTGAACCAATTTGATCGTTTACAACCTGCAGCTCATGTTTCGTTTCAGCAAGCTTCAGCATGGTCTGAACGAAATTGCTGCCGCCATGTCCGTACATCCATGACATTCTGATAATCGTGCTGTCTTTTGTCGCTAATCGAATCAATTCTTCCCCGAGCTTTTTACTTTTGCCGTAGATGGTTTTTGGATCGAGGGGATCGTCTTCCTTGTATGGCTGGGTTCCTTTCCCATCAAATACATAATCCGTACTGATATAAACATATTGAGCGCCGATGCGGGCTGCTTCAAGCGCCGTATAATAAGCGCTGATTCCGTTTATCAAATAGGCTTTATCAAGTTCTGTCTCGCATTTATCAACCGACGTAAATGCGGCCGTATTGACCACGATATCCGGCTGATAATGATCGAACGAATGCCGTACTGAACGCTTGTCAGCGATGTTCATCATCTTCTTTGTTAACGCAATAACCTCATATCCGGCTTGCTTCAGCTGGCGGCACAGTTCCAGTCCAAGCTGTCCTCCCGCACCAGTCACCAATACCTTTGTCAATCGAATCACCTTCTCATCGGTCATTGTCTGTATACCAGTGAATTGTACGAGCAATGCCTTCTTCAAACGATACTTCCTGCCGCCAGCCCAGTTCGTTTTTCAGCTTTGATGCATTGATCGCATAACGCCGGTCATGTCCTTTTCGATCTTCCACATGGGTGAACAATTCCTCACAGCCCATATACCTCATGATGATGCTCGCCAGCTCTTTATTCGTACGTTCATTTCCGCCGCCGATGTTATACACCTCGCCGTCTGTTCCTTTTTCTAAAATCAGCTTGATGGCGCGGCAATGATCCTCCGCAAACAGCCAGTCTCGGATCTGAAGCCCATCGCCGTACAACGGAACCGGCAAACCTTGCTTCGCATGGCGGATAATTGTCGGGATCATTTTTTCGCTGTGCTGGTAGGGGCCATAATTGTTGCTGCAACGTGTGATAACGGCCGGAAGCTTGTGGGTTTTCATATAAGACAACACGAGCAAATCAGAGCTTGCTTTGCTGGCTGAGTATGGGTTGTTAGGGGAAAGCGGCGTCGTTTCAGTAAACGCGGGATCATCCGGTTCTAAATCCCCGTAAACCTCATCTGTTGAAATATGAATCAGTTTCTTAGCTTTTCCCCGCAAAACGGCTTCCGCCAATCGGTATGTCCCCATGACATTTGTAGTGATAAACGGCTCCGCTTGCGAAATGCTTCTGTCAACATGCGATTCCGCAGCGAAGTGAATCACGCCGTCATAGGTCTGATCAAACGCGCGGTCGATATCCTCCTGAATACTGATATCCCCTTTTACAAAACGAAATCGGCTGTTTTTCTTTAATATGCCGATTTCCTCCGGGTGGCTGGCATACGTCAGTTTATCTAAAACGGTAATGCGGGCATCCGTTTCCTTCAGCATCAGCTTTGTAAACGTGAGTCCGATGAAGCCGGCTCCGCCTGTAATTAAATATGATTTTGCCATCTCTTTTCGTCCTATCCTTTCTGTAAAGCCCGGTGTACAAGCTGAGAGGCGAGATGAAGCGATTCGTGAGTTCCAGCATCAACCCACCAGCCTGATAACACATCATACGTAAGCTGGCTGTTTTCAATGTATAGATTATTCACATCGGTGATTTCCAGCTCGCCGCGCTTTGATGGTGATATTTGTTCAATATATGAAAACACCTCCGCATCATACATATAAATGCCGGTTACACAAAGATTGGTCGGCGGATGCGCGGGCTTTTCGATAATGGAACGAATCCGCTTGTTTTCCTCATCAATCTCAGCAATCCCGAAGCGTTCCGGATCATCAACTTCTTTGAGCAGCACCTTTGCTCCTTTACCCTGCTGTTCAAAGCGTTCCTTATAAGGCTTTAATGAATCTTCGAATATATTATCACCTAATAATAAAAGGAAAGGGTCTTTTTTCGTAAAGCGTTTTGCATAAGACAGTCCATCCGAAATGCCTGATGCGGCCGGCTGTACCTGATAAGTGATGGTGACGTCAAGCTCTTCCCCGTTCCCAAGCAGCTTATAAAATTGCGGCATATGTTCTTTTTGGCTGATGAGTAAAATGTCTTTTATTCCAGCTTCCTCAAGCTTCATAATCGACCAGTAAATCATCGGATACGGGCCCACAGGAAGCAAATGCTTGTTGACGGCTTTCGTTAAGGGCATAAGGCGTGAGCCGTTTCCACCGGCTAAAATAACACCTTTCACATTAACACTTCCTTACATTATGCTTTTTGATCATACAAGTCTTGGAGAATAGCTGATACCCGCTTGATGCCTTTGCCATCCACAAGCGGTCTCCCTCTTTTGTGCAAAGAAAGGCGAAGAGGATAGCTGCTGATGAGTCGTGACATCTGACAAATGAGCGTTTCATCTGATACAAGCTCTCCGAGGTCAAGGTCAAGAGCGGCGCCTTGCTCAGCGAATGTTTTGGCTGTTGCTGTTTGGTGTTCAACCTGGGAAAGAACAAGGCACGGCACACCGATACAAACGGCTTCATAAAGAGAGATGCCCCCGGCGACGATGGCTGCATCCGCTTGTTTCATCAAACCCGCCATATCATTTGTCTGCCTGATCATCGTGTACTGCGGCTTCATTTGAATCTGCCTGCGGACCGCCTCTTGATGCGGTGAAGCGCTCCCCATCACAAACATCGTGTTTTTGTCCTTCATGGCAGGGATTTGATCGGCTGCAGCCAGCACTTTGAAAACAAGCTGTTTCGGATCACTTCCTCCTAATGCGACAACGATATTGCGGCATTTTTTCTTCAGTGTATAATTATTTCTCGCGGTCTGGAAGGAGGGGTGAAGAATAAGATAGTCCGGGCCTTCGTAGACGCGTGTGTTTCCCTGAACGTACACTCTGCCCTTGATATCGCCGCAAATTCCGTTGATGACTGCATCACTATAATGAATTGCTTTTTCGTTTTTCTCTTCAAAAAGTACAATTTTCGCATCAGTTTCTGCCTTTATTTTCGTTAACAGCTCGGAAGGCGCGCCGAGAATATCAAACAAAAGCAGATCAAGTTTCCTGCTTTTTATTTCCTGGAGAATAAATTCGTGCTGGTGCATCTTTGGCTTTATGATGACATGCCAATGGTCTTCAAGAAGAAATGATTCAGACTCCTGGTTCGTATAAAACGTAATCAAGCAGCGCTGTTTGAGTTCTTCCGCCAGTCTTTTCATCCTGACAACATGACCCATGCCCTTTTCATAGCCGCCGTCTGCCAAGATCCCAATTCGCATGGTTATTTAGCCTCTCGTTCAATCGCCGCAGCGAAGTTTTGGTTCAGCTTTGGGGCAGATACATCGAGATTCTCGCCTGCTTTTTGATATAGAATCTTTATCGATCCATCGTTTTCATTTGTATCAATGTCCAGACGATATTGAGGGATGCGACATCGGTCCGGCGACTCTAAAAATGGAAGGCGTGTTGAACCCATTTTGGCTTGAATGATTTCATTCATGAAGCGGGCTGTCCTTCATTAAAATGTCATCCCAGACAATGCCTGTGTCAGCCTGAATGTCTCTCACAGCCCGAACACCGCCGGTCAGCAGCTCGAAAAACCTTGGGTGCAGTCCCTGCGGCTTTTTTCCGGGGCGAAGCACTGCGATATTGTCTTCACTAAAGGCTTCACCTTTTTGAATCGGAGCTGTTGAAAAGATCCCTCTGTATGCAAAATTTCGGATTTCTCCTTCAATCGCTGTCGTTGTTTTGTATGAACTGCCTAGGAGCTTTTCAGAGACTGGGCGCCTGATTCCTTGTTTCATCTCGGCTTCGGTTATCCTGATGCCTTTAACCATTTCTCTCAATTCCTCAGGATTCAATGCAAACGAGTGGTCGGCGCCCGGCAGGTTTTTATCGATCGTAAAATGTTTTTCTATTAGTTTCGCTCCTTGCCGAACAGCGGCACATGGCGCTTCTGTCGGATGCTCACTATGATCGGAGAAGCCAATTACCGCATCAGGAAAAGCGGCGGCAAGCATCGGAATAACACTGAGGTTGCTGTACTCAAGCGGCGCAGGATATTTCGCCACACAATGCATAATAGCAATTTGATCATTGCCCTCTGCCTTGATGGTTTTCCAAGCTTCGTGAATATCAGAAATTTCCGCTCCGGCTGTCGAAAATATCATCGGCCTGTTCATTCGGGCGACATATTTGAGCAGCGGGAGATGGTTAATTTCATAGGATGCCATTTTAAAAGCGCTCGGCGAGGTGGACTGAAGCAGGTCAGCTGACCCTTCGTCACATACTGTGCTTAAAAAGATCACCTGCTTTTTGCGGCAGTAATCCAATAGCGGGGAAATCCACTCAGCCGACATTTCCATAGATTGAACCAAAGAAAAAATAGAGACGTCCTTACCCGCCGCTGTTTTGTACAGACCCGGGTCTTTCTGATACATCTTATCAGCCTGAAACAACTGAAATTTCACGGCATCCGCTCCCGCTTCGGCCGCTGCATCAATCAGCGCAAAGGCCTGATTAAGCTTTCCATCATGATTAATTCCCGCTTCCGCAATAATAAATACTGGAGCGCCGTTGCCCACTTTTTTATTCGCGATCTGAAATTCTGCCATTATCTCGCCCCCTTACCCGGCCAAATATGATAATAGTAATACGATTGTACAGCGGTGAAGCCCATTCTTTCATAAAGGTGGATCGCCCTTACATTGTGAAGCTGCGTCCCCGCTGTTACCGTTTTATGCTTCTGGGTCGACGGGTGTTCTATGAGATTCGCCAATAAATGAAACGCGATACGTTTTCCTTCAAATCCCGGCTTAATAGCCATCAAATCGAGAACGAATTCATCGCCTCTTGGCAGACCTTGAAGGTAGCCGATGACCTCGCCATTGTGCTTAGCGGCAACATTAATCGCCCTTCCATTCAGGTTGTTCCGTGTCCACTCTCGAAAAATCTTATTTGCTGCTTCGCGGCTGAGAAGAGGATCTTGAAAATATCTGCTTTTTGTAAATGCGTCTCGAGACAGCTCACAAATCGCTTCTGTGTCCCCGGGCTCAGGCGGTCCCAGCTCAAAAAATGACGGTGTTTTGTCATAAAAAGACGGGAAATTCGCCAGCTTCAAAAAACCGCCGACAAAGTAAGAGGATGGCTGTTGCTGTATTACATGTGCGGCTCCGATATCTTCAGCTGAAACACGAACAAAGACCAAATCCGTTTCATCCATTTGCCGTACAGAATAAAAAGCTTGAAACAGCTCCTTCAGCTGACCGGATCTGTTTGCCGTAAGAAGCTTGACGTTCATAATTTTTTTCTGAAGTATCTGGCTTTCCCACAAAGAATTTTCATAAAGCAAAACGCCTTGGAGCATACCGTTTTCAAACAGACCGAGGGAAAATTCATATGGAACGTCCAGTGTAAGCTGCCTGCTTTGGAGAAAACCCTCAATCTCCTCTTTGGAGACATCTTCTTTTATTTTATACACTTAATCAGCTCCTTTTACGATAGCCCGCACTGCTTCTATGACATCATGTACATCTTCGTCAGACATTGATGGATAGAGCGGGAGCGACAGGGTTCGTTTATAGTAATTCATGGCGATCGGAAAATCCCATTCTTTAAACCCGAATTGCTTTTGATAATACGGATGAATGTGTACCGGGATAAAATGAACGCTTGCGCCGATATTGTATTCATCCTTTAAAGCCATAATCATTTCGTCGCGCGTAACACCGGCCTGTTTTTCATCAACTTGCAGAACATATAAATGCCAGGCGTGCCTGCCGTCATCATGAACAAACGGTGTGATCAGCCCCGGAATCTGCTGAAATGCGGCTTGGTAGCAGCCGGCAATCTCTTCTCTTCGCTTTTGCATATCATCCAGCCGTTTCAGCTGATGAAGACCTAGAGCAGCCTGCAGATCAAACATGTTCATTTTATAGCCGGGCAATTCGACTTCATAATACCAGCTGCCTTTTGAAGAATAACGGTTCCAAGCGGCCTTGCTCATGCCGTGAAGACTCAGCACCCGGATGTGATCGGCAAGCTCCTCATCATCTGTCGTCAATATGCCGCCTTCTCCTGTCGCTAAATTTTTGGTAGCGTAAAAGCTGAACGCTGTCGCATCTCCTATAGAACCGATCATTCTTTGCTTATAAGTCGTATATACCGCATGTGCCGCATCCTCAAGTACAAATAAGCCCTGCTTTTGGGCAATTGCCAATATCGCATCCATATCGCAGGACTGCCCGCCGAAGTGAACGGGTACAATGGCTTTCGTGCGCGATGTGACGGCCGCCTCAAGCTTTTCCGGGTCAATATTGAGCGTGTTTTCGTCAATGTCCGCAAACACAGGTGTCGCTCCTGTATGAATAATCGTATTAGCAGTTGAGCTGAATGTAAGCGGAGAGGTAATGACCTCATCACCAGGCCCGATCCCTTTTGCTTTCAAAGCCAAAAATAAAGCAGCGGTACATGAATTCAGCGCTACGGCATGTTTCGCCCCGACAAACACGGCAAATTCTTTTTCAAACTGCTGAACCTTCGGGCCTTTGGAAAGCCATCCCGATTCAAGCGTTTCTGTGACCTCCTGAATTTCTTCCTTGCCGATTAACGGCAATGAATAAGGAAGAAAATGATCTCTTTTTTGCACCATTTCTTTTGCGCTCCTATCATTTTATTCAGTATCTTCCCGCCTGTAATCAACCCCTGTTTTGGCTTTCAGTTCTGCAAATAAAGCGTTTGTTGATTCTGTCACCGGATAGTTGGCTGCTGTGAATGCCAGACGCGCCTCTTCTGCTTTTTCCTGCACAGCGGGACTTCGAAGAACCTCAATCAAGGTGCGCGCCAGTTCATCCGGCTGGTCAAACATAAAATCGCCAAGAGATTCATAATACGGATATATGCGGCTTCCAGATGATTTCCCGATCAGCGCAGTTTTTTGAAACAGCATGGCTTCAAGTCCGACCGTTGAGGCTTGCGTCACTGCCGCATCAGCATATGGCAGCATATCATACAGATCGATCTCCTTTTTGATGACTCTGCATGCTTTATGTTTTTTTGCTGCATCGTAATACAAATCAAGCTTATTTTTCCCGATTTCCCAAGGGTGGGGTTTGATGATGATTTGCAGCTGTTTCTGATCTGACAGTCCTTCTAGCACGTCAGAATAAAAGTCTTCTGAAAATGGCTGGGTCGCAATGAGCACGATTTTTTTAGTCGGATGGAAAGCAAGTTTTCGATAGAATGTGGACATATCTATAGGGGCTCTGGTGAAAATTTGATCGAAGCGGGGATGTCCCGTTACGAGAATCTGATCAGGTTTACAGCCTTTTCGTTTGAACCACTCCGCTTCATACGCACCAAAAACAGCTTGATAGGCTGTAAAAACAGGAATAAAAGCTTCATCCCCCATCAATGCGCCATGCTGAAGGCAAATACTGACGACTCCTTTCCTTCGGCACATGAGAGCGAGCACTCGGCTGTAAATATCCTCAGTCGTTCCGACGACAACAGCCGAAATCTTCTCCTGCTCAAACAGCGTATCAACAGCATCAATAGCTTCCATAAATAAAGGAATATCTCTGTAAAGCCGATCGCGAAACGCCTGATCACCGAATGCCGGGTGGTCATTAAAAGGAGCTAAAATTGAATCTGCTGTTTCAAGATATGGCTTCGGATCGCCTTTTTGGCATGATTCCGTAATCACACGTTTGCTAATCACAGGCAGATCACAATGATGCGGCAAACTCCATCTAGCCAAAATAGCTGTTTTTTCAGGAGCAAATTGATAGTAATTTTCATTTGAAAAACGCAGGTAATCAAAGTGCAAAATGACCTTTCCCTTAACAGGTTTACTGTTTATTTTGACTATCTTTTGTATTTTTTCTTCAAAATACGGCTGAATCTGCTCTTCGTTGATATACTGCTCTGCCGGTCCAAATATCTCTGGTTCTTTTTCCATCATCTCCCTCAGCTCTGGACTGATATACTGATAAAAATTACTGATAAGTCCTAGCGGAATCCCCTTATAGCGAAAACTGTCAAAAAGCTCGACATACTTCCGGTACAGCACCCAATAATTGCTTAAATAGAACGACAAGAGCTCTCACCTCATTCTCAGCTTTTTTAAGGATTCACGCAGCTCTTGACAATTGCGCTGCGGAGGAAGATTTCTGACGAATTCATTTTTTTCTGATGCAAACAGCTGATAGTGAATCGATTTGTCGGTGATATAATTCAAATCAAGCTCCTCAGCCAGGGGATAAAACGGATAAAAATGATTGACCCTCCAAAAGAACCTGGCATCCCCGATTCGGTAAAATGCCGGGTTTTCATCCCAATAAGAGCCAAATTTCTCCTTTACCTTTTCCAGCACAGAAAATCTATGCATCACCGAACAATGGTCGATGGCGCATGGCGCGTTCCATATCACTTGAGCGGCAGGCCTGGCAGTTTCTTTTACAATGTCGCCATTTTCGTTTAAATGATAGGTTTTGGAGGCTGAGTAAATCACAGCTTTTTCAGGAGAAGCATCGAGCTCCCGAACCATTTTCAGGAGCCGGTCCGGCATATAAATGTTGTCATCCGTCGCATAGGTGATATATTCACCCCCCGCCATCTCAATCGCCTGATTGATCAGCGCCGCGTACCTCGTTTTTTCCGTTCTTTCTTTCACTTCTGATATATCGCTTTGATAAAAACGAACTCGGTTATCATTCAAAAAAGGGCGGATGACATTCAGTGTCTCTTCGTTGGAGTTGTCATCCATTATAAACAATTCAAAATCTGAAAATGTTTGTGAGAGTATACTGGAAATGGATTTTGCCACATAATCGCTTTTGTTATAGCTCGTCATCACGACTGATACTTTCGGCAAATCCTACACCTCCTTCTTGAAACTTCACATCTGAAACTAACGTTATCTTATGTTGGTTATATACAAGTTGCGATAGGGATACAAACCAATATGTGAAAAGTTCGTGCATGTCTGTGAAAAACAGCGATTGTCCGGATCGAATTCTGTGCGGGCTGCTGTTCTTTTTCCGCATATTCCAAGCATTTGCCTCATAAGGTGAAAGAGATAAAAATCGCACCAGCGACTAAGATCGTTTTCCATCGGAGGTGAGTCATCGCGGAGCGTTCATCTATACATCCCGAACTGTTTTAAATGGTTTTCATAAAAAGGAGGAACGATATGAAACCGAAAAAAAATCAATATCAGCAAATGCAGGGATTTGATAATATGCAGGGGTATCAGCCTCAGTACGGCGCCAATCCGTACCCGCAGCAAGGCCAAGGCGGACAAATGCAGATGATGGGGATGCAGCCGATGATGCCAATGCAGCAGGGGCAGCAAGGACAGCAGGGATTCGGATTTTCAGGCCAGCAGCAGGGCGGCGGGTTTCAAATTCCATCAGGTCCGACACCGTCAGCGCCGGGCCAAAGCGTTCCCGGCATGCTGCCTGTTGAAGAATCATATATTGAGAATATTTTGCGGCTGAACCGGGGGAAGACAGCGACCATTTATATGACGTTTGAAAACAGCAAGGAATGGAGCTCAAAGATCTTTCGGGGCGTCATCGAGGCTGCAGGACGTGATCACATTATCCTGAGCGATCCGAAATCAGGAACACGCTACCTGCTCCTGACAATCTACCTCGATTACATTACATTTGATGAAGAAATAGCATATACGTATCCATACTCCATGTCGTCTTATTCGCCAAGATAAAGAAAAAGCCAATCTCTCATATGTTGAGGATTGGCTTTTTTGTTTATAGATATTTGACAGCTGCGACGACGATCATAATCCAAGAAATAATAAACGCCACACCGCCGAGCGGGGTAATCGCCCCAAGAATGGAAACTTGCGTTAAGCTGAGAATATATAAGCTTCCGGAAAACAGCACAATTCCCGCGAACATCAGCCAGCCGGCTGCCGTCACATTGCCGATGCCGGATAATTTATCAGCGAGAAATGCGACAACGAAAAGCCCAAGGGCGTGATACATATGATACTGCACGCCTGTGTGCCAAACCTGAAGATATTTATCAGGAATTTTCCCTTCTAATCCGTGAGCGCCAAATGCTCCGAGCCCCACGGCAAGCAGGGCATTAATAGCCCCTAATATGATAAACACTTTCATCTATCTCTCCCGCCTTTTCGTTAAACTCCTATCATTTATCTTATCGTACCTGTACCAAAATTCAACGTTTGTTCTCCGATGACACGAGATTGTCGGATTTTCTGCCGCGCCAAAGCTGGAACTGGTCTGCCGCTATTGCAGCAAGCGTCCCTAATACGAGCCCATTGCTTAACAGAGAAATCAATATCGGGTGCAATCCCTTTAATGCCGTTTCAGGAACAAACATGAAACCGACCCCTGTCAGCAGTGAAATGCCGATCACAGACCGCACCCTTTTCCGTTCTGCTTTCTCGTACGAATCAAATTCGGCAAAGGCCAGCCCGCCCATTGCGGAGAACACCACAAAGTTTACCGCAAATCCAACGGGTGACGGCAGACTCGCAAACGCATTCATAAAAAACGGAATCACGCTGATCACGACAACCAGCATACTGCCGACCATAAACGGTTTTTTAGAAGACATTTTAGTCGTCTCAATAAAACCCGCGGCTCCCGAAATCGGAACTGGGGCAATGCCTCCCGTCAAACCGCTCAGCAGATGGCTGAAGGAGGCGGCAAAACCGGCGTGTCGCTCACGCCGCTGACCATCCGGCTGTTTGCCGAACTTCTTCACAGCGATATCCACAACTTTCATGCTAGCCAGCATATTCACAATCAGCAGGATGGTAATAAAAATGGAGGTGATGATCAAGCCGCTGTTAAATAGCGGGATGCCAAAAGGAAACAGGGATGGCAGCTGAAACAGCCGATCCGGCATTTCCATCGGCTTTGCGGCTCCGACAGCGGCAAACAGCACCCACCCGCCGAACAGGGCCAACAAAATCGAATATTGCTTAAAAAACATGATGTTCGAATTTGTCATCATAAAGGCAGCCGCGATCACAATAAGTGCCAAGCCAAACACAAGACCATCCACACCGTCCTTACGATAGCCAATGCCAAGAATCCCCTTTATAATGGGCTGACTCAGCTGCATCACCAGCAGCAATAAATAGACGCCCGTTACAACCGGCGTAAACAAGGCGGCAAGCCGATCTATGACCTTGAAAATACTTAACAAAAAGAAACATACAGCGCTTACAAGAAGCGCTCCTTGCAAACCTCGCAGTGTGTCCCCGTATGTCGCAAACACAGTTCCCGTCAGTCCGGCGTAGATGGTATACACACCCCACCACAAACCCGCAGGACTTTCATTGATCGGCAATTTGTGCCCTTTTAAACACTGAATGACGGCGGCAATTCCCAGTACAAAAAAGGTGCTTTGGATCAATCTCGCAGAATCAGAGTGATCCAGATGAAACGACTGGGCAACAGCCACCGGAACAACAATTGCCGCTGCAATGATAAACGCTGTCCATTGCAGCGCGCCAAGAACCAATCTCACGTGATCTCAACCTCTTTCATTAAAAATCAAATAAAGATTCTCCGTTTCCGTCCTCTTCCTTCTTCTCTTTTTCCTGCTTTCGATATTTATTTAATCCGGCGCTTCCCATCATTTTTTTCATCATTAGCTGTTCTGTTGATGGCGGTGCGACAGAACTCGGCGTGCTAGTCGGCTGCTGCTGTATGCGGGGCGCGCTCGCAGTCTCCGGATGATCCAGCACAATGTCACACAAAGAACGGACAACCGCTACATAACGCTTCAGCTCCTCATCCCGTTCAGCTGTCTTTGCTTTTTTCAGCTCCTCTTCCATCTTTTGAATCAAAGCAGATATATGAATGTTCATCAAGAATCCTCCAAGCCATAATTATCGTCTTCCCTGCATTTTATCAAATTCCAGCCGCAAACGCAGATATGAGTTTGTTATTTTATCCGACAAACTTTGCACATTTGACAAGCAGACGAGATGTTCCACATAATAAATCACCATACCTAACAAAAAAGGAGCGATAGGAATGAACAGCATCTCCTCTATCGTCAGCAAGCACAAAGCCTATTTTGCAGCGGGTCGTACGAGACCGCCAGAAGCGAGACTGGACATGCTGCAGAAGCTGAAACAAGCCATCAAAATACATGAAGCCGATATAACAGCCGCTCTCTATCAGGATCTCCATAAATCCGAACAGGAGGCGTATACGACAGAAATCGGCATTGTACTGAAGGAAATCAGTTTTGTGATGAAGCGGCTGAGAAAATGGGTCAAGCCGAAACGAGTTAAAACGCCGCTGACTCATTTAGGCTCCAAAAGCATCATCATCCCTGAGCCGTATGGAACCGTCTTAGTGATTGCTCCTTGGAACTATCCCTTGCAGCTGGCGCTTTCACCCTTGATCGGAGCCATTGCGGCCGGGAACACGGTCGTTCTCAAGCCATCGGAATATACGCCCGCTGTTTCCGCTGTTCTTTCTCACCTCATCAGCAGCGTTTTTCCGTGTGATTATGTCGCTATGGCGGAGGGCGGTCCCGACGTCAGCACAGCGTTATTACAGCAGCCCTTTGACTATATCTTCTTCACCGGCAGCGTTAATGTCGGGAAAATCGTCATGGAAGCCGCCGCAACACAATTAATTCCTGTTACCTTGGAGCTTGGCGGCAAAAGCCCTTGCATTGTCCACAAGGATGCTGACATACAGCTGGCCGCAAAACGCATCGTCTTTGGCAAATTCACTAATGCGGGCCAAACCTGCATCGCACCTGATTATGTATTTGTCCACGAAGACATCAAAACGAAGCTCACAGAAGAAATGAAGCGTGCGATCAGTGAATTTCACGGCCCTCAGCCTGAACAAAATCCGCAGTACGGCAAAATCGTCAGTGAACGCCACTATCAGCGGCTGCTCAGCTTTCTAAATGATGGCGTCCCGCTCACAGGCGGACAGTTTGATCATGATCATCACAAAATAGCGCCAACCATCCTTGATCAAGTAAAGGATGACTCTCCCGTAATGCAGGAAGAGATTTTTGGGCCGATTCTTCCGCTCTTTACGTACGCTGATATCGGCGAAGTCATCGAGAAAGTTCAATCGCGTCCAAAACCGCTCGCCCTGTATATTTTCACCACAAATCAAACAATCGAGCGGACTGTTTTAGAGAATCTGTCGTTTGGCGGCGGCTGTGTCAATGACACATTAATGCATGTCGCGACACCGTATTTGCCATTCGGCGGCGTTGGAGAAAGCGGCATTGGCAGCTATCATGGATTTGACAGCTTTAACACCTTCACGCACAAAAAAAGCGTCGTCAAACAAACGAACCGCTTCGACTTCGCTTTCCGATATCCTTCCTCCGAAAACGGGCTGCGGTTGATTCGGAAAATACTTAAATAAAAAAGCGCAGGGCAGCTGCGCTTTTTACAAATTCTCTATACACCAATTAATCGGTTCGTCTCCCAATTTCTCCAAGCACGCATTCGCCCGGGAAAATGGTTTACTCCCGAAAAATCCATTTCTTGCAGAGAATGGGCTTGGGTGTGTGGATTCGATGATAAAATGCTTGGACGTGTCGATCCGTTCTTTTTTCATTTGGGCATGCCGGCCCCATAAAATAAAGACAACCGGCCGCTCTCTTTCATTCAGCACGTCAATCACCCGGTCTGTCAGACGCTCCCAGCCTTTTCCCTTGTGGGAATTCGCCTGTCCGCGCCTTACGGTCAGCACAGTATTCAGCAACAGAACCCCTTGCTTTGCCCAGCTGACAAGCGACCCGTGATTCGGGATGCTGCACCCGATATCCTGCTGTAGCTCAAGAAAGATATTCCTTAATGAAGGAGGCTGCTTCACACCCGGCTTTACGGAGAAGCTTAAGCCTTGAGCCTGTCCCGGCCCGTGATACGGGTCTTGGCCGAGGATGACGACCTTGACATCATCATATGAGGTATAATGCAGCGCATTAAAAATATCCTGGCTATCCGGATAAACCGTTTGCTCCGCGTATTCCCGCTTCAGCATGTCTCTCAGCTCTTGATAATACGGTTTCTCAAACTCTTCCTTCAGCTGATTCCACCAGCTGTCCTGTAAAAGCTGTTTCAAGATTCAGGCCTCCCTTTACGAACGATGAAGTCTGGAATAGACAGGTTTGCCATCCCAAACAATCTCGCTTTTTGCTT
Organism: Bacillus mexicanus; assembly: GCF_050445615.1. Taxonomy (NCBI): domain Bacteria; kingdom Bacillati; phylum Bacillota; class Bacilli; order Caryophanales; family Bacillaceae; genus Bacillus; species Bacillus mexicanus. Next base: position 676,207 of record NZ_JBCEYV010000002.1, read on the forward strand.
CCCGTCTTTTCATCTCAGGCTCTTCAAGCAGGACGGCAAAATTTTTCGTCGGCAGTTCCCCGAGTCCGTGCTTTTCACTTAAACGATCCAAATATTGTTTCCGCTTGGCGCCAAGATCCGCAGATTGATTGTCCCCCGCGTCACTGAAGGCATAAATCACACTCGCGCAAGGGACACGCTTTACCCGGTACTCCTTCGCCGCGCGTAAATAAAAGTCCCAATCCCAATAATTATGAACATCAGCATCGAAATACCCGATTTCCTCATGCAGAAAACGTCTGTACATGCTGCCCGACGGCACGTATGTAGAGAACACTCTCATATCCTCATAGTCAGCGGTATAAGCAAACAGCTTCCGCGAAACTGGATATCGCGTTCCATTTTTTTCTTCAAAAGAAACAATTTCAGCATCAGAATGAACGAAATCTGCTGTTTCGATTTCTTTCACCATTCTCTCCACATGCCCCGGTGTAAAGAAATCGTCGTCATCACAAAGCATAATGCAATCACCAGACGCCTCTTTTACTCCGGCATTTCTCGCAGCCACATGCCCCGCATTTTTTTCTAAATTGATAACGGCAATTGGCAGCTCCGAATACAGTGCTTTGACCGGTACGACTGATTCCCCGGCATCATTCACAATAATGATTTCATATGGCTTCAAGGTTTGCTGTGCAATCGACTCCAGAAGTTCACATAAAGCCGGAATCCGGTTATAGGTCACAATTACGATAGAAATCTTCATGATGCTCTCCTTTTCCTTTTCATAGTCACGTACTATTAAAACATATATTGGACATGATATCAGTGGGAATATCCTACCGAAACAGTAAACTAGAATGACAGAAACAGTAATGTGACACCAATCAAAACCAGCATGAGCAGTGCGAGATCGCCAAATACAAGAAAGAGACCTTTCAGGCGGACACCGCTCGGAAGGATAACATGCCACAACTTAGATTGATAGACCGGCAGCAGCACCAGCGCATAAGAAAAACACAAAAACATAAAAGCCGGCGGAACAAAAGCACAGCTTTCATCATCCCAATTCCTGACTATATCTGTCACGCTTGATCCATCTATTAAAAACATAGATATCATGATGGCCAGCAACACAAAGGACCCCAATTGAAGCTCGAACAGACGCATGTTCCGGTTATATGCAAACCGAACCGCCAAAAACCAAGCATAAGCATATGAACATAACAGCATAAGAATGGCACCAGCTGTAAAAACAACATCAGGCAATCGATCTAGCAGAAAAACAAAAGGCAAGCTGGCCGCCATAGCCGCAATCAGACAGGCACCAGTAAACAAAAATACTGCGCCATGAACGACCACACCGTATAAACATGAGCTACTCTTCACGACAAACACCTCCATTACATAGAATCTCTATGTATATACCTAAAAATTCAGGCAAGCTACCGCCTGCCAATATAACAGCCCAACCGGCCAAATAACGGAAATAACAGTGTAACACACGCACAAGCCCCCACAAACCAAGGTGTCAGCAAGGATTGAAACAGTGCCGCAGGAATCACTTGAAAGAGAAATACAAACATAAAAATGACGTTTGGCACCATGCAGATCAGAATCGTATGGTACACAAGCTGCTCTCCGCGTTTTCCAAACTCCCTCACCCCTTGATAACCAATCAGCATCCAGTAGATGATATATACAGCTAAGATTAGCCACACAGAAACAGAAATGCCTCTCCATACTGCATGAATAATAGGTGATTCAAACCAGACATACATCATCGTAATGGCGATACCGGCAGCGAAGAGTGCACTGTTAAAGAAAAGATGAAATATCAAAAACGCACGAAACGTGACAGGCTGCTCTTTCTTAAAAAAAGAAACAATGTCAGCTGGTGTTCCGAACTCCTGCATGAAAGTCCGCATAGCTTCCTCCTCACTCTTCCCTTCCTGAAAAGAGTGGAACAAATGATGTTCAATATGGTTTTCAATCTCTTCTATCATCATTTCTCCCTCTGGAAGCGATTTAAGCCCATTTTTTATTTTTGACACATATGTTTCTTTATCCATTCTGCCCGCCCCGTTTCAGCATTCGGTCCATCATAGCCGAAAAAACGTTCCACTCCTTCGTGCGTTCCGCCAGCACCTCTTTTCCTTCATCTGTAATCCGGTAGTATTTGCGGTCCGGCCCTTTCTCCTGCTTCTCCCAATAGGATGAAATAAGCCCTTGGCGTTCAAGCTTATGAAGAGACGGATACAAGGTCCCTTCCTTCATCTGGAGTTCATTTTCGCTGCGGTTCCCCATTTCTTTGACAAGCTCATAGCCGTACATCGGCCGCTCGTCAAGAAGCGTCAAAACCAATATCACAGTGCTGCCTTTAACCAGCTCACGATTTAACATCATAAAACCCCTACCTAGTTTTCTTATGTAGCATTTTACGAAAGCCCCTCGGGATTGTCAAATGATTCCTACGCTCTTTTATATTGTGATACAGAGAAAATCTAACTATAATGAAAGATAAAACATAATGGAGGTTCAAGACATGTCTATGCATAAAGCACTCACCATTGCCGGCTCAGATTCCAGCGGCGGTGCTGGAATTCAAGCTGATTTAAAAACATTTCAAGAAAAAAACGTATACGGGATGACCGCTTTAACGGTGATCGTTGCGATGGACCCGAACAACAGCTGGGACCATCAGGTGTTCCCGATCGATACTGATACAATCCGCGCCCAGCTTGCGACGATTACGGACGGCATTGGTGTGGACGCCTTGAAAACAGGAATGCTGCCAACCGTTGACATTATTGAGCTTGCGGCAAAAACGATCAAAGAAAAACAATTAAAAAATGTGGTGATTGACCCAGTCATGGTTTGCAAAGGAGCAAATGAAGTCCTTTATCCGGAGCATGCCAAAGCCCTGCGTGAACAATTAGCGCCGCTCGCCACTGTCATTACGCCGAATCTATTTGAGGCCAGCCAGCTCAGCGGAATGGATGAATTAAAAACAGTTGACGATATGATCGAAGCCGCGAAAAAAATTCATGCACTCGGCGCTCAATATGTTGTCATTACAGGCGGAGGCAAACTCAAACACGAAAAAGCCGTTGATGTTCTCTATGACGGAGAAACCGCGGAAGTTCTAGAAAGTGAAATGATCGATACACCATATACCCATGGCGCAGGCTGTACCTTCTCGGCTGCCGTGACAGCGGAGCTCGCCAAAGGTGCGGAAGTCAAAGAAGCCATTTATGCAGCGAAAGAATTTATTACCGCTGCCATTAAAGAATCATTCCCGCTCAACCAGTATGTAGGACCAACGAAGCATTCCGCGCTGCGTCTGAATAAATAATCATAAACAAAAAAATGCTGCCTTATAGAGAGGCAGCATTTTTTATGACCGAAGACTTTTCACTGCCAAATCCCATCGACAGCCTGTTTATTTGATTTTCATGTTATTCGCAGATTTCCTCAAAAATGCTTCAATCGACTGAACAAAAAGTGAATATTCTTTCATTTGTTCATATGCTCGCGTAAGAACTTCTGCCGTTTCACTGTACGGCGTTGCCTCGTCCAGCATTTTTTTCATCCGCAGCAGCACATCCTTATACTCTTCACGCTTATCTTCAACTTGGTCCGCTGCCTTTTCCAAACATTCTGGTGTTATCTTCTGCTCATGTATATTCAAGAAAACAACTCCTTTTACAGTAAAAAATAGTAGGTTATCGTTGAAGAATAGCACATATGACACGGATTTCACATAAGAAAATAGGAGTATTTTCTGCATAAACGTCCAAATCACGACGATAAATTCAGATTTTTCTGTCGAACTCGCCGTCATTTCCCGGGAAAGAAAAGTATCTCACACCGAAGACCTCTTCCCGTTTATCGATAAAGATTTCCACAAATGCGTTGAAGCTCGTTCACTCCAGTGAAAAAGCAAAAACATAGCCGTATCCGCGCTAATCCCCTCAGAAGCTCAATAAGGCATTTTATCTTTTATGCAAACAAAAAAGACCTAAAATTCGCCAATGAATAAAGGGTACAGCGATCCTTTTTCATGTACGCGAATTTTAGGTCTTGCCTGCTTTACCAGTTACAATCCCGCTTATTCAGATTGAATACGCTCTTATCATAAATTATGATATCGCTTTCGTCAACCATTTTTCAATTATGCTGTTTGATAAAACATATAGACAAAAATTCGCAACATGGTATTGCGAAACACTTCACAATACCATCGCTATAATATGCTTAATCATCTTAGAAAGCGGGAAAAACAAGCATTGCAAAAGGTCGAACAGTACGCTTTGAAAAAACAAAATATATCGTAATGATGGCTACACGCTGAATCCCGATCAATAAAGAAACTTCCAGAGATCACTCCCTGCAAGTATAAACGGTTATTCCGAGAGATCTTGAAGACGCTGGGCACGCAGCGTGATTTAACCGGCCTCGGGTACCAGCAAACATAATTGATATTCATTTTTCAAAACTCCGCCAGCTTCAGCACACATTGATAGGCAAATGAATACTTATTTTGGATGAAATAAAGCATCTCCTCATCGACCATATGATGGAGCGCTTCATTTGATTCCAACCGACTGACCGCGTATCGCAAATGCGTGACAAGGCATTGATAGGAAGGGCTATTTTCATCCTCCTTTCGATTAAAGTATGTATTTATTTTCTCTATCATTTTATTAGTCGTATGCTTCCGCTGAATCCATCAATCTTCAGTCAGGGACACGTCCCCATGTTTGTTTTACGTGACCGATCACCTATAGGCCCCTTTTTAAAAAGCGCTTTACAATTTATTCTGCCAACTCTTTCGATCGACTATAAATGTGATCGCTCGGCGGCGCCGCGAGCTCTCCTTCTGCATCGCTGATGATATTCTCAGCTATTTCTTATGCTCTCCAGCTGCGTCGGATCTATTTGAACTTTTCATTTTCCATTTTATTTATAGGGATGAGATCATTTTTCTTTTTTTGAAAAGCAATTCCCGGCCCCATTATGATTTTTTCCTGACCACTTCTTTTCTTAAGGGCGCCTTCTTCAAGAGGCGATCCCTTTCGCCAATTTGCTTTTGACTGAGGTTTGCTTCCATGTAAAGGTGCGGGCCAGCTCTCTCCTGTTTTGGTGATTCCTTGAAAGCTTGCAAACATCTTCTTTTATAAAGCGCGGCGGCTTTTGCTTTCTGCTTTTCTTCGTCATTCACCGCCATCCGCCATTCATAAAACGAAACAAGTCCCGCGGCCTGCATAGCCGCTTTTCTTTGGTATGTACGCTGAGCCGAATAGACCGCAGCAGCCGAAGTTGTTCTGTCCGGCGTCACCCAGTTCATCAAAAAGACCATCCACACCCGTAACGATACAAGCAAACGTTTCATATAAAAACATCCCTCCGCTTCTTTTTGGCAGGCAGCCTTTTAGCAGCCCATTTTCTCAGCAGCAGCCTGCGGGAAAAGACGGCCGATTTCTTTTCTCGCAAACTAGCGGCTCTAGCAAACTCATGACTCTATGATAGACCTTGGAAAGGAAATTCTTTGTCACAATATGAGTGAAAAAACCAACTAGTTTTCAGAAGTTTTGTTGAAAGCTGAAAAAAATGAAGTGAAAATTGGAGAATCATTTTAAAATGTTATACACAAGTTATCCCAAAGTTAAGAACAGCTTAATCACAAGAGATATCCACATGTCCACAAACTCTATCTATATTTTGTATACGAACATATATTCCTAACTATATATATACACAGATTTATTCACTTATACACAGGGTTCTGTGCATAACTCCTTCTTTATACACAATTAAAATCCATTAAATGGTTCAAATGACACAAGGAATTTATTGAATTTTCAAGAAATATATACTGGATCATTCATATTTTTTCTATCCACAAAGGGGGAAACACATTGAAAAAGGAGATCATTCGCTTTCTGCTTCTAAGTTTTGTTTTATTTTTTGCCTTATCCACAGGTATGACAGGCGTGCAGGCAGCTCCGTATTCTTCAAAAACATCAGCTGACCTAGAAAAAGCCGAGATATTCGGTGATATTGACATGACGACAAGCAAAAAAACAACCGTTATCGTGGAATTAAAAGAAAAATCCTTGGCAGAGGCGAAAGAAGCTGGAGAAAGCCAAACGAAACGAAAGCTGCAAACTGCTCGCACCACAGCAAAAAACAAAGCTCTCAAAGCGGTGAAAAATGGGAAAGTAAATCGGGAATATGAGCAGGTATTCTCAGGTTTTTCTATAAAGCTCCCAGCGAATGAAATTCCAAAACTTCTCGCGGTAAAAAACGTAAAAGCAGTATATCCGAATGTCACGTATCATACAGACAACCTAAAGGGTAAGGATGTGACGATTGCCAAAGATGCCGTATCCCCACAAATGGATGACAGCGCACCTTATATCGGAGCAAACGACGCATGGAATTTAGGCTACACAGGAAAAGGCGTCAAGGTGGCAATTATCGATACTGGTGTGGAATATCATCATCCAGACTTAAAGAAAAACTTCGGACAATATAAAGGATACGATTTTGTAGACAATGATTACGATCCTAGAGAAACTCCAACCGGCGATTCTAGAGGCGGAGCAACTGACCATGGCACACACGTAGCCGGTACTGTGGCCGCAAACGGAACGATTAAAGGCGTTGCGCCTGATGCCACACTTCTTGCTTACCGCGTGCTGGGCCCTGGCGGAAGCGGTACAACGGAAAACGTCATTGCCGGCGTGGAACGCGCTGTGCAGGATGGAGCAGATGTGATGAACCTGTCTCTCGGAAACTCTTTAAACAACCCGGACTGGGCGACGAGTACAGCGCTTGATTGGGCCATGTCAGAAGGCGTTGTCGCCGTTACGTCAAATGGCAACAGCGGTCCGAACAACTGGACAGTCGGATCACCTGGCACATCACGAGAAGCAATTTCTGTCGGTGCGACTCAGCTGCCGCTCAACGAATACTCCGTCAATTTCGGATCCTACTCTTCAGCAAAAATGATGGGCTATAACAAAGAGGACGATGTCAAAGCGCTGAATAACAAAGAAGTTGAGCTTGTTGAAGCAGGAATCGGTGAAGCAAAGGATTTTGAAGGAAAAGATCTGACAGGCAAAGTTGCTGTTGTCAAACGAGGCAGCATTGCCTTTGTGGATAAAGCCGATTATGCGAAAAAAGCAGGCGCCATCGGCATGGTTGTGTATAACAATCTCACTGGAGAAATTGAATCCAATGTGCCTGGCATGTCTGTGCCAACCATTAAGCTTTCATTAGAGGACGGTGAGAAACTCGTCAGCGCCATGAAAGCCGGCGAGACGAAAGCAACATTCGGGCTAAGCATCTCAAAATCTCTCGGTGAACAAGTGGCTGATTTCTCATCCCGCGGCCCTGTGATGGATACGTGGATGATTAAGCCTGATATTTCTGCGCCAGGCGTCAATATCGTCAGCACGATTCCGACACACGATCCTCAAAACCCATATGGCTACGGATCAAAACAAGGAACAAGTATGGCATCGCCTCATATCGCCGGAGCGGTTGCCGTGATCAAACAAGCCAAACCGAAGTGGAGCGTTGAACAGATCAAAGCCGCCATCATGAATACCGCTGTCACCTTAAAGGATGGCGACGGAGAATTGTATCCGCATAACGCCCAAGGCGCAGGCAGTGCAAGAATTATGAATGCGATCAAGGCTGACTCGCTCGTCTCGCCTGGAAGCTATTCATACGGCACATTCTTGAAGGAAAGTGGAAGCGAAACGAAAAAAGAAACATTTACGATTGAGAACCAATCTTCTATTAGAAAATCATACACACTTGAATACTCATTTACCGATAGCGGAATCACCGCATCCGGCACAAGCCGTGTTGTGATACCCGCGCATAAAACCGGAAAAGCCACTGCAAAAGTAAAGGTTAATACGAAGAAAACAAAAGCCGGCACCTATGAAGGAACGATTATCGTCAGAGAAGGCGGAAAAACAGTCGCCAAGGTGCCTACATTGCTTATTGTCAAAGAGCCGGATTACCCGAGAGTCACATCTGTCTCCGTCACCGAAGGGTCTGTACAAGGCACCTATCAAATTGAAACCTACCTTCCTGCGGGAGCAGACGAGCTGGCCTTCCTCGTCTATGACAGCAACCTTGACTTTGCAGGCCAAGCCGGCATCTACAAAAACCAAGATAAAGGCTATCAGTACGCTGACTGGGACGGCACAATCAATGGCGGAACTAAGCTTTCTGCCGGAGAATACTACTTGCTCGCCTATGCCGCGAACAAAGGCAAATCAAGCCAGATTCTGACTGAAGAGCCGTTTACTGTTGAATAAGAAGAAGCCCTGCCGACCGGCAGGGCTTTTCAGGTTATTTCGCAAATGCCTCCTGCAGCAAGCGGTAAGAATGAAGCTTATCTTCAAAATGATGCGTAATGGTCACCGCCATTATTTCCTCTGTTCCATACGCATGACTCAAAGCTAACAGCTGCTCCTTCACCTGTTCTTTCGTGCCGACAATCATGCGATTTCGATTATCTGCAATTCGTCTCTGTTCATACGAGGAATATGTATTTCCCCGAACAGCTTCGAATGAAGGAACTCCTTCTAAAGGAATGCCCTGCTCTCCAGCCAGAAGTGTAAAATCAAGCACAGCCGCAAGCTCTTCTGCCTTCTTCTCCGTGTCAGCACAAAGAACAAAAACAGCGACTGCCGCTCGGGGCGCATCCCCCAATACAGACGGTTTAAATCGTCTATGATACTGTCTGACTGTATCCTCGCCGCCCTCTCCATTGATAAAGTGGGCAAACATATAGCCAGCGCCTGAATCAGCGGCAAGCAACGCGCTTTCTCCCGATGAGCCGAGCAGCCACACATCCGGTGCGGTTGAAATATGCGGTGCAGCCGTGAGATTCGGAAAACGGTGTTTATCATCCGCCAAATCATGCAAATACATGGTCAGCTCCTTGATTTGCTGCGGATACTGATCGGCATTCCGCTTTCCGCCGTCATTCAGCGCCCATGATGCGATCGGCATTCCGCCCGGTGCCCTGCCAAGTCCAAGATCTATTCTTCCCGGAGTCAACCCTTCCAGCACCCGGAAATTCTCAGCGACTTTATAAGCGCTGTAATGCGGCAGCATGACCCCGCCTGATCCAACGCGAATTCGCTTTGTTTTCGCCGCGATATGACTAATCAGTACCTCGGGGCTTGACCCTGCCAACCGCTTTGAAAAGTGATGTTCAGACACCCAAAATCTCTTATATCCAAAGTCCTCAGCAGCTTGCGCCAGCGCAACAGTTTGCTGTAAAGCGGTTTCTGCACTGCTGCCCTCTGTCACTGGGGACTGATCTAATATACTTAATGAAATCATCGCTACCACCTCCTCACCATCGTATCACTGATTCCTTATTTTTTCTCCAAAACCGCTCACTCTGCTTATCAGTGTCTCCCGATTATTTGTCATTTATTTGTGACAGCATGTCTCTATTTGTCGGAATATGTTACACGTGAAACATAAAAAACCTCTCCAAAGCGGAGAGGTTTATTTTAGTTTTTATTAAAGCCTTTTTCTTTCACATAATCATTTAAATACGTACGCGGCTTCTGCTTCATAAAGTTCAGAATTTGATCAGACCATGTTTCTTCTCGTTTTCCGTTTGTTCTTTCTCTGTAATAATCAGAGATTGTTTGATCATACGCATTCATGGTTTCACGGAAATCGTCTATGTTCTTATTATACGTATTCTCATGATAGACAGCCTGCTTTGGCAATCTCGGCTTTTTGCCGGATACGTTCGCAGGGTGGCCTACTGCCAGTCCGAAAAGCGGGAGCACATGGTCAGGTGTTTGCAGCACCTCTGCCACCTTGTCCAGGTCATTCCGAATACCACCGATATAGCAAATACCGAGTCCCATCGATTCAGCGGCAATGCTCATATTTTGCGCTGCCAGCGCCGCGTCAATCGAGCTGACCATAAACATTTCCGTATTCTCAAGCAGTTCAGAAATATCTTCGCCTTTTTCTGCAGCCAGTTGTTGATGACGGTACAAGTCCGCACAAAATACGAAAAAGTGTCCGTTGTTCTCAACGTAAGGCTGCGGTCCTGCAAGCACAGACAGCTCACGTTTCTTCTCAGGATCGGAAACACCGATAATGGAATACGCCTGCACATAGCTGGACGTAGACGCAGCCTGCGCACTTTTTACTAATGTATCAATTTCTTCACCTGTCAAAAGCTGATCAGTAAATGACCGAATTGACCGGTGGTTCAAAATGGTTTCAATTGTGTTATTCATCACAAGAACCTCCTTATCTCTTTTTATCATATCCGAAAAAAACGAAACTCAAAAGCAAAATGCTCTGCAATAAAAAAAGACAGCCTCCAAAAAAGCTGTCTGCATTAAGAATTAAAAAGATAACTTCTGTATTTCGTCAGCTGCACACTCGCGTTATACACAATACCGAAGCCGATTAGCGTAGAGAGTGTCGAGCTTCCCCCGTAGCTGATAAACAGCAACGGAATCCCGGTAACAGGCATGATGCCGATGTTCATTCCGATATTTTGAAATGTATGAATCACAATTAACGCCGTAAATCCAACGCAAAAGAAAGATGCAAAACGGTTATACGGATGTATCTTATCAATCAATACGACAAGTCTGTAAATTAAGAAGAAGAACATGATGACGACAAAAGCACAGCCTAAAAATCCAAAAGATTCACCTATTATAGAGAAAATGAAGTCAGTCGTACTTTCTGGAACATAAACCTTTAAATGAGAAATACCATTTCCTAAAATGCCGCCAGATCCTATAGCCATGACAGCTTGATCAACTTGCCATCCGCTATCATCATTCTGTGTCTCATTTGAATTAGAAACCCAAGAGGTAACCCTCTTAATTTGATATTCCTGTATTCCGACTGATTGAGCAGCGTCGGGAAAGTTTATCATTACTAATAAAACAATTGAAATGAGTAAGATACCTGAACCAGCAATGATTGTAATCAGCTTCCAATTGATCCCCGACATAAAAACCATTACAAGAACGATAAACATACAAATACCCGCTGTCCCCGCATCTTGCATCAAAATAAGAACAACTGGGACAACTGCAACACCCGCGATCTTTAATAAGAGGTATACATCATCTCTTAGCGTCCGAACTCCTTTAGGATTAGCTTTTCCGATGACTGAGGCAATCATCATAATCAAACCGACCTTCATGAACTCTGAAGGCTGTATGGTTAACTTCCCAAATCTAAACCAACTTTTTGCTCCTTTAATGACCGGTGCAATGGACTCAGGGCTGATTTTCAAAATAATCAAAGATAAAATACCAATGATAAAAATATATAAACTTAATTTTTCAAGCTGTTCTAAATCAAAGTACAAAATCACTGTGATGGCAATAGCCCCTAACAGATAAAACACAAGCTGCTGTATCCAGTCTGAGCTCCCATACTGCCCAAATTGACCGGCAGCATAGATTGATACTACACTTATAATAAAAAACACACTAAATATAAAAATCAAATCCCCCTGATAAAAGGGGTTTTGCTGTTTCTTATATCGACTCATTCTATCCCGCCTTACATTTTCATCGGAAAATCACTAATGTTTATTATACATGAACCATCTTCAAGATGACACGTGAAGCTCGTTTCCATTTATGTTTTTTGCGCATTTGTGGCGCTTTTTCAGCTACACGAAATATGACGTATCATAAACTGAAATGTTTCGATTGACACAAAACTTTTCAAATAAAAAACTCCCATAAAGGAGGTTCTGTGTTAGAAAATATGCAAATTCATTAAAACTTCAGCATCTATACATTCTCCTGCCAAATGTCTCTCTAAAAATAAGACGATAGGTCCAGACCTTTTCCGCAAAAGCGTATATCAATTTATGGAAAACATGGTATAATATTTGTTACATAATGTTCAAAAAACAATCACAAAACAGACACAACTCAGTTCCCTTATTTCATTTTTGTAAACGTTATCAAAAAATGAAAGGAGACGGGTATAATGGACATGTTTTTTGCTTATTTACTGGTTGCCAGCGCAACCCCCCTCTTTATTTGGCTTGATAACAAAAAAGTCGCACTCTCAGCCATTCCGCCAATCATTTTAATGTGGGTTTTCTTCTATTTTTACGCAACAGAAAGCCTTTCTCCACTCGGACACACTCTCATGATTGTCTTGTTTGCCGTCAACGTCATTGTCGCTCATATCGCCGCATTTATCATTTACGGACTTCCGTATCTTCGCAGAAAGCGAAGCAGCTGAAAACAGCAAAAAACCCTCTTCTAACGAAGAGGGTTTCAGCGTGTCGACAAACCCTTGCATTCGTTGTCAGTCCTGTGCGTCGGTGCTCACGAATTAGAATATTCGCTGTGCTCCGATGCTCGTCCTTCCTAGACTTCAAGGGTTTTCAATCACGCTGAAAAGATGACAAAGTCCTAAAAAGAAAACGTTTTAGGACTTTGTCAACAATTAAAAACCCTCTTCTAACGAAGAGGGTTTTTGTATTATTCGTTATGACCAGAGTGCTCTGAGTGTTCAGTGCCTCCAGGAGGATTTCCGTCCATATGGTCACCATGATGGTAGTGAGCCGCGAAAATCCAGATTGAGCCAAGTACGATAACGATCGCGCCGAAAAATCCGAACAGCGTGTTTCCGACTTGAATCGTGCCGTTTTCGCTCTCTCTCATGTGCATGAACATGAGAAGCTGCAGCGCCGCCTGAATAAAGGCGAAGCCGAAAATGATCCAAAGTTTAGCTGATGGACTCAATTCAGTATACACTGCAATCCAAAGAGCCAGCAGGGTCAAAACGATAGAAAGTGCAAAACCTACAACGTGCTTCCATGGAAAGTGACTGTGTTCAGCAGATTTGTTTGCCATTTTACAGACCCCCCAATCCCATGAGATAGACACCTGTAAAGATGAAAATCCATACAACATCTAAGAAGTGCCAGTACAAGCTTGAGATAAAGATTTTAGATGAAGTTTGCGGAGTTAAGCCGCGTTTCTTCAACTGAATCAGAATTCCTGCAATCCAGAAAATACCGATTGTTACGTGAGTTCCGTGAGTTCCAAGTAATACAAAGAATCCAGACCAGAACGCACTTGTACCGAGAGATGCTCCTTCATGTACATAGTGGACAAACTCGTTGATCTCGCATCCGACGAAGCCAGCACCGAGAAGAAGAGTGATAATTGTCCAAATGACTACGCCTTTTAAACTTCCGCGGCGCATTTCATGAACAGCGATCCCGCAGGTGAAGCTGCTGATAAGCAGCAAGAACGTCATAATCATTACCAGATTGACTTCAAACAGTTCGTCCGGTAAGACACCTCCTGCTGTTCTGTTTTTAAGAACGAAGAAGGTTGCAAATAGTGTTGAGAACAACACAATTTCTGCCCCTAAAAAGATCCAAAACCCGAGAATATTAAGTCTGCCGGTTTCAGATTGATATTCCATAGGCGCGTTAGAATTGCCGTGTTCTGCATGTTCCATAACTCACGCCTCCTTATTCGGAAATCTTTCTTTCCGTCTCTTTTATTTCATCAACACTAACGTAGTAGCCGTTGTCGTATTCGAATGAACGCAGAACCATGCAGAGCAAGACTCCAATCAATCCGACTACGCCCATCCAGTACCATTCAAAGACAAGTCCAAAGCCGGCGAGACCGAAGGCAACAGACATAAAGAACGGTCTGCCTGAGTTGCTTGGCATATGAATTTTCTTGAATTTGCTTTCAGGGTATAATTCAGTTTTTTCTTCTTTCATATGCAGGAATGCATCTTGAGATTTAACTTCAGGAAGCACCGCAAAGTTGTAATGCGGCGGAATCGCAGAAGAAGTCGCCCAATCAAGCGTACGTCCCACACCCCATGAATCTCCGCTGATTTCACGAGTAGAGTAACGGAAGCTGTAGTAGATGTTATAGCAAAGGATTAAGAATCCTATACCCATCATGAAAGCTCCGACAGTTGAGATAAAGTTCAATGTTGTCCAGCCGTCATTCGGTCCGTATGTGTAAATACGGCGAGGCATGCCTTGAAGCCCCAAGAAATATTGAGGGAAGAAACATACATTGAAACCGATCATAAAGATCCAGAAGAACCATTTTCCGATTCTTTCGTTCAGCTTGTGACCGAACATTTTTGGATACCAGAAAATAAATCCTGCGAAACAAGCAAATACAGTACCCGCAATCAGCACATAGTGGAAGTGAGATACAAGGAAGTACGTATTATGATATTGATAATCCGCTGCTGCCATCGCAAGCATAACCCCTGTAACCCCGCCGATCACGAAGTTCGGAATGAACGCAAGCGCCCACAGCATAGGCGTTGTAAAGCTAATTCGGCCTTTATACATTGTAAAGAGCCAGTTAAAGATTTTAACCCCGGTCGGGATTGAGATTGCCATTGTCGTAATTGAGAAGAATGAGTTAACGGACGCACTGTTCCCCATTGTGAAGAAATGGTGAGTCCAAACTAAGAAACTCAATACGGAGATGGCGATAATAGAACCAACCATCGCTTTGTAACCAAACAATTGTTTTCTTGCAAAGCTTGAGATGATTTCTGAGAAAATACCGAACGCCGGAAGAATAACGATATATACTTCAGGATGTCCCCAAATCCAGAACAAGTTAGCCCAAAGCATTGGCATACCGCCCGCTTCCAATGTGAAAAAGTGAGCGCCGAACAAACGATCAAATGATAAAAGTGCTAATGCTACTGTAAGAACAGGGAACGCAAACACGATAATAACCATTGTGATCAGTGTTGTCCAAGTGAACATTGGCATACGCATTAATGTCATGCCTTTTGTTCTCATTTTTAAGATTGTTACCATAAAGTTGATCCCTGTCATCAAGGTACCGATACCTGCAATCTGAAGTCCGAGGAGGTAATAGTTCTCACCCGGCCCAGGGCTCATGTCGTTACTTGCAAGCGGCATGTAACTTGTCCAGCCTGCATTCGGAGAACCTCCGATAACGAAAGAAATATTGAAAAGCATCGCCCCTACGAAGAACGTCCAGAAGCTTAGGTTGTTCAAGTAAGGGAACGCAACGTCGCGCGCACCGATTTGAAGAGGTACAACAACGTTGATAAGTCCGATTAAGAACGGCATCGCCATGAAGATGATCATGATTGTACCGTGTGTTGTAAAAATTTCATTATAGTGGTTTGAGTCTAAAAAACTGTTATTCGGAAGCGCTAGCTGGGCGCGCATCATCACGCCGTCGACACCACCGCGGAAAAACATAATTACAGCAGATATAATATACATAATTCCGAGTTTTTTATGGTCAACGGTAGTTATCCATTCAGACCAGAGCCATTTCCATTTTTTGAAGTAAGTCAGTACAAAGATGATGGCAATGGTTGAAAGCGCAATGGAAACTTGTGCGCCCAAAATTAATGGGTCACCAGTTACGAAAAATTCGTCCCATCTCATTTTCATGCGGGCTTCCTCCTTTCCTGATCAAATATCATTCTTCTGTATCATCAGACTTCTTAAATTCATTTTTCTTTACGTTTTCAAACGGATCTGTTTTAGAGTGCGGAGAAACAGCTTGATAGCCTAGGCGTTTGCGCGCTTCCATCGCGTACTCAGCATCTTGTCCGTGATCAACGTATTTTAAGTGAGTGGAAGAGAACGTTAATTCGTCCACATTTTCAGGAAGCATCAATTCATCATACTTCTCTTTTGTCAGCTTAGGAGACTCTTTCTGAGTCTTTTTCACCCAGCTGTTAAAGTCTTTTTGCGTGACTGCATTTACATCAAACTCTTGGTCTGCAAAATGTTCACCTGTGAAGTTCGCGTTGCGGCCTTCGTAAGTTCCCACTTTATCGGCCTGTAAGTATTGATCCATCAGCATGCCTGCCATCGCGTATTTTTGTCCTCCAAGCTGAGGAATCCATAGCGAAGCCATAGAATCTGCAGATGCGATTTTAAACAAGATCGGGCGGTCGACAGGAATGTTTAAGTAGTTGACCGTTTCAATATCTTGTTCCGGGTAGCTAAATACCCATTTCCAGTCTACCGAAGTAGCATAAACAACAAGAGGCTCTTTGTCCTTTGTTGCTTCAGGAGCTTTTTCTAATGAATATATCGTCTGTACGGTTGGCACAGAAAGTGCAATGACGATTAAAATTGGGATCACTGTCCAGACTACTTCTAAGAACGTGTTACCATGAATTTTTGGGTTATAAGATCCATTATCTTTGCCTTTACGGTCGCGGTATTTTACTAAGATAATGGTAAATAGAACAAAGACAACCCCGACAATAAACAGCATAAATCCGATAGATAACAGGATTAAATCACTTTGCTGTTCAGCTACAGGTCCTTTTGGATCTAATACTGAAGCATTGCTGCATCCCCCAAGGACGAAAACCACAGTTAACAGCGCTAATACAAGCAACGGTTTTAATGCTCTGAACAAGAAGATCACCATCCTTCCTATTGGTGTAATAAATCTGAAGTGCAACTTCCTCAAAATCTTTTCTTTACTTTGTTATGCTATCAAAAAGTTCACATATTAGCTTTATTTTTTTCTAAACTTCATCCCTTTTTCGCTTAAATGTCATAAAATCGACAAAAAATGCTCCAACTTTATTCACATCTATCGCTTAAGATGAAAAGTTTTTAGATATTTCCGCATATAAGTAAAGAAAGATAGTGAAGAATTATTTCTGACAAGTAAAGGTTTACCATAATAAAAAACCTAGGTCAATCAAAAGTTTCATTTTGTTAAACTTTTTAGATAGAAATGATTTTTCCTTCTCTAGTACCATTTCACACAGTTACCATTTTAACGCAACCATTTTTGAAAAAAAAGGTTTAGTAAAGCGTCGATATGCTCTGAATTGTTTCCATTTTTTATGAAAGCATTCAAATGTTTATCAAATATCAAACAGTGGAATGATATAAACAAATAAATCGAAATAGGATGTGTTATATGATGAGTTTCATTATTTCTCTTATTGTCGCTATTATTATCGGTTGGCTTGGCAGCCTGTTTGTGAAAGGAGATATGCCCGGAGGAATTATTGGGTCTATGATCGCAGGCCTTATTGGTGCCTGGATTGGACATGGGCTTCTTGGAACATGGGGGCCGCATCTAGGAGGATTTGCGATCATTCCTGCGGTAATCGGCGCAGCAATTGTTGTATTTCTAGTAAGTCTATTAACCAGAAGAAAAGGCTAAAAATAACGATGCCCAAAGTGTCAGCGCTTTGGGCATTTGTTTTGCGAGAAAACCAGAAAAGTCTCAGCTTTCATGGCTGAGGCTTTTGACTCGTTTGACGCCTAAATGATTGATAAACCTTTTGAAGGCCTGTTTGCCCTCCGGTGTCTGTTTAAATACACCTGCGTGTTCAAGAATGCGCGTGAATACGTGTCCAAGCTCTTCCTTTACGACAAGATCCGCATTCTCTTTTGTTATTGTTCTTTTTCCCCTCAACTGAAGAGCCCATTCCTTATGCTTTGCTGTGAGCGGGTTTTGTTCTAAAGCTGTTTTCGGATCAGCAGAGCAGAGCGCCGCTGCCGTTTCTTTCATTTCTTCCTGTAAACGGCCCGGCAATATCGCCAATCCCATGACTTCAATCAGGCCGATATTTTCCTTTTTAATATGGTGGACTTCCTGATGAGGATGAAATATTCCTAATGGATGCTCCTCATCCGTCCGGTTGTTTCTCAGCACGATATCGAGCTCGTACAAGTCCCCCCTGCGCCGCGCAATCGGTGTGACCGTATTATGGGGCGTATCGCCTGTAGATGAGGCGATGCCTGCTTTTTCATCGGAATACGTTTTCCATGTGCGGAATATATGATCAGCAGCTTCGGCGATACGATCTGGATTGTTTCCTTGGAGTCTGAGCACGGACATCGGCCACTTCACTAAGCCCAGCGACACGCCGGGATAATCATTTAATTCATAAACGTCTTCTGCTTGTGCACGCGCCATCGGAAAATCGTGCGCCCCGCCTTGGAAATGGTCATGGCTTAGGATACTGCCGCCGACAATCGGCAAATCCGCATTCGAACCGATAAAGTAATGGGGATATTGCCTGAGAAATGACAGCAGCCTTTCAAATGTTTTTCTGCTGATCTCCATCGGTTCATGCTCACCCTTTAAGACGATGCAATGCTCCTGATAATAAACATATGGCGAGAACTGCAAGTACCATTGTTCGCCTTTAAGGATGACCGGAATGATTCTGTGGTTTTGCCGAGCTGGGTGATCCACGCTTCCCTCATACCCGACATTTTCTTTACACAGCAAACACAGTGGATAATTTACCTGCTTCTGCTCTTTTGCAGCGGCAATCGCTTTAGGGTCCTTTTCAGGTTTTGACAGATTAATAGTCATTTCCAGCTCACCATATTCGGTTGACACCGTCCAATGAACGTTTTTGGCGATCCTGTCAGACCGGATATAATAGATATCCTCTGAATATTGATAAAATTCCTTTGTCGCCTGTTTTGGTCCGTATAATGCTTTTGTCTCTTCAAATTTGCGGATGACCTCAGATGGCGCAGGCACAAAACATCCCATCAGCTTTGCGCTGAGCAGGTCGCGGTATGTATCTGTATCCGCTTCCATTCTCCCGGTTTCCACAGCCCATTTGTAAATAGGAGCAAGCAAATCCGGCAGGCGTTGCGCCTGTTTGATCGATGTGCGAGAGACCGGCGCGGGAGGTTTAATGTCCAATGCTTCATAAAGACGGTTTCTCGTATATGCCTGATCCCATATCGAAATCAGTTTTCGTTCCAGCCCATATTCCAACAGCTGTTCCAGATGTTCAACGATGCTCATATGTCATTCCCCCTTCAGTTCTCTCGCTCCCTCTCCGATATCAGCGACATAAAAATCCGCTTTGAGTCCTGTTTTTTCTTGATATCTATCTCCAACCTGCTGGATAAAATCATCCACAAACGCATCCTTTACAATGCTGATGGTGCAGCCGCCGAAACCCGCTCCCGTCATTCTTGATCCAATTGCGCCTTCATGTCCCCATGCCGCAAACACAAGCTCATCAAGCTCTGGGCAGGTCACTTCATAATCCTCCTTTAATGAAAGGTGGGATTCCTTCATTAACCGCCCAATTTCGTCTATATTGTTTTCTCTGAACATACGGGCTGTCTTGATGGCACGTTGATTTTCATATACGGCGTGCTTTGCACGGCGCCTGTTCGTTTCATTTTGAATCAGGCTGGAATGGGCGGCGAAATCAGCGGGCTTGATGTCGCCCAATGAGGCAATATCAAGTGCTTTTTGCAGATCAAGCAAGGCGTCGCTGCATTCTTTGCGTCTCTTATTATAGCTCGAGTCTGCCAATGTCCTTTTTTTGTTGGTGTTTGCGATGACCATCGTGAGATCAGAGACATCGAGTTTGCTATATTCATAGTCGAGTGTGTCGCAATTCAGAAGTATCGCATGATGTTTTTTCCCCATTCCGATTGCGAATTGGTCCATAATCCCGCAATTGACACCGATGAATGAATTTTCCGCATGCTGCGCCATTTTGACAAGCTCCAGCGCACCCACTTCAGGATGAAAAAGGCTTTGGAGCACGACTCCCATCAGCAGCTCAATAGAAGCGGAAGATGAGAGTCCCGCCCCATTTGGAATATTACCCCAAAATACAATGTCAAAGCCGCGGGGGATGGAATAGCCTCTTTGCTGAAATTCATAAATGACGCCTTTCGGATAATTCGCCCAGTCGTCTTCTTTTTGATAGCGGATGTCGTCAAGGCTGCATTCCTTGATACTTGCGGCCTTAAAGTTGTCTGAATACATCCTGACCATCCTGTCGTTTCTCTCTGCAACAGCAGCATATGTACCTATTGTAAGCGCGCATGGAAACACATGCCCGCCGTTATAGTCTGTATGTTCGCCAATCAGATTCACTCTTCCAGGTGCGAAAAAAAACCGCAACCCCTCTTTTTCTCCGAATACACTGGAAAATATCGCCTCTAGCCCTGCCTGCATGCACAATCACCTTTCATGGTTTTTATTTATTATTTCCCCCTATTTCTTCAGGGAAAACGGTCTTTTATACTGATGACCCTCTCATACCCCTTCTTCTTTTGTCTTTTTAAAGACAATCCATTTACTTGCCACATAGTTCACGACAACAATGACCGCGTTGTCGAGTATTTTTGCCAAGGTTTCATTTGTGTTGAACAGGCTGACAAGAATGATCATCATGCCTAAATCTATACCGAGAGACAGGACGCGAACACTGAAAAAAGCAGTGATTTCTTTCAACAGGCTCTGCAGGTCATGTGTTTTTTGCTGAAACACATATAATTTATTTGTAATGTATGCAAACAGCACGGACAAGATCCAAGCGACAACAGTAGCGGCTTTGTAATCCATATCTATGACCTCTGCAAAAATATAAAAGCTGGCGATATTCACAATGGTAGTGAAAACCCCCATAATGATATACATAATCATTTCTCTATACTTCACTGATGTTCCTCGCTTCCTGAAAAACTTTTCAACATTTTCGGGCTCGTGTGCTCTCTTTCAGGCGTAATGAAGACAGAAAGTGCGTCTGAAAAACTGCGAAAGGCGGCGGGCTTGCCCAATACGTATGATCGCTTGATGATTCCGTCGAGCACTGCACATATTATTTTAGCCGTATATCCCGGTTCAATACAGGAGTCAATCAGCTTTCTCTCCTTCAGCCACTTCATATATAACGCATTTTCTTCCACCCACAATTCGTACAGCCGGACATAGGCCTTGCACGTCTAAAGGACTTTATATGTCGGCATATTCATAGCAAAAGACGTAATGTCCCAAAACGGCTTATTGATGTAATAGGAATAAAGCAGCTCTGCGGCATGTATTGCAGCGTCGTCCAATGCGAGCGGGTTCACTGACATCTGTTCCTTTTGATCAAGATATCCTATAATGATCTCCTTATTCATCTGGCGTTTTTCGAGAAGAAGCTGCAAAAAGTCCTCCTTGCTGACAAAATGAACATAAAATGCTCCTTTTCTGTACCCAGCCGCTCTGCTGATATCCTCTACAGAAACCGGATCATACGCTCGGTTAATCAACAAACTCAGGCCAGCATCTAAAAAACTTTCAAATGTTGCTTCCCTTTACATTTGAAAGTTTTTTTCATATTTTCTCCAGACAGTATGATTATCCTTATCTTACACCGGAACAATCTTTAGCGGTATTTATTTCTTTAAACGGCTATGCTAATCGGTTTCGCCGAGGTCATTTTTAATAGGCTAATTGATTTATTTTCATTTACATACTATCCAGTCAGTATTTAATTGTTTATTATTATAAATAAGATTCATTGGTTATATTAGTCAATTTTTTAGGGAATAGGTAGGTGGTTTTTCCTTCAGTTTGTGAATACCGAGCAACTATGTGTGAAATTTGTTGTACTCGCCTCATCATCGCGCCGGCTTATCAATATGCCCGCATGTTGCAGGAGAACATTTTATACAATTGGAGGTTACTATGAAAACTCATATTAAAAAAGAATTGGACAAAGATTGGCATATGTTAATGCAAGAAGCTAGATCCATTGGGTTAGGCATTCATGATGTGAGACAGTTTTTGGAATCTGAGACAGCATCAATAAAAAATCATCCTAAAAAAACCGTCCGCCAAGACTAATCCGAACAGGCGGATCTATTACCTCTGGCTTTTCTATCATCTGATCTGAGTTTTCACCATATCCTCTATTCGAAAGCGAATGCTGCGCCGCCGGGCTTAGAGAACGGTGTGTCAGCTCCTCTACGACAGACAGCCGGTGATGTATAACCGGGCTCTGGCAAACAGCAGCTTCGCTGAGAACAAGCTGCATTCGGTGAGGTTTTGATAGCAGCTACGTTTATATGCGGCCGAGTTGGAAAACCTTCGTCTGTCTTCATACACTCCCATTCCTAGCTTACGACTTCCTTTATCATTCTCCAGATACTCATTATCAACGCATAAATCAGACTTTCAGTACATACCTATTGGTGTACCTTTTTACTTACTTTTAGCGAATGTAAGGGAGGATAGCCATGAACAAAACTGATTACAAACAGATTGCTGCAACACCGTCTTTTCAAGCTTTTTTAAAGCAGAAACGCGCTTTTATTGTTCCTTCTGCGATTTTCTTTTTTGTTTTTTATTTTTCACTTCCTGTTTTGACGTCTTATTTTACCTTTTTGAATGCTCCGGCCATCGGAGCTGTTTCATGGGCTTGGCTGTTTGCCATCACCCAATTCGCGATGACCTGGATCCTGAGTACGGTATATTCCCGAAGAGCAGCTCATTTCGATCGTTATGTAAGCGCTTTAAAATCAAGTCTAAAGGGTGAGCAAACATGAATATGACGGCTTTTCTTTTATTTTTAGCAATTGTCGCTCTGACGCTTATTATCACATATTTTGCCGCGAAACAGACGAAAACGACGAGTGAGTTTTATACAGCAGGCGGCGGGCTCACCGGTGTTCAGAATGGACTGGCAATTGCCGGCGACTACATGTCCGCTGCCTCTTTTCTCGGGATTGCCGGAATGATTGCGTTATATGGGTTTGATGGGTTCTTTTACAGCATTGGTTTTTTGGTGGCTTACCTCGTTGTCTTATATATCGTGGCGGAACCGCTGCGGAATCTTGGGAAGTACACCATGGCGGACATGATCGCTGCTCGTTTTAAAGAAAAGAAAATCCGCGGTGTCGCAGCTCTCAATACCATTGCCATCTCCACTTTTTATATGATCGCCCAGCTTGTGGGAGCGGGTGCGCTGATCAAGCTGCTGCTTGGATTGGATTATACCGTGGCCGTCCTCATTGTCGGAGTGCTAATGACCATTTATGTCGTGTTCGGCGGCATGATTGCGACAAGCTGGGTTCAAATAATTAAAGCTATTTTACTGATGGCCGGCACACTCGTCATTTCGATCATCGTGTTTTCAAAATTTGGCTTTAGCCTTAATACCATGTTTGAGCAGATGAAAACGGCAACTCCGCTTGGCGCTGATTTCTTAAACCCCGGAAATAAATACAAGGTGCCGCTTGAGACCCTGTCATTAAACTTAGCACTCGTGCTGGGAACCGCCGGCCTTCCGCATATTTTGATCCGGTTTTATACCGTTAAGGATGCCAAGACCGCCCGGACATCTGTTGTATCAGCGACATGGATTATCGGTGTATTTTACATTATGACGGTGTTTCTCGGCTTCGGCGCCGCTGCTTTTGTCGGTTATGAAGCGATTACGGCGGCAGATCAAGCGGGAAATATGGCGGCGCCTCTTTTGGCAAAAGCGCTCGGGGGAGATTTTCTGTTCGCATTCGTGTCAGCCATCGCTTTTGCCACCATTTTAGCGGTCGTGACAGGATTGGTGCTGTCGGCGGCCTCAGCATTTGCTCATGATATTTACAGCCAGATCATCAGAAAGGGAGAAGCAACTGAAAAAGAACAGATGAAAGCGGCCAGATGGGCTTCTGTCACCGTGTCAGTGCTCTCGATTCTCCTCGCGATTTTTGCACAATCATTAAATGTGGCATTCCTTGTCGCACTTGCATTTGCGGTAGCGGCAAGCGCTAATCTCCCGCTGATTGTGTTTACGGTCTTCTGGAAGAGATTCAATGCCTCAGGCGCTTTGTGTGGCAGCCTGACAGGCCTGATCAGCGCGCTTGTGCTTGTGTCGATGAGTCCTAGTGTGTGGGATCCGTCCGGAGGTGCCATTTTTACCGGAGACCCGCTTATCCCGCTTTCTAATCCGGGCATTATTTCTATCCCGCTAGGCTTCCTCGGCGCGTGGCTCGGAACAGTACTGTCGCCACATAAAATGGTTGATGAAGAGACGTTTGCGGAAATACAGGTGAAGGCGCATACGGGTATTCATATGGAGCAGGAGTAAATTGAGAGCAGGATGTGGGCGGCGGCGTTGAGACAGACCGTCTAAGCCAATCTCAACGGCCGCCCCCGCCAACGCTCCTCATTTGAGGAAGTCGCGTCTTTGAATTTGTTGTTCATGCTGTTCCAAAATTCCTTTTATAGCACATTTGCAATCTCTGACATTTATCTTCCCGCTTTAAATGTTTGTATGTTTTCGCGAAACGTGCGTGCGGCGCCTTCTGGATCCTCCGCCTGGCTGATGGCGCTGATCATACTGACACCGTCAGCCCCAGCTTGGATAACAGGAGCGGCATTGTCGATTGTGATGCCGCCGATGCCGACAATCGGTATTCCAATACCTTGGCGGCGAACTGCTTCGATAAGAGATACCCCCTGTACGGCTCTCGTATCCTTTTTCGTTTCTGTCGGATAGATTGGCCCGAGTCCAACATAATCGGCCCCATCCTCTTCAGCTTTCTTTACCTCAGACATTGTATGGGCGGAAACACCAAGAATCATATCACCTATCGCATTTCTTACTTCTGTTGCGTTTGCATCTTCCTGCCCGATATGGATACCGTCAGCCTTCAGTTTCAGTGCAAGCTCTACATCATCATTGACAATAAACGGAACACCGGCTTCACGGCAGGCTTCCTGCACATTTTTAGCGAATTCAATCCGCGCCTCTCCTGTCAGCGCGTCACTGCCCTTTTCACGAAATTGGTACAAAGTGGCGCCGCCTTTTAATGCTTTTTGTATGACGGTAACCGGAGCGGCTTTTGTATTGTTTGATCCCATAATGAAGTAAACAGACAATAACTCTTTCATCATTTCCCGAGAAATACGTGTCATGAGACAGTCACCCTTTCTATTCTCGCCAGTTCTTGGACATCTTGTTCAGTAACAGATGAAAGCTTGTTCAGCAATTCACTCTGAAAGCTTCCCGGCCCTTTATTAGCTGTCTCCTGCGCGGCAAGCTGAGCTGCAACTCCATAAGAAGAAATAGCAGCGAGAACCGCAGACAATGAATTTTCTTCCACAGCGCAAAATGCACCGACAACAGACGTCAGCAGGCAGCCGGCACCCGTCACTTTCGTCAGCAGTTTGTGGCCATTACGAAGGGTATATACACTCGACGTATCGGCTACCACATCTGCTTCGCCGGTAATCGCAATGACTGTATTTAGTTTTTGTGCCGCCTGCTGGGCCAGCCGGATGCTGTCCCCTCCGCCTTCCCCCGCGTCAACACCTTTAATCAGCCAATCGGTCACGCCGACGGTATGGGCAATTTCAGCAGCATTTCCTCTGATCGCAGAGAGACGCACCTCACGAATGATGTCACGCGCCGATTCGGTACGGAACGGTGTGGCTCCAGCGCCGACAGGATCGAGTATGACGGGGACGCCATAATCATTGGCTGATTTTCCCGCAATGACCATGGCTTCGACTGATTCCTTGCTCAGCGTTCCAATATTTAAAACGAGTGCACCCGCCATCTTTGCCATATCGGCAACCTCTTCTTTTGCGTATGCCATGACAGGTGATGCGCCGAGGGCGAGCAGGCCGTTCGCTGTAAAATTCGTTACAACATTATTGGTTATGCTGTGTACCAGAGGGCAGTGCTGACGGACAGCAGTAAGACATTTTGCTGCTGATTGTGCATCCATTTTTCATCATCCTTCACTCTCTTTTTTCGAGTCCCATAAATACGATTTCGTATGGTCGAGCCAAGCTCTGGCCGCAAAGGGCAAGTAGCGGTCCTTTCTCCATATAATGGCCAGGTGCCAAGGAATAACTGGATCAATAAGCGGAATGATCTTCACTTTTTCCGGGTCAAGCCCGCGGCAGATTCGTTCCGGTAAAAGCCCGATTCCAAGGTTGGCTGACACCATCTCACTGATAAAATCCCATTGCGAGGTTTCATAAATGATATGAGGCCGGAACCCAGCCTTGATACATTCCGTCATAATTCGATTGTGCAGGACAAAATCCTCCCTGAAGAAAATAAAGGGCTCGTCCTTCAGCTCCCAGAGCCGGCACTCTTTTTCGTCAGCCAGCCGGTGGGAAGGGTGAACGACAAGCATTAAGGTTTCTTTTACGATTGTAAACGAATGAAAGATATCTTCGTTTGCGGGAAGAACAACAACACCGATATCAAGAGAGCCGTCCCCGACACCTTCTTGAACTTTTATAGAACCGTCTTCGACCAGCTGAAAAGTGATATTCGGATAATTTTCGCGGAAATTGCCGAGCACTCGCGGGAAAAATCCCGACCCGATCATCGGCGGCAGTCCAATCCGAACGTGTCCTTTCTTGACCTCCATAATATCATTTAGTTCTGATGTCAGGTTTTGAAATGATTTAATAATTTCCTGCGCCTGTACATACATACTTTGGCCGGCGTCAGTCAGTTCCACCTGTCTGCCGTTTCGGTAGAACAGTTCGATCCCAAGCTCTTCTTCTAAATTTTTGATCATTTTTGATATCGTCGGCTGAGATACGTAAAGGGATTGGGAAGCCTTCGTAAAGCTTTTTAAACGGGCGACTTCCAAAAAATATGTTAAATGGCGGATATCCATGTACTTCACCCTTTCTATAGACAAAAGGAATACTTATTATTCTTTATATATATTTTACCTATAGCGAGACATTATGTACAATATGAATATAAGGGAGGCATCAATATGAAAAAACTGTTGCTAACCGTTATTCAAATCGCTCTGTTATTTATATTTGCTCGGCTGATTAATTGGGTGACAGCCCTTCTTCATATAAATATTCCCGGCAGTATAATTGGGATTGTGATCCTTTTCACATTATTGCACTTTAAGATCATCAAGCTTGAATGGGTAGAGCTTGGCGCTGCGTGGCTTCTCGGGGAGCTGCTTTTATTTTTTATCCCGTCTGCCGTCGGAGTGATTGAATACGGAGACATTATGTCGAAATTTGGTGTCAGCATTCTGCTCGTTGTCATCATCAGTACGTTTGTCGTGATGGTGTCTACAGGAACGCTTACACAAATCATTGCAAAAAGAAAGGAGAATAAGCATACGTGTTCATCGGAATTGTAAGTTTGTTTTTAACGGTTTTGGTGTATTTAGGAGCTAAAAAGGTATATCAACGCTTTCCGCGTGTCTATACATCGCCGCTATTGGTGACACCTGCTGTGTTAGTCGGTCTGCTGCTGGTAGTGAATGTTCCGTACGAGTCATATAATCTTGGCGGCGGCTTTCTGACCGATATGCTTCAGCCTGCCACCGTGGCATTCGCGATCCCGCTATATAAATATTTCCCTGTTTTAAAGAAATACGCAGTGGAAATTATTTTGAACGTGGCCGTCGGCTCATGCATCGCGATTATTTCAACCGCTCTTATTGCAAAATGGCTTCACCTTGGCACAGGCTTAATTGACAGCCTCGTTCCAAGATCAGTGACAACGCCGATTGCTATGAACGTATCTGAAATGATCGGCGGTATGCCTGCCGTAACAGCCGTGTTTGTCATTTTAACCGCTTTGCTCGGTACAGTGATCGGTCCAATGGTCATCCGCTATTTCCGCATTGATAACGAGATTGCGCGGGGCGTGCTGCTCGGCACAAGCGCACACGGAGCAGGAACGTCTAAAGCATTTGAACTCAGCTCTGTGTCCGGCACGATTTCCAGTGTGTCGATGATCTTAGCTGCGATCATGACGCTTTGTGCGGCGCCGATTTTACTTTCGTTTATGTAAAAAAACACCATTTCTTAGTTAATAAGAGAAATGGTGTTTTTATAATTACTCAATGATACTAGGAAGCCGTTACGCTGCCCTCTTTCACTTCATATATTTCGTCACTAATTAATTCCAGAAAATTTTTGTCGTGACTTGAAACAAGGATTAACTTGTTTCTTTTTTTATATTCGTTCAAAAATATCTTAATTCGTTCAATCGTTGCTTCATCCAATGCATTTGTTGGTTCATCAAGTATTAGAAGATCAGGGTTTTCCATTATCGCTTGGCCTATAGCTAATCGTTGTTTCATTCCTAATGAGAACTTCTTATATTTTCTTGAGTCATTCTTGTCCAAACCAACGACTTCTAAGGCATGGTCTATATCTGCATCTGTAGCCTTCTTTTTTATAGATGCAAGCACTTTTAAATTTTGTTTACCAGTTAAATGAGGAACAAATTCTGGGTTTTCAATAACAATTCCCATGCTCTCCGGAAACGAAATATCCTTATGTAAAATATCCTCGTTTACAGTTATAACCCCTTTGTCCGGCACTAGCAGTCCAGAAACAACTCTGAAAAGCATTGATTTTCCTGAACCGTTAGAACCTCTAAATCCATATATTTTTCCTGATTCTAATTGCAGTGAAACATTGTTTACTACCTTGTTTGAATTCAATGTTTTTGTTACATTCTCTAATGTTACTGAAAAAGACATATTGTTCTCCTTTAGAAAAAGTTTTGACGACCAATTCTCCTTATCGCTAAAAATACCCAAACTATTATTGTAAGAAAAAAGAAAAGCAAATAACTATTATGAACATATCGCGTAAACGCGTAACTGACAAAAGAGTATTTACCTGGAAAAGGAATGTTTACCCAAACCGGTAGTATCAACAAGCCATAGATTATAATGAAGGACAGAATAGGTTTTACCCTTAAGGTCAATACAGACTGACATATACCACAAATTACAAATGTTAAGAACACTGTAAAAAAGGTGTAGATTGTAGCATTGTTATAGTGAAAACTTCCGTGTTTTAAAAAAACAGCTATATGCACTAATAAAATCAGTAACAGACAATAAATAAAACATAATAATATAGTGTAAAGCAGTTTACCAAATAACCAACATTCTCTTGATGAAAATCGAGTAAGGGTAAGAGAAAGCATGTTGCTTCGTTGATAATATAAATAATTACCGTTTAATAACAAATAAAAGCCGCAAATAAAGAAATAAGGGAAAGGTAGAGAAAAAACTCTATTTCCCATCATTGACTCCCAAACTGAGTTAATATCAATTATTTGAAGGCTGCTAACAATTAGAAACAGCAAAAAAATATTAACAACAAGCCAAAAAATCCATAGCCATTTATTTTGTCTCCAAACATTTTTCATGTCATATAAATACATTCTTTATTATCTCCTCAACGTTTGAAAAGATTTTGTTAATTTCAAGCAAATTAAGGTCAGAAAAACAATTACAACAAAAAGATACAGCCTGTCATAAAACAACGTATCAAGTGAATAATCAAAGGTTGAAGATATTGCTTGAATGAATAAAATAGAAAAAGAGTCGTATATATCATTAAATAAAATCAAAAGTACAACAGCTGAACCAATTAAAATTCCATAAGTAGGCGAGATCAATTCAAATATTAAAATAATCAGTTGCACAATAAATAAAATCATTAACCATCCTACTAACAAAAATATGATTTGCATGATTTCATTTTTATTAACCATCTGAAGGCTATTCATAACCCTATCAGGTTTTAAAATGAATGCAGTAAGGAACGTTGTTAGTATTGATAATACTAAAAATACAGTAGTTCTTAACAGAACAAGCACTAATAGAAATCGAAAAAAAATCATTCTATTATTGAAGCGCGAAACAACGTAATTCGAAAAATGCCAGCTATTCATATTTAATAAAAAAATACACACTGTTATAAAACTTGTAGGTGAGCCTAATATATTAGAAAGCATTTTAATTAAGCTAATATTTGTTACTTCGTTAATTGTATTATTATAAAACACGCTCATATTCAACAACATTAAAGATATAAGACTTAAAACAATCTTTTTGCGATTTATTTTTAGAATGTAATACAAAAAATTATTTCTGGACATATTTTTTCATTCCAATAAAACAGCCTATTAAAGATACTATTAAAACGAAAGATGGCACTGCTAAAACATAAAATACCGACATTCCTGTAATTGATTGGATAGGGTTCATTAATAATATTGGTGATAACTGCGGATAAAAAATTTCAAATACAGGTTCTAGAACTAAAACAATAAGAAATGGAGACAAATATGCTAAATACCTATTCTTTAAAAAAGTAGATAGACATACCCCTAGAATTGCAAAAGATCCTGCATAATAAAACAAAATGAATATGTATATTAACATGTATATATTTGGATGATACCTCGCAATTTGATGAAACAGATGATAGTTTTCAACAAATTGTCCGCTTGTTAAGTTATCCCCAAACATGATTGCCATTAGTATAAATGATAATAAAAATGGAAAAACAAACAGGAAACCGCCGCTAATAAATGATGTTATTAATTTTGCTCCAAAATATTTGATTGCAGAACTTCGGGTTATAACAAATTGAAAATAACCGCTTTTCTTTTCTTCTAATACACTTGTGCTATAGGGTAAACAAGAAATTAAAGCAAATAATAATATTAACATCCCGCTAATTACTGAATCATTTGTACCAAGCCAGAAATATAGAGAAAAGCTCAAATGAGACTTATCAAAATAAGGCATATTGAATTTTTGATAGACAGACACAAAAATATCTATCCCAAAAAGGAGAATCATGATTAATAAGGAGAATTTGTATTTATTCGATCCAAAAACATCTTTGATATTATTTTTTAACAGTTGGTAAAACAAAAAAAAACCCCCAATTCAAATAACTAGAAAGAATAAAGCTCTTTCTAGTTACTTGTGAAATTATACCTATCGGTGACTATCAGGACTCCAGACTCCTTTTGCCGAAATAACAACAGCGTTTGGAGTGCCTCTGACCTCTCCAGCAGCTCTAACAGAAGTCTTGCCTCTCTTCTCATATGCAGCACTTGGAATGTTCTTATGCTGACCGTTAGTAACATCTACATAGTGACCGCCCGATATAGTATCTTCTTTATCTTTATCAACAATCCATAAACGTAATGTTCGATCTTTACCTATCCAAGAGTTTTTTTGATATACAGAAGAATCATTATACTTGGTTCTTGCTGGCGTATATGCATTAACATGGCACCCTTTTGGCTTTCGAGATAATAATCAGAGTCTTTTGTACCTTCTTTTGCTAATACATTAGTGGTTATAAAACCAGATAAAAGAACCATTGTCCCGAGAGAATATGTAAATATACTTTTCATTTTCACTATTAAATTATTCTTTTGTATTAGATATATAAGGATTATATACATATAGTTTCTATTTGTAAAATATTAGTTTTTGTTTTTAATCAAACAACTCTTTCCGCAGATAATGTATCCGCTCAATGGTCGTTCTCAATTTCCACACGGGGCGTGCTGCTCGGCACAAGCGCACATGGAGCAGGAACGTCTAAAGCATTTGAACTCAGCTCTGTGTCCGGCACGATTTCCAGTGTGTCGATGATCTTAGCTGCGATCATGACGCTTTGTGCGGCGCCGATTTTACTTTCGTTTATGTAAAAACTGTCCTTTTCAAGGACAGTTTTTTTTATGTGCTTCTCCTTATTGAAAAGCTGCAGAATTCCAATATAATGTATTTGTGGATACTAAAGGAGGCACCCCCATGCACAACTTGCAGGTGAGACGGCATTACGCCGCGTTAAAGGGATTTTATTTGTTTGCGTTTCTTGGCACAGGCAGCATTATCCCTTTACTCAGTATGTATTTAACGAAAGAACAGCATTTGAGCGGATCACAGGTTGGTTTGATTATGTCCCTCGGCCCGATTGTGATGATTTTCTTTCAGCCATTTTGGGGCATGCTAAGCGATTATACGCAAAAAACAAAAAGCCTGCTTGCGGTTTGCACATCGATTACGGGTATCATTGGTTTAGGCTATATTGCATTTGACGGCTTTCCGCTGCTTATTTTGATAGCGGCCTGTTTTGCAGCCTTTCAAAGCACAATTATTCCGTTATCGGACAGCATTTCGCTAAGGTACACACACGAAACAAACGGAAACTACGGCGGAATCCGCCTGTTTGGTTCTCTCGGTTTCGGACTCGCAGTGTTTGTCATGGGGCAGGTAACAAATCAGCTGTATCCCCTTCACGTGATCTTTATCTTTGCCTGTGTCTTTCTGTGCGTTGCCGCCATATTGGCCTCCCAAATGCCTGGCCAGCAGAAATCAAAAACAAAGGCCAATATCCGCAAAGGATTCCGGGAGCTTATCAGTAACAAAACGTTCCTCATCTTTATGATCATCACCTTTACGACATTTGCTCCAAACTTAGCGAACAATACGTATTTCAGTCTTTTTCTGGACGAAAGCGGCGCATCACTTTCCGCTATCGGCGTTTTATTTTTCATTGGCGTGATTTCGGAAATTCCATTTATGCGATTTGCCCAAACATTGATAGATAAAATGGGGCTGCTCAACATCATTATGCTGTCAGGCGGAATTTCATTATTCAGGTGGGTGCTCTATTTCACTGCGCCTTCATTATGGATCATTTATGCGACAGTTTTTCTTCAAGGAGCCGCCATCGGTTTATTTATCCCGGCGGCGCTTCAATATGTGAAAAAAATTACCCCAAGCCACGTGGAAGCGACGGCGCTGACCATGTACGCCGCTATCGGCAATGGATTCGGCAACTGGTTCTGCACATTTGCAGGCGGATATATTTTTGACTACG
Organism: Bacillus mexicanus; assembly: GCF_050445615.1. Classification (NCBI taxonomy): domain Bacteria; kingdom Bacillati; phylum Bacillota; class Bacilli; order Caryophanales; family Bacillaceae; genus Bacillus; species Bacillus mexicanus. Next base: position 708,684 of record NZ_JBCEYV010000002.1, read on the forward strand.
TGTCAATCTTTGCAGTTTACTTGCTTTTTGGCATTCTGAGCATAGCAGGCTTTGGACTGACATTATATTTAATGAAGGCTGAAAAAAACAAACATACTCTTCATCATCAAGCTGTTACTTTTAAACCATAATGACGATAATGAAAAAGAGAGAGGATGTGCACGATGAACGGACAAGAGCGAAACAGCATTTCAAAAGGAGTACAGGTTGATATTGTATTGAAAGCAGATCAAAAAACAGGAAAACTGACGAGAGGGACAGTGAAGGATATTTTGACGAAATCAAGCTTTCATCCGCACGGCATTAAAGTCCGGCTTGAAGACGGCCGCATCGGCCGCGTCCAGAAAATCATTTCCACATAAAAAAAGCTGCTCCTAAAACGGGCAGCTTTTTGCTTTATTTTTTCTGGAGAAAGACCACTTTTAAATAGTTGCCTTCCGGAAATGCCGAAGTTGTTTTGAAATCCTCTGGCAGTGTAAATTCCTCAATGATGGTGTAGCGTTCATTTGTTTCTTTAAAGGCAGCATCAATAAAGCCTTTGAATTTCTTCATGCCGAAGGCGCTGCTGTTTGTGGAAGCAACGATGATGCCCTTGTCAGCTGTGATCGCGATCGTTTCCTTTAACAGGTTTTTGTAATCCTTGGCCGCGCTGAAGGTGCGCTTTTTTGTCCGTGCAAAGGAAGGCGGGTCGAGAATAATTAAATCAAAACGGAGATTCTTTTTCGCCGCGTATGAAAAATAGTTAAACACGTCCATTACCTTAATATCGTGCGCCTCGTAATCGAGCTTGTTCACGCTGAATTGCTCGATCGTTTTGGCCAGGCTTCGGTTTGCCACGTCCACGCTTGTTGTTTTTTCCGCTCCGCCAAGCGCCGCTGCCACGGAGAATGCACCCGTATAAGAAAACGTATTTAACACTGTTTTTCCTTTAGCATACCGGTCTCTGATCGCCTTGCGCACATGTCTCTGATCCAAAAAGATACCCGTCATGGCGCCTTCATTTAGATCAACCGCGTATTGAATGCCGTTTTCCTGAATAATGAGCGGGAATTCGCCTCTTGTCCCTTTCACGAAATCATCATCTTCAACATACTGTCCAGCCGTGTCGAAGCGCTTTTTCTCGTAAACCGCTTTATAATCAAGATTCAGTTCATCCAAAGCGGAAATCAGCATGTCTTTAAAAGTGTAAATGCCTTTGCTGTACCACTGAACCAGCAGGTAGCCGCCATAATAGTCGATTGTGACGCCGCCGATGCCGTCGCCTTCGCCATTGAACAGGCGGAAAGCCGTTGTATCTTGGGCGGTGAATAGTTTGGCGCGCGCTTGAACCGCTTTTGTTAATTTGCCGAGAAAAAATGCTTGGTCAATCTGTTCATCTTTGTTGCGGGTGAGCGTCCAGCCGACCCCTTTGTTTTGCAGACCATAATAGCCTCGCGCGAGAAACTCGCCGCTTTCTGACACGATATCAATGAGGTCTCCTTCTTTCACATGTCCCGCACTCCCTGCGAGAGCTTCCTTATCGATGAGCGGATAGCCTTTTTTGATTTTTGCAGCGTGTGCTTTCTTTAAGGTGAGTAGCTTCATATCTGTTCGTCCTCTTTCTGTTTGCTTTCCCTTATCGTACCACAAAACGCCAAGATGTCTGCATTGACAGAAAGGAAAGGTTTTTCTACGATAGACAAATAAGAGTTACGAGGAGGAACAGCATGGCAAAACGAATTGATCATACAGGCATTATGGTAAGAGATATGAACGCGTCCATCACATTTTATGAAGAGGTTCTCGGCATGAAATTGAAGGATCGCATCACACATACGAACGGTGTGATCGAGCTTGCTTTTCTCGGCTTTGAAGACGGCCCGGAAACAGAAATTGAACTGATTCAAGGCTACAGCAGCGAGCTTCCCGCCGAAGGAAAAGTACATCACATCGCCCTGCTGACGGATGACATCGCGGCTGAATATACAAAAGCGGAAAGAATGAACGCGAAATTTATCGATAAAGAGATCACAACACTTCCAAACGGATACCGTTATTTTTATATCGAAGGTCCTGATGGTGAGTGGATTGAGTTCTTTCAGCGTTAAAAATAAAGAACGTACATGCTGAGATGTACGTTCTTTTTTCATCTATACCAGCTCATATACGTTGACTCATCGCAAATCATGGCTCCCCAGCCCATACGCAGAATCAATTCATTGATGTTTTCACCTTTAACACCCATAAACACAAAGTCCTTTTTATCAGTCAAGATGAACTCTGTGACAGCAATATCAAATCTGTCTGCAAGTTCGACTCAGTTATGTTCGGAAAACAGCTAGAGGACATATTTCCCTTACATGAAACAGATTGCCTTTTCCCCTTATTTTTTTTTCGATCACATAACATTCTTCTCCCCTGCTTCAGCCGCACTCTCTTCCTTCCATTTTTGATAGTCCCATATTCTGAAAAACGGATAGTAGAGGACGCAGGTGATCAGCAGATTCACCAGCTGCATAACGGCGCCTGATACTTTTCCGCCTGTCGCCAGGTAGCCTGATATGAGCGGCGGCATTGTCCATGGCACGGCGATGCCGGCCGGCCTAGCCACCAGTCCAGTGCTCATGCCGATATAAGTTGCGGTTATTGTAAGGAGCGGTGCGATGATGAACGGAACGATAAGAAGCGGGTTCATGACAAGCGGCATGCCGAAAATGATCGGCTCGTTAATATTAAATAGCGCAGGGCCAATCCCCAAGCGGCCAAGCTGCTTCATTTGTTTGCTCCGTGAGCGTACCAGCATAGTCAGGACAAGCGCCAGCGTCGCTCCGCTTCCGCCGACATTGATCCAGATTTGAAAAAATTGAGTCGTAAAAATACTCGGAAGCGCCTCACCCGCCTGAAACGCGAGACGGTTAGCATCCATCGCGCCATACCAAATCGGCGCCATAATTCCGCCGATGATGGAAGCTCCGTGAATCCCGCATGACCAAAGCAGCATCTGTACAAATTCAGCGATCAGGCTTCCGCCGAGACTGCCGCCAAGAATCGAAAGCGGTGTGCCAAGCAGATCTCCTACGACATTGTGCAGGCTCTGAAATGGCGTCATTTCAATCAACAGACGTGCCAGCCATACGAAAAACACAATGATAAAGCCGGGAATCAGCGCGACAAATGATTTACTTACCGCCGGCGGCACGCCGTCTGGCATTTTGAAAACGATATTTTTTTGAATAATGTACCGGTACATTTCCGTTGAAAACAAAGCGATCAGCATAGCGACAAATAAGCCTTTGCTGCCAAGCAGTGTAATTGGGATTCCGCCGCCGACTAATGTGGATTCGGTTGAACCATCCGGCGTAAACGGCACCTCAAACGGTGTTGCCAATAGAAATGCTGCAATTGATATCGCGCCAGCCGAAAGAGCATCAACGCCATAGCTTTCCGCAAGACGATAAGCGATGCCAAAAGCGGCGATCATCGCCATAATATCAAATGAAGCATTAACGGGATAACTGAGCTTATCCGCCCACTCTTCCCCAAACACACTCGCCATGAAATCTGCATAACCCGGAATCGGCAGGCTCGTTAAAATCAAAAAGACAGACCCGATAATAATCAGCGGCATGGTTAGGATAATTCCGTCACGCAATGCGCTGAGATGCCGCTGTCCGGCAATTTTCCCGGCGACAGGCATTATTTTTTCTTCCATCACCCGAGTGAATGCGGTCATCTGAATAGCCCCCTTTTTCATTGCTTTGTGAACAACCTTCGCAATGTTTTCTTTATCTTATTTTGTAAACGCTTACATATTCATTCGAAAAATTTCCTCTTTCTCCGGAAAAAATCTAAATGCTGCTAAACAACCCTGTTCATTAAAAATATCCCCCTTACTATTAAACTCTGTTTTTTCTCCGATATATATATCAAACATCATAGAAAGAGGAGATTCATCATGAAAAACATGTCTTGCAAACTTGTTGTATCAGTCACTCTGTTTTTCAGTTTTCTCGCCATAGGCCCTCTCGCTCACGCGCAAACAAGCAGCGAGAAAGAAGTTATTGTGGTTTATAAAAATAATGCCGGCAAAGATACCGTCCTTGACAGCGATGCTGAGATTGGACAGCAGTATAAGCACCTTCCAGCTGTAGCAGTCACAGCAGATCAGGAGACAGTAAAAGAATTAAAACAAGACCCTGATATTTTGTATGTTGAAAACAATGTTTCATTGACCGCAGCGGGCGGCACAGATATCAAAGTGCTTTCAGGCAGCACTAAGGCCTCTGACAACTTCGGGCAGTGGAACCTTGAACCAATTCAAGTAAAACAGGCTTGGAAAGCGGGACTGACAGGCAAGAATGTCAAAATTGCAGTCATCGACAGCGGGATCTCCCCCCATGATGACCTGTCGATTGCCGGCGGGTTTTCAGCTGTCAGCTATACCTCTTCTTACAAAGATGATAACGGCCACGGAACACATGTCGCAGGGATTATCGGAGCTAAGCATAACGGCTACGGAATTGACGGCATCGCACCTGAAGCACAAATATACGCGGTTAAAGCGCTTGATCGGAACGGTTCGGGGGATCTTCAAAGCCTTCTTCAAGGAATCGATTGGTCGATCACAAACAGGATGGATATTATCAATATGAGCCTTGGCACGACGGCAGACAGCAACATCCTCCATGACGCCGTGGACAAAGCATATGAGCAAGGCATTCTGCTTGTTGCCGCAAGCGGAAATGACGGAAACAGCAAGCCAGTGAACTATCCGGCCGCGTACAGCAGTGTCGTTGCGGTTTCAGCAACAAATGAAAATAATCGGCTTGCCTCCTTCTCAACGACTGGGAATGAAGTTGAATTTTCAGCGCCGGGAACAAATATCACGAGCACTTACTTAAACCAATATTATGCGACTGGGAGCGGAACATCACAAGCGACACCTCACGCCGCTGCCATGTTTGCTTTGTTAAAACAGCGTGATCCTGCCAAGACAAATGTGCAGCTTCGAGCGGATATGCAGAAAAATATCTTTGATCCGGGAGCCCCAGGCCGCGATCAGCAATTTGGCTATGGCTTAATCCAGTATAAAGTGCAGAAATCAGACTCAGGGTACACGACGACAGAACAAGCAGTAAAAAAAGCGGAACAAACAAAAGCACAAACCGATATCGACAAAGCGAGAAAGCTCGTCAGCAAGCTTCCGAATTCCAACGCCAAAACAGCCCTGCAAAAAAGACTGGATAAAGTACAGTCATACAGAGATGTAAAAGATGCGAAAGACAAAGTGGCAAAGGCGGAAAAATATAAAACACAGCAGACCGTTGATACAGCACAAACTCCTATTAATAAGCTTTCAAACGGAACAGATAAAAAGAATCTGCAAAAACGCTTAGACCAAGTAAAACGCTACATCGCATCAAAGCAGGCGAAAGAGAAAGTGGCGAAAGCGGAAAAAAGCAAAAGGAAACCAGATGTTGACAGCGCACAATCAACAGTCAGCAAGCTTCCGGCAGGTTCAGAAAAAACGGGCCTGCAAAAACGCCTGAACAAAGTGAAGAGCGCCAATTTGAAAACAGCGCAGCAATCTGTATCTGCGGCTGAAAAGAAGCCAACCGATGCAAATACGGCAAAAGCACAATCAGCAGTCAATCAGCTACAATCCGGCAAAGACAAAACGTCATTGCAAAAACGGGTAGATAAAGTGAAGAAAAAAGCGGCAGCAGCCAAAGCAAAACATATCGAAACTGCCAAAACCAAAGTTAAGAAAGCGGAAAAAGACAAAACAAAAAAATCAAAGAAATCCGCTCAATCCGCAGTGAATCAGTTAAAAGCATCCAATGAAAAAACAAAGCTGCAAAAACGGCTGAATGCCGTTAAACCGAAGAAGTAACCAAAAAGCCTGTAAGACTTATATTTTAGGGTCTTAGAGGCTTTTTTTTATTCAAAAAAACAACCATACGCAACCTTTTTCCCATTTTACCCGCAGGCTTTTTCTACTATTGCTATCAAGCGATGAACATCATAAAATGAACGTTATTACAGTTATCACCACATATGGAGGGATTGTGACTGGCAGGCAGGCAAGCCCCAATGATGCAAAGGGAGTATAAATGCCTAAAAACAGGGCATTTTCAACTCTTCTTTTCGTGTTGGACTCATAACGGCGCCATGGATACCCCCTTATTCTCATGCTCCGTCACCGATGCGGGCATTTTTTGTGCTGTTCCTGCACGTTTTGTCATTTTCAGCCGGTATTTCTCACTTTTTTCACTTTGATTGTCAACTTTTCATTTGATACGATAAACAAGCCGACTTTTCTTCTGCAAAGGAGGTTTTGATTGCTTGCAAAAAGAAATCGCAAAAGAACTAGTGCTCCTCGCAGGAGGAAAAAGCAATATTATCAGCATCAGCCATTGTACGACTCGTCTTCGTTTTAATATAAAAGACGAGACGAAAATCGATATACAAGCCATAGAAAACCTGCAAGGCGTACAGGGCACCTTTTTTCGATATGGGCTATTCCAGATTATCTTTGGAGCGGGCGTCGTTCATAAAATATATAAAGAAGTCGTTCAGATGTGGGAGGCCATGCCTTCTAAAGAACCTGTTCAACAGAAAAAGGCCAGCCGAAAGCTGAACCCTGTCGCAGCATTTGCAAAAACACTATCCGATATCTTTGTGCCGATCATCCCTGCAATAACGGCAAGCGGCCTGCTCATGGGAATGATCGGGATGATTAAGGTGTTTCACTGGTTCGCAGCGGGAAGTCCGTGGATCAAAATACTTGATCTCGTGTCCAGCACAGCCTTTATTTTGCTGCCGATTTTGGTCGGCTTCAGTGCCGCACGGCAATTTGGCAGCAACCCTTATTTAGGGGCAGTGCTGGCAGGGCTCCTGACGCATCCTGATTTGCTGGACCCATCTATGCTCGGCAGTAAAACTCCCGCTTTCTTAGACATGGGAGGGCTGCATATTCCGTTGATGGGCTATCAGGGTTCCATTATACCGATTCTTCTCTCCGTTTATGTCATGAGCCAAATTGAGAAGCTCTTAAAATTGATTGTGCCGAAGTCGCTTGATGTCGTCATCATTCCTTTTATTACAGTTATGGTGACAGGGTGCCTCTCACTGATAATGATGAATCCCGTTGCGTCCATCATCGGCCAGATCATGACACAGTCGATTGTCTATATTTATGATCACGCCGGCATTGTTGCCGGAGCCCTGTTCGGCGGCATTTACTCCACTATCGTTCTGTCTGGCCTGCATCATAGCTTTTATGCGATTGAGGCAACGCTGCTTGCTGATCCGCATGTCGGCGTGAACTTTTTAGTGCCGATATGGTCGATGGCGAATGTGGCTCAAGGCGGAGCGGGCCTTGCGGTTTTCTTCAAAACAAAACAATCAAATTTGAAGAAAATTGCGCTCCCCGCTTCCCTGACCGCGTTTTTAGGCATTGTAGAACCGATTATATTCGGAGTAAATGTCAAACTGATCCGTCCCTTTATCGGAGCCGCCATCGGCGGCTCTATTGGCGGAGCATACGTGGTTGCAGCTCATGTCGTTTCGAATTCCTATGGGCTGACAGGCATTCCGATGATTTCGATCGTGTTGCCGTTCGGCGCCGCCAATTTTGTTCATTATATAATCGGTATTTTGATCGCAGCCGTCTCTGCTTTTATAGCTACATTGTTTCTCGGGTTTAAAGAAGAGACAGAATAACTGGATTTATTCGTTTTCATTCATAAAACGGGGGATGAAAGGACAAAAAAGCTATGAAAATTAAAAGAATTTTAAATCATAATGCTATCGTCGTAAAGGATCAAAATACAGAGAAGATTCTCTTAGGTGCAGGAATCGCGTTCGACAAAAGGAAGAATGATATTGTCGACCAGTCAAAAATAGAAAAAACGTTTGTCAGAAAAGATACAGATGACTATAAGCAGTTCGAAGAGATTTTAGAAACATTGCCGGAGGATCATATTCAGATGTCCGCGCAAATTATTTCCCATGCTGAAAAAGAGCTGAACATCAAAATCAACGAGCGAATTCACGTCGCCTTTTCAGACCATCTTTCCTTTGCGATCGAACGCCTGAGCAAGGGAATGATCATTAAAAACCCGCTGTTAAATGAGATCAAAGTTCTTTACCCGAAGGAATTCCAGATCGGCTTGTGGGCCAGAGCCCTGATTAAAGAGAAAACAGGGATTCACATTCCCGATGATGAAATCGGCAATATCGCCATGCACATCCATACAGCAAGAAACAATGCAGGGGATATGACACAGACGCTTGATATTACAACGATGATCCGTGATATTATCGGGATTATTGAAATTCAGCTGTCGATCAATATTGTGGAGGATACCATCTCTTATGAACGGCTTGTGACCCATCTCCGCTTTGCCATTCAGCATATCAAAGCGGGCGAATCCATTTACGAGCTGGATGCGGAAATGATCGACATTATTAAAGAGAGGTTTAAAGATGCCTTCCTGTGTGCCCTAAGCATCGGCACATTTGTGAAGAAGGAGTACGGCTTTGAGTTTCCTGAAAAAGAATTATGTTATATCGCCATGCATATTCAGCGGTTTTACCAGCGGTCAGTTGCACGCTGAGACAAAACAAAAACGCTTTTGAGATGATCAAAAGCGTTTTTACATTTATTGGTTCATTGCCGGATTGCTGATCGTACTCCACTTCGTATATGACATGTAGTGGAAATATTGATCGCGATACGGGTGTTTCGTATTGGAATTCCAAGGCTTTTCTCCGCCGCAGAAGTGAACAATAGCTGGGTTCTCTCTCGTTTCTCTATATTGCTTCTGGCCTGACAGTGTCGCAGGCTTTTTTTGTTTTAAAATGATATAAGTTTGAGCGTTCCAACGCGGATGAAGTTCATACCACTTATCATACAAGATCGCATTCAGTGCATCTTGGTCATGCAGCACAAGAAAATCTTCGTCAGGGTGTTCATTGATAAAGTCGATAACTTTTTCTGTGATGTTTTGCTTTCTCCAAGGTTCAAAGTCAATAATCATGATACCTGAGTTAAAATACTTCCCTGTATCACTGACGTTCATTTCTTTCAAGCGTTCATGCTGTCCCGCATCCTCAACAGCAGCAACTGTATACGGCGCAATATCCAAGTCCCACAGTTTTGAAACATCCTCAAGAATCAGCGCATCACAGTCGATATAAATCATTCGTTTGATGTTCTCATCCTTAATTAAGTCAGGAATTGAAATGCGGTAATACGCCGCTTTTGTAATATGGGTGCTCTCTACCGCATGTTCATACATATTGGGGTCCACTTCTAAAAACTCAATCGGCACGCCGAATTTCAAAGTGGTTTCTTCCAGTCTCTTTTTGTTATCAGGTTCAATTCCGCCATCAATGACGTATAATTTTACCGCTCTCTCCTGATCCATATTTGTCAATAAAGAAACGAACATTCCACCTAAATGACGAGCATAATTATCATCTGCGCATGACACGATATGCATAACTTCATCTTTCTTCAATGGTATTCATCTCCCTTTGTGTTGTACAAGTTACATTCCCGATTTCAAAAAAATAAACACCATTCATCCAAAATTTTTTTGATAGAATGTGCTGTACAACAAAAAGGGTGTCATGTCTTGAACATCCGATAAAGCCAAAAAAGGGCAAAAAAACTTACGAGCATAATCGCTTCAGCAACGGGAATATACCACGGCCAAGTCCCGAGAACATCCAAAAGAGAAGCTCCGCTCGGTTTTTTCGTCAAATACATATAATTCGCGTCAAGCCACCGGTCAAGCAGATAAATACAGACTCCGTACATATTAACAATGAGAACTGTCTTCCATAAAGAACGCTGCCTGAGCCTGAACGTCCCAATTACCGACATCAGCAGACAAGACAGAAACACGGACCCATGCGAAATAAAAAAGAGGATATAACGGATATGCGGAAATGAAAACATCCCGAGATCAGGAGTGGCAAGCGCCTGAATTGAGCTGCTGATGCCGGCAAAATACAAAAATACAAACAGCACCCTGCTCTTGGTCAACAGCATGATGGCTGACAAATACACCGACAGGTCACTGAGCTGGAGGGGCAATGAAGTGCGCACCGACCACATGCCTGCGGCGATCATCCATATATGATAACCGATTTGCGAACCAAGCAGCAGAACCACCAGCAAATGACGTAAAAAACGGCTGATCTTAAAGCGTTGGACCATCCCTCGGAACAGAAACAACAGCACGGCCAAAAGGGTGATGATCGACAATGTCACCACGTGCTCTGCTGAAAAAAGCTGGAATGGGTCATGTTTATAGACGGATTGAACATATTTTTGCAAGACTGCACCCCATTTGCGGGTTTTTGTTTATTTTGGCGTTATTCGGGCTTTTTTTATTCAATCAATAACGATAGTCGACCTGTCCGCCCTTAAAGCACTTTGTACAGGTATAAAGAATGATCTTTTCAAAAACACTCCTATCTTGCAGGGAATTCCTTTAGCATCCCGAAATATTCCCCATCCATACATTAGGGGAGGTTTTATTCTGATGAAAAAGCTTTTGACTGTAATGACAATGGTCGTTGTAACTGCCGGCACGATTTTCACGCCGACACAAAGTGTCACCCCTGCTGCCCGCGCTGTTCAAATAGCAGATAGTGAGCAGGAGCTTCCATTCCAAGCAAAGCGGGCGTACTCCACCATTTCCCAGCTCAGTGAAGCAATCGGCCCCAGAATAGCCGGAACTGCCGCTGAAAAAAAGAGTGCCCTATTTATCGCCTCGGCCTTGAGAACACTAAATCTGGATGTGAAGGTTCAACGATTCAGTATTCCTGACAGGCTTGAGGGAACACTTTCTTCAGAAGGACATGATATTCTTCTTCGAGCGGCATCCGGCTCAGCCCCAACTGAGAAACAAGGGCTGACGGCGCCGCTTTACAATGCCGGCTTAGGTTATCCAAAGGACTTCACCGCTGACATTAAGGGCAAAATCGCCTTAATCTCCAGAGGAGACCTGACATTTTACGAAAAAGCCAAAAATGCCGAAGACGCCGGAGCGAAGGCCGTCATCATTTATAACAACAAAGAAAGCCTCGTGCCTGTGACGCCAAATCTGTCAGGAAATAAGATTGGCATCCCTGTGGTCGGTATTAAAAAAGAAGACGGTGAAACCCTTACTCAGCAGAAAGAAGCCACCTTAAAACTAAAAGCAATCACTAACCAAACCTCCCAAAACATCATCGGAATCAAAAAGCCCAAAAATATCAAACATCCAAACATTGTGTATGTGACAGCCCATTACGATAGTGTGCCTTTTTCACCCGGAGCAAATGACAACGCCTCGGGAACCTCTGTCGTGCTGGAAATGGCGCGTGTCTTAAAAAGTATTCCTTCTGATAAAGAAATCCGCTTTATCGCTTTTGGCGCTGAAGAGCTCGGTCTGCTCGGCTCCTCTCATTATGTAGATCACCTATCTGGAAAAGAGCTGAAAAAAAGCGAAGTGAACTTCAACTTAGACATGGTAGGCACAAGCTGGGAGAAAGCGTCTGAGCTGTATGTCAACACATTGGACGGCCAACCGAACGAGGTTTGGGCATCCAGCCATACCGCTGCTGAAAAAATTGGATTTGACAGCCTGTCTCTCACACGGGGAGGATCTTCTGATCATGTGCCGTTCCACGAAGCCGGCATTGATTCGGCTAACTTTATATGGGGTGACCCGGAAACTGGAGAAGTCGAGCCATGGTATCATACCCCGGAAGACTCGATCGAGCATGTCAGCAAAGAACGCCTCCAGCAAGCGGGTGATCTTGTAACAAACGCTGTCTATCAAGCTGTGAAAAAAGAGAAGAAACCGAAAACCATTAAGAAACAAACGAAGGCGGAAACCTCTGATATTTATGAAGATATCAAATAAAAAAAGACGGCGCATCTGCCGTCTTTTCAGCGTGATATTTCTCTAATCTACTTCTTTCTTAATCCCCAGCATTTTCTCGTCTAAGTAATGGGCGATCTCCGCGGCTTCCTTCAGCTCATCTGTTAATTGCTTAGGAACGTCATTGTTCAATTTGTAGTAAATTTTATGTTCAAGGCTCGCCCAGAAATCCATCGCGATCGTCCGAATTTGAATTTCTGCTTTGACATATTCCACGCGGTTCGTTAAATTCACAGGCATCTCAATAATTAAATGCAGACTTCGGTAGCCGTTCGGTTTAGGCGTCTGGATATAATCTTTCACTTTTACAATTCTCAAATCTTCATGCTGCTTTAAAACATTCACGACATTATAAATATCTGAAATAAAGGAACAAATAATGCGTACACCGGCAATGTCATTAATGTGCTCCTTCATTTCCTTCGTCGTAATCTCACAGCCCTTTCTCATTAACTTATTCACAATACTCTCAAAGCTTTTGACACGGGATTTCGTATGTTCAATCGGATTATGACCGTGTATGAGGTTATATTCCTGGCTGATAATTGAAAACTTTGTATCCAAGGCATCCAGCGCAAATTTATAAACTAATAATTCATTTTTCCAATCTTCCATTACTGTTTTTAAATCGTCCATATGCGTTACAGATAAATCCATTTTCATCATCTCCTTTAACGGATATTTATCCGCTGTCCATGTACTAGACGTGTCTGGCTGCTGCAAGGTTTTGTGAATTTTTCTTCACAAAATGCAATCAAATGTAACAAAAAAAGATCGCCCAAACGAGCGATCTTTCTTTTCATCGGAAGTAACTGATCAATAATCCGATCGAGAGCAGGAATCCGAAAAATGTATTTGTTTGGGCTGTTGATTTCATTGCGATAATCATATTCATCGGCATTTCTTTTTGGACGAAGCCCTTCACTGCCTGAACCGGCTTAGGCACGCTCAAAAAGACAACAAACAGCCATGGGCTTGCGGCACCGGTGATGACCAAGCCGACAACCCAAATATAAGCGACAGCAAACGACGCAGCCAAGAGAGTAACAGCTCCCTTATGCCCCATCAAAATTGCCAATGTTTTGCGCCCGCCTTTTTTGTCCTCTTCAATATCGCGAATGTTGTTCGACAGGTTAATCGCGCCGACAAGAATGGCAATTGGGATTGAAATCAAAATGCTTTGCATATAGATCTTATCAGTCTGAATAAAAAACGAAATCAGCACAAACATCGAACCCATGCAAATGCCTGAGAATAACTCACCGAACGGCGTGTATGCAATCGGCAGCGGTCCGCCTGTATACAGGTAACCAATCGCCATGCCGACAAGGCCGATCACAGCGAGCCACCAGCTGCTGTTCGCGCAAATATAGACGCCGAGCAGGATGGCAATCCCGTATGACGCGAGAGCTAATTGCAAAATCGTCTTAGGCTTCATTCCGTGACGTACAATGGCTCCTCCGATTCCGACAGACTCTGCTGTATCCAACCCGCGTTTAAAATCATAGTATTCATTAAATAAGTTCGTCGCGATCTGAATCCATAAGCAAGAAAACAGCATAGCCAGAAACAGCAGCAGATCAACTTTCACATAAAACATCGCCAAAACCGTTCCGAGCAGCACAGGCACAAACGATGCGGTTAACGTATGAGGACGGGTTAACTGCCAAAGGATCTGCCCCATGCTTTCTTTTTCCGGCGCTGTCTGACCCTTATTTGTTTGGTTCATCTTCCTCTTCCTTTCTATTAAAAGGCTTACTTTTTTTCAGCCGGCAGCTTTGATAAAAACTCCTTTTGCTTCCTTATCTATCATAATGACTTCTCCCCCATTTCACAAGATACCGCAAGAAGGCGTTTTCTTTCTTATTATACGCTTTCTGTCCCGATATCATTAGGTTTCCGCTCTCACCTGAACAAATAGGTACAGAAAAATTTTTTTAAATGCATTACGCTTTTTAAAAGTTAAAGAAAGATCTTTTGACTCCAGTGATCTTTCCCTTTATGATCAGCAAGAAGCTCCCGTATGATAAAGATTCACTTTCAAAAGAAGACGCCGATATATTAATCTGAGGGAGATTAGGGAAAAAATGAAACTTTTTGATGATTTATTCGTCAATACTCATGTAATTGTCGAAAAAACGGGAAGGGAATTTTTGATATGCTGCAATTGATGAAACAGCTGTATGAAAAACCCGCTGTCAAGTGGGCATGTCATACAGGATTTTATTTGATGATACTGCTCGTTTTGTTTTTTATGTATGGTTTTCACACCGCGAATACCGGTTCATATATTTATAACGATTTCTAAATGGAGAGAGAATAATGATGAAACTTTTACATGCTATTCAAACAAATGCGGAATCTTATCCGCAATCGGATGCCTTCCGCTCTCAAGGCCAGTCGCTCACATATCTGGAATTATGGGAGCAGTCTGACCGCGCGGCTGCCGCGATCCAAAAACGCATATCCGGAGAAAAGAAATCTCCTATCCTTGTGTACGGCCATATGGAGCCGCACATGATCGTTTCCTTCTTAGGGAGCGTTAAGGCAGGACACCCTTATATTCCGGTTGATATGTCCATTCCGTCCGAGCGGATTGCGAAAATTATCGAAAGTTCTGGAGCAGAATTGCTGATCCATACAGCCGGACTTCCAATTGATGCAGATATTCAGACGGTTTCTGCGGAAGAACTGCTGGAAAACACGGACGGCCCTGTCAGCCAAGATCAATGGGTCAAGGAACACGAGACGTTTTATATCATTTACACTTCCGGAAGCACAGGAAATCCTAAAGGCGTGCAGATTTCCGCTGCGAACCTTCAAAGCTTTACAGACTGGATTTGTGCTGACTTTCCAGTTAACGGAGGAAAAACATTTTTAAACCAAGCACCGTTTTCATTTGATTTATCTGTCATGGATCTTTATCCGTGCCTTCAATCAGGCGGGACTTTACACTGTGTAACAAAGGACGCTGTGAATAAGCCGAAAATCTTATTCGAAGAGCTGAAAAAATCCGGGCTGAATGTGTGGACATCAACCCCTTCCTTTGCACAGATGTGCCTGATGGACCCAGGGTTTTCACAGGAGCTGCTGCCTGAAGCAGACACATTTATGTTTTGCGGAGAGGTTCTGCCGGTTTCTGTTGCAAAAGCGCTGCTTGAGCGTTTTCCGAAAGCAAAAATCTTTAATACGTACGGTCCGACTGAAGCGACAGTGGCTGTCACATCTGTTGAAATTACAGAGGACATCATCAGCCGCAGCGAATCGCTGCCAGTAGGCTACGCGAAGCCAGATATGAACATTATCATTATGGATGATCAGGGACAGCCGCTTCCTGATGGAGAAAAAGGAGAAATCATCATTGCAGGGCCTAGTGTAAGCCAAGGCTACCTTGGAGAGCCCGAGCTGACTGATAAAGCGTTTTTCTCTTATGAAGGCGAGTGGGCGTACCGAACTGGCGATGCCGGCTTTATCCAAGATGGTCAGATTTTCTGCCAAGGGCGTTTGGATTTCCAAATTAAACTTCACGGCTACCGAATGGAGCTGGAGGAAATTGAGGTCCATGTCAGACAGTCTCAATACGTTCGCTCTGCTGTCGTGATCCCGTATCAGCCAAACGGAACCGTTGAGTATCTGATCGCAGCTATTGTGCCTGAGAAGCATGAGTTCCAGAAGGAATTCCAGCTGACAAGCGCCATAAAAAAAGAGCTTGCCGCTTCCCTTCCGGCGTATATGATCCCGAGAAAATTCATTTATCAGGATCACATTCAAATGACGGCTAACGGCAAAATTGACCGAAAACGCATCGGTGAAGAGGTTCTTGTATGACGCCTTACAGCTCGTTTTTATTTTTTATACTGCTTGGCATTCTTCTTCTGCCGACAATCATACTCGGCTTGAACGGAAAAAGATTTCAAGCATACAACATGTTCATATCTATCGTTATATTGGCTTTGATTTTTTCGCACGACTTACACGGGGCCATCGCGCTATGCCTGTTTACGGTATGGCAGGTGCTCCTGATCAGCGGCTATCTGGCATACCGGCAGAAAGCGAATAGCGGCTTTGTTTTTTGCGGAGCTGTTATCGCGTCGATTCTGCCTTTATTCTTGTCAAAAATATGGCCGTTTCTTTCACACCCGCAGCCGCATCAGCCGACACTTAACCTGATCAGCTTTTTAGGGATTTCGTATTTAACCTTTAAAGGCGTTCAGCTGATTATGGAGGCAAGAGACGGCCTGCTGAAAGAACAGCTGCCGCTGCACCGCTTGCTGTATTTCATCCTGTTTTTCCCGACGATTTCTTCCGGCCCGATCGACAGATACCGCCGATTCGTCAAGGATGAACAGAAGGCTTGGACAAAAGAAGAATACGCCGACCTATTGTATACTGGAATACATAAAATCTTTATCGGTTTCCTGTATAAGTTTATAATCGGTTATGCGATCAATACGTACTTCATCATGAATCTTCCCGCGATCACGCACAATAAGATTCTCGGGAACTTGCTGTACATGTACGGCTACAGCCTGTATTTGTTCTTTGATTTCGCCGGCTACACCATGTTTGCCGTCGGGGTCAGCTATATCATGGGTATTAAATCACCGGAAAACTTTAATAAACCGTTTATCAGTAAAAATATTAAAGATTTCTGGAATCGCTGGCATATGTCTCTGTCATTCTGGTTCAGAGATTATGTGTTCATGAGATTCGTATTTTGGATGACAAAGAAAAAGTGGATCAAAAACCGTATGGCCACCTCAAACATCGGGTATTTCCTGCTGTTTATGCTGATGGGGGTTTGGCACGGGCTTGCGCCGCAATATATCATCTACGGCCTCTATCATGCCGTGCTGATGACGTGCTACAACTTTTTCGAGAAATGGAATAAGAAATACAAATGGCTGCCGTCCAACCGGTGGACAACGGTTCTTGCGATTGTGATCACGTTCCATTTCGTTTGCTTTGGATTTTATATTTTCTCAGGAAAACTATTTCATCATCATTAAAGGAGATTAGAAAGCTATGGAATTTAAACAAGAGGTATTAGACGTT
The DNA here is from genome assembly GCF_050445615.1 of Bacillus mexicanus. Lineage (NCBI taxonomy): Bacteria > Bacillati > Bacillota > Bacilli > Caryophanales > Bacillaceae > Bacillus > Bacillus mexicanus. The sequence continues at coordinate 725,663 of NZ_JBCEYV010000002.1, forward strand.
TTAGCAGAGGTTTGCCAGGATGACATCGTAAAGGAAAATCCTGATATTGACATTTTTGAAGAAGGTTTGCTTGATTCTTTTGGAACAGTAGAATTGCTGCTTGCGATTGAAAACCGTTTTGATATTTTAGTGCCGATCACTGAATTTGATCGGGATGTTTGGAATACGCCTAATAACATTGTAAACCAGCTGTCTGAGTTGAAATAATGAAAAAGCGTTTTTTCGGTCCAATTATTTTGGCGTTTATTCTATTCGCAGGCGCCATCGCAATTCCATCTTCATGGCTGACAGGCTTCATTACCGATAAACGGGTGAAGGAGTCAGCAACAGCCTTGAATCCAAGCATGTTTCAAGGGCTTTATTTACAAGATCAAGCACTCGAAGATCCGGCATATCTTCCGATTTACGGATCTTCTGAGCTTTCTCGGCTGGATGAATTCCACCCATCTAATTACTTTCAAGTAAACAATGAAGGGTTCACGCCATACCTTGTCGGCAAAGGCGGATCCCAGTCGTTGATTCATTCCTTAAACTTCGCTGCCCATAAGGATCAGCTGAAGGGCAAAAAAATCGTATTCATCGTGTCCCCGCAATGGTTTATTAAGCGCGGATCTGATGAACAGCATTTCGCGCCGAATTTTTCCGCGCTGCAAGGGCTTGATTTGGCATTTAACGAGCAGATCGATCCCGATGTGAAAAAGTACATGATGAAACGCATGCTGCGCTTTAAAGTCGTGAAAAACGACGCGGTTCTTTCCGAGCTGTATAAAGCAATGATAAACGGTCAGACATGGAAAGTGAACGCGCTGAAACCGGCGGCAAAAGTCTACTACAGCATGCTGGAAAAGAAAGACTTGTATTATTCAACGATGGAATCCTCCGGGCCAAAGCGTTATATCTCGCAGTCGGTAAAGGACAAGTCATGGTCTGAATTAAATAAACTCGCAGATCAATCAGGCAAACGCCACTCCGGATCTAACGATTTTCACATCGACAACCCCATTTATAAAAAGCTAAAGCCGAAAGTGCCTAAGCTAAAAGGGACAAACAAAAGAAAATCGTATGCAGTGTCACCGGAATACAAGGATTTTGAGATGATGCTTGATATCCTGAAGGATGCGGGTGCAGAGCCTATGTTTGTCACCATTCCTGTTAACGGAAAGTGGTACGACTACACGGGCTTCCCGAAAAAAGGACGCACTGACTATTACAAAAAGGTGAATAAACAGATCAGAGCCAAGGGCTTCCAGGTTGCTGACTTTTCAGGACATGAATATGATCCGTATTTCATGAAAGATACCATTCACATCGGCTGGAAAGGCTGGGTGCATGTCGATAAAGCAATCGACGAGTTTTACAAAACCGGAAAAGTCACTTCATCCTGAGCATCTCTTAGGACGCGGCTGCATATTTCCTGCTAAGATTTGAAATAGTAAAGGAATCACAGCCAACAGATAAGAGGTGTTACATCTATGAAGATGACAGGCAATACGGTGTTAATTACAGGCGGTTCCGCCGGCATTGGGCTTGAACTGGCCAAAAGGCTGCTGGAGCTCGGCAATGAAGTCATTATTTGCGGACGCAGCGAAACACGTCTAACCGAAGCGAAACAGCAGCTCCCGAACATCCATACTAAGCAGTGTGATGTTGCGGACCTTTCTGAACGTGAAGCATTATCTGAATGGGTACTAAAGGAATTTCCGAATCTGAATGTTCTCGTCAACAATGCAGGCATTCAAAAGGAAATTGACTTCAGAAAAGGGACAGAGGAGCTTTTCGTGGACGGAGATGAAATAGAACTCAATTTTCAAGCGCCTGTCCATTTATCAGCCCTTTTTACTCCTCATTTGATGAAGCAGTCCGAGGCGGCAATTGTTCAGGTCACATCAGGGCTTGCGTTTAACCCGTTAGCAGTTTATCCGGTGTACTGCGCAACGAAAGCGGCGCTTCACTCATTCTCGCTTACGCTGAGACACCAGCTTCGCAAGACGAGCGTGGAAGTAATAGAAATGGCGCCTCCTATGGTGGACACAGCATTAAACCAAAAATCACGTGATAAACAAGGTCTGACGTACCGCGGCCTTTCAACTGAAGAATATGTTCAGTATTTCTTGGAGGGTCTAAAGGAAGGCAAACAAGAAATTACAAATGAACGCGTCGAAGGACTTCGGAATGCCACTCGCGCTGATTATGACAAGGTGTTCGAGCAAATGAACACGCAGGAGAATTAATTTCTCCTGCTTTTTTCTTATGAATTTCTTGCAAATTTACGTAAACCTATTGCGAATATTTGTTGAAGGTATACAATAGAATATAAATTATTTTCAAATAAGTTTGATAATATAAACAATTTAACAACAGGGAGATTGACCATGACTAAACAAACGATTCGCGTTGAATTGACATCAACTAAAAAACCGAAACCAGATCCAAATCAGCTTTCGTTCGGAAGAGTGTTTACAGACCACATGTTTGTAATGGACTATGCGGCGGATAAAGGGTGGTACGACCCAAGAATCATTCCTTATCAACCCTTTTCAATGGACCCGGCGGCAATGGTATATCACTACGGCCAAACCGTGTTTGAAGGGTTAAAGGCTTACGTGTCGGAGAATGACCATGTCCTGCTTTTCAGACCGGAAAAAAATATGGAACGCCTGAATCAATCAAACGACCGCCTTTGCATCCCGCAAATCGATGAAGAACAAGTTCTGGAAGGTTTAAAACAGCTTGTTGCCATCGATAAAGACTGGATTCCGAATGCAGAGGGCACATCTCTTTACATCCGTCCGTTCATCATTGCAACCGAGCCTTTCCTCGGCGTTGCGGCATCTCATACGTATAAGCTCTTTATCATTCTCTCTCCGGTCGGTTCTTATTATAAAGAAGGCATCAAACCAGTTAAAATCGCTGTTGAAAGTGAATTTGTCCGCGCGGTAAAAGGCGGAACGGGAAATGCCAAAACCGCAGGGAATTATGCTTCAAGCTTAAAAGCTCAGCAGGTTGCTGAAGAGAAAGGATTTTCTCAAGTACTCTGGCTGGACGGCGTTGAGAAAAAATACATCGAAGAAGTCGGAAGCATGAACATCTTTTTCAAAATCAACGGAGAAATTGTAACACCGATGCTAAACGGAAGCATCCTTGAAGGCATTACACGCAATTCCGTCATCGCCTTGCTTAAGCATTGGGGCCTGCAAGTTTCAGAACGAAAGATTACAATCGATGAGGTCATCCAAGCCCATAAAGACGGCATTCTGGAAGAAGCCTTCGGAACAGGAACAGCAGCTGTTATTTCCCCAGTTGGCGAGCTGATCTGGCAGGATGAAACACTGTCGATTAACAACGGTGAAACAGGAGAAATCGCGAAAAAACTATATGACACAATTACAGGCATTCAAAAAGGCGCTGTCGCAGACGACTTCGGATGGACAACCGAAGTCGCAGCGCTGACTGAAAGCAAGTAAGCAAAAAGCCGGCAATGAATGCCGGCTTTTTTTACGCTTCAATTTTGTTAAAGAACTGCGGCAGGTACGCTTTGTGCGCCTCCAGCATTTCGTCTAAAATCTGTTTGGCCACAGTATCGGATGGGACGAGCGGATTAATCGTCATGGCGAGGAGCGCTGTTTGATAGTTGCCTGTGACCGCCGCTTCTGCCGCGACACGCTCAAATGATTTAATTTGCTGGACGAGGCCTCGGACAGATACCGGCAAGTCACCGACAGCAATTGGCTGAGGGCCGTTTTTCGTCATCACGCAGTTTACTTCAACCGCTGAATCGTCTGGGATGCTGGCGATTGCCCCGTTATTCACCGTGTTTACCGGCTGAATGTCGTGTTTATCATTGTAAATAGAGCTGATTAAATTACAAGCTGCATCGCTGTAGTAAGCGCCTCCCCGCTTTTCCAGCTGTGGCGGTTTGATCGCAAGGTTTGGATCTTTATAAAGCTCAAACAGCTCTTTTTCGACCTTCTGCACCACTTCAGCACGGGTGCCTTCTGTTTGTGATGCTTCCAGCTCGTGCTCAAGCATCTCTTTTGTTTTGAAATAGTAACGGTGATAGCCGCAAGGAATGATATCAAGCGCTTTTAAAAATTCCGGCTCCCACTCTGCGCCTGAAATATTTTTCATCGTCATCGCGTTTTCCGGATCACCCATCGCTTCGATGACTCGATCCTTCACACTGACGCCGTCCAAGAAAACATCGAGCCCGAACACCATATGATTCAGTCCGGCGAATTGGACTTCTACACGGTTCACATCTACATCAAGCGCTTTGGCAACACCCATTTTAATGCCGATTGGAACGTTACAGAGACCGACGACTTTCTTCAGGTTAGAGTAGCGAAGCAAGGCTTCTGTCACCATGCCGGCAGGGTTTGTGAAGTTGACGAGCCATGCGTCCGGGCAAAGCTCCTCAATGTCTTTCGCGATCTCCAGGATAACCGGAATCGTACGCAATCCTTTAAACAGACCTCCCGGGCCGTTCGTTTCCTGACCGATAACCCCGTATTTTAAAGGGATGCGCTCATCCTTGGCTCTTGCCTGCAGAAGCCCGACGCGAAACTGGGTCGTCACAAAGTCTGCACCCTTCAACGCTTTTCTCCGGTCGAGCGTAAGGTGAATATCGATCGGGACTCCAGCTTTTTCAACCATTCGTTTGGCGAGCGTACCGACAATATTCAGCTTTTCTTCGCCTTCAGGGATGTCAACGAGCCATAATTCTCGGACAGGCAGCTTATCATACCGTTTAATCAACCCTTCCACTAGCTCAGGCGTGTAGCTTGAACCTCCGCCAATCGTGACAATCTTCAATCCTTTTGTCATATGCTTGCTCCCCTTTGTTCGGTGATTTTTTCATATAACTCAATGAACTCCGCCGCCAGATCCTTCACTGTCATCGCATTCATTAAATGATCCTGTGCATGCACCATCAGAAGTGTCATTTCCGTTTTTTCTCCGCCCGCTTCATTTTGGATCAGCTCTGTCTGATAATGGTGGGCTTTTGACAATTCTTCTGCGGCGTCTTGAAGCTTTTTCCGCGCTTCTTCTGCATCACCGCTTTTCGCAGCGGCAATGGCCTCCATTGCAGAGCTCCTTCCATTTCCTCCGTGAAGAATCATTTGAAAAATAATTTGCTCCATTTTTTCACTCACGCGATTCACTTCCTTTCTCTATAAAGCCGCTTCTTTGTCATCTGATGCTGCAGGCGTTTGAACCAGCTCTAGATCGTTTTCTTCTTTCAGCTTCTGTTTATCCCACATTCTAAAGAACGGGTAGTAGACGACAAAGGATACGGCGATATTAATGACTTGCATAACCGCACCTGAGACCTTCCCTCCTGTCGCCAGATAGCCTGAAAAGATCGGCGGCATGGTCCACGGAACCGCGATCCCCGCCGGCTTAGCAACAAGGCCGGTGCTCATCCCGATGTAAGTAAGGACCACTGCGACAAGCGGGGTGATGAGAAACGGAAGCAAAAGCATCGGGTTCATAACGATTGGCATTCCGAAAATAATCGGTTCATTAATATTAAAGACGGCCGGGCCGATCGCAAGCTTTCCGAGCTGCTTCATTTGCTTGCTTCGTGCGCGCAGAAACATCGTGACAACCAGTGCCAAGGTAGCGCCGCTTCCGCCGATATTGACCCAGATATCGAAAAACTGCTGGGTAAAAATCTTCGGCAGCTCCTCACCGGCTTGGAAGGCGATCCGGTTGATATCCATAGCGCCGTACCAAATCGGTGCCATGACGCCGCCGACAATGTTTGCGCCGTGAAGACCGCAGGCCCATAAAAGCATTTTGACAGCTTCTGCAACAAGGCTTCCTCCGAGGCTTCCGCCAAGAATGGAAAGCGGGGTTCCCAGTAAAACGCTTACAATGTTATGAAGACTCTCAAACGGTGTTGCTTCCACAAGAAGCCGGGCTGCCCAAATCAGAAAGATGACGGCAAAGCCGGGAATTAACGCGACAAATGATTTGCTGACTGCCGGGGGAACGCCATCCGGCATTTTGAAAACCAAGTTGCGCTGGATAATAAGCCGGTAAATCTCAGTCGACACCATCGCGATAATCATGGCGACAAACAGGCCTTTGCTTCCCATCAGCGAGAGCGGAATTCCGCCGCCGACCATGATTTCTTTCGTCGTACCGTCTGGTATAAACGGCACTTGATAAGGTGTTGCCAACAGAAATGCTGCAAGTGAAATGGCTCCGGCTGACAGGGCATCAACGCCGTATTTCTCGGCGAGCCGGTAGGCGATGCCGAATGCGGCGACAAGGCCCATAATTTCAAAGGTAGCGTCGACTGGATAAGCCAGCTTTTCAGACCATGAACTGCCAAACGTTTTTGCCATAAATTCAGCGTATCCCGGTATCGGGAGGTTGCCGATGATGAGGAAAAAGGAACCGATGATAATGAGCGGCATCGTGAGAATGATACCGTCACGAAGCGCCTGCAAATGGCGTTGGCCCGCAATTTTCCCCGCTATAGGCATGACCTTTTCTTCTAAGAATTGATTGATTTTATTCACATAGCCCGCCCCTCTCTACGACACCTGTCCAAGCAGTTCAGCTGATTTCAGCACTTCCGCCCCGTTGCACGTGCCATAATGGACAGAATTGATAACGTCTACCGGAACCCCCTTTGTCTCTCCTAATTTTTTCAGCTGCGGAAGCATGTAACGGACTTGCGGGCCGAGAAGCAGCACATCCGCTTTATCGATATGATTCTGTACAGAATCGCCTGAAACTGCCCAAATGGTATATTCTTTCCCTTGTTCCTGCGCACTTTTTTCCATTTTGCTCACCAGTAAACTTGTAGACATACCTGCTGCACAAACGAGTAATATATTCATGTAAAAGACCCCCTAGAGTTTAATCAATTTTGTTAAGTCCTGCTGTTAATATCATCATATTATGAAATCGCTTTCATAAACACTCAAGGTTTTTCCGCAAGAAACGGAAAAAAGGTATATACAGACTGTCCGCTTAACGATTTTGGTCAAACACCTCTAAAAGTTCTTGATACGAACGGCTTTTGATCAGCTGGTTCACGGCTGCCGGATCGTCCAAAATGCTGCCTAGTAGTTTATACATGTTTTGCAAATCCGCTTTGTTCTCCTTTTCGACACAGAGCAAACAGACAAATTGAACACGCTGATTCTCCCAATCTATCGGTTTTTTTAACGTACAGACGGTCCAAAATGTTGTTTTTGTCTGCGGGACGAGCGGGTGCGGAATGGCAACAAGATTGCCAAAGCACGTTGGCGACATGTCTTCTCTTTCAAAAATTGAATCTATGATGTCGTGATTGGCATAGCCGGAATTAACCGCTTTTTGCCCTAAAAACTGAATCACTTCTTCTTTTGAGCGCATATCCTTCTGAAAAAAAACAAGTTCTTCTTTTAGATAGCGGGCCGCTTTTGCTTTTTCGTCACTTAAGATGGATTCAATTTTCACAAAGTCGGTGCCGCCCAAGAGTGTATTGACCTTCAGCACTGGTACAGGGAGAGCTTTTTTGATCGGGATGGTGCTGAGGATCAAATCAATCGATTCAAAGGACATTTGGTCAAGACTATAATACTCAGCGGTTCCTAAAATATCGAGCCGCTTGCCGAAATGGGAGCGGAGTTTTTCGCGCAGCAGCTGAGCGCTCCCGGCACCAGATGCGCACACAATGATACAGCGCTTCGGCGGGCTTTCTGTTTTTTTTCGTTCAATGGCGGCACCGAAGTGGAGAGCTAAATACCCAATTTCATTTTCATGAATATCGATACCCGTTTGTTCCTTTATGACTATTCCCGCAATGATTCCAGCTTCAAAAGCGAGAGGATAATGCTCCTTGATTGCTGCCAGCATTGGGTTTCGCAGGTTCATGCCGTATCGGTTGCGGCTGATCGCCGGCTTCACATGCAAAGCCAAGCCGATTTTCAGCTCGTTGTCATGCAGAATGCCAAACTTCAGTTCTCGATCAACAGCTTCCATCATCGTTAATATTAGCTGATCAGTTTCTTTGTCTATTGAAAATGAGTTCTCCCCGCATTGCAGCTGTGTCACTCGTTTTGTGCCGAGGAGATGCATAGCGATATAGGCCGTCTCGTCTTTCGGAAATGTAACAGCTAACGCTGATTCCAGCTCTTTTACAATGGCTTCAGCAGCCTGATATTCTTTTTGATGCAGGATATGATCCATATCTTCCGGGAAAAGAGATACATAGTTTTCCGTTCTAATCCGTTTACAGGCGATAGCGATATGTATGATGAGGTTATTCAGACCTAAGCTGGACAGAGGAATGCGGTCGTTTTTGATTTTTGTCAGGATGGCGGAACGGATGATGTCGATTTCTTTAGTTGGCAAAATATCAGCCTTTTCATTCAGAATATCAAGCTCTGTTTCTCTTTCATCGACGATGTACTCCGCCATACAAAACCTCATCTGCACCTCGTCCCCGCGCAGCTTAAAGCCATAATTCGGACGTGTTTCCATAACGATGCGGTAAGGAAGCAGCCGTTTCTTCACTTCTTTTAAATCGGCTTGGAGTGTGGATTTTGAGATATACAGTTCTTCAGCCAGTTCATCAAGCTTGAGATAATGCTCAGCCAGCAGCAGCCTTTTCAAAAGATAGGCCATTCTCTCCTCCGGCAGCACCGGCAGGCCTTTTTTTTGCTGAAACACATCTTGCAAAAGCATTCTGAATGTCTGCTCGTCATGAATGCGGAGTTTGTAACCGGAGCCTCTTACCGATTGGACAAAGGCGCCATGACTGCTCAGCACGCTTTGCAGTTCCTTTATGTCATTGCGGACTGTCCGCGTCGTCACGTTTAATTGCGCAGCAAAAAACGAGCTTGTCACCGGGGCTTCAGCCGCCATCAACAAGCGCAGAATATCACGAAGTCGCCCATGAAGCATGAGAAAAACCTCCTATCAAGTAGAAATGCACGGATCAAATGAATAGGCAGAAAGGATCGAGAAGGAATACGAAATGTATATAAATTCTATAATGGGGAGAATTTCAAGTCAATGAACATCGGCGGGACGAGAGGGAAAATTACCCATAATAAAAAAACAGCCGGCTCAGCCGGCTGTTTTGGACACCTTGCGATCCTTCATGATTTTTCGAACAATCGGATATATGATCGGCGCCCACTTGATAACGGTTTTAATCATTTTTTTCAAAGCTTCGATTCTCCCTTCTTTTTTCTCAACCATTCCCCTGATTGCCTTTTGTTTAAACATGCTAACGCGAGACGTACCTGTTTCCCGTCACCCAAAACCGCCACGGATAATCGCGCGCCTCTCCGCTATTGTCGATGCCGATGCGCGGGCCGGTTGAGATGTCTTCCGGTGTATACCCGCTTTCAATATAAAGCGGCTGTTCCGTGATCCAGCGTCCGTAGTCATTCATCGTGACACCAAGCGCTTTCGTCAGCTTTCCGGGCCCGTTTGTCCATTCTCTCGGACGGCGGCCTGTCCTTCTCTCCTCCATTAACAGCTGACCTTCATGCGGCTCAATCGCTCTGATTAATACCGCTTGCGGGACATCTGTTTCTGCGGCAACAACATTCAGCAATGTATGAGTGTGCATCACATATGTATACACCCGCCCAGCTTCTGCAAACATAATCTCTGTCCGCTTCGTACGGCGGTTGTTAAAACTGTGAGCCGCTCTATCTTCGGCACCCATGTAGGCCTCTGTTTCCACAATATAGCCTGACGCTGTGCCTTCGTCTGTTTCTTTTACTAGAAGGCAGCCGAGAAGCAACGGGGCAAGCTCAAGAGCGCTTTTTTGATAAAACGTGATGGGCATCGGCTTTATTTCTCTCGTCACGAATCGACCTCTCCTTTTACCATTTTGTGTACATTGTACCATTCCCGAAGCAGCTGAAAAAAAACGGCGGTTTTAAAATCTTTCCATTCAGGGCATATTGTTACCGTTCAAAAAAGGAGGGTCAACGAATGAAAGATGATCATCGGAAAAAACATCACGGAACAAATGCACAGGGCAGCGAGGATGCGCTTTCTCATAAGACATCAGGGAAAAACGAGTCAGAGGATACCTTAACGAACAGACAAGGGCATCCTGTAACTGACAACCAAAATGTGAGAACAGTCGGGAATAGAGGGCCTACAACACTTGAGAACTATGATTTTCTCGAAAAAATCAGCCACTTTGACCGCGAGCGTATTCCTGAGCGGGTTGTACATGCAAGGGGAGCGGGTGCACACGGATATTTTGAAGCGTATGGAAGCTTTGGAGACGAGCCAATTTCAAAGTACACCCGTGCCAAGCTTTTTCAGGAAAAAGGCAAAAAAACGCCTGCATTTGTCCGTTTTTCTACTGTGAATCACGGAAAACACTCACCTGAAACATTGAGAGACCCGCGCGGTTTTGCCATTAAGCTTTATACCGAAGATGGAAACTGGGATTTGGTCGGGAACAACTTGAAAATCTTTTTTATCCGCGACCCGCTGAAATTCCCAGATCTTGTGCACGCATTTCAGCCTGATCCAGTGACCAACATCCAAGACGGTGAACGTATTTTCGACTTCATTTCTCAGTCTCCCGAAGCGACACATATGATTACCTTCTTGTTTTCACCTTGGGGCATACCGGCCAACTACCGGCAAATGCAAGGCTCCGGTGTACACGCTTATAGGTGGGTGAATGAGGAAGGCAAAGCTGTTCTCGTGAAATACCACTTCGAACCGAAGCAGGGCATCCGCAACCTGACACAAAAGGAAGCAGAAGATATCCAAGGGAAAAACTTTAACCATGCAACACAGGATTTATATGACGCGATAGAAAATGGCGATTATCCGGAATGGGAAGTGTATGCCCAGATCATGAGCGATGACGCTCATCCTGAACTGGACTTTGATCCGCTTGATCCGACAAAGCTTTGGTATAAAGACGATTTCCCATGGAAGCCGATCGGTAAATTGGTTCTTAACAAAAATCCGGAAAACTACCATGCGGAAGTGGAGCAAGCCTCATTCGGAACGGGTGTGCTTGTCGACGGGCTTGATTTTTCAGATGACAAACTGCTCCAGGGGCGGACGTTTGCCTATTCTGATACGCAGCGCTACCGTGTAGGTGCCAATTACTTGCAGCTTCCGATCAACTCGCCGAAAAAACATGTCGCCACCAACCAGGAAGGCGGGCAAATGCTGTACCGGATGGATAGAGCAGAAGGACAAAACCCGCACGTCAACTACGAACCTTCCATTACAGGCGGGCTGAAGGAAGCGAAGCAGGATGGAAAAGATCATACGCCCCATGTCGAAGGTGATGTAAAGCGTGAAGCGATCGACAGAACGAACAACTTCGGACAAGCCGGGGAGACGTACCGGAGATTCACTGAGTTTGAACGAAACGAATTGATCACAAACCTGGTGAATACGCTTTCCACATGTCAAAAGGAAATCCAAGACCAAATGATTGAGAACTTTACAAAAGCTGACCCTGACTACGGAAAACGCGTAGCGGAAGGATTGAAAAAAGTCTCCGAAACCAACAACAACGGACCGATCGGCACAACTAAGACTGAACAGGCCGCAAAGCAGGCTGAACAGGAAAGTCACCCGTCTGATCCGTATTAACAAGCAGGAAACAGGGCGTTTGTTTAAGTCCTGTTTTTTTCCAGTATTGCAGCACTTTCCACAGGAAGGCTGAGAGAAATGATGGCGTTACAGCAGAACATCATTCCTTTCGATCGCGCCGTTTGTTATGTATGGCATTTTGTTTTTGGTTTTCAAGCCTGTAAGAACATTTGCACTTTTCATGCGATGCAGCCGGCATCCGGTATTCGCCGCCTTTCATATGTTGCTCGCACAAACGTGTCAAAACGAACAATTAATAGCTTTCATACCGCCGAAAGCGCCACACAGAAAACATGGCCAGAAGCAGAATACACAAAATGGAAAATGCGAGTGACCACCCGAAATAATCCGCCCTTTCTCCGTGAAGAAGGATATGCTCTGCCTGCTTGCAAAGCTCAGCAGGAAGCCACTTCGCACCCTCAGGAAATATCGAGGCAACAAAGGAAACGGCAGCTGTCAGCCCAATTCCAAAAGCCGCGGCTGCTCCTAAAGATCGAAACATCGTGCTTCCGGCAAGGCCGGCAGTTACGATAAACAGGATCCAAAGAGCGTAGAGGCCAAAACTTTCGGCAAAATGGCTGAATGATGTGTGCTCAAACAGCAGCCGGACGTAATAATAAGCAAGTCCGTATCCAGCTGCAAACGATACGATCCCAATCACGCTTTGGATGAGCCATTTGCTCATTATATAATGGACTGCCCTCACAGGCCGCGACATGATCAGTGACGTTATCCCTTGGTTTCTTTCATTCGCCACGCTCCCCATTACACTAAAGATGACCAGAGCCATGCCCAGCGTGTTGAATTGAGAAAGCGTGCTGACCATCACTTCAGGCCCGGAAGGCGTCGTAAAACTGATTTTCATGCCGTCAGGAAGGTTTCCTCCGTGTTCAATGATTTCCGGCAGATAATAAATGGTCAGCGGCTGTGTCAGTCCTACGATCATCATCGCAATCGGCAGCCAGATCAGCTTGCCGCTTTTCCACCCTTCCAGCCATTCTTTCTGCAATAATGTCATCGTTACCTTCATGCGTGCACCACCTTTAAATAGACGTCTTCAAGAGATTCCGTTTTCTGTTCAAACCGAGTGATGGTCAATCCTGCACGGATACAATCACTCAGCAATGTCCGGCCATCTTGTATACCCGGCAGCTCAAAAACAGCTTGAGACGGATTGATATAGACAATAGCTGAGACATAAGGCTGCTCTTCAAGCCAGCCCTTAAGCTTTTCTTTTACAGCAAGGATAAATACATTCGTTTGATGCTGTTTTTTTAGCTGCTGTAACTCGCCATTCCATGAAACCTTCCCGTCTTTCATGATGACCACTTGATCACACACTTGCTCCGCATCGTGCAAAACATGGGTAGAAAACAGAACAGCCATATGCTTCTTCAGCTCCCGCATCATCTCCAGCACTTCGAACCGTCCAGACGGGTCAAGAGCAGACACCGGTTCATCCAAAATCAGCAGCTTCGGCTTATGGAGCAGCGCCTGTACCAGCCCAAGTCGTTGTTTCATGCCGCCTGAATAACTGCCGATTCTGGTATGCGCTGCTTCCTGCAAACCAACGAATTCCAGCATCCTTCCGATCTCCTCTTGGCACTTTTTCTTCGAAAGACCGGACAGTCTCCCCGCAAATGTTAAAAATTCGGCTGCCGTCATCCACGAATAGAAAGCCGGATACTGCGGGAGGTAGCCAATCAAACGCCGATCGATTTTTTTCTCTCCTAACATCTTGATTGTTCCAGAAGTTGGTGAAAGCAGCCCGGCCAGCATTTGCAGCGTTGTGGTTTTACCGGCTCCATTTGGTCCTAATAGTGCGACACACTCGTTTTCATTCACATGAAAACTGATATTTTCTACAGCTTGATGGTGCCGGTACAATTTGTATAATGACTCAATAGACAGCATACCCGATCACCTTTGCTTTCTGCCGACGGTAAAAAATAAAATCGGTCCAATAATATTGATACACACAATGACCGCTGCCCACATCCACTTTGGACCGTTTGTCCGCTCTTCCTTTATACAGCTGATAAGCGCAAACACTGCCAAAACCAACTGTAATACAATCAGCGGCAAAATCATTTCCCAAGAAATATTCATGGCTTAATCCCCCTTTTCTGCCGGTCCGGTTTAATGACAAAAAAGTAATAGCAAATGATTGGCATCGGCGCTTGAATCAATCCGACAATCCCCCAAACCCATGCCATGCGATCCCGTTTTTTGGCATCAATAAACAAAAAGATTCCCTGTGCCAATACGATAAGATAAGCCACCACAACCCCGACAATTTCTGTTTGTGTCATCGGCGCTCCACCTCGCATTCGCCGAGACTTCTTTTTTTCTCAGCAATAATCAAAATCGGTAATACCGTAAGCACACAAACCTGAAGCACAATAAATACAGTGAAAGCCTGAGTGAACGCTAGAATTGCCGCACTCACAACCATCATGGCGCAAAGTACAAATAAGATGATCTCTTTCAGCAGTTTTTTTCTTCGTTCAGCTCTCATTTGTAACAGTTGGCGGAGCAGTTCTTTTTGATCCGGTACAGAAGGATTGGCTGCTTGATCTATTTTCTGCCATTCTGATTTTAAATGATGAGAAAGCTGTTCTTTATTCATCGTTCCACTCCTTTCTGATTTGCTTAAGCCCTTTATGAACTCTGGACTTCACAGTGCCTTCTTTGATCCGCAGCATCAGCCCGATTTCGGCGTAGGTATAGCCGTAGTAATGCCTTAATAAAACCGGTGTGCGCAGTTTAGGGTCCAGCATTGAAAACAGATCGAGCGTTTCGCTCCATTCTTCTCCTTTAACCGACACGTCCCACTTGATCTTGCGGATTGTTTCCTCCGCAACCGTCTGATTCCGTTTCCATTCTCTCTTTCTCTTTTTCTGGTAATCAAGGTAGAGTCTCGATGCAATGGAGATCAGCCAGGTGGAGAATTTGGAACGCCCCTGGAAGCTTCCTAAGTGAATGTACCCTTTCAGAAAGGTTTCCTGAACAAGTTCCTCGCTGAGATCTGGATGGAGGGAAAGCTTTAACAAGTATTTATATAAAAATGAATAATGATAATGGAAAAGGGCTGTAAACGCCTCGTCGTTTCCCTCTTTCGCCTGCTGAATCAGCTGCTGTTCTTCATATGCATCCAATGGCCGCGATCCCCCTTTTTTTGTTCTTCTGTCTTATGAGACGACACCGGATTCAAAAGCGTTCAGCTTTTTTACAATTCTTTTCAACCATTGACAGATCAATCTTCACGGCCGTTTGGCTGTACATCTGCATTTGTAAACCCCCTTATAGTCTGTTAAGCTATGACTTTATGTCGATTTGAAAATAACATCCAATATGGAGGACGATGCATTGAAAGTAGAAAGGCGAACGATTGAATATATTCCGAATGAAGAAAGACATGGTAAAGCAAAAGATTTATTTCCCGTATGGTTCGGGGCTAATATGCATATCACAACGTTGGTGACCGGTACGATTCCAGTTGCAATGGGACTTAATCTATTTTGGAGTGTTGCCGCTATTATTTGCGGAACCTTAATCGGTGCCATATTTATGGCTTCTCATTCCGCGCAAGGCCCTCAGCTCGGCATCCCGCAAATGATTCAAAGCCGTGCCCAATTCGGCGTAATCGGAGCGATTCTTCCCCTCTTCTTAGTTATGTTTATCTACCTTGGTTTCTTCGCAAGCAGCACGATTCTGGCGGCTGGAACCTTAAGCAGCTTTGTTCCCATCCCGGGCTCATGGAGCATTATAGGCTTAAGCGCCGTATGTTTTTTACTCACGATTTTCGGCCATGATTTAATTCACAAAATGCAAAAAATCCTTTCTTGGACCTCTTTTGCTGTGTTTTTTGCTGCAACAATACTCATTTTTCAACTGCCGATCCCGGCAGGCAGCTGGATTCCCGGTGCGATTAATCTGCCAGTTTTCTTAGTGGCAGTCAGCGCAGTCGCAACATGGCAGCTTGCCTATGCACCGTATGTTGCCGATTATTCAAGATATCTGCCAATTAAAACACCAGCGTCTAAAACATTTTGGTACAGCTATGCAGGTACATCTGTCAGCTCCATCTGGATGATGCTGCTCGGTGCTTTGCTGACAACAGCACTGCCTGACTTTACAGCAAACTCAGGCAGCCAGATTGTGCAGTTGTTCGGACCCTTCTCGTTCATTATGCTGATCATTGTGTTATTTGGACAAATGGCGATCAATGTCTTTAACCTGTATGGCGCTTTCATGTCGACGACAACAACGTTGGAGCCGTTTCTGAAGCTAAAGGTCACGCCCAACGTCAGAATCATCATGATCCTCGGCGTCACGCTTGTCGGTACAGTTTTAAGCCTTCTCGGGCAAAGTAATTTTATGGAGCTGTTTTTGAATTTTATCTTTTTCATCAGCTACTTCTTAATTCCTTGGACGGCAATCAATTTAGTCGATTACTACTTCGTTCGCCACGGGAGCTATCAAGTCAAAGCCATGTTCGATATGAACGGGCCGTACGGAAAGGTCAATTGGATTACCACGATTGCGTTCGTCCTGTCCATCTTGCTAGAAATTCCGTTTATCAATACGTCCTTTTACATTGGGCCGCTGGCCAAAATGTTTGGGGGCGGAGACATCGCATGGATTGTCGGCTTGGCCGTGCCTTCTGTGCTTTACTATGTATTAATGAAACCTCGTCTGAAAAAACAGGCGGGCTATCAAGAAAAGCTGTCTTCTCTATGAAGACAGCTTTTTATCATTCAAATCGTTTCCATACGCGAGGCAGCATGTCAGAAAGCTCGTGTGCGAGCAGCGTATGAGCGGAATGCTCATCCGTCCAAAGCTCAGCGCACACACCGTGCAGATAGACTGCGTTTAATATCGCGTGTTTTGGATCATCATGACAGCAGAGCATGCCCAATATCATGCCCGTCAGCGTATCACCGGTTCCGCCCTTGGCGAGTGCCCCGCTTCCAGTTTGGTTAAGCCAGCAATCACCGTCGGGAAACGCGATAACGGTTTGATTTCCCTTTAATACAATGACAGCTTGCAGCTGAGCCGCCCATTCCTTTGCGTGTTCTGCTCTTTTGTTTTGTAATTCTTTCACCGGCACCCCCGTCATGCGGGAAAACTCACCCGGGTGCGGCGTGAGGATAATGGGCGCCTCCCGTTTCGGGTATGTGCGCTTCACCAGCGCTCCCGCATCCAAAATGACGGGGCAATCCGCCGCAAGCACATGATCAACTGCCTGCTGTACGCTTTCGGTTTGCGGCAGACCCGGTCCAATGGCGATGGCTCGGTACGCCTCTTCAAGCTGAGACTCAGCCGTTTTTTTCCAGCCGTCACGCCAATAGGTCGCCTCGGGCAGAACAGGCACAATCAGCGGGATCACGCTTTCAGATGTACCAATGACCAGCTTTCCGAGACCGCTGCGCATCGCCCCAAGCCCCGCAAGAATCGACGCGCCCGGCATGTCGTCGCTTCCCGCCAGCAGCAAAGCTGTACCGAATGTACCTTTATGGCTCTCCGCCTTTCTTTCAGGGAGTGATGCCCTCACATGCTCTTCACTCCAGACTGGAACATTCATCTCTATCCCTCCTCTGTTTTCTCTTCCTATTTTTCCTGTACCTTTTCTATTTCAAACAAAAAAGACAGCCTGAAGGGCTGTCTTTTATTTTACAGGAACATCAAGATGATACAGGCGGCGATATCGTTCATTTCCCGCCAGCAGCCCCTCATGCGTTCCTTCCATTTCTGTTTTTCCATTTTCAAGAAACACGATTTTATCGGCCGCTTCCACTCCTGCGAGATGATGCGTAATCCATAAGATCGTTTTTCCTTTCAACACTTCAAACACCGTTTCCATCAGCTCGCGTTCGGTGATCGGGTCGAGGCCGACTGTCGGCTCATCAAGGATGATGATCGGCGTATCCTGCAGCAAAATCCGAGCGAGTGCGATTCGCTGGCGCTCTCCTCCGGAAAACCGGATGCCGGTTTCTTGAACGGAGGTATGATATCCGTCAGGCAGTGACTCAATATAGTCATGCAGCTTCACCTGTTTTGCGGCGCGGCGCACATCTTCGTCGCTTGCCTCTCCGTTTCCAAGCCTGATGTTGTTCAGAATGCTTGTATCGAACAGATGGGGCTTTTGGTTTAACACAGCCACCGCGTCAGCAATCTGATCCTTTAACAGCGCTGTCTCTACTCCGTTTAACGTCACAAATCCTGCATCAGGTTTCAGGACGCCTTCAATTAAAGCGAGCGAGGTTGATTTTCCAGACCCGCTTCGGCCGAGCAGCGCCATTTTTTCCCCTTGGCGCAGAGTGAAGGAAAAATTGTGCAGCACCCGGCTGCTGTCATCATAAGAAAACGTCACATCGCGAAATGACAGTGTGACATCTTGAAGATCTAATGCTTCAGCTGCTAATTCCGGTTGTGATGCCTCCGGCTGAGCAGCCACTCTATTCATTCGTCTGATGGAATCCTGATAGCCGGGCACTTCGCCCAAAGCATCTGAAAGAGGAAGAAAGGCTTCCGTCAGCGGGAAGACCACAAGAACAAAAGCAGCAATCATTGTTTTAGCAAGGCCGCCGTCTGCATGCTGACCCGCCGTCCAAAACAGCATCATCAAAATAAGACCGGCGACAAGACATTGTGCAGCAAAGTCCCGCCACCTGATAAAGTGTTGCTTTTTCCGTTCAAGCTCAAACCAATCATGTTCCTCTTTTTCATAGGAATCAATAAATGCATGACGGCGGCCGCTGAACATCCAGTCGCTGACACCCATCACAGCATCTGTCAGACGACTGTACAGCATATTACGCCCGCTTTTCAGCTTCGCATTTTTGGCCCTTGTGACAAGCAAAGACACAACCGGAAACAGCACCACAAGAACAAATAAATAAAGCGCAAGCAATATAGCAAACGGCCATGAGAAGAACCCGAGCGCAATCACAGAAACAGCGTACAGAAGCAAGGCAGAAATAGCAGGAAAAATCGTTTTTAAGAAGGCATCCTGCAAATGCTCAATATCCTCAGACAAAATGCCGAGCATATCTCCTGTGCGAAAACGGGAACGCAGCATCAAGGCGCCTGGCTCAAGCATGTTGTAAAGACGGACACGCATGTCGGACACGATTTTCAAAATAATATGGTGCCCAACGAGGCGTTCCACATATCGTGACACAGACCGCGCAATTCCAAAGGTGCGCACAGCGACAATCGGCACATAAATGAGGAGAATATTCTCCGGTCTTGTCGCCGCCTTAGAGATCAAAAATCCTGAGGTGAACATAAGAAAAGCAGCAGAAAAAATCGTCACCGCACCCAAAAAGATGACCAGAACGAACAGGCGGGCATTTTGCTTGATATACGGCAGAATCCATTCTTCTTTCTTCATGCTCTTTCCCCCAGTTGTGCCTCCACGAGTTTGGTATACACACCATTTTTCTTCAGCAATTCATCGTGAGTCCCGATTTCCGTAACCCTGCCCCCATCCAGCACGATAATTTCGTCCATATCGAGCATCCAGTGAAGGCGGTGAGTCGCGAGAAAGACGAGCTTATCCTCAAATAAATCCAGCATCGTTTCTTTTATTTCATATTCTGTTTCGATATCAAGGTGGGCAGTCGGCTCATCCAGCAGCAGAATCGGGCGGTTTCCCAAAAAGGCGCGGGCAAGTGCGACACGCTGCGCCTGGCCGCCGCTGAGCGCCCGGCCGCCTTCCCCAATTCGTCCCTCTAACCCATTTGGAAGCTTGTCCATCATCTCCGTCAGCCCCGCCGCGGCAGCGGCGCGGGCTGTATCCTCAGCAGAAGCGCTTGGATGATAAAAGCGAATGTTGTTCGCCAGCGTATCATCAAAAATGTACGGATGCTGCGGGATATAGAGAAGGTTTTTCTGCCAGCTGCCGTCCTGCAAATGGGACCTGCCTGAACCATTAACTTCTATCGTACCGCCATTTGGTTCCAAAAAACCGCCGAGAATATCAATTAATGTTGATTTTCCGGCACCGCTTGCTCCGATGATGCCGATTTTTTTCTTCCCTTTGAATGATAGATCAATATCGGACACCGATCGGCCGACTGACACGCCTGACAGCTTCAACTCATCTCGATCAGACCACGTCCCAAGCTGAAGCGGCGCCTCTTCTTTAAAGCCAGGCTGTGACAGAATCTCTTGAATAGCTTTGCCTGCTTCCTGCCCGTTCAGCGTTGCATGATAATCATTCCCCACTTCCCGTACTGGCAGAAAATATTCAGGCGCGAGAATAAGCGCCGTTAAAGCGGGACCAAGCAAAATATCTCCTTCAATGAGACGCAGGCCCAAAAATACTGCGACTGTCGCCACCGACAGCATTGTAAAAAAATCGAGTGCAAAGGAAGATAAAAATGCCACTCGAAGCGTGCTCATCGTTGCTTTGCGATATCGCTCACTCACGTAGAAAATATTTTTGCTGTGCGACTTGCTCAAACCTAGGAAACGCAATGTCTCCAGTCCGCGAAGAGAATCAACAAAATGGTTGGAAAGTCTCTGATAGGATTTCCACTGACGATCCGCCTTTCTCTGTGCGACAAGGCCGAGGAGAATCATAAAGATGATCAGAATCGGCAAAGCAGCGACTAAGATGACAGCTGATGTCCGGTCCTGAAAGAACACATAAATGACAACCGCCGCAGGCACAATGGTCATGCTGACCATTTTCGGGAGAAACAGCTCCAAGTAGCGGCGGAACTGGCTGATGCCTTCCATCGCCAGCGTCACCATTTGCCCCGTTCCCTCTTTCTTAGCAAAGCGAGGGCCTAACCGGAACAGCTGATCAAGAAAACTTTTTCTCAAATCGGCCCCTGTCCGGGCGGCATATTGATAGACCATTTTCTGGCGCGCCACCGTCACCGCGTGCCGTGCGACAAAAGCGATAAGGAAAAAGCCGATCACCGGGAACAGGGAGGCTATACTCTTCCCGTTGAACAGCCCGGTTACGGCTTTACTCAGCCACTCTGCCTGCATAATAATAGCGGCTGTCTGAATTAGCGTTAAACAAATAATCACAGTGAGAATCCGCTTCATTCCTTTATATCGAAACAGGTCTTTTCCCATTAATAAGTCATAGGCTCCTTATGACTGACGCGCTTCCGGAAGACGTAGTAGCTCCAGATCTGACTGCCGATGACAAACGGCAATAGCGTTAATGCTGCAATTGACATCACTTTAAGCGAATAATCCCCGGAAGAAGCGTTAGCTACTGTTAAATCGTACGCGCTTTGCAGCGAACTGACCATGACCCGAGGGAATAAGGAAATAAAGATCATTCCTACAGTCAGCGCCAGCCCTGCGCCTGTCATCCCAAATGTCCAGCCGTCTTTTTTCTTACGGATAAATACAGCTGCAAGCATAAAGCAGATGACGATCAAAATAACGAGCGGGATGGTAATCTCGCCGCGGCGAGTAAACATGTCTGTCTGATAGGCAGAAAGAGCCGCGAAGGCAAGAACCGCCACAAAAACAACACTCATTATCTTTTGCGCCATTTTTCGGGCGCGTTTTTGCAAATCACCAATCGTGCGCAGCGTGATAAACATTAATCCATGCTGGAAGCAAAGAAGTGTTACGGTCACACCGCCAAGTACAGAGTATACATTTATATAATCGGCTAGATGTGCGTGAATGTTCATATCGGCATCAATCGGCATTCCTCTGAATAATGTCGTGAACAGCACACCAAGCACAAACGGGGGAATCAGACTGCCGAAGAAAACAACCCAGTCCCAAACCTTTACCCATTTTAAATGTTCGACCTTGCCGCGGAACTCAAACGCGACCCCGCGGCCCATTAACGCAAGCAGCACAACGACAAACGGAATGTAATAACCGCTCAGCATCGTTGCATACCAGTTCGGAAACGCTGCGAAAATGGCGCCTGCACCAGTCAAAAGCCATACTTCATTTGCGTCCCAAAACGGTCCGATCGTATTGATCAGCACTCTGCGTTCTAATTCATTATGGCCAAGAAAACGTGTCGCCATGCCGACACCGAAATCAAAGCCTTCCAAAAAGAAAAATCCTACAAACAATACAGCAACGAGTATAAACCAAAGATCATGAAGAGATGCCATGGTATACCTCCTGACTAAATGGGTCTGTTGATACAGGAACATCATGATGATCACTATGATCTGCACCTTTTTTAATTTCACGGATGAACAAGAAGACAAGCAGTGCACCCAGAATCATATACATGACACCGAAGGCGATAATTGAGAATAACAATGAGCCTGCCGTTACGTTAGGCGACACAGATTGAGCAGTTGTCATCAAGCCCATGACTGTCCACGGCTGACGTCCGATTTCCGTCATAACCCAGCCCGCAGAGTTCGCGATAAACGGGAAGGAAATCAATGCGATCATGATGCGCAAATACCATTTGCTCGTTTCAAGCTTTTTGCGGCGGTTTAACCAAAGCCCGCCTAACGCAGCAAGAATCATGACAACACCTGCGCCAACCATGATGCGGAAGCTCCAGAATGTCGTTTTTACGGGCGGAATGTAGTCGCCTTTTCCGTATGTTTTTTCATACTCAGCCTGAAGAGTTTTCATCCCTTTGACACTTCCGCTGAATTTCTGATAAGCCAAGTAACTCAAAGCATAAGGAACTTCGATTTCATTTGAGCTTTTTTCATTTTTTGTATCGATCGTAGCAAAAGCGGTCCAAGCAGCAGGGTCACCGCTGTCTTCCCATAAGCCTTCACTGGCAGCCATTTTCATCGGCTGTGATTCCATTAAATGCTCAGCCTGCATGTGTCCGCTCAGGCCGACGCCGAGACCGGCACAAAGGCCGACGATCATTGCGATTTTAAAAGATTGTTTAAAGAACGGCACTTCTTTTTTCTTCAATAGTTTAAAAGCACTCACTCCGGCGATAAAGAAAGCCCCTGTCGCGAGCGCCCCAAAAATAACATGCGGGAATTCAACCCAAAGCTGCGGGTTTGTAATCAGCGCGGCAAAGTCATTCATTTCCGCGCGGCCGTTTTTGATTGTAAAGCCGACCGGCTCCTGCATAAAGGAGTTCGCTGTTAAAATCCAGAAAGATGACATGATCGTTCCGAATGACACGAGCCAAATGCAGAGAGCGTGAATTTTTTTCGGCAGGCGATCCCATCCGAAAATCCATAATCCGATAAAAATAGATTCCATAAAAAATGCCAATAATGCTTCAATCGCTAGCGGAGCGCCAAATACATCTCCGACAAAACGGGAATAATCAGACCAGTTCAGTCCAAACTGGAATTCTTGCAAAATCCCCGTGACAACACCGACAGCGAAATTTATTAAAAATAAGTGTCCCCAAAACTTTGCCATCTTGAGGTACAGCTCATTTTTCTTCACAAGATAAAGAGTCTCCATCAACGCAACCATAAACACAAGCCCGATAGACATCGGCACGAACAAGAAGTGAAACAACGTTGTTGATGCAAATTGAATGCGGGCTAATACCAATTCACTCATGCTTTCTCCTCCATTTCCCGTTGAAACTGCATTTACTTTGCTCACTACTTCACATACAAAACCGGAAACTTTGATCATTAATTCACAAAATAGACGAAAAAAATATATATTGCTCAATACTTCACAAACATGTCAAAAAGCTATTCCATATGATGCTAGATTGCCAGACTGACCAAATGACATATTCTTTAACTGGTTCATATTAAGTACTTTACAACGATTTATTTTAAAAAGAAAGTCCAAAATAATCAAAAAGACCTAAATGATGTGACGGATTGTTGTCTGTTTTGTTGCTGATTTATGGCGGACGCTAGGATAAATGACCCTTTTTTATCGTACATCAACACATCGTTTCTTGCGAATAAAATGCTTGGCAGGCTCTTGTGTTCATTTCTCATTACTCTGTCATAGGCCGATTTTAGTCAGATTGTCTCTTTCCTGGTGAACCGAAAAGTTGTGACAAGCTGAATAGTACATTTTTAATATATTCATTATTTGAATTTTTCAGTATGATTAACGTAGTGAACAATTCAATGCATCAAGAATAGGGGGAGGTTTTTCAATGGAAGAGCTTCAAACACAAGTGCAGTTGCAAACGGATACAATTTATAAAGGAGTTCGAAAAGAAAATGTGTTTGCCAAAGCCATGAATATAAAAGTAGGCATCATACCGCTTCCTGTGTATGCCTTGCTGTTTATATTAATCACCGTATTTGTTATGCATCACAATGTAAAAAGCGACATTTTGACATCCATTGCCGTTATGGCATTTTTCGGGTTTACCTTTGCCCAAATCGGCAAATCGATACCGATTGTTCGTTCAATCGGCGGCCCTGCCATCCTAGCTACTTTTATTCCGTCCGCTGTCGTCTACTATCACCTGCTGCCTAATGATATCGTCAAATCCACCACAGAATTTACAGAAAACTCAAACTTTCTATACTTATTTATCGCCGGGATTGTCGTCGGAAGCATTCTCGGCATGAAAAGAGAAACACTCATAAAAGCATTCATGAAAATCTTTATTCCGCTTATTGCCGGTTCTGTCGCGGCTGCTCTTGTCGGTCTGGCTGTCGGCACAATTCTTGGGCTCGGATTCCAGCACACACTGCTGTACATCGTCATTCCTATCATGGCTGGCGGTGTCGGAGAAGGCGCTATCCCGCTGTCGATCGGCTATTCTGACATCATGCCTATGTCTCAAGGAGAAGCGTTCGCCCTTGTTCTGCCGTCAATTATGCTAGGCAGCCTGTGCGCGATCATTCTAGCGGGTTTGCTGAACAGAATCGGAAAGAAAAAACCGGAATGGACAGGCAACGGTAAAGTGGACCGGTCAGAACAAGAGTCCCCTGCGCTGCAGGAATCACAAAGCGGACAGCAAATGTTCAACCTTTCTTTATTTGCGTCAGGCGGAATTCTTGCAGTCTCTTTATACTTAGTCGGCATGCTCGCTCACGACTTTTTCGGTTTCCCCGCACCTGTTGCGATGCTGTTGCTGGCTGTCCTGATTAAGCTGTTCAGATTGGCGCCTGCCTCAATCGAAAATGGCGCATTTGGAGTGTCCCGCTTCTTTTCAACTGCTGTGACCTATCCGCTGCTCTTTGCAATCGGAGTATCCATGACGCCGTGGGACAAGCTTATCGCCGCCTTTAATATCAGCAATATCATTACGATTTTGTCTGTCGTTATAACCATGATGGCCGTCGGCTTTTTCACCGGAAAATGGCTGAACATGTACCCGATTGAAACCGCTATTATCAATGCGTGCCATTCAGGACAAGGCGGCACCGGGGACGTCGCTATTTTAAGCGCCGCAGAAAGGCTTGAATTAATGCCATTCGCCCAGGTATCCACCCGAATCGGGGGAGCGATTACAGTGTCCTTAACCTTATTGCTGCTGCATCTATTTTATTGAGACACCTCAAGCAAGTTCTTCGCAAATCGGAAGAACTTGCTTTTTTTTGCATGTCAGTGTTTTTCCAACTTCCCGCATCATGCTATAGTAATAGTTGGAAATACTAGATAGAAAGGACTTTGGCATGCCTATGGGAACACATCTATTTCTTTTTGCGATTCTCGGGCTGGGACTTTATTTTATATCAGCCCTCGCAGCAAAACTCATTCCGGCCATAGACTTTTGGATTGATATTGTTCTGTGGATCGGCGCTGCTGTTTACATCTTCTCTCATCAATCATTTATGGACGGTATTATCTCGATTGCGATCATGTTCACCTGCTACTGGACCGCATTGGATCTCACTGTTTCAGAGCAGGCAGCAAAACCTTCCGGGGATTGGGAGGAAGTCGAGCTTGCCAGAAACAAAACACGCCTCCTGTCAGACATCACACTGACAGCCGTCGTGTTTGCGGGCGCCGTTATTTTTTTCATCTATGGGCCTGACCCAAGCCCCCTCAAATATGTGATCCTTTTCGGCATGATTTCCGGCGGAGGGGCACTGGTGAAACGAATATGGAATGTTTTTAGTGCGAACGTTATGTATTCAGCTTCCTTAGAAACATTGCACATCAGCTCTCGTTATGAAACCCGTACATACCCGCTTTCTGATTTGAAAGACATTCAGCTTGAATCTACGGTTGATCTTTTAAAGCTCCATCCGCTTTTGACAATGTATTCATCCCTTTTAGATCTGACAACAAGCTTTCAGCAAGTCATCAAATTGTCTTTTCCTGGTGAAACACTATTTCTGACGGTAAAAGAACCGCAAAGATGGAAAGCAATCTTCGGCGAATACATCGATTCAGAAAACAACGAGAACACTGTGATTTCTGTTTTGCCGTTTTATCATAGAAAAAATGTGAAGCGGCTGCTTGGGAAGCTGTATTTTGCTGTCAGCGTAAAAGGCGTATCAGCATATGGGTTATTGGTGCTTGCTTTATACGCACTACATGCCTCTCCATGGATCATGGCTGGTGCTGTGATGCTGTACTGGGTATTCAACATGTATCTGTCAGACCGTGTGCTGCGGGCGGCAATGGATGCCAAGCCTTGTCATCAGCCGCACGTACAGGCAGCGGCCGACAAGATTTTTCGCAAGGCCGGCATTTCCCATGTCCGCATATATGAAACGGAGAGTGAAGATTACAACGGAATGGCAGTGGGCATGAATGTCGGAAGGTCAATGGTTATTTTGACGAGCGCTACCCTAACCCTTCCGCTGCATGTTATCGAAGGCATTCTGGCCCATGAGGCAATTCATATTAAAAAACGCGATGTTCTGTCATCACAACTTTTACGTTTTCTATATCTCGGAGCCGTCGTGGGAATCATCCTCCTCATTGAGCAGCATATCACCCATCCGCAGGCTCACAAAGTGACACTTTGGGTTTTCATTATGGCCATCATCATCCTATTTCAGCTCTATCAATCCTTTTGTTCACAGTGGATGGAGGTTCGTGCTGACAACCTTGGCGCATCAATGCTGGAAGGCGGGTACAAACAAATGGCCGAGGCCTTGAGGATCTTGGCGGTTCGGCAGGATGAGGATACACAAAAACGAAGCGCTTACAGCTCTGAAGCAGACGAGGACGAGCTTACCATCGACTCTCTCACACGCGATAAAAGCTGGTTTTTCAGATTAATTGATTTTCAGTTCGCTCCTCATCCCCCTATGTATTGGCGTGTCAGCACATTATTGTCTAACAGAGGCCAGGGAGTAGTAAAGCGCTGGCTCAGAGACCGGCTGAAAGAGTCCATCTCTTTGAAATGAAACCGATCAGCGTTTGACCCGTATAACAAATATGGTGAAACAAGGGAGTGATGAGAAGTGATGGTGATCATTTTATTGATTATCTCTATTATTGTTTTTCTTTACATCATTCAGCCGCAACCTTCGAAAAATAGAAGCCGTCAGCAAGCTGATAGCGGGTTTTCGGTTATTCAGACAACGGCTCGCATCATGATGGATGCGGCAGTGACGGAGGTTTCAGTGATTCCGGCTGCGGGGGCGGCGATTGAGCGCCGCCTTTTTTCATTTCATTGATTCGATGTACGCACCAAAAGACGCACCCGACATGCCCGGCGACACGCGCACGCGATGGAGAGCATACATTCCTTGGTCTCTCGATGCCGCGCCAGATTCTGTCGTCACGCCCATTTGATAGCCCGTATCTTTGGCGGCCTTCAGCGTCTCCTCATTGTAGCGCCCTACCGGATAGCTGATGATAGAAGTTTGCTGATGAAACATCTGATCAAACAGTTTTTTCGAATCATCCATCTCACTATGCTGCTGTTCAGGCGTTAACCCATTCAGCTCAAGATGGTCAATCGTATGGCTTTCAATCGATACGCCATGCTTCGCCATTTCCTTCATTTGCTTCTCTGTAAGATGATTTTTATGTCCAATCGATTTGCCTATCATAAAAATTGTCGCCTTCATTCCGTACTTTTTTAGCACTGGATACGCATCTTGATAATTGTCGGTATATCCATCATCCAATGTAATCAATACGCATTTCTCACTCGGCTTTTTATCCTGTGTCAGCATGAGGTACGCTTCTTTCGGCGTTAATGTCCGATAGCCGTTTTCGTGAACCCACTTCATATGCGCTTCGAACTCTTCCTTCGGGACACGGAGGCTGTTTCCAGAGGAAATGCTATGGTACATCAAAATCGGCAGCTTTGCCGGTTTCTCTGTTTTGATCCATGCGGACGTATCGTCTTCTTTTTTCTGAACATGCACTGCCTTTTTTTCCGGTTTCTTTTGTTCAGCTTTCGGCATCTGAGGCTCCGTGTTTGCCTCTTGATCAGCGCAAGCCGCGAGAGCCAAGCAGCTTCCTAAAAGAAAAATGCTTAGAATAAAACGTTTCAATCGATTCCCTGCTTTCTGTCTATTTCTTCCTCCTTTTTCATCGGTTGATTTGTTGGATTTTCAAGAACAACTTTAAAACACACATGATAATTGAATACGGAAGAAATCGAATCGTTTACTTGCAATAAAAAATGATATAAAGAGGAATCGATTTGAAACCGAACAAAAAGAGAGCGCGTAAACCGCTCTCTTTTCAATATTTTCCAGATGTTAACAGGCAGTACAGTGATGAAACCTATGATTGGAACACTGTTTTCCTACGCCTCGCAGCCGCTAGCTCTGCTTGTATTCTGATTTTTTGTAGTCACCTAGAAACCACGTACGCAAAAACCATAAACGACTTCTCCCATCCGCATACCATACCTCCCCTTTTTTTATGTGAATCGCAAAAAGGGCACTCGAGAGTTTTGAACTCAACGAATTCTCACTTCTGTCTCACTGTCAAAGAAATGGCCTTTATTCATGTCAAACGCAACCGTCAGTTCATCACCTGATTGAATATCGAGACGGGCGTCAATCCGTGCGATGAAGTCTTGGCTGCCGATCTGCGAATAAATCATGATCTCAGAACCGAGCAGCTCTGCGACATTGATTTTCGCTGTAATGGAAGAGTCCTTATACGATTCCACGACAATCAATTCATCATGAATATTTTCAGGACGGATGCCGAAAATGACCTCTTTGCCGATGTAGCCTTTTTCCCGCAGCACCTTCATCTTCCCTTCCGGCACGGTTAATGCCGCAGAACCGATTTTGATGACACTGTCCGTCAGCTTCCCTTTGAAAAAATTCATCGCTGGTGAGCCGATAAAACCGCCGACAAATACGTTTTCAGGGAATTCATATACTTCCTTTGGCGTCCCGATCTGCTGAATTTTCCCGTCTTTCATAACGACGATTCGTGTCGCCATCGTCAACGCTTCTGTCTGGTCATGCGTCACGTAAATTGTTGTGGTTTGCAGCCTCTGATGGAGCTTAATAATTTCCGCCCGCATTTGCACCCTCAGCTTTGCGTCCAGATTCGACAAAGGCTCATCCATCAGGAATACCTTTGCATCCCGCACAATTGCACGGCCTAGTGCGACCCGCTGTCTCTGACCTCCGGAAAGCGCTTTCGGTTTGCGATGCAAATAGTCCTCCAGCCCGAGAATTTTAGCGGCCTCTTCCACCCTTTTCTTGATTTCTGGCTTTGGCATTTTTCGAAGCTTCAGTCCGAATGCAATATTATCGTAGACCGTCATATGGGGATAAAGCGCGTAGTTTTGAAATACCATCGCGATGTCCCTATCCTTTGGCGCCACATCGTTGACCCGTTTTCCTTCAATATAAAAATCACCTTTCGAAATTTCTTCAAGGCCCGCGACCATCCGCAGCGTCGTTGATTTCCCGCAGCCGGACGGGCCGACAAATACGATAAATTCCTTATCGTCAATATGAAGGTTAAAGTCGTCAACAGCCGCTTCCTTCTGATCATAGTATTTATAAATGTGCTCCATCCGCAATTCAGCCATTTCACATCCCCCTTTTTATGTAAACGCTTTCCTAAATTGAGTGTAACAACCTTTTCCTACCACGGGAATAGGCAGCTTTCATAAAATCAACCAGCTATTTTTCGTGCATATTTCCAATTTACTCTGAAGCTTCACTTTGCAGGCAGATAAAATAGGCGAGCAGTGAGCCTTTATACGTTTTAATGTCTATCCCCGATCGCTCAATAAATTTATCAATCCGATATTGCAGACTGTTGCGATGCAGATGCAGTTTTTTCGCCGTTAACGTCACATTTGAATTGTTTTCAATGAACAGCTTAATCGTTTTCCTCAACTCAGATTCATTTCCAAATAAAATCTCAGCTTCTTCAGAGAGCAGCGTTTCAAGCTTTTCTTTTTCAGTTTCTAATAATAAAAAAGGAAATATCATCTCAAAGGCTACACTCTGCATCTGGGGCAGCCGTTTTTCAGCAAATAAGAAATACGTCTGTTCCCGGGCATAATGGTTACGCAGACTCTCATCCGGTTCATAAAATCTCCCGGCATAAAAACGGACACTGGAGTAGAAATCACCCTCAAGAACCTTAGCGAGTGATTCTAGTTCGTCCTTGCCCGCTGCCGCTTCACTTTCCTGCTCGACAACCACGCCTCTGTCCTCATGCATCCACACAATCACAAAAGGCACCGGCCAAAAATGGCGAACTGCTTCCGCAAAGGATGTCCGTTCTATTTTACCGAGCAAATGAAAATGAACAAATCTCGTCCGTTTTTTTATGCTCTCCGGCACTTCTCCTTTAGAGAAAAGAAACGCAAACCACTTGTTTTCCTCCGGCGACTTTAAAGACAATTGATTGACCCCATCCACAGGTGTTAAAAAAGACTGCAGCAGCAAGGCCTCTTTATCGCTGATCTCTGTTTTCGGGATGGAGATATATCTCTGACTGCTCTCATCAAAAAAGCATAGACAGTCTTCCTTTACGCAAAGCTTCTCAGATACAATCGAACTGGGATATACAGCCAGAAGCGATTTCATAGAGTCTCCTCTCTTATGTAAGGATCTGTATATTCAGTATAAGGCGAAATTCACTGGTTCTCCAATAAAAAAAAGGCGATGATAAAATGAAAGCGTTCGTTTACTGATTAATTCCAGTGGAAACAGTAAGGGGTATGCAGAACTAAAGGAGGATGATCATTAATGAGTTTAGAAGCGTTAAACGAAAGTTTTATCAACGGAAAATGGATCAAAGGGGCAAGCGGGCGCACGGAGGACATTTTGAATCCGTATGACCAGACTGTCATCACAACAGCCACTCTGGCAACATGCAAACAGCTGGAGGATGCCTTTGACATTGCACAGCAGGCGCAAAAAGAGTGGGCCAAGAGCACAGCAGAAGACCGAAAAGCAGTCCTGCAAAAAGCGCGCGGCTACTTACAGGAAAACCGTGATGACATCATCATGATGATTTCCCGCGAAACCGGCGGTACAATCATAAAATCAACGATCGAGCTTGACCAAACAATTGCGATTTTAGATGAAGCGATGACATACACCGGCGAATTAGGCGGCGTCAAAGAGGTTCCATCCGGTATTGAAGGGAAAATCAATAAGATTTACCGCCTTCCGCTCGGTGTCATTTCATCGATTTCTCCATTTAATTTTCCAATGAATTTATCCATGAGAACCATTGCTCCGGCAATTGCGCTGGGAAACAGTGTTGTTCACAAGCCTGATATCCAAACCGCTCTTTCCGGCGGAACCATCATTGCGAAAGCGTTTGAACACGCCGGTCTTCCTGCGGGTGTCCTCAACGTCATACTGACGGATTTAAAGGAAATCGGAGACGGCATGCTGACCAATCCGATCCCGAAATTAATCAGCTTTACAGGATCAACCGCTGTCGGGCGCCGCATCGGTGAAATCGCCGGGCGTGACTTCAAGCGGATGGCCCTTGAGCTCGGCGGCAACAACCCCTTCGCCGTTCTTTCTGACGCAGATGTCGACCGTGCTGTGGACGCGGCGATTTTCGGGAAATTTATTCACCAAGGGCAAATCTGCATGATTATCAACAGGATCATCGTTCATCAAGAAGTGTACGACGAATTTGTCAAAAAATTCACCGCCCGTGTCAAACAGCTTCCATACGGTGATCAAACCGACTCGAAAACCGTTGTCGGCCCGCTGATCAACGAGCGCCAAATCGAAAAAGCGCTGGAGATCATTGAGCAGGCAAAGGCAGACGGCATCGAACTTGCGGTTGAAGGAAAACGTGTCGGGAACGTACTCACACCGTACGTCTTTGTCGGTGCCGACAACAACAGCAATATTGCCCAAACGGAGCTGTTTGCCCCGATTGCAACCATTATCAAAGCCTCCAGCGACCAGGAAGCGATTGACATGGCAAATGATACAGAATACGGCCTTAGCTCGGCAGTTTTTACTTCTGATTTAGAAAAAGGTGAAGCATTCGCCCTGCAAATTGACAGCGGCATGACCCATGTCAACGACCAGTCCGTCAATGACTCGCCGAATATCGCCTTTGGCGGAAACAAAGCCAGCGGAGTCGGCCGCTTCGGAAATCCGTGGGTGGTCGAGGAATTTACCGTAACGAAATGGATTTCGATACAGAAGCAATACCGCAAATATCCGTTCTAAACGAACGAATCCCTCTGCTTTGCACGCAGAGGGATTTTTCATTATTTCGATATATCAACAAAGCCTTCACCGAATACATCGCGTACGTCATGAACGATCACAAATGCTTTTTTATCGCAGCTTCTGATGATTTTCTTCAGCATGGACAGCTCCTGTTTATTAATGACGATATACAAAATTTCTTTGGATTGGCCCGTATAGTTTCCCTTTCCCGATAAAATCGTCACTCCCCGGTCCATCAAGGTATTTACCTGCTTAGCAATCTCACTCTTATGTTCCGAAATAACCGTAATGGCTTTTTTCGTATTCAAGCCTTCAATAATGAAGTCCATCACTTTCGTACCGATATACAGCATCACGATGGTAAACATCATTTTTTCCGTGCCAATGATAAAATATGAGCTAAATACGACGAGTAAATCAAAAAACAAGAGCGCGTAGCTGACATTCCAGTCTAAATATTTATTAGCAATTCTGGCCAAAATCGCGGAACCAGCTGTCGTCCCGCCAACCCGGATAATGATCCCGATCCCGACTCCCGCAAAGACACCTGCGAAAATTGTATTGATGATCAATTCATCAGACGGAATGCTCCACCCGTGTGTCAGATGCAGGAAAAGCGAATTCGCCGCTACGGCAATGATGGTATAGATAGTCGTTTTACCGTCCAAAAATTTGTAGCCGACGACAAGCAGAAACGCATTTAAAATAAAGTTCGTTATCCCGGGAGACCATTGAAACACATAATACAAAATCAGCGTAATCCCAGTGACCCCGCCTTCTCCAAGGTCATTGGGAATCGCAAACAAATTCACCGCAAGCGCGAAGAAAAAAGCGCCAATCACAAGCATCAGCACATCAAGCATTTTCTTTTTCATCACAAAACACTCCTTCTCCAGATCCTATCAACAAAAAAACCCAGGAGTACGCTCTCGTAAAAGAGCAGAAACTCCTGGGCTTTTATCCCACCGTGTCATAACAGCCGGGCTGCTATGTGTTTTCTCTCGGTCACAGTCCAATTTCCATTGCGGAACCCTAGAAAACCAATGTTATTATCCTATCATTTTTTCTTTCTGATATTAGCATTATAAGTGACGGTTTGGATTGATTCAAGGGGTGTTTGCGGAGATTTGGTCAGTAAATTAAGAGAAAGAAAAAGACATTTAACTGTTAATAAATGAAAACTTTTAACCGATATGATAAAAAGCACCTTTTCTAAAAATTAAAATTTAAAATTTTATCTGTAATTTATCATTGACTATACGAAAATATATAGGCAAAATAGAACATATATTTTAAGCATTTAATTACATAGGAGGAAATAAAATGTCAGGTAAACTAACACACTGTAAAGCTTGCGGTCAAGAGATTGCAAAAGGTGTTAAAAAATGTCCGAACTGCGGTAAGGATCAACGCAACTTTTTTATGAGACATAAAATCATTACATTTATTTTAGCGATCGTTATCATTTTCATCATTTTTGCAAATATCGGAAACGATACAGACTCTCAAGCTTCTACCAGCTCCGACTCTAAAAAGTCAGCGAAAACAGTACAAAAGGCTGATATGGAAAAACTATATACCAATGCCGATCAATTTAAAAATTATAAAGTTGATCTATATGTTAAAGTTTTTGACGTTGAACAAGACGAAAATGGTACATACCTTCAAGGCTATAACAATCCAGAAAAGTTAAGCAAAAATACTATTATTATGAGTGACGATTCTAATTTAGATATTAAAGATGACGATATTATTCATGTAGTCGGTACAGTGAAAGACAAATTTGATGGCGAAAACGCATTGGGTGGATCTGTTTCAGCACCGAGAATTGTTGCCGATTCCATTGAAAAAAGCGACTATGCAACAGCTTTTGCTCCAGCTCAAAAAACAATTAACGTGAATAAAACACAAAACCAGCACGGATTTGCACTTACGCTTCAAAAGGTTGAACTTGCTGAAAAAGAAACTCGCCTATATGTAAATATAGAAAACAAATCAAAAGATGAAATCAATTTTTATAAATTCAATGCCAAAATTACAGCTGATAATAAACAAATCGAGCCTAAATCCGACCTTTCAGAGTATCCTAAAATTCAAAGTGAAATCTTACCGGGCGTTAAAACTGAAGGCGTTATTGCTTTTCCTAAAATCGAAAGCAAAACAGCGAATATTATTTTAGATGGTTCTTCCGAAAACTACGATATTACAATCAACCCATTTACATTTGAAGTAAACTTGGATAAATAAAAAGAAGAGCTAGGGAAAACCCTAGCTCTTCTTTTTATGCTTTCGCACTCTTATACCCATTCACATTAGAAGACTGCCATCTCCAAGAGTCGGCACACATTTCTTCCAGGCCTCGTTTTGCTTCCCAGCCCAGTTCACGCTTTGCTTTCGCAGGATCTGCGAAGCAGGTGGCGATGTCTCCAGGTCGACGGTCCGCAAAACGGTACGGAACTTCTTTCCCTGACACTTTTTCAAAGGCTTTGACCATTTCAAGCACACTGTAGCCTGTACCCGTTCCGAGATTATAGGCATCTGCTCCTGTGGCATTCAATACTTTTTCCAATGCTTTGACATGTCCTTCAGCGAGATCAACGACATGAATATAATCGCGTACCCCTGTCCCATCTTTTGTCGGATAATCATTGCCGAATACGCTTAATTGATCAAGCTTGCCGACAGCTACCTGCGCCACATACGGCATGAGGTTATTCGGAATGCCGTTCGGGTCTTCACCGATCCGTCCGCTTGGATGCGCACCGAATGGATTAAAGTAACGAAGCAGCGCGACGCTCCATTCATTGTCGGCTGTATGCAAATCACGCAAAATTTGTTCAAGCATGAGCTTCGTCTGCCCATAAGGATTTGTCGCGCCTAATGGAAAGTCCTCCGTAATTGGCGATGTTTCCGGAACGCCATACACCGTGGCAGATGAACTGAACACGATTTTCTTGACGCCGTACTTCTCCATGACCTCGCATAAAATAAACGTACCCGTCAGGTTGTTATGATAATATTTGAGCGGAATCGCAACAGATTCACCGACTGCTTTTAACCCCGCAAAATGAATTACAGCTTCGATTTCATTTTCTGCAAAAACGGAATCTACCGCTTTACGGTCCAACAGATCCGCTTCATAGAATGTTAAATCTTTTCCCGTAATCTCCTTGACGCGGTTCAGCGCCTCCGCCGAACTGTTGGATAGATTGTCAAGAACGACAATGTCATAGCCGCTATTTAATAATTCAACACATGTGTGGCTCCCGATGTATCCCGCGCCGCCTGTTACAAGTATTGCCATGATGTAAACCCTCCTAAAAAATGACCTGGGATCATTATATAATGTTTAAAACGGGTCCGCATCCATTTTCAAGAAGTTTAATCATTGTTTCATATTATTCCGGCCAAGTTGGCAGAGGACAGATCAGAAAAATCAATCTGCCGGTTGACGTTTTTTTTCTGCATATTCGCTATGCTTAATGCAGAAAGGATTTGATGACATGGCGATGAGCCCTTATATTTTTATAGTCTTTATTCTTATTGTTTTATCGATGTATCGAGAAAGAACGGTAAAGCCCGGGAAGCTGCTGATCATTCCGCTCTTGCTGTTATGGGGCGTATCAGCATCATTTCAGCCGGCGTATTTTCATTCAGCTTTACACGTTGCGGTCAGCGGCCTTTTATTACTGATCGGGCTGGCCTGCGGGTTTGGCATCGGAAGAATGGTAAACGTCCGGATTCACCCGGAAACCGGAAAGGTCACTTCACGCGGTTCCCTTGGAAGTGTTATCCTCATTCTAGTGATACTTTCTTTGCGCATGGCCGCGAGAACATGGCTTCCTGAGAGCAATGAGATTTTTATTGCCATTATTCATTCTATGTTCTTCATTCCCCTCGGCACCATCACAGCCCGCAACATCATGCTTTACAAAGCTTACAGACGGCTGACCGCTGGCAAAGTATCCATTCAATAACTGAAAGAAGGACCAGCATGAACCGACAATCTCCGGCTCGGCACTACATGAAGCTTGTGCCGAGCCTTATTCTCATTTTGAATTGCATACAATTTTTATTTCATCCAGGTCAAGCTAATTCTATTTTGTTAGCGTTTGTGTTTGCGGTGTACTTAGCATTCATTTGGATCATTCGCTATGCAGCATCCGTAGCTGTCAAATTGAGCATATTTATCGGGCTTTGGCTCCTTACCATTTTTCTTTGGCTTGATACAGGTCAAGAACAGGGAGCCGCCTATTTTTTGATTGTATTTTTAATGATTTATGCGGCCTTTTGGCTCCCTTCACGGTTTTCCATCATATTTACAGCATGTATAATTGGCGGCAATATACTTGTGCTATCCATACATGGCGGGAACTTGGATACCATCATTGGCAACATCTCGATCATGATCGGACTGTACGTCTTTTTCTCCTCCGTTCGTTTCAGGCGAGAAGCGAGAAGAGAGGCCGAACGGAATCATGCTGAATTGGCGAAAATGCATGAGCAGCTGGAGCAGGCGCATGAAGAACTCCAGAAAGCACACGCAGAGCTGCAGGAGGCTTCTGTTCTTTCTTTAAGATACGCGGTCCTCGAGGAGCGTACAAGAATTGCCCGCGACATTCATGACAGCATTGGTCATGAGCTGACTTCTGTGATTGTTCAGCTTCAATCTCTTCCCTATATCCTGAAAAGCAGCAAGGAGGATTCAGAAAAAGTCATTCAAAATGTACTGACTGTCGCCAGAGAATGCCTTCAGGAAGTCCGGTCTGTCGTTCACCAAATGGGCCGAAGTGAATCGCTGGTCGGTCTTACGGCTTTGCGGGGACTTATTCATCAAGTGGAGGAACGGAGCGGTTTGCACGTTTCGTTAGACACTGCTGGCCTGTCAGAAGAGTCTTGGCCTCAACATGTAAGCGAAACGATCTATCGCATTTTGCAGGAAGGCCTGACCAATACGATTCGTCATGCTCACGCTGACCAAGCGGCTGTCGTCCTATCTAACGACGAAACCCATCTCTACCTTACCATCACCGACGACGGGCAATTCACCGGCAATCTTACTTGCGGATTTGGGCTGACAGGAATGAAAGAGCGCGCTGAAATAGCAGGTGGCTCTCTTTCTTTCAGCGCCGTACAGCCGAGCGGCCTGCAAATTGAGCTGGCATTGCCGTTGACGATAACGAATAAGGAGAAAAAAGATGAACAAAGATAAAATACGCGTCGCACTTGCCGATGATCAGCCGCTTGTACGCGAAGGCTTCCGTTACGTCATCAACGCACAGCCGGATATGGAGGTTTCCGGTGAGGCTGGCGACGGATACGGCATTATTGCGCTGGCAAAGCAAACAAAACCCAACGTCATCCTGATGGATGTCCAAATGCCGCATCGCTCAGGCATTGAAGCGGCGAAAGACATTATGTCCGCACTTCCAGATACGAAAATTGTCATTTTAACAACCTTTGATACCGAAGAATATGTCTTTGAAGGAATTCGCGCAGGCGCAGTCGGCTATCTGCTGAAAGATACGCTTCCTGAAGAATTGATTGACGCCATTCGCGCCGCGGCCAGAGGCGAAGCAATTTTTCGCACAGCCACAGCGGCTAAAATTATCAGCGAGACATTTCGCTCGAAGCAGCAAACTCAAGCCGAAGAACCGGCAGATCCGTTTACTAAAAGAGAGCTCGAAGTTCTTCAGCAAATGGCCTACGGGTTGAGAAATGAAGATATTGCGGAAGCGCTTTTCGTCAGTGAAAGCACCGTAAAAACCCATGTGCACCGCATTCTCCAAAAGTGCAATGCCCAAGATCGGACACAGGCAGTCGTTTTTGCTATTCGAAACGGTATTGTGCAATAGAAATCTCTCATCCCGCCATGATAAAATAAGACAAAGGAGATGATTGGAAATGAAAGAAGACATCATTGAACGGTTTACTACATACGTAAAAGTCGACACGCAGTCCGATGAATCCGTCGACACTTGCCCTTCCACATCCGGCCAGTTGACGTTAGGAAACATGCTCGTTGATGAATTAAAATCAATCGGCATGCAGGATGCAGCTATTGATGAATATGGCTATGTCATGGCGACTCTTCCCTCCAATACTGAAAAAGACGTGCCGACAATCGGCTTTCTAGCCCACGTCGATACCGCCATAGACTTTACTGGCAAAAACGTCAATCCGCAAATCATTGAAAGCTACGACGGAAAAGACATTGTTCTCAATGAAAAGCTGCAGGTCACCCTGTCGCCTGATCAATATCCGGAACTGTCCGGCTATAAAGGCCACACACTCATCACCACAGACGGCACCACCCTTCTCGGCGCAGACAATAAGGCCGGGATCGCAGAAATCATGACAGCTATGGATTACCTCATCAAACACCCTGAGATCAAACATGGCACGATCAGAGTCGCCTTTACGCCCGATGAAGAAATCGGCAGAGGCCCGCACAAATTTGATGTGAAACGATTTAATGCGTCCTTTGCCTACACAGTTGACGGCGGCCCTCTCGGCGAACTTGAATACGAAAGCTTCAATGCCGCTTCAGCAAAAATCACGATCAAAGGAAACAACGTACATCCCGGCACGGCAAAAGGGAAAATGATCAACTCTGCAAAAATCGCAATGAAGCTGAACAGCCTGCTTCCGGCAAACGAAGCGCCTGAATACACAGAAGGCTACGAAGGCTTCTACCACCTGCTGTCGATGCAAGGGGATGTAGAGGAAACAAAACTCTATTACCTTATAAGAGACTTTGACAAAGATCACTTTCAAAACAGAAAACAAACAATGAAGCGTGTCGTTGAGGAACTTCAAAACAAATATGGCCAAGACCGGATTCAGCTTGATATGAACGATCAATACTACAACATGAGAGAGAAAATCGAACCTGTCATTGAAATCGTCAATACCGCCAAGCAAGCAATGGAAAACCTCGGCATTGAACCAAAGATTTCTCCAATCCGCGGCGGCACGGACGGATCCCAGCTGTCCTACATGGGACTCCCCACACCAAATATCTTTACCGGCGGGGAAAACTTCCACGGCAAATTTGAATACATCTCAGCCGATAACATGGTCAAAGCCGTAAATGTCATCGTTGAGATTGCAAAACTGTTTGAAGAACAGGCGTAATGCGGAAGACCAGTCCAAAAAGGGCTGGTTTTTTGCGTAAAAACGAAACATTTCGAATACTTCCTCCGTAAAACAAGTATTGACGAATGAGGAGGAAAAACCGATGACCAAACATGCAATCGCCGCTAAGAGTCTATTGAAAAAATGGATGACAGCCAGACCGCTTAACACCCAAAAGAAATCGAGTCCCTTTCAAAAAATCAGAAAGATGTTCAAACGCTTCTTTTGATCAGTCACTTATATCTCCCCAAAAAACAACCCGCGTTCACTCCCATCGCCCAAATACTCCGTCATTTGGGTTTTTTGTGTTCAATTACGAAAAATAGGGTATAAACCAAACAAGCAAGCGCCCCCACCCAGAAAACAGGCAATAGGAATTAGTTTAATTTAGGTTAAAAGTTATATAAAGGAATTTAACCACCCGCCGATAGTAACTATATAACCAATCATCAACAAGAGAACTCACCATTTTATAAGACTATTTTCAGATTATCAGGTTAGACTGTTTTTGAGGGGCAGCTATTTATTTTTTGTAGATTAAGAATTTTTTGAATACTTATTGGCGTTTTATCTGTATAATAGAGAATACCAAAACAATTTTTGGGAGGTATGTAAAATGATTCTATTTATTATCATCGCATTATGTGGCTATCTTCTTTTTTCTTTCAGCAAGGACAATCGCCGCAAACCGCAAAAGACAAGCCCTCTGCCAGCAGCCGCACCTCATCAAAACAACCTAATCGACCTTGACGCCATCCGCCAAAAACGCCGGATGCATCTTTCCTAAACCTATATTTCAAGGAAAAGGCTGCTGACCAATTGCAGCCTTTTTCATTTTAAAAACATAACTTGAAACCTTTTTACCCCCTGTCCGTAATCTTTTACAAGGCGAATTCAAAGGAGACTGCGCAATGATCGATTTATTTATGAAACAAAAAATGTTCTCGTTTAAAGATGCATTCCACATTTATGACCGGGATGAACAAGAGAAATTCAAGGTAGAGGGCCGGTTTTTTTCGTTAGGCGACTCGCTGCAAATGACAGATTCATCCGGAAAATCGCTCGTTTCTATCGAACAAAAAGTAATGTCTTTTTTGCCGAGATATGAGATTTCAATTGGGAATGAATTGGTTTGTGAGGTGACGAAAAAAGTAACATTTTTCAAACCGAAATTTGAAATTTCCAAGCTCAGCTGGGAAATCGACGGTGACTTGTGGAAAAATGAATTCCAGATAACAGATGGAGAGAATGTCCGAATGTCAGTCAGCAAGAAGTGGCTCAGCTGGGGTGATTCCTATCATTTGCAGATTGCAAACGAAGAAGATGTGCTGATCTGCACGGCTATCGCTATCGTGCTTGATATGGTGTTATATGAAGATAAAGATGACCATATTTTCTAAAATATCATTGACAATTGATCTAAAAGTAATAATATTAAGATAATTGAAATTTGAATATGCAGATGTACCTTATCAAGAGAGGTGGAGGGACTGGCCCTATGATACCCGGCAACCGCTGTTTCACAACAGAATGGTGCTAAATCCTTTAGAACATTGCGTTCTTGCAGATGAGGCGGAGATTTGATCATTCAAGCTCTTCCTTACTCGAAGGAAGAGCTTTTTTATGTTCAACACATTTCAGAAAAGAGGCGAATGACATGGCTCAACAAACAAATGGTGCGGGACAAAAACCAGCAAAACAACACAGCGCTCCCTTCCGTGCCGATCATGTTGGCAGTTTACTGCGATCTGTTCCGGTGAAAGAAGCACGGCAGAAGAAAGCGGCCGGCAAGGTCACAGCAGAACAGCTTCGTGAAATCGAAAATCAAGAAATCATCCGGATTGTAGACAAGCAAAAAGAAATTGGCCTTGAAGTGGTAACTGATGGGGAATTCCGCCGTTCTTGGTGGCATTATGATTTCCTGGAGGGGCTTGACGGAGTGGAACCGTTTATTCCGGCGGAAGGAATTCAGTTCCACAATGCAAAAACAAAAGCACGCAGCATCAAAGTGACGGGAAAACTCGATTTTACGGATCACCCAGCGCTTGCTGATTATCGATTTTTACAAGAAATTGCTGGAGATGCGACACCAAAACTGACGATTCCGAGCCCGAATATGCTGTTTTTTGGTGAAAAGGCGGATAAAAAAGTTTATGACGACCAAGAGGAATACTTTCATGATCTGGCCCAAGCGTACAAAAAAGCAATCAAAGCCTTTTATGATGCCGGATGCCGTTACCTTCAGCTTGATGATACGTCATGGTCCCTTTTCTTTGAGGAAAAAGGCAGAGAAGTTGTCCGGGCACTCGGCGGCGATCCAGAAACATTGCCTGCCTTGTTCGCCAAAACGATTAACGAGGCAGTGGCAGACCGGCCTGATGATTTAACAATCACGATGCACATTTGCCGGGGCAACTTCCGTTCAACTTGGGCGGCATCAGGAGGCTATGATGCTGTTGCAGAAACGATTTTGGACGGCTTACACTTGGATGGACTGTTCTTGGAATACGATGATGACCGCTCTGGAAACTTTGATCCTCTCCGTTTTGTGAAGCGCAAGGATCTGCACATTGTGCTCGGTTTGATTACATCGAAATACGGCGAGCTTGAAAATCCTGAAGATGTGAAACGCCGAATTCATGAAGCCGCGCGCTTTGTCAGCCTGGATCAGCTGTGCCTCAGCCCGCAATGCGGTTTCGCCTCTACAGAAGAAGGCAATCTTTTGACAGAGGAGCAGCAATGGGCGAAGCTGCGTCATGTCATCAACATCGCCAATGATGTGTGGAGATAATCTATCATTGACAGAATCAGAAAATGTGTGAATAATAGATAATATCAGAAAATTTCATAAAAGGTTTTCCTTATCAAGAGAGGT
Organism: Bacillus mexicanus; assembly: GCF_050445615.1. Classification (NCBI taxonomy): domain Bacteria; kingdom Bacillati; phylum Bacillota; class Bacilli; order Caryophanales; family Bacillaceae; genus Bacillus; species Bacillus mexicanus. Next base: position 767,753 of record NZ_JBCEYV010000002.1, read on the forward strand.
GGAGGGACTGGCCCTGCGATACCCGGCAACCGCTGTTTAACAGAATGGTGCTAAATCCTTTAGAACAATGATTGTTCTTGAAGATAAGGTTGAGATTGTCAGACAAGCTCTTCCTTATCCCAAGGAAGAGCTTTTTATATTTGAATGGAAAGAAGGAATGGACAACATGCCACAACAAAAAACACCCGCAGAACAAAAATCACTTCAAAGAAAAAAACCGCCGTTTCGCGCGGATCAAGTCGGAAGCTTGCTGAGATCAGAGCCCGTTAAAAAAGCGCGGCTGCAAAAAGCGGCCGGCGATATAACGGCTGAGCAGCTTCGCCAAATCGAAAATGATGAAATCATCCGCATCGTGGAAAAACAGAAGGAAACCGGCCTGAACGTCGTGACAGACGGTGAATTCCGCAGAGCATGGTGGCACTTTGATTTTCTGGAAAATTTGGATGGCGTTGAGCCGTTTACTCCTGAGCAAGGGATTCAATTCCATAACGTACAAACAAAAGCACGCGGCATTAAAGTCACAGGCGATATCGACTTTTCAACTCACCCAATGCTCGAAGATTACTCATTTCTCCATAGTATTGCCGGTGATGCGACGCCTAAGATGACGATTCCGAGCCCGAATATGCTGTTTTTCCGCGGAAAACTGGAAAAGGGTGCATACAAAAACGACTATCACCTTTTCCAGCACGATGTGTCCCAAGCATATAAAAAAGCGATTCAAGCGTTTTATGACAGAGGCTGCCGTTACCTCCAGCTTGATGATACAGCATGGGCTGTTTTCTTATCAGAAAAAGGCTTAAAACAAATCGAAGCGTTCGGAACAACACCTGATGAGCTACGCCAGCTGTTTGCGAAATCGATTAATGACGCGATTGCAGACCGTCCGGATGACCTGACAGTCACCATGCATATTTGCCGCGGCAACTTCCAGTCCACTTGGACAGCGGAAGGCGGCTATGACGCAGCAGCTGAAACCATTTTTGACGGCTTGAATCTTGACGGGCTTTTCTTAGAGTATGATGATTCACGCTCCGGCGGATTTGAGCCGCTCCGTTACGTAAAACGGCCTGACCTTCAACTAGTCCTTGGCTTAGTGACATCTAAATTCGGTGAGCTTGAACACCCGGATGATGTGAAACGCCGGATCGAAGAAGCGTCTCGTTATGTAGGCTTAGACCAGCTTTGCCTCAGCCCGCAATGCGGATTCGCTTCAACTGAAGAAGGCAACAAGCTGACTGAAGAACAGCAGTGGGCGAAGCTCCGCCATGTGGTTGAAATCGCTAACGATGTTTGGAAATAAGCAAAGAAAAACACACTTGATTCCATTGCGGAGCAAGTGTGTTTTTTTTCAGCTGTTGCACCATCCTGAGTGGCACACGGCTCTTATCAAAATCAGACAGAGCAAAATCTGCAAACAAATTGACTGCATGAAATGGATGACACACGAACGTGTTATTCCTTTATTTTCTCATGCCGCAATATTAATTTTATTATTGTGAAAAAAGTTAAAAAGGTTGATTTTCAAAAAATGAAAGGATAAAATACTGCTATCATCTTAGAAAAAGACATTCTTGTATATAATCAGTAATATGGTCTGATTGTTTCTACCTAGTAACCGTAAAAAACTAGACTACAAGAAAGTTTGATTAAATTTGAACGAGTTGAAAAGGACAAGTTCTTTTCTGTTTGCTCTTATTTTTCACACTTTCTGTATTTCCAGAATTTGTGAGGGATAAGGGCTTTTTTCGTTTCCATAATAAACCACATAGGAGTTGCTATCATGTATTTTTTATTAAACCTTATCGGTCTCATTGTGATTATGGCAGTTGTATTCCTATGTTCTCCGCAGAAAAAGAAAATCAAGTGGCGTCCGATCATTACGTTAATTGTGCTGGAATTGCTGATTACTTGGTTTATGCTGGGAACAAAAATCGGAAGCTGGGTCATCGGAAAAATTGGTGAATTCTTCACTTGGCTGATTGCTTGCGCCAGTGACGGTATCGCGTTTGTCTTCCCGTCTGTTATGGCGAATGAAACAGTGGACTTTTTCTTCAGTGCACTTCTTCCAATCATCTTTATCGTCACATTCTTTGATATTTTAACCTATTTCGGCATTTTGCCTTGGCTGATTGATAAAATCGGATGGGTGATTTCAAAGGCTTCCCGTCTGCCGAAATTAGAAAGCTTCTTCTCTATTCAAATGATGTTCCTGGGAAATACCGAGGCTCTTGCGGTCATCCGCCAGCAGCTTACGGTATTAAATAACAACCGTCTGCTTACTTTCGGCTTAATGAGCATGAGCAGCATCAGCGGCTCCATTATTGGCTCTTACCTGTCAATGGTGCCGGCGACATATGTGTTTACAGCGATTCCTTTGAACTGCTTAAACGCGCTGATTATCGCGAACCTGTTGAACCCCGTTCATGTGCCTGAGGAAGAAGATATCATCTATACGCCGCCTAAAGAAGAGAAGAAAGACTTTTTCTCTACAATTTCTAACAGTATGCTTGTCGGCATGAATATGGTTATCGTCATTTTGGCAATGGTGATCGGATATGTCGCGCTAACGTCAGCAGTCAACGGCATTCTCGGCATTTTCATGCAGGGCCTGACCATCCAGACGATTTTCGCTTATCTCTTCAGTCCGTTCGCATTCCTGCTTGGACTGTCGGTACACGATGCGATGTATGTCGCTCAGCTGATGGGAATGAAATTGGCGACAAACGAATTTGTTGCAATGCTTGACTTGAAAAACAATCTTACATCACTCCGCCCTCACACAGTTGCGGTGGCGACGACATTCCTGACGTCATTTGCCAACTTCAGTACGGTCGGCATGATTTACGGAACGTACAACTCGATCCTTGACGGTGAAAAGTCAACGGTGATCGGGAAAAACGTATGGAAGCTGCTCGTCAGCGGAATTGCGGTATCTTTACTCAGCGCTGCGATTGTCGGCCTGTTTGTGTGGTAACAACATTGAGCCATATCCCTTTAAAGGATATGGCTCTTTTTATTGATAAATAGTGGCTGGCACCTGCACATCCCGAATTCCGGCTACATAAGGTCCCAAGTCATACTGGCCGAAAACAATGGCGATCCCGTTATTTGTAAAATAAAACATTGTGTCTTTGTTAAGGGCTATATCCTCTTTCTTTACATCAGGGAAAAACAGTTCATCGTGTTTTTTAATATAGCGGTACAGATAATCTCTCGTTTTGCTGACTTTTGTTTTGGTGTTCAGAATCTGATTCAGCGTCACCCGCTTTTGTGTTTTCAAGTCATAGTTGAAGGACTGGACAGACGTCAAACCGTGGGCGCCGCCTGAATAAATATAATTGAGCGTTTGAATACTGAGTTTGTCTGCCGCATTGAATTTGACGCTGAAGGTTGTTTGATATTCCGTTTTGAAGCCCTGCTGTTCGCCTGCTTTTTTGTTTTTTAGATATTCCTGATACGATTGTTCAATGTAGGTTTTCAGCTCTTGATTGATTTTCTTTTCAAACGCGGCATTCCCGAGGTGATGCACTTGTGGATACTTTAATTCTTTGATGTTTTTGTACGTATGGCTGCTGACAATCGGCGTTTTCGCTTGAACTGCTTTTAAAGATGGGGCCGCATATACGAATACAGAAAAAAGCAAAACCGCAATCCCCGCGGCTTTTGGCATGTGATGCCATTTCATACGATCTCCTCCTTTGATGTCGTTGTTTATCATTCCCTTTTTTAAGCAAGGTACACCTTAATAGACTGACCAAATCAGTTTCTAGATCTAACAGTTCGATTCTTCCAAATAAAAAAAGAGACAATTCAATGTCTCTTTTTCTGGTTGCGTTCAAAAATCGCTTCATGAACCACTTGAGCCAAATCTGTATTTCCAAACATCTCTAACACCGCAATGAGAGTCTGGTCCGGAATGTGTTCTGATTCGTGTTTCGGCACGACCAGTTCATCCATCGTTTTTTTCAAGCTTTCATTGAGTTTTTGCTGCGGATAGGCTTTGGTGTACAGCGCCATTGGATCAAGATCATGGTTCACACACCATTGGGCGAACACCAAAACCATCATATTTTCATCGCGTTCGTAAGCTTCAGCGAGCTGTTTTTCATTCATTTGTCATGCTCCTTATGAAAAGTATCTTCCTTTACGATACAGGAGCAGGTCAAATTCGTCTATCCCAATGACGGTGGGCGGCGACTGCCTCGATAAACGTCTTGCTGAAATCAGTGTAATCAGCTTCATCTTTCGCGGTCACGACGCCCGGCCCCTCTGTTGTGCCGACAGCTGCCTGAAGAAGGTCAACTCCTTCATTTGCCGCACTGATCGCCTTATAGTGGCTGTAGGCTTCTTGTATAAATGCCATCGCTTGCTTGTTGTCTTTTAGCGCTGGTCCTCCTGCGGCGTAAACAGCATCATACAGAACAGAATCAGTCGTCAGGAACGTGCCGCTGGCCTCAAGCTGCTGTCCGTTGCTGCTTGTGATGTATCCCAGCGTTTGGCTGATAATATCCACCGTGATCCCTTCTTTCTTTAAGGCATCCAGCACTGTTTGAAGCTCTTTTTCATCGAATCCGTTTCCGACGAGAACAGCAACTTTTCTCGACAACGCGGTTGTCACGGTACGGGCTTGGCTTAACGCTGGTGAGGTCAGAATCTCTTTTGATTCTTTCTGTTTTGCCGGCGGCTCCACACCTACTCCTTTGGCGATTTCTTCTGCTAAGTCTGCATCGACATTGCTGAAAACGTCAACGACCTGCCGCTGCACGTCCTTGCTTTTAACCTTCCCTACCTCGAAGCAGAAAGCAGAGATGATATGCTGTTTCTCGACAGGAGACATACTGTTCCAGAACAGCTTCGCCTGTGAGTAATAATCGTTAAAGCTGTCGCTCCGCTGGCGGATTTTTTTGCCTTCTACTTTTTCCTCATAGTGGACATAGCCGCCTTCTTCTGCTGTCGCAGGCGACGGATCATTGTTTTGCAGAGAGTTTTTATGATAAGCGACTGGTCCCTTATTGATCGTCATTCGATGATAGCCGTCGTATTGGTTGTTATGGAACGGACAAACCGGACGGTTAATCGGAAGCTCATGGAAGTTCGGGCCGCCGAGACGAATCAGCTGTGTATCTGTATATGAGAAAAGTCGTCCTTGCAATAACGGATCATTTGTAAAATCAATGCCCGGCACAACATTTCCCGGGTGGAAAGCGACTTGTTCCGTTTCTGCAAATACATTGTCCTGGTTGCGGTTCAGCGTCATTTTCCCAATAATTTTCACTGGTACAAGCTCTTCCGGCCACAGTTTTGTCGGATCAAGAATATCAAAATCAAATTTGAATTCATCTTCTTCATCAATCATCTGAACGCCGAGTTCATATTCAACTGTGCCGCCGTTTTCAATGGTTTCCCACAGGTCGCGGCGGTGGAAATCCGGATCCTTTCCGGCAATTTTCTGCGCTTCATCCCATACGAGAGAATGCACGCCTAAAACAGGCTTCCAGTGGAATTTCACGAAACGCGCCTTTCCTTGTTCATTGACAAAACGGAACGTGTGAACGCCGAAGCCCTCCATCATTCTGTAGCTGCGCGGGATGCCTCGGTCTGACATCGTCCACATCACCATATGAGCTGATTCAGGGTTGTTGGCGACAAAATCCCAAAACGTGTCATGGGCAGTCGCAGCCTGAGGCATTTCATTGTGAGGCTCAGGCTTAAACGCGTGAACCAAATCCGGAAATTTGATCGCATCCTGAATAAAAAACACAGGGATGTTATTGCCGACTAGATCGTAGTTTCCTTCTTCCGTATAAAATTTCGTCGCAAAACCCCGGGCATCGCGCACTGTGTCGGCGGAACCTTTAGAACCTGCGACCGTCGAAAACCGGACAAATACGGGTGTCTTCACTGAAGGGTCTTGAAGAAATTTGGCCCGTGTGTACTCTGTCATCGGCTCGTAAACCTGAAAAAAGCCATGCACGCCATATCCGCGCGCATGCACGACACGCTCTGGAATTCTCTCATGGTCAAAGTGTGTCATTTTCTCCCGGAAGTGAAAATCCTCCATTAGCGTCGGGCCGCGAACCCCTGCTTTTAACGAGTGCTCATCCTCTGATACCCGCAGACCTTGGTTTGTTGTCATTTTCTTCCCGCTGTTATCGCTCCTGTACTGCTCAAGCTGCTCATCCTTTGAGTGTTCATTTACACGTTTATTTTGATCATCACTCATGTCAGTTCCCCCTTTTTCCAAACAAAACATTCTACAGCACATTTACCCGCAGCATTCTTCATATAAACTGCTAATCTGCTTAATAGGATTTTAGGTCTACACCTGCATACGGGGTCATACATATTTGAAATAAGCCTTCCTGGCAGAAAAAACATTTGGAAGCGCTTACTAATTTTATTGTTAAACGAGGGAGGTCATATCGTGCTTGCTGTACTTGGTTTTGTGATGATCATTGTTTTTATGTACCTCATTATGTCTAACCGGCTTTCCGCTCTTATTGCGTTGATTGTTGTTCCTGTTGTGTTTGCATTGATCAGCGGCTTTGGCAAAGATCTCGGCGAGATGATGATTCAGGGTGTTACAGACCTCGCTCCTACCGGAATCATGCTGTTATTCGCCATCCTGTATTTCGGTATTATGATTGACTCAGGTTTGTTTGATCCTCTCATTGCAAAAATCCTATCGCTTGTCAAAGGAGACCCCTTAAAAATCACTGTAGGAACTGCGGTGTTAACGATGACCATTTCGCTGGATGGAGATGGAACGACAACCTACATGCTTACCATCGCAGCGATGCTGCCGCTTTACAAACGGCTCGGCATGAATCGTTTGGTGTTAGCGGGAATTGCGATGCTCGGTTCGGGTGTTATGAATATTATTCCGTGGGGCGGACCGACGGCGAGGGTTTTGGCTTCCTTACAATTGGATACGTCGGAGGTCTTTACGCCGCTGATTCCCGCCATGATCGCCGGCATTCTCTGGGTAATCGCCGTTGCTTATATTCTTGGAACAAAAGAACGGAAGCGGCTCGGCGTCATTTCGATTGAATACGCGCCGTCTTCTGATATAGATGCACCGCCGCTCAAACGTCCCGCTCTCCAATGGTTTAATCTGCTGCTGACTGTCGCTCTCATGGCGGCTCTAATCACCAGCCTGCTGCCGCTCCCTGTTCTTTTTATGACCGCGTTCGCCATCGCCTTGATGGTCAACTATCCAAATGTCAAAGAGCAGCAGAATCGGATTTCGGCGCATGCGGGAAATGCGCTAAACGTTGTTTCGATGGTGTTTGCGGCAGGTATTTTCACAGGCGTTCTCTCCGGCACAAAAATGGTCGATGCGATGGCACACTCTCTCGTTTCACTCATTCCAGATGCCATGGGCCCGCACCTGCCGCTGATCACAGCCATTGTCAGCATGCCTTTCACCTTTTTCATGTCGAATGATGCCTTTTACTTCGGGGTCCTTCCCATCATCGCAGAAGCCGCTTCCGCTTACGGAATAGACGCCGCTGAAATCGGAAGAGCCTCTTTGCTGGGCCAGCCGGTGCACCTGCTCAGCCCGCTTGTTCCTTCCACCTATCTATTGGTCGGAATGGCAGGTGTCAGCTTTGGCGACCATCAAAAATTCACCATCAAATGGGCCGTGGGGACAACGATTGTGATGACGATGGCGGCGCTATTGATTGGGGTTATTTCGTTTTAAAATAAAACGCCGGTGGAAATCCTCTTGTACTGTATCAATCTACAATGAGTAAAGTGGCAGCATAAGGGTCACAAAGAAAGAGCCTGGCTATATTGAGGCAGCAGGCTCTTATCACATTTAATATTATTTTTTTGTATAACGTACCCAGTCATAATGAGCGTATAGCGGTGTTACTCCATTGTAGGAACCGAGCCAGTCATCGACACCTGTACCATTCCACAAGTTCATCATGATCTTTCCTGGCGTAGTCGGAATTTGGCTTGTCGCGGTATGCTTTAATTGTCCATCGACGTACCATTTAATAGAGTTTGGCTGCCAATCAAATGCATACGTATGATAGGAGTTGGCAGCATCAAATCCGAGATCCACAAGCTTCTCATGGTTTCCTGCACCATTCGTATAATAGTTAAATTGGACCTTTGTTGTGTCTTTTCCTAAAAATTCGATATCAATCTCATCCCAAGGAGTTCCATCCGTTGGACCTGTGTAAGTGAAGAACGAAGAAACGATCCCTACATTTTTTGCTGGTTTCATCCTGACTTCATAAAGCCCATAGCCATATGTTTGAACTGAGCGGTTTTCCCCGCAGTCAAACTTGTTATAAGACGGACTTGTCAATGCCAAACGCAGTTCACCTGCTGACGTCATTGATACGTTATTTGCACGCCAAGTGCAGTTGAACATATCCCCATTCGAATAACCATTTGCTTTTTGCCATAAACCAGAGTTATAGCTGTTAAAAGGGTCATAAAACGATCCGCCTGTTTGAGCCGAGGCAGTAGAAGTGACTGCAGACAAACTTAGAAACAATCCAGTGACAAGAAGCAACAACACTCGTTTCATACGATAAGACATGTTGGCATCCCCCTTTGTTTGAAAGCGTTTTCCTAAATAATCATACATGATTCTTTCAAAAGGGAACATCAGTCAAAATAATGATAATAACGACTTGTACTTACTAGAACCCTGTTACTATCATTTTCAGCTTAAAAAGTAATTAGACTCAGCTTTTTTAAACATAAAGGTAATGAGGCGGATCGAATTCTAGGGAACATGTTTGGTATCCCTTCTTCAACACGGCGGTTTTATCAAAAGAGAAGGAAAATGAATCGATGTACTACCAGTCAAAGAGTCTATTCAATATAAAAGTCTACTCGCTAAGGCTAAAAGAAATATGATCAAGGGATATCTTGCGATGTTGCAAAAAAAATAATTTACAGTCACAAATTCATCTCGGCTGACGTAAGGAAATCAATTCAATGGCTCACTTCTAGCTGTTTAAAAGCGCCAATCCCGTTTTCTATGGTGATGAGTGGAGAATGCCCTTTGTACATTCTTTTGGTGTCAGCCAATATCATCCGGGAAAGGCGGGAATGGTCAATACAATTCATTCAGCCCCGGCTGCCCGGGCTGTTTTTGAAGCAGCGTCTCCAAATGGCGTTTAAATGATGCCTTGTCAGCTCCCTGCTTCTTAACAATACTGTTCATGATTTTCACGCTTTCGGCGCTGTATTGCGTATATTGTTTTTTCAGCTGATCCAGCTGCTGTCTCGTCTGCTTCGCGTTTTTCGTTGTGACCTGGCTGATGAGCGTCATCATACTGTCAGACACCTCAAAAAAGGCATCTCGATTATCATTCAGCTGCTGCATTTCAGCGCGGCTCATTTCTTGGTTTCGGGTTTTTTTAAGCAAAGCGATTGCCTCACTGTTTTGTCTTTTTAGCGATTTGTTTTCGAGTTGAATCGATTCAAGGTTCTCCTTCGCCTTGTTTGCTGCTTCTTCAGTCATGCTGCTCCGCACGAAATATTCAGGATTGCCGATTCCATAATCAAATGCTTCGCTTACACGTATCATGGCACTGAATACAATCGCCAGCTGCATATCGCTCGTGAGAATTTTGAACTCCTGATTATTCTTATTGCTCATCGGTTTCGCTGCGGTATATTTTACTGTCTTTTGGCCGCAATCTGCAAACGTCTGAGCCTCGCCATCACTTTCGCATGCGCTCATCACAAGAACTGTGACCAGCAGGCTTATATACAAGCCTATTCGCCTCATGCTCTATCTCCTCTCTGCTGAATCTCTTCTGGAAAATGCGGAAAATATAGTGAAATGGTACCAGATATTCCGACGCTCATCAATAAACCAAAAGTATGATTTAACAGCCAAAACATAAACAGTTTGTAAAATTAACGTGCATTTCATTCTTTTCATAATTGATCCTCGTACAATGGTAGTATCGTTTCCGGAGAGGGGCTCTGATGATGAAGCGTTTTACGAAACAAGAAAACAGCTGGATGTTATATGACTGGGCAAATTCCGCCTACTCGATTGTCGTGACCACCGCGGTGTTTCCGTTGTTTTATAAATCAGCGGCTTCGGAAAGCGGTGTCGGCGCCGCTCAATCAACTGCCTATTTAGGCTATACTATTGCGATGTCGACATTTATTCTCGCCATGCTCGGACCGATTTTAGGCACGATCGCCGACTATGACGGGTGCAAAAAACGGTTCTTCGGTTTCTTTGTGTCTGTCGGTGTCGCCAGCACTGCGCTGCTTGCCTTTATCCCGAGTGAACATTGGCTGCTTTTATTGCTGTTTTATACGATATCAGCTATCGGCTTTTCCGGCGCCAACGTGTTTTATGATGCCTTTCTTGTTGATGTTACGTCAGAAAAACGCATGAATCTCGTTTCGGCACAGGGCTTTGGCTTAGGATACATCGGAAGCACCATTCCATTTATCATCAGCATCGCTATCATCCTGCTCGCTCAAGCAGAGATAATTTCGTTGTCTGTACCGGCCGCAAGTCGGCTCGCCTTTTTCATAACAGCTGCCTGGTGGGGTCTGTTCACCATCCCGATGCTGAAGCATGTCCATCAGCGCTATTCCATCAAAAGAGAACCCCGTATCGTTATCAACAGCTTTAAGCGGCTCGGCCAAACGATGAAGCGGATCAGACAGTACCGGGCGCTGTTCCTCTTTTTGCTTGCTTATTTCTTTTATATCGACGGAGTCGGCACGATCATTACGATGTCGACATCCTACGGATCTGATTTAGGGATCAGCCCCTCAAGCCTCCTGATTATCCTGTTTATCACTCAGGTCGTCGCCGCGCCGTTTTCCATTGTCTACGGAAAACTGGCAGAACGCTTTACAGGGAAGACAATGCTGTACGTCGGGATCGTCATTTATATGATTGTCTGCGTATACGCTTATTTTCTGGAGACAACACTGGATTTCTGGATACTGGCTATGCTTGTCGCTACCTCGCAGGGCGGCATTCAAGCCCTAAGCCGTTCTTATTTCGCCAAGCTTGTGCCTAAGCGCCACGCCAATGAATTCTTCGGCTTCTACAACATTTTCGGAAAATTCGCCTCGATTATGGGGCCGCTGCTTATTGCCGTTACCGCCCAGATGACCGGAAAATCCTCGACTGCGGTGTTCAGCCTGATTGTGCTATTTGTAATCGGAATTGTGATTCTCGCGTTTGTTCCCGAAGAGGCCAGCGCCGATGTCAGCCGGCAGAAAAATGACCTGCCCCTTTAAGAGGGAGCAGGTCACTTCATCATTTATTCGCTTTATTCACCTTGAGCTTTTTCCCTTTAACGGTTGTGTCCTTCATCACCTTAAGAACATGAGGGCCTTTACCATTTAAAATCTCCACATAAGAGGCGTTATCCATAATCGTGATGATACCGATATCATCAGCTGACACGCCGTCAATTTTGGCAATCGTTCCTACAAAATCAACCGCTCTGATTTTCTTTTTCTTTCCGCCGTTAAAATACAGCTTCATAATGTCTTTATTCAGCTCTTCGCTTTTGTCCTTTTTGATGTCCGGACGATCATTTAATTTAGATAGAAAATCAGGTTTCTTCTTTGCCACTTCCTCTTGAGAAGGCGCTTCTATTTTTTGAATGTCAAAGCCGATATATTCTTCAATGTCGGCTAGAAACCGTTTTTCGAACGCGGTGACAAACGAAATGGCCTTCCCGTTATTCCCTGCACGCCCCGTCCGGCCCGTGCGGTGGACGTAGCTTTCCTTTTCGAGCGGCAGGTCGTAGTTGATGACAAGGGAGATATTTTCAATATCAATCCCGCGCGCGGCGACGTCTGTCGCGACTAGGTACCGGTAATCGCCCCGTTTAAATTCATTCATGACGTCAAACCGATCTTCCTGAATCATTCCGCCATGAATTTTATCGCATGGATAGCCTAAGTCATCCAATTCATCGGTCAGCTGGTTGACATGCTCTTTCGTCCTGCAGAAAATGATGCAGCTGTCGGGATTTTCGGTCATCAGCACATCTTTCAGCAAAGCAAGCTTATTCTCTTCTCTTACTTGAATCACCGCATGTTCAATATTCTTTGTGGTTAGTCCTGCCGCTTTGATTTCAATATGCTCCGGATTTTGCATATATTGACGGCTCAGCTTCTCAATATCCCCCGGCAGCGTCGCTGAAAACAGCATCGTCGTGCGCTCAGTCGGCAGATGCTTGATAATCGCCTCCACCTGCTCGATGAAGCCCATATTCAGCATCTCATCCGCTTCATCAATAACCAAATAGGAGAGACGGTCTAACGGCAGTGTGCCCTTTTCGATATGATCTAAGACACGCCCCGGTGTGCCGACAACAATATGGCTTTTTTGCTTAAGCTCAGCCTTTTGTTTGTCAAAGGATGATTTTCCAAACACGGCTGTCGCTTTGATCCGTTTGAATCTCCCAATGTTCGTAATATCCTCTTTTACTTGCACCGCCAGCTCACGGGTCGGTGTCAGGATCAGCGCCTGCGGCTTGTTTTCATCCCAATCCGCCAGCTCACAGAGGGGAATCCCAAACGAAGCTGTTTTCCCGCTACCCGTCTGTGATTTGACGACAAGATCCTTTCGTTCAAGGGCAGCCGGAATCACGCTCTGCTGTACCTTCGTCGGTTCTGTATATCCCAATCCTTCTAATGCTCGTAAAATGTCATGACTGATTTGATAGTTTTTAAAATGACTCATGTATAAACTCCTGTCTCTTGCAGATGTTCTCATTATACTCTAATTGGCGAAGGCATATGTGTTTTGTCGAAAAATGATGCAGTAAAACCAGCAATGTCGCATTAGTGCGATTTCCGGGTGGTTGGATACAGCGTATCTCTGGCCATATAACGCAAGGGATTGTCCGGAGCGTTCAATATAAAGGATACTGATCTGAAAACACCCAAGTTAATGTGGTGTGTTATTTCTCTTGGCTAAAGTCAAGCGCACCATCCTATGAAAAATGCATACTCGACAGTTTTCTCTTTATAACAACTGTAGGCAGAACGAAGCCGATTTACTCCGACCGTTCAACCATGATTGATAAATATAAACAAAGTGAATATATCCTTCGCTATATCACATTGTTTATGCTCTGTCTTACTGCGGCTTTCACTATCATCAGGAGTATGCTTATTTCTGATGAAGCTTCCATACTTAATAACACCATTCACACCCTTTTTATCTTTCTCATCGCCATTACTATCCCGGCTATCCTCACTTACAAAGCCTCTGTCTTTAGAATTTGGCGAGTCAAGCGCAGAAACCCCAACCTTGAGTGAAGGCTGGGGTTTGCTTTTTAATAACTGTTCTAAATACATTTTCTAAATTTATAATATCATTTCAAATTGAAAGTAGTACGTACCTATTTCTTAAAGTGCTAGCTAATTAGAAATTATATTAATTAATAATCTCCTTGCTCGCTCGTGTAGTTCTAGTTCTCGCTTTAGTGCAGGATAGTTTTCTAAAATTCCATTCATTTGAGAGTACCTTGGGTATAGTTCAAAAAAAGATCTTGATAATGAATTAAGTTGGCGTTTGGGCAGTTTTTTATCTGCTAAAACATAACTTAGACTTCCAACAATGAGCATAAAAAATTCATAAAAATCTTCCGCTGAACAAAATTCATTATAATCGTCCTCTAATTTCTCAACATCAGAAGGAAATGGACCTTCTAAATCTCTTTTAATTCTCTCAAGAGTGGAAATTAATTCATTATCTAAATTGTAACGCTTATACTTTTTAATTATTATCCCTCCCCAAATAATTTCTGTCTTACAAAACACTATCTTCTTTTCTTCCAACCGTTATGCCAAAATGTAATAATTTTACCGCGTCTCGTATAATACCCTCCTCTTTTGCCATTCTTAATTTTATAGCCTTTTTTTCCGTTAGAAAGAACATGTTTTTGTCTTAAATGTTTATTAGATCTATAAAAAGCCCTAGCTGCATTAGTGTACCTTTTTTTACCGTAAGATCTCCCTTTCCAAACGACATGTTTTTTATGATGATATTTTAAAGAAGCCTTTGCACTCTTAAAAGTGCCTTTACTCCAATATCTAGTCGTAGTAGCCCATTTCCCTATCCTACTAGCAATTTTTAACCTTCCCCCACCAATAAAACCAAATGCTGCAGCTTTAGCAACACCTCGCCAGCCCTTACCAGATTTATATGCTTTGTAAGCATCATAAGCCGCAAATCCAGCATTAATGGCAAGCCATACCCAATGCCCATCCGGATCAACATTCATCACCGGGTTATTATTTCCATAAGCATATCCATTCTGATCCAATGAATCTCCGTCACTGCCCGGGTCCGGGTCGAGTGATAAGAACACGCCGTTTCTTGGCTCGTAGTAGCGGGCCATGAGATAGTACAGGCCGGTTTCTTCGTCGTATTGGTAGCCTGCGTAGCGGTAGCGGTTGTCTTTTACTTCATCATTTGCTTCAGTTTTTGTTGGATTTCCCCATGCGTCATATTGATACTTGGCAACAGTTTTTCCAGTGGTGTCTGAGATTGCAATGACGTCACCGTGTGCGTTGTAGTGATAGAAGTATTTCTTGCCATTCTCTGTATAGGATAACAGCTGGCCGCTGTCCCCGTACGTGTATGATTTTGTTACTTTGTTGTCCGCGTCGGTTTCATACAAGACGTTCAAGCTGTCTCCGTCATAGAAGTAGTTCGTGACTTTTCCGTTGACGGTTTTTTGGATTCTGTTTCCTTTTTCGTCATACTTATATGTTGCGAATGGCTTGTCTTCGCCTTTTTTCGTAACGGCGGTCAGGTTATCTTCTGCATCCCACGTATATGTGAATTTGCTGTCGGATGTGCGGTTGCCGTTTTTATCGTAGGAGATGCTTTCATCATTGACTTTTGTCAGCTGGTTCATGATATTGAAGGAAGCGTTCACCGTTTTGCTTGAACCGTCTTTTACGGTTGTAACGGTTTTCCGGTTCCCGAATCCATCATATGTGTATTCAATAACAGTACCATCTTCATGGGTTTCTTTGACAAGCTGATTCAGCTTTCCATACTCATACTTCACCTTGCCGCTTGCTGAGCTGTTTATCGTTGTGCGATTGCCGTTGGCGTCGTATTCATAGCTTTCCGTCAGAATGCTTCCGCCATTTTTGTCACCGATATGCAGCGAGCTTACAAGATTTCTTTCATCATATGAAAAACTTGTTCCGCCGCCGTTGCCCGTAATAAAGGTTTGGACGTTGCCATTTTCATCATAATCAAATGAATAGGAAGATGTACTGTCTTTCATCTCAACCATTTGATCAAGTTTGTTATACGTAAATTGATTCGTTCCTTTTTGGTCCCCATGAGTCCACGAGAAGGTTTTCAGCTTATCGGAGTCACTAGGATATGTCCAAGTTTGGCTGCCGCCGCGGTCTGTCAGTTCGGTTAAGCGGTTTTTGTTGTCAAATGTCCGTTTCTTTGTGGTGTTCTGCTCTTTATTGACGACCGATGTTTCATTTCCATTTTTGTCATACGCAAAATTGTATTTTTCTGTACCGTTATACGATTTTGATTTCACCCGGTCTGTTCCATCATAAGAAAGAGACACTTCGTTGCCATTCGGCGAAATGGTTTTGGTCAGGTTGCTGTTGGCATCATATTCGCTTGCTAGCACATTGCCGAGAGGGTCAGTTGTTTTGACAAGCTTGCCCATCACATCATATTCATATTTATAGGTTTGATCTGCTCCCGCCCGGATGGTTTTGCTTACCTCATTGCCTTCCTTATCATAGCTGTGAAGGATAGACGTGCCGTTGGAGAGCATCATGTTTGTCAATTGGTCTGCCTGATCATACGTATAGGTTGTTTTTTCACCTTTTGCATCCGTTTCAGACGTTTTCTTACCAGTTTCATCATAATCAGTTGAAGTAGAGTATCCTAGTTCATCTTCTTCCTTGGTCACATAGTTTCCATTGCTGTCATACGTGCTTTTTGTCAGAAGGCTTCCTTCAATCAGACGGATATCATCAAACCAAACTGTTCCTGTCGCACTCTTTTGGAACAGAATGCTGATATCGACTTTATTGATCGGTTTTGTTTTTGGTATGACAACTGCAGCCCGGTTCCATTCCTGTGTTCCAGAAGGGAATTTGGCATTGTAAACACCTGTACTGCCATCCGCATAAGTGACATTCGCTTGCAGAGAATAGTCTTTTTCATCTGTAAATTTGACACTGCTGGCTTTCGACATTCCTGTCAATGTGAGATAAATCGGTTTGTCGTTTGCGCTTTGCCCTAGGACAACCGTTTGTTTTGTTACTGATCCGGCTTGGGACGCACTTGTCCGGGCAGCTTTTAATGATACGTCATCATTAAAGCCTTCTTTAGAATCAACGGATGCCCCGCTTGCGCTCCAGTTTTCCGTTGCTGATGTGAAGCTGCTGTTTTGAACTGGATTATAGCTTGACGATACTTCGCCTTTTTCCAGCTGGACTTCATCAAACCATGCTTTTCCTTTGCCATCTTTATCTTTATGATCCACTTCCATATACACAACGGCTTTTCCTGCATTTGCCGGAGTCGTAAAAGTGATTTGCCGTTTTGTCCAGTCATTTTTTCCCGCTAATGCACTGTATTCATTGTGAATCCATTGTATCCGCTTTTGATCTTTGTCTCGCAAGTCAATATTAAAGTAGGCTCTTGATTTCGCTAAATCTGTTTTGATTTTCCCGCTTAATGTATAGGTTGTATTCGGCTCCAGTACAACTGTTTGAGTCGCTGACGAATACCCGTGATCTGTTCCAACGGATGTTGATTGGCTCAAGACTTCCAATACCTTTGATCCGGAAAGAACCCCGCTCTTATCGGCGATCACTGAAATTATGCCGCTGTCTTTAGAGGCAGTCAGATTCCAGCCGGATTTTTGCGCTTCAAAGCTTCCATCTTTCAAAATATTAGTTGAAGCTGATAAATCTTTGCTCGATTGAATCTGATTTCCGTATTTATCATAAACAGCAGCTGACGATGATTTTCCGCTCTGATCGGTTTCGGATACGGCATCCAGTCCGTCATAAGCAATATCCGTGACATTGCCCTCGGTATCCTTCGACTTTGTGACATCGTTGTTTTTGTTGTATTCGTATGTCTCCGTTCCATATGCGTCTTTAACGGATGTAACGTTGCCGTCTTTGTCATATTGATAGCTTTCCGTTGCTTTTCCGGTTCCGACGTCGTTTGGATCTACATCTTCTATGACATTATTGCCTTCATATTTTGTATTTGTGGTGATTTTTAACCCTTCCGCATCATCAATGACCTGAATCGGATTTCCCGCTTCATTATAGCCGTACTGTACTTTCCGGCCATTTGGCTGTGTCATAAGAAGCGTCTTTTTATCAGCATCATAGCTGTAGACATATGTTTCTTTTTTAGCGTTGATCGCTTTTTCGAGACGGTATCCGCTATACTGATATTCGGTAAAGACAGGCTTTGCCTCGGTGCTATTGGCTGAATACTGTTTGACAAGACGCCCTTCCCCATCATAGTCATAGCTTGTGACAGCCCCGTCTGTATCCGTCACTTTCTTCAGCAAATCATTCTCATATGAATAGGTGACTTTCTTATTTTTAGGTCCGGTGATGGAGATCACATGCCCATTTTTGTCATATGTGAATGTAAGCTTGCGGCCTGATGCATCAGTAATGGCTGTCAGTTGATTCTTGATATTATAAGTGTAGACAGTTGCATTGTTGTGGCCATCCACTACCTTTTGAAGCTTACCGCCTTTTTTATTGAAATAAGCGTTCGTTTGATCCTTTGTTTTTAATATGAACTGATCAGCTGTTTCTGTTAATTCAAGATATACACCGGTCGGCGGTTGATATGTGCCATCAGATTTTTTTGTGAATCGATGTGTCGTAGCGTCTTCATCGATATACATTGCCCCGCCATCCGTTGAGATGACAGATGTTTCTGCATCAGCATACCAGCCTTGTCCAAATAAATGATCGGAGCTGTCAAGACTGTTGTAGGTTCTTGATAAGCCAAGTCCCGGCCCGCGTCCGTCAATTGACAAATCTTCTTCATTTACAATGACGTTGCCTGTCGCACCATTTAACTGGCCGTTTGGGATATCAATGATAGACCAGTATTCTTCTGTTCCAAGGAACTCAGCGCCTTCATGGAACGTTGGGTTAAAGGGAGCCGTCGGAATCGTTTCACCATTCGCATCATAAGCGGAAAGTGTGAAAGAATAATTCTTCTTCCCTTTGTAATTCCCATTTGCATTGTTATAGACAGGTGACGGATCAAGTGCTAATTCCCGGCCTTTTCCGTCTGTATGCAGCTTGTATTTCCCTGCTTTGATTTCCTCCGACGTCGGCCAGATGTTTTTATTTTGAGTTGTCCAATGATCCGCGTCACCAACATCATAGGACTGGTATTCTTTTCCGTTATAGATGTTAACTTTGTAGCCTTTCGCATTTTGAACCTTTTCCCATATTAAATTCACATAGCCTGTTTGACTTGATTTTGTGTTTGTATACAAATAGCCAGTTAAATTTTTCGGCTTAGCGATATCAGGAAGTGTCGGGTTAGCAGCCGGTGATGCAATGGCTTCGCCGTTTTTGTTATATGCGATCAATTTAAACGAGTAATTTTTTTTGGCTCCATCTCCCCCGGCATTTTTATAGGTCGGGCCAGGATTGATTGGCAGCTCTTCTCCTTTTCCATCCTTTAGATGAAGAGCATATTTTCCCGCTTTGATTTCAGCACTTGTCGGCCAGATCTTTTTCCCCTTGGTGCTCCATGACGTCTGATTTCCGAGATCAAGTGTCTCAAAGCCTTTCCCATTGAACATCTGAACTTTATAGCCGGTTGCACCTGATACAGCTTTCCAAGAAAGATTGAAGTATCCTGTTGCATTCCCATTATTAAAGCCCTTTGTTGACGGCGCTTGCGCTTTTCCTACATTAGGGATAACAGGCTTTGCAGGTGTGGACATCGCTCCTTCGCCTTGATCAAATATCGCACTGACGCCAATCCAATAGTTTTTGCTTGTGGCATAGCTTCCGCCGGAATTTTTATAAACTGGGGATGGGTCTAGCGCCAATTCAGCCCCATTCTTGCCGTCCACATGCAGTTTATATTTCTTGGAAGCAATTTCTGCACTCGTAGGCCAGATTTTTTTTCCTTTTGTGCTCCATGACGTGACGTTGCCTGCAGAAATCGCTTGATACTCTTTACCATTATAAATCCATACTTTATATCCTTTTGCACCTTGAACCTTTTTCCAGCTGATATCAAAATAACCAGTGGAATCACCGTTGTTATAGGCTTTAATAGAAGGGGTGCTTCCCTTTGGTATGGTATACGTCACTTCAATATACGGTTTATGTGAGGAGTTCGCTGATGAAATCAGTTTTTTCCAATACTCCTTGCCGTTTCCATTTGCATGAAGCTTAAATCCATAGTTGGCTCCGCCGGAATTCCATGACTTTACAGCAGCAGTCACATCGTAGCTTGCCCACTGTCCTTTATGAACCTCAGCTTTGCCGATATTTTTCGATGCCGGTTTGTTGTTCCATGTCACTTTTCCATTATCGTAATTGCTATTGACTGTATCCAGCCAAAGACCAGTTGCCTTTGTTCCATAATAGGAATGGGCGACGTATGTTTTTAATGAAGCCTTGGTGACAGTCATATTTTTAATTGGTTTTAGGTTGTTAAATTTCATGAACGCGTAATTGGTGCCTGTTGTTTTGTCATAGTAGCCCGTTTTCAGTACATAAGACTTTAAATTAGCATCCCATTTTTGAGTGGCCGCCGAATAGTTCGTCGTCGGATAGGCACTCATGACAAATGTGTCTGAAGAAATAGATAAAGATGTTGATGGATCGATAGAGACTGGATATACGCGTTTTGGGTCCTTCAGCCAATTCTCATCTGCTGTAAGATGAAGCAAATATCCTTCTTCATTCTTTTCCAGCTTATAGCTGACTTTGTCTGACCGTTCAACCTCGCCGGAAAGCTCATCTACGTTTGAATCCGTCATAAAAGGCTTAGGCACAGAAAAAACAACTTTTCCTTTTTTATCAGAAAAATCAATGGATCCATCCTCTTGTTCTTTAGCCTGCAAATCGGTTTTCAATTGAAATGTAAATGTATTGTACCCATCATATTGATGAAGGACTAAATCTTCTTTAATGTTTTCATTGAATGTGAAAGTTTGAAGATCGATGTTCGGAAAAACATCCGGATAAACAATCTCATTACTATCAGTCTTATAATCTGCTGAGGTATCTTTCGGAGTAAATGAAGTTTTATTTGGGCCTTTCGCTTCTACAAGTGAATACGCAACCTTATGGTCATTATGCTCGAAAGTCGCATAAAGCCCGTTCTTCATTTGCTTTTGAAAATCCGAATTCAAAATGGCATTCTCTGTCTCGACTTGCTTGCTCGTCGATTCTTTTAACTCAGGAGAAATATCTTCCCAGTCAGCATTCGGTGTTTCCTTTGTATGAATAGGGTCAGGGTATACTTCCTGTTTATAAACCCCATCACCTTCATAATAAAGCTTTGTATTTGCTGTTCTTTCTGAGGTGATCTCTCCCTCTTTGTTTATATCTTTTTGATTGAAAGGTACAGCTTGCTCTGCTTGTTCATTCTGAAGAGCTTCTTCTGGATCAGAAGCTGCAACACGTTTTCCCTTCTCTTCTTCTATGGTTTTTGCTAAGACATCTATTGGCAATAAAGAAATCATTAAAGCCAATACTAAAAATGCTGCAATAAACCTTTTAAAGTTCCGCCTCTTTCTTTTTTTCATTTCCTCTCTCCTTTTTGTAACAAAAGTAATATTTTCTAAATAATATTAATAAAATCGAAATGTAGTTGCAATATTTTTCCGGAAAGTTTATCTTACTTTAAGAATTAACCAGAGTCATTTGACCCAAAATAAAAAAAGGCCACTTAGGCCTTTTTACATTCTTTCTATTATTGTTGAATTTGTTCCATATCCTTATCTTCAGCCATAACTTCCGCTTTCCCTTGTCTTCTGACAAGCGTCAACGCCATGCCCGCAAAGATCATTACAATGCCAAGTGTTTGATAGAGGTCTGGGCGAAAGCCTGTGAAGACGGTATCGAGTACAATTGCGACAGCTGGGTCAAGGAAGACAATGATTGAAATAAATTTCGTTGATAAAAATCGCAAACTGTCAAAAAACAGCAAATACACAATACCTGTATGAATGATACCGGTAGATACCACCATGATCCAGTTTCCTTGAGACAGATTAGCAAAAGTGCCGAAGTGAATAAACGGAATCAGGATAACAACCCCTAAACCGGTTTGCAAAAATGTGGTCGTGTAAGGGCTGAGGTTTTGAATGCCTTTCCCTAATAAAGTAGTAAACGCATAAAACAGTGCGGCGAGAACTGCCCAAATGATTCCTGACCCCATCAGCTGTGTAAATGAAGTACTGCCGTTAATTCCGGAAATCAGCGCCGTTCCTAGAAAACAGATGACAATGGAGCTGACGGAAATGACATGTAATCTCTCTCTGTAGATGATGCTCCCCAGAAGAAGGACAAGCACCGGCGCAAGGTGATAAACAGAGATGGCAATCGTAACAGATGTTTCTTCAAAAGACTTAAATAAAAACACCCAGTTGAATACAAGAAAGAAACCGCATGCCAATGTTTGCAGCACATCCCTCTTGCTCCACTTTTCGGCTTTATACTGACCGGACGCCAGCCAGCAGAAGCTTAAAAATAGCGTCGCGCAAAGGCAGCGGACAAATACCAGTTCAAATGACGGCAAATTGGTATGCTCTGAGAAAAAGCCGATTGAACCGAAAATCACCATGGAGATGACCATTTTCAGCACGGCTGTTGATTTTTGTTTTTGTGCCATTAAGAGATCTTGCTGCATCAAGCGTATTCTACCTCCAGTTATGTATAGGGAAAAGCACCCCACTGCAAGGTGCTTTTCCTTTTTTATAGTTTCTTGCCAGCCGTCCAGCCTCCGTCTATGACAAAGTTTGAACCTGTAATAAAGTGCGCCTCATCAGAAGCCAAATACTTCATACAGGAAACGACATCACTCGGTTGCCCCCACGTATGCAGGGCATGGTTATCTTTAATCAGCTGAACCATTTCTTCGTCTTGAAAATACGCTTCCGTTAATTCTGTCTGGATCACGCCCGGCGAAATGCTATTCACCCTGATTCCCATTGATCCGAATTCCATAGCAAGCTGCTTTGTCAATCCGATAACCGCATGCTTGGAAGACACATAGGCAGCCCGAGCAGGCTCTGCCATCAGCCCGGACACAGAGGCGATGTTGATCACACAGCCTCGTATTCCCCGCTTAGACCATAGCCTTGCCGCATCTCGTGAAAGAATAAAAGCTGCCGTGAGATTAATGTCTATCACCTTTTTGAATGCATCTGCTGATAATTCAAGAACAGGGGTGATTTCCCTTATTCCTGCTGCATTCATTAAGATGTCAGGAATCAATCGGCTTTGTTCAAGCTTTGGCAGCAAGGATTCCGCCTGCTGGACATCAGACAAGTCTGCTTCTTCCATGTGAAAATCATTGTTAACTATAAATTCTGACATTTTATTCGTTTGAATATCTACTCCAACGACCCGAAAGCCGTCTGCTAGAAATTGCTGTACCGCCGCAAAACCAATTCCGCTATTTGCCCCAGTAATCATTATAATCTTTTTTTTCGTCATTTTACATTCTGCCTTTTTTCATTTTGGTAATTCGAAATAATCTGAATAATAATATTTGACAACATATTACAAATATTTTAGCATGGTGTTACATCCTCTATTTTCCACATTTTCTATCATACAGGATATGTTCGAAAAAATCATCTACTTTTTAAGGAGAGATCGATATGGTACAAGTTTCAAAAGAGTTACAATCTGATATTGCTAACTATGCTTCTTATTTAACGGAAAACGGCTATTCTTATATTCCAGCAGATTTCTACCAGCAAAAAACAAAAGACAGCGCAGTGCGCGAATTACAGCTTACATATGATGATTTGAAAGCAGACCCTAAAGGAGGCGGCCGTTACAGAGCGCACTCTCGCTATATTCTGGCCCCTCACTCTGACACCCTTGAATTAGATCCTGATAATGGATATTTCCAATCAAAAGAATATAATTATGATGACGGAGGTATTGTCAGACAATTCGATAAAATATCAGACGAGTTTCTGCAGCATCCAGTGACGCAGCAAATGATACATTCAAACGTAGAAATAGCCCGTCAAACCGATTTAGTCGATTGGGAGAAGGAAGTGATCGTCGGGCTCCATCAAGTCAGATACCGTGTAACTCCTGAGACACCATCATACAGTTCTCCTATTTGGCTGCACCGCGATGATGAACCGCTTGTATTCGTCCATTTGTTTCAACTGAGCGAAGATGCTATCGGCGGCGATAACTTGATTGCTCCGTCTGTCAAACAAATTGATAAAGTGCTGCGGCTGACGAACCCGCTTGAAACACTCGCTCTCGGACAAAAAGTCTTTCATGCGGTAACACCAGTCGGCACTGCCAATGCAGATGGCGCGCATCGAGATATCCTTTTGGTTACCTTTTCTAATAAATAAAAGACAGACATATAACCATTTTAAAATAACCACAAAGCATGTTCATTATTCCAGATTTCAGGTCATTACAATGAAGAGAAGAATGAACAAAAACCGTATAAAAAAGAAAGATACCTACGATGAAATGACTAGATGATTTTTTTCATATTTATAAATTTTCTGTTTCAAAAACGCCCCGGCTTCTCTGCGAGCCGGGGTGTTTTTTACCAGCACGAAGGAAGAACCAATAAATACTATTATGTTCAATGGAGTTAACTATTGACAAGAGGGGTAATACTGTTGATACAACTTACATTTTAGAAAGGAAAGATGTTGATGGAGTCTATCTGGCTGGAATATGCCTGGACATTGTTAATTTTAATCGGATTAGAAGGACTGCTGTCAGCAGATAATGCTCTTGTACTGGCAGTTATCGCCAAACATTTACCCGACGATCAGAAAAAAAAAGCAATAAATTATGGAATTATCATGGCATTTGCCTTCCGGTTTGCAGCGCTTTTTGCCATTTCGTTTATCGCAAATGTTTGGCAGATCCAAGCAATAGGAGCTGCTTATCTTCTTTACCTGGGCTTAAAGCATGTGATAAAGGCCCAGTTTGGAAAAAAAAATGAGAACATTCATAAGGAGGACAAAGAGGAGGCTGCCGGGAAAGGCTTCTGGCCCACAGTCGGGAAGATTGCTTTAGCGGATCTCGCTTTTGCCATTGATTCGATACTGGCTGCAGTTGCTTTAGCACTCGGTCTTCCGGATTCACCGCTTAATGATTTCGGCGGCATGGATGGAGGACAATTTATTATTGTTGTCCTCGGAGGGATTGCCGGCCTGATCCTGATTAAGTTTGCAGCAACCTGGTTTGTCAAGCTGCTTAATCAGCGCCCTGCACTGGAAACAACCGCTTATGCCATTGTGGCCTGGGTCGGAGTCAAACTGGTGGTTATTACCCTTGCCCATGAAGATATTGGAATCCTGGACCACAACTTTCCGCATGGCACAACCTGGACGCTGATCTTCTATGGCGTCTTAGTAGCCATTGCATTATTCGGTTGGTTTGCGCCGGCCAATAAAGCAGCGAATAAATAGAAGATTTAAAAGCATCAATGGAAAGAAAGGATATGATAAGCTACTTACCTTCGAATAAAAACTCAGAAAGTCGGGGACTAAACTTGATAGCCAGTTAACCAGATGGAGGCGGCTTTCCTTACCTTATTGGTCAATGAAAGGCGCCTCTTTTGGTAAAACTGTTTTACAATTTTAATTTTATCAACGAACAATTAAAACCGGGCAAGGCGATAATTGTGATACTTTATGGCTGACGCTTCCAAGCATTATTTCTTTCAGGCCGCTGATGCCTCGGCTGCCGACAACGATAAGACTGATGCCTCTCTCTTTTGCCGTATTCAAAATTTCATGAGCCGGCTCGCCATTCACGTAGATCGTTTCAGCTTGAACATCGTTTTCAGCTGCATTTTCTTTTGCATTCTCGAGGATTTTCAGACCTTCTTTTTTAACCTCGCCCCTGATTTCTTCAATAAAATGTTCAGGCACATAGGTCATTCCCGTCAGAGAAGAAGTCGTGACAACGGCTTCTCTTCCCACATGAAGGATGCTTAGCTCCGCCTGCTGTTCATTAGCCAAATGCACTGCGGCATCAAGCGCTTTCGCACTCATATCTGATCCGTCAATCGCAACTAATATTTTGTTAAACATGCTCATCCCGCCTTTCGGATCGTGGGTGGTTCATCTTTCTCTTTTATTGTCCGCCTGCTTCCGGCTATTGTCAATTGAAGTGCGTGAGTTTTCAATAAGTTGTCAGAGACTCTCTCCGTTTGTGGCGATGACCTGCTGATACAGCTGACGCTTTTTTTATTCCCGCAGTGGATGTGCTAAGTGGGCCCCATGATGTGTAGCCGATTAAGTCAACGCCGTCCGGCAAGCAGTGTTTCTGTTGTCTGCATTTTGCAGATTTCTTTCACCGGCGGAATTTTAGTTTATGTTGGTCGAATTGTTAACGCAGACTATAACTAAGCGAATAACTTTTATAGCGGTTAGTCATTTTGTTTTTCCGCATAGTTTATTACTGCAATTTGTTTATCCAACCTTTCTTCAATCCATAAAGAGTATTCAGTCGTGAGTTACATGATGTACTTTGAAAGTATTTAAGGTGATTTTCAATTTCTAACATCCTTACATTTCATGTATCATTAAATAAAAATAATTCCAAGTTGATTTTTAAATATAACCTTTACCTTTGGTTCGCTATGAATATATATATAAATAAAGTAGAATTATACTTCTTTAATTGAGTAACATTTATAAATTCAGATTCAAAAACAAGCAACTCATTGAAGGTGAGACTTAGATTGCACTCCAAAGCGTATACATCCATTGTCAGAATCAGTTTAAAGCCTTTCATATCTTGGATAGAGTACATGAATATTTCTGCAAGGGGATCACTCGACACGCTGATTGGCTCGCTATCAAACAGTTCTAATAAATCATATTCATTGTAAGTAGTGAACATTTTAAACTGACCCTTACCTTTTTATTTGTTTTTGCTAGAAAAGGATGATAATTGTGAAAAACCTTGAAAGGTTCACCTTTCAAGGTTTTTCTTTATTTTAACGCCTCTTCTAATATGTTGATTTCAATAATGATTCAGTTATTTATCTTAATAAAAATTCTCTATCATTAACGTAAATAAAAAGTCATTTTTTCAACTGTTGTTCAATATATTAAACCTTCATTTTTTGTTTTTTTCAGATAATCCCCAGACACAAAATTCATAGTGATATTCTGTCCGTTCTATACATAATCCGAATTTAAAATCTTCTGATGTAAGAATAAAATCTCCATATCCAATTGAAAATTTTGTGATTTTGAGCACTTTTTCCAAATTCATAAATATCTCGTCTAAAGGTAATAAAACAGCCTCTATTTCATTTTCTCTAAAAAAGAGTAACCTTGCTTCCTTTGAGCCCGATTCCACATTTCCAAAAGTATCCTTTAATAATTGGGTGGATTTTTGAATGTTCTCTATATAATCAATACCTTGTATTTGTACTTTATTCTGCTTTGTATCAAGAATTGAAAATACTTTTTTGCAGAACAGCTCGTTTTCTTCAATATCTAAAAAGGAATCCTCATTAATATTTAAAAAACCTAATTCTCTAATTAAATTTTTTCTTCTACTTTTTCTTTTTAGAAGTTCCATCTTTTTAACTCTCTCGTTATTCAAGTTTTAATCACCTTTTTTCTTAAACTTTCCTTTATTTTTATAACCTTCAAAATCTTCTGGTGAATGACCAGGATACTGATTATATCTTCCTTTTTCTAGCGGATTACCTTTTAAATCATCAGCACCGTGAAAATGGGGACCACGACCAAGTTTATCTTCTCTATGCTCTATAATATATTTTTTCTTACCATCTACTTCAAATTCATATACCCTTCTATTCTCACTCGTTCCATCAAAAACGTCTACTGGCTTCTTATGCTGAGAAGTATTAGGTATTCCTGCTCTCCTTTTAGCATCTCTAAATGCTCCATTTTTGGTTAGTAGCTTGTCATTTTTATTTATACTTTTTTCAACCTTAGAAGCCTTCTTCGTCTTTTTCTCACCATTAATTAACTTATATATATTGAATTTTTGCAACTTAGCTATTTTCGAAATTGGCACTGTATGAACAGTTGCAATAATGCGATCTTTACTTGAGATTTTTTCGCCTGTTATAGGGTCTCTGCCTGTAACAGCTCTAAACAGATCATTTACACCAGAGAACTCCACAGCTGTCTCTAAAACTTTCACATATCCGCTCTCATCCACTTTAATGTCCGAAAGCGAGACGACAGGTTCAAGTTTCATATTATTACCTGATATATATACATTATAAAGTGTATCATTATAAACAACTTGTTTAACTTCTGCATTTGAGAAATCCGTTTTGACATGTTCTACATGTTCACTCGTATGATACACTTTACCATTAATAACAATAATATTTTTATTTACCTTTTTAGAATGATCCGTTCTGACAACTGAATCGACTTTAGACTTTTCTTTCTCGTCTAATTTCTTCAACATCATCTCCATCGGTGAATCAACCGCCTGCTTCATTTGCGGGTTAATCGCGCCGAAGGTTTGGTTTATGTTTTCTTCTTCCTGTGATTTCAAGATAAAGCCGCTTTTGTAGCCTGTGATTTCGATTTTCGGACCGGTGTACATGGTTTCGAGCTGATCAATGTATTTTTTCATCGTTTGAAAATCTGATTTTGCTGTTTCTAGTGCTTGGGTTTGCTTGCCGTCAAATTGAAAGAGCTTATGCAGGGTGTCTGAGATCAGCCGTTCAGCCTGTTCTGTTTCCACCCGAAAGAAGGAGTCATTGACTGTCGGCAGGCTGACGATGTGGCCGATGGCTGATGTTTGGCGATTCACTGCGTCTGTGAGCTGTTCTGTTACTTCACGCGCATGCTTGACCCCGTGTCTCGCGTCGTGTGAGAGAAAAGCCTCTGCGATCATGCCGTGGGAGTCAGATTCTACCGAGGAAATCGCATGCTGTGTTTGTTTCAGCACTTTTTTGTATTCGTCGATAAACATGCCAAAGAAGAGGAGAAAAGGCTTGTGGCACTCCTCGTAAAAAGTCCGGATGGCGTCTCCGCCTTTTCCTTTTAGCGCGTCCTTCATGCCTGCCAAATGCTCAATGCTTTTTTCCAGCTTTTCCAGCTGCTGTTTTTGCTTGTCCAGTTTCTCAATCGTATGCTGAATGCCCTCGTGAAGAGCGTGGACATCTAATGTTTTCAATCCCTTGTCCTCCCGCGCTTTATTTCATGGAAGATGATATATTTTCGTCCGTTTCCTTCATGGCGTTTACCGCGCTTTCCGTTTGTGCGATATGTTTGGCCAGAACGGACGCATATGCTTCAGTGAGCTCTTTGATGTCCTCATTTAATTGCTCGATGGACTTCACAACGTTTAAATGGTTTCGGCCTGAGATGTGGACGGGAACGGAGGATTTGAGTTCAGCTGAATTCTTGAGCTGTGAGAGCCCTTGCTTCACTGTGCCATACACCATTTTAATTTCCTGTGCCATTTGTGCTCACCTCACTTTTTATGTTTTTCCTTCTCTATTTCATGCTCTATTCTTGTGATTTGGCGTCTGATGGAATAGACATCGCCCTCTAAGGAGTGGATTTTTCCTTCGATGCTTTCGATGATTCCGCTGACTTGATCGCTTTTAATTTGCTGATATGCTTTGTTCATTCCTTCACGAATATCTTCGAATCGCTCCGCATGTGTTCCTCTCCATGCCTCTCGGTTAAGATGAGGCCGGTGAATGAGATGCTGGGCCTCGGAAAATTCGTGTTTGATTTGCCTGATTTCGTGCAGCACTCGTTTTAATTGATGGATCTGTTCCTGTTTTTCATGTAAGTCGGCTTTTACCGAATGTAACAACATTTCACTATGCATGCCGCAACACCTCGTGTTTCTATCAAACTGTGTCAATTCTTTACAATACAGACTATTTTCATATTACATGATGGGTCATATCGGATAAATAGGTAAAAGGGATTGTCTTGAAGAGGACACAAATAAGTATATTTATCTATTATTCTTTTCATTCCACTTTCTCTCGAGTGAAACTCAGCTTACACAGGACTATAAGCGCAGGTACAATTATCCTCATTTGATGCGCGATGCCATTTGCAAATATCTGTTACCTAAAGTCAATAATAATGATAAAATCAAGATATCTATTTAAATATGGAGAGAGAAAAAATGACAAAAAACAGTGGTTTTCATGAAGAATTGCAAGAAAAGCACAAGCTTTATCCGGTTGAACATCGATTTCAGCCTGTTTTACTGAAAGGGGAATTTTAATTTTGGAAGAATAATCTTAAAATTTCAAAACTAATCAAGCTTGGATTAATAATCTTAAGTTAGGATGTGCTCTAAAACACAAACTATTCTTTTGATTTTATAATTTTAATCCACTCTTCTATTTCATCTATTTTTTGAGAAAATTTCTTTTTATTTAAATCATGTTCCCATATACGTAGTATATTCCACCCTTTTCTTGTATAATGTTGATTTATGCTTTTATCTCTTTCTATATTTCGTTTTATTTTATTATTCCAAAACTCAACGTTTGATTTAGGTATCCTCCCGTGTAACGGACATCCATGCCAGAAACATGAATCAATAAAAATAACAATTTTATATTTCTTTATTGCAATATCTGGTTTTCCTTTTAAATCTTTTACATTTTTTCTAAACCTAATTCCTCTTCTCCAAATTTCTTTAGATACAACTTTTTCGATTTTTGTATTTTTTGACTTTACCGCTTTCATAGTATTACTTCTTTTTTCTTTTGATACATTATCCATTTAAATCCTTCCTTTATATTTAAATTATTTTTATATTATTAACCTTTTTTGACACAAAAAAAACACCTACTTATCAGTAGGTGGTAACTGTCTGGTTTTTCAATATAGAAATGTCATGTTCTTTTTGAGATAATGTGTAATACGCCGCTCTTGCTATATGCCAAGCCATTACTGGTGGAACTGCGTTGCCAATCATTTTATACGCACTAGAAGCAGAAACAGTGAAATTGAACTCATCAGGAAAAGATTGAAGTCTCGCACACTCGCGTATAGATAATCTTCTCCAAGAATTCATATCTTCCTCGTCTTCTGGATTATTGGTTCTATAGTGTGCTTCAATATTTCCATGATGCTCAGCTCTTATAGTTCCCGCAGGTTTATGAGCGGAAATTCTATTATTTCCTTGCATTTTTTTCCCTGGATAGAATTTAGCTTTTGAATAGTCCTTACTAGTATGATTTAAAAAATCCGGACTATCTATTTGCCCCCACAGATCATCTATAGCTTCTTTAGCGCTTACCCAAGGTAATCCGAATAAACCTTCTTCACTATGGGTAGGTTCTGGATAATAGATTTTAGAAGAAATATCTTTTCTAATTCCAAATATGATAACTCTCTTCCTGGTTTGTGGAACTCCATAATCAGCTGCGTTTAAAACTTTATACTGTACAGTATATCCCGCTTTTTCAAAGTCTTCTAGAATAGTATCAAGAGCTGTAACATCCACGTTAGCATGAGCCTTATTCGTTCGTATACCATCTACATTCTCAGCAACAAACATTTTAGCATTACAATGTTTAATTACTCTTATCATGTGCTCGTAAAGTCTTCCCCGTTCACTAGTTAACCCTTTTCTTTTTCCCGCCAGACTAAAGTCTTGACACGGAAATCCCCCAATAACGAGATCAGCCTCTGGAACAATGTTTAGATCAATATCCGCAATGCTGTCTTGAATACCTTTGTGACCAAAATTATGCTCATAAACTTTCATAGCTGCAGAGAATATATCATTTGAGAAAACAATATCGAATGGGTTTTCTTCATAATCTTTTTCTAAAAAACGAAAACCACCTTTGAAACCAAGGTCCATGCCCCCACATCCACTAAAGAGAGAAACAACTCTAATCTTTTCTTTCTCTTTCAGAGAAAGTGCTCTAGCATTTACTTCAAGAGGGCTTTTTTCAAAAAAAGTATTTGCTGG
The DNA here is from genome assembly GCF_050445615.1 of Bacillus mexicanus. NCBI lineage: Bacteria > Bacillati > Bacillota > Bacilli > Caryophanales > Bacillaceae > Bacillus > Bacillus mexicanus. The sequence continues at coordinate 798,941 of NZ_JBCEYV010000002.1, forward strand.
CATCTAAGCCACCTCCATTTATTAATATAGTATAATTGATATCGAAAAGCCACTTGTTTATTCTAAAAGGAGGATGTTTATGATTGAAAATCTTTTAGATTCACTAAAAAACAGAATAGAAAATGACAATAGCATTTTTCATAGTGTAAACTCAGGATTTGATTTCGAAAAATATATCATTCGAAATTTAGAAGAATTGAAAATATATGGACATATTTTCGACTTCAAACACAATGGGCCTCACTCATTTCCTGACCTAACAATTAAGTTTCCCGATGGATCTTTATTTGGGTTGGAAATCAAATTTTCTAGTTCAGGAAATTGGTATTCCAAAGGAAATAGTGTATTTGAAACTCATTCAAATAAAGAAAATGATGAAGGGTTGGCCTATAAAGAAATATACATTCTATTTGGAAGAAGACCTAAACCAAAAGAGAATAAGACTAATTGTGAGATTAGATATTCGACATACAGTGATAGCATTAAGAAAATTGAAGTTACTCATTCACCCCGTTTTGCAATTAATATGAGTACCGAACAAAAGGATATATTCACAATTATAGATCCAGAAGATACATATTTAAAATTTAGAGTGAAAAGCCCTTCGGAGAAAACCGAATTCATAAAAAAGTATTTCAGTAAACTCACTAAAAACAACAACCAAGACAAGTGGTATATAACAAATGAAGATGAAACTCAAATAAAACCAATGAATTTTTCCAAATTGAACAAAGCTGAAAAGTCAAGGATTCTAGCAGAATCATTTATTTTATTTCCATATGATTTATTTCAAAAGGAAGCAGATTACTCAGAAGTCGGAGCAAATATGATTACGAGACATTTTGTTTATAGTACTTCCTTAAGAGATAGCTTTTCGGCAGGAGGAAAAATTCAAATTTTTGAGAAAAGTGACATTCGTTATCCAAAAATACTCAAGACTTTTCGAGAAAAACAAGAAGACATTAAAAAGTTACTAAATAACCCTCAAGATAACTTGGAAGAAGTTTGCTTTACAACCTGGGAATCTAGACTTAAAGATTCTCCATTAATTAAAATAGACAAGTCATTGAGTTTATTAGAAAATTACACAAATATCATTTTAAATCTTAAACCGGAAATGAAAATAGGGCGTATAAATTCTAAAGAACAATCCATAAAAAAAATAGACCTCTCTTTATTTTGGTCAATTAGTTAAGATCTTTATCTAATTATAGAACAAATGTTCTCTATTTTCAATATTAAAAATCAAAAGTCCTTTTTCTTGTAAAGTAGATTTAGTTCAAGGACTTTTGATTTATTGATTTTAAACTGTTTTATAAGTTCATTAAATCACTCATTTAGCTAACAAACTTCAAATTAAAATTTTAAAGTTCAAGACGTTATTTAGATCCCCAAACAGCCTCACCGCCCACTCAACACACTAAACGTCACGACGTTCTTCTCTCTCATCGAATCCCATTGGCGTACAAATACGCCATTATACTTCTTGCCAGCTAACGTAATATCGGCTGTGTTTTTCCTGTTTTCTTCCATGTCCTTGTAATTCCCTAGAAATGGTGTGGTTTTTGTTGAGCTGGATGGTGGTGGCTTTTTGATGCCGGTTGAGATGTCTTTTCCGTGCGAGTATGGAATATTAATAGGAGCTTTGTTAAAGCATGCGGGGTTATGGTCTGATTGGACGTATCCCGCTCCTTTTTCATTTCTGTTTCAAATGAATAACTGTCCATGAGCTTTACGCCGAATGCTATGATGGAGCGGTCGTCGAAGAATGTGACTTCTTTGCCATGGAGGTCAGTCTATTCAAAACAAAACAAAAAAAACAGATCGCTGCAAAACACGATCTGTTTTTATCTTAATTTTATCCCGTAATCACCGTATGAATCAGCTTCGGCGCCTTCGCTTCCGCTGCGATGCGGATGTTTTCATAGACTTTTGCGATGACTTCATCGACGTTTTCGCGGTTGGCGTAGAGGGTGACGAGCGGGTCGCCTTTTTCTGCCTTGTCGCCGACCTTTTTGCGGAGCATGATGCCGACGGCTAAATCGATTTTGTCTTCTTTTGTGGCGCGTCCGGCACCCAGCAGCATCGCAGCGACGCCGATTTCATCCGCGACGATTTCGGAGACGACGCCCGCTTCTTTGGCAGGCACATCAATTTGATATGCAGCTTGTGGAAGCTTAGACGGATCGTCAACAATCGAGCTGTCGCCGCCTTGGTTTTTCAGGAAGTCCTTGAACTTCTCAAGCGCTTTGCCGTTTTTCATGACCTCTTCCAGCTTTGCTCTCGCTTCGTCTAAAGTATTGGCTTTTTTCGCAAGCACAACCATCTGGCTTCCGAGCGTTAAGACAAGCTCATGAAGATCCTCAGGACCTTCGCCTTTGAGCGTGTCGATCGCTTCTTTCACTTCAAGCGCATTTCCGATCGCAAAGCCGAGCGGCTGGGACATGTCAGAAATAACAGCCATTGTTTGGCGGCCGACGTTATTGCCTATGCGCACCATCGCTTTGGCGAGTTCAGCCGCGTCTTCTTCCGTTTTCATGAAGGCGCCCGCTCCCGTTTTCACGTCGAGCACGATGGCATCCGCCCCAGCAGCGATTTTTTTACTCATAATCGAGCTTGCAATCAGCGGGATGGAATTGACCGTTCCCGTTACATCACGAAGCGCGTACAGTTTTTTATCAGCAGGCGTTAAATTGCCGCTTTGGCCGATGACGGCGACCTTGTCGCGGTTCACAAGCTTAATAAATTCGTCCTTCGACAGTTCCACGTGGAAGCCTTCGATTGCCTCTAATTTATCAATCGTTCCGCCCGTATGGCCGAGGCCGCGGCCGGACATTTTGGCAACCGGCACATCAAGAGCCGCAACTAGCGGAGCGAGAACGAGTGTTGTCGTGTCGCCGACGCCGCCGGTAGAGTGTTTGTCGACTTTAATTCCTTCAATGGCAGAAAGATCAATCGTTTCACCGGAGTTCACCATAGCCATCGTCAAGTCCGCGCGTTCACGGTCACTCATATCCTGAAAGAAAATCGCCATAGCAAGCGCGCTTGCCTGATAATCAGGAATGCTTCCGTCCGTATAGCCGTTCACGAAAAACTGGATTTCTTCTGTGGTGAGTTCGTTTCCGTTTTGTTTTTTGATGATGATATCTACCATTCTCATGTATAGTCACCGATCCTTTTCGATTATGTTCAGTAAATCAAGCCCACAATTGCCGCTGATAAAAAGCTGACAAGCGTAGCGCCGTATAATAATTTCAGACCGAAACGAGCGACGACATTTCCTTGCTTTTCATTCAGTCCTTTCACCGCTCCGGCAATGATTCCGATCGAGGAGAAGTTTGCAAATGACACAAGGAATACCGATACAATCGCTGTTGTACGGCCGCTGAAATGGAAGCCGTTTTGCGTGAGCGACGTCATGGCGACAAATTCGTTGGATACCATTTTTGTTGCCATAATGCTTCCCGCATTAACAGCTTCATTCCATGGGATACCAACAAGGAAAGCAAATGGAGCAAACACATATCCAAGGATGTCTTGGAAGGAAATACCGAATATCGCGTTAAAAATGCCGTTAATGAGGGCGATAATCGCGACAAATCCAATCAGCATCGCAGCGACAACAACCGCTACTTTGAAGCCGTCAAGGATGTATTCTCCGAGCACTTCGAAGAAGGATTGTTTTTCTTCTTCTTCAACACGAAGCATATCCTCTTCTTTGGCAACCTCGTAAGGATTGATAATGGAAGCAATAATGAAACCGCCAAATAAATTCAAGACCAGCGCTGTTACGACATATTCCGGTTTCAGCATCGTCATATACGCACCGACGATTGACATGGATACGGTTGACATTGCAGAAGCGCACAATGTATACAAGCGCTGCTGATTTAAAAGGCCAAGTTCTTTCTTCAAGGAAATAAATACTTCCGATTGCCCTAAAATAGCAGAAGCAACTGCGTTATACGATTCCAGTCTTCCCATACCGTTTATCTTGCTGAGGGCAAGACCGATATATCTGATAATGAAAGGAAGAATCTTCCACTTTTGCAAAATCCCGATCAGAGCGGAAATAAACACGATTGGCAAGAGAACATTCATAAAGAATGTCGTTTGATCCGCATTCACCAGACCGCCAAACACAAAGTTGATTCCTTCTCCCGCGTATCCGAGCAGGTAATCGAATCCTTTCGCAAACCCTCCGACGAGGAAATTCCCTATTCCGGTATTGAGGAGAATGTAGCCAAGAATAAATTGCAAAATGAGCATAATAACAATTGGGCGGATCTTAATTCTTTTTTTCCCGCTGCTTGCGATCCATGCAAGGCCTAAAAACACGATTAAACCGATAATCCCAATCAAATACTTCATATGTGTTCTCCTTTATTTGTATTAGCTTGCGAAAATTTTTCCCTCAGAAAATGGAAAGCAGTCTGCCCACCAGCTTTTTAGTAGTTGTCTCCGCCTGTTGCATGTTCTCCTTTGACAATAGAGACACCTGCGCTGGCGCCGATTCGGCTTGCGCCCGCCTCGACCATCGTGTCTACATCTTCTTTCGTTCTGACACCGCCGGATGCTTTCACGCCGATATCAGGCCCTACTGTTTTTCGCATTAAGGCGATGTCTTCTTTTGTTGCGCCGCCTGTAGAGAAGCCTGTTGATGTTTTTACAAAATCCGCGCCCGCAGAAACGGCTAAACGGCAAGCACGTTCTTTTTCCTCATCAGTCAGAAGGCATGTTTCGATAATGACTTTGACAAGCGCTTTTCCGGCTGCGGCTTCCACCACACCGCGGATATCCGCTTCCACCACGTCATCTTCTTTATCTTTCAAAGCGGCAATATTAATAACCATGTCCACTTCAGTGGCGCCTTTTGAAATCGCGTCTTTTGTTTCGAACGCTTTTGTTTCCGTTGTATTGGCACCGAGCGGGAAGCCGATGACCGTACAAACGTCAACTCCAGTTCCCTTAAGCTCCTTTGCAGCAAGCTCCACCCAAGTCGGATTAACACATACTGACGCAAATTTGTATGCTTTCGCTTCTTCGATTAATGTTAGAATGTCCGCTTTTTGTGTATGCGGTTTCAAAGCTGTATGATCAATTATGTGAGCTAATGACATCCTTCGCACACTTCCTTTTTTGTTAAGATATTTTTTAGCATAACCGACTTTTGAACATATGTAAATTAGTAAATGAAATTTTGTTCAGCGAACGGTTTGCGCGTGTCACAAACCATTAACAAGCGCCCTTGCGGTGTGCTGGTCAATGATTAATACGTTGGCATATTTTCCAGTTAATGCACCATGTATGGACGACACTTTTCTGCTCCCTCCAGCCACTAAAATGGAGCACTCCTTCAGCCTGAGGTCTTCAAGCTCGACACCGATGGTCCGGTCATTGATAGCCTTGCTGCAAACATTCCCTCTCGCATCAAAAAAGCGTGAACAGATATCTCCGACGGCCTGTGTTTTCAGCAGTGCTTTCTCTTCTTCATTAAAATAGCCAAGCCGGAATAACAGGGCTTCATCACGGACAGTTCCCACTGTAAAGAGAGCGATATTTGCCTGTTTGCCCATCTCAATGATCCGCTCAATATGACGGTCTTTCTCTACCATTCGCTTCACATCCGCATGATCAAACACGACGGGAAGCGGGAGATAACGCGGAACCGTTTGAAAAGCCTCTGCAAACAGCTGAATCGTTTCGGCGGAATACGTGTTTACCTGAGAGTGGCTGATGCCGCCTTTCAGCTGAACGACCTCAACGCCTTTCACCTGCTTTGGCAGCATGTTTTGCGCGATTTGGTACATGGTGGTTCCCCAGCTGACACCGACAATGTCGCCGTCATTGACCGTTTCATGAATATATTCTGCACCATAGCGGCTTAGGTGATGTGTGATTTCTATATAATCGGGTGTCGGGGAAAAGACAACATGCGCCTCGAGAAGCCCGTATTTCTCTTTAAGCATGGAACCGAGCGCATCCAAATCCTCAAAAGGGTCGATGACGCGAATCTGGACAAACCCTTTTTCCTTTGCATATTGCAGCAGCCGGGAAACGGTCGGCCTTGAAATGTTGAGCTGCTTAGCAATTTGCTGCTGACTGTAGTCAGACTGATAGTAAAGCCTTGCCGCTTCTATGCTTAGTTGTTGTTTTTCCCGATCCATTCCGCACCTCCTTGTGGATCAGTTCATGATGAAACTGCTCTCGATCTGCTTTTATTATACAGGCTGGCCCCCGCTTTCATCCACCTGATTTCTGAGAAACTGAAAAACGCTCTGGACGCGTTTGCCCAGAGCTTATTCCTCCCATGTCATATGCTGATAAACGCCTTTCATAATCGCGTACAATCCATATAAAATCAGCCCGCACGCCAAAATAGACAGCATCATTTTGCCATGCGGCTGCTGTGCGAGTTCAGCGAGTGCACCGTCAAAGCCTCGTGTATCGTCAGGATCAGCGGTCATGGCTGTTTTTATGAGAAAATAGCCGATGGCCGAGAAAATAATTGCGCGGGCGATATTGCCTGCGCGTCCGATGTTTTTCGTAATGCATATCATCTGTCTATTCATTTTTGACGTATCGAATTCTTTCATAAAAGTAGCCCGGACACTTTTCAAAAATTGAACAATCGCAAATACAATAAAGCCTGCACCTGCCAGCCCTGTGAGCCCTCGACCGAATGGCTGCGCCAATACATAAGCGGACCACGTCTGTTCAGAAGTGCCGCTGTCGCCATGGCCAAACACTAATCGCAAGGCATTCCAAGCAATGGATGCGTAAACAACGGCACTGAGAAAATTCCCCATTCTCCGTGACAGGCCGCGCCTGCTCGTTCCGTGACCCTCCGTATCCTTGAGGGCGCTCAGCACCATCCAGATCACATAACCGATGAGACCGACGCCAATGAAAAAAAGCAAAATGGATCCGTACGGCATGTGCGATAAGGTGCGGAGCGCTCCGTTCGAATCTTTTGCGCTGCCTGCACCTGATGCCGTCATAAACGCCAGAATCCCGAGCAGGATAAAAACACCGCCGAATGAAAAATAACCAAGCCGTCCAAATCGCTTGACCCAAGGCTTGGTTTCCTGTTTGATTTTTGACAAGTACTGGTCTTTCACTTCCATGTGTCCAACCCTCTTTCACAGACAGAATCATTACATCTACATTCCCGATTACATAAAGCTTGAAACAGTTTCTGCCTTAGCCGTTTTTCGGCTGAGACATGTAGTTGCCGATCAAAGAAATGATATATTCCCTTTCTGAATATTGCGCAATGCCAATCGTTTCAACGGAGTGAATATTCTCATTGTGTGAGACCGATAAACAAAAACCCAGCCTTTTACAAGGCTGGGTTTCATTATTTCGCCAAAACAAGCTCATGAATCGCGTGCGCAACACCATGTTCATTATTGGAACGTGTTTGAAAGTTTGCAGCTTCCAATACTTCCGGGATGGCGTTTGCCATGGCAACGCCACAGCCCGCCCATTCAATCATTGTCAGGTCGTTTCCGTTGTCACCTATGCACATGACTTCGGCCTGCTCAATTCCGAGCAGCTGCGACAACTGGCGCACAGCATTTCCTTTGCTGGCTTCGGGATGAAGAATTTCATAAAAGAAAGGCGCGCTTCTAACCATCGTGTATTTTTCCCTCACGTCATTTGGAATCGAGGTAATGACGCGGCTTAAGTTCTCCGGTTTATCAATAAACATCACTTTCGGAATGAGGATATCTTTTGGCACTTCATCCATCTTGCGGAAATGGAGCGGCACTTGTGTCACATACGATTCGTATACAGTAAATTCGCTGATATCGCGGTTAGGCGTATACAGGTTAGATGAATCAAAGAAATGCATCGGCGTCTTCAGCTCTAGGCTCAGGTCATATAATGAAGTCAAATCCTCATAACCGAGAGACAGCTCCGTAACCACTTCATTTGTATGCGTATTTTGAACAAGCGCTCCGTTATACGCGATGACATAATCGCCTTCTTCAATAAGATTCAATTCATCTAAGTATCTTCGCACACCCCCGATAGGCCGGCCGGTGCAAAGCACAATTTTCACGCCTTCCGCTTTTGCCGCGTGAAGCGCGTCGCGGACTTCCTCTGTGACTTCATGACGATCATTTAAAAGGGTTCCATCCATATCAATTGCAATTAGTTTATACATTCCGCATCTCCTTCGTGTCGTTTTCAGGCTATAGTCTCATCATATCGTTTTTTCTTTTTGATATTCAACTGGAAGAGATGGTTTTCTCCGCGTTTTATGCAGACGCCGCCCTTGTCTTCGGATGCGTGTGCGCGGTTTTTGCTTTCTTTCTGTCTCCATGCCGCCGTTTTCTGCTTTTTCCTGTTTCATCAGCAGGAAGCCGGCAGCTATAAAAGGAATACCGGTGATATTCAAGACGGCAAGCTTCACACCCGCCGCCGTCAAAAAGAATCCCCATGCAGAGGCGGGATTTCGTCTGATCATGATGTAAGCGGTCATTTCCAGAACAATCAAGATAGCATGAAGAACTGCACAATACATCAGCGTAATAAGCGCAAAAAACAACACATAATTCACAAAGGCCCCTGAATAGATCATAGACCGCAGCATTTGTACAAACGATAAGGACTGCATTGATCCGCCGACGACATTTGGGTTATAAATCGTATAGTCGCTAAATAGATGTTTGATCTTGAGAAAAGCCCATAATATAAATCCCCATTGAATGATATGTAAAATGAGTCCTGTAATCACCAGTCTTTCAGCTTTTTTATTTCTCATATGTCTCCTCCTTACTGGTGTTTGATTTGATTCTTGTTATCGCTGCTTTGCTTCTAATATCCATGTCCCGTTTTCTCCTCTTTTTAGAGCGGAGATTCCGTCATAAAACGACGCGTTTCTCGTTTTGCTGTCCTTTCTCACCTTTTTAGGCACATGCCGTGGCACTGTGCCAATGACTACATAAGTTATAAGGAATTCACCTACATTTTTTAAGGAGATGGATTACATGAATCCTTACCAATATTACAGCCCGCAGCTGCCTCAGCAGGAACCTTACTATAGCCAACATGAATACAATTCTTATCCGCAGCCGGATTATTATGATCCCTATCAGGCGGACAGACAGCCGTCCGCGTTAGAAAGAAGAGTTGCCGCGCTTGAACGGCAAAACGAACAGCAAACAAGAGAATTAACACGCCTCACGAATGAAGACCGCCGTCAAAATCAGGAAATTGCACGGATGGCCGAACAGGTCAATCAGTTAAGCCAGGCTGTTGAACGCCATACACGCCGCTTAAACCGGCTCAATCAACGCCTCCGCACAGTAGAAAACAGGCTGAATATCCCATTTACTGCAGGTGAAGGCGGTTTTTGAAGCAGCAAGAAAAAAGCGGAATACGATTTTCCCGATTCGAGGATTTCGTTTTCCGCACTTCTTATGTTTTTTAATGCGGCGCATTTACATAAAAAGGGTTTATACAAGTATACAATCTTTACTGTTTTCATTCAAAGATAGGGGGATAAGGAAAATAATTGTAGTTTCTCATTTGCAGCATTTCTTTTCATTGAAGTTGCATGATAATACCGACTCACGTCAATCGATTACACGGAGGGGTAATTCATGCATACTACACAACACGGCTTGCAGCAGCTGAATCAATGCCGACAGACTGCTCAGCAGCTCATTCAGCAAACACAGCAAAGCAGCCAGCAATACCGCCAAATGCTTCACCAGGAGCAGCAAAATATCCAAATGCTCCAGCAGGTTCTGACCCATGAACAACAAGCTGCGCATACGATTCAACAAGCGTTGCACGGGCACGACATGGCCATTCAAAAATGCCAGCAGGTTGTCAATCTGTGCAACCAAATGCAGCAAGAACTCACTGGACAATCCAGCGGCATGAACACAAATATATCAACACTTCCATTCGGCCAACACACGCCATTTCAGCAGCATACCTATCAGCAGTAACATAGAAAAAGCTCAACACTGCATTGTGTTGAGCTTTTTCTTACTGTTCTTTTCGTATATGTATATCTTGAATAGACTGTTTCGGCGCATCAAATCTGCTTTCGGCTTCACTTCTTGCCTCAGCAAAGGCTCTTGCCTCCACATTATCTTTATAGACATCCAGCTGAATCAGATACAGCGGACGCACTTTAAACCCGTGAACAATGGTCACTGCCCATAACGGGACTACAATAAAAACGCCGAGCTGAGCGGGCAAAACAAAACCAAACGCAACAATTAAAAAATAAATGATTCCGTACATGATCCACTTTCTATTTCTGACCTTGATGCCAATAAATAAAAAGGCAAAAAAACTGGTAATGGCAAAAGGCATGAAAATAAACAGCATCCACCAGCTATGAAGCCATTCCCACGCGGCACCTCTTTTCGTAATTCCCATATTTTTCACCTCCTATTTACCTATAATAATCGATTAAACAAATCACGTCACCTGTAAACGCAAAAACGTTTTTTCCTTGAAATAGTGATAGACGAGGGGCGGGTTTCTTGCTATATTATTAATTGATAATGATAATCATTACTAATAAAAGAGTTTTTGGGGGATTCTTGATGAAAAAGAAAGCATTGCTTACCGGCCTGCTGGTATTGCTTCTGATGTTTGTCAGCGCTTGCAGCGGTACAGCCTCGAAAGGTGATTCAGCTTCAGATAAGACAGACATGAGAACTTACAATTCAGTAAAAGGGAAGGTTGAAATTCCTGCGCATCCGAAACGCATCGTCACTGATTTTTATGCTGGGGAATTGCTGTCTGTCGGAGCCAATGTGGTCGGCGCGGGATCATGGTCATTTCGAAATCCATTTTTGACATCACAGCTGAAAGAAGTAAAGGACGTCGGTGATCCGATCAGCGTTGAAAAAGTGATGGAGCTTCAGCCTGACTTGATTGTCGTCATGAAGGAGGAGAACGTCGATAAATTAAAGAAAATCGCTCCCACTGTTGTCATCCCTTTTAACACAGCGAAAAACGTACAGGATACAGTCAGCATGTTTGGAGATATGACAGGAGCGAAAGACAATGCAAAATCATTTATGGATGACTTTAATAAAAAAGCAGAAGCTGCCAAAAAGAAAGTGGACAGCGTCATCGACAAAGATGCGACCTTTGGCATTTTTGAAAGCACGGACAAAGGTGCACTCTGGGTATTCAATGACAATAGCGGACGCGGCGGCCAAGCCGTATACAATGCGCTCGGCTTAAAAGCGCCTGAAAAAATTGAACAAGATGTCATCAAAAAAGGAGAGATGAAACAGCTCTCTCAAGAGGTTATTCCTGAGTATGCCGCAGACTATATGTTCATTACCGATTACAATCCGAATGGAGAAAACAAAACACTTGAGCGTCTAAAAGATTCATCCGTTTGGAAAAACCTCAATGCGGTCAAGAACAATCGTGTCTTTATCAATGACTTCAACACCTTCTATCCGTACGACCCGATTGCCGTCAGCAAACAGATTGATTTAATTGCTGATATGCTTGTGAAGCGGGAAAAAGAAAATCAGAAATAAATGACATGACAAAAGCACTCACGATGTTGTGAGTGCTTGATCTTCAGCAGACTTCCTTCTGTGCGGCTTTATCCTCTGATCTGAACTCTTATTTTGCTTTTCACTGTTTCCTTTTACCGCCTCAATTCCCAGCTTCATATTTCTAAGAGCAAAACGAATTCGAACAGCGTGCCAACGAAAGGTGACTTCAACCCAGAGAATAGGCCAAGCATACCCGGGTTATTTGAGCTGGGTGTGAACGCAAACTCAGACTGGTTGGAATCTCAATTACTTCCATTCTCAATGATAATCAAATAAGTAAGCTCTTCTGGTACATCGCGCGGAACCGCCATTTGCGCAGTGTAATCGAAATTCTCTTTTTCGTTGCCGAATATTGAGCTGCTTTTAACCCATTCACCGTATAAAAAAAGGATTTCAGAAAAAGCAAAAGAAGTATATCTATGAGCTGACTATTTTAAAATTCGGAAAATCAATACTGTTGGCGTATGTACCGTTTGAAAGGTTCCATTGCACAACGACCCTCTCAACCACTAGATGATGAAATACACACAGTATTGTAATGAGCACCAAATCGGCATTCATCTGGCCTAATTGTTACAATAGGGTTGAGAGTCTATCATCCATTTTATTCTAGGAGGCAGATCATGAAAAAAGCTACGCTCGGAAAATCAGACTTGCAGGTATTTCCTATCGGATTAGGAACAAATGCTGTCGGAGGACATAACCTCTACCCGAACCTAAATGAAGAAACTGGAAAAGAATTAGTTCGCGAGGCGATCCGCAATGGCGTGACAATGTTAGATACCGCCTACATTTACGGGATCGGCCGTTCCGAAGAATTAATTGGTGAAGTGCTGCGCGAATTCAATCGTGAAGATGTAGTCATCGCCACAAAAGCCGCACACAGAAAAGAAGGAAATGACTTTGTTTTTGATAATTCACCTGAGTTTCTGAAAAAATCAGTTGATGAAAGCCTGAAACGTTTGAACACAGATTATATCGACTTGTTCTACATTCATTTCCCTGACGAGCATACGCCGAAGGATGAAGCCGTCAACGCGCTGAATGAGATGAAGAAAGCCGGAAAAATCCGCTCCATCGGTGTCTCCAACTTCTCATTAGAGCAGTTGAAAGAAGCAAACAAAGACGGCTTGGTAGATGTATTGCAAGGCGAATACAACCTGTTAAACCGTGAAGCGGAGAAGACTTTCTTCCCGTACACGAAGGAGCACAACATTTCATTTATCCCTTACTTCCCGCTCGTATCAGGATTGTTGGCAGGCAAGTATACAGAAGATACAACGTTCCCAGAAGGCGACCTGCGAAACGAACAGGAACACTTCAAAGGCGAGCGTTTCAAAGAAAATATCAGAAAGGTCAACAAACTTGCGCCTATTGCCCAAAAGCACAACGTTGAGATCCCTCACATCGTATTGGCTTGGTATTTGGCAAGACCGGAAATTGATATTCTCATTCCTGGAGCAAAACGTGCCGATCAGCTGGTTGATAACATCAAAACAGCCGATGTGACGCTTTCTCAAGAGGATATTTCATTTATTGATCAGCTGTTCTCATAAGAAGAAAAAAAGGATTCTCCGCTTTGGTTTTCGTCAACGAGGGAGAATAAAAACCAAACCTTACCCCGCGCGGGTAAGGTTTTTTTATATTGTTTTTCTCGTTAGGTTTGTCAGCATACTCCGCTTTTTGGATTTATCATTACTATTTTCAAAACAAATGTTTCAAATCAAATAGGATAAGGGTACTACTCTATTAACCTTGTTATACATACTGATTGCCCTAACATCTGAGGAGGAACATTTGTGAAAATAAATATAAGGAAATATATGATCTACTTTTTCGGCGCTTTAGGAGGGCTGCTTTACGGTTATGATACGGGCGTCATCTCTGGGGCGCTGCTATTTATAAACAATGATATTCCATTAACGACATTCACAGAAGGATTGGTTGTCAGCATGCTGCTTCTTGGTGCGATTTTCGGCGCGGCCTTAAGCGGCACGTGCTCTGATCGCTGGGGCAGAAGAAAAGTTGTATTTGTCCTTTCCATCATTTTTATTATCGGCGCGCTCGCCTGCGCGTTTTCTCAAACGATCGGCATGCTGATTGCATCTCGGGTGATTCTCGGACTGGCCGTCGGCGGATCAACGGCGCTTGTACCCGTATACCTGACAGAAATGGCACCAACGAATATTCGCGGAACACTCGGCACGATGAACAACTTAATGGTTGTGACCGGTATTTTATTAGCATATATCGTAAACTATCTGTTCACACCGTTTGAAGCGTGGCGTTGGATGGTGGGACTGGCTGCGGTGCCTGCGGTGCTTTTATTAATCGGGATCGCGTTTATGCCTGAATCACCAAGATGGCTCGTCAAGCGCGGACGTGAAGATGAAGCGAGAAACATTATGAAAATCACTCATGACGAAGACAATATTGAACAAGAACTTGCAGATATGAAAGAAACAGAAGCAGAAAAAAAAGAAACAACGCTCGGATTGCTGAAAGCGAAATGGATTCGCCCTATGCTTCTCATTGGTATCGGCCTTGCCATTTTCCAGCAGGCTGTCGGTATTAACACGGTCATCTACTACGCGCCGACCATTTTTACAAAAGCCGGTCTTGGCACATCAGCATCAGTCCTCGGTACAATGGGGATCGGTGTCCTCAACGTATTGATGTGTATTACAGCTATGATTTTGATCGACCGCATCGGCCGCAAAAAACTGCTGATGTGGGGAAGCGTCGGCATTACACTAAGCTTGGCCGCACTGGCAGCTGTGCTCCTGACACTGGGTCTTTCTACATCAACAGCATGGCTGACCGTCGTTTTTCTCGGCGTTTATATCGTCTTTTATCAAGCAACATGGGGTCCGGTTGTATGGGTTCTCATGCCTGAGCTTTTCCCATCCAAAGTACGCGGAGCCGCAACAGGCTTTACTACCTTGGTCTTATCAGCAACAAACCTGATCGTGTCGCTCGTCTTCCCGCTGATGCTCAGCGCGCTGGGAATCGCATGGGTCTTTACCATTTTTTCAGTGATCTGTCTGCTCTCATTTTTCTTCGCCTTCTACGTGGTTCCGGAAACAAAAGGAAAAAGCTTGGAAGAAATTGAAGCAAGCCTGAAAAATCGGTTTAAAAAGAAGAAAAACAGCCAAAACCAAAAGCTGAATGAACGTACTTTATAAATAAAAAAGGAATCGTCCGTGGGACGATTCCTTTTTCTTATTACACCATCACCTTGCAAATATTGTTCGTGAATTCCACAGGGTCCTGGATCGGCAGGCCTTCGATAAGGAGTGCCTGATTGTACAGAAGATTTGTGTACAAATTCAGCTTCTCTTTATCCTGTTCAAATGCATCCTGTAATGTGTTGAATACCTCGTGATTCGGATTGATTTCCAGTACTTTTTCTGCCTGTACATGTTGGCTGTCCGGCATCGCATTTAAGATTTTTTCCATCTCGATTGTCACTTCGCCGTCAGCGGCAAGGCAGACCGGATGAGATTTAAGTCGTTTTGACACTCTGACGTTTTTCACTTTGTCTGACAGAATGTTTTTCATTTCCTCAAACAGATCCTTGTACTTGCTTTCCTCTTCCTCGGACTGTTTTTGATCCTCATCTGTATCTATGCCAAGGTCTCCGCTTGATACGGATTTGAATTCTTTTTCCTGATACGATGCCAGCATTTTAATCGCAAACTCATCGATGTCCTCGGTAAAGTAAAGAATTTCATAGCCTTTGTCTGCCACCATTTCCGTTTGCGGCAGTTTCTCAATGCGGTCGTAAGAATCACCAGTCGCATAATAAATGTATTTCTGCACTTCTGGCATTCTGGATACGTACTCATCTAAGCTGACCAATTTTTTCTCTGTAGAAGAGTAAAATAATAAGAGATCCTTCAATTGATCCTTATTCGCGCCAAAATCATTGTACACGCCGAATTTCAGCTGTCTGCCGAATGCGTTATAGAACGTTTCGTATTTCTCGCGGTCTTTTTTCAGCAGGTTTTGCAGCTCGTTTTTGATTTTTTTGCTGATGTTTTTCGCGATCAGCTTTAATTGGCGGTCATGCTGGAGCATTTCTCGGGAAATATTCAGCGATAGATCCTCGGAATCGACCATTCCTTTCACGAAGCTGAAGTGATCTGGAAGCAGATCAGCGCATTTGTTCATGATCAGCACGCCATTGGAGTACAGCTCTAAGCCTTTCTCATATTCCTTGGAATAATAGTCAAACGGCATGTTTTCAGGGACGAATAGAATCGCGTTGTAGCGAACAGCTCCATCCACACTGATATGAACGTGTGTGAGCGGTTTATCAAATCCGTAATGCTTTTCAGCGTAGAACTTTTCATAGTCCTCATCTGTCAGCTCACTTTTGTTTTTTCTCCAGATCGGCACCATGCTGTTAACTGTCTGTTCTTCCTGTACCTCTTCAAATTCATTCTCACTGCCTTCCTTCGGCTTATTAACGGCTGTGTCCATTTTGATCGGGTAGCGAATGAAGTCGGAGTACTTTTTGATGATGGCTTTTAAGCGATGCTCCTCTAAAAATTCGTCATAGCTGTCGTCTTCTGTATTTTCTTTGATTTTCAGGATAATATCTGTACCGACAGCATCCTTTTCACACGGCTCAATTGAATAGCCGTCTGCACCCGCAGATTCCCATCTATACGCCTCTTCGCTGCCGAGCGCCTTACTGATGACTGTCACGACATCGGCAACCATAAATGCCGCGTAAAAACCGACACCAAATTGGCCGATGATGTCATGTCCATCTTTCAGCTCGTTTTCCTTTTTAAACGCAAGAGAACCGCTTTTTGCAATTGTTCCAAGATGCTGTTCAAGCTCATCCTTCGTCATCCCGATCCCCGTATCAGAGATGGTGAGCGTTCTCGCGTTCTTGTCGGCTGAAACCTTTATATAGTAACTGTCTTGATCAAACGTAAGCGTATCGTCCGTCAGCGCTTTGTAATAGATTTTGTCAATCGCATCACTCGAATTGGAGATTAACTCACGCAGGAAAATTTCTTTTTGCGTATAAATGGAGTTAATCATCATATCCAGCAGCCGTTTGGACTCTGCTTTAAACTCTTTTTTCGCCACTCTAGATCGCCCCTTTTTTGATATAGTTGTGTTAGGTAAACTCTTTTCAGCATCTATTTATCATATAGAGTGATAATTGTCAATTGAATGCCATATGCATATATGTGAATTTTAATCTAATGGGTTTAAGAAAAGAATAGAGAATTTTATCATCCTCTATTCTCTTCTTCTTTCCAGCAGCCAAATACTTGCTTCATCCATATGTATGTCGGGTAGAAAAACAGGCTAAATAAGATAAGGAACCAGATGTTTTTCAAAGACTCATCCAAAATATTTCTTACCGTGAGAGGAAACGTGATGTCGTGAGATAAAATAGAGATAATGGTAGAAATAACAAACCCCATAGGAATAATTGCATAACAATAAAACGCAATCTCCTTTTTATGCTGTATCTTCAAAATATGCAAACCTCCCAATCATATATCCTAGATAATATTAACATATTTATTAGGTATTTTGAAATGGATCCCTTTATGTTTACTCCCTTATTCATCGGGAACAGTTATAGAAAAAAGGAGGAATCATATATGGGAAGACTAGCAAACAAAACCGCAGTCATTACAGGCGCCGCGACAGGCATTGGACAAGCGACGGCAGAGGTTTTTGCCAATGAAGGCGCGCGTGTGATGATCGGGGACATCAATGAAGACCAAATGAAAGAAACAGTTGAAGCAATCAGACAAAACGGAGGACAGGCGGACGCCTTTCATCTCGATGTATCAGATGAAAACAGCGTGAAAGCATTTGCTGATCAACTCAAGAAGGCTTGCGGAACGATTGATATTCTGTTTAATAACGCCGGCGTTGATCAGGAAGGCGGAAAAGTTCACGAATATCCAGTTGACTTGTTTGACCGCATTATCTCCGTCGATCTGCGCGGAACATTCCTTTGCAGTAAATATCTGATTCCGCTCATGCTCGAAAAAGGGGGCTCTATCATCAACACCTCCTCTATGTCAGGCCGTGCCGCGGACCTTGACCGCTCCGGCTACAACGCGGCAAAAGGCGGAATCACCAACCTGACAAAAGCGATGGCAATCGACTACGCACGAGACGGCATCCGTGTTAATTCCATTTCACCAGGTACGATCGAAACTCCGCTGATTGATAAACTGGCGGGCACCAAAGAACAGGAAATGGGCGAGAAATTCCGCGAAGCCAACAAGTGGGTCACACCGCTCGGACGCCTCGGCCAACCGAAAGAAATGGCGACTGTGGCGCTATTCCTCGCTTCAGACGACAGCTCATACGTCACTGGCGAAGACATCACCGCAGACGGC
This sequence comes from Bacillus mexicanus, assembly GCF_050445615.1. Taxonomy (NCBI): domain Bacteria; kingdom Bacillati; phylum Bacillota; class Bacilli; order Caryophanales; family Bacillaceae; genus Bacillus; species Bacillus mexicanus. The sequence goes on from NZ_JBCEYV010000002.1 coordinate 816,882, forward strand.
GGCATCATGGCATATACTTGGCCTGGGAAGATGCTGATTGATGAGAAATGGAAGGAAGAGACGAAGTAACTGAGATAGTCAGTTAAAAGAATTTATAATAAATAGACGCTACAAAACATAATGTATATATATAAATACAAATATAACAAGACCGGGAAAAGATATACTCTTGCCGGTCTTGTTATATAATGTTCAAGATGGTTTTTTATGTATTTTTATTACCAACCGTTGATTCCGCCAACTATACCGCCAACTATGCCGCCAGTAATTGCTCCGCCGGCACCACCAACGGGTCCGCCAACAGCTGCTCCACCGACGCCTACTGTTGAAGCACCGACTAATGCACCTGAAAAAGCTCCGCCAAGGGCACTTCTCCAGCCTCCGCCATCAATTTGTTCCATTTCTTTTACGTTCAATTCTGAAAGATGATTATTATTTTCCATTTATGCTATTCCCTCCTTAAAGCCATTTTCCGGCGATTAATGACCCGCCTAAATAACCAACTGACCCTGCAATTGCACCTGCATGGGCACCAAGAATAACACCTGGAACACCTCCGACTACACCTGCGCCGGCACCAGTAACTACTGCACTGCCAAGATATTTCGCATAACTCCCTCCATCAATTTGTTCAGCTTCTTCCAGAGTCAATGCCTGAAGTTCAACGTTTTTTATGCTTTTTGCGTTCATCAATATTCCTCCTCAAAGTTATTCAGGTAAATAATAACTAGTATAAATTTACCATGAGAATTATAATATTACATAATAAAACCTAAATCAATAGTTTTTTCCATAAAATCATATATTACTTATCGATCAATTTACAGTAAAAGAGGGCTTAACCTAATTAGTTATTTAGGTTAAGCCCTCTTAATTAATTCTCTAATTCTTTTTTCTGCTGCCTGTTTGAAAATTTATATGTAGTATACATGATGAGACTAAAAGGAATTAGCCATAAGATATACATAAGAATTTGGAATAAGAATTCTTTAGTTGTAAAAGGGAATGTAACGATTCTAAATAATATCGACGTTGCCATATACAGAATAAAAGTAAAAATAATTAAAAGAAAGTACGAACTTTTCTTCTTCTTTTTCAGATTCACTCTTAAAATGCCTTTTGACATAGCTCTTAATCCATAATATCCGCTTCCCACAAACAATATGATAATTGTCATTAACGTGCTCGGCATTTCAAACATAATCGAAAGTATAAAAGAGACAAAAACCAGAGCAATTACTAAAAGAAAGCTTTCATGACCTATCTTATTTTCAATATGACTTATTCTCTCATCCTTCATTAGTTTCTTCCTCCCTGTTATGCGTCCAAAATACATCATTCAGAGTAACTTTCAATTCTATACAAATTTTCAAACATAATTGTAAAGAAGGATTATACTTCCCTTTTTCAATTAATCCAATCGTCTGTCTTGTCACTCCAATTTTTTCGGCAAGTTGTTCCTGTGTTAAATTCACTCTTATTCTTTCCAACTTCAAATTATTATTCATTGGCAAGTCTCCATTGGTTTATTTATCTGTAGCATATCATATATAAAAAACCCACGCAAACTATATATTGCATTTATCCATATATATTTTACATTTTGTCTATTATATCTTACAATGTATTTAACATTTATAGGAGTTGGTAAAATGAAGTTGTTCTATAGCTATATAATCGCAGGAGGTTTATTTTGTATATCTCTTTCTTATTTTTTTCACTTAGGTGTATTTAATCTTGCTTTATATCTTATCTATATCAATTACGCATTTATATTATATAAACGTGCCAAAAGCTCTAAATAACAATAAATATTTACCTTAAAAAGGTTGACAAACCATGAAAATGTAATAAAATGATGTCTATTCTTTATATTATATATATTCTAAAAAAATGACCTTCATTATGGAGAGTAGTATATGTTTTTTAATAGATATCATTGTGTACGACAACTTGATCAAAAAGATTGTGGAGCAGCCTGCCTATCAACAATTGCAAAACACTATGGCTCAAAGCTCTCTCTAGCTTATATACGTGACATTGCTGGAACTGATACACAAGGTACTAGTGCTCTTGGAATGGTAAAAGCCGCCGAACAGTTGGGGTTTACAGCAAAAGCTGTACGTGCAGAGCATACAGCTTTTGATCAGCCCATTACTCTTCCAGCAATTGCACATATTATTATAGATCAACAATTATTGCATTACGTTGTTATACATAAAATTAGTAAAGATAAGATTATCATTGCGGATCCTGGAAAAGGGCTCGTTACATATCAAAAAGATGATTTTTTTAAGATTTGGACAGGCATCTTAATACTTTTAGCACCTACTGAGACTTATAAAAAACAGACCGAGACAAGTAATATAAGTGCCGATATCTTCAGGTTGATTCTTCAGCAAAAATCGTTGATTATACATACAGTTTTAGCATCCTTTATTATTACCATCTTCGGGATCCTCGGTACTTTTTACTTTCAGACGATCATCGATCAAATACTGCCTAATGGATTAAGTAACACATTACATATTCTTTCAATCGGTCTTTTGATTATGTATTTATTTAAGGTTTTCTTAATAGGTTTTAGGCAATACCTAATGATTCTCCTAGGTCAAAAATTAAGTATCTCCATTATGTTTGGATACTTTCAACATGTGCTTACTTTGCCAATGAAATTTTTCAGCAATCGAAAAGTTGGCGAAATTATATCCCGATTTACTGATGCTAATAAAGTGATCGATGCGGTTGTCAGTGCATCACTTTCGGTCATACTCGATACCATTATGCTTATTATGGTTGGTATTTTCTTATATCTGCAGAATACTACTTTATTTCTCATCACATTGGCTTTCATACCTTTTTATATTTTGACGGTTTGGATTTTTATAAAACCCTACGAAAATATAAATAACAGAGAAATGGAAAACAATGCTCAGCTGACTTCAAAGATTGTTGAGACGCTTAACGGCATCGAAACTGTTAAAGCATATAATGCAGAATATATGATGTCATTTGAAACAGAAAAAAGGTTTGTAAAATACTTACGATCAGCTTTTAAACATGGAGTTATTGATAATCTTCAGAGTTCCATAAAAATGTTTTTGGATTTAGCAAGCGGTGCATTGATATTGTGGATCGGATCAACTCAGGTCATAAAAGGCTCCCTTACTATCGGTCAGCTTATTACATATAATGCCTTATTAACCTACTTCTTAAATCCTTTACAAAACATCATCGGCCTACAATCTAAGCTTCAATCAGCTTCTGTTGCGTCCAAAAGGCTCGGAGAAATTCTAAAGCTAGAACCTGAATTAAAAGAGAAAGAGGTACAAATAACATCGACGTCGTCAATTACAGGTCCGCTTTCTTTTAATAAAATTAATTTTCGATACGGAACTCGAAAGCTCATCTTAAAAGATATTACACTGCATATTCAAAAAGGAGAAAAGGTTGCCTTTGTTGGAGAGAGCGGTTCAGGCAAGTCTACTTTGACTAAGCTTTTAATGAAATTTTATGCAGCTGAATCAGGTGAGGTTTTAATCAATGGATTTCATATAAATGATATCCATACCAACGCCTTAAGAGAAAGTATAAGTTATATCCCTCAAGAGTCTCACTTTATTCAAGGATCAATTCTTGAAAACCTTTTGCTTGGGAACTCAAGAAGTTTTACCTTTGAAGAGATTATAGAAGTATGCAAACAAACGAATGTACACAGTTTTATCAATGATTTACCAATGAGATACGATACTCTCGTAGAGGAAAACGGGTCAAATTTATCTGGAGGCCAGAAGCAAAGGCTCGCAATTGCCAGAGCATTATTAAGAAAACCTAACATTCTCATAATGGATGAATCAACAAGCAATCTCGATACGACTACTGAGCAGGGAATATCAAACATGATATACGATCAGACTGATGATGTAACTACAATTATAATTGCTCATCGTTTGAGTACAATTATGAATTGCGACAAAATATTTGTCATGAAAAATGGAGAAATCATAGAGTATGGGAACCACAATGATTTATTGAAGAAAAAAGGGAAGTACTATGAGTTGTGGGAGAACCAAATGCCATCGAAAGAGATGGTGACAATTTAGATGAAACGTAACTTTTTCAATTTACATGATTTGAAGGATAGCAGAGAATTCTACGAATCAAAACCCAAACCAATTGGTGTTTTCTTTACATATATACTGATAGCTTTACTTATTGCATGTATTGTTTTTAGTTTCTATGGAAAGAAAGAAATGATTCTAAAAACAACAGCTGACATCCAATATACCAAGCCTAACAGCAACGTAACAAATGAAGTAGCCGGCAAAGTAAAAACAGTTGCTTTTAAACAAGCTGATAAGGTGAAAAAAGGAGATACTCTGCTTACTCTAGATAGTGCTGAAATCCAAGCACAGAAAAAAATCGCTAAAGCTGCTATCAAAGATTTAAAAGAACAAGTTGAGTTAAACCAAACTCTTAAAAAGAGTATTGAGAAGAACAAAAACTTATTCAGCGAGGATGATCACTGGGGTTATCAAAATCAATATCTCTCTTACAAAAAACAAAGTGATTTGTTAGAGTCATCAGAAGAAAATGCAAAAACTCAACAGAATAAACTTAAGAAGCAGAAAAAAAATGTAAAAAATAATCTGGATAAGACAAAAAACAAAGTGAAACGAAAGCTTCAAAGAATTTCTGATCTGCAAGACTCCATTAAAAACAATAAATCCTTTGCCAAACAGGATGATAAGTACAGTTCTTACTATAATAGTTATCAAACTAACAAACAAAATGCAGAGCAGCAGCTTGATGATCTACAGAAGATGAAAGATGAGCTCGATAAAAACAGTTTCTCACAGCAGAAAGAGAACCTAAACGGACAGCTTGAAAGTTTAAAACAAGATATGCTAGTAAAACTAAGTGAAGAAAAAGATGAATTAAATCAATCACTTGATGAGATTAACAGTTCAATGAAAAGTGACGATTCTGACAGTGATTCCGATAACTCAGAGGAAACAAATTATAAGCTTTCAATTGAACAGCTTAAATCAAACTTGCTAAATCAAACATCTCAAAAGCAAACAGATCTTCAGACCACTCTTACATCCAAAGAAGATGATCTAAAGATGATAGATTTACAATTAGAAAAATATAAAATAAAAGCAACAAGTGACGGCTATGTTAATGTATTAGCAAATATATCTCCAGGTGACAATTTACAAGCAGGCACCGCCATTTTGACTATTATCCCTGATAAAGAGAAGCTTACAGCTAACATTTATATTCCGAGTCATGAGATCACAAATATAAATGAAAAAGATGAAGTAAAATTCCATATTGAAAATACAAATCAAACCGTTAAAGGTGTCATTACAAAAATAAGTCCAGACAGTATCAGTGATCAAAACGGACAAAAGTTTTATATTGCTGAAAGTACTTTAGAAAACAAAGAAATTGTTAAAGATAATGGAAAAAAAATATACTTAAAAAATGGAATGCAGACTAATGTATCAATTATCGTAGATTCGAAAAGATATATTGATTATTTTTTAGAAATATTACATCTGAATTAGTTTCCATTCAAGAAAATGTCCACATATGTCTCAAAAGCGGAGAGAATCTGCTTTGAGGCATTTATTTTTTATAAGGAAGGTATAGGTTGTATAGAATCATGCATCAAAACAAACTGCTATTTTTCATTTTTTCAATTTCTTCTATCATTCACTTGCTCTTCAATACGATTTTAGCCCCTACTTCAAGCTGGAAAGCTTGGTCGGTGAACATTGCTCTCATTCTTATAGCCCTTCTATTTTTAAAGCTCACTTTGAAAGAAAAGAAAGAAACTCAACAGACCAAGTGACGCAACGACACAGAGCCCGGACTGAGTATCCGGGCATATGTATATCCACTTCAAAACAAATTGAAGTACCGCTGGCTGCTTTCGTTTACAGCAACACAACCTTATACTTCTTCACATCCAAAAACTGCAAAAACTCCCTCGCCAGCACTTCCGGCGCATGCGCCTTTCCTTCATCCAGCCGATACAAAATCAGCCCGATTATCATCGCGGATACATAATAGGCATAAAGCTTTTTCTCCGCAGGCATGTCAGTCTGCTGGTGCAGATAAAACGATTCCAGTGTTTTGAGCATTTCAGGCACGACATGAGGAACCCCCCAATCCCGATTGAGCAAATGGACAATAGGCATATGGTCTAAAGCAGAAAGCAGGCTGGCGAGTGCCTCCTCCGCTTCGTCCAAAGAAAGCTCATTCGGACTGGAGGCAATCGTCAAGTGACCAATGATCTCCTCACACGATTGCTGAATCATGGTTTGCAGCAATTCCTCTTTGCTGGCATAGTGATCATAAAAGGTTGCGCGGCGGATATTGCTTTTGCGGGTAATATCAGAAATTGTAATGCCCGCATAATCTTTTTTCTCCGCCAATACGTCCAGCAAAGCCTTCTGAAGCGCCTCTCTCGTTCGAATCACACGCCTGTCGATTTGCCTGTCCTTCCACCGCTCTCCTGACACAGCCTGTCCAAACAGCCAATAAAACCGCTTTTGAGAAACAAGCTCCCATACCTTTTGGCTGATGGCCTCCGGAGACGCGTCCGCATCTTCATTCAGCCAATACAGGATAATCGCGTACGTGTACAAAGCCCGGTAATGCCCGTAAATATCCCGTTCGATCGGCGTCAAATTCACATTCATCGGTGCCAGCAACACATCCTGCTGAAACACATCCTTAAAAAAACGATGGGCATTATCTCTATTCATCATCGTGCCAAAGAAGGATCGATGCTCATGAACAAAGGACAGAGTCGGATGCACCGTTTGCCGTTTTTGATTTAAATGGAAGGTATCCATATGCTTAAAGGCGTCATAGAGCGCTTCGCCCAGCCCCTCCTTCATGTCTTCAATCACATCCTCAATGATGGAAAGCTTGTCTTCATAATAAAGATAGAGCGTCCCGCGGCTCACTTTCGCCTTTTCAGCAATTTCCTTCATTGTGATATGTTGAATATCCCTTTCTTCCAATAAGGCCAGCAGTGCCTCTTTCACATGAGCTTCAGCCGATTCCGGCATAAAAGACACCTCCAATCTTAGACAAATGTTCAATATATGTACGGTAACGTATAGATGGTTCACCGTTGTCTTTCTTATAAAAAAGGTACCACTTTATAATAGGTCTGAGAAAAGAAGAAAGCAAATGAGGGGGATTTACAATGGAACAGCAAGTAAAAAACGACATTCAGCGTGTCTTTCAGCTTCAGAAAAAACAGCAGAAAGCATTGCGTGCTTCAACAGCAGAACAGCGCATAGAAAAACTTCAACGCTTTTTAGATTCCGTCATCGCCCATGAAGAAGAAATCATCGAAGCGATCCGAAAAGACGTCCGCAAGCCCTATCACGAGGTCAAAAAAGCGGAAATCGAAGGAACAAAAAAAGCGATCAGAGATAATATGAACAACCTGAAACAATGGATGGCGCCCAAAGAAGTCGGATCTTCGTTAAGCCCTGACGCAAACGGAATTCTCATGTACGAGCCAAAAGGTGTAACACTCATCCTCGGCCCTTGGAACTATCCGTTTATGCTGACGATGGCGCCGCTTGCCGCGTCTCTCGCAGCCGGAAACAGCGCGATTGTGAAGCTTTCTGATTTTACGATGCACACAAGCAACATTGCCGTAAAAGTCATTCAAGATGCTTTTGATGAAAAAGAAGTCGCGATTTTTGAAGGAGAGGTTGAAGTGGCAACCGAGCTCTTGGATCAGCCGTTCGACCACATTTTCTTCACTGGAAGCACAAATGTCGGAAAAATCGTCATGACAGCAGCTGCCAAACACTTGGCATCGGTCACACTTGAGCTTGGCGGCAAGAGCCCAACGATCATTGACAGCGAATACGATCTCATGGACGCAGCGAAAAAGATCGCGGTCGGCAAATTCGTAAACGCCGGCCAAACCTGCATCGCACCTGATTATCTATTCATAAAAAAAGACGTGCAAGATAAGTTTGCGGGCATTTTACAAACAATCGTCAACGCAGGGTTCATGGAAGATGACCTTAACCCAGACCGCAGTAAATTTACGCAGATCGTCAATGACCGCAACTTTAACCGTGTCAAAGACCTGTATGATGACGCTATTGAAAAAGGGGCGGAAGTCGTTTTCGGAGGCGTATTTGATGCCAGCGACCGCACGATTTCGCCAACCGTTTTGAAAAACGTCACACCTGACATGAAAATCATGCAGGAGGAAATCTTTGCACCGATCCTGCCGATGATGAACTATGAAGACATCGACCAGGTCATCGATTACGTAAACGATCGTGATAAACCGCTTGCGCTTTATGTATTCAGCCACAACCAAGACTTGATCGACAACGTCCTTCAGCACACGACTTCAGGCAACGCAGCCATCAATGATGTTGTTGCTCATTTCAGTGACGTCAATCTGCCATTCGGCGGTGTCAACACAAGCGGAATCGGCTCCTATCATGGCGTATACGGATTTAAAGAGTTTTCTCATGAGAAAGGCGTATTGATTCAAGCTGTTAAATAACTATGTGAAGAGAATCTGCATGATCTTGCAGGTTCTCTTTTTTATCATCCTATCAACCTAAAGATAAAAAGGGGAATTAAAGAAATAAATAGAAACAAAATACTGTTTTTGCTACAAGACCAAATTCCTCTAGTGGATTTCATTGAAACTGTACAGTCGCTAACGTATAATATTCCAGGAAACTTCAAAGGAGAGAATTTTATACATGGAAAAACCAGCTGGATTTTGGATTCGGGCAGTTGCCTCTATTATTGATGATTTGATTATCTATTTTTTTGCTTTTATTATGCTTCAAATTAACACCTTTATTATCCTGCCTCTCATTGATGCAGGAAGCTCCAATATGACAGAAGATCAATATAAATTTTTTATGCTGATATTCGGGACAATCCCTGTTATCGCCATCATATATATCTTCGGCATTCTTTATTATAGCTTGCTGACTTCTTCAAAAATGCAAGCAACACTGGGCAAAAAACTCATGGGCATTATTGTTGTCAATCAGTATGGCGAACGAATTTCATTTTGGCACAGCTTCGGCCGTTACTTCGCTTACATACCATCAGGAATTTTGTATATCGGTTTTATCATGGCGGCTTTCCCCTCAAAACTGGCATTACACGATTATATTTGCGGGACAAAAGTGGTTTATAAAGATAAACATTTTGATTAATTTTCCAATAAAAAGGCTGTCGAGATCACCTCGCCAGCCTTTTTATTATTTACCAAAAGCCATCAGCTTCGTATAGCTTCCAATATAAAGTGTTCCGTCTTCAGCAAGCTGAGGAGATGACACGACATTGCTGTCGGTTTGATAGCTCCATAGCTCATTGCCATTTGCGTCCGCCGCATAAACCTTCATATCATCAGATCCGAAATAAACCGTTCCGTTCGCATCAATCAGCGGCGCCGTTCTGACAGGTCCTTCTGTGTAGAATGACCAGTTCATTTCCCCGTTTTTGCTGATGGAAAACAGCTCGCCGCTTCCTGAGCCAATATAGATGTTGCCGTTATGGTCGATCGCAGGCGATGAACTGGAGAACCCGTTGAGCGGGAATGTCCATTTTAAGCTGCCTGTTGACGTATACGCATACAGCTGTCCGTCTTGGTTTCCGGCATAAATGCTTCCATCCTTATCAATCACCGGATATCCTTTAAACGCATTTGATGTCGTTCTGGACCATTTCACTTGCCCGGTTCCGGAGTTGAGCGCATAAAATACGTTATTGTATGTGCCGACATACACGGTGCCGTTTGAGGCAAGCACCGGAGCAGAGCTGACAACGCCATTCGTTTTGAATTTCCAGCGCTCTGTCCAGGTTGATTTAGACGTAGGTTTGATCGCATGAATATAATTATCAAGTGTTGAGAAATACAATGTGCCGTCTGAACCGATCACTGTTTCAGAGCTTGGCCCTCCGCTTAACGGAACCGTGGTTAAAATCTCGCCCGTTTCCTTGTCGATAAAGTAAATCTTTTTATCATAGGATGCCAGATAGATAACACCGTTGGTTCCAAGTACAGGAGATTGCGTGAACGTTTTTCCAAGGTTTCCTGTCTCCCATTTGACTGAGCCGTCAGGATGAAAAGCTTTCAGTTCTCCGTCTCTGGAATGAAGATACACCGTACCATCCCCATCAACTACAGCCCCCGCCCCATTTTGCGGAGTCGTTCTGATATTATTTTGCCATTTCAGCGTCCCGTCTGTATGACCCGCGAATCGGCTCTCCCGTGACCAGTTAAACATGGCAGGCGCCATCGCTTGTACATCATACCTTCCCTTTAAAAAGCCGGATGCTCCATTATTTTGAGAAAACACCGTTTCCGCCGCATAAGCAGCTGTCGGCTGAAGCACCTTGGCAGCGGGAAGATCAGAAACAGCACCGGCTGAAACAGCAGCCGCCACCGCAGCTCCCGCAATCAAAGCTTTCATACGAAATGACTTAACCATAATTAAAACCCCCATTTTATGTATTTCCTAATATGTGACCATCATAGCATATTCATCCATTTTATAATTCTATTTCACGAAAACATCACAAACTAGAAAACTATGTCAGCTGTTCGCGGACGTTTTTTCGGCACCTGAACGAAACGCAGCCACAAACCAAATGACATTAACAGCAGCCGCAGCAAGACTAACACCAATCACGAAGATCACCTCAGAAAGCAGATGGTCACTAAAGAAACTAAACATTAAGATAAACCCGGCCGTAGACAGGTGAATCAGCAGCCCAAAACCGCAAAGTACAGCCATGACATACCTCATCGCTTCTACTCCAAGCATATAAATGATAAAAGGAATAAAATATAATACAAGAATCATACCGATAGCTGACCACATGCCGGCTGAATTAAACTGATTGGCCGCCCCTCCCGATCCGGCCAGCGGCGAAAGTGAAGCCGCGGCGATCATGCCGCAAAATAGAAACGCGGAAATGATTGTCATAATCGCCACGCTGTTTTTTCTAGACATCAAACTCCTCCTTCAAATAGAAATATCAACCTTTTTATTATAAGGAAGCCGACTGGGAAGTTCATTATATTTTCACAAAATTCAAAAATATATTTGCAAACAATATGGTTATTACTAGTATTTTTATATAGTATAAAAAAGGATAAAAGACTCATTTTCAGGAATATCAGGATTTTATCACCGTATCATATTGCACATACTTTTTTTTCAAAGTATACTATTCCAGATTAATTCAAAGGAGAGAGAAAAATACATGGAAAAACCAGCAGGATTTTGGATTCGTTTTTTAGCTTATTTTATTGATGGCATTATTGTATCTGTTCCTAATTATATTATTCTATTTATTATCAATACTATGTTCGTAGCTGGGTCTAAGGCAGCAAACCCTTACATGACGCAAGATGAGTATTTCGTGAAATACATGACGCATGCATTCTTGCCTACCATGCTGATCACGCTCGTCATCAGTGTATTATATTATGGTCTGCTCACAGCTTCTAAAATGCAGGGCACACTCGGCAAGAAAATTCTTGGCCTAAAAGTGGTCAATGAACAAGGCGGACGGGTTTCAGTCGGACAGGCAATCGGCCGTTACTTTGCATACATCTTATCTGGAATCATCTTTTATATTGGCTTTATCATGATCGCTTTTGGAGAGAAAAAAGGCCTGCATGACATCATTTGCAAAACACGTGTTGTGTATAAATAATAGAAAAAAGTCTAGACGCCCATAGCCGTCTAGACTTTTGTTTTCTTTACAATAGGCTGCCACGACAGATATGTAGCGCTTCTCCACAGCCACTCAAGCGGCCCCATTCTAAGTGACATTTGAAGGCACAAATAGCAATCGGCACACCGGCAGCAGGGTACACTTTCTCCTACAATCCCAAGCCATAATGATAGAAAATCCACTAATCAATGTCAAAAAGGCTAAGATCCTTCTGAATGGGGTAAAGGTACAAAAACAGCGTTCAGGAGGGATTCTTCATGGCAAACGATGATGCAGTCACACATACAGAACAGCTAGAACAGCAGAACCCGGGCATGAACACGAGACTCAAGCTGAAAAAACTCAAAGATCAAGTGATCGTCATCACCGGCGCTTCAAGCGGAATCGGACTTGTCACCGCGAGAATGGCGGCTGAAAAAGGCGCAAAGGTTGTGGCAGCTGCGCGAAATGAAGACGCGCTGAAGGAGCTTACTGATGATCTAAAGGAAAAAGGGCATGATGCCGTATGGGTGAAAGCAGATGTCGGAAAAGAAGAGGATGTCAACCGCATTGCAGAAACCGCGATTAGAACATTCGGCCGCTTTGACACATGGGTCAACAATGCAGGCGTCTCGATTTTCGGACACGCTATGGACGTCACCGTGGAAGACATGAAGCGCATGTTCAACACAAACTTCTGGGGACCTGTATACGGGACAAGAGCAGCCGTTAAACACTATACAGGCAGAGGGGAACCGGGCGCACTCATTAATGTAGGAAGCCTGTTCGGAGATAGGGGAACTGTCATTCAATCCACATACGCCTCAGCCAAATTTGCGCTTCACGGCTGGACAGAAAGCATCCGGATGGAGCTTGAAAAAGAACAGGCACCCGTCTCGGTTACGCTCATCCATCCGGGGAGAATTGATACGCCTTATAACGAGCATGCGCACAGCTATCTCGACAAACAGCCAGCTCATAACCGCTCCATGATTTATCCGCCGGAAGCGGTTTCCGAAGCCATCCTGTTTGCTGCCGAACATCCGAAACGCGACATGTACATCGGCTCGCAGTCAAAAGCGATCGCCATGCTGGGCGCACTTTTCCCCCGACTGACCGACAGATTGATGGAAAAAATCATGTACCGCAGCCAGCATGCCAAAAGACCATCCAAAGCCCAGGAAGAAAGCGCGCTTTATGAAGCGGGCTACGGCTTGCATGACAGGGGCACAAATAAAGGATGGCTGCGGGCAAAAAGCCATTACATGAAAGCTACAAAGCGCCCGATCGTATCCGCGGCTGTTGTCGCCGGACTGGTAGCTTTGGCTGCCGTCAAACGAAGCAGATAATCGCTAAAAACCCATGCTGTTCACGAACACATGGGTTTTTATAAATCGATAAAGGCTTTGTTCATACGCTGCAAAAGCTCGCTGAACATCTCTTTTTCCTTTGCTGACCACACTTTCAGCATCTGTTCATAACGTTCAAGACGCTTTTGCTTATCCGCTTTTAATGTTTGTTTGCCGAGCTTTGTAATGGTAAACAGGCTGACTCTGCCATCAGAAGGGTCTGAGAAACGATGGATGAGCTCCTTTGCCTCCAGTGCTGCCGCTTGTCTTGAGAGAGTAGAAATATCAAGCTTAAACGAATCGGCCAACTCCTTTACGCGGGCAGGTCCAAATTCATCTAATTGCCTTAACAGTAAATAGGATGATCTCTCCAAATTTCCCGTTCTTTTCTCTGATTGATCCAGATACACAGCTCTCCTGATAAAGGTCGTCAGCTCATATTCAATACGTTCCACTGAATTCTGTTTTTCCACTCGCTCTCGCTCCCCGTTCCAATCTCCAACATTGACACCATCACATATACTTGTATAATACAAATGTATATGGACTTATTAAATAATTTTTTTATGACTCATTTCATTTTATACTTGTATAGTACAATCATATAGTCAGAAAGTAAAGTGATTCCTCAGAACTCTCGTCAAAGCATGTCACCAGAAAGGGGGAAGCTGTTCAATATTGAAAGAGCAGCACTTGATGTGAAAATCATACGCATTATTTTGCAAATATTGATTTTATATGTATTTTTTATGATCGGGGACGCTATTCAGCGCCTGTTTCATTTACCGGTGTCAGGAAGCATAGTCGGATTGGTGTTGCTCCTGGTCTGTTTAGGTATCCGAATTGTTCCCGTCTCTCTGATTGAAGATGGAGCAGGATTTTTATTGTCCTTTCTTCCATTATTGTTCATTCCGGCCATGACAGGAGTAATGAAATACCCGTCACTTCTATCATTAAATGGTTTGATGCTGCTGATTACAGTCGTTCTAAGCACCATCGTCACGATCAGTGCGGCTGGATTCGCCAGCCAGCTATTAGAGAAAAAAGCAAAAAAACGTGAGGAGAAAGAGAAATGCAGCAAGCATGTATCGCAATGATTATCATTCTTTTAACAGTTGCCGCTTATGTAGCAATGGTCAAACTCTATAAACGATTCCCGCTTCCATTCCTTATCCCAGTTTTGACAACGACCATATTGATTGTCGCGGCTTTGGTCATATTCCATGTTACGTATGAGGCGTATATGATCGGGGGAAAATGGATCAATTCCTTGCTTGGACCGGCTGTTGTAGCGCTGGCCTATCCGCTTTATAAACAATGGCATATTATTGTTAAACATTGTGTGCCTATCATTGGCGGCGTGCTGGTTGGACTATGCATGGGAATGATCAGCGGGCTGATCTTTGCGGAAGCGCTGGGGATTGATCATGATCTCTTAATATCCATTCTGCCGAAATCGATCACCACCCCTGTCGCCATTCAGATCGCCGCCGGTCTTGGAGGTGTTCCTTCCATGACAGTCATATTCGTCATGATCGCCGGCTTTTCAGGCGTCATCCTCGGACCGCTTATCCTAAAATGGCTTCGCATACGCAGTTCACTTGGCAAAGGCATCGCATTAGGAAGCGCCTCCCACGCATTAGGAACCTCAAAAGCATTCGAATACGGGGAACTGGCCGTATCCATGAGTTCCGTCTCCATGACGCTTTGTGCAGTGCTCGGCTCCTTCTTTGGCCCGATCGTCGTCTGGCTGTTTCATATATAATTAAAAAAGACTGCCCTCCTCCGGGGCAGTCTTTTTTAGGGATTGAATTGGCTTTTGCCTGTTTATTTTCGTTCTCCGATATCTCTTAAATATTGTTCACGCTCTTTTTTATCGGGATATGCGGTTTTGATGTACTCCTCTTTTTCTTTCTTGCTGTATTCGCTCCAGTCTGTAAAACGGTCTCCTACTTCTTTTGAATAGCCAATAGAATCTACTTCATTCGAGTTATAATATAAAGAGGCATCAAATGAGAATGTCTCTGGTTCATTATTGATGTAACCAGTAACTTCAATCATTCCCATTGGACTTATTGTTACCTTCTCATTAAACTTAATATCCTCAATAAAGTGATGAATATCCTCTTTTTTCAATTTTTCCTTTATTTTTGGTTTCATCTTTTCAGCGTAATCTTCAGCTTTTTCTTGTTCACTCTTTACTTTATGAGCAGCGTCTGGCGTTTTTACTATTCCATAAATAAAGCCAGCCATCACGATGAACAAAACAATCACAAAAGCTAGCAATTTGAATGGCATTTGTTTTTTCATATTTTTATTTCATTTCACCTATGTCTTTTAAATACTGTTCTCTTTCTTCTTTTGATAAACTATTTAAAAAGTCTTCTTTAACCTCTTTATCAAAATCATCCCAATTCTCAAATCGGTCTGCTAAATCTTTAGCATAACCTATTGAATCTACTTTATCTGTTCCATACCTCAAGGAGACATCGAATGAGAACTTGTCAGGATTGTTGTTTATGTACCCTGATAGTTCAATCATCCCCATTGGACTGATTGAGACATCCTTATCGAAGGTTATATCATTGATAAAATGATGTATATCCTCTTTTTTCAGTTTTTCCTTTATTTTCGGTTTCATCTTTTCAACGTAATCTTCAGCTTTTTCTTGCTCGCTTTTTTCTTTATGAGCAGCGTCTGGCGTTTTTACTATTCCATAAATAAAACCAGCCATCACGATGAACAAAACAATCACAAAAGCTAGTAATTTGATTGGCATTTGTTTTTTCATATTTTTATTTTATTTCACCTATGTCTTTTAAATACTGTTCACGCTCTTTTTTATCAGGGTATGCGGTTTTGATGTATTTGTCTTTTACCTCTTTGCTGTACTCGCTCCAATCTCTGAACCGATCTGAAACATCTTGGGAATAGCTTATTTCATCTACTTTATTGGACTCGTGAATTAAATCCGCGGAAAAATCAAATTTCTCCGGATTGTCATTTATATAACCATTCACTACAATTCTTCCCATCGGATTTATCGTCACTTTATCTTCAAAGGTTACAGACTTTATAAAATGGTGAATATCCTCTTTTCTTAGCTCTTCTTCTATTTTCGGCTTCATTTTCTCAACGTATGCTTCAGCTTTTTCTTGTTCACTTTTTTCTTCTTTATTAAATATGTATTTTTCAGCTACAGAAGTGTCTGACGTTTTTACTATTTGATAAATACAGCCAATCATTACGATGAACAAAACAATCACAAAAGCTAGCAATTTGAATGGCATTTGTTTTTTCATATTTTTATTTTATTTCACCTATGTCTTTTAAATACTGTTCTCTTTCTTCTTTCGATAAACTATTTAAAAAGTCTTCTTTAACCTCTTTATCAAAATCATCCCAGTTCTCTAATCTATCACCTAAGTCTTTTGAAAAACTCATGCCATCAACCTTGTTTGAGTTATAAATTAAGTCCGCAGAAAAATGAAACTTTTCTGGATCTCCGTTTACATAGCCATCTAAAATGATTCTCCCCATCGGATTGATTTGTATATCTTTTTCAAAGGTGATTGTTTTTAGAAACTGGTGAATGTCTTGCTTCCTTAATACTTCTTCTATTTTTAACTTCATTTTTTCTGCATATACTTCGGCATTCTTATTATTATCTTCAGTTGTATCTTTTTCATCACAGAAATATAGTGCAGCCGCAATTGCAATGAATACAATCGCCCCTAATAATACTATTCTCTTTAAGGTTACCATTGGAATTTCATCCTTTTTATTATACAACATATGTATGAAGAATAGGATGACATAATTGACTATCGATCAGCTTCTTAAGGTGATATTAAAAACGAACATATTGGTGAAATTGTTTATATAGACAAAGAAAAGGGCTTAATGCCCTTCAGACACTTTGTCTGTTTATTTTCGTTCTCCGATATCTCTTAAATATTGTTCACGCTCTTTTTTATCGGGATATGCGGTTTTGATGTATGCTTCTTTTTCTTTCTTGCTGTATTCGCTCCAGTCTGTAAAACGATTACCTACATCCTCAGGGTAACTCATCCCGTCCACTTTATTAGATTCATAAATTAAATCCGCTGAGAAGTAAAACTTATCTGGATTGTCATTTATATAGCCATTTACTATTATTCTACCCATCGGGTTTATTTCAACTTTATCCTCGAAAGTAATTGTTTTAATAAAGTTGTGAATATCTTCTTCCTTAAGATGTTCTTTAATTTTCGGCTTCATCTTTTCTACATATTCTTCTGCTTTTTCATTATCGCTTTTTTCTTCTTTTTTCACTGTCTGTTTACCTCCAGTCTCTTCTGTTGTTCGATCTGATATATTCATTTTTTTTACTATTCCATAAGAAATACCTAATACAACAACCAATACGATCGTACCTATTATAAGTATTTTTTTTACAAATGACATGGTATTTCATCCTTTTTTAATTTATTATACAATATATACAAGTTTTTGGAGAGTGAAGTTATGTCTAGAAAAAATCATTCACTTACAGACGAAGATTATAATAAAGCATCAAGTGCTGCATATAATCTTAGAAACTATCATATTGGTACTAATATTGAGATAAGTAACTGACAAAAGTTATATGTAGTTGATTATAAAAAAACGAAAAAAGGGCTTGATGCCCTTACATTAGTATCCGAAAAAGATTACAAAATTTCCAACCATGGAAAAGACAAAGAAAAAATCCAAAACGCCATCATAGCATACCGCGGATCAGAACCCATTAGCCCGGGCCAATTCCAAGATACAATAAAACAATATCGTGATAAGCGGGAAGAGCTTATAAAAGAAGTAGAGAAAAAGGGAATCAACATTCCTGAAGATGAAGACGGCTCTTTCTATGACTACGCAAAAGGAGTTCCTGAGTATTCAAATGAAATTTTGCAGGATTGGCTACATATGGATACCAATTATTTAGTGGGTAAAAAACCATTTGATGACGGGACGGAAAACCAGGCGATTCAGGCAGACCAATATGCGAAAAAAGTACATAAAGATTTTAAAAACGCTGACATTCAAGTCACTGGTCACTCATTAGGCGGTTCTAATGCAAGCTATGCGGTCGTGATGAATGATTTTATCAAACGCGGCGTCACTTTCGAAAACCCCAACATTTATGAAAATCTGCCTAAGGATGTGAAAACCCGGGCATTAAACGGCGATTTTCGCAGCCGTTTAACAGAGTATATTAATTTAAATGATGGATTATCTTTGTTGAACCGGGATGCTGCTGAAGTGGGCCAAGTAAAGGTGATGTATGACGAAGCTTTGCCAAATGGTGTACAAAATAATAGTCTCCCTAATGAAGTAAAAATGCTTGGACTTGCTCTTAAACATTACGGCAACCAATCTCTTGATGTCACACTGTTTGTCGAAGCCTTGATGGGAAGTCATGGCTTAGATCGCTACCATTTCAATTCAGATGGATCTACCCAAACCGTGGATGACGTGTTGAAAAATAATCCTGACTTTGCAATAGCAATGCTTAAGCAAATGAAATCAACGAATGTGAAAGCCAATACAGGGGTTTCAATCCTCATTAAGTCACATGTATTGATGAATACAAGCACACAGTTAAAACATATCGCGGAATCGGAATGGTCTCGGATTATACACCAAATTGAAAGAATTGATGACAAAGTAAAGGATTCTATTGAGGATGTCAGGAACATGCATACACGAATGGTTGGTTTTGGAGCATATGATGAATTATCCGTTTCTGATGTCGATGATCTGATCAATAAGCTTAAAATGAATAAACCCCATCATCTTTTTTACTCAAAAGAAAAATATGATCAGGCAATAGATGCAGCGCTTCATTTACAGCACTTGCTTCAGATGGTTGCAGATGACCTTGGACATATGGGACATGCTTACCATGATGCAGATCTGGCAGCAGCAAGCCGGATGGGGATTTCATAAGGAGAGAAAGAGATATGGATTTTATGAATAAAAAACCAACAGACGCAGACCGTTTTCTGCAAAGAGTGACAAATCAGCATTCAAATACTTCACTTTTTTCAAATGCCCATCTGGATACATCTCAAATGACACCGGAACAATTGGCGGTGTACAAAGAGAAGAAAAGACAAGAACAAAAATTGGCGCTGATGAATTCAATCAAAAAGCAACTAAGCTATGCTTTTCAGGAAGACCGCAAGACCCTGTCTTCCATCCAAAACCACATCACAGATGCCGAGCGGGCGGTTAAGTCAAAGCGGGAAATGCTCGACCATCATATGTCAGGAAAGGCAATAGACAGTGTCACTGCTAAAATGAAAGATCATCTCTCATTTGAAAAAGTTCATTCCAACGTGTCGAGCTTGGTGAATTCAATCGGCATATAGAAAAAAGCAGACCCGCATCAGTCTGCTTTTTCTTTTACGATTTAAAAAACTCAATCAACGGCTGAAAATCCTTTGATACATCGATGTCATTCGGCTCTGCTTGGAGCAGGCGGTCAATCATGCGCTCTAGTTCCTTCACATCATTTTGATCTGTGTATTCAATGAAGTTCAAGCTTTCGAGCCAATCCCGGTACGAATGTTTCGCTTTGCCGTAGCTATTTCCAAAGACGAGACAAGGTGTTTTCGTGATAATCGAGAAAATCATCGCGTGAAGGCGGTCGGTGATCACTAATTTACTCGAACCGATGCGGTCAAGCATCTCCATAAAATGCTTTTCACGCTCGGCGTAATCGATGGTATCGACCGTATCCAGCACCGTATCTGTACGCTCCGTATAGGTTGTTTGTTCTGCCCATTTCTCCATCTGTGAAATAAACGCTTCGTCAGTCACCTTCTCTTTATCCGCTCTTAAAATAAAGAGAACACCGTCCCGCTCAAGCTCTCGCGGCACAATATCCAAAGAAAGCACCATGTCCGGTGTAAAGATCACATCGGAGTTGAAGGTCTCTTTCACCACATCCAGTGTTTGCGTCTCGCGCGCAGCAATCGTTAAATGTGGATTTTGGTGGTACGCATCCTGTGTTTTTTTCTTTTCTTTATTCCCTTCCTCTGTATCTTCAAAATAAACAGATTGCGGAAGAGAAATTGATTTGTAGTCTTTAAATGCCGAGAAGACCTTTCTTCTGTCTTCCTCAATATCGAGATAAAGGTTTCCTAAGTTCCCTCCGCCTGTAAAGCAGACAATATCGTCTTCCCGAATGATCTCCTTCACAAGCTCAATACCCTCATCCGTCGCATAATCCATAATCTCAATGTATTCATAATACGGAAAGTGATTTTTGATAAATTTCTCTTCCGCATACGCAATCGCTTGGTCTCCAATGTTTGTGTAACTCGGAGAACCAAACAAAAATACTTTTCGTTTATCATTTAACAAGGCTTCTGGTTCAACGTTTGGCGCAATGCCTTTTACGAGTTTTTTGCCTTTGATTTCTTGTACAGTCATGTTGTTGTCCTCCTTCTGGGATAAATGTCTTATCGTATGGTTAACTGTCTCTACCCAAAAAGGAGGATGACTATGCATAGGCATGTGCGCTGGCTAGATCAGAAACATCGTTTTCGCCAATTTGATGGATGCGGCAATGTCCCGAGTCGTTCTTTCCATATATTCTGCGGCATGTTCAAACGCGTCCTCTAGCGGCACGACGCCGGGAACGATGCTGAAAAGCGCATCAATTCCGTGCTGATAGACAGCATCACTGTCTCTCGATATTGACCCCGCAATGCCAATGACAGGCACATCGTATGATTTAGCCGCTTTGGCCACACCGATTGGCGTTTTTCCATAGATGGTTTGGCTGTCAATTCGTCCCTCACCGGTCAACACAAGATCGGCATCCTGCACTTCATTTTCAAAATCAACCGCATCAAGGACAATATCAATTCCTCTTTTCAAATCAGCATGAAGAAATGTCAGCAGACTCCATCCAAGACCGCCCGCTGCGCCGGCGCCCTCTGTTTCTCTGAAAGTTGTTCCGAGCACTTTTTCTGTTACATCCGCGAAATGGGTCAAGTGCTGATCCAAGGCATTAATCATGTCGTCTGTCGCACCTTTTTGCGGCCCGAAAACAGCCGAAGCACCTCTTGGCCCTGTTAATGGATTATCCACGTCACAGGCGACCTCCGATTTGACATTTTGCAATCTGGAATCAAGTCCGCTTACATCGATGGATGCAAGCTGAAATAACGCGCCGCCCCCAGGGCCGATCTCACGGCCTGAGTCATCAAGAAGCCTTACACCCAGCGCTTGAATCATCCCGGCTCCTCCGTCATTTGTGGCACTTCCGCCGATTCCGATGATCAACCGCTTGGCGCCCGCATCAAGAGCTGCTGCAATTAATTCTCCCGTTCCCCTTGTTGTCGTGAGGAGCGGATTACGCTTTTCAACAGGCACGAGATGCAGCCCTGAGGCGGCAGCCATTTCAATCACGGCTGTTTCTGCATCTCCCATCATGCCAAAAAAAGCTTTTACCGATTCTCCCAGCGGCCCTGTGACAACCTTCTCTTTGATCGATCCGTTTGTAGCATCAATCAGAGACTGAACGGTTCCCTCACCGCCATCCGCCATCGGCAACTTTCTGTAATCAGCATTCGGAAAAACTGATTTGAATCCTCTTTCTATCGCGTCGGCAGCCTCTAGAGCTGATAAGCTCTCCTTAAAAGAATCAGGTGCAATGATGATTTTCATCCAGATCGCCTCTTTCAAAACATGATTTTCTTATGTTATCTATCTCAAATGTACCACATCTAGTTTGGAAATAATTCCATATTATTTTGAAAAATTTTATAAAAAATTAGAAATGAAAGTGTTTGCATTCATGGAATATTAGCGTTATCATACTTGTATACAAGTATACTTCTTAAGTGAGGAAGGTGAATGTATGCTAGATTCCAAGGATCTGTTGTATCCCGCCAAGTGGCTCTCAAAAGCGTCAACCGGTATTCGAATCGCATACGAATTGAGGATGCGTATCGTCTCAAATATAATTGAAAGCGGTACCATTTTATCAGAAAATACGATCGCTACCGATTTTTCAGTAAGCCGCTCGCCCGTTCGCGAAGCGTTAAAAATACTCGCCTCCGAAAAAATCATTCGCCTAGAACGAATGGGAGCGGTTGTGGTTGGGTTAACTGAAAAGGAAATTGCGGAAATTTATGATGTGCGTTTATTATTAGAAACCTTTGTCTTTGAACAGCTTGTCAAAATCGATATTGAACCTTTAATTAAAGATCTCAGCAAAATACTTGAAATGATGAAAGTCTCCATTAAATATGAGGATCCTGACGAATTTTCATTTCAAGACGTACTGTTCCATGAAACGATTATCTGCGCCATTGATCATTCATACATTCAGATGATCTGGAACAATCTAAAACCCGTCATGGAAAGCCTTATTCTGTTGTCCATGCGGGTGCGCTTAAAAGAAAAACACGATGACTTCTCAAGGATTATAGAGAACCATGAGATTTATCTTCAAGCCATTAAAGATAAGGACAGAGCGCTGATGATTCAGTCTCTTCACCAAAATTTTGACGACGTACAAGAAAAGGTAGAAGACCTGTGGCTCTCACAACAAATGCTGGCAAAAGGAGCTGAAAGCAACAATGACTAGGTATATGCTGGGAATCGACATCGGCACGACGAGCACAAAAGCTGTGTTATTCAGTGAAAACGGAGACGTGATACAAAAGGAAAGTATCGGCTATCCGCTTTATACGCCGGATATCTCAACAGCCGAACAAAATCCGGAGGAGATTTTTCAGGCAGTGATCCACTCAACAGTGAGAATTACGAAACAGCATCCGGAAAAACAAATCTCATTCATTTCGTTCAGCAGCGCCATGCACAGCGTAATCGCAATCGATGAAAATGACAAGCCGCTGACGCCTTGCATTACATGGGCCGATAACCGGAGCGAAGCCTGGGCGCATAAGATCAAAGATGAATGGAACGGCCATGAAGTGTACCGACGGACAGGAACGCCCATCCATCCGATGTCGCCGTTAAGTAAAATTACTTGGATCACGAATGAACGAAAAGACATTGCTTCCAAAGCAAAAAAATATATCGGCATCAAAGAGTACATTTTTAAACAGTTATTCAATGAGTATGTCATCGATTATTCTTTGGCTTCAGCGACAGGCATGATGAATCTGAAAAACTTAGATTGGGACGAAGAGGCACTGCGCATTGCAGGCATCACGCCGGATCACTTGTCCAAGCTCGTGCCGACAACCCAAGTCTTTCAGAACTGCAGCCCAGAATTATCGATACAGATGGGCATTGATCCAGAAACACCATTTGTCATCGGCGCCAGCGACGGCGTCCTGTCCAACCTCGGCGTCAACGCCATTAAAAAGGGTGAGATCGCCGTCACCATCGGGACGAGCGGCGCCATCCGCACCATTATTGACAAGCCGCAAACCGATGAAAAGGGACGGATTTTCTGCTACGCCTTGACGGACAAGCATTGGGTCATCGGCGGACCGGTTAACAATGGAGGCATCGTCTTTCGCTGGATCAAAGACGAATTTGCCTCTTCTGAAATTGAAACAGCGACACGGCTGGGCATTGACCCATATGACGTGCTGACGAAAATCGCACAACGTGTCAGACCCGGTTCTGACGGCCTGCTGTTCCACCCGTACCTCGCCGGAGAACGCGCTCCGCTGTGGAATCCGGATGTACGAGGCTCATTTTTCGGCCTGACGATGTCACATAAGAAAGAGCATATGATACGCGCGGCATTGGAGGGCGTCATTTACAACCTGTACACGGTGTTCCTGGCGTTAACAGAATGCATGGACAGCCCGGTAACCCGCATCCAGGCGACAGGGGGATTTGCAAGGTCGGAGGTTTGGCGCCAAATGATGTCAGATATCTTCGAATCAGAGGTTGTCGTGCCGGAAAGCTACGAAAGCTCCTGTCTCGGCGCCTGCATTTTAGGCCTGTATGCGACAGGAAAAATTGATTCCTTCAATGCCGTGTCCGACATGATCGGCAGTACACACAGGCATACGCCAATCGAAGACTCAGCCAAGGAATACAGAACATTAGTGCCGATTTTCATCAACCTGGCAAGATCATTAGAAAAGCAATACACACAAATTGCAGATTATCAGAGGGGCTTAATCTCACACAACTAGTACACGACATGAAGGGGAGGGCATTATTATGCCATTAATCATTGTTGCACTTGGGATCTTAGCTTTACTGCTTTTGATTATGGGATTAAAATTAAACACATTTGTTTCCTTACTGGTTGTATCGTTCGGCGTGGCATTGTCACTGGGGATGCCGTTCGATAAAGTTGTCAGCTCCATTGAGGAAGGAATAGGGGGAACTCTTGGCCATATCGCGCTTATCTTCGGACTCGGTGCGATGCTGGGCAAGCTGATCGCGGATTCAGGAGGCGCACAGCGCATTGCGATGACGCTCGTCAAAAAATTCGGCGAAAAAAATATTCAATGGGCTGTTGTCATTGCTTCATTCATTATCGGTATTGCGTTATTTTTCGAAGTAGGGTTGGTTCTATTAATTCCGATTGTATTTGCGATTTCAAGAGAATTGAAGATTTCTATTTTATATCTTGGAATTCCGATGGTCGGAGCGCTGTCCGTCACGCACGGTTTCCTGCCGCCGCACCCGGGGCCTACAGCGATTGCCGGTGAGTACGGCGCAAACATCGGAGAAGTCCTGCTGTACGGCGTTATTGTTGCTGTTCCGACAGTGCTCATCGCAGGACCTTTATTCACAAAGCTCGCAAAAAAACTCGTCCCTGCGTCATTTTCGAAAAACGGTGATATTACATCACTCGGCACGCAAAAAACGTTCAAGCTTGAGGACACTCCCGGCTTCGGAATCAGTGTCTTTACTGCAATGCTTCCGATTATCATTATGTCGGTCGCGACGATTATCGACTTGCTTCAAGAGACAATCGGATTTGCGGATAACGGCGTTTTAGCTTTTATCCGATTGATTGGAAACGCATCGACTGCTATGATTATTTCGTTATTGGTCGCAGTCTATACAATGGGCATCAAACGCAATATTCCAGTTAAAACTGTGATGGACTCTTGTTCGACAGCCATTTCACAAATCGGCATGATGCTACTGATCATCGGGGGAGGCGGCGCTTTCAAACAAGTGCTGATCAACGGCGGTGTCGGCGATTACGTGGCAGACTTATTCCAAAGCACGGCGTTATCGCCAATCGTTCTGGCATGGCTCATCGCGGCAATCCTGCGTATTTCTCTAGGATCAGCCACCGTTGCCGCGCTAAGCACAACAGGACTAGTCATTCCGTTATTGGGGCATTCTGACGTTAACCTGGCATTAGTTGTACTCGCAACTGGCGCCGGAAGTGTCATCGCTTCACACGTCAACGACGCCGGCTTCTGGATGTTCAAAGAATACTTCGGATTAAGCATGAAAGAAACATTTGCCACATGGACGTTGCTGGAAACGATTATTTCCGTTGCTGGACTGGGATTCATATTATTGTTAAGTTTAGTTGTATGAAATTGATGAAGGAGCTGTAACACATGTTCAATACAATTGGTGTCATAGGCTTAGGCGTAATGGGAAGAAATATCGCCTTAAACATGGCAAACAAAGGTGAAAACGTCGCAGTCTATAATTACACCAGAGATTTAACGGACCAGCTGATCCAAAAGCTGGATGGACAATCTCTCAGCCCGTACTACGAGCTTCAAGATTTTGTTCAATCGTTAGAGAAACCAAGAAAAATCTTTTTGATGGTCACAGCGGGAAAACCCGTAGATTCCGTCATCCAATCATTAATGCCTTTGCTTGAAGAAGGCGACGTCATCATGGACGGAGGCAACTCCCACTATGAAGACACCGAAAGAAGATATGACGAGCTGAAGGAAAAAGGCATCGGCTACCTGGGAGTCGGCATTTCCGGCGGTGAAGTCGGCGCATTAACGGGGCCTTCCATCATGCCGGGCGGAGATCGCGACGTCTATGACAAAGCCGCTCCTATCCTGACGAAAATATCAGCTCAAGTCGGAAAAGATCCGTGCTGTGTCTACATCGGTCCAAAAGGGGCAGGGCACTTTACAAAAATGGTGCACAACGGCATTGAGTATGCCGACATGCAGCTGATTGCAGAAGCCTATACATTTCTCAGAGAAACGCTGCGTCTGCCGCTTGATGAAATCGCATCTATTTTTGAAACATGGAATCAAGGTGAGCTGAAAAGCTATTTAATAGAGATTACAGCTGAGATTTTACGCAAAAAAGACGAAAAAACAGGACAGCCTCTGATTGATGTCATCCTTGATAAAACCGGCCAAAAAGGCACTGGAAAATGGACGAGCATGCAGGCGATTGATAACGGCATCCCGTCCACAATCATCACGGAGTCTTTGTTTGCACGCTACCTGTCATCCTTAAAAGAAGAACGTATGGCAGCCCAAGACGTGTTAACAGGCCCAGAAGCCGAAGAAAAACACTTTGATAAAGACACGTGGATTGAATATGTCAGACAGGCTCTTTACATGGGAAAAGTATGTGCCTACGCTCAAGGCTTCGCCCAATACAAAATGTCATCTGAGCTTTACGGCTGGAATCTGCCGCTTAAAGACATCGCCTTGATTTTCAGAGGCGGCTGCATCATCCGCGCAGATTTCCTAAACGTGATCAGCGAAGCATTCAGCGAGCAGCCAAACCTGTCAAACCTGATGAACGCGCCTTATTTCTCAGATAAGCTTCAAGCATATCAAACAGGCATGCGCAAAGTCGTTTGCGAGAGCATCAGCACAGGGATCTCCTCCCCATGCCTAACCACCGCGCTCTCTTATTACGATGGCTATCGCACAGGACGTTCCAATGCAAACCTCCTGCAAGCGCAGCGCGATTACTTCGGCGCCCATACGTACGAACGGACAGATATGGACGGCATTTTCCATACGAATTGGTCTGAATAACAGCCATAAAAAAACACGGTCAGTTTCAACTGAACCGTGTTTTTTCATCTTACTTCTTCTTTCGTCTCAAAAAGAGAAACAGCAATAACATAATCACCCAAACAACAGGAGACATAAGTAATGTTTTAAATATCATAAACAGTGATACAATAATAGCTAGAAACAGCCCCCAAGAAAATAACGTAAAAGTTGACATGCTTGTTGCTCCGTTCTATTTTTACCTTTTATATCGGTTTATTGAATGAGAACTGAAGGTATACGTTCAAATCGTATCTTTCTGCCCCTTGCTCATGATGTCATGAAATGTTCAAATGCCTAGAACGGACTGATATTCTGATTCACAATAGTCCGAGAAAACCTTATCTAATTGAGAAACAGCCTATATTTACATTCTCATCTGCTTGAAATGAAATGCCAAAACTCTTCCTATCATACCTTAAATAAGATGAAAAAAAGTAAGTGAATAATGGGTTTTGGCTTGACAAAAAATATATATTAATTAATAATTGATATATAATTAGAATTATTATTGAAAGCGATTCTGCTTTCAAATACATTTTAGGAGGAATATACATTATGTCTTTAATCGGTAAAGAAGTACTTCCATTCGAAGCAACAGCATTCAAAAACGGTGAATTCATCGATGTAACAAACGAAGATTTGAAAGGCCAATGGAGCGTATTCTGCTTCTACCCAGCAGATTTCTCTTTCGTATGCCCAACTGAACTTGAAGATCTTCAAGAGCAATATGCAACTCTTAAAGAATTAGGTGTGGAAGTATACTCTGTTTCTACAGATACTCACTTCGTACACAAAGGCTGGCATGACAGCTCTGAAAAAATCGGCAAAATCACTTACGCAATGATCGGTGATCCATCTCAAACGATCTCTCGCAACTTCGACGTTCTTGACGAAGAATCTGGTCTTGCTGACCGCGGAACTTTCATCATCGATCCAGATGGCGTTATCCAAACTGTTGAAATCAATGCAGGCGGTATCGGCCGTGACGCAAGCAACCTGATCAGCAAAGTAAAAGCAGCACAATACGTACGTCAAAACCCAGGCGAAGTTTGCCCGGCTAAATGGGAAGAAGGCGGCGAAACTCTTACACCTAGCCTTGATCTAGTAGGTAAAATCTAAGGAGTGCATTCCATTGGTACTTGATGCAAATATCAAAGCACAATTAAATCAATACATGCAGCTAATTGAGAATGACATTGTTCTCAAAGTGAGCGCAGGCGAAGATGACGTTTCTAAGGACATGCTGGCTCTCGTTGATGAACTGGCTTCCATGTCATCTAAAATCTCAGTTGAAAAAGCTGAATTAAACAGAACACCAAGCTTTAGTGTCAATCGTGTCGGAGAAGATACTGGCGTTACATTCGCCGGTATCCCTCTTGGCCATGAATTTACATCATTAGTCTTGGCGCTGCTCCAAGTGAGCGGCAGACCGCCTAAGGTAGACCAAAAAGTCATTGACCAGGTGAAGAAGATCAGCGGTGAATACCACTTTGAATCTTATATCAGCCTGACATGCCACAACTGTCCTGATGTTGTACAAGCTTTAAACATGATGAGCGTGCTGAACCCGAACATTACACACACAATGATCGACGGCGCGGCATTCAAATCAGAAGTTGAAAGCAAAAATATCATGGCAGTGCCAACGGTTTACCTGAATGGCGAATCTTTCGGAAGCGGTCGTATGACGCTTGAAGAAATTCTTGCCAAAATGGGCAGCGGCTCAGACGCATCTGAGTTTGCTGATAAAGAGCCGTTTGACGTTCTTGTTGTCGGAGGCGGACCTGCTGGTGCAAGTGCAGCAATCTACACGGCGCGTAAAGGCATTCGCACTGGTGTTGTCGCTGAACGCTTCGGCGGACAGGTACTCGACACAATGAGCATCGAAAACTTCATCAGCGTCAAAGCGACGGAAGGACCGAAGCTTGCTGCAAGTCTTGAAGAGCACGTGAAGGAATATGATATTGATGTCATGAACCTTCAACGCGCCAAACGCCTTGAGAAGAAAGACTTGTTTGAGCTTGAACTTGAAAATGGCGCTGTCCTGAAAAGTAAAACAGTGATCCTCTCAACAGGTGCCCGCTGGCGCAATGTCAACGTACCTGGTGAACAAGAGTTCAAAAACAAAGGTGTCGCATACTGCCCGCACTGTGATGGACCATTGTTTGAAGGCAAAGACGTAGCCGTTATCGGCGGCGGAAACTCTGGAATCGAAGCAGCGATTGACCTTGCAGGTATCGTCAATCACGTGACTGTGCTAGAGTTCGCACCGGAACTGAAAGCAGACGAAGTTCTGCAAAAACGTCTCTACAGCCTGCCAAACGTCACTGTGCACAAAAATGCACAAACAAAAGAAATCACAGGCGATCAAAGCGTAAACGGCATCACGTTCGTTGACCGCGAAACAGGCGAAGAAAAACACGTTGAACTTCAAGGTGTCTTCGTCCAAATCGGTCTCGTGCCAAACACAGAATGGTTAGACGAAACTGTCGAACGCAACCGCATCGGCGAAATCGTAGTCGATAAAAGCGGCGCGACAAGCGTCCCAGGCCTATTCGCTGCAGGGGACTGCACAGATGGCCCGTACAACCAAATCATTATTTCCATGGGATCAGGTGCAACTGCCGCTCTCGGCGCGTTTGATTACCTAATCCGTAACTAATACAAGAAAGCCGCAATATTGCCAGATTGGCAGATTGCGGCTTTTTCTAATTCCCGGCACTCGGTAAAAGCGCTCGATTCAGGCCGTCGCTCACAATTCCCCGCCATTCGTTTGAATAACGTTTTTATACCACTCAAATGAATCTTTCTTATACCGCTTCATAGACCCGTTTCCTTCATTATCACGATCAACATAGATCATGCCGTAGCGTTTTTTCATTTCGCCTGTTGTGAAGGAGACGATATCAATAATGCCCCACGGCGTGTAGCCGATTAAATCGACACCATCATATGCGACCGCTTTTTCCAATGCTTCAATATGTGATCTGAGATATTGAATTCGTTCCGGATCATGGATCGTGCCATCTTCCTCCAGCGTATCCACCGCACCAAAGCCGTTTTCCACGATGAATAGCGGGATTTGGTATCGGTCATAAAAACGGTTCAACGTATATCTCAGCCCGGTTGGATCAATCGCCCAGCCCCAGTCACTTGATGTGATGTACGGATTTTCGACACCATTCGGTAAGCCGCCGTTAACGACATCACCTGTATTATCATTTTGCACACTGCTTTTCACAGTTGTCGACATGTAGTAGCTGAAGCCTAAGTAATCAACCGTTCCCTTTCTTAAAATCTCATCATCACCGGCTTCGAATGTGATGTTGTAGCCTTCTCGTTCAAATTCCTTCAACGCGTAGCTTGGATAATAACCGCGAACCTGTACATCCGGGAAGAAATAGCGCTGTCTCATCTCTTCTTCAGCCAGCATCACATCTTCAGGATTGGAAGAGAAAGGATAAATCGGCACGTGTGATACCATGGCTCCAATCTGGAAGTCTGGATTGATGTCTTTTCCTTTTGCCACCGTTAATGCGCTCGCCACTAATTCGTGGTGCGCCGTTTGGTACATGACTTCCTTGGCGTTTTCGTTTTCACCGACCGTAACACCAGAATTTGTCCATAGAAACAGCGGATTGTTCACATCCATTTGGTTGTTGATCTCGTTAAATGTCATCCAGTACTTCACTTTATCTTTGTAACGGCTGAAGCAGGCCTCTGCGAAGTTGACGAAGAAGTCAACGACTTTCCGGTTTCTGAAGCCGCCATATTCCCTTGCCAAATGCAGCGGCATTTCAAAATGAGACAGGGTTATGACCGGCTCGATTCCATGCTTCAGCAATTCATCAAAGACATCATCATAGAACTGCAAGCCCGCTTCATTCGGTTCAGCCTCATCGCCTTTCGGAAAAATCCGACTCCAGCCGATAGACGTCCGCAAGCATTTTAAACCCATTTCCGCAAACAAGGCGATATCTTCCTTATATCTGTGGTAGAAATCGATCGCTTCATGGTTCGGATAAAATTCACCCTCTTCAATCGTATCCGTGATTTTTCTCGGCACACCGTGGGCACCCGCTGTCATCACATCGACGACACTCGGTCCTTTACCGCCTTGATTCCATCCGCCTTCAAATTGGTGGGCAGCTAATGCACCGCCCCATAAAAAATCCTTCGGCATGTTTCCCATGTTACATTCCTCCTCAGCTTACGACTGTAAATAATTTTTGGTCTAACGCACTGTCTTCAAGATCCTCAATAAGAATTTCCTGATAAGCATGTGAGTTCGTAATGATGACTGGAGTAATCGTTGTTAACCCTTTCTCTTCAATGAACGCCTTATCAAATTCGGCAAGCTCTTCACCTTTTTTGACTGCATCACCTTCCTTTACCTTCAAGGCAAAAGGAGTGCCGTCTAATGTCACTGTATCCAGCCCGATGTGCACGAGCAATTCGACACCAGATGCTGAACGAAGGCCAATCGCATGCTTCGTAGGCGCCACCATAACAATAGTTCCGTCAAACGGAGCATAAAGCTTATTATCAGATGGTTCAATCGCCAATCCTTGGCCCATCGCGCCGGAGCTGAATACCTCATCAGGCACCTCAGAAAGCGGGATAACCTTGCCGCTGAACGGAGCATATACTGTTTCTTCATTTGCCTGTGCCGTTTGAACATTTTCCTTTTCCGCCGTCTGTGCAGCTGTATCTTCACCGTAGCCAAAGATCTGAATCAGCACAACAGGAAGAATGATCGCAATTGCAGCACCGATTAAAATGCCCCAAATGGATGACGGAAATTGTTCATTGATGCCATTCACGACTGTCAGCGGTCCCGGAAGCCCGGCATAGGCAAAGTAATATGGATTAAAAAAGCTTGCTGCGACTGCGCCAACCGCGCCGGAAATACAGCCAAAGATAAACGGCTTTTTAAATCTCAAGGTTACCCCATAGATCGCAGGCTCTGTAATGCCAAACAGACCTGTGATTCCAGCTGAGACGCTGACTTTTCTCGTTTCCTTGTTTCTCGCTTTCAAAATGACGCCAAGCACGGCCCCAACCTGTGCAATGACGGCAATCGTTTGATACGCCTGGAATGAGTCCCGACCGTATAAATCAAAGTTCGCCAATACCATTGGCGTGATGCCCCAATGTATGCCAAAGATCACGATGACCTGCCAGAAAGCGCCGATGATCGCTCCTGCCAAAGCTGGCACATTTTCCGCCAAAAAGTTGTAACCGTTTGCAATTCCGTTTGCGCCTAATGTTGTCACAGGGCCAATCAGAAGTATCGTTAACGGCACCATAATCACCATGCATAGAAAAGGAACAAATAAAGGTCTGACCACTTCGTTCATTCTCTTATTTAAGAATCGTTCAAGATAAGACAAAATCCATACTAAAAATAACGGCGGCAGCACAGAAGACGTGTATGTCGTTTCCGATAAAGCAATCCCTAAGAAAGAAATACTCTTTCCGTCTGCGATTTGAGCCGCCATCTCCGCCCATGCCGGACTGACTAACGCGGCACTGCACGCCACAGCGATATACGTGTTGGTTTTAAAATGCTTCGATGCCGTAATCGCGATAAAAATAGGCAAAAACGTAAACGGCGCCCAAGATATAAAACTGAAAACCTGATAAACTCCTGTTTGCTCAAAGCCATCAAAAAACAAGTTAATCATAATGAGTGCACCTTGCAAAATACCAGCTGCGGCCAGAATGTATACAAACGGCGCAAATACCGCTGACATCGTCGCAATCACCCGGTTCAAAATCGTTCCTTTGTTCTCACTTTGTTCACCAGACAGATCAATCTTGACCAGCTTTGAAAATTCCTCGTACACTTCCCCTACATGCTGTCCAATGACAACCTGGAATTGACCGCTGTTCTCCACAACCGTAATAACGCCGGGCATCGACTTCACAATATCCTTCGCTTTAGGGTTAGACCGCTTCAGCACCAACCGAAGTCTCGTCGCACAGCGAGAAGCTCCAATGACATTCTCTTCCCCGCCTGCGGCCTCCAAAATGTCTTTTGCTAGTCTGCTATAATCTCTCACTTTCCCCGACATTTCCACCCACCCCTTCGTTTGGTTACGCTTTCATTATAATTGTACCGGTATAATTTATCAATACCCAAATAAAATATTTATACATAAACTATAAGTGTAAGCGGTTTATGCTATAATTTTGACAAATGAAACTAAACAAACAAATAAGGAGTGCGTATGTTAAAGTACCAGCAAATTGCAGCGGAGATTGAAAAATATATAGAAGAACATCAGCTCAAACAGGGAGACAAACTGCCTGTACTAGAAACCCTCATGGCCCAGTTTGAAGTCAGCAAAAGCACCATTACAAAATCCCTGGATCTATTAGAGCAAAAAGGGGCAATCTTTCAGCTCAGAGGAAGCGGCATCTTTGTCAGAAAGCATAAACGAAAAGGCTACCTCAGCCTTCTGACCAATCAAGGCTTTAAAAAAGACCTCGAAGATTTCAACGTCACCTCAAAAGTCATTGAGCTAGACGTGAGAAAGCCGACACCGGAAGCGGCAGAAAACCTGAACATCGGAGTTGACGAGGACATCTACTATGTCAAAAGGGTCCGCTGCATCAACGGCCAAACCCTTTGCTACGAAGAATCCTATTACAACAAATCCATCGTAACGTATTTAAACAACGAAATTGTCTCCCACTCGATCTTCCATTACATCCGGGAAGGGCTGGGATTGAAAATTGGCTTTTCTGATTTATTTCTCCATGTGGGACAGCTTAATGAGGAGGAAGCGAAGTATTTAGAGCTAGAGGCTGGACTGCCGAAGCTGTATATAGAAAGTATATTTCATCTGACGAATGGAATTCCGTTCGACTTCTCGAAGATTTCATATAATTATCAGCAGTCGCAGTTTGTGGTGCAGGCAAATAGCTTTTTGTTGTAAAGTGATTCTAAAGGACAAATAACTACGGAAGGCGGTCAACATGTACAAAATCATCATCCCTGCAATTCTAGCCATCTTCGTGCTCTGGATACTCTTACAGGTTTCACTAGAGATGAGTATCGTTAAGAATCCAATGAACTACTTTATCGTATTCATTATCTTTTTCCTCTTTATAAAGATGGTGAAAGAAAAGCAACAATAGTTTGGTCGATGCAAGCAGAAAGACACCCTCTCCCTAACAAAATCAGCAGGACACATGGATTTATCTCGCGTTTTAACGATATATAGGTGCACACAAAAGCTACTTCACTGAGAAGTAGCTTCCTTTATCATATGCCCATTTTGATCCATCTGGTTTTAGAAAAGCGAAGTAGAATCGCATTTATGATAATGATTGAAACTAAATATAATATAATAAATAAAACATCATTATTCCCAAGTGCCATGTTATCAGATTGCAGCACTCTTTCTATTCGCGGATACAGAGTGTTACCCGCCTCAAAAGGAGCGATAAACCCAAACGTTTTATTGCTTATAGCAACCAAAATAATGGAAGTCATCCAATAAACGATACTGACGCCTATACTAATTAATATATTAGGACATAACATGCTTATGGTTCCAATAATTAAAATATACTGAAGTATAACCGCAGAAAATAAAAATAACAATAATGTAAAATGCGAAAAGTCATGGTACGTCAACGATATGATTAGCAGTCCTAGCGCAATAAACACAAAACATTCCAAAAATAAAACAGCTATCTTTTTATAAAAGAAGGTATAGATGTTCTCTCCAATTAATTTGTAAAAGAGAATATTTTTGTTTGCATACTCTCTATTAATAAAGAAAGCTATAACAAATGAAAATAACATCAAACCAAACTGAGTCGCAACGGTATAGGAGCTAAAGAAAAACATCTCAGGTGTAACATTGCTGACTTTGTCGATTCCAACAAGTAAAAAATATCCCAGTAAAAATAAAAATACGAACATAGATCCTAAAATAATGAAAACTTTGTTGCTAATACTTTTTTTAAACTCTAATTTCATCTTAAGCCCCCACTGTTTCATTACTCATTTATATACACTTCAATTAATTGATCCACTGAATGATATTGTTGAATTTCCTGGTGATTAAATATGTAATAATCCCCTTCTATCGCCTTTAAATCAGACAAATCATGTGTGATATTAATGATAATCTTATCTGGGTTCTCCTGGATATACTTTTTTAGGAAGCCATGGATCTCAATAACCGTTTTTTTGTCTAGTGAATTCGTTATTTCGTCTAAAACAATAATATTTTTATCCTCTAATAAGAAGCAAGCAATTTTAATTTTTGCTTTTGCCCATCACTCAAGTTTTTAATCAGAATTTTTCCATCTATATTATCTAGATTAAGTAAACTAGCAATCTTATTTATCATTTCTGAACCAAACTTTTCACTCAAAAAGTGTAATAAAAAGTCCTTAGAAACATCATTAGGTATATTTGATGAGCTGGATATTAAAGAAACATTTTGTCGAATATCTCTGCCAATTCGTTTGCTATTATTCAACAAAAAATCTTTAGCAAGCTGTGATTTACCGACTCCATTTTTCCCGACAACGTGGTTGATTTTCCCCCTCGAAAAATGCAAGTCAGTGTCCTGAAGTAACGTTTTGCCTTTCACTTTTAACGTGTAGTTCGCTATGTTCATATACATACTCCCTAAAAATATTGACATACGCATTAAGCATTTCTGATCTAAAATTCGGTTATTCATGTTTTTATTTGAGACAACTCTTCGGATTCTTTCACAACGAGAGATTCAGAATCTTTTTCTTCATTTTACAATATATAGTATTAGTAGCGCAACGAAAGACTAATTCCCATTATGATTAATAAGTACTAACCAAATCTGTAAAACCTTCTTTTTGTCTCTTGCTTCCTTACACTGTCTCTCCTGTTTTCAGCTTTTTTCCCCAGGCTCACCTCTGCATCTCTTCCCCTCATTTCCATTGTCTCTAAAAGCAGTTATGCGGTACTATCATATAAAG
This sequence comes from Bacillus mexicanus, assembly GCF_050445615.1. Classification (NCBI taxonomy): domain Bacteria; kingdom Bacillati; phylum Bacillota; class Bacilli; order Caryophanales; family Bacillaceae; genus Bacillus; species Bacillus mexicanus. Next base: position 852,952 of record NZ_JBCEYV010000002.1, read on the forward strand.
GTATAATGATGAAAAATACATGCACGTACTCATAAATAGGGATTATTCTAAAAAGGGGATGGACGGTTTTGGAAAGCAAGTACTTAGACCTGCTCGCACAAAAATATGATTGTGAAGAAAAAGTGGTAACGGAAATCATTAATTTGAAAGCGATACTGAACCTGCCAAAAGGGACCGAGCATTTTGTCAGTGATTTACATGGGGAGTACCAGGCCTTCCAGCACGTGCTGCGTAATGGTTCAGGACGAGTAAAAGAGAAGATACGCGATATTTTCAGCGGCGTCATTTTCGACCGAGAAATTGATGAATTAGCCGCATTGGTCTATTATCCCGAAGACAAACTGAAGTTAATCAAACATGACTTTGATACGCAAGAGGGACTAAACGAATGGTATAAAGAAACGATTAACCGGATGATTAAGCTCGTTTCGTATTGCTCCTCCAAGTACACCCGCTCCAAACTGCGCAAAGCACTGCCTGCCCAGTTTGCTTATATTACGGAGGAGCTGCTGTACAAAACAGAGCAAGCTGCAAATAAGGAGCAATATTACTCCGAAATCATTGATCAGATCATTGAACTTGGACAAGCGGATAAGCTCATCTCCGGTCTTGCTTACAGTGTTCAGAGATTAGTGGTCGACCATCTGCATGTTGTCGGCGATATTTATGACCGCGGACCGCAACCGGACAGAATTATGGAAGAACTGATCAACTATCATTCGGTCGACATTCAGTGGGGAAATCACGATGTCCTTTGGATCGGCGCCTACGCCGGTTCCAAAGTATGCCTGGCCAATATTATCCGTATCTGTGCCCGCTATGACAACCTGGACATTATTGAAGACGTATACGGCATCAATCTAAGACCGCTGCTGAACCTTGCGGAAAAATATTACGATGATAACCCAGCGTTCCGGCCAAAAGCAGTCGAAAACAGGCCAGAAGCTGAGATTAAGCAAATCACAAAAATCCATCAAGCCATTGCCATGATCCAATTCAAGCTTGAGAGCCCGATTATCAAGAGACGGCGGAACTTTAATATGGAGGAACGGCTGTTATTAGAGAAAATAGATTATGACAGAAACGAAATCACGCTGCACGGAAAAACATATCAGCTGAAAAACACCTGCTTTGCGACGGTGAATCCTGAACAGCCAGACCAGCTATTAGAGGAAGAAGCAGAAGTCATAGACAAACTGCTGTTCTCTGTCCAGCATTCCGAAAAGCTGGGACGCCATATGAATTTTATGATGAAAAAAGGCAGCCTTTATTTAAAATACAACGGAAACCTGTTAATTCACGGCTGTATTCCTGTCGATGAAAACGGCAATATGGAAACGATGATGATTGAGGATAAACCGTATGCGGGGCGTGAGCTGCTCGATGTATTTGAACGGTTCTTACGGGAAGCGTTTGCCCACCCGGAAGAAACCGACGATCTGGCGACAGATATGACCTGGTATTTATGGACAGGCGAGCACTCCTCCCTCTTCGGAAAACGCGCCATGACGACATTTGAGCGTTATTTCATCAAAGAAAAGGAAACACATAAAGAAAAGAAAAACCCGTATTACTATTTACGCGAAGACGAGGCAACCTGCCGAAACATCCTGGCAGAATTCGGTCTCAATCCAGATCATGGCCATATCATCAACGGCCATACACCCGTAAAAGAAATTGAAGGGGAAGACCCCATCAAAGCCAACGGAAAAATGATCGTCATCGACGGCGGCTTCTCCAAAGCCTACCAATCCACAACAGGCATCGCCGGCTACACGCTGCTATACAACTCCTACGGCATGCAGCTCGTCGCCCATAAACACTTCAACTCCAAGGCAGAAGTCCTAAACACCGGAACCGACGTCTTGACGGTGAAACGATTAGTGGACAAAGAGCTTGAGCGGAAGAAAGTGAAAGAAACGAATGTCGGTGAGGAGTTGCTACAGGAAGTGGCGATTTTGGAGAGTTTGCGGGAGTATCGGTATATGAAGTGAGGGATGTGGAGTTCGGAGATTATTCTCTGGGCTCTTTTTTACAATCGAGTATAATACTAATACTTTTCAAAATCAAAATTGAGAGGCTCGCTATATAATTATGCTAAGTATTCATATAAGTATTAGACCTTATGATTCCGTCTACGAATCCTTCAACTGATTCCTTTCCCAAAGCCTTTCAGAAAAAGAACTTTTTCTGTTTGTTTTCGTCGCCGAACATCCAAAGAATAATTATTCCCAATTCATCTCAACATAGTGCATTCCTTTAATACAGAATTTATCTTCCCCAATACTTCCTCCTATTTTGTAACAGCTTTCGGCTATTTTTCTCTTTATTGATCCAATTGCTATCTATACAATATACCTAAATGATTGATCCGTCTTATTCACTTTTTTTAGTAAATTTATGAGTGATTCATTAAACGCTCTGAGATCATAAGTTAAATTTATGATACGATGACAGTAAAAGACATACAGGGGCTAGTCATATGAGTGAACTTGTGTTTGAAAAAAGAGATTTTAATCAAGAACAAATTTTTGCATTGAAGGCATCTAAATTAGATAACCATCCAATTGTATACATTCTTTACAACGAAAAAAAGAAGCCGACTGCATATATTGGGCAGACTGTACAGGCTACACGACGATTGAAAAATCATTTGAGAGACAAGAAGCGAAAAAATTTAACGCAAACCATTTTCATTGGTCATGAGAGATTTCACCAGTCTGCATCCTACAATATTGAGACAAATCTTATTAATTACTTTATTGCCGAAAATCACTACCAATTGCAAAATGTCAGTCAAACTAGATCGAGAGAAATGCATCATTATTATCAAAAGAATTTTTACAACGAACAGCTTTTTGAGGAGATATGGGATCAGCTTCGGAAAGAGAACATTGTCAGCGACACTCTTGAAAACCTCAGAAATAAAGACATTTACAAATTATCTCCGTATAAAGAGCTCTCTCCTCAGCAGGTGGAGATCAAAAATGAAATTCTTGATTTTTGCAAGGTGCATATTGAAAAACCAGGTAACCATGTCATTTCTATAGAAGGAGATGCCGGAACAGGAAAAAGTGTCTTACTGAGCTCTCTATTTAATACGATTCAGGATTTATCTAAAGATGAAAATTCACATTTAAAAGACAAAAACAATTACTTACTTGTGAACCACGGTGAAATGCTGAAGACTTATAAAAGCATCGCAAACAGCTTGCCAAATTTAAAGAAAAAAAACTTAATGAAACCTACCTCCTTTATCAATCAAATGTCAAAAATAGGGGAAATAGCTGATATTGTATTAGTAGATGAGGCTCATCTGCTTTTAACCAAAGAGGATAGATATAATAATTTCCACTATCAAAATCAGCTAGAGGAAATCATTAAACGCAGTAGAATCACTATTGTCATCTTCGATCCTAAACAAGTGTTAAAAATCAAAAGCTATTGGAATGAAAGGTTGCTTGAGGAGATCACCAATCAATATCATGCGAAAACAGTAAAGCTCACGGAGCAAATGAGAATGAATGCAAATCCAGACACACTAAAGTGGATTAACCATTTTGTCTCAAAACAATTGCTTCCTCTGCCGCAAGAAAATAATGATACCTTCCAGCTCAAAATCTTTGAGGACCATGCCGACTTTAAAGCTGCAATTGAGAAAAAGAATAATGAAGTAGGTCTATCACGTATTGTCTCGACCTTTGATTATATCCATAAAAAAGATGGTGCTACTTATATGGTCGATGAGGAAGGCATTAACATGCCATGGAATTCTACAAATGACAAATGGACTTGGGCAGAACATGCAGATTCTATTAAAGAGGTCGGTTCAATCTATACTGTTCAAGGCTTTGACCTAAATTATGTTGGCGTCATTCTAGGACCTTCTGTCAGCTATGATAGTGAAAAGGATGAGCTTTTCATCGACACTGCAAAATATAAAGATACAGGCGCATTCACCACACGAGATGACATGTCTGCCGAGAAAATTAAGAAAATAAAGGAAGAGATTATTCTAAACTCTATCAACGTCCTCATGAAACGAGGCATCAACGGTCTTTACATTTACGCAACGGATGTAAAATTAAGAAATAGATTGCTAGAGTTAAAAAGGAGCAGGAAAAAATGAGCGAAATCAAAGACTTAATTAACACGATTAATGAATTTAGAGACGCACGCAACTGGAGACAATACCACAATCCAAAGGATCTCGCCATCTCCATTTCAATTGAAGCAGCCGAGCTGTTAGAAGACTTCCAATGGAAAAGCAGCGAAGAAGCACTCAAAGCAAACGAGGAAAACATTCGCGAAGAAATTGCTGATGTTCTTATCTATTCGCTGATGCTCTGTTCAGATCTTGATATGGATGTGAAGGAGATTATTGAGGAAAAGGTTGTGAAGAATGGTCGAAAGTATCCGGTCAATGAGTAATTATATTTCCTTTACCATTTAATTAAAGCGATCGTCATGCATCAAAAAATAAGTACATGATGATATATTTTTAGAATGACTAACAAATGGTCTGAAACAACATACATAATTTTTTGGAAAAATCCAATATAGTTATTAAGTGAAACAAATTAAAAAATTATATTATTTTGAAAAAAAGTTAATAAACCAAAAGAATGGCGGGAAATAGCCATTCTTTTATTTATAAGTAGATTATTCTGTACGTAAACAAGTAGTATTAGCATTTTCATAGTTTCAGTCTATAATCGATGTCTTATATATTTCAACTTGATGCCTTTTGAATAATTACCAAATTACATATTAATTAAAAATTATTTAACCCGTTATCTAAATAGGTTCGAGTTGATAAAAACACTTACTTAAAAGAGTAAGACTCAAGAAAGTCAATAAATGTAACAGTAAGTGTTTTCTCGTTACAATTTGTTTTCCTTCTTATTTCTTAAATTGAAATTTTGTTAAGTAATTTATCTATTTTAACTTTTTATTTATTGTCCAATCCACTTATGACCTGCTATATCAGCTCGTCTTGTCTAATATGCTTGGTGTTGCCTCTTCTAAAACTTTATTGTAAAATGGAAATCTATCTTAAAACCCATTTTACTGTTAATACGACAACCGCCTCCTATAACAAGTTGTTTTTTAAAGAGTCAGAACACATTTTCCAAATCGAGAGGAATCAAAAAAAGAGCGTTGTACAAAATCCACACCTTCTTCTAGTTGATATTCCTGATCGATGATTATTCTTGTCTCTGATGTATTTTGTAGCTGAATTGCTCTTTCTAAGTCTTCTTTTGAACCTAGGCAATTTCCCAAAATAGAGACATTCTTAATAATACTCATTTCCAATGCTCCTCTGACCACAGGCTCCGCATCACTTGGTGTGCCACTAGACAATAGCGGATGTTGATCTCGTAAACCACAAGTGATATATGTCCCACCAGTTTGTAGATAATATAATGCATAGCCGATGTTCATATCGAAAAACGGATCAAAAACGTGAGTAATCTTCTCCTTGACGATATCATTTGATGTATTATTAATAGCTGTACTTACTAATTCTACGCGACTAGGATATATTTTTTGTTTTTCTTTATCACTCCACTCTGACGTTGACAAACAAATAGGAGTGATACCATAAGAGAGTAACTGTTGAATAATAAACAATGAAGTGTGTGACCGTGCACTAAATACTAACGGATTCCCACCATTCGCAAGTATTCCAGAGCGTCTTATCATCGCTGACGCGGTTTGGGAACCCAAAGAAAAACAGGCGGCTTCATTATCACTTAAGCTTTTTGGTACTTTTATAATCTTTTTCTTATGAAGACGCAACCAACCCAACGATGCAAAATTTGTAGCTACACCCGGTAAAATTCCTTGTTTTCCGCTATCAGGATATGAACAATCAGACATAACACGATCTCCGACCTTAAATTCATGTACGTCCCTACCGACAGCAACAATATTTGCGCTAAATTCCGAGCCAAAAGGAACAAACAATCGATCAGAATCCTTGATTGAGTTATAGTTTTCAAGTAGTATGGCTTTATCACGGTAATTGCATGAAAAAGCTGTCACTCTTACTAATACATGTTCATGATTCTTCGGATTTTCAGCATCGAAGTAAGGTTGTTCTAATTCAACTGTTCCAAACAGTATATCCACTTCACCAAACTTAACAATTCCTAGCTCTGTATAATCCATTGAATTCTTTCTACTCGGATTAATTGCCACTAATGAACGCACTCCATATCCTCCTTATATATATTTCGTTGATATGAAACAGAGCTTAGATTAAGTGGAAACCAAGCAGATTCACCGTTATTATACATCTTTAACAGAAGTGCAGAATCAGCTACTCCACTCCAACCGAGAAAGTATCCCAAGAGGTAGTCTCTATTCTTTTCCCCAGTATAAAATCCATTATGATTAGCTAAATCCAATACAGTTTCCCAATACTGATTTGCAAGTGATAGATACCACGAATCACGGGAAGCTTCATATGCAAATAGTAGAGATTGAAGTACCCCCGCAGCCCCATGACATATAGATAAATCTACAGGTCCATTTTCCGGTAATATTGTTGATTTCCTCGCTATATCATAGAGATTGAAATGTTCGTTTAATGCTCTTGCCATTTCAGCTAGAACCATTAGCAAACCAGAATTTCCGTTACACCAACCTGCAGTATTAACAGTATTCGGAAAAGAGATTTGTACAGCCTTTTTAAAAAGTTGCTTACATCCTTCAGTATTATTTAAAGCATAAGATAATCTAAATTTTGCCCATATAACTCCTAAATTTCCATGCGCTAGTCCATCACTAGATAACATGCTCGATGGGCTTTCATGGAGAATTTTATCTTCTAGTTTTTCCAGAACCTGATTCGGCGTATCCGCAAATGAAGCTAACATGAGACTTATACCTACCGGGCCAATAAATACATCACCATTCGGAATGTTCTCTGATTGAATTTGAGACACAACTTGTTCTGTTTCTTCTACTCTATTCCTATTATGGTTAAATATAAAATCTAAAGAACTTGATCCTGATATTATTGATGTTGGTGCAGATTCTAATTGTGAAGAAAATGCACTACGAAGAAATTTTAAACCTCGTTTGGCCTGATTATAAAGATTAGTGTACTTAGAACGATTGGCTATTTTTTCATACTCTGTAATATGCTCCAAGAGAAATAGAATACCCCCACTATCATGAAGCGAAATAAGAGGACTAGATTCATAGGATATAGGGATATTTCCATACACTCCTCCAATCCATCCAGTTTCAGGATTATCTGTTTTGGTAGTAATTGATAAAGAACTTATTAAATCAATCAAAGGATTAGGATCATCTTTTGTCACCTTTCGCAAGGCGTTTGAAAATAAAGGAGATTGATAACCCAAATCATCTACTTTTTTATGCTCAGCCTCATGTATTCTAATATCAGAATATCCTTCTGCAATTAAGCGCTTATCAAGTAACAATCTTTTTTGTGAAAGGTTCTCCAACCGTCTTATTACATTATTTTCCGGCGACACATCAAATATGTCATCTGAAATAAAGTCCCCTGAATATAAACGTTTATCATTCGCCTTCATAGAAAAATATGGAATATCGCCAATTTTTAAAGAACGAATTTCTTCTTCTAATATACTCTTGGCTATTTCAGAATCTCTAATTAACTTAGGTGGCTTAAGATATTTTAGCACTTCATTTATTGCGGTATCGTCAACTAAATTTTCCGGAAATAGGCACGCATCAAGCATCAAGTAATACTGAACTGTAGGTCTATTAACTACTCTAATTAAACATTGAATATCAGTAAATATTGAATAAATTTGCTCTCGTTTGTCCATCATCTTTTCATATCCATCTGAGTAGCCCTTAAGAAAATCCTCTTGAAATGGAAGTGGATCGGGCGCTTGATTACTAATTAACGTGATTGGTACAGTTGTTCGGTTTACATCAATCTTTTCCTTGGCTATATCTACAGCATCTGTTCCTGGGTTTTTCAGTGTAAAAACCATTTCATTAGTTTTTTGTGGATAGGGTGTATTAATAGCACCAACCAATACCTTTCGAGGAATCGTGAGTTTAGCTGGAATGATTGACGTAGCAGCAATTGAATAGGAAAGCATTTCTTCCATTAATTGGTCAAGTAAACCACATGTACGATCATATGCTGGTTGTAAACTAGTTTCTAAATCTACAAAATAAGGATATATCCCGTTAAAAATAATATTTTCATCATGTAAATCTGTTGCTCCAAGACAGCTAAACACCGCCGCACATAAACCGAGATTATAATAAGCGCTGCCGACCTCTGATTGGCTTATGGGTGTATGCTGCACAAACTTCTGCCAACCGTACTCACCTCGATTAACTGTTTGGGCAACTGGTGAATGGTTCTGTAAAGAATCGAATTTCAGAGTATCAGAAAAAAGTTTATCAATTAAAACATCAATCTCTAAAGACCGAGGCTTATATAGAACCTTTTTCGACGGTTTAAATTCCAAGCATAGAACTACTTTTGAACCATTGTGAGGATCGGATTCAAGAGGCATAATAGTTTGTAATCTTGATCCTCTACTAATTAAACCTTCTGATAAGAGTAAAGTAGCATCTCTGCTAAAATTAGCGCACACATCTTCGATAAAAGAACAAGTATTATTCACTGATTGTGTGACCATTTTTCGTAAACAATCATATTTTGTAAACCAATTGCTTATAAGTTCCTTATCAATTGAACTGACATATCGATCAAACGCTTTTGATGATGAAGGATCAGCAGGATAAGATAAACTTTCTCGATATTTGTGAAATTCATATACAAAAGTTTTTTGACACAGTCTCCACACATGATATTCCAATAATGCATGTAAACAGTTCGTGGCTGCTATCTCAGCATGTGATACAACGTCTTGCCGGGAAAGAAGTTCTTTTATCTTATAGTTAGTAAGTTCTAATTCATCCGAAAAGTAACTCTCCACAGCAAGGACTATTTTATGTGCTGCCAATTGCATTTTCAACTCTCCCCTTTTCAAGCTCTGCCCCAAACAATTTTGCATACAAGCCACCTATATTAACTAATTCTTCATGAGATCCACTTTGTACAATGCATCCATTTTCAAGAACTACAATACGATCAGCATTTAGAATAGTCTCTAACCGATGTGCTATAACAATTTTTGTACACTTAAGTTTTGATAATGCATCATAAACATATGATTGTGAAATATTATCAAGTGATGACGTCGCTTCATCCATTATCAGCAATTTGGGTGTTTGAAGTAACACTCTCGCTATATGAATTCGTTGTCTTTGTCCTCCAGATAGGTTTGCTCCCGTTTCTGATATAACTGTATTGTAACCCATAGGAAATTCATTAATAAATTTCATAAACTCCAACGAATCACAAAGCTCCCGTATTTCTGCTTCTGTAAGCTTACTGCCGAGCTTGAGATTTTCCATGATAGTTCGATTGTGCAAGTTGACTTCCTGAGGAATATAGCTAATTGAGTCTCTTAATGTATCAAGATTATATTCATGATACTCAATTCCTCCAAAATATATAGAACCACTAGTAGGTTCAAATAAACTAGCAATTACCTTCCCAAGCGTAGTCTTGCCGGATCCAGATAATCCAACAAGAGCAATCGTTTCTCCATCAGAAATATCCAAATTAATATTTTTAATGACCGGGATACTATCAGAAGTATAACTAAAACTAAGATTTTTAATTGAAACTGATCCTGAAGGCATTCCCTTTGAATCTTTACGAGAATTTTCTACAGGATATTCAAATATATCCTCTGCTAATACAATATATCGCACCGCAACCAGAGCTTCAGATGCAATTGTAAATACTGAATTCACATAGACGAACAATAATGCCACAATAGACTGAACCGCAATTGCTTGCCCGAGTGTCATGATACCTAGTTCTGCCATATATATACCTGTAACAAGAATAATCAAAGGAGCAAATACTTGTATTCCGGATAATATCGATCCTATTATTCCTTGCTGGATACGCATTCTGTGGCTTGTTGCATTTAAGAATTTTCTGAAGCGCTGTTTCCAGTCATCGATATAGGACTGAACGTAGCCTCCTAGTTTCACGCTATTTATAGAAACTATAGCATCTAACTGTATGCTTTGTGCGTTAGTCCCCTCGTGTAGTTCTTTATCTGTTGCAGAATTTACGTAAGACTGAGCAATAATCAAAAAGGCAAAAGTTGATAAAGTAAACAACAGTATCATAATTCCGAGCCATGGTGATATCCAAAAAACATAGACTAATATTGCTACACCGCTTACCAAATCAAGACATGCTTGTACTAATGTTGTTCCCAAAACATCCTGTATTCGTGTAAGAGAGTTGAGCCGATAAATAATTTCACCAGGCGCTCTTACTGTAAAATACTTTGCTGGGAGTGATAAAACACGTGTAAAAGCACCACTCAGAAGATGCCAACTAAAACGATAAATTATCTTTATTGAGAAGTAGGTTCTGATAAAATTTAGAATTATCATAATAATTAATGCTATGATGAGAGATCCGAGTATTGTAGCAAAAGAAGTAGCGTCACCAAACCCATTGTCAATTAATAGCTGTGTAAATAAGGGAATCATTAATGTTATTCCAACTAAAACAATACTCATTATAGCTATTTTTAAATATAAACCTATCAAATTAGATGGCCAAATATACTTTTTTTTCCATATAGAAAGATTGCTAACGCTGCGTTTCTTGAAATCTATTCCAGGATCAGCAGCTAGTACATACTCTTGGAAATTTTCGAGAAACTCCGATTGGGTAATTTTTATCCGACCTATCGATGGGTCCATGATTATTACTTCATGTTCATTATATGACTCGACACAAACAAAATGATACCCTTTCCAAAAAGCTATGATTGGATAGTTTATTACCTTAAGTGCCCTCGTGTCTTTTATTCGATAAGTTTTGGCATTCATCCCAAAACGAGAGAGCAATTTTTTTAGTTGTTGGAATCCTAGACCGTCTCTGCCCGGCTCTTTAACTTGTCTGAGCTCTGAAAGTGAAATTTGATAATCATAAGCCTCCAGAATTGTCTTAACACAACATAGCCCGCATTCTGATTGTGCTAATTGTAAAGTTGGCATGAGTCTTCTTTTTTTAATTTCAGAAAATATTTTCATGTTAGCGTTAAAGGGGAAATTTTAATTTTAGGATCAAGTGATTTACAAAGGTGCAATAGTGCACCAGCTTGACCCGCCATCAATCCTGGGCTTAACGGATAACGACCTTTCCCGTTTTTATAGTAACTAAAAATGTATTCTGGAGAGCCGAAAGTTGTTTTTATTTCTAAAAGAATTTCTGATGTTTCTTCTGGAAATGATTCACTCACATACTCAAGCGCCTCTACTATTCCCAGGCTTCCGTGACAAAGTACCGGAATACGTGAGATAGGGATCCTTTTTAGCTGACCGATTATATTTAGCACTGATTCTCGAGACAGAACTTTTGATTTGTATGCTTCGTAATAGGCTATTAATAGGCCTGCTAAACCATTACACCAAGATGATGATACATGCTCATCACCGGCATCTTTATATGTCTCTATGATTCCATTATTATTTGTGTACTTGTTACAGATAATCGAATCAATCTCTTCAATCACTCTTTTTATCTCGCTTTTTTCTTGTTTTTGATTGACCAAAGCAAAAAACCAAAGTAATTGACTATATCCATGGGCCAATCCTGAAGTTGTTTTAGCATCACTATCATTAATTCTTGAGTATGCCAATGAGAGAGTTTTATTGATCATATCATCACTTAATTTGAAATCTTCCTGCATTCGGTATCTCATAACAATCGAACCGCTTTTTCCCGTAATCATATCGAAAAAATTATTATCTTCTGATTCCAAAGAACGATGCAATATTGGCCAAGACTTAACAGCTATGTCTTTCCATCTTTCGTTTCCGACGATATCCCCTGCTGAAAATAATGTCCACAGTAGCCCTGAAACTCCAGAAAATGCACCAATTCCAGAAAGAAGGACATTTCTAAGTTCGTAACTTCTATCCTCAAGAATTTTCGCTGATTTTTCAAAAATATCGTAAGAAGCTTTTAAAGTAATATCGTCCGATAAAAGTTTACCAGCCACTGCCAATGCAAGTGCCGGGCCAACTCTTCCGCTATATAAATCGTATCCTAAAACTCCTGGCGTCCAGCCTTGTCCAAATCGTGCAACAGGACCAATCCAAGTTTTAGGTAAATGTTCATAGCGATCGTCTAAAAGTGATTCAGTTAATGATTTTGAAAACCAAGAAATTATTTCCCTATGCTTTAAAACATTGTCATCTTTTAATGTGTTCAGTCTTTCTAATGTAGGTCTTTCTTCTTCAGTGAATTCTGATTCTTCTAATTTTAACGTTCCATCAGTATGGGGATCTGCTAACTTAGCAACAAAAGCTAGCCGTATTAGATTGATTTGTTTAGTCAAGTCTGATTTTGTGAGACTTTTCATCTTCAAAATAAATGCTGATTCGGGACTTGTTGAAATAGAAGAAACAACTTCATTTCCACAAAAAACTTCTGTTCCTTTAAAATTGACGGAAAAGTATGGTATATCCCCATTCCAAAGTTGTTTAGATTCAGATTTAACCAAATTAATATCACTTGTCATACTCAGTATTCCAATACGCGACAATAAAGCATGTGCCGTGTCTATATTCCTGGATGGCTCTGCATCTGTTAAGATACGTAAAAGTTGTTCGTATCTATATGTCATATTATGTATATAGCGAAGGTTAGCGTTACTAAATGACTTTATAACTGCGTCAATAAACAAATCCTTTTGATCAAATATTTGCATGAAAAAATCAGAGAAACCATCGATAATTTGGTCACATCTTTCATGTATCAACGCTTCTAAATCGGGATCAGTCGATAGAGCATTATCAATACTTTGATGTTTCCAGACAACTTTTATATCTGAAGAAAAACCATCTTTTATATCGAAGGTTTTAAAAGGACTTACACTATTCTGATCACGAATACCAGTGAACCCGACATCAACTGAACCATTACTTGATTTTTTACCTAATGATATTGGAAGTACACCTGTACCATATACTGACTTCTCCATTGCATAATATGCGCTTCTTTTAGCCTCCGGAATTCCAGTTCTAACCCGAGATGGATGAAACAAAGTTTCCAAATCTATTGGAAGTGGCCCCTCATTTGTCCATAATATATTACTAAAGTGCATATCTGAAGCATTTAATAAAAACATTAGACATGCTAATCTACCTGCCTGAAACATATCCTTCTTGTCTTCATTGGTTTCTCCAAAAGATGTAAAACCATATTTTCCAAAATCAACAACAGTCAGAGAAGGCATCTTTGGAGAAATAAATTTGTTAATCTCACGAATAAAATTCGTGTATCCAAGTTCTCCGGAGACTGAACGTGGTTTAAAAACAAGCTTTTCTCCTTGTTCAAAGGTAATAATCGCTACTGAAGACCCATTATTATGTGTGTCTCCACCTGACTCTACAGAAACAATACGGCTAGTGCATGGAATGCTGAATTTTTCCTCTATCTTCAGACGATGTTTTTGAGTCAATTGAATAGTATCTTTGATTGCAATTGCCTTATTTTCTAATACATTATTGCATCTTCCCCATGCAATTGAGTAAGTACCCGCAAATTCTTTAAATTCCGTATCCATTAATGTTTGGGTATAGTACTCATAAATCATTTTTGAATTCATAGACCCCTTGGGTAATGTTTTAATCTGTTCAGCAAAACATCTTATTAGGTAGGAGAAAGCTATCTGTGAGAACAACTCACAGATAGCTTTTTTGAATGATTCAGGCTCAACGAGATGCTTGTCCATCTTTGAGTCCCAGACTTTCTCCCAGATGTTTCGCGCAATCATCCTACAAGGGTTATGATAGGGATATAGTTCCCGGTCCTTAAAACTCTCCACATTCTTCAGATTGTCTGGAGAATGCGCAGGCAAATCATCAATATAATGGAGAAGTGGTGCAATGTGTTCATCGAAATCCGCCTTTTCAAGTTCCGGGTAAAACTGTTTCCTATATATAACCATTATATTTTATCTCTCCTTTAACAAGCGCGAGTACAAGCAGTAGTCGGACAAGTGTTACTTGAAATATATCCTGTAATAACAGATAAAGCCGGTGTCCAACCACCAACAACATCATCTTCAGTTAATGCAATCATATCTGATTCAAGGTATTTTCCAAGTTCTAGCTCGTTTTTTAAACTATTATTTGCAATAGACTTTTTATCATTCATTGTCATATCCCCTATTCAAATAAATTTTTTGACATTATCACATAAAAGCATTTCTAATTATTAACACCAAGCCATACATTCTTTACTGACAGTACACCAGCCACCCTTATTTCCCCAGTAATCACTTAGAGAGAATGTATTTGTAGTACATGCTCCAAATACATCATCATCAAATTCTTGATCTACAACTTCTTCAAACCAAGTAACTTGTTCTTGTTTAACCTCTTTTTGAAATTTACTGAATTCAGTCTTCATATTATTTCTCCTTTTCTTTATCTATTTCAGATAAAATTGACTAAATTATGAAACACTAGAAGTTCCCGATTATAATGTATTACCATTGTTTCAGATAAAGCAAACACACCTTATAAATAGCAACTACTCAACGTTTTTAAATCCAATGTCTGAATGGGAAATAGAGCCAGTCCAATCTTAAATATCCTTCCTCTATTAAAAACATCACCCCCTTTGCAGAAGCTCTGGCTCAATTAAATGATGAAGACCGTGAGCTATTATGGAAATTTTTTAATTCGTTGACGAATAATACTCTACAATATTTTCCAAATAAAAGGGAGGGGTAATTTTATACCCCTCCCTTTAAAATCGTGATTTCATTTGATTTTTTCTTTTATTGTTTTTAGCTGCTTTTTAATCGTTTCAACCGATTTGAACAATTTTTCAGCTATTTGGGCTCTACTTAGTCCTTTTTCCTTTAACTTGAAAACTTCGCGTTCCACAGGTGTTAATACACTTGCCTTTCTTTCTAATCTAAGCTCATTGATAAGCAAACTCGAAACGTCTGCATTAAAGCTTACTTTATCTGAATATGCTTCTCTAATCGCCTTTGGAATATCTTTATAAGAGGTTTTGTTTATATAATTTGTTGCTCCTATATCGAACGATTCTAAGATGACTTCTGGCTCGTCCCAAGATGTTAACATGATAATCTTTTCAAAACCTTTCTCATTTAATTCCCTAGACAAATGAAGTCCGCCTAACTCTTCACCTTCAGATAAAGTTAAATCCATTAATACAACATCAACGTCTGAAGAATCAATTTGAAGAGCTTCATCTTTAGTAAATGCTTGACTAACAACTATGATATCGGTCTCTTTTTGAACCAATTCAGATATACATTTCATCCAGACCGCATCATCCTCAACAATCATTAATCTAATTTTATCCATAACATTCCCCTGACAAATTATTCTTATATTCTTGGATTGATGTAATATTAAGAACTCTGTTTTTTGGCAATGATAATGTTATTGTTGTTCCATGGCCTAATTGGCTTTTTACAGTTATATCACCTTTATGTTTTGTCATAACGTTATAACAGTATGTTAATCCAAGACCAAAATTCCCCACCTTTTTTTTTGTTGAAAAGAAGGGATCTAATATTTTTGAAAGCTTATCTTTCTCAATACCTTTTCCGTTATCTATAAAATCTATATGAATGTTTTTGCGAGTTTCATAGATTCTAATTGTCAGTGTTTTGCTGTCTCCCATAGCCTCCATAGCATTTTTCATTATATTTATAGCTGTTTCTTGTAAATGAACGAAATCTCCATATACCTGTGCATCCACTTCATATTTTTTTAATATGTCAACTTCTGAAATCTGTGGTTGAAGTAAGCCGATGCTTGACTTGATTAAATCACTCATACGAAACTCGGATTCCTTCAGCTCCATAATATCTAATTTTTTTTGAATACGACTTGAAAGCTCAAACAAATGATTTGCAGACTTTAAAATCAAATCAATGGTTTCATCATTATTTTCTTGATTATGAGTATCTTTCAATTGATTCGCCAACAAATCAATTTTAGCCACTTCATTTTTTATTGAGTGGTTTAACAAAGCTGTACCTGATGTTACAGCTTTCATTGTTAGGTCACGTCTTTGTTTTTCAAACTTTATTTGAACGCCTAGAAAGCCATATTTAGTGATGAAGTAGATAAATAACAAAAATGCTGCTGTTATAACCCACGGATTGAGCATCCAAATTCCGAATACCCCAAAAGCCTCTAAAATAATATTTGTGAACACTGCAAAAATAAGTGTTGGCACGACTACTAAGCAAGTGAGTATTTTTTGTTTTTTAGCCATCTTATTCGTTTCCGAATATGCAGAGTAAACCATCAAAGCCAATGATATAAAAACATAAGGAACAACCCAAAGGGATAATATTACATGCTGCGTCCCCCATATAGGATAATCTGTGAAAAAAACCTGCATGATGATAACGGGAATGAATAATAACAGCTTCCAAAGAAGTTTTTGCCTTGGTTTTATTGTATCTGAAAATACTAAGCCGAAAATTAAAATTGCATATGCAGTTCCATAATGTCCCATTGACGAAGACAGATAATGCAAAAATTGAATCCATTTAGAAGCATGATCAAAAACATATGATAATAAGACACTTAATCCACCAAAACCCCCACCAATGCCAATGAAACTTCCCCATCTGGTTTTTTCATTTTCTGGGTATGTGAGCAATAGAATAGAACTCATCAACCAAAGTAACGCAGTAAGTATAAGCATCGTAATCTTACCTTTTTATTTTATTTTGAATGAATGAAAGCGTATCATTTGCCAGCTTTTTGCGACAAAGAACAATGCCTGAATGACCACAATTGTAGACATATCTTGTGGGTTTCCCCCAACTTTCCCATAAATAATCTGCATCTTTTAAGTCAATATACTGATCATGTTTAGCAGAAATCAGCAGAATGTTATCTTTAATAACTTTCGGTAAAGCTTGACTAGCATCTGTGATATTCCAATACGTCACTAAATCTTCATAGGTCACACCATTTTGTTCTAATTCTTCTCTTATGAATTTACCTGGGATCGTGTTCCATATTGAATAAGAAAGGCGATTGGCATAAAAGATTGATACCACTACATCAATTTGGGATTCTAGGGTTGCAATTAGATTAGTAACCCATCCCCCTAAGCTTACTCCCACTATGATAACAGGTCCTTTTTTATTTGCTTTTATCCAGTGAATTAGCGCCCGTAAATCGACAATGGCCTGTCTTGTCGACTCAATTGTACGACCAATATTTGCACTAATCATCAACTCGCCACTATACAGTGAATTTTCCGGTTCTCTTTCAAAATGGTATGGAAGAGAATAATAATACATGTTCCAGCCTAAATCGTTCATTATACGATTATGAAATATTTTTTTGATCCTATTGTACGAATCCATGCGCCAACCGTGTACAAAGATGACATTGGGTTGATCTATATCATTTTTATTTAAAAAAACCTCCCCTTTTAAAGTATCATTAACAAGATTCCCAGTTTGAATTAAGGATTCATAACTAAATGTACCAACCCTATAACTTTTTTTAGATTTATTCAAATCAATTGAAACATCAGCTATATTTGCACTGTAAACTTCCTCTCTATCATCTATATTGGCTGTAAAAGCAGCAGAAAAGTGTTTATTCTTGCTTCTTTTTCTGTGTAAATCATATAAAGCCAAACGATCTATCATTTCTGAAAAGTGCACTTTTCCGTCCTCCTTGATTATTTAAAATATTGTGTTTTCTCTTTGCATTTTATCCCTCAAAGCTACTTAGGTATTTTAAACCATCTGTGGAATTTTTCTTGCCACGAACTGATTAGATTTTACCACTATAAGTATACATTAACAATCATTAGGAAATCTTATTGAAATTTCATTTTCATATAAAAGACATAAATGATGAACAACAATTAATAATAAAGAATACATGTAGAATAAAAAAAATTTAAGGAACGCATAAAAAACGTTGTACACCATATATAACAAGGGATGCAACGTTTTTATTAATATTTAAATTCACAAAAAATGTAACATTTTACTTATGAGGGCACGATGAAAAGCCTTTCCACGTTTTAAATTTTTGAAAAGGCTTATAGGATTTTACAATCCAAATTAATGTGACCCTCTTATCAAGAATGGTGGTTACCATACAGTATTTGATATTCATGAATTATGTCAATATGGTTTTGATGCTTAGAAATGACTTTAGGAAAAAATTTTTTCATTGTAAGGTCGAAAGGATTTGTGGTTTGTTTGTTGAAAGACCTTGAGGTAGCAATTAGTGAGGTAGATTGGTAATGAAATTAAAGTAAAACGGTACCCATTTTTCAACATGTTTTCCTCAAAACGGCATAAGATCTGAGAAACAGAGTAGGGTAACCTTCAAATAAGCCTAAATCTCTTGTGGAAACGTCATCCATTCACTTACACTTCTGCAGGTAATTGAAGTTGTTTCAGCGCTGTACAAAGAAAGTCGAAGAGAAAAATTTCTCTCTTCGACTCGTCACCATGGAGTAAGTTGAATATTCGTTTAATTTATCCTATATTTTAGCTAAGAACAAGGGCAGTCTATTACTTTTTTTAAAATTTGAACACACTCTTATATTTCAATATTTTTGCTCTTTTTGAGCACGAGTACAAAAAGTACGATTAAAACAAAACAACCAATGAAGTATTGTAGAAGCGAAAGAGGATTTGAGCCAACCATAACTGGATAGAAATAACCAGGGAAATTTTCAATTAAGCCTGAGAGATATTTGTTATGAGTACTTTCCAAAATATTCGCTAAAATATTAGGAAAAAAAAGTAACATTGCTGTTAAAATACCATAAACTGCACCACTTCGAACACCATATAATAATAAAATATACCCTAACAAGAAATAAGTCAGCACTAGAAGAAAGACATTAACAAAGAATCCTAGAAGGAAGGTAACCTTCAATTCTCCAGGCACTCCAAGTTGTTGTGTAACTAGAAGTAAACCTATTCCCAATGCTACATAAAGTAAACTCACAAGTAGTGCAATTACGACATTGGCCAATACATAGTTTTTTCTATTTTGTTTTGAGTTGTTAATTAACGAAATTGTCTTAGAAGAATAATCCCTATTGACAAAATAAAGCGGGTGTAATACCGCCGCCAACATCCCCAACATACAATAAAAATTGGAGACATGTTTAATGTTAAACGGCGTATTTGCTGTTAATATAAAGTAACTCACGAGTAGTGCTGGTCCAAAAGCTCCCAACACTCCAACAGCCAAATGGCCCTTTTTAATTAGTTCTTTAAAATTGTAATTAACGTAATTTTTGATATTTAGTATCATGATCTTCACCCCTTAATTTGTTCATATAGACATTACGAAGCGTTTTTTTCTCAGCAGTAAAATCAATTAACCTTATCTTCAACTGATTTAAGAATTTAAATATCTCAGTATTTTCTGCTGTCGTTTCAATTTGAATTGTTCTCTCGCTTGTGTGAATAATACTTCCGAACTCCTGGCTCTCGATAAATGTTGCTAAGTCAGTAGGATTATCAAAAACTAATTTTAGAATAGATTGGCTCTCCTTACTAAATTGTTGTTCGTCGGAAATAGTGCCTTTTTCTATAAACAAAACTCGATCACAGATTGTTTCAATATCTTCTAGCTTATGGCTGGAAATCAAGACACCGATATTCCACACATTAGCCATTTTTCTTAATTGCTGTAATACTTCAAGGGATGTTTCTATGTCCATACTGTTTGTTGGTTCATCTAATATAACGTAACTTGGCTTATTCAATAAACTTATGACAATGCCTAATTTCTGCCGCATTCCCAAAGAATATTCTTTCACCTTTTTATTCAATACATCAAATAATTGTAGACCCTTTAGAAGTTCCTCGTATTCGCGAAGTTTGAATTTATTTCCGTATATTTCTGAAAAGTAGGACAGATGCGCTAATCCGGTCTTATTACTGTATAGTTTGGGTTCCTCAATTAAGTATCCAACATGATTATTGTCTTCAACAGATCCATCGAATGTCTGAATTGTTTGAGCAATGATCTTCATAAGAGTACTTTTTCCAGCACCGTTACTTCCAATTAAACCAACGATTTCTCCTTGTTTAAAATCAAAAGATATTCCTTTTAAAACTACAGAGCTACTATATTTCTTGGCAATTGAATTTATATGCATTTCTAATCCTCCTATTTAGTTCTTTAATTTAAAAAATCTTTTTTATATCGAACGGCTAGATATATTGCTGAAGCGAAGAATGCAATAGAATACTTAAATAAGAAGAAAACTTGCCACATATATTCTTTTGGGAAAATCAAGTCGCACAAAATTAGTGCATATAACATACAGAGGCAACTTTTTAAAGCGATTTGGTCTGTTCTCTCGTCAGTCTTACCCATTTTTTTATGAATTACGATTGTCAGAATCAATCCGACTAAAAGCAATACAAACCCGCTACCAATGAGAATACTCCAGTTTCCTTGAGAATGTTCAGCCCAGGACTTTAAAGGGAGAAAAATTGCGTTAGTGATAGTATCTGAGATCGAATTCATTTTCATTGTTGATCATTTCCTTTCTCATAAGTAAAAATCTCGTTTACATCCACATTAAAAAATTCGGCAATTCGAAAAGCTAACAGCAGAGTCGGAACATAATTTCCTTTTTCCATTACGAAGATGGTTTGTTTGGAAACCCCGACTTTCTTTGCTAATTCTTGCTGAGACAATCTGGCAAGTACACGATATTCATAAACCTTATTTGAGATTGAATCACCTAAATTTTTCCTCATGACTTTCACCTCTTGATCGAATTATAAACTGTTTTTTTATAAAAGTAAAGTGAACTTATACAAAAGTATGATGTTCTTTATGTTGTGATTAGACAGATCTTTAAAATGATTTTTTTCGGTAATTGGAAATACGCAAATAGTTGAGGCATTTACACTGATTAATGAGGATCTGTTATCGGGTCAACGTCAAATTAGTGAGCCATTGTACCAGTAAGTTTATTCTGAGGGATTTTTCAAATTATGTTTTAAGTTCCTGAAGCAGCTTCACAGTTCTTGATGTACTGTCGTCATTCTCGTATAGTACAAAAATACTCTCTTTAATATGAATCCTATTTATGGTACTTTTATGCGCAAGAGAGGTTGTTTTGGTTACAATTTCTTAGCCTTAGGCAAATGCATTTGTGAACAATCGAGCCCGATGGTGAAAGAATAAAGGCCTAATTACTTGTTAAAAGAAAGTGATATTTGGCCTTTTAATGCTTCAATACTATAATTTTTCCTCACTGGTAAATATGGAGATGATCGAAAGGCAAAAGAAGGGGAATACAATGATGTACGAGTTCTTTGATACTGGAGTGAAAATAAGGAGCTATTAAATTTTCCGTAGAAGCAGAAATAGTTAAAATGATCTTTTCTACATATGTTGATGGGGATTGAAAATCGCCAACCACTCAATAAGCTTGGTAACGAACAAAGAACAGGAAAGAGTTTTCACAGATCAACAGTAAAAATCATACTGAAGTCAGTACTGACTTTATACGTACTCAACTTCAAGAATTTTTAGACCTAAAAGAACGTTTAGATACTATGTAATTCAGGCAATTACTTGTAGCGTCTATTTAATGCCCATATCCTAGAAAGCAGGAGTTCTAGCGACTCCTGCCTACATAATATGATTACTAACAACTCCCCAATCGTCCTTCGGGATTTATATTTTAAAGAAAACCTCTACTTATTTATGATAAGGCTCCCCACGATTAATCCGAAAAGCCCGATAAATCTGCTCAATTAGTATGAGACGCATCAACTGATGAGGAAACGTCATTTTCGAGAACGACAGCTTGTCATCCGCTCTTTTCATCACTGCGTCACTCAATCCGAGTGACCCTCCGATGACGAAGGTAACTTTGCTTTTTCCATATGTAGCCAGCTTATCTATTGTATCGGCTAGTTCTTCGGATGTTTTCATTTTTCCTTCTATAGCCAGGGCGATGACGTGGGCGTCGGGGCTGATTTTGGATAGGATGCGCTCGCCTTCTTTGTCTTTTATGATTTTCATGTCCTGATCGCTTAGGTTTTCCGGCGCTTTTTCGTCCGGGAGTTCGATAATGTCGATTTTTGCGTAGGCCGAAAGTCGTTTTGTGTATTCTTCAATGCCTTGCTTGAGGTATTTTTCTTTTAGTTTTCCGATTGTCACAATATTGATATTCACAGGTCATCCCCACTTTAGAAACAAGTTATTCATATAGTTTGTCCACAATTGTGGATATCTTTTCTGTATTTTGTATAAGATCATTCGTTCCCCACTATATATACTGAGGGGTCACCACATAATTCACAGCCTGTGGATAAACTGTTGGTATGTTCGATTTTTCTGATTTCAGGCGGACGCTCGTGATCGTCTATGTACATATCCAGCACGGTTTCGATATGTTCTTCACAGGAATAATACGTTTGTTTCATGTTCAAATCCTCCAATTGTTTCTTGCATTTTTTCTATGTTCTCTTCTCAATATAACCTATTTATTCACATGTTAGTAGTGACTCGGTTTGAGTTTTATCCACAATTTGTGTTGATGACTCTATTTTGCTTGTATGTAACCGATGTTTGGGAAAGGTCTTCATTTAGGTTGTATGGGATTCAAGGACCAGCAATAAAGCCGGCGTTCTGAGAACGTCCGGCTCTTCCTTTATGTCAGTGTCCCATGCGGGTCGATGACGAATTTTTTGGCTGCGCCTTTGTCAAAGTCGCTGTACCCGTTTGGCGCGTCGTTCAGAGAGATAACGGTTGCGTTGACGGCTTTGGCGATTTGCGCTCTGCCGCTCAGGATCGCTTTCATCAAATTGCGGTTGTATGTCATGGCTGGTGTTTGTCCGGTGACGAAGGTGTGGGCTTTGGCCCAGCCGAGTCCGAAGCGGATTTTTAGTGAGCCTGTTTTGGCGTCTGTATCCTTTGCACCGGGATCTTCAGTCACGTATAAACCCGGAATGCCGAGGCTTCCGCCGACCTGGGTAACGTCCATAATCGAGTTCAAGACAGCGGCCGGCGCTTCTCCTTGATTGCCGTGACCGGATGCTTCAAAGCCGACACAGTCCACTGCGGCGTCAACGGTCGGTTCGCCTAGTATTTGTTCAATTTGCTCGCCGAGGCGGTCGTGTTTTTGCACGTTGACCGTTTCGCAGCCGAAACTTCTCGCCTGTGCCAGCCTGTCTTCGTTCAGATCACCGACAATCACCGTCGAGGCGCCAAGGAGCTGGGCGGAATGGGCGGCGGCTAATCCGACAGGCCCCGCCCCCGCGATATAGACGGTTGAGCCTGTTTGCACGCCTGCTGTGTACGCGCCGTGGAAGCCGGTCGGAAAAATGTCGGATAGCATCGTCAAATCGAGAATCTTTTCTAACGCCTGCTCTTTATCAGGAAATACCAAAAGCTGAAAATCAGCGTACGGCACCATGACGTATTCCGACTGGCCGCCGACCCAACCGCCCATATCGACGTAGCCATAAGCCGATCCCGGCCGTTCGGGATTGACATTCAAGCACACATGCGTCTTCTGCGTTCTGCACATCACACAGCGCCCGCAAGCAATATTGAAAGGAACGGAAACAATGTCGCCTTTTTTGATAAATTCAACATCCCGCCCCGTTTCAATGACCTCCCCGGTGATTTCATGACCAAGCACCAAACCTTCAGGCGCCGTTGTCCGTCCTCTGACCATGTGCTGATCGCTTCCGCAAATGTTGGTTGTAATGACTTTGAGAATAACCCCATGCTCGCATTTTCGGTTCACATTCGCCTTCGGAACGCCGGGCCCGTCCTTTAAGATTAATTCCGGATAACCGATATCCTCCACCGCCACAGTTCCTTTGCCTTTGTACACAACCGCTTTGTTTCCTGTCAACGCCATTCCCCCTATTCATGTGTTTGGACTCTGCGTCCTTGAACATGACTTCGGTTCGGCATGAGTCTTTCCCTTTTTCACGACTGCTTTTTCTGCATCCTGACAACAAAAAATACGCCAAGCCAGCAGCCGATAATGGTTCCGAGAATGTCCAGCCAATCTGCTCTGCCACCGTTTAACAGGAACACAGTAACTGCCGAGATCAAGCAGATGCTGATCGCCTGAAGAATAACCTGTTTGGTGCGCATATGATTCCTCCTTTATCTATATTTATTTTACAATAATTAACACTATTGTTGTTAGAAAAGATGGCTTTAATGTATCAAATAAAGCAACAAAAAAGAGACTTCCTGCAAGTCTCTTTTTCATATTTCCTGAGAAATAATGTGACAATAATAGTCGCTTAAAATCCCTTCATCATCTCAAAATCATACAGTTTTAAATGACTCTTCGGCGTTACAATCTCCTTTACCTTCTCAATCTCTTTTTCCTTCACTTTCTTTCCGGTTTTCAGGCTGTACTGTTCAATCGTTGCAGGCTTGTTGTACGTGTATGTGAAGAAATAGAGGTTGCTGCCTTTTTGGGTCGTTTCTTTGAAATCGGCTTTCATTTTTTCTGGTGAAAGAGTAAAGGCATTGCTTGTTTTTCCTGTCTTTGCATTAATTTTGCACACCCTTCCGAAGCCGTCAATAAAGTACAGATGCCCATCATAAGAGAAAAAGCTTTTTTTGAAGCTGAAAGGCATGGAGCTGTATATTGTTTGTTCGTCGTTTTTGTATGCGGCGATATCGTGCAGTTCTGCTTTACCGCTTTTCTTATTGATCTTGACCATTTGATAAAGATTACGCGCTTTTTGGCCGCGAACCATAAAATACACAGCTTTGTCGTCGATAGCAAGCTGGGATTCGACTGATGCTCCTTCCCGATACTGCCACTCCGTAACCGTACGGTAGAAGAGCTTCTTTTGATCGGCTTGAATCTGGAGAAGCTGATAGCCTTTTGCGTCAGCAGTCGGGACGAGAGCGTAAATGGCGCCATTATGAAAACCGGAGGCTCTGATGTAATAGGGGATGACGTCTTTTTTCCACTCCCCATCCATCTGGCGGTACAGCTCTGAGCGGTACCCGTCTCCCTTTTTGTCATAGCCCGAGTTATAAAGCGTGTAAAAACCCGCCATGTTTTGTAAAAAGCCTGCACTATCGCCTGTATGCTGATAAGCTCTTTTATAAATATGCAGCCCATCTTTGATCGTGAAAATCGTGTTTTTGTCCTCAAGCATCACACTATCGCCGTGAACCTTAGCTGAACCCAGCTCAAGCCCCTTCATCTGAAATGAGGAAAGTGATCGATCACGGCTGGTGAACAGGGCGTAGCTTTTTCCTCCGTCAAGTGCATCTTGATCCGCAGAGGATGAGAAATACAGCAGTGCCTCCTTGTCATCCAGAAAATCGGTGTTTCTGAGATCCTGCTGACTTATAGCTTTATGGCTTTTGAAAGAAGAAACAAAGACAAATAGCGCGATTCCTGCGAGAATCAGAATGGCGATGCTTATCATCCACTTCTTCATATCTTTCTCCTTATTTGATGGTCATAATGGTTGCCGTATAGGATGAGCCGGTGATGTCGCGCGGGTATACGCCTAAGCCTCCGTTGCTGTCTATATCAATGCCGGCTTTCAGCAAAAAGGCGGACCACAGAAGCTTTGAACAATTTTTGGCGCCGTCATGGCCGGTATTTCTGTTATTGACGAAGTTATAGGAGTATGAGTCGCCGACTTTTGAGACCGCCCAGTCGGCGGCAGACGATTTTTGAGATGTGGTGACATTAACTGTCTGCACAAAGGAGTTGTCTTCCACGTCTCTGGCATTGTAAGCGATCTGCCTGACGCCATCGCTCGGGACGGATTCCACAATTTTGTCAGCGGCGGAGTACATGCCGACGTGGCCATGATTATAGTAGGCTGTGTAGGAGTTGGTGTAATAGATATTCCCTTTTGCGCTTGTCGGCAGTTTTTTCGTGCCAGACGAGCCGCCCGTGATGGACATTCCGCTTTCCTTGGCTAGCTTGTCGCCTTCCGATTTATCAGCCATGATTTCTTTATAGAACTGCTTCAGAATAATCTCTTGCTTGACGTGCTGCTGTTTGGCAATTTCGCTGGCGGATTTCATCACTTCTTCCGGTGTTATACCTGGCTGCAGTGCAGCAATTTTTTCTGCATAATTTGCAGGCTTTACGGCTTTGACGGGAGAAACAAATAGGCCGCCACACAATGTAAGCGTTACCAAAAACATCGATACCTTTTTCTTCAACTTCATTCCATCTCCTCTTTTCTTGTGAATGTAGAAAATGTGATTTCCTCACCCACATTATATTAGAGAAATAAGGAAAGTAACTAGGTTATTTACAGAATTTTTAGAAATCATTTACAGGAAACAGTCTGCAAAAAAGGCCTTTCTCAGGCCCTTTTCGTTAAAGCTTCTTGCTCATCACCACGTCTGTTTCTTGAAATCCGGTTCGCTCATATAGCTTTCGTGCCGTCTGATTATGAGCAAAGACGTGGAGGGACAATTTTCGAATCCCCATGCCGCGCGCCTCCTGCTCTAATGCTGCCAAAGCCTGCTTCGCATAGCCCTTGCCGCGGTACGGTTCATACAATCCAAAATCGTAAATAAACGCTTCCTGCTGCGGATGCTCCGGTTCAGCATGCATCCAGAGCCAGCCCACGATGTCTTTTTCATTCAGCATGAGGCTCCATACATGATGGCGGGGTGTTTCCAGCCCTTTTGGAAGGAGATTAGAAAAGGTTTGCTTAGACAAAAGCAATGCATCTTCAGGTTGCCATGTTCCCGCCTTCACCTTTTCTTCCGCATAATGCTTTACTGTGTATGTCAGATATGAATGAAATTCTTCTGTCTGCATAGGCCTCAGCATCATTGCCATATCATCTCTCCTTATCTATTGGCGAATGATAAATCACGAGAGAAAGGAACTCAATTGTCCCCGCAGAAATTGCCGCCATGTTCAACGATGGGTATCTTGCGACCAAGAAATGCTCAGCCTTTATTACATGAATCAGGAGGTGTTTGCGTACTTCTCTTTCTCTTATTGGATCAGCACGAGGAACCTTCTCATATGAATGCTACGCCAGACCTGCTGAAATATGACTTTTTTCTAAGGATTGAAAAACCCCCGCATTCCGCGGGGGTTTTACTTACAGCAATTTTTTCCCTAGCAGGGATTCTACGAGTTCTACTGCTGTTTTTCCTGTTTTATTTTTGTGATCGAGGATCGGGTTCACCTCAACGAATTCAGCTGAGGTAATGATGCCTGCGTCATACAGCATTTCCATAGCCAGATGGCTCTCCCGGTAGCTGATGCCGCCGACGACAGGAGTTCCGACACCCGGTGCGTCGTTCGGATCGAGCCCGTCCAGATCAAGGCTCAGATGGACGCCATCACATGCTGATAAATAATCAAGGGTTTCTTCCATCACCTTTGTCATGCCGAGACGGTCAATTTCGTGCATTGTGTACACCTTCATGCCGCTCTCCTTAATGTACTTGCGCTCCCCTTCATCAAGTGACCGGGCGCCAATGATGACGACGTTTTCCGGTTTGATTTTAGGCGCGTAGCCCTCAAGGTTAACCAGTGACTCGTGGCCGATGCCGAGGCTGATGGCAAGCGGCATACCATGAATATTGCCTGATGGTGATGTTTCAAGTGTATTCAGGTCGCCGTGCGCGTCATACCAGATGACGCCTAGATTATCATAATGCTTCGCCGTACCTGTCAGCGTGCCGATCGCAATGCTGTGGTCGCCGCCCAGAACAAGCGGGAATTTTTTCTCTTCGATGACTTTGTTAACCTTTTGAGCGAGTTTTTCATTTCCTGCCAAAACGGAATTCAGGTTTTTCAGTTCCTCGTCATTGTTGATCTTTTCACGGTTGATCGGAATGTCACCGAGATCTTCAACCGTATACCCCATATCTGACAGTCTCTCAATCAGATGGGCGTACCGAATGGCACTCGGACCCATGTCCACTCCGCGTCGTGCTTGTCCTAAATCCATTGGCATTCCAATAACCGAAATCGTTTTATCCATCTGTGATTCCACCTCAACATATAAGATCATGTTCTATGCAGGTTATAACAAAGATAACTTACGAACAGCGTTTTTACAGCTCTAGCTGACGATTTGTCTGCCGGCGTTTTTTAATAACGATGTGATAAATAATGTAGCAAATGACCATAAACGGTATGCCGCAATACAGCGCGATACGCTGCTCTGGATCAAATGCAAGGCTGATGAGAACAACCGTATTTAACGTCAGGCCAACCAGCGGAAGCACCGGATACAGCGGTGTTTTGAACTTCAAATCTTCTATCTTGCCGCCTTCACGGATATATTTGCGTCTGAACATAATTTGGGAAAGCGAGATCGTAATCCAGCCGACCTGCGCGCTCATGCCCGCCAATGATAATAACACCATATATACGGTTTCAGCCGCTGCCACTTTTGATAGAAGCGACAGGCAGGCCACTGCCATTGTCACGATTAACGCGTTCAGTGGCACACCGCGTTGATTTGTTTTGCCGAGTGCTTTGAAGGCCTGTCCTTCATTGGCCATCGCGTACAGAATACGCGTCGAAGCGTATAAACCTGAATTCGCAACAGATAACAGCGCGATTAAAATGACAAAGTTCATGATATCTGCGGCATACGGGATTCCAATTTGCTCAAATACGACAACAAACGGGCTTTCCACGACTCCAGCCTGTTTCCACGGAATCATGCCTGCAATGACAACGATGGAAAGAACAAAGAAGACAAGCGTTCTCCATACTGTCTGTTTGATCGACCGCGGAATCGTTTTTTCTGGATCTTCACTTTCTCCTGCGGCAACCCCGATCAGCTCGGTCCCCTGAAACGCAAAGTTTACGGTAATCATCGTAATTAGCATTGCCTTTATGCCGTTTGGAAATAACCCATCTTCATAAAAATGTGTCAGAAACGGCGCCTGCTCTCCGCCTTTCAAGTCAATCAAGCCAAACATGGCGGCTCCGCCGAGAATGATAAATAAAAGGATAATCAAAATTTTTATGCCCGAAAACCAGAATTCGGATTCTGCAAAGGCTTTAGAAGTGAGCGCATTTAAAATAAACATCAGTGCTGCAAAGACTAGACACCAAATCCACACATCTACGTGCGGAAACCAGCGTTGCATCAGCTGTCCTGCTGATAAGAATTCAATGGCGCATGTAACTGCCCAGCCGAGCCAGTACAGCCAGCCGAACGCAAACCCGAAAGCCGGGCTGATAAATTTTGTCGCATAGGTCTGGAAGGACCCCGACACAGGAAAGGCGACCGCCAGCTCTCCTAAACAGAGCATGGTCAAAAACATGATAAAGCCGCCCACTAAATAAGACAGAACCGCACCGAGCGGTCCCGCTTGGTTTATGGTAAAGCCGGTTCCAAGGAAGAAGCCGGTTCCGATCACTCCGCCCAATGAAATCATGAACAAATGGCGTGATTTCATTGTCCGCTGGAGCTGATTTCCGTTATCTTGGTTTGTATTCACTTTCTGCACCCCTTCAGCAACTTGTATTGGATCTAAGCTGGAACATCTGCGCGGTGCATATCCCAGTTTGCTGTCCAAAGAGTCTCTATCTATTTAATATAAAATTCAATTCTTCTCATAAAGATACATTATACTAAAATATTGTAGCTGAGCAAACAGGGAGTGCTGATTTTTCTGTTGTAATTTTATACAGACACAGTGAATATCCCGCCACGGTGCGGATTTATGCGTTTTTCAGAACGTGCTTAATTTTCTCTATCGCCCAATCCAAATCCTTTTTAGAAATGGTTAATGGCGGTGCAAAACGAATGACTGTATCATGTGTTTCCTTGCATAAAAGGCCTTCTTCCTTCAAACGCTCACAATACGGGCGGGCGCCTTCCGTCAATTCAACGCCGATAAACAGCCCTCTGCCGCGGACTTCTTTAATAACCGGGTTATCAATGCTCTCAAGCTCTCCTTTAAAGTATTCGCCAAGCTCAAAGGAACGATTCGCCAGCTTTTCATCTTCCAGCACCTCCAATGAAGCGATAGACACTGCACAAGCAAGCGGGTTTCCGCCAAATGTGGAGCCGTGTGAGCCGGGGTTAAACACGCCTAAGATCTCGCGGTCCGCTGCAATGCATGAAATCGGGAACACACCGCCGCCAAGCGCTTTGCCTAAGATATACATATCCGGAACAATGCCGCCCCAGTCACAGGCAAATGTCTTTCCTGTACGTCCAAGACCTGTCTGAATTTCATCGGCAATAAGCAGAACATTCTCTTCCCTACAAATCGCCGCCGCTTCCTGC
Source organism: Bacillus mexicanus (assembly GCF_050445615.1). Taxonomy (NCBI): domain Bacteria; kingdom Bacillati; phylum Bacillota; class Bacilli; order Caryophanales; family Bacillaceae; genus Bacillus; species Bacillus mexicanus. The sequence goes on from NZ_JBCEYV010000002.1 coordinate 883,347, forward strand.
AAAAACCCTTCAGGCGGAATGACAATGCCTGCCTCCCCTTGAATCGGTTCAAACAAAAATGCCGCTGTATTCGGCGTAATGGCTTGGCGAAGCGCGTCAGCATCGCCGTATGGAATTAATTTGATTCCCGGGAGCATCGGCCCGAACCCTCTTTTATACTCCTCTTCAGAAGAAAGAGATACCGCCAGCATGGTCCGGCCGTGAAAGTTCCCGACACATGCGATGATTTCTGCTTGATTGTCTGCTACGCCCTTCACTTCATAAGCCCAGCGTCTCGCTGCTTTCACCGCAGATTCAACCGCTTCAGCTCCTGTATTCATCGGCAGAATCATCTCTTTACCTGTCAGCTTAGCTGTTTTTTCATAAAATGGTCCCAGCTGATCATTGTGGAATGCGCGTGATGTGAGAGTGATTTTATCAGCTTGATCCTTCAATGCCTGAATGATTTTTGGATGTCTGTGACCTTGGTTTACCGCAGAATAAGCACTCAGCATATCCATATATTCATTGCCTTCCGGGTCCTTTACCCAAGCACCCAGCGCTTCAGAAATGACAATCGGGAGCGGATGATAATTATTAGCTCCGTAATGTGACGTCTGTTCAATCAATTCTTCGGATTTAGATTTAGCTGGCATTTTGAATTCCCCCTTGTTTTCTGTTTTCAACATGTTATCCTGCTTTCCCTTTTGATAAATGCAAGTTCTGTACCAAATCAAAATGGCTTATGTTTTCTACAATTTTCGCGGACGAGGTGCAAAAATATTCCACAAGCGCAAAATTCTTTTGCGTATCCTTTCGATCTTTTTATAAAATAGAGAGAATAGTATGAAAACAATCGAAGGGGGTACACATTCTGGTCAAGGACAGCGAATTCCTCACATTGGTTTTTCAGAGCATTTTGGATGAGATTGATGTTGGCCTGCACGCGGTAGACGAGCACGGCAATACGATCATTTATAACAATAAAATGATGCAGATTGAAGATATGGAGAAGCATGACGTCCTGAATAAAAACCTGATGGATGTGTTTATGTTTTCTAAGCAGCAGGACAGCACGCTTATACAGGCCCTTCAGGAAGGCATAACGACTAAAAATGTGAAGCAAAGCTACTTCAATAATAAAGGACAGGAAATCACGACAATCAATCATACCTATCCTATCGTCAAGGACGGCAACATTAGTGGTGCAGTTGAAATTGCCAAAGATGTAACAAAACTAGAACGGCTGATCAGAGAGAATATGAACAAAAAAGGAAACACGATCTATACCTTTGACAGCATTCTCGGCACCAGCCCAGCCATTCAAGACGTCGTCGAAAATGCGAAGCGGGCAACGCGCACCTCATCATCTGTCCTGCTCGCTGGGGAAACAGGTACAGGAAAAGAGCTTTTTGCACAAAGTATTCATAACGGCAGCGAACGTTCAGACGGCCCGTTTATTTCACAAAACTGCGCGGCACTGCCAGACAGCCTTGTGGAAAGCATTTTGTTCGGAACGAAAAAAGGTGCGTTTACCGGCGCTATGGACCAGCCCGGCCTGTTTGAACAAGCACATGGGGGCACACTGCTGTTAGATGAAATCAACTCTCTGAATTTCAGCCTTCAGGCAAAGCTGCTGCGCGCCCTTCAAGAACGGAAAATCAGGCGCATCGGTTCGACAAAGGATACGCCGATTGACGTACGTATTATCGCCACGATGAGCGAAGATCCGATCGATGCGATTGCGGGTGAACGAATGAGGAAGGACTTGTATTACAGGCTGAGCGTCGTGACCCTGATCATCCCGCCGCTGCGGGAACGCAAAGAAGACATTTTACTGCTCGCATCGGAATTTCTCCAGAAAAACAATCACCTGTTTCAAATGAATGTTGAACACATCAGCGAAGACGTGAAGCAATTTTTCTTATCTTACGACTGGCCGGGAAATATTCGTGAGCTTGAGCATATGATTGAAGGCGCAATGAATTTCATGACGGACGAGCAAACGATGACGGCTTCCCACCTGCCTTATCAATACCGCCTGAAAATTAAGCCGGCAGACATTCCAGAGCTTGAAATACCAAGACACCAGCCAGCCGCGGACTTAAAGGAAAAAATGAAGAACTTCGAAAAATATATGATTGAAAACGTCTTGATAAAACACAGCCATAACATCTCACAAGCTGCCCAGGAGCTTGGCATTAGCAGACAAAGCCTCCAATACCGTCTGAAGAAATTTTCCCGCCCGTCTTCCGAGTAACAATTCTATTTCGGTACAGAAGACATATCTGTCGTTAATGTTCTCAGTGATGATGGCAAGCTCACCAAAATAAAAGGACGTGCAGTGACAGCATGATCTGCTGTTTCACGTGTAACGTATCTTTTGGATTCTTCTTCATAACCGATATAGGATTTTTTCATAAAAAAACAGTCTGGCACAATGCCAGACTGTTTTCGTTAACTTCCTAGTTGGTCTGCGGATGAGAGCTTGATCTCAACGGATTTTTCTTTTCCGCCCCGATAAAATGTCACCTTCACCTTGTCTCCGACTTTTTTCTGATACAGCCGTTTTCGCAGATCAACAATATCATTTACTTTGTATCCGTCAAATTTCGTAATGACATCAAGTTCCTTCAGCCCTGCTTTTCCAGCAGGAGAAAAGGCATCAACACCCATTACAACCGCTCCATTGGTGACGTCCCTAGGAAGCTTCAATGTTTCATCCCAATGATAGCTTGCAATGTCGCTTAGTGATTTCATCTCAATACCAAGGAACGGGCGTTTGACTTTTCCATATTTCTCTAAATCATCTATTACAGGGATCACAAGCTTAGATGGAATCGACAGGCCAATTCCTTCCACCGCCGACTCGGCAATTTTCATTGAATTGATGCCAATGACTTTCCCATCCATATTTAACAAAGCGCCGCCGCTGTTTCCAGGGTTAATGGCCGCATCTGTTTGCAGAACTTCCGCATTCCAGTCAGGCTGTCCATCATCATTTGAATCCACCGGGATCGCTCTCTCCGTACCCGATATGACGCCCTGTGTGACAGAGCCTGCAAACTCAAGGCCTAACGGGTTCCCGATCGCAATAACCGGTTCACCAGATTTCACGTTATCTGAATTTCCAAAGTCGGCGACTGCTTTGATTTTATCGCTTTTCACCCGTAACACAGCGAGGTCCATCAACTGATCGCTGCCGACAAGTTTAGCCGATACACGTGAGCCGTCTTGCAAGCTGATTTCAATTTGTGAAGCACCCGCGATGACATGATGGTTGGTCACGACATAAGCAACGTTGCCATTTTTTTTATAGATGACGCCAGAGCCGCTCCCAGCTTCGCCGCTCTCACCCCAAATATCTGATTTTTGGATGTTCACAACACCGACAACGGCGGGCGACACATCGCTGACAATCTTGGTGACGGCATTGTTGACACTGACATTCACCGTCCGGATTGTCGCCCGGTTATTATTGTTCTGCTGCTGGTCCAAAGCACCCGTATCTAATCCTTCATTTGAAAGATACGGCATGATAAACGCCATTAATATGGCTCCGACAATCACACCAATCAGACTGGAAAGAAAATATCCTTTTTTGCTTCTCTTTGGCTGTTCAGGAGCAGTATGTTCTTCCTCACGTTCGTAATCCACCATATTCCATCCTTTCCAAGAACGTTAATATGGTTATATTGTGGGTTAGAAGCTCCGATAATAGTCATGATTCCTATAGAAAAATTATACAGCACAAAGCGGAGTAGCCTTCTTTGGATCGGTGTCATACAGCTCAAATGTCTCGCCTGTCACAATTCCTTTAGAAGCCAATGTCTGCTGTACAGACATTCTTGCCAGCTCCTTCATGTTGTTGTCCTGGCTCAAATGCGCCAGGTAAATACGTGACGTCTCGTCGCCAATGACATCGGTCATCGCCAGGGCAGCATCTTCATTTGAAACGTGCCCGACATCACTTAAAATCCGCCGCTTAATGCTCCATGGGTATCTTCCCATTTGCAGCATACCGACATCGTGATTGCTTTCAAATACAAACACATTCGCTGAGCGGATAATGCCTTTCATCCGGTCGCTGACATACCCTGTGTCAGTCATTAATGCGAGCTTTCGGCCGTTATGATGGAACACATAAAACATTGGCTCCGCCGCGTCATGGGAAACACCAAACGACTCGACATCAAGTCCGTTGAACGACTTCACCGTCTCCATCGGAAACTCAAATTTTTGATCTGTGTCTATTTTGCCGATCTGATTCTCCATCGCTTTCCATGTCTTCTCATTCGCATAGATTGGAAGCTTGTACTTTCTGGCGACCACACCGAGGCCCTTAATATGGTCACTATGCTCATGCGTCACAAAAATGCCGTCTACATTATCCAGCTTACGCCCGATTTGCGCCATTAATCCATCCATGGCTTTCCCGCTCAAACCAGCGTCCACCAAAAATGCGTGGTCCTCTGTTTCAAGGTAAAACGCATTTCCCGTACTCCCGCTCGCAAGTACGCTAAATTGCAAGCTCATGTTTGTCTCACTCCATTATTTTTATTGATCTGTATCTAAAATCGTACTCTCCAAAGCATTCACAGTAAAATGCTCCTGCACTGTCTTTTTCTCGCCGTTCACTTTTTTATCGTACTCGACCGTAATTCTCCATACCGGTGCCAGCACCTGCGTACTTGTCAGCGGATATTGTGCTACGTAGCCGAATTTACAGCTCTTCACAATGCTGTATTCTTTTAATTGATTTTGATAGTACAATAGCTCAACCGCATCCATTTCAGTGATTAAGCTTTCTTTCTGAATTTGCTTGAATGTCTCAAGTGTTGTCTGGTCGTACGACACAACCTCGTTTTTGCCGTTTAAGTGCAGCACCACTTGCCCGATCATATTAGAGGAATTGTCGGTCTGCTGATAAATATAATGGTCTTCATATGTTTGGAAGAAAATAATTTCTTTCTTCGATTTATCAACCTTCCAGAACTTATATTTATCACCGTCTTGGATTTTCGAGGAAACAAGTGCCTGAGAATCATCCTCGATATTTTTCTTTGAAAGGGCGATTGGATCCGTAAACTTCATTTTCAAGGTCGTTACTTTACGATCATCACTAGGCATCTCCATCAAAGGCTTTTGATCCTTCAGCTCCTCGATTTCCTCCTTCGTAAAGGCTTTTTGATTTGCTGTGATCCTGTAGCCTTCTGTTGCTTCCTTATTCAAGCCTTCGTATATGATATGGTCAGCCTTCATGTCATGCTCGACATCATTTTTAATGACTTCATATTCTTTGCTGGTAGCCTGCCACTTTTGGAAAAACTGATAGCCTAAGAAAATATCTAAAATGAGGAAGGCAACGATGAAGATTGATTTGGTCTTATTCCACTCCACTGTCTGCCCCCTCCTTCAGTAATGAATCCCTTGTAACCGGCACAATTTTTCCATTTATTTTCATCGCCCAAACCGGCTCCAGTTCAACGAGAGGATCATCGTTGGTTGATGTTGATACCAATTGATAAGCAAGGAAAATCTGATCAATTTTGTCCGTGTCATATTTGGTTTGTTTAGAAAGCAGCGTCTGCACTTCTCTGCCGCTCATCAGCTCTGTCTCACTTGTTTTGATCGGATTCGTTCCGAGGCTGTAATTCGGCCGCTTATAGCTGAGAATGTCATCATTCGCCCATTGAAGCGTAATTGCCGATGTCGCTCCGAATGGCTTGGCTTTGCTGTTAATGACTGGCATCTGATCCATAAAGATATAGAGGCTTAGCTGCTGGCTGTCATCGATATTGAAAAATTGATAATGATCTGTCCAGCTTCCGGTATCCTCAAGGTATTTTTGGCTCTTTTTGATTAATTCACCTGTTTGATACGATGAGCTCTGGACTAAATTGCGCTGCTGGAATTGCACCTGACGCTGGCTCAAATTCACATCTAAACGGCTGATCCCATCTGTCAGCACATTTCTGTTGTTGTAATTCGAATCTTCCCTTACAATGCTCGGATCACTGAACAGAGCCTGTTTAAAGGTATTTGTTTTAATCGATTCTGTGACAAATTCTTTTTTGTCCATCGTAAGCGTTTTGTTTGGCAGCAGGAACTCTTTCTTTGAACCGATGGAGAACAAACTGAACGCCGGCATGTTTGATTGCCTGTTTTTTAAGTCATTCATAATGTTCCGGTAGTTTGCCGATTCAACGGTCACTTCCAGAATGAGCTGCTTGCTGAAAGATACCAAATAGATTTTCTTGTTCGCTTTTGTCTCATTGAACGGAATCAAAATATGATCAAACGAACTGTATTCAAACGACTGATTCGACCATTTAAACAGCGTTTGGAAAATATCAATCGGAATCGTGTCATTGAATTGCAAATCAAGCTTCGCTTTCGAACCTCCTATTGCATAAAACCAGCTCTTGAATCCGATCTTGTCATATTGATCAGAAATATCTTTAATTCCTTTTACATCCCAATGCGGCAAGTCAGACCAGACTTCTTCATAAAGGTCTTCATCCACCTTATAATGAGCGCCGTCATCATGGATAAACATCTCCCTCGGCCTTACTGTTTCAGACAGTTTTTGGGTCGTTTTTTCGATTTTATGTTTCTCACGCACAGTAGACTCTGCTGATGATGAGCTTTCAGAAAAGTTTGGCTGGAACGTCCATATCCCCCATGTAAACACAAGACTGATGATGACGAGCACCGAAAGTAATATCGTTTTTATATTTTCACGCTTCATCCCAATCATCCTCTTGTTCCTCTTTATATGGAAGAGTAAATGTAATCGTCGTACCTTTTCCTTCTATGCTGTCCGCCCAAATATCTCCGCCGTGCGCCTGAACCATTTCCCGGGCAATTGCCAATCCCAAGCCGGTTCCGCCGAGCTTTCTCGTTCTCGCTTTATCAACCCTGTAAAAGCGGTCAAAGACTTTTTCAACATCTTTTTTCGGAATTCCGATCCCTTCATCCTTCACGCTGATATAGAGAAGTTCTTCCTCTTCATTGGCATCAATGGAAAACGTGACATGCCCGCCTTCCGGTGAGTATTTTAAAGCGTTGGAAATAATATTATCGAGTACCTGCGTAATTTTATCCTGGTCAATCTCGACATACAGCTCTCTGTCAGGCAGATTTCGGATAAATTCCACATGCTGTTCTTTTGTCATTTCAAATCGGTCAATAATGAGCGACATAAACCGGACAATCTGAATCCATTCCCGGTTAAATTGATAATCCTTACTGTCAAATTTGGAAAGCTGAAGCAAGTCATTGACAAGCCGGATCATACGCTCTGTTTCATTTTGTGTCACCATTAAGAAACGCGGAGCAATGTCTTTATTTTCCCACGCGCCTTCAGCTAACGCCTCTAAATAACTGCGCATTGTCGTGAGCGGCGTCCGCAGCTCGTGTGATACGTTCGCCACGAATTCTCTGCGCTCCTGATCCATTTTCTCTTGCTCAGTTACATCGTAAATGACAGCGATTAACCCATCGATTTTGCCATGTTCCCTTTGAATCACAGAAAAATTTACGCGAAGCACAGTTAATTGGTCATCACGTTCAATTTCCAGCAGCATGGAATCCTGCTGCTCGACTAAATCTTCAAATGTATAATTCTCTTGAATCCCCAGTAAGCTCGTAATCGGCATTTCTAAGGCTGTTTCACGTGAAACGTTCAACAGCTCCAGTGCCGGGCTGTTTAAGAGAATAATCGCTCCATTTCGGTTTGTGGCGATCACGCCGTCTGTCATATAAGCAATAACAGAAGCAAGCTTTCTGCGCTCTCCTTCCGTCATCGCCTGGGCATCTTCAAGCTCTCTCGTTAAGTGGTTAAACGTGGTGGCGAGCTGCCCAATTTCATCATGCCCGTACTTTTTAACCTTCCTCGAGAAATTCCCTTTCGCAAGCTCCATCGCCTGCTTTCTCATATCTGAAAGCGGATGGGTAATGGTTCTTGCCAGAAAAATTCCGAGAAGAGCTGTCAAAACAAGTGCCAAACCTGTGCCGGATGCCAAAATTGTGTTGATCGTCTTCATTTGATTGAAGACATCCTCCATACTCGCCACAACATAGATCGCGCCGACAACCTCTTGGTTTTCAGTCATGACAGGCTTAGCAGAAATAAGAACTCTGATTTTGCTTTTCGGATCATAGTATTTTCTTAAATACGACTGTTTGGTAGAAAAAATTCTTTTGAAGATCAGATCGGTCGTTTGTTTTCCTGCCACTTCCTCGCCATACGGCTTTGAAGAACCAACCACTTCATAGCTCTTATCTACAAAGCTAATTTCCCGAACCTCATCACTTTTCGTGAAGTCATTCAAAATACGGCTGACGTCATCCTTGATGACGGTGCTGTCGTTATCGCTTTTATATTCTTGTTCGATATAGTAAGAAAGGTTGTCGATTCGCTGATTAAGCGATTGTTCATAGGAGTTAATCAGCGATTTCTCTACCTGATTGACAAAATACACACCAATGATTTGCATGGCAATGATAATCAAAAGCACATAAATCAAGGTAATCTTAAATTGGATCGAGCGAAAAAAACCAACCTTATTCATATGGGCATTAGTCCTGTTCTGGGTTTCTCAAGTAATAACCTACACCGCGGCGTGTGACAATCCAATTTGGATGGCTCGGATTGTCCTCGATTTTTTCGCGAAGCCGGCGGACTGTTACGTCAACCGTTCTGACATCTCCGAAATAATCATAGCCCCAAACGGTTTGAAGTAAATGTTCGCGGGTCATCACTTGTCCGATATGTTTTGCTAGATAATGAAGCAATTCGAACTCACGATGAGTCAGTTCAATTGTTTCCTCTCGTTTTGACACAACATATGCGTCAGGGAAAATGACGAGAGAGCCGATATGAATCTCATTTGAGGATGGCTCTTCCTCCGCAGGCGCTGTTGTCAGCTGGCGGCGCAGGTTCGCTTTTACACGGGCCAGAAGCTCGCGTGTGCTGAATGGTTTTGTGACATAATCATCCGCTCCGATTTCGAGCCCGATGACCTTGTCAATTTCTGAATCCTTCGCCGTCAGCATAATGATCGGCATATCGTATTTCTTTCTGACTTCACGGCACACTTCAACGCCGTCTTTATTAGGAAGCATAATATCTAAAAGAATTAAATCGGGCTGAAGCTCTTCTGCCATTTCAACGGCTTCATTTCCGTCGTAAGCACAATGCACTTCATAACCTTCTTTTCTTAAGTTAAATTCCAATATATCTGCAATCGGTTTTTCATCATCTACTACAAGGATCTTTTTATCCATCATTTTGATTTTCCTCCTGCCGAATAACTTCGTTTCATCTATATAACATTCATTTCATCACTTATGCCCCATGCAAACAATGGGTCCTTGTCTATTATAACGGTTTAAGGTCAAAAGATAAAAAAAATAAAGGTTTAGAAAAAAACACAAGTTTCACCTTTATCTGTCTTTTGTTTATCTGTTGTCATACTGGTCAACTTTTTTTAAAATAGATAACTTTACTGAAACCTCCCCTCACCGGAGTGCGTCTTTATCAATGACGTCTTCTTCTTTGAACCGGCCGCAGGGCCGGTTCTCCCTTTTTCTTCTATTATAACACTCCTCATGTTTGCCTTTTTCCTAAAAGAAAAAACGCACCTACGATTGCAGATGCGTTTGGTAAGTGGCTCGGGACGGAATCGAACCGCCGACACACGGATTTTCAGTCCGTTGCTCTACCAACTGAGCTACCGAGCCAAATATTTATTTTTCTCTACGAAGTAAAGTAAAATGGCGGTCCGGACGGGACTCGAACCCGCGACCTCCTGCGTGACAGGCAGGCATTCTAACCAACTGAACTACCGGACCCTTACAGTAATTTGCCTGGAGAGCTGTCGTGTCAGCCCTCGCAGACAAATAAGGAATTTAGCAATAACGCTAAAGTAAATCAATGACCCGTACGGGATTCGAACCCGTGTTACCGCCGTGAAAGGGCGGTGTCTTAACCGCTTGACCAACGGGCCTTCACGAAATGGTGAGCCATGAAGGACTCGAACCTTCGACCCTCTGATTAAAAGTCAGATGCTCTACCAACTGAGCTAATGGCTCTTAAGATGTCGGAATTTCATAGAGCAAACAACTCGAATTACGTTCTCATCTTGTACTCTATTAAAGCAGTTTCCGTAACAACGAGATTTATAATATCACGAACAAATACAAGTAGCAATAACTTTTTTGGTTTTTTTTCATATTTTTTTCTCAGGCCAACTTATCTGCAGCTTTCAAACAAAAAACAAGCCCCTATAGATCAGGGGCTTGTAAAACATACTCTATTTAGTTCGCACGGTACACACTGCGAAGGACATTTGTCTGTGAACGGTCTGGACCGACAGAGAAAATAGAAAGCGGGATGCCTGTCAGCTGAGACACACGCTCAAGATAGTGACGCGCGTTTTCCGGAAGCTCGCTTAAGCTTTTCGCGCCTGTAATATCCTCTGTCCAGCCCGGCATTTCTTCATATACCGGCTCACATTCAGCAAGTGCTTTAAGACTTGCCGGGAATTCTTCAATAATTTCACCTTTGTAGCGGTACGCCACACAGATTTTCAGCGTTTCAATTCCTGTTAACACGTCGATTGAGTTCAGAGAAAGATCAGTTATTCCGCTCACACGGCGGGCGTGGCGGACGACGACGCTGTCAAACCAGCCGACACGGCGCGGACGGCCTGTTGTTGTTCCATATTCACGGCCAACTTCACGGATTTGATCGCCGATTTCATCATTCAGTTCAGTCGGGAAAGGACCGTCTCCGACACGAGTCGTATATGCTTTTGATACACCGACAACATGCTGAATTTTAGTCGGACCGACACCAGAACCAATCGTAACACCGCCGGCAACCGGGTTAGAGGATGTAACAAACGGGTATGTTCCTTGGTCGATATCGAGCATAACCCCTTGCGCACCTTCAAACAATACACGGCGCCCGTTATCAAGAGCATCATTTAAGACAACAGATGTATCGCAGACGTATTTTTGAATCTGCTGACCGTACTCATAATATTCGTCTAAGATATCTTCAATGTTAAACCCTTCTGTCTCGTACATTTTTTCAAGCAGACGGTTTTTTTCTTCGAGATTGCGTTCTAGCTTCTCCGCAAATGCGTCACGGTCTAACAAATCCGCGATGCGAATTCCGATGCGGGCTGCTTTATCCATGTAAGCAGGGCCAATTCCTTTTTTCGTTGTGCCGATCTTGTTAGCCCCTTTTCGCTCTTCCTCTACCTCATCCAATTTCAAATGATACGGCAAAATCACGTGAGCCCTGTTGCTGATTCTCAGGTTGTCTGTACTGACGTTGCGTTCATGAAGATACGCAAGCTCTGTGACTAATGCTTTCGGATCTACAACCATTCCGTTTCCGATCACACACGTTTTATCCTTATAGAAAATTCCTGACGGGATTAAGTGAAGCTTGTATGTGACTCCGTCAAACTTGATTGTATGCCCTGCGTTATTTCCGCCTTGATAACGGGCGATCACTTCTGCATTTTCTGAAAGGAAATCTGTAATTTTACCTTTTCCTTCATCGCCCCATTGCGTACCTACTACAACTACTGAAGACATGTCCGTGCACCTCCGTTAACCTTTCAAAACGATTCTATTCAAACAAGTCAAGTTTAACAGTGAAGAAACAGAAAGTCAATTGCAAATCCGAACATTAATTTGTTAAAAATCTATATTCGTTCGTTTTAATTGTGTTTAGAAGCGTTTTCTCACTGATTTTCCATCAAAAGCTTATGAAACTTTTGTTCTTTAGCACGAAAAAGAGATGCTGCCCTGATATCCCTTTTATTTTCATAAGAATAACTCGCCAGCCCGTTCAAGTCTCCATTGATAACCCATGTGTTTCAGCTTTGAAACGATTGCTGTCAGTTTATCTGTAGCTGACAAATAAAAAACGAGAAGACTGTCGGGCTATAAATAGCGGCGGCACTTTCACTTGGTATAATCGACTGCATACGACAACGTCATACCCGTTATGCCGGGAGAATTTCCCCTATCCGTCCGGCGCGTCGATCGCACAATTGGATTTGCGCTGCGAGACAATATGAAAAACGGTTTCCATGTTACCATCTCCTTTTCGGGCTATTTTATTAAATCGCTTTCATGAATACCGGCTGAGGGATCGCTTTCGAATTAAAAAAACCCCAAGATTAGCTCTTGGGGTTTATGCGCCAGGCGGAACACCTGCGTCATCAAAACGCCGTTCCAGGTTGACGAATTTATTGTATTCTTTTACAAACGCAAGAGACACGGTTCCTACCGGGCCGTTACGCTGTTTGGCAATAATAATCTCGATAATATTTTTATTCTCGGATTCTTTGTCATAGTAGTCGTCACGATAAAGGAACGCGACAATATCCGCATCCTGCTCGATACTTCCTGATTCCCGGATATCAGACATCATCGGACGCTTATCCTGACGCTGCTCAACACCCCGGGAAAGCTGAGAAAGCGCGATAACAGGAACTTGCAGCTCTCTGGCGATAGACTTCAGTTCACGGGAAATTTCTGATACTTCCTGCTGCCGGTTGTCCTTTGAACGTCCGCTTCCCTGAATCAATTGCAAGTAGTCGATCAAAATCATGCCGAGTCCGTTTTCCTGCTTCAAGCGGCGGCATTTGGCGCGGATTTCACTCACACGGATACCTGGTGTATCATCAATGTAAATCCCGCTGTTCGACAGGCTTCCCATCGCCATCGTCAGCTTGCCCCAATCCTCTTCCGTCAGGTTGCCGGTACGGAGATTCTGGGCATTGATATTTCCTTCGGCACAGAGCATACGCATCACGAGCTGCTCCGCGCCCATCTCAAGACTGAAGATCGCTACACTCTCGTCGGTCTTGGTCGCCACGTTTTGAGCAATATTCAGGGCAAAGGCTGTTTTCCCCACTGACGGACGGGCAGCCACAATGATCAAATCGTTGCGCTGGAACCCGGCAGTCATCCGGTCAAGCTCAGTAAATCCTGTTGGAATTCCTGTAATATCGCCTTTTCGGTTATGAAGCTGTTCGATATTGTCATAAGTTTGGACAAGGACTTCCTTAATATTTTGGAAGGCACTCGTGTTTTTACGCTGCGCCACTTCCATAATCGTTTTTTCCGCTTCACTGAGTAAATCCTCGACCTCATCCTCACGGGTATACCCGTCTTGAGCAATCGTTGTCGCTGTTCTGATCAGTCGGCGAAGAATTGATTTTTCTTCAACGATTTTCGCGTAATATTCTATGTTAGCCGCTGTCGGCACCGAATTTGCAATATCAGTCAGATACGAAATGCCGCCCACTTCTTCCAGCAGGTCTGTGTTCGCAAGCTCTGACGTTACCGTAACCAGATCAACCGGTTCACCGCGGTCACCGAGCACAAGCATCGCATTATAAATTTTTTGGTGGGACATTCTATAGAAATCATCTGGAATCAATACTTCTGAAGCCAGTGTTAAAGCTGACGGCTGTAAAAAAATAGCGCCTAACACGGCTTGTTCGGCTTCTATATTTTGCGGGGGAAGCCGATCATTCAGAAGGTCTGTCATGCTAAGCACCGTCCTCTCGTTAAAAAATCTCCAAACTCCATTCTACCATTTCTCGAGAAAAAAAATAGAAAAATTGTCTATTTCCTTTTTTTTCAGGCAGCCGATTGGCTCGTTTTGGACAGCAGATTGGCGGGAAAAAAGCAATAAAACGTGAGGGAGGATTGAAAAATGATCAAAGAATATGCGATTACACCCAATGTCGATGCGGATGGCTGGTTTATTAAAGTGGAGAATGTGGCGCCAACAGCATTGTATACATCTAAAGACGCGGCGATTGAAAAAGCCAAACAAATGGCAAAAGAAAACAGTCCATCGAAGCTTGTAATTTATGATCAGTTTAAAAATGTAGAAGAAGAACACTCATTTTAATAATGAATGGAACCCTTCGCTGGAGCGGGGGTTTTTTTAACGTTTTTTGGCTTATTTCATCCATTGAAAGCCTGTATGCATCATCAGATCGGCCGTTTTTTGATACAAATCCCATTCCTCAAACATAGCAAATTTCCCCATCAGTTCCTCAAGTTTCAGCCTCACAGCTATGTATTCTTCAAAAGTGACAGCTTTTTTAGTTACTTTCAGATGTTCATCCAGCGTTTGTTTTAATAATGATAATGATGTGTGCATAAGAATCCTCCTTCTCTCTTTTATAACGGGCAATGAGGGATTGCTCCATTCCTTTGTGACATCTTCTTACGTTTCACATCTGATTCTTGTACAATGGACAGAAGAGAGGAGGGATCTTTGGTGAGACCTTTGCAAATTTCTGCCGAAACAGCCCAAAAGCTTGCAGAATCCTTGAATCTGCCGCTCGAACAGATCATGCATATGCCTCAGCATATACTGCTTGCCAAAATGGCTGAATTGCAGAAAGAAGAAAAACAATCGTAGCATTCGTTCGCATACTTGCTTTCATCTATGGAATTATATTTAATATATGTTAGAAAAAAGGAGTAACTGCTTTGCCAAAACATAAAAATATCCAATCCTCTTTTTGGCTGATCATCGGCATTGTCTTTATCGCTTTTAACTTGAGGCCGGCGATCACTTCAGTTGGTCCGGTCATCAGCTCTATCAGGGCAGACCTGCATATGTCTAATGGGACAGCCGGATTTTTAACAGCGCTGCCGTTGCTTTCGTTTGCGGTACTTTCTCCGCTTGCGCCAAAGTTTGGACAGCGGCTTGGAAATGAACGGACCTTATGGCTCGGCCTCCTGACGTTATTGATCGGGATTTTGCTTCGCTCTGCCGGCTCGGTTTGGGCCTTATTTGCCGGAACAGCTTTAATCGGTGTCGGCATTGCCATCGGAAACGTTCTGCTTCCAAGTTTGATTAAGCATAAATATCCCGAAAAATCGGGCGTCATGATCAGCTTATATACGACTGCAATGTGTATTTTCGCGGCCTTAGCGTCAGGTGTCAGTGTCCCTCTAGCGGCACAAATAGGAGGCGGATGGAAACAGGCCTTTCTCTTATGGGGCGGGCTGGCCTTGCTTGCTCTGCTGATCTGGATACCTCAGCTGCGCCACCGAGATACAGCAAATCGGACGGTAAATCTTCAAACGGGCTCCATTTGGGCTTCCAAAATAGCATGGCATGTCACCATCTTTATGGGCTTGCAATCTTTTCTATTTTACAGCAGCATCGCTTGGTTTCCTGAAATTCTTCGTTCACACGGCATGGATACGTCAACAGCAGGGTGGATGGTATCACTTATGCAATTTGCAAGTCTGCCTTTCACTTTTCTGACACCTGTTTTAGCTGATCGCATGAAGCAGCAGCGCGGCATTGCGGCAGGACTGTCCGCTGTCTATCTCATCGGGCTGTGCGGATTGCTGGCGGGCGGCAATCATATCCTAATTGCCATCTGGATGATTATCATCGGGATTGGACAAGGCTCCAGCATTAGTCTGGCGCTTACGCTGATTGGTCTTCGCAGTGAAAATGCCCAGCAGGCCGCGGCGCTTTCAGGTATGTCTCAGTCATTCGGTTACCTGCTTGCAGCCATTGGACCCATCTTTGTCGGTTATCTCTTTGACCAGACACATTCATGGACATTACCGATTGTGCTCCTTATTGCAGCCTTAATCGGCATGGGAGCAGCTGGATTGGGTGCCGGGCGAGATCACTACATTCTTCAAACAGAGAAACAAAGAAATTCAGCATAAAAGGCGGAGAGATCTCTCCGCCTTTTTTCTATGAAATACTAAGAAAAACAAATTCGCCTTCATACTTACAAATTCTTAATCTCTTGCAATAAAAAAGAGGCTTGGCGCAACCCAAGCCTCTTTTCTATTAAGCTTCTTCTTTCACATGTACCTTCAACACAGCCTGCACCTCAGGATGCAGCTTCACAGGCACGTTTGTATATCCTAATGCACGAATTCCGTCTGGCAGGTCAAGCTTCCGCTTATCTACTTTAATATTATGGTCTTTTTGGAGCTGTTCAGTGATTTGCTTGCTTGTGACAGAACCAAATAAACGGCCGCCTTCACCTGATTTCGCGCTAAGCTCAACCGTCAGTTTTTCTAATGTCTCTTTTAAGCTCTTTGCCTGCTCAAGTTCGGCGATGGCTTCTTTTTTCTCTTTCTGCTTTTGGCCGTTTAGCACGCTGATATTTGACGCGTTGGCTTCAACAGCAAGACCCTTTTTAATTAAAAAGTTATGCGCATAACCGTCTGCTACGTTTTTGACTTCGCCTTTTTTCCCTTTTCCTTTTACATCTTTCAAGAAAATAACCTTCATCTCTGTACGCCTCCCTCAAAATACTCATCTATGGCATTCTTCAGCTGTTCCAGCGCTTCCGTTACTGAAATGCCGGACAACTGAGTCGCCGCATTTGTTAAATGCCCTCCGCCTTCCAGCGCCTCCATGATGATCTGAACATTGACCTCGCCAAGTGACCGGGCACTGATACAGATGGTTTGTTCATCGCGTCTCGCCACCGCAAATGAAGCCTCAACCTCACTCATCGACAGGAGCGAATCGGCCGCCTGCGCAATCAGCACTTGATCAAAATATTCCTCTTCATTTTCAGGAAGAGAAGCAATTGCAATGTTTTCTTTGTAGAGGGCTGTATGCTGGATCAGTTTCGCCCGTTTAATATAGGAATCAACGGTTTCTTTCAAGAACTTCTGCACAAGCACAGTGTCAGCGCCTTTTGCCCTTAAATAAGAAGCCGCATCAAAGGTCCGCGAGCCTGTGCGGAGAGAAAAGCTCTTTGTATCCACTATTATACCAGCTAATAGGGCTGTTGCTTCAATCATATTGATTTTTAAGCGCTTCGGCTGATATTCAAGCAGCTCTGTCACCAACTCTGCTGTCGAAGAAGCGTACGGCTCCATATAAACGAGCAGCGGATCCTTGATAAACTCCTCACCCCTGCGGTGATGGTCGATGACCACGATTTGTTCCACTTTATTGATCAGCCGTTCTTCCATGACAAGTGACGGCTTATGTGTGTCTACAATCACAAGCAGCGTGTCATCATTGGAAATGTCCATCGCTTCTTCAGGCGTAATAAATCTTGACCACAGATCTTCATATTTTTTGATTTCCTCAATCAAGCGCTGCACACTTGATCCGATTTGATTGGGGTCAATCACGATAAAACCATCTTTATTATTTGCCTGCGCGACCTTTAAAATCCCAATCGCTGCCCCGATGGAATCCATGTCGGGAAATTTATGCCCCATGATCATCACATTGCTGCTTTCAGAGACAATTTCCTTTAAGGCATGAGAAATGACGCGGGCCCGCACCCTAGTCCGTTTCTCCATCGGGTTTGTTTTACCTCCGTAAAACTTCACCTTGCCGTTCGGCAGCTTAATCGCTACTTGGTCTCCTCCGCGCCCCAGCGCTAAGTCCAAGCTGGATTGCGCCAAATCGCCAAGTTCTTTTAGTGAAGAGACTGAAGCTCCAACACCAACGCTTAACGTCAGCGCAACGCCGTCGAATGAGGTTTTTTCACGCACCTCATCAAGAATCGAAAACTTCGAATTTTCAAGTTTAGTTAAGATGTGTTCATTAAGTACAGCGATGAAGCGCTCTGAAGACGTCCTTTTCAGGAAGATACCGTACTCCTGCGCCCAAGCATTCAGCAAAGACGTCACCTGGCTGTTCATCGTGCTTCTCGTCTGGTCATCCAATCCTTGGGTCACATCATCATAGTTATCAAGGAAAATATACGCCAGCACAGTTCTTTCGTTTTCATATTGCTTTTCAATTTGAATTTGCTCTGTTACATCAAAGAAATACAGCAGACGCTCATCCCGTTTGATGACAACCTTAAACTTGCGGTCATTCAATGTAACCGTTTCCGAATCGACCTCTTG
Source organism: Bacillus mexicanus (assembly GCF_050445615.1). Taxonomy (NCBI): domain Bacteria; kingdom Bacillati; phylum Bacillota; class Bacilli; order Caryophanales; family Bacillaceae; genus Bacillus; species Bacillus mexicanus. Next base: position 901,242 of record NZ_JBCEYV010000002.1, read on the forward strand.
CTTGATAAGCGGCACAACCGACTCACAAGTATCGTAAAGGGATCTTCCGACTAATGTGCTTTCATTAAAGCAAGACGAAAGAAACGGATTTGCCCATTCTATATAATATTGGTCATTAAAAAGCATGATGCCGATCGGCATTTCCATCAATGCCTCTTCACCGACTTTTTTCAACCTATAGGATAACGTAGAAATATAAGCATCAATCTCTTTTCGAATAAGAGAATCAGCGCGTTTAATAAAAAACAAAGCAACTGCGAGCAGCAGCACTTCGACAGTTCCTAATATCCAGTTAAAATAAAAGCTGATGAGGATTGTAATGATTGACAGAGCAATCAACGCATAGATGGGATACCGAAACAGCGGTTTTTCATAAAAGCTTGGCATTACTATCACTCCCCACCATGTGAGTAAAACTCATGTTCACTTCACCTTATTCCTTATTTGAAAGCCCATATCTAAAACGCCTAAAATACGAATGGCCGCCATAAAGATCGGATGAACAAATCCAAGAATAACTGCAATCACAGCCATAGCCTTCGGATATTGTTTCTTATGGCAATAGAAAAAGATAAATGATACGCCTTGGATAAAAATTATAAATCCGAGTATAAATTCCCCATTTAAAGCGATCGAGTATAGCATTTGGCCTTTTTCTAAAGGCAAAAATGACAGCATGACAATCATTACATACAGCACGGCAACACTTTGCGGAAACTTCAACTCTCTAAAAGGCTTTAGATTAGGAATGTCGGGGGAAAAGCGCCTTATGAGCGGCTTAGCGATAAGGTAACTGAGGAAAGCATATATTACACCCAGCACCACAATAGCTGTTGGGAATAGGTATTGAGCTGTGTCTAAATCATCTCTCATTACACCCAATTCTTTGTTAATTTCTTCTGTATGAACTGAATTTTTCATCATATATTCAACTGAATCAATCGCTTCTTGTGATTGTGTTAAGGCCCTATCGATGATATTAATATCCATAAATAAAATACTTACCACAAAAAACATCATAATACATAGCACTGAAACAAAAGAACTCGATAAAATCGCAATTGCAGGATCCTTCTTCTTAAGAAAAAAACCTAAAGCAACACCTGTAAATGCGGACATAATCGCTAAAAAGACACCTGTAATTGAACTAGTTATAAAAATAACTGGAAGACTTACAATACTCATCCAAAAACCTAATTTTGCCCCGTATCTCAATGTGTATAAAATCACAGGTAGAGGTAAAACCAACCAAAACAGTATTCCAATCACAGGCACATAAACGACCAAAAGCGCAATGATCGCAAACAGACTGATTAAAATAGCGCCTTCCATTAATGCTCTCGTTTGTTTCACTTAGTCACCTCGTGTCATCCTGAACATACGAATAGAAAAGAGCAGCATAAACGACTGCTCTTTTATCATCGCTGCAACATGCGTTACACCGAAAGGTTATATCATCTCAAAATTTCACTTTATATTTTAACATAAGACCAAATCGCAAGTAAAATCACACCAATGTTTCATGTGAAACATCACAAATGAAAAGGCATTCTTTGAAAAGAATGCCCATCACCATTAATGTTTATCATCCATAAAGCCAGAAGAATCTTTGTTTTTCTTTTTCGTTTTTCTGACATACATAAAGATTAAAACCACCAGTAAAAGGGTTGTTGCTTGCAGAACGCCGCTGCTAAACAAGAAAAAGTTCTTTATCATGTCCCACATCGTGTTTCACCTCTTTTTGCGTCTTCTCAACCCGTGTCCTATATAAAGTGACTTTCCCTTTTTAAGAACTTCAAAACATGATGAACCACATTGAGCGTTGGGCATATGCTGATATAGAATCTGATGGATAAAGGAGAATTGCTACATGGATGAACGCAGAACATTAGCTTGGCATGAAACATTAGAACTGCATGAGCTGGTTGCTTTTCAATCAAATGGACTCATTAAACTGAAGAAAATGATAAAAGAAATAAAAGACCCGGAGCTCAGACAGCTTTATCGTGTATCCATCCAGGCCATTGAACAGAATCTAAGAGAGCTTCTTCCATTCTTTCCGCAGGCGCCGCACAGAGACGATGAAGACGAACGCGCGGATAACCCATTTTACAGCGGCGACCTGCTTGGGTTTGCCAAAACATCTGTCCGCAACTATGCGATTGCTATCACTGAAACAGCGACACCTCAATTAAGAAACGTGCTGGTGAAACAGCTGAACGCAGCCATTAAGTGGCATGCACAAATCTTCCAATACATGTATCAGCACGGATACTATCCTGCATACAACCTTTCCGAGCTGCTAAGAAATGATGTCAGAAACGCCAACAAAGCTCTTTCAATGAAATAAAATAAGCAGCAAAGGCGTTCCCTTTGCTGCTATTTCTGCTGATCCTTTAGTATGCCGTTTGAACGATACGCTTCCAGCACACCTCTATTCGATTCTCCCCATGCTTTCATTTGCAAAACGATCGGCTCAAGCGTTCGCCCAAATTCCGTCAAAGAATATTCAACCTTTGGCGGCACCTGTTGGTAAACCTCACGATGCACAATGCCGTCCGCTTCCAGCTCCCGAAGCTGAAGAGTAAGCATTCTTTGGGTAATACTCGGGCAGATCCGGCGAAACTCATTAAACCGTTTCTTGCCATCTATCATGTGATAAAAAAGAATCCCTTTCCACTTTCCGCCAATAACATCTAGCGTAAATTCAACTGGACAGCCTTCTTTGTTTGGATATATATTATTTTTCATTCTCGACCCTCCAATAGTACCTTTTTTGATACTACATTACATTTCGCAACTAAGCTACCCAGTATTTTACACAGCTTTCCTTCTCAGCTCAAAGAAAATGCTTCTTATTCACATCAATTTTTACGGGTTAGTATGATTACACTTGCAGCAAGACGTGTTACACTATATAAATAATACTACTTAAAAAAGATAAGGAGCTATCATGGAAAAGATACTTATTTTCGGACACCAAAACCCAGACACAGATACGATTTGTTCTGCGATTGCTTATGCTGATTTAAAAAACAAACTTGGCTTCAATGCTGAGCCTGTCCGTCTTGGACAAGTCAACGGCGAAACACAATACGCACTTGACTACTTCAAACAAGAAAGCCCGCGCCTTGTTGAAACAGCTGCAAACGAAGTCAACGGCGTTATCCTGGTTGATCATAACGAACGCCAGCAAAGCATCAAAGACATTGAAGATGTTCAGGTTCTAGAGGTTATCGACCACCACCGTATCGCTAACTTTGAAACGGCTGAGCCGCTTTATTATCGTGCTGAGCCTGTAGGCTGTACCGCTACGATCTTAAACAAAATGTACAAAGAAAATAACGTGAAAATCGAGAAAGAAATTGCCGGCCTTATGCTGTCTGCGATTATTTCTGATTCCCTGTTATTCAAATCTCCAACTTGCACAGACCAAGACGTAGCGGCCGCGAAAGAGCTAGCGGAAATCGCTGGCGTAGATGCTGAAGAATACGGCTTGAACATGCTCAAAGCAGGCGCTGATTTAAGCAAAAAAACAGTGGAAGAGCTGATTTCTCTTGATGCGAAAGAATTCACACTCGGCAGCAAAAAAGTCGAAATCGCACAAGTAAACACAGTAGACATTGAAGATGTGAAAAAACGCCAAGCTGAATTAGAAGCTGCGATCTCTAGCGTTGTGGCCGAGAAGAAGCTTGACCTCTTCCTTCTTGTTATAACAGACATTTTAGAAAATGATTCCCTTGCCCTTGCGATCGGTAACGAGGCGGCAAAAGTGGAAAAAGCGTTCAACGTTACATTAGAAAACAACACAGCCCTCTTAAAAGGCGTTGTTTCCCGTAAAAAACAAGTCGTTCCTGTCTTAACAGACGCAATGGCTGAATAATAAAACAAGTAAAAAACACCTTCAAGTTTGAAATCGGATAGTTGTGATCCGAAACCAATACTTGGAGGTGTTTTTCATTGTAAAACCACTTCCGCGCCCAAACATCCCCCGCAAGATTACGCCGCTTTTGCTGTTAGCAGAACCCTAAGAAATCACTCTGAGCACAACGGCCATCACCAAAATGACAACAAAACCTATCACATTACTTATTGTATGAATACTTTCATTGTCTACAAAAAGATGAATAGTGAATGGAGCTGCAACGATTAATAAAACGAAAATATATAACCTTTTTCTCATTATATCCTCCAAATCACAGACATGTCGCAAAACAATCATAACACCTTATAAACAACGAGGACATCTTATCCCTCCTGCTAAAGCACCTGGTTTTTCAATGAAATTCAAGCTGTCCGTTTACGCGAAAACGCACTGTGGTATGTAAAATTTGAATGGTATTTCCATCAAGAGATCATGCTATTGAAAGAGGAGGTTTTCTTATGAGTCAAGAGCGGGTGAAACGGCCTGGACATACGAGATGGTACATATCTTCGTTACTCAGCGGCATTATTGTTCTGAATTATTTTGACCGTGTCGCCATCTCAGTGGCCGCCCCTGCGATACAAGATTCGTTTCACCTTACAGCAACCGAACTGGGCATCGTGTTTTCTATTTACACGTATTCCTATACAGTGATGCAGCTGCCTGTCGGGAGTTTGCTGGATCGGTTTGGCGTGGCATGGGTCACGAGGGTTGGAATGACAATATGGAGCATTTTAACGATTCTTCTTGCTTTTTTGCAGGGAAAATTGCTGTTGTATCTGTTCCGGTTTCTCATTGGGCTGTCGAGCGCCTCTGCGTTCCCTGCCGCCTCTAAGGCAACTGCTCAATGGTTTCCTCCAAGTGAGCGGGGATTGGCAAACTCACTGTTCGACTCAGCCGCAAAGTTTTCAAACGTGCTCGGTGCGCCGTTGGTCGCCTTTCTTGTCACCACATTTGATTGGCGTGTCGCTTTTTTTACAATTGGATGCATCAACGTGCTGTTTACGATTTTTTTCTGGCATTATTATGAGCAGCCAAAACGGCACAAACGCATCTCTAAAAGTGAGCTGAATTATATTCAAAAGCACAATGCGGTCACAGCAGAAAAAATCCCTTACAAAACGGGACCGCTTTTAAAAAAACTTTTCTCCAACCGGAAAGTATGGGGCTTAATGATTGGATTTACAGGATACGGCTATACATTCAACCTGCTGCTTACCTGGCTTCCGACGTTCTTTAAACATACATATGGGATGGATCTCATGTCGTCCGGTTTATTTACAGCTGTGCCATGGCTGATCTCAACCATTTCTGGAATTGCGGTTGGCGGCTGGCTCGTCGATTTCTTTATTAAGAAAGGCTATTCTAACACCAAGGTGTACCGAACCGTGATCATTGTCGGAATGAGCTTCGGCTTTTTCTTTTTAGGCTCCATTCTGACGAACAATATCACTGTGGCGATTGTTTGCATTTCAATCGGCCTTGCCGGTATTTCCGCAACGGCTCCAGTCGGCTGGTCCATTTCTGCAGAGCTGGCGCCGATCGGTTCTGTATCTATGCTGAGTTCCATGGTGAATCTCGCAAACAACCTGTTCGGAGGCATTATTGCCGCTTCATTGACAGGATATTTGTTTGATGTGACAGGCTCCTTTACACTCAGCTTTCTCGTAGCAGGTTTTGTCCTGCTGCTGGGATTGGTTTTTTATGTGTTTGTGTTAGGGGAAGTCAAACGGATTAAGCTGGAATAAAGAGTGCTTGCTGAAAAGCACTCTTTTTCTGGATAGAAAAATCCTTACGATAGGTCACTACCAAAAATCGATACATTCTGGCGGTCAATAGCAAAACTCCGACCGTTCCAGGCCAATACGGTTTGAACATATCCAAGCGTATCAGCGTTATAACGCCCCGCTATCCGCTGATACGCCAGCAGTTCGTATGTGCCGTTTCTGTCAAAATCAACCGGATACAATCCAGACAAGGGATTCACCCAGCCTTCTATCGGCATCTTCAAAACCCCCTGCTGGGTATAAATTTCATTCAAATATTCCCTGCCCTTGTAAGTAAGATCGAGGATATATATTTGGTTTTGCTGATGACTAATAACGCTCGCTTTATATTGGTTTTGATACTTCACACTGTACTTCAATTCAGCATTAAACATATCCGAATTAAAAATCTGTCTGAACCGCCGGTTGAGATTAGCAAAAACATACGCATATATCATGGCTCCGCTTCCGCCGGTATCTATCACCACCGCCACATCATCAATCTTATTGCCTGTCATATCCCCGAGAAAAAGAGACGGATTGTACCCCATATTGTTTTGAAGCTGAATTCGCTGTTCCTGTTGGCTTCTGCCATCTCGGATCATCAGTATCATATTTTTCCATAAAGGGCTGTCAGTCATTTGGGTGCCAGTAAGAAAGACTTCGTCAATCACGCCGTCTCCCGTTACATCCCCTCGAGCTGATGCAATGATTGCGCGCGAGGAAGCAGGCGGCCGCAATACGTATGGATGTTGTACAAGTCTTCCATAAAACCAATAAGGAGCCATTCTGATGTCATACAGATTCAATGCAGCCACCTTCCTTTATTAGCTGAATGAATCATTATATGCAGGGATGGCACACTAAAGACATCTCTGAACGAGCTAAAGGTTTATTACGAGAATGAATCTGCTCGCACAGCTCGGGTCCGTATCGTTGATCAAGCAGGAAAACTTGAAAGAATCTGCATTCTGAAGCCCTATCGCAAATGCGGACTTGGCAAAGTGATCGTCGATACGTTAGAACGTATAATGATAGAACAAGGCATTTCTGCCTTCAAACTGTACGGCCAGACACAGGCGGCAGGCTTTTATGAAAAACTCGGCTACCAGACAGCATCTGATGAAATTATGCTGGACGGTATCCCCTATGTGCTGATGACAAAGGAAGAGAGCCGTTAACGAATCGCAAATATGTAGCGTATGCCGGCAAATAAAAAAGAAGGTCAGATCTTTGGCGTGAAAAAGAAGCGAGCGTAACACTCACTTCTTTTTCCTAAAAGCCGGATATAAAAAAGCTCCGTAAAAGCCTCGGCGGCAGGCAACGGTATGTTTTCCCCTGCCATGTCTAACGTGACCAAATCTTTTTCTGCATTTATTATCCGTACCATAAGTAACACTATCTCTCAACTCTCTACTTCCCATCTCAATTTGCTATGAGGCTCAAAACACAAAAGTTTTTTCCTGTAAAAAGACTTTAGTATCACAACTATCAATCATTTTATTTTTTCATTTTGTTCCTCTTTTTCCCTTTTACTCTATCTTCCTTCTATAACACCTAGCTTTACACAATTCTTCGTTATAAATTTCTTCAGCATGTGACGAACAAATGGGCGTGAATTGGATTTCTTTTAATATAAGACCACATGCATTTCGTATACGTTGAATATGACTACAGAATAGGAAGCCGAATCCTCTCTCATAAGTGAATCAACATATTTTCGGAAGATCATAAGAACTCCGCCGTCTTCCGGTACTCCCTAAGAAATCTGCTAAATACTCTAACTCTGCTATTAGTTCATGGTCTGCATGGGCTGGAGGAGTTTGACCATGATCATCATGTGATTGCAGGATTCTTTCGTCACCAATCCATGTTCCCTTCCATTTATAATCTTCATTTTGATTGATTCTCATCCAATCATTGATTCGATCGTCAACCCAACCATGCACTTTCCAAAAAATCGGATTCACATGAGCAGCGTATTCATCACCTAACCAGTTATACTCAGGCTGGTTCCACATATCATCTATAGGATCTCCTAATTTGGGCTCGGTCATATATCCAACTTTTGATTCTTCTGACCAACGTATGTGCATACTGTTGTGAATTGTAAATTCAATATCAGAGCCAAGCTGCCCCATCGTTACACTACTTAAATAGTCGGGATCAGTAAATTTGTTTTCAAGTCCTGAAAAATAACTCCAATATCTATCAACAGATTTTTCCAACTCGATTCTTTCCCTTGGTACACGATGACTTTCATAAACCGGCAAAATAGGATACAGTTGATCCAAAGGTTTGGGAAGGCAACTCCAGCCTTGAACCCAAGGATAGTTAATCTCACCTTCACATACTAAGATTTTATTGACCATCATGATCATTGTTCTATGCATGTAAAGGAAGTCTTCACCAGAATCATTATCCCGTTTAGGGTTTCCATCGGCATCAAGGGCAGGCCGTGGCGGCACCCAATTTGGATGAGTCTCACATAATTTTTCACGTTCTTTACAGTCAAGTCCCTCCCAAGAGTTTCGAAACCCATGCCAAAGATAATGCCATAAACGATGTTTTTTTGAAGCCATTGCTGTAATAACTGCATTTGGCAATGGTGACCGACCCATTAGTTAAACCTCCTACAAAATTAAATTCTATATTTAAATCCTTTCTACTTTTTTAACTGCTATAAAGGATTAGTATTATTATGAAAACGATCGTAAATTCACCTTTATAACCTATAATATTCCATATACTATAAACATGTTCGTCCCTATTACGCTTTTGTTATTACGTTAGCAACTGCAGAAGTGCTAACCCCTGAAAATTCTCCAAACTATTAGTTAACCTATAGACTAAGGTATTTTTTTATTATCTGTGGTAAGGTTAAATATGTTATAAAGTTTATTAGAGAAAAACACGAAAGAAGATGGTCTCATGCCCACTAACAATACACCCAATAGATTAATCAACGAAAAGTCACCATATCTCCTTCAACACGCCCACAACCAGTAAACTGGCACCACTGGGGAGAAGAAGCCTTCGAAAAAGCAAAACGCGAAAACAAGCCGGTTTTGGTCAGTATCGGCTATTCGACATGCCATTGGTGCCATGTCCGTATAGCTACACAGCCACAAATGGAATCGGCATTCCAATAAATGTCGGAAGGTTGCTTTGTTCAACATTGAATTTAGAGAGCCTAATCATTCCACAAACGCCGTATGCAAGTGCACATAACATTCCGATAAAAGGCAGTGTCGATAAAGTCATACTATAAGCAAGCATAGATGGAGCTATCCCGAAGATAACTAAGTCTGCAAATGAGTCTAACTCTCTCCCTATATCAGAGACGGCATCCAGCTTACGTGCAATCATGCCATCGAAGATATCCAAAATTAAACCTGTGAAAATAAAAATCACTGCAGAATAAATATCGAGAAATAATAATGAATAAATAGCCAAAAGTCCACAAATAAAGTTTCCTATTGTAACGATACATGGTATATAGCTCAAAACGTCCTCTCCGTTTCAGTCAATTATTATTGTTCCTATTTAAGACCCCAATCTGCTATAAAAAAATTATAAACAGACCGTACGGTTTATTATAGACTAGGAGAGGATTTTTAAATTATAAAGCTCTGAGTTTACAATACAATAATTACCTACACCAATAATATTCTAACTAATACCTTTAATAAAAATCTTTATAGCCTCTTTTATTAGCCCTTTTTTTTGTTGGATGGAATCATTTCGATATAAAGTATCTAAACTGTAAAATAACCCAGAAAGAATTTTTGAAGTGATTTGTATGTTATCAATAACCCAACTTCTATCGTTGATGCCTTCACTCAAAATATCTTCTATAATCACATAATATTGTTCGTCTAATTTAGTTAGTCGTTCTACTACCTCTTTAGATGAAAAAGCACTAGCAAAAAATTCCTCGCTGGCATTTAATAGAGAATAATTAATATTGGTTTCAATCATAAATTCTGCTAAACCGTACATTTTTTCAATCGCATTTTTATATTGCCCATTTTTTTCTGTCCAAACATCGATCCATTCTTGAGTGTCTTTTTCCATAATGTGCAGAAATAAAAACTCTTTTCCTTTAAAATGATGATAAAGATTCCCTTTACTAATGTTGGCTGCAGTTAGAATGTCTCTTATAGACGTTTCTGAATAGCCTTTTTTTGCAAATAAATCGCGAGCAACATCTATCAACTCTTTTTTTGTCTTTTCACTTTTTCTTTTTCCCGGTGAATTACTTGTCATACTTCCTATCCTTTCATTATAGCGTCTTTACTCAGTCATCTTCTGTCATTTTACCATATTTAAATCAAAACACGTTCTCCCTTTAATATTTCTGAAAACCTAGAATTGAAATATATAATGATTCCCGCTATTAACAAACAATTCCCGCCACTAACATAACTGTATGAATATGGATTCCCATGGCAATTACTAGAGTAATAATAGCAAAGGCCACAAGGTTAAATCCATGAGATGCTAAAAACACAATGCTCATGCCCTTCCCATCATATCCGGTCGTGTACTTTCTTGGACTATTGTATAAAACGGGATAAAGATTAGCATAGTACTAAACTAAATCCAATTAGTACTGAAAAAATGTAAGAATAGCCAGGCCATTAGCTTGACTAAACAGAATCATGAATAAGTAAAACCAACTAATGATGGGGAGTTTAACTCATTTATAACATACCAGGATACCGTTATTAAATACATACTGTAACCAAGCATAGTAAACATACCTGCCAGAAAAACAAAACTAAAAGTTCAAGACTTTAAGAGCGATTTCGTGTAGACTACTTGATTTTCTGAAATTGTGAAATCTTCTCACCTTAATTATACAAACCGATCGGTTTATTATTATTGCGTGATTTTTGATTTTATTCCTTATAAAACTATGTGTCTAAAATATAATTCAGTAAATACATTTGATCAATAAGGAGATGATTATTATGATTAAAATAAAACCGACAAAAGTTATAATCATATCTTTATCAAAAAAACAGTTAAAAGAATTCTTTTTTTGTCCTTTACTTTCCAAAAAAATAATCTCTGAAAATAATTTCAAATTCAAGAAAAATCATATCGGCACAGTAAGATAAAGAAGATACCACAGCCACAGGGTATCTTCTTTTTTATTGACAGTCACTTGTTCATTGTTTCTTTATTATCATGTATAGTGCTTACTGTACTTTCAGCAACACTAATTGGATTTTTATAGAGGTCAAAATCAAAGAACATCGGTTCGTTCTCTATCTCAGCCATTTTCCTGACTTTTTGAATTCTTGGTTTGCGATCGAATTCAAAATAATAATAGGCATCCTTATAATCATGTTCGGACATTAATTTAGATAAATACATTGCATCTTCAAGTGCAAGGGACACGCCCTGACCTGTCATGGGAGAAATGCCATGCAAAGCGTCACCAATTAATACGACTCTATTCTTTGACCAACTTTTTAATGGTTTAAATTCAAATCGGCTTCTTACATGTATTTGACTTGAATTTTCAATCATACTAGAGATAGGATCACTCCAATCTTTAAATAATCTTAGCAACTCTATCCTCAGTTCTTCGGACGTCTTTTGTTCTAGCTCCTTCGAAGAAACTTTTCGATCTGAAAAAACAAAAGACAACCAATGATAGTTCTTTATATCTCCAGAATGACATCTTGCAATCATCATACTATTGTTTCCTTTTGAATAAACTACAAGCTCTTCATAATCCTTACCGCATAAATCCTTCGAAGAAACAATTCCTTGAATAATTGAATAGCCCGCATAAACCATGGAACATTGGTTAAATATATTTTGTCTTATCTTTGAATGAATACCATCAGCTCCAATTAGTTCAGTTCCTGTCTCTTGCGTTCCATCCTCAAAAAAAGCTGTAACCGAGGTTTCATCCTGATGCAAATTTATTAGTTTTTTTCCGTAATGAATACAAACTCCCTCATCTTGTGCTTTTTCGAACAATATGCTCATTAAATTTGATCTAGTAATGTATTGCATTGGGTAATAATTATTGTCTTCATCAACGAGACTAATAGTTGACATGACAGTCCCATACATATTGTACATTTCAAAGTTTTTAATGCTCCAACTATTTCTTAAAACTTCTTGTTTTAAACCGATTTCTTCTAACACATACATTCCATTTGGAAAGATTCCAAAAGCAGCACCAGCGTCTTTTTTAATTGGATAACTTTCATAAACGGATGAACTAATCCCTTGTTTTTTCAAAAAAATCCCCATTGCTACTCCAGCAATTCCACCACCAATAATTAAAACATGTTTTTCTTTCACTTTTATCACCCTCTCTTCAAACAGACCGTTCGGTTTATATTTTAGACGGTTATAGTTAACAAACACAATAGGTCGCATTCCCCTATTTATGGATATTATCTAAAGATAGAAAAAAACATGCACTAATCCCATCTGCTTTAAAAATTAGGGACTGGATTTCAGACATGTGCAATTCTTTTGCAACTGAACACCAATAAAGGTATTTCAAGTTATTGGGACTGTGTTAGTTATATTAGGCGTTTTAACCGCTTCGGGGGTAATACGTATTCCTAAGTACAATACTAGAACAGTCAGCTATATAAAGAAATAGGGATTATTTTTGAGAAAGTGTGTTAAGTTAAATATACACTAATTATAGAAAGAAGGTGATCCCATGCCAAACAAAAGTAAACCCAATAGATTAATCGCTGAGAAGTCCCCATATTTACTTCAACATGCTCATAACCCTGTTGACTGGCACCCGTGGGGAGAAGAAGCCTTCGAAAAAGCGAAACGCGAAAACAAGCCGGTTCTTGTCAGTATCGGCTATTCGACATGCCATTGGTGCCATGTCATGGCCCATGAAAGCTTCGAGGATGAAGAAATTGCGCGCCTTCTCAATGAACGGTTTGTGGCGATTAAAGTCGATCGGGAAGAGCGGCCGGATGTGGATTCTGTTTATATGAGAATCTGCCAGCTGATGACCGGACAGGGCGGCTGGCCGCTGAATGTATTTATTACGCCTGATCAGAAGCCGTTTTATGCGGGTACATATTTTCCAAAGACGAGTAAATTCAATCGTCCCGGTTTTGTTGATGTGCTTGAGCAGCTTTCTGAGACGTTTGCGAACGACCGCGAGCATGTTGAAGATATTGCGGAGAATGCCGCTAAGCACCTGCAGACCAAAACAGCTGCTAAATCAGGTGAAGGCCTCAGCGAATCAGCAATTCACCGGACATTCCAGCAGCTTGCCAGCGGGTTTGATACGATCTACGGCGGCTTCGGGCAGGCGCCGAAGTTCCCGATGCCTCATATGCTGATGTATTTACTTCGTTATTATCACAATACAGGGCAGGAGAATGCTTTATACAACGTGACGAAAACGCTGGACAGCATGGCAAATGGCGGCATATTCGATCATATCGGCTATGGATTCGCCCGCTACTCGACCGATGATGAGTGGCTCGTACCCCATTTTGAAAAAATGCTGTATGACAACGCATTGCTGTTGACCGCTTATACAGAAGCATATCAGGTTACGCAAAACAGCCGCTACAAAAAGATTTGCGAGCAGATCATCACATTCATTCAGCGAGAAATGACCCATGAAGACGGAAGCTTTTTCTCCGCTTTAGATGCAGACACAGAAGGAGAAGAAGGAAAATACTATGTGTGGTCTAAGGAAGAGATCCTGAAGACACTTGGAAACGATCTCGGAAGGCTGTATTGCCAAGTGTATGACATCACTGAAAAAGGCAATTTTGAAGGTAAAAATATTCCCAACCTCATTCACACAAGGCGGGACCAAATCAAAGCTGATGCTGGTTTAACCGAGGAAGAGCTCAGCCTCAAGCTTGAGGACGCGAGACAGAAGCTTTTAAAGTCACGAGAAAAAAGAACCTATCCGCATGTCGATGATAAGGTGCTGACGTCATGGAACGCGCTGATGATCGCTGGTCTCGCCAAAGCAGCAAAGGTATACGAGGAACCGAAATATCTCAGCTTAGCGAAAGACGCTATCACCTTTATTGAAAACCATTTAATCATCGACGGCCGTGTGATGGTCCGGTATCGAGAGGGAGAAGTGAAAAACAAAGGTTTCATCGACGATTACGCTTTTCTCCTCTGGGCTTATCTTGATCTCTATGAAGCTTCGTTTGATCTTTCTTATGTACAAAAAGCGAAGAAGCTGACAGACGATATGATCGGCTTATTTTGGGATGAGGAACACGGCGGATTCTATTTCACCGGACACGATGCAGAAGCTTTAATCGTTCGTGAAAAAGAAGTATACGACGGCGCCGTTCCTTCTGGAAACAGTGTGGCAGCCGTTCAGCTTCTCCGTCTTGGACAGGTTACAGGCGACTTATCACTGATTGAAAAAGCGGAAACGATGTTCTCCGTATTCAAGCCCGAGATCGATGCGTATGCAAGCGGACATGCTTTCTTTATGCAAAGCGTATTGAAGCATATCATGCCTAAAAAAGAAATCGTTATTTTGGGGAGCGCAGACGATCCAGACAGAAAACAAATCATAACGGCACTGCAAAAAGCCTTTATTCCCAACGACTCCATTTTGGTGGCGGAGCATCCAGATCAATGTAAAGACATTGCGCCATTCGCGGCAGAATACCGCATCATAGAAGGCAAAACAACCGTGTACATTTGTGAAAACTTTGCTTGCCAACAGCCGACAACAAATATTACACAAGCCATCCAAACGTTAATAAGCAGCAGGGATTAAGACCCTTGCTGCTTACTTTGTGATTTCTTATGGTACCATAAAGCGATTCCCGCAAAAATAAGATTGACCGCTATCGTAATTAAAGCTTCCCACATTGGGTTCCCCCGAATAACCGTAAATAAAGAAGGAATTCCTCCATACACACTGTTTTTTTCTGTAATAAATATACACAAAAACATATTATTCGCGGCATGGGCGCCAAGTGAGATTTCAATACTGCCTGTTTTAATCGTATAATAGGTCCATACAAAACCAAAGGTTAAATACTCAATTCCTGCCCAGACAGCGCCATTGTTCATTTCTGGATTCGCAAAATGCAAAACGCCAAACAAGCCTCCGACAATCAAAGTTAAGATAAGCGGGTTTTTCGTTATTCTCCCGAAAGCTTGAAGCAAAAACCCTCTGAAGAACAGTTCTTCCGCTGATGTTTGAAACGGAACCAAAATGAGGGCCGCCGCCAGAAGCCAGGTAAACCGTGAAGCATTAAAATCCTGTACGGAATAGCTGTCAGGATGAATCGCGAAATCAAGCAATTGTACGGCAATCATCAACAAGAAATAAGCGATAAAACCAAAGAAAATTCTCCGCCAATTGATCTTTGAATTTGGTGTGATGATCGTTCGAAAAGGACGTTTGAGAATAAAGCGCACAGCCAGCCACACCCCTGGAATGGCAAATAAATAAATCACATGAGCCAAATAAAGATCAACCAGAGGATCGCTCAGCACAGCTTCATCCAAATCAAACGTGATATCAGGATTCACAATAACTGTAAGCAGAATTGCGAAAAGGTAAGCAATATTCCCAAATACATATAAACCTACCATCACCAAAAAGGCGAAAAAATATCTCCACAATGTATTATTTCCTTCTATAGGACGGATAAATGAACTCATTCCTTCTATGTCTCTTCCTTTCCCTGAGAATATGACTATATATTTGCATAAATCAATCTATGAATCTACGGTTTTACATATCTTTTAAGCGAAAAATAATAGAAAAAGCCCGAATTTAATTCTTCGATCTAGTGATTTGAACTCTGTCGCCAATGAATCAAGATACTTATAATATTTTCAAGAGAGAGATTTCAGTCTTTTCTTACTACTGAAAAGGAGTTTTATTATGAATACAATCTTCAAACAGAAGAATACGCACCCCTTCTCAAACGCAGCAAATCGTTTAGACCGCCTTCCGATTTCTCGTGTTCACTTCCAAGTGTTAACTGCTCTTGGCATTGTTTATTTCTTTGATTTGGCAGATTTATTTACTCTCAGCAATGTAGCGCCGGCACTGATCGAGCATTGGGGCATTCCGCTTTCAACCATCGCCAATGTAACAGCAGCTTCATTTTTAGGCATGTTTTTAGGCGCGTCAATAGGAGGAAGGCTATCCGATCAAGTTGGCCGAAAAAAAGCCTTACATCTATCTGTATTTGTTTTCTCAATCGCATCGCTATGCAATGCCGTGGCATGGGATATCCCGTCTTTAATGGCGTTCCGTTTTCTCACCGGGTTTGGTGTCGCAGCGGCCATGGTCATTACAAATAGCTATTTGGCAGAATTTTTCCCTTCCAGGGTTCGCGGGAAATATATTTCTTTCTGTGCGATGATTGGATTGATCGGCGTTCCGATTACCAATATTGTATCCGCCTTCGTCATTCCGCTCGGTTCGTGGGGTTGGAGGCTCGTATTTGTATGGGGAGGTGTCGGTCTTATTTACTTTTTCTTCATTCGCCGTCTCGAAGAGTCCCCCCGCTGGCACGAAAATCGTGGTGAATATGCAAAAGCTGATGCGATTCTTAACAGGGTTGAGGCTCAGGTCGCACAAGAGAAAGGGCCGCTTCCAGCACCTGTTCAGCCTAAAACAAGCGGAACCGTTCAACCGCATGCGGGTTATGCTGGATTATTGAAAGGAAGAAATCTAAAAATCACGATCGTTTTATCGGCCGTATGGATTTTTGAAACGTTTGGTTTTTACGGATTTGCCTCATGGGTTCCAAGCCTGCTAAAAAGCAATGGCATCTCAATGGAAAATACGTTGTGGTATAACGTCCTGCATTCCGTTGGCGCTCCGCTTGGCGCATTGCTTGGTTCCATGATTTCTGAATCATTTCAAAGAAAATGGATTTTAGCCGCCAGCGCATTTTTGACAGCCATCGCCGGCCTCTTATACGGCATGACTTTTATTCCGCTCATGATCGTTGTGTTTGGCTTTATCGTGAATATCACAGAACGGGTTTTCACCTCGAACTTATACGCTTATACGTCTGAACCTTATCCGACTGAATATCGCTCAACTGGCAGCGGTTTAGCCTATGGCCTCGGCCGCTTTTCAAACATTTTCGGCTCATTGCTCGTCGGGTTTATCGCCGTTCAGCTCGGCTATGTCAGTGTCTTCTTATTTATCGGCGGCTGCTGGCTCGCATGCTCTGTTCTGTTAATCTGCTTCGGTCCTAATACGAATGCAAAACAAATATAAAAACATCAGTGCGGATCTGCCGCACTGATCTCTTTGCAATTCCTTCAACACCCTCGCCTACAACGCTTCGAGTTAATGACGTCCGATCCAGACCACACATATCTAAAATAACACAGCCTCCTGTATGAATCGTGACTTGATCACCACCGAACCGAAGAGTCTCCTTCAGAAGCTCCGTGTGCACCGACCCAGCTTATAAATTATCTCTCTTGCTTGCGTTCCAGCAGGGGTTGTTGATCTTCTGGATTATACACATCTCCGGCTGCCATTTTTTCTTTTTCTGACCTCAGCATTCAAGTCACTCCAGAGGTCAGATTGTAATCTCGATCAAATTTCCTTCACCATCTTCAATCACACTTTCATAGTAGCCGTCTCCTGTTGTCCGCGGGCCGTTTACAACTATGAATCCATCCTTCTTCAATCGATCAGTCATTTCATCAACCTTCTCTTTGCTTCCAACGGAAAAGGCAATATGCGCCCAGCCTGTCATCGTTTGTGAAGGCGTATCAGTCACATTTCCTTTTTTCATGATTTCCAGTCGTGCGCCAGAATCAAACGTAATAAAATAAGACTTAAAACCTTTTTTCTCATTATGATATAGATCATTCGCTTTGCCGTTAAAATATGTTTCATAAAAAGACTTCATTCGTTCTAAATCTTTGACCCAAATTGCTGTATGTTCTATCCGCATTTCTTTCTCCTCCTTCGCCTTTAATGAAGTTATAAAGTATGAAATGCATTTCAGTTCAAGCTTTTTTATTAAATTGATGCTGAATTTTAATATCATTTTATCAAAGCAGGGGTGATCGCCTTAAGGCAGGATCACCCCCACCGTATTGATTTTTCGGCGGATGAGATTGATTGCGGTTCGAATTGGTGTATAATCTAACTCCTTGATGACTTGATGAACGAGCTTTCTCTTATACGGATGGTGATTCAATACACGTGAAACAGTCGGAATAGATACATTCGCCATATCATTCTTCCTTTTCCATATAAAAAAGCAGTAAGGTGAAAATCCTTACTGCTATCTCATCATATATTAATCACAAGTTCAACGGGACAATGGTCGGAACCCATGACATCCGCAGATATGCTGGCATCCTCAATTTGTTCCTTAAGTCTTTCAGAAACAACGAAATAATCGAGGCGCCACCCGATATTTCTATCCCGAGCGCCGGCACGATACGACCACCAGGAATAAGCGCCTTCAAGATCAGGATAGACATGACGGAAGGTGTCAGTAAATCCAGCTTCTAAGAAACGAGTGAATGCCCCTCTTTCTTGATCAGAAAATCCAGCATTATTCCGGTTCGCCTTTGGATTTTTCAAATCGATTTCCTGATGAGCAACATTCAAATCGCCGCATAATATGACTGGCTTTTCCTTATCTAATTCAAGAATATAAGATAATAAGGCCTCTTCCCATTGCATGCGGTAATCAATCCGCTCCAACTCTCTTTTGGAATTGGGCGTGTAAACGGTCATTACAAATATGTTTTCAAATTCCAGCGTAATGACTCTGCCTTCTTGATCATGCTCTTCTATTCCGATACCGTACATGACACGCAGCGGCTCTTGTTTTGAAAAAACTGCCGTGCCCGAATATCCTTTTTTTACAGCATAGTTCCAATACACATGATAGCCTTCAGGCTGAACATCAACCTGGCCGTCCTGTATCTTTGTTTCCTGAAGACATATGATATCTGCATCCTCTTCCTTCAGATAAGAAAAGAAATCCATCTTTCTCATGACAGCCCGCAGGCCGTTTACATTCCAAGAAATCAGCTTCATATTTGTTTCATCCCCCCTATAAAAAAGAGCAAGAACCCGAAGGTCCTTGCTCTTTACGTATCAGCTTACTCACCAGTTACGTATGGAAGTAAAGCCATTTGACGAGCGCGTTTGATCGCTGCAGTCAATTTACGTTGGTATTTAGCGTTTGTTCCAGTTACACGACGTGGTAAAATTTTACCGCGCTCAGAAACAAACTTTCTAAGAAGATCTACGTCTTTGTAGTCGATGTGCGTGATACCGTTAGAAGTGAAATAACACACTTTACGGCGTTTCGCACGACCGCCTCTGCGTCCTCCTGCCATTGTCATTTCCCTCCTTTCTGTTTAAGATTAAGCGATATTCTCATTAGAATGGAAGATCATCATCCGAGATGTCAATCGGTTTGCCGTCGTTGGCAAACGGGTCATCATTAAAGCTGTTTCCCTGATTTCGTCTCTGGTTGTTGTTCTGATTTCCCCCGAATGGATTATCATTTTGGCCTCCGCCAAAGTACTGGCCTCCGCCGCTGTTTCCTTCGTTGTATCCACCTGAACCAGAACCGCCGCCGCTTTTAGGCTCAAGAAACTGAACACTTTCAGCTTGAACTTCGGTCACGAAGACACGCTGTCCTTGCTGGTTTTCATAGTTTCTTGTTTGTAAACGGCCATCTACGCCTGCAAGGCTTCCTTTTTTCAGGAAGTTCGCAACGTTTTCGGCTTGTCTTCTCCAAGTGACACAATTAATGAAATCGGCCTCACGTTCTCCGGACTGGTTCGTAAATGTACGATTCACAGCAAGAGTAAACGTGGCAACAGCCGCACCGTTTGGCGTATAACGAAGCTCTGGGTCTTTTGTCAGTCTTCCGACTAATACAACTCGGTTAAGCATAAGAAAGACCACCTTTTACCATTATATATTTCAAAATTGCTTATTCTTCTTCTTTAACAACAATGTGGCGAATGATATCATCACTGATCTTAGCTAGACGGTCAAATTCTTGAACTGCCGCAGCATCAGCTTGAACGTTTAAGATTTGGTAGAAACCGTCGCGGAAATCGTTGATTTCATAAGCAAGACGACGTTTACCCCAATCTTTTGTTCCAGTGATCTCCGCACCGTTAGAAGTCAGAACGTTGTTGAAACGCTCGATAACTGCTTTTTTAGACTCATCGTCAATGTTTGGGCGGATAATGTACATAACTTCGTACTTTCTCATCTGTTTGCACCTCCTTTTGGACTAAGCGGCCCATAATGGGCAAGGAGCAATAATTCTATTACTCACAATTTTATATTATACCAAAGCTCTTGTCCCTTTACAACTGCATCCTATACATTAAATCGGAAATGAATAACATCTCCATCTTGGACCACATATTCTTTCCCTTCGAGACGGACTTTTCCTGCTTCTTTCGCTCCTGCCATACCGCCGCCCGCAAGGAGATCCTCATAAGCAACAGTTTCTGCACGAATGAAGCCGCGTTCAAAGTCACTATGAATAACTCCTGCACACTCAGGGGCTTTCATGCCTTTTTTGAATGTCCAAGCTCTGACTTCCTGTTCTCCGGCTGTGAAATAGGTTGCAAGTCCAAGAAGAGAGTATGACGCTTTAATCAGCTGGTCAAGACCTGATTCTTCAATGCCAAGCTCTTCAAGGAACATTTGTTTTTCTTCACCGTCAAGCTCGGCGATTTCAGATTCAATTTTCGCACAAACAACGATAACTTCCGCATTTTCGCCAGCAGCGTATTCACGAATTTTCGCTACATTTTCATTGCCAGACGGATCAGCCACTTCATCTTCACTTACGTTGGCCACGTACAAAATAGGCTTAGAAGTTAATAAATGAAGCTGCTTTACAAGCTTTTGCTGCTCTTCAGTGAACTCAATAGAACGCGCAGGCTTTTCACTCTCAAACGCTTCTTTCAGTTTAGACAGAATCTCAAACTCAAATACAGCGTCTTTATCCTTTTGCTTTGCAAGTTTGCTGACGCGTGTTAACCGCTTTTCAACTGTCTCCATATCAGCAAGGATGAGCTCAAGGTTGATTGTTTCAATATCATCGATAGGATCAACTTTTCCGGAAACGTGTGTAATGTTGTCATCAGAAAAGGCACGGACAACGTGGCAAATCGCATCAACCTGGCGAATATGAGAAAGGAATTTGTTACCGAGCCCTTCTCCTTTAGACGCGCCTTTCACAATCCCAGCAATATCAGTAAATTCAAAAGCAGTCGGCACAGTCTTCTTCGGTTTGACCAGCTCAGTCAGCTTTTGCAGACGATCATCAGGTACCTCTACAATCCCCACGTTCGGATCAATCGTACAGAACGGGTAGTTGGCTGATTCAGCACCGGCCTGTGTAATTGCATTAAATAGTGTTGATTTCCCAACGTTTGGCAAACCAACAATTCCAGCTGTTAAAGCCATTCTTTCATCTCCTCTATATAAAACCGTCATTGTATAAACGTATTTTGAACCTAGAGCAATTATAAGGAGGTTCACTGGAAAAGACAAGCTGACAAAACTGTATTTTCAGCCTGTTAATCCCTTTGATTATGCTTTTTTCAAGCCTACTAAACAGTCAAAAAGCGTACTTCCCATTCCATTATCAGAATTTGTATCATTTGTCAGTGCATTGACTGAACCTCCAAATGCTGCCCACATGCCTTCATCTATATTAACCGTCTTCTGATGAGCCTGCTTCAGCACTTTCACCCTGCCCATCAATCGCCCGCGATCATTAAAGATGGCAACTTCGTCTCCATCCCGAAGATTCTGCTCCACCGCGATATCTGGGGAAATTTCGACTTGAATATGCTGAAGTTTTTCAATAAACGGCACATGCTGTGAATGATTGGACCGCTGCGGATGAATAGACAACAGCGTATAAGGGTACTTTTCAGCCAACTCTTCATTATGGAAAACAGATTCTTCGGGCACGTTTAATTGAAGTATACCGCTAAAATTTTTTCTCTCAGCCAACGACGAAGTAAATTCAAATTTTCCGCTTGGCGTTAAAAAACGATAATCATCCCACGGCACTTGCTTAACCGGAAGAGGGAGGTGGCCTTTTTCTTTCAATCGCTCAAGCGTCACACCCTCTGCCTCCAATGAAGAAAGCCCCATTTCCAAGAATTCTTCAGTGCTGTGTTCAAATAGCTCGCCAAATCCAAGGCGCTTTGCAAGCTCTGACCAGATCCAGCTGTCCGACTTCGCTTCACCCTGCGGCTCCACAAGCTTTTTTCCGTACTGAACGTAATGGTGATACATACTGGAATAGTAGATATCCTCTTCTTCAAAAACAGTGGCTGTCGGCAACACATAGTCACACAGCTTTGCCGTATCTGTCATGATGGAATCAATTGCCACAGTCATCGGCGCATTTTCAAATGCTTGTCTTACTTTATTTGTATTCGGCACCTGAGTCAGCGGGTTCCCACACGTTACGATAATCATTTCAATCGCCGGATCAGCCGCCGTCAGCACCTCTTCAGCCTGCGTCATCATAGAAAACGAACGTGATGCTGTTTTTAATTCCGGCAGTGCCAGCTTCGTTTTTGCAAAGCTCTCACCTATTTGGACGTTCCCGAAATTGGCACCGCCGCCTTTTATCCCGACATTTCCGCTTGCAGCGACGAGCGCATCAATCCAGCGAATCGTTTCGCCGCCGTTTTTATAGCGCTGCATGCCAAGGCCCATAAAAGTAGACACCGGGCCATCAGCATACACATCGGCCAGATACTCCAACTCCTCCATAGAAGTTTCTGTTTTTACAATAAACTCATCTAAGGAAACGTTATTCAAAAGCTCTTTCACATCATCAAAACCGACAGAATGCTCAGCAATAAACGACTCATTTGTTCTTCCTGTCTCTATCAGAACCTTCAAAATAGCTGCCGCAAGCCAGCCATCCATTCCCGGCTTTACAGAAACATAGCGGTCTGCAAGCTTGGCTGTCGGGTTGAAGATCGGATCAATCACCGTAATTGTGGATCCTTTTTTCTTCACCTGCTGCAAGTGGTGATATAAGTGCATATTCGTTCGGGATACATTTCTTCCCCACACAACAACATGTTTGCTGTTATAAATATCAAGCGGGCCGTGCCCGTACGAGCGGCCGAAATCCCAGCTTTGTGCCTCGATACCGGAACCCCAGCAAATGCTTCCGACGATTTCAGTTACGCCGCCATATCCATTAAAAAAACGCTGATCTAGCGCTTTCAACAACCCGTTATTCGCATAATCATGGCTGTGCAAAACGGCAGTCGTCTCTGACGTTTCCTTGATCTCCCGAAGCTTATCGGCAATTTCATCAAGTGCCTGCTCCCAGGAAATCCGTACAAACTCGCCATGTTGTTTTTTCATCGGATAGCGAAGCCGCTCAGGTGAATTTGTTTTTGTCTCAAGCATTCTGCCGCGGCCGCAGATTTTGCCTTCTGTAATCGGATGGGTTGGATCGCCATCCACTTTTGTTACCTTCCCGTCTTCAACAGTCACCAAAAAGCCGCAGCTGTCCCAGCAATTCAGCGGACATGCTGACTGACGCACTTTGCTCATCGCCGTCTTCTCCTTACCTACTATATGAAAAAGCATGAGTGCAGGCCTTTCTACGAAGTAGGCTCCTCATGCTTGACAAGTACTTTTTTTAGTTTTCTTTCAAATTCTTTCCTCGGAATCATGACACTGTGAGAACATCCCTCACACTTAATTCGAATATCCATCCCCATGCGTATAATTTTCCAGCTGTTTGCTCCGCATGGATGTGATTTTTTCATTTCTACGATATCATTCAGGCCAAAGTCTTTATCCGCCAAGACCCTTCACCTCTTTTCATAAACTGCTGTATCTATTGTACAAAAAAACTGATCAGAAGAGCAATTAAGATATCCGAAAACAACATTAGCCTTTTATTTCCATTTACTCAAAATAGGATATAACAACAGACAAACTAATAAATATAAATTCAGCATTCCGTATATCGGATACAAAAACGCGATCAAATCAGAAAACCCAAAAGAAGTAAAAGGCACCATTAACGCCAGCAGGATCAGCACAATCATCCACCTCGGCATATGAACAAACGCCATCAGCCGGCTGGACAGCCCCAGCAACCCAGCTACTGTTGTCGTGTAAATCGCTAAGCACAGCACCGCCGTCATGCATAAAAAAAGAAGATAAGGCGCACCCTCCAAAACGGCAAACAGCGGGATTTCAAACTGAGAAAGGGAGCCCGCCAGCTCCACTAACGATTCATTATAAACAAAGGAAATCACGCCAAATATAAGACCGCTTGCTACACTGGCTATTTTGGCTTCCCCGAGTCCTTTCATTTCTTTCCCTACGGAAGATAAAATCGCGACAACTGAAAGGATGTTTAAAGAGGTGAATGTGATGCTAGCAGGCCAGTTGTACTGCCGAGTCAAATCGATCGTCCACGTATGGTGATGGGTGCTTTGAAAGGAGATCAGCGCATACAGCAATCCCACGACTAAAACAGGTATTAAAAAACCGTTTACTGATAATATTCCTTTCACATCCCAAAAAAACAAACACACTGTCACAATGCAAATCAACGCGATTCCCCACCAGAAAGGAAGCTTGTACATTTGCAGAGTTACACCGCCTCCGGCAATCATCACCATAGTCGTTGAAAACAAATAAAAAACGATGAGAACATCATACATTTTTGCCAGCCACGGTCCTACCAAATGCTCTAAAACCGGCAGAAAATGAGTGGATTGAACCTTAAAACTGATTTTCATCACAATATAAGACGAGATCATGAACATGATTGTAAACAGCACAATAGCAAGTCCGCTTTCAGCTCCAAAAAACTGCCATATCTCCTGACCGCTCGCATACCCGGCCCCGATCAGGCTTCCTAATATGAGCAGCATCCACTTCATTCCGGCTCTCCACAACATCATCACCTCATCGCACTGAGTTCAGCTTGTTTCCGTTACTATTACTATATAAATAACTGAAAGCAAACATGCCATATTTTCATAGACAATGGCCACAAGATGAAATTACCATACGAAATACTCATATAAAAGACTGGCAATGCAAGCAGCCCTGACAGATAAATATCGCCACAAAGAATTTCTCATTAGGTGAACCAGTATGAAAACATTGAGAGGAATTAGGATACATTCACACCTCATTGTGGACTAAAGCATGGTCGCATAATACTGACAACCACCCCCTCCTTTAAACAATAACCTCTGTCATACACAAAGCATAAAAGCTCCTGCTGCTGGATATACTGTAAACAACCTTACTTAACAATTCACATAGCAATTCTGTTACTACTATAACAAGGAAGTGAAACCTATGAATCGAAAAAGCGGGCTTTTTTCCTCTCAAGAACGAGTAAAGCAATATGTTTCACATACAGATGCAGCTGCAGCAAAACAAATTCAAACCATTCTTTCTTCATCCTTACGAAAAGCTGCCGGCAAACCAATAATTGTGGTTTGTATCGGTACAGATCGTTCAACCGGAGATTCATTAGGCCCGCTTGTAGGAACGAAGCTCACACAAATGCCTCTCACCAGGTTCCATGTTTACGGAACCTTATCTGATCCAGTTCATGCTGTAAACATGAAAGATAAAATCAATGACATTCATAAATTACATAAAAATCCATTTATCGTGGCAGTGGATGCATGTCTCGGACGCGTCAAAAGTGTAGGATCTTTTCAAATTGGAGACGGGCCATTAAAACCTGGGGCCGGTGTGCAAAAAGACCTTCCTGAAGTCGGAGACCTTCATATTAACGGAATTGTCAATGTGAGTGGTTTTATGGAATACTTTGTATTGCAAAATACAAGACTCAACTTGGTCATGAATATGGCAGATGTTCTTGCTGAAGGATTGAAATTAACAGATCGAACAGAGTGGAGACAGGAACGCCTTACACCACTGCAAAGACTCACTAGACGAATATAAAACAAAAACCATCTTCGCTTGAAAGATGGTTTTTATGATTCTCGTTCAGACAAAAGTTCTAAAATCCGGTCAAGATCTTCGTTAGAGAAAAATTCAATTTCAATTTTGCCTTTTTTCTTTTGTCTTTTAATATTAACCGTTGTTCCAAAATAATTTTGGAGATAGGATTCCCGTTCTTTTAGAACCGCATCTTTTACAGGTTCTTTTTTCTTTGTTTCACGTGAAACATTCTGATTTAATTGCTGAATCAGCTGCTCAAGCTGGCGAACATTAAGCTGCTCCGCAACCACTTTTTGTACAAGCGGTTCAAGCTTATTTTTGTTTTTCAAGCCAAGAAGCGTACGTCCATGCCCCATAGAAAGCGTACCTTCGGCAATAAGCTGCTGAATGTTTTCTGGCAGTGTCAGCAATCTTAAATGATTCGCAATATGCGGCCTGCTTTTCCCGAGACGTTTGGCAAGCTGTTCTTGCGTAAGGTCTAGGTGTTTTAGCAAAGAATCATAGGCCTGAGCCTCTTCAAGCGGTGATAAATCCTCACGCTGGAGGTTTTCCAATAGAGCAATTTCTCTCATTAATGCCTCTGACAATTCACGGATAATTGCCGGAACTGTCTCTAAACCCGCCAGCTTTGCCGCACGAAAACGCCTTTCTCCCGCAACAATATCATAGCCCTTTAAAGATTTTCTAACGATAAGAGGCTGAAGAATGCCATGCTGCAGCACAGATTCTTTTAGTTCAGCTAATGCCTCGTCATCAAAGTGTTTTCTTGGCTGATAAGGATTAGGGCGTAAATCGGCAACTTTAATTTCTTCAACTGTCTCTTCAGACAAATCGACCTGATTAAACAACGCATTAATCCCTTTCCCAAGGCCTTTAGCCATTCACAGCCACTTCCTTTGCTAAGTCTAAGTATACTTCCGCACCTCTTGACCGCGGATCGTATAAAATAATGGGTTTTCCGTGACTCGGTGCCTCACTCAGACGAACATTACGCGGAATAACCGTCTTATATACTTTATCTCTAAAATATTTTTTAACCTCTTCAATGACTTGAATACCGAGATTTGTTCGGGCATCAAGCATTGTCAGCAATACACCTTCAATCATTAAATCAGTATTCAAATGCTTTTGCACAAGACGCACTGTATTTAATAGCTGACTGAGTCCCTCTAAGGCGTAATATTCGCACTGTACAGGAATGACAACGGAATCTGAGGCAGTAAGCGCGTTAATCGTCAGCAGCCCCAATGACGGCGGACAATCAATGATAATATAATCATAATTCTGCTTTACTGCTTCTAGCGCCCTCTTCAGTCTTACTTCTCTTGAAATCGTCGGTACCAGCTCGATCTCAGCTCCGGCAAGCTGAATCGTCGCAGGAATGACGTCCAAGTTCTCTACTGTCGTTGCTTTAATAATATCTATTACATCTGCATCATCTACTAAAATATCGTACACACACTGTTCTACATCGGCTTTTTCAATTCCTAATCCGCTTGTCGCGTTTCCCTGCGGATCAATATCTACCAGCAGAACCCTTTTCCCTATGTAAGCTAAGCATGCCCCAAGGTTAACAGACGTCGTTGTTTTGCCTACGCCGCCTTTTTGGTTCGTAATTGCTATGATTTTTCCCACGATGTCACCTACTTTCACATGAACATGTACTATCTTGATTCTATTCTATCAAAAAAAGGGTAAAGCGTTTCATTTTTTTCATCATTTTGTTTCGTTTTAGAGGGGAAATCACTAGAAATTGAACACCGTTCTATGCTTTCTCTTGAAAATTTTACAATTTTATTGTTTTTTTGAATGAAAAAAGGAATTTCTTAAAGAAAAAAGAAGAGTTACAGTGCAGAATGAACAGGATGGTGAAAATATGGTTTATAAAACAAAGAGAGATATACCCGTTACACTGATAGCTGTGTTCCTCATATTACTGATACAAGCAGATGCCATTGTTCCTTTTGTGCTGGGAAATATGAGGGCTTCAGGCTGGATCATTTTTATTCTGCTGACTCTTTTAAATGTGCTCATCACGTGGAGCTTTATTGATCTAAAATATACATTGAGAGAACATCATCTGATCATTAAAGCCGGACTGTTCGAGCAGCAGATTCCTTACGAAAAAATCGTCAAAGTGGTTCGAAAAAAGAAGCTGTTGTCAGGTTTTCGCCTAATCGGCTCTCGTCATGGCATCACGATATATTATCAGGGGGGTTTGGGACATGTAGTCATTTCTCCGCAAGATACTGAAGAATTTATCCACAAGCTCAAAGAAAATAATGCTAATATAATATCATTGAAAAAAAAGTAAATAATTACCTTTTTATCATAAAAATAAAAGCTCCCCTGCTTTTCAGGAGAGCTTTTATTTTGGTATGCGAATCGTTAATTGAATAAATTCTTCAAATTCTTCTTCTTCTGTATTCAATTTTACACCGCTGTCTTCAACCATTGATAGTGACTGGCGAATTGTGTTCATTGCAATTCTTGTATCTCTGCTGAACGCTTTGCGTCTCGGCTTTGGCTTTTTCTGGCCCTGCTCCAGTATTTTCACCACGCGGTCTTCCGTCTGCTTTACATTTAAGCTTTTCTCAATAATTTCTGTGAGCAGTGTGACTTGGAGTTCAGGCTGTTTAAGCGGAATCAGCGCTCTGGCATGACGCTCAGTAATTTTCTTCTCCATAATCGCGTCTTGGACCGGCTGAGGCAACTTTAATAACCGCAGCTTATTCGCAATTGTGGACTGCCCTTTTCCTAAACGCTGTGCGAGTGCTTCCTGTGTTAAGTCATGCAATTCAAGAAGCCGAGCATAAGCATGCGCTTCTTCAATAGAAGACAGCTCTTCCCGCTGCAAATTTTCAATTAACGCCACAGAAGCGGTTTCTGTGTCGGAAAAATCCTTAATAATAGCGGGAATCTTTTCCCACTCAAGCGATTGTACCGCTCTCCAGCGTCTTTCACCGGCAATGAGTTCGTATTGGCCTTCTTCTTCTGTATGCCTGACAACAATCGGCTGAATAATGCCATGTGTATGAATGGTCATTGCTAACTCTTTAATTTTTTCATCTGAGAAAATGGTGCGTGGCTGAAAACGGTTGGGAACGATAGCATTTACCGGTATTTCCAGAATCTCTTCTTTGTTCGTCTCATGTTCAGCAATCTCCGGTTCCGGTTCCTTCTCACCAAGCCCGAATAAACGAGAGAATGAATGCTTCATGTACCTACACCACCTTTAAAAACTGCCATTTTTATAATTCTATTTTCTCATGGTTTTTCCTGCTGTACATCCATTAATTTTGCTGAAAATATGATGGCATTGTCATATCACGCTGTCTAAATTACCCCTCAATTGGCGATTTATTAGGAGTTCCCGGTTTTCTTGGATACTTCTTAGGTGTATTTTTGATCTTGCGTATCACCATCATATTACGATCGCTTTCTTCAATGGGCAGCTTAAAGGAATGGATATTCTCAAGTTCTCCTCCAAGCGTCGTAATCGCTTTTTTGCCGGCATTCAGCTCTTCTTCAGCTGAAGCGGCTTTTAAAGCAACAAATAAACCGTTTTTCTTCACCAGAGGCAGGCAAAGCTCGCTCAAAACAGATAGTCTTGCAACTGCTCGCGCCGTCACAATATCATAGCTTTCCCGTACGTCCTTCCTCTGTCCGAATGTTTCAGCTCTGTCATGGCAGAATGTCGTATTCTCCAATTGCAAAGCTTCAGACAATTTTTCTAAAAACGTAATCCGTTTGTTTAATGAATCCACGATTGTGACATGGAGATGCGGAAAACATATTTTGATAGGCAGACTCGGAAAACCTGCTCCCGCTCCAACATCACAAATCGTGTTCACTTGGTTGAAGTCGACATAAAAAGCGGCGGTAATGGAATCATAAAAATGTTTTAAGTATACTTCTTTTTTCTCTGTAATAGAAGTCAGATTAATTTTTTCGTTCCATTCAACCAACATATCGTAATACAGTTCAAATTGCTCCAGCTGACGGGGAGAAAGGGAGATCCCTTTTTCCGCCAAACCAGAAGTGAATTCTTCAATATTCATGCCGTCATCCTTTCTATTCGGCTATCTTCGCAATGCGTCCCTGCTCTAAATACACCAATAGAATTGAAATGTCCGCCGGGTTTACACCGGAAATGCGGGAAGCTTGTGCAACAGACAAAGGACGCACATTTTTCAGCTTTTGACGCGCCTCTGTTGCGATCCCTTTAATTGCGTCATAATCAATTCGATCCGGAATTTTTTTGTTTTCCATCTTTTTCAGTTTTTCCACTTGCTGAAGGGATTTTTCAATATATCCTTCATATTTCACTTGGATTTCTACTTGTTCTGCCACGTCTTGCGGAACCGGCACTTCTGACGGAGCCAATTTTGTGACGGTTTCATAATTCATTTCAGGACGTTTCATCAAGTCAGTGCCGCGAACTCCATCTTTCAATTCGCTTCCGCCAAGAGAACGGATATATTCTTGATTTTCCGGAGAAGGCTTGATAATCACAGAATACAAACGTTTTTTCTCAGCTTCAATCGCCGCTTTTTTCTTCTCAAAAACGGTATAACGCTCATCAGAAATCAATCCAATGCGGTGTCCGATTTCTGTCAGACGCAAATCAGCATTGTCATGGCGAAGAAGCAATCTGTATTCCGCACGTGATGTCAAAAGGCGGTATGGTTCATTGGTTCCTTTTGTGACAAGGTCATCAATGAGAACGCCAATGTAGGCATCAGAACGGCTTAGAATGACTTCTTCTTTTCCAAGCGCTTTTCGTCCTGCATTGATTCCCGCCATAATTCCTTGTCCTGCAGCTTCTTCATAGCCGGATGTTCCGTTAATTTGGCCTGCAGTATAGAGATTTGTGATTTTTTTCGTTTCAAGTGTCGGCCACAGCTGTGTCGGTACAATCGCATCGTACTCGATCGCATAGCCCGCTCTCATCATTTGCACGTTTTCAAGACCCGGAATCGTTGCAAGCATTCTTTGCTGTACATCTTCCGGAAGACTTGTAGATAAACCTTGAACATAGACTTCCTGTGTATGTCTGCCTTCAGGCTCAAGAAAGATTTGATGACGCGGTTTATCGTTAAAACGGACAACTTTATCTTCAATAGACGGACAGTATCTTGGGCCCGTACCTTTAATCATACCGGAATACATCGGTGAGCGGTGCAGGTTGCTGTCAATAATTTCATGTGTCTCAGGGCTTGTATATGTCAGCCAGCAAGGAAGCTGATCTGTAATATATTCCACTGTTTCATATGAGAAAGCGCGAGGCACTTCGTCACCAGGCTGGATTTCCGTTTTACTGTAGTCAATCGTGTCGCTTTTGACGCGAGGCGGCGTACCTGTTTTAAAACGAACAAGGTCAAAACCAAGCTCCTCCAAATGCTCAGAAAGCTTAATAGAAGGCTGCTGGTTGTTCGGACCGCTTGAGTAAGACAGATCACCAAGAATGATTCGTCCTCTTAAATATGTTCCAGTCGTCATAACAACTGCTTGCGCACGATAATGCGCGCCGGTTTGTGTCACCACACCGCGGCATTCGCCGTCTTCAACGATCAGCCGCTCTACAATTCCTTGCAGCAATGTTAAATTTGGTTCTTTTTCAAGTGTATTTTTCATTTCGTGCTGGTATTGGAATTTGTCTGCTTGCGCACGCAAAGCACGAACCGCAGGACCTTTTCCAGTATTCAGCATTCTCATTTGAATGTGCGTTTTATCGATGTTTCTGCCCATTTCTCCGCCAAGCGCGTCAATTTCGCGGACGACAATCCCTTTTGCGGGACCGCCGACAGACGGGTTACATGGCATAAATGCAACCATATCTAAGTTGATGGTCAAGACAAGCGTTTTGGCGCCTTGGCGTGCTGATGCGAGGGCAGCCTCAACACCGGCATGCCCGGCGCCAATCACAATCACATCGTATTGGCCTGCTTCATACCCCATGATTCTAACTCCTCCTTTAATTATTTTCCTAAACAGAACTGTGAAAAGAGCTGATCAATTAAGCTTTCATGGACTGAATCTCCGATGATTTCACCCAAAAGCTCCCAGCATCTTGTAAGGTCGATTTGCACCATGTCGATCGGGACATCTTGTTCAATGCCGCTAAGTGCATCTTCAATGGCACGTTGGGCTTGCTGTAAAATAGAGATATGACGTGTGTTGCTGACATAAGTCAGATCTCCGCTCTCAATGGCACCCGTGTAGAACAGCGATTGAATCGCTTCTTCCAGATCATTGATGCCTTCCTCTTTTAATAGAGATGTCGTGACAACAGGGCGTCCGTTAGCAAGCTCACGAACACGTTCACTGTCAATCTTCACCTCAAGGTCAGTCTTATTCATAATTACGATAACGTCCATGCCCTCTACGGCTTCAAAAAGCTTCACGTCTTCTTCAGAAAGCTCTTCACTAGAATTAAGCACTAGTAAAATCAGATCCGCTTCCTTTAGAACCTGGCGAGAACGTTCAACACCGATTCGTTCAACAATATCCTCTGTTTCACGAATACCTGCTGTATCAACCAGACGGAGCGGAACACCCCGTACATTTACGTATTCCTCAATGACATCCCGAGTCGTTCCCGGAATATCCGTTACAATAGCTTTTGCCTCATGTACAAGGCTGTTCAGAAGAGATGATTTTCCCACATTCGGCCGGCCGATAATGACAGTAGAAAGACCCTCACGCAAAATTTTACCTTGCTCAGAAGTCCTCAGCAGCGCTTCAATTTCTTTTTTCACGGCAGTTGCCTTTTCAACCAAAAGCTGATGCGTCATTTCTTCTACATCGTCATACTCCGGATAATCAATATTCACCTCAACATGAGCCAGTGTTTCTAAAATCTCACCGCGTAACCGGCGCACCAATGCAGAAAGACGCCCTTCCATCTGATTCATGGCGACGTTCATTGCCCGGTCCGTTTTGGCTCTGATCAAGTCCATCACCGCTTCCGCCTGTGAAAGATCGATTCGTCCGTTTAAAAATGCGCGCTTCGTAAATTCACCCGGCTCTGCCAGTCTCGCTCCCTCTCTTAAAGCGAGCTGAAGCACTTGGTTCACGGTTACAATTCCCCCGTGACAGTTAATTTCGATGACATCTTCACGTGTAAAGGTTCTCGGTGCTTTTAACACTGATACCATTACTTCCTCAACGACACGATCCGAAAGTCTGTCTACGATATGACCATAATGAATCGTATGTGATTCGACCGAGCTGAGTGTTTTCTCCTTCGGTCCTTTATAAATTTTATCTGCGATTTGAATGGCTTCTGGACCGCTCAACCGTACAATCGCAATCGCACCTTCTCCCATCGGTGTGGAAATTGCTGCAATTGTATCCATGCTGTTCACCTCTCTTTACTTAATCTTTCATCTATATAAAAAAATTTTATTATGCCAAAACTAAAAGATAACATAGTTTGGTTCGAAGTGGAAGATGTGTTATCCACAGAATCGGGAATTCTCCTCCTATTACTTTAACTTATCCACATGTGAATAACAATTAATTTTATTTCCTGACTTTCCTTTTTATCAACAGGATACACTTTAAAAGAAAAAAACATAACGACCAAAAGCTTGATATTACTAGGCAAAATAGTATTTTTTCAAACAAAAAAACCGAAATCCGCTTTTTACCGGACTTCGGTTTTATGCTATTTTTTATGGGAAATAACGAGATGACGATTTTCACCTTCACCCATTGAATATGTTTTGATCTCGTGATTCGCATATCCAGAAAGAGTATCATGAATGATTTTTCTTTCACTGGACGGCATCGGTTCAAGATGAACTGCTTTTTTCGTTTTTAGAACCTGATCTGCAAGCCTGATGGCCAGCTGACTCAGTGTATCTTTTCTTTTTAGCCGATAGTTTTCTGCATCTACTATGACATTTTTATATTGGCCTGGATAACGGTTAAGGGCAAGCTGTGTCAACGTTTCAAGGGCATTTAAGGTTTGTCCTCTTTTCCCAATCAACAATGCCGCTTTTTCACCTGTTATATGGAAACTCACTGTCTTCCTGCTTTCTTGAACAGTCACATCAGACTTTCCGGCAATCGCTTCGGCAATCGTTTGAAGATAAGACTTCGCTTGCTGAATCGGATCAATCTTTTCAACTAGCTTTACGACCGCAGGCTTTTTTCCGAAAATACCGAGAAATCCTTTGTTTCCCTCTTCAATAACGGTAATTTCCACCTTATCCTTCGTTAATTCCAGCTCTTTCAGTCCGGACTGTACTGCTTCATCGACATTTCGCCCTGCAGCAGTCACATTCCTCACTTTTTCTTTCCTCCGTCTTTTTGCGGCTCAGAATTTTTTTTCAAATCTGGTCCTTTAATGAGGAAAGTCTGTGCAATCATAAATAAGTTACCGACTACCCAATAAAGAGAAAGTGCCGCCGGGAAGTTGACCGCAAATACGATAATCATGATTGGCATAATCCAAAGCATCATTGCCATTTGCGGATTTTGCTGCGCATTGCCCGCCATCATCAGTTTCTGCTGAACAAATGTAGCGACACCTGCAACGATAGGAAGGATATAGTAAGGGTCTTTTTCTCCTAAGTCAAACCATAAGAAACTATGCTCCGAGATCGCCTGTGTTCTCATGATCGCATGATAAAATCCAATTAAAATCGGCATCTGGATTAAAATCGGGAAACAACCCGCCAGTGGATTCACGCCATGCTTTTGGAATAAAGCCATTGTTTCCTGCTGTAACTTTTGCTGTGTTTTTTGGTCCTTTGAGCTGTATTTTTCTTTAAGCTTTTGCATTTCCGGCTGTAAAGCCTGCATCGCTTTCGAACTTCTCAGCTGCTTAATCATCAGCGGTAAAATTAATAAACGAATTAAAATGGTAACAAGAATAATTGAAAGTCCATAGTTATCTCCCGTCAATTTCGCTACATACGTAATGAGCTCAGACAATGGATATACTACGTACTTGTCCCAAAAATGCGAACTATCTGCAGTGATCGGCTCTTTCACACTTGAGCATCCAGCCAAAAGCATGAATACGCCAACCATACTTAATAGCAACCCTATTCTCCTTTTCAACAACATTTCCTCCTATAATTATCTTTACATTCTTTAATTGCAAAGCATACTTGTATGTATTTTAGCATCTTTCAGTTTTAAATGGTGTCTTTTTCTAATCAACCAGAAAGGAAGCGCTTTTAAAAGTTGTAAGAAAGCAATGGCAAATGCCTACTTTGACGAAGATTTCTTATATAAAGAAGACTTTCTGAATAGATGCTGCAGGCTTTTTTTCGTTTCCTCAAATGTCAGCTGGCTCGCTGGTTTTCTGGCAATAATGATGTAATCCTTTTCCTTCAGTCTCTCTTTCTCTTCAAGAAAAGCCTGCCGAATCAAACGTTTGACCCGATTTCGCATCACAGCGTTACCTATTTTTTTGCTGACGGAAAGCCCGACGCGCAGCTCATCGTTTTCAGGCTGATCAAGCGTATATAAGACAAACTGGCGGTTCGCTACTGATACCCCATGCTTAAACACTTTTTGAAAATCTTCATTTTTCTTTAAACGATTTCGCTTCTTCAAATGACTCACTCCGATACTGGCTGGCAGAAACTTATAAAATTTATTATGAAAATGAGATGCGTCTGAACCAGGGAGCATCCTCTGGTCCATCCCGCATCACACTTCTTTTCCCATAATGTGAAAAAAGACCACTGACATTATTCAGTGGCCTAAGCTGATAATACTTTTCTGCCTTTACGGCGACGGCGTGCTAAAACTAGACGACCGTTTTTTGAACTCATACGGCTTCTGAAGCCATGAACTTTACTGCGTTTACGGTTATTCGGTTGGAATGTTCTTTTCATTTATGACACCTCCCTCGAGGAATAGCTGTTAAAGACAGTCTTACTTATTATATTTGTGCTACCTATTCATTGTCAACTTCACTATTGCTTTTATTTCCTGCAACCATAATAGGATACCACACCTTTTCAACTTTCGAAACCTTATTTTTCAGATTCCGTAATTTAACGAAAAAAAATCGAACAATTTGCCTCTTACATCACGAATGTGGATATCTTTTTTGCCTTTTTTTAATATCCACAAAGGTTATCGACAACATTTTCACATTACCAACCCCTGTGGACAATATTTTTTCAACAGGTTGTCTGCTTTGTGGATAAGATTGCAACAACCATTGCAAGCTCTCGTTTATTTTGGTATTATATTTGTGTTTTAACTCTTGATTACTAATCTCGCCTTTCCTCTTTATCCACAAACTGTGGATAAGTTGTGGATTGATTTCTCACAGCTTGTGTAGAATGTTGTCCACAAGTTGTGAATTTTGTCGAAAAGCTATTTATCTACTATATTATATGTTTTCAACATTTAATGTGTACGAATGGCAGCGCCATTTGCTCTTTTTTTGTGTTCTACAACAGAGAAAGAAACAATTTGATATGAAAAGGAGGGACATGCCGAAAGATGGAAAATATATTAGATCTGTGGAACCAAGCCCTTGCTCAAATTGAAAAAAAATTGAGCAAACCGAGTTTTGAGACTTGGATGAAATCAACCAAGGCGCACTCACTGCAAGGAGATACGTTGACAATCACGGCTCCTAATGAATTCGCCAGAGACTGGCTGGAGTCCAGATACTTGCATCTGATTGCAGATACTATATATGAATTAACCGGGGAAGAATTGAGCATTAAGTTTGTCATTCCTCAAAATCAAGATGTTGAAGACTTTATGCCAAAACCGCAAGTGAAGAAAAAGGCCAAAGAAGATACATCTGATTTTCCTCAAAATATGCTCAATCCAAAATATACTTTTGATACTTTTGTCATCGGATCTGGAAACCGATTTGCACACGCTGCTTCCCTCGCAGTAGCGGAAGCTCCCGCGAAAGCATACAACCCTTTATTTATCTATGGGGGCGTCGGCCTAGGGAAAACACACTTAATGCATGCGATCGGCCATTATGTTATAGATCATAATCCTTCTGCCAAAGTGGTTTATCTGTCTTCTGAAAAATTTACAAACGAATTCATCAACTCTATCCGGGATAATAAAGCCGTAGATTTCCGCAATCGCTATCGGAATGTTGATGTGCTTTTGATAGATGATATTCAATTTTTAGCCGGGAAAGAACAGACTCAGGAAGAATTTTTCCATACATTTAACACATTGCACGAAGAAAGCAAACAAATCGTCATTTCAAGTGACCGGCCGCCAAAAGAAATTCCGACACTTGAAGACAGATTGCGTTCGCGCTTTGAATGGGGCCTGATTACTGATATCACGCCGCCTGACTTAGAAACGAGAATTGCAATTTTAAGAAAAAAAGCCAAAGCGGAGGGCCTCGATATTCCGAACGAGGT
Source organism: Bacillus mexicanus (assembly GCF_050445615.1). Lineage (NCBI taxonomy): Bacteria > Bacillati > Bacillota > Bacilli > Caryophanales > Bacillaceae > Bacillus > Bacillus mexicanus. The sequence continues at coordinate 938,289 of NZ_JBCEYV010000002.1, forward strand.
CATGCTTTATATTGCGAATCAAATCGACAGCAATATTCGGGAACTTGAAGGAGCATTAATCAGAGTTGTTGCTTATTCATCTTTAATTAATAAAGATATTAATGCTGATCTGGCCGCTGAGGCGCTGAAAGATATTATTCCTTCTTCCAAACCAAAAGTCATTACGATAAAAGAAATTCAGAGGGTAGTAGGCCAGCAATTTAATATTAAACTCGAGGATTTCAAAGCGAAAAAGCGGACAAAATCAGTGGCTTTCCCGCGTCAAATCGCCATGTACTTATCGAGGGAAATGACTGATTCCTCTCTTCCCAAAATCGGAGAAGAGTTTGGAGGCCGTGACCATACAACCGTTATTCATGCGCATGAAAAAATTTCAAAAATGCTGGCAGATGATGAACAGCTTCAGCAACATGTAAAAGAAATTAAAGAACAGCTCAAATAGAAGGGCCCAGGATGAATCGGGGAAAGTGTGAATAACTTTTCATCAGTCATGCACAGTCTGTCCACATGTGGATAGGCTGTGTTTCCTGTCTTTTTCACAACTTATCCACAAATCCACAAGCCCTACTATTACTTCTACTATTTTTATAAATAAAATATATATTAATACATTATCCGTTAGGAGGATAAAAATGAAATTCACGATTCAAAAAGATCGTCTTGTTGAAAGTGTCCAAGATGTATTAAAAGCAGTTTCGTCTAGAACTACGATTCCCATTCTGACTGGTATTAAAATCGTTGCATCAGATGATGGCGTATCCTTTACAGGAAGCGATTCCGATATTTCTATTGAATCCTTTATCCCGAAAGAAGAAGAAGATAAGGAGATTGTCACAATAGAACAGCCGGGAAGCATCGTTTTACAAGCCCGCTTCTTTAGTGAGATTGTCAAAAAACTGCCGATGGCAACTGTAGAAATCGAAGTCCAAAATCAATATTTAACGATTATTCGTTCAGGAAAAGCTGAATTTAATCTAAACGGGCTTGATGCTGATGAATATCCGCATTTGCCGCAGATCGAGGAGCATCATGCGATTCAAATTCCAACTGATTTGTTGAAAAATCTAATCAGACAAACAGTATTCGCAGTGTCCACCTCAGAAACACGCCCTATCTTGACAGGTGTAAACTGGAAGGTGGAGAAAAGTGAATTATTATGCACTGCGACGGATAGCCACCGTCTTGCTTTGAGAAAAGCGAAGCTTGATATTTCAGAAGACAGATCTTATAACGTTGTGATTCCGGGAAAAAGCTTAACTGAGCTCAGCAAAATTTTGGACGACAACCAAGAACTTGTAGATATCGTGATCACAGAAACCCAAGTTCTGTTTAAAGCGAAAAACGTTTTATTCTTCTCGCGGCTTCTGGACGGAAATTATCCGGATACCACCAGCCTGATTCCGCAAGAAAGTAAAACAGAAATGATTGTGAACACAAAAGATTTCCTTCAGGCGATTGATCGCGCATCTCTTTTAGCGAGAGAGGGACGCAACAACGTGGTGAAGCTGTCCGCAAAACCAGCTGAATCCATTGAGATTTCTTCCAACTCACCTGAGATCGGGAAAGTTGTGGAAGCGATTGTTGCAGATCGAATTGAAGGTGAGGAATTAAATATCTCGTTTAGTCCAAAATATATGCTGGATGCACTAAAGGTGCTTGAAGGAGCAGAAATACGCGTAAGCTTTACTGGTGCAATGAGACCTTTCCTAATTCGCACGCCGAATGATGAAACGATTGTACAGCTTATCCTTCCTGTCAGAACCTATTAATCCGACACACTGCTGCCGATCCTTTCGGCAGCTTTTCTATTCAGTATCTGCTCCGACAAGTTTTCCCTTTCCCTAATTCGTTTTTTTTTAGTACAATTAGATATTAGTGATATTTGAAAGAGGTCGATATAATGGCAAATCCGATTTCAATTGATACAGAGATGATTACACTCGGACAATTTTTAAAATTAGCCGATGTGATTCAATCAGGCGGTATGGCAAAGTGGTTTTTAAGCGAGTATGAAGTGCTTGTGAACGACGAACCGGACAACCGCCGCGGCAGAAAGCTTTATGTTGGCGATGTGGTAGAGATTGAAGGATTTGGTTCATTTCAAGTCGTTAATTAAAGCGGGTGACACTGATTGTATATCCAGAACTTAGAACTGACATCTTACCGCAACTACGACCATACCGAACTTCAATTTGAAAATAAAGTAAATGTGATCATCGGAGAAAACGCCCAGGGGAAAACAAACCTCATGGAAGCGATCTATGTCTTGTCCATGGCAAAATCGCACAGGACGTCAAATGACAAAGAACTTATACGATGGGACAGAGACTATGCTAAAATAGAGGGAAGAGTGATGAAGCAAAACGGGGCGATCCCGATGCAGCTCGTCATCTCCAAAAAGGGTAAAAAGGGCAAGGTCAATCATATTGAGCAGCAAAAACTCAGCCGGTATGTCGGGGCCCTCAACACCATCATGTTCGCGCCGGAAGATTTAAATCTTGTAAAGGGAAGCCCTCAAGTGAGAAGGCGGTTTCTTGACATGGAAATCGGACAGGTTTCTCCTGTTTACCTCCACGATCTGTCTCTTTATCAGAAAATCCTTTCCCAGCGAAATCATTTTTTGAAGCAGCTGCAAACAAGAAAACAAACTGACAGAACGATGCTTGATGTTTTGACCGATCAGCTTATAGAAGCTGCGGCAAAAGTCGTCGTAAAGCGACTGCGGTTTACAGCCCAGCTCGAAAAATGGGCGCAGCCTATTCATGCGGGCATCTCAAGAGGACTTGAAGAGCTAACCCTGAAATACCATACGACTCTTGAGGTATCAGATCCCGAAGACTTGTCGAAAATAGGAGATAGCTATCAAGAAGCGTTTTCTAAATTAAGAGAAAAAGAAATTGAGCGCGGTGTTACGCTGTCAGGGCCTCATCGTGACGATGTCCTTTTTTATGTGAACGGACGCGATGTGCAAACGTATGGTTCTCAAGGACAGCAGCGAACGACAGCATTATCTCTTAAGCTGGCAGAGATTGACCTAATCCATGAAGAAATCGGAGAATATCCCATTTTACTATTGGATGATGTACTGAGTGAGCTGGATGATTATCGCCAGTCGCACTTGCTTCATACGATCCAAGGCCGTGTGCAAACGTTTGTCACCACGACAAGCGTTGATGGCATTGACCATGAAACCTTACGGCAAGCAGGAATGTTTCGTGTGCAAGACGGTGCGTTAGTGAAGTGAAGAAATGAGGTGGGCAATTGTATATTCATTTAGGTGATGACTTTGTGGTTTCAACACGAGATATTGTTGGCATTTTTGATTTCAAAGCCAACATGTCGCCTATTGTTGAAGAATTTCTGAAAAAACAGAAACACAAGACGGTGCCTTCCGTAAACGGCACACCAAAATCTATCGTAGTCACAGTTCAGAATATATATTACTCTCCATTATCTTCCAGTACATTAAAAAAGCGTGCGCAGTTTATGTTTGAAATAGATTCTTAGAAATTTTTATCGCGAATATATCGTTTAGAAAAGTGTAGGTGAATGACGTGGCTATGGAACAGCAGCAAAATAGTTATGATGAAAATCAGATACAGGTACTAGAGGGATTGGAAGCTGTCCGTAAAAGACCGGGGATGTATATCGGTTCAACAAACAGCAAAGGCCTTCACCATTTAGTATGGGAAATTGTCGACAATAGTATTGACGAAGCCTTGGCCGGTTATTGCACGGATATCAATATCGAGATTGAAAAAGACAACAGTATCACGGTGATCGATAATGGTCGAGGTATTCCGGTCGGGATTCATGAAAAAATGGGTCGTCCTGCGGTAGAAGTCATTATGACGGTGCTTCATGCCGGAGGGAAATTTGACGGAAGCGGTTATAAAGTATCCGGGGGATTGCATGGTGTAGGTGCGTCAGTCGTAAACGCGCTTTCAACCGAGCTTGTTGTGACGGTGCATCGTGACGGTAAAATCCACCGCCAAACCTATAAACGCGGAGTTCCGGTTTCAGATCTTGAAATCATTGGCGAAACGGATCATACAGGAACGACGACACATTTCGTCCCAGATCCTGAAATTTTCTCAGAAACGACTGAGTATGATTATGATCTGCTTGCTAACCGCGTTCGCGAATTAGCCTTTTTGACGAAAGGCGTGAACATCACGATTGAAGATAAACGTGAAGGACAAGAGCGCAAAAATGAGTACCATTACGAAGGCGGAATTAAAAGTTATGTAGAGTTTTTAAACCGTTCTAAAGAAGTTGTCCATGAAGAACCGATTTACATCGAAGGGGAAAAGGACGGCATTACGGTTGAAGTGGCTTTGCAATACAATGACAGCTACACAAGCAACATTTACTCTTTCACAAACAACATTAACACGTATGAAGGCGGTACCCATGAAGCGGGTTTTAAAACGGGTTTGACACGTGTTATCAACGATTACGCACGAAAAAAAGGGCTTATTAAAGAAAACGATCCAAACTTAAGCGGGGATGACGTAAGAGAAGGGTTAACTGCAATTATCTCAATCAAACACCCTGATCCGCAGTTTGAAGGCCAAACGAAAACAAAACTAGGTAACTCAGAAGCACGGACAATTACTGATACGTTATTTTCTACAGCGATGGAAACATTTATGCTTGAAAATCCAGATGCGGCCAGAAAAATTGTCGATAAAGGTTTAATGGCGGCAAGAGCAAGAATGGCTGCAAAAAAAGCCCGTGAATTAACACGCCGCAAAAGTGCGTTGGAAATTTCAAATCTGCCTGGTAAGTTAGCGGACTGCTCTTCAAAAGATCCGAGCATCTCCGAATTGTATATCGTAGAGGGTGACTCTGCCGGAGGATCTGCTAAACAAGGGCGTGACAGACATTTCCAAGCTATTTTGCCGCTTAGAGGTAAGATCCTGAACGTTGAAAAAGCGAGACTGGATAAAATTCTTTCCAACAATGAAGTTCGTTCTATGATCACAGCGCTCGGTACAGGTATCGGGGAAGATTTCAATCTGGAAAAAGCCCGTTACCACAAAGTTGTCATTATGACAGATGCCGATGTTGACGGCGCGCACATCAGAACACTGCTATTAACGTTCTTTTACAGATATATGCGCCAAATTATAGAAAATGGCTACGTATACATTGCGCAGCCGCCGCTCTACAAGGTTCAACAAGGGAAACGCGTTGAATATGCATACAATGACAAGGAGCTGGAAGACTTGTTAAATACTCTTCCGCAAACGCCTAAGCCTGGCTTGCAGCGTTATAAAGGTCTTGGAGAAATGAACGCCGTCCAGCTATGGGAGACAACCATGGATCCAAGCACTAGAACGCTTCTTCAGGTCACGCTTGAAGATGCAATGGATGCGGATGAGACATTTGAAATGCTGATGGGAGACAAAGTAGAGCCTCGCCGAAACTTCATAGAAGCAAATGCGAGATACGTTAAAAATCTTGACATCTAATTATAAAAAGCCTTATTTCCATTATGAAATAAGGCTTTTTTCTAAAAAAGATCAGACTCAGTAATGCTTGCAACACCTATATATTCTAGCAATTTTATGTGTATAATCATGAGTTTATTGATATAATGGAGAATAGTGAAATCGTATAGAAGGTCATAATGGACAATCTACTCCCACATATTTCATGTGATACTTCAGGGAGGTTTTTTAATGAGTGAACAAAACACACCACAAGTTCGTGAAATAAATATCAGCCAGGAAATGCGTACATCCTTCTTGGATTATGCAATGAGCGTTATTGTATCTCGTGCTCTTCCAGATGTTCGTGACGGTTTAAAACCGGTTCATAGACGGATATTATACGCAATGAATGATTTAGGCATGACGAGTGACAAGCCTTATAAAAAATCCGCGCGTATCGTCGGAGAAGTTATCGGTAAATACCACCCGCATGGTGATTCAGCGGTATATGAATCTATGGTCAGAATGGCGCAAGATTTCAACTACCGCTATATGCTCGTTGACGGTCACGGAAACTTCGGTTCTGTTGACGGAGACTCAGCTGCTGCTATGCGTTATACAGAAGCAAGAATGTCTAAAATCTCGATGGAAATTCTTCGAGATATCACAAAAGACACAATCGATTATCAAGACAACTATGACGGGTCAGAAAGAGAACCGGTTGTTATGCCTTCAAGGTTCCCGAATCTGCTTGTAAACGGTGCTGCCGGTATTGCGGTAGGTATGGCGACAAACATCCCTCCGCACCAGCTTGGGGAAATCATTGATGGCGTACTTGCGGTCAGTGAGAATCCAGACATTACAATCCAGGAGCTGATGGAAGTCATTCCAGGGCCTGACTTCCCGACTGCGGGTCAAATCTTGGGACGCAGCGGTATCCGGAAAGCGTACGAATCTGGCCGAGGCTCAATTACGATCAGAGCAAAAGCTGAGATCGAACAAACATCCTCAGGTAAAGAAAGAATTATCGTTACCGAGCTCCCTTACCAAGTAAATAAGGCAAAATTAATCGAGAAAATTGCTGATCTTGTTAGAGACAAGAAGATAGAAGGCATCACAGATCTTCGCGATGAGTCAGATCGTACAGGTATGAGAATTGTCATTGAAATCAGACGCGATGCTAATGCAAATGTTATTCTAAACAACCTTTACAAACAAACTGCATTACAAACATCTTTTGGTATCAACTTGCTTGCACTTGTTGACGGTCAGCCGAAGGTATTAAATTTAAAGCAATGTCTGGAGTATTATCTTGACCACCAAAAAGTCGTAATCAGACGCCGTACTGCATATGAATTGCGTAAAGCGGAAGCGAGAGCCCATATCCTGGAAGGTTTGAGAGTGGCTCTGGATCATCTCGATGCAGTTATTTCTCTTATCCGTAATTCTCAAACGGCTGAAATTGCGAGGACAGGTTTAATTGAGCAATTCTCATTGACAGAGAAGCAAGCGCAGGCAATCCTCGATATGAGACTGCAGCGTTTAACAGGACTGGAACGTGAAAAGATTGAAGAAGAATACCAATCTCTAGTCGAGTTAATTGCAGAGCTAAAAGACATTTTGGCAAATGAATATAAAGTGCTTGAAATCATCCGTGAAGAACTTACTGAAATCAAAGAGCGTTTCAATGATGAAAGACGTACGGAGATCGTTACTTCTGGATTAGAGACAATCGAAGATGAAGATCTTATTGAAAGAGAGAACATCGTCGTCACTCTGACACACAATGGATACATCAAACGTCTCCCTGCATCAACTTACCGCAGTCAAAAACGAGGCGGAAAAGGCGTACAGGGAATGGGGACTAATGAAGATGATTTTGTTGAGCACTTAGTCTCTACGTCAACACATGACACGATACTCTTCTTCTCGAACAAAGGGAAAGTATACCGTGCAAAAGGGTATGAAATCCCTGAATACGGCAGAACAGCAAAGGGAATTCCGATTATTAACCTGCTGGAGGTAGAAAAGGGTGAATGGATTAACGCGATTATTCCAGTCACTGAATTCAATGCAGATCTTTACCTTTTCTTCACAACAAAGCATGGGATTTCAAAACGAACTTCACTTGCTCAGTTTGCTAATATCCGAAATAACGGCTTAATCGCCCTAGGCCTTCGTGAGGATGATGAATTGATGGGTGTACGTCTGACCGACGGCACAAAACAAATGATCATTGGAACGAAAAATGGGTTGCTGATCCGTTTCCTTGAAACTGATGTCAGGGAAATGGGAAGAACTGCAGCAGGTGTAAAAGGCATTACCCTGACTGATGATGACGTTGTTGTCGGTATGGAGATATTAGAAGAAGACTCACATGTCCTGATCGTAACTGAAAAAGGTTATGGAAAACGAACTCCAGCTGAAGAGTACAGAACCCAAAGCCGTGGCGGAAAAGGACTCAAAACAGCAAAAATCACAGAGAACAACGGCCAATTAGTAACAGTCAAGGCTACTAAAGGTGAAGAGGATCTAATGATTATTACTGCCAGCGGCGTACTCATTAGAATGGACATTAATGACATCTCAACCACCGGACGTGTCACTCAAGGTGTACGCCTTATCAGAATGGCGGAAGAAGAGCATGTTGCAACAGTAGCATTAGTAGAGAAAAATGAAGAAGATGAGCAGGAAGAAACACAAGAAGAAGTATAAGAGAAAGCACAGCTGAAATAGCTGTGCTTTTTTTCTATTATAGTCCTTTACAGTCATAAAAATTATGGTATAATCATTTCTGTTGTCTTTTGAAAGACATAATTACAGCTAGTAAAACTTTTTCAAAAAAGTGTTGACCTAGTTAACTAAAAATGTTACTATTAAGTAGTCGCTTCGAGAGAAGCACACAAAGTTCTTTGAAAACTAAACAAGACAAAACGTACCTGTTAATTCAGTTTTAAACAAATCGCACAGTGATGTGCGTAGTCAGTCAAACTAGGCCTGCACGATGCAGGTCACGCAGGCGTCACCGCAGGATGCGGTGAACTTAACCTGTGATCCATTTATCGGAGAGTTTGATCCTGGCTCAGGACGAACGCTGGCGGCGTGCCTAATACATGCAAGTCGAGCGGACAGATGGGAGCTTGCTCCCTGATGTTAGCGGCGGACGGGTGAGTAACACGTGGGTAACCTGC
>NZ_JBCEYV010000003.1:0-794082 GCF_050445615.1 Bacillus mexicanus
CGGAAATATTTTCTTAGAAAACGGCCATATCAAGTTACCNAAAATCAAAACAATGATTAAATTAAGACAGCACAGACAAATTCCGAAAGATCATACCATTAAGTCTGTGACTGTTTCAAAAACAGCCGCAGGTAAATTTTATATTTCTATTTTGACGGAATACGTTACAGAGACACCGGAGGTGTCTATTCAAAATGTTCTTGGTTTAGATTTCTCAATGACAAACCTATTCGTAACAAGCGAAGGTGAAAAAGCCAATTACCCTCGCTTTTATCGAAAATCGCTAGAAAAACTAAAAAAAGAACAACGTAAATTATCTCGTCGCAAAAAAGATAGCTCCCGTTGGGAGAAACAACGCCTTAAAGTAAGCAAACTTCAAGAAAAGATCGCAAACCAAAGACGAGATTATTTACATAAAAAATCTAGAGAGCTTGCCAATACATTCGATTGCATTGTGATCGAAGATCTCAATATGCAATCAATGTCTAAAACTCTCAACTTTGGCAAAAGTGTTGCCGACAACAGTTGGGGTATGTTTACTACATTCTTAGCCTACAAACTCGAGGACCAAGGAAAACTGCTTATCAAAATCGATAAATGGTTTCCATCATCTAAAAAATGTTCTAAATGCGGCGAGGTTAAAGAAAACCTTCCCCTTTCTGAACGTTTATTTGAATGCGTCTGCGGAAACATTATGGATCGAGATCATAATGCAGCAATCAATATACAAGAAGAAGGAAAAAGACTCCTACAAAACATTGTAGCAGCCTAATTTTATATATATCATAAGCCGTCGGAACCCAGGTTATAGCTCGGTCCATTTCGAACCGTTAGGTTCGATTACCCGAGAAGATGCCCCATCTATAATGGGCTCATACCCATTTAGGCGGGGAGGTTCACAATACTCCTAAGAAATCAACTGGCTTACACTGATTAAGAAGGATTCTTTATAATTCATAATAAAAACCACTTCTTTTTTGAAGTGGTTTTTATTAAATCACTATTTTTTCTTGTAGTGTTTTTTCTTTTCTTCTTTATCGATTGGGTTTCTTTTTGTTTTAGAAATTTTAATATCTTTTGTGGTCTCTTCAAAAGTGTACTTTGTTATCATCTCTGGAGTTAATTTTTTCTGTTGAGTTAATTTAGAGAAATCCCAAGGTGTTTTAAGTTCTTTTTTATCGATTTTAAGTTCTAATGCCAAAGCATCTTTATCCAAAACTTCCTTTTTAATTATCTTTTCTTGTACACATATGTATCTTCCATCAGCAGCTTGTGCTACTACAGCAGGAATATCAGCTTCTATGTATAAATCTCGAATTTCTTCTCTTTTTTCTTTTACTCTTTCTGCTAATTCACTTTGGTGTTGTTGCATATGATAAAGTTCTAATAATGTTTCTTGTAATTTGCCCATTTTCACCTGTTTTTGAAACAACTCCGGATTTTCTATATCCCTTTTTTCTTGCTCTATTTGTTCCTTTATTAAAGTAGCTTCCATAAGTTTCACTCTCCATTATTTTTTCTACTTTAATTATAAAACAGAGAAAAAAAACATATGAAAAAAAAATTGAAAAACGATGTTTCTTTGCTATCATACCTCCTTTGCTTTTATCGGGCCATCAGATATAAAAAAGGACATACAAAAACACACAAGCCCTATGGGATTTCATAGGACTTGTGTGCAAAGAATTGCTGTGGACTTAATATTATCAACTCTTATTCATCAACTTCAATAGTATAACATCTAAATCAACGAAAAACAAGAGTTCGTTGGAATATATCTCATACAATCTGTCTCTTTATCTGTTTCATCAAAATAATCTTGGTTGGATTTCTTCTATTTCTTCTAGACATCCTTGTGCTCTCAACGCATCAATGTTTTTAGCTTTAGCTTTGGTACGAGCTTGCAAATCTTTGACACCTTTAAACACTCCATTTTTTCTTTCTTCGTAAAGCTTTATTGCTACCGTATCACCTAAATCAGGAATAGATATAAAGGGCGGAATCAATTCTTTTGTTTCCGGATCAATTAGATAACGATATGAATGAGATTTATAGATATCTACTTTTCCGAATTTAACGCCTCTCATTTTTGCCTCTAAAACGACGTTCAACGCAGCTTTTGTTCTTTTCGCTTTGTTTGCAGCATTATTTTCGCCTTTTTTAGTTAGATCAGTTATTTCCTTTTCTATATCTTCCATTCTCTTTTTAGTTTGAGGAATATCCATTTGAAATTCCGATACATTTTCATCGTTATACCTTGATGACATAATAGAAGCATAGAACTCTACAGGAAAATTCAATTTATAATAACCCATTCTTGTTGCATCTAAAACATATGCTACAGCGTGCGCTCGCGGAAACATATACTTAATCAGTTTACAGGACCAAATATACCAATCTGGCACATTATGTTCTTTCATTTCCTTTTCCCAATCTTCAGTTAGACCCTTCCCTTTTCGCACAGATTCCATTATTTTAAAAGCATTCGATGGTATTAAGTTCTTTGACATTAAGAAACGCATAATATCATCACGACACCCAATAACTTCTCGTATTGTACAAGTTCCATCTTTAATTAATGCTTGAGCATTACCATAGTAAACATCTGTTCCGTGGGTTAGTCCCGATAAGGTAATCAAATCTCCAAATGTTTTCGGTTTTGTTTCGCTAATTACATCTTGAACTACTCGAGTCCACATCTCTGGCAAACCCAAAGTACCTGTTTTAACACCTATTTCAGCAGGTTCAAAACCCAATACTTCTTTCGGATCGTAGAACAATTTCATTACATCTGGATCAGCAGAAGGAACGCTTTGAGGATCTATGCCCGTATAATCTTTTACATATCTAAGCAGTGTTGGAGCATCGTGTCCTAAGATATCTAATTTTAGTAAGTTATCGTGAATAGAATGGAAATCAAAATGAGTTGTCTTCCATTCAGATTCTCTTTTGTTCGCTGGGAACTGAGCCGGAACAACATCGGTTACTTCCATATAATCTGGAATAACAATAATTCCACCTGGATGTTGACCAGTTGAGTTTTTTGATCCCGTAATTTTAGCTGCTATACGATTAATCTCAGCTTTAGACACTTTTACTTTATGATTTTCAAAATAATTCCGTACAGATCCAAAAGCAGTTTTATCAGCTACTGTACCAATTGTTCCTGCTCGTAGAACATACTCCTCACCAAATAACACTTTAGTATATGCGTGCGCCCTTGATTGATAAACAGAGCTGAAATTCAGATCAATATCAGGAACTTTATCACCATCAAAACCCAAAAAAGTTTCGAACTGAATATTTTGTCCATCAGCAAACAGATCTTTCTCCTTACACTTTGGACATTCTTTTCGACTATGATTTTTTAGATAATCTATCATTTCCTCTTTACTTTCCACCTGTAGGTTATCCATAAATGCTCTTATAAAATAAGCGATACCATCTTCACTATATTTATCTTCATCTAACAAACTCGCAAAAGATGGAGGTAAATCATAACCAGATAATATTTCTTCCGTTTTCGTGAAAAATAAACTCCAGTTACAGTTCTTGCAAACATAATGCGGAGGAAGCGGATTAACTTCTGTAATTTCAGTCATCGTAGCCGCAAACGAAGAACCTACAGACCCCCTTGAACCTACCAGGTAACCATCTTCTAATGATTTCTTTACCAAATCTCTTGAAATCATATAAATAACTGCATAACCATTTTTTATGATTGAGTCCAATTCTCTAGTAAGTCTGGATTCAACCAATTCAGGTAATGGTTTCCCATATTTTTCATAAGCATTTTCCATTGCAAGGCTTCTGAACTTATCGTCGATCCCTTCAATGCTCGGTGTGAACAATTCAGGATAACCATTTTTGTCTAAAGGAATTGGAGATATAATTTCGATCTTATCAGCAAGTAAGTTAGGATTATGAATAACAATTTTTTTAGCTTCTTCTTCTGTTAAATACATAAAACTCTCTAACATTTCTTTCGTTGTTCGGAAGTGTGACGGTCCAAAAGGATACTCCATTTTCCCCTTACGATGTTCGTGAGGTCTGCTAGGTGGCAACTGAGAATAAACTAAGATGTTATGTAACAATGCGTCTTCTTTATCAACGTAATGAGCGTGTCCAGTTGCAACAATAAATTTATTCTTTTCTTTAGCGACACGATATACTGTTTCCCACGCTTTTCGAATCATTTCTTCATTATCTGTTGAAGGTCTTTCATTATTCCAAAGATGTTTAGCTATTTCAACAGGTTGAATCTCTATTACATCATATTTGTCTATTTCATCAGCTACAACATAATCCGGTTTGTCTAGTGCATTGGCAAATACTCTCCCCGCGTGTGAACCAGAACCGATTATTAACCCATCTCTAAATCTGTTGATCAATTCCCAATTCACTAAAGGACGATCACCGGAACCCGTTGGACTACCCAAAGAAGATAAATTATGTATATGTGATTCGGTGATTATGTTATATAGATTTTTCAACCCCTTTTGGTTTTTCACCCATATCGTTATTTCATCAGGAAACTCTATTGTGATATTCATTTCCTTTTTAAAATTCTCTAATTCCAGCGTTGTATGTATCCCTTCTGCTTCTAGCCTTTCTATCATTCGAAGCAACACCCAAGCTGTTGCTTCAGCATCATCACAAGCTCTATGGGCATTATCTAAATTTACTCCAAACTTTTTTGCTAAAGTCTCTAAACGATGATTTTTAAATCCCTCTGTATTAACCTTTCTAGATATCTTCAATGTGTCAATAACGATGAATTTTGGAACATCTATTAAAGCCTTCATATAACCACTTTCAAGTTGATGCAAATCAAACCAAGCATTGTGAGCGGCCAACATCGCATCTCCAACAAATTTATTGAACTCTAACAATACATCCTCTAATTCTTCACCCTCTGCCTCAATCATTTCATTTGTTATTCCAGTCAAATTAGTGATTTTTTCACTAATCTTTTTAGGAGACTTCACAAATTTTTGGAATCTAGAAACTACTTTCCCCTTTGAAATTTTCGCCGCACCCAATTCAATAATATGATCATTCCGAGCAGAAAAACCTGTAGTTTCAACGTCATATACAACAATATCCGAGCTCAAAGATCTTTCTTCATTGTTGTATACCATTACAGTATCAGGAACTACTAATGCGGTCATTCCAAAAATCGGTTTAACACCAGTTTTCTTATAAGCTGAATATGCCTCTGGGAATGCCTGTGCTACACTCGTATCAGTAACAGCTACCGCCTTATGTCCCAAAGCTTTGGCTACTTCAAAGTATTTAGAAACAGGAACAGCTCCTCTTTTTTCGGTCATAAATGAAAAGGTCTGAAGTTCAACTCTATGCTCATCTGAACCATCATCATAAATCGTACTTTCTTTTTTCCCAATCTTTTTAATCTCGTTTTTCTTAGGATTAAACGTTAATTCCCCCTGCTTATATCTATTTGGTGCAACTCCCCCTATTAATTGCAATATATCCCCGTTTTTAAAGTTTGGCTCGTTTTCATCAAAATACGAAAAATACATCGAGGATGTTCCATCGTATATAGAACCTTCGACTAGAATTGATCCGCTAGGTATTTTTCTGTAATTTAAATCAAATAATTCACCGCTAATAATTAAATTTTTGTTGGGAGTTTTCCCAGACATAATTTCAAGAATTGTAACATTGGCCATATTTTCAACCCCTTCAACTTTTAATTTTTTAATAAAAACAATATTATCATAAAACCATTGAAAAACATTTATTTTATTATATATTTTAAAAACAACAAAAAATATAAAAGGAGTTTTAATTTGCCCAAGAAAACGAAATTTATATGTACAGAATGTGGCCACGAAGAATTTAAATATGCCGGAAAGTGTTTTGGTTGCGGTAGTTTCGGAACTTTAAAAGAAGAAGAGTACTTAACAGGAATCAAAAACACAAAGTCTTCTGCTACAATCAATTCTTCAACCAAAAAAGCAGTATTTTTAGATGAAGTAGATGAAGGATATATGGAACTTGGTTTTTCTACTAAAATCGGAGAATTAGATCGCGTTTTAGGAGGCCAAGCAACGGAAGGTTCTTTAGTATTGATAAGCGGAGAACCAGGAAAAGGAAAATCAACATTACTTTCCAAGGTATCGGAAAATGTTTCAGAAAAATTCAAGGTTCTGTATGCTTCAGGTGAAGAATCTGAAGCACAGATGAAAAAACGAAAAACAAGATTGGGAATTAAATCAAACAAAAATCTTAAAATAATGTTCACGCGTAATATTGATCACGTCGAAGAAGAAACAAGAGAATTCGTTCCTACATTAGTGATTTTAGATTCTATTAATACTGTCGGCGATCCTAGCCTAAAAGGAAATCCTGGAAACATTTCTCAGGTTAGTCACTGCATAAACCGATTAATGAGTTTAGCCAAAGAAACTGGCACAACTTTCTTCATTGTCGCTCAAGTTACAAAAGGCGGCGACATCAAAGGCCCTAGAGAACTGGAACATATGGTAGACACTGTTTTGTTTTTAGAAGGCGAAAAATACAGCGATCTACGTTTGTTAAGATCTCTTAAGAACCGATTTGGAAGCGATTCTGAATTAGGCGTGTTTTCTATGCAGTCTACAGGATTGATCGAAGTTCCAAATCCTTCTGAATATTTGTTAGCAAATCGCCCACTAAACGAAAGCGGTTCAGGAATCGTATGTATTAGTGATACAAGACCTTTATTAATCGAAGTCCAAGCTTTAGTATCCCCTCCGGTCGTTCCTGGAACTAACCCAAGAAGATCGGCGGAAGGTTTTTCTAGAGGCCGATTAAGCCTTCTTACAGCAGTTTTAGAAAGAAAATGCGGCGTTAGAGAATTATCTGCTAAAGATATTTACATAAATGTTGTTGGTGGTATGAAGGTTGACGAACCCGGAGCCGACTTGGGAATAGCAATGACAATTTACTCCTCTAATAAAAACCTACCTATTGATCCTTCAACTGTAATGGTCGGTGAAGTTGGATTGGCCGGAGAAGTTAGGCCAGTATCAAAAATGGAACAACTCGTTAAAGAAGTATTTAGGGTTGGTTATAAGAAAGTTATAGTTCCCCTAGGTTCATACGATCAATTAAAAGAAATCAGAACTGAAGACTTCAAAGTTATTCCTGTGAAAAATTTAAATGAGTGCATTGAAGCTTTATTTTAAAAAAGGTAAAAAAGCACACAAGAAAGTACACCATTTTTTTGTTTTTTTAATATGCATTTTAATTTATGTGTTAGTATTTTTAAAAATTAACGGAGGCTGAATATATGAGTATGCAATTAAATCTGAAAAAAATTTTGGGGGAGCTGCAAGATCTTTTCTATATTTACAAGCCAGATGAAGAAGACTTTCTTAACGATTATCCTGAAATTTCCGAAGAAATCGAAGTACTTATAAATTTACAACCTGAAAACGATATAGAATATATTAAGGCCATTAAACAATTTATCGACTTTTTGGAAGAATGGTTTCCTAATGAAATTGATGAAAGTGAAATGAATGATATTCAAAATAAAATTCAAAAAGCAAAAATTGTTTATGAAATATAAAAAAGCAAAACTCGCTGATTTTTAGCGGGTTTTTTTGTAAAAAAAGATCCACCCCTTTCGGTTAGATCTTTATCTATTTATCAAAACAAATTATTTACAAGCCATCTCTCTTTTTTTCATTCTTAGTTCTTCTTCTTTTAAATATAACAATCTTTCATTAAGAACATTGCTTTTATGAATAACAGATATTAATTCATCCAATCTCGTATTTAGTTCTTCGTTCGTATTTGCACCTTGAAACAATTGATAAATTGAGTTGTTTGCCATATATTAAAACTCCTTTGTTGTTTATTCAGAATAATTAGTTAATTCTTTGCCTAAATTCGTCAAAAGAAATTCCATAATAACTCTCCGCTTCTTCTAGAGTTTCAGCGATGTACTCTAAAGAATTTTGACTGAAAGCAAAATCGATTCCTTTGAAGAAAAGTTTAAAGAAACTTTTCTTCTCTAAAATCCCCTTTGCCTGAAAATACAACTCTAATTTCTGTTTTTTATCTTCAACCTTATTAGAGAGATCCTTTAATGTTTCTGCATAAGATTTAGATATCTTATCTGGCCATTTCCTATAATCTATTTGATTTGAATCCCAAATACATTGTAGATCCTCCACTTTTAACTCAACCCAAGTACCTTTTTCTTCGAATTTTATTTCTTTCATAACAAATTAACACTCCCTTAATTATTTTGAGTATATTATTTGTTTCATAATATGTAGTCATAGTTTTTCAACCAATGAAATCAAGTGAATTAAGACTTCATCATTGTCACTTTTCACATCAGAATTAGTAATTCCAGTTGAATAATCAATTTTATAATCATTATCAGCTACGCCAAACTTAACTATTGCTATGTTGTATTTAGGTCCAGCTCCTTCTAATTCTTCAATTACAGAGAGACCATAAGAGTTATCAAATCGAAATAATAGTTGTTGACCAAAATGGATTTTTTGTTTAATGACAATTTTATCTTCATAGATTTTTTCGATCACATCCATTTTATTCATCCTTTCAGTGTTAACACACATTTAATGTATATCATTATTTTTTTGTTTTGGGGCAAAAAAAGAAAAAAGGGAAGAGGTTAATACTCACCCCTACCTAATCTCTTTTTAGCTTCAATCTTCAGCAGCGTTTGAAAAAGAATTTGTCTTTCTTTTTCGGTGAAATCATAGAACTTAACTGCATATAATGTCTTGCCACTATCTAAGTTTTTCTTTCTTATACACTCAATTTTTCTCTTGAACGTTTTTCCTGCTAAATTAAATTCAGTTTCTCCTCTTTCAAACTCAAATTCGTAATTGCATTCAAAGCTTATACCTGTCGCACTAATATCAATTAGCGAACCCCTTTCGATTCCTCCTGAGTGGATAACTAAAATATCTTCCTCACCAAACATTTCTAATCGATAAAATTCTCTTCTATTGTTATTCATATCTCACCCTCCTTATTTACTCGGATTATAAATATTTTCTTAATACCTTCTAATGTTTTCATCAGTTTTTTCTTGTTTTTTCTAATTCGTTATGTAGTATAAACGCATAGGAGGTGCTTTCCTTTGAAAAAGCAAAAAGAATGGCCAAAAGAATTAGTTTATATCGATTTAAATAGAGTTCTTTTTGAGTTTTACAATATAGAATTAATTAAGATAGGTTTTAATAACTTCCAGGTCATATTCCATTACGGAAAATTTCATAATAAAGGAACCAATAAAATTTATCGATTTAATGGCAGCAATTCGTATTCTAATGCAAGGAAGTTAGCATACAAAAAGTTCTACGAAATGAAATCGAAAGGTTACATTCGTAAAGAAAAAATAGAAGAAGCTCTATTAAATGCTATCAAGCAAGAGCAAAAATTCGATAACGAACGAAAGTCTCAAAAAAAACCCAAAACTCAAAATAATTCCAAGAAAAATCAATGCGATTTATGTAATCAACCGATCCATTTTAGTCTATCTCAAAAAATAAACGCCTGGGGCCGTGGTGAAGGGAATTGGGATTTCAGTATAAATAGCCCTCTTTACCACAAAATAGTATGCCTCGATTGCCAAATAGACAATAATATTTTTCAAAAAAGAATAGATGAATCGTTCAAACTTTAATCTTAAAATGGAGGTGATCATTTTTGGAGAAAACAAATTTAGATCGTAAAAAATTGATTATTAAAATAATGTTATTGTTAGTAAGCACAGTCTTCCTATCTCTTCTTTGGCACTTTCAAATCGCAGCTAATAATTCGGCTAACACTCAAAAAAAAGACGAGACAAAAGTTAAAACAGTCAAGTCATCTATTAATTCCAAAATAACTGTTTATAGTTTAAATAAAATACCCTTTCCAAACGGTGAAAACATTGTTTATAAACTTTCCACATTGGATCAACTGGAAAAATCAAAAAATAAAGATATAATTTTAATACCAAAAGATTATTTAAAAGATATGTATAAAGAAAAAATAAAAAAACTTGTTAAATCAGGTGATACTGTAATCTTTTTTGGCGATGATATCTCAGCTGAAAAAGTTGTCTTTTTCTTTAATAGAGAAATACCCGTTGTCCCGATACAATCTACTGTTCCTTTGAAATTTCAAGCATACGGTATAACAACACTTAACAAAGAATTAATACCGGTTTTTGTTTCTGCAACTTTGGATCAAAACGAATTGAATTCTAATTCTTTTACTGAACTTTTCAAACAAATTTCTCAAAAGAATAATTAGATCACAAATGAAAAAGACGTGTGTAAATCCAATACACGTCTTTTTATATCTCTTATGTATGTATGATTATCTATATGTTTTTCCGTTAAACAAGTATATTTCTTCTTTATCCATCTTTTCCTCGAAATACTTTTTGTTGGCTATCCACTTTTTTTGTCCCTTTTCTAGTCTTCTTACTTTATATACATATCTTTTAGTTTCTCTTTCCCAAGTTACCGGACATAATTCTCCAAAGAATAAGACAAGACCTTGTGGTTTTTCAACAGCAACTTCATTTTTAATCAATTGCTTCTCTCCCCCTATATCTTCTTTCCACAATTTATAATATCATTTAAAATTTTAAGGATCAATTGTTTTTTTGATAAAAAATAAAAATTTAAAAAAACATTCAAATTCAAGTCAATGCCTTCTCCATATAGCATTATTTAATTTTTTTGTCCAACTCATATCCTCTGTATCTTTTGGAATGATTTCAGATTCTTTTATGATATCTATAGCGTCTTTCGGGTTCCCCAAAGCAGTTTTCAACATCCCATATTCTCGAAGGATTTTTATTTCACTCTCTTTGAATAACAGCGCACCATAAGCAGTTTTAGTGAATTTAAGTATTCCGTATCTCTCTAAATCTTTGGCCCACTCACTTACTTTTTCAGAGGTTGTATTTAAGTATTCGGCAATTTCTTTAGGCTTTTTATCAGCTTTTTCTTCAAAAAAAAACAAAACGATCGCCTCCTTATTCTTTTAAATTTTACACGCGAATTTTGTTTTTTTGCTTTTTTGCGAAAAAATATAAATAAATTCAAAAAAAACAAAGCTGCTACAGAAGAATGAGCAACTTTGTTTTAGGTTTAGGTTTTATTATTTTCTATTCATTTATAAATCCTAATTCCATATTCTCCTCTACTCTTTTCATCGCTTCTTCAAAAGTATCTTCAAAAATATCCATTTCAGTCTGATCTTTATAATTAAACACTAAAATTCGAATACCGTTATTATATTGGTACGCTTCTATTGTCCGATTTCCGAACCACTCTGTTTTATATACTTGATTTATACCTTCCGGATTATCCGTGATATCTTCTATTATTTCCTTTTCATCTCTTATAACCAAACCAGAATCACTTAAAAATGTGTTTTCACCATCTATATTTTCGACTTTTAACCATTTTTTTTTGCCTTCTTTTCCTATAACCTCATACCAGTAAACATCTGGTCTCGGATTTTCAATTCTCTGATCTATATCTTTTTCTATCCATTCAATTCTAAAGACTTTTAGAATTTTTAACTTTGTATTCCCGAAAGTAATTTCTTTTCCTTTTTTGAATGGTTGATTATTAAAATCTAAAGTTTTTTCTATACTAATTGTTTTTTCCGCTTTCCACTTTTCTAAAAGATCCTTTGTATTGTTTATTCCTATAAATTTCTCGGCCTTTTTTTGTTCACAAAAACCCAAAAATACCCCATTCTCTACTTTGATAATCACATCTGATAAATAATTACAAAACTCACATTCAACTGATATATTTAGCCCTTTGGACAACGGTTGTCCAGGAAAGATAATTACGTTATTACTATCGTCTAGTTCGTGCATTATCTTTTCTTCTTTATAACATTTAGGACATATATAATCGCCATATAAAATTGACATATTTCCTTACTCCTTATATTTTAGATAGATTTAGATTACTTATTTTTTAGTCATTCCCTCTCAATTTTAATGTTTTTTTCTGATACGAACTTTATTAACTTTCTACATTAATTTTCTTTATGAATTATGTTTAATTCTTATGTCTTTAATCCATTTTTCTTTTTTTGCATTAAAAAAATCAACAAATCATTACACTTTCTGAAGTTTCTTTTAAATTCACTCTTTTTTTCTCAAAACAATTTTTAATGACTCACCATTGGTGAACAAAAAAACTCTACTTAGAAAAGTAGAGTTTCAAACAAATCTTATTCTCGAGACGATTTCTTCTTTTTGATTTTGATTATCAAGTATTCCACCATAATTAATCGAAACTTGATAACCATTTTTTAATTTCACATTGGCGAATCTAGGACCAACATATGTAATCATTGCAATTTCATTTTTTACATCGATGTATTCTTTAATTTCAACAAATTTATGGTCCCTAAATCTCTGTTCAATATCTTTAAAGACAGATTGTGTCAATATTTCTTTTCCTTCTATAATTTCATCCCCGATATACTTTTCATTTGCAATAACTTCTACTGTGCACACGGCCATATTAATCACCTCTTATTATTTATAATTCTATGTTTTTTTAAAAAAACTATATTTTTATTTTTAGTTTGAATTATTATATTACATTCATTTTTAAAAAAACCACTCTTTTTCTCCCTATCTTGTCGTTTTAAAGGAATGAATATCAAAAAGCAGAAAAAGGTTTAAAAAAGCAAGTCGTCCGGAGGTAATATCCTATGATCGGTTTTATAGTTGAAGGTAAAAGTGATGTTGAAAAATTGGAGATGGTTTTAAAAGAAAGATGTGTTTATTACGTCGTTTTAAATGGCATCAATTTTAAAGAAAATCAAATTAAGCAGATAAAAAAGGCAGTCAATATATGTGAAAAAGTTTACATATTAACTGATCCAGACGATGCTGGAAATAAAGTTGCAAAGTTAATTTCGAAAACATTTCCAGAAATCAATAGGATTGAAGTTGACCCCAATCAAGCAAAAGTTTTGAAAAAAAGAGGTTACAAATACGGAGTAGAGTATTGCAGCAATAATTATTTAAAATCCTTATTATCCCCACATTTGAGGAAAACTAGTTTATCTTAATTTTTGTGGTTTTTGATTGATTTATAACCCCTCCCCCATTATTATGTTTAAACTTTAATATGGGTTTTTAATAAAGTTTAAATTTTGAAAGGGTGTTTTAATTGGAAAAAGAACGCTTTATTCGCTGCTTAAGAGAAATGAGCGAGTTTTTAGCTTATAACAGCCTCAAAGATCCAGAAAACAATCTAGGAGATTGGAGAGCCGTTAAACAAGAATTAAAGAATGGCGATCTTCAAGGATTGGTGTATAGAAAGAGCACAGAAATCAATATTATTTATAGCGATTTTAATGAAAGACAACTTGAATTATTTATTAAAATGAAAAAACAATTTGAACCTCAATTAAACGAAGCTTTAGAAGATTATTGTCGCCATTTTAAAATAGAATATCCTAAAGAATCGGACATTACATTCACATTATCTTTAGAAGATATTAAAGCATTTGAAAAATTTATATATCAATATTTACTTCCAACCGGTAAATAATTTTAAAAATGAGGTGATTGTATGAATATCAAAGTTACACTCGGAATAGCATCTACTATCCTTTTGCTCACAGCTTGCGGCGGTCCCAAAGAAGAATATTCAAAAGGTATATCTCTATTAGAGAAAGGTGATTACGAAAGCTTGGTTAAAGCAAAAAAGTTTTTCAGTGATTATGCGAAAAAAAATCCAGATGACAACAAAGTCTCTGACTACTCAAAACAAGTTGATGAGGCACTGCTCACAACAGCAAAAGAACTTGCAAATTCGTATTACAATAGCAAGGATAACTACAAAGCTATGAAATATGCAAAAGTAGCAAAAGAACTTGCACCAGACGATGAAAATGTAACAAAGGCTTATGATTTAGTAAATAAAGCATACAAAGAACAGAAAACCTATGACGAGTTCGCAAATTATTTAGAAGGCAAATATATTGAAACAAAAAATATTATCGATGCTTGGGACACAGGAAAAAGAAGAGTACAAACATCAGGAGGAACTAACTTGGCATATATGAAATCTTTATCAAAGTCTCTTTTCTCAAGAGTTACAGAAGTTCGACAAAGTGTAAATGATGAGTCGTTTAACATTTCTGGCCAAAAACAAGATATATTAAGACAGATTAATTCAGATCTTTTTGAATATGTTTACTCCATAGAGAGCCAACTTTCCGAAACAATCGAAGATAAAAATGCCGAGGCTTTGTCTGACATTGATGCATTGACTAACGGAGTTACTCCAGAATCATTTAATTCAACATTCTTATCATTGCAAAATCAAATGGCCGACTATGTGTCTGAAACTAACAATGAAGGTAAATCTATTAGACATATAAAAAACACTTTGAATTTCACTAAAGCCTATAAAGAAAATCAAGAAGCCCTCAAAAAAGCAGCCGAAGAGACTGCAAAACAAAATGCAACCAAAGCAAACGTCACAGATTCTACACCTGCGTCTTCTACTTCCGCAACCAAACAATGATTGTTTCTTTAATTTCGGGAGAGACCAAAAAATGAAGAAAATATTAAATATACTATTTTTATGTTCCCTTCTCTTAACAGCTTGCTCTTCAAATGAAGAAGAAATAAAATCCGAAATAACTAAAACTATAAAAATGTTTTACGACGAATTATTACTAGAAAACTTAGATGGGTCTATGTCTTACATCTCCAAAGATAGCGAAGAATATTACGAACTTTATGATGAATATCGTCTAACTTTTGAAAAATATAAGTACTCATATGATTTAAATGAAATTAGTTTTAATGAAATCACAAAAAACAGAATTGTTGTTAGTGTATCTCTTGTTATATCCGGAGTAGACGAAAATGACAAATATGATTCTTTCAAAGAAGTTCAAGTATTTACAATCAAGAAAAATAACAATGGAGATTATAAAATCTATGACATAGAAACAAAATACGATATATGAATACCACCTTATAATGTTTTTAAATTTGCATCTTCTTTTGGAACCATTGTTTGTATTTCTTGCAACTTAAATAAGGGTTGAAAAAACCCTTATTTTTTTACCTTTTTACTTTACTTTTCTGAGGATTTTATATATAAGACATTTTTAGTAAGGAGGGGTTGTGGCGTGTTTAAACGATTTATTTTGGCTTTTTCATTTATCGCTTTATTTTTCCCCCAACATCACATATCAGCCAGTCAGAATAGTACTTATTATAATCCTGAATTCAAATACTCAATTTCTTTTCCGAATGATTGGTACATATTCTCGGATGAGATGAAACAAAACTTATCACCAGAAGAAAGAGAAAACTCTCCAGCGATATTTATTAGAAAAGATGGTCTTTCGCAAATGTTTATACGCCATTTATCAAGCAGCACAGAAAAATACAAACTATATAAAAACGTAATTGATTATGCTCAAAAAACTTCTGATGATAAACAAAATATGAATAGAGTTCTTAACCCAATTTCAGTTACCCTTGGAAGAACTATAACAGGCTACAAGGTTGATGAATTAAACGAAACCATAGAACTACAATTAACTCAAACTTCACCTCAGTTCGGAGAAATATATACCACTCTTTTTTGGAAAGAATACAAAGGAACCTTAATAGAATTAGAATTTTATCATTTCGAAAACAATTCAACTTTATTGTCAGAAGCATCGCAAATAAATAACTCATTTACAATTTCAAGCGATGTTTCAAGTTCTAATATAAAAGAAGGTTCAATTGATTTTTTAAACACCAAAATGCTTACCAATAATGGGCAAGATGATGATACCTTTTTTAGTAAAACAATCGATATAGTTTGTAAACCTATAGTCTGGATTTCATTTGTCGGTATTATGTCATTGCTTATTATAACCAGAATAATATATAAATTAATATGAAAATTGTTCTGGGAGGATTATTTTATGTCAATCATCAATAATGAACTTTCATCTTTTATAGATTGTTGTTTCAAAGAAGCATCAAATTCAGTCAAAGAAAGATCTTCTTTAGCAGGAGAACCAGTCAAAGCAATCTTTAAAAATATCCAGATAAAAAATCAACAAATTTCATTACATTATCAGATTAAGGGTTACACAGGAAATGTTTATGAAGAAGATTTTCTTTCTTTTGATTCGGTCGTTTTTCCTTATTACTACATAGAAGTACTACGCCTAAGTATGATAAGTTATTGGTCAGGAAATCTTATAACCAAGAAAGATAAAAAACGCTTTTTGTTTATATTAGAATACGGCGAAACAAACAGACATTATTTAAACAGATCGTTGAAGTATTTATTTCACTTCAAACGAATTTTAGGGTTAAATAAAAAATAAGGTGTTCTAAACCTTATTTTTTTATTTTCTCCCCCCTTCTTTCTATTCTCAAATAAGCATATAATGTAATACAAATTAAAATTAAAATTGGAGAGATAATATTGGAAATATCAATTTTATACAACGAAGATGTAGTAAAACAACAAATAGAAAACGATCGCTTATTACAATTTAGACTGAACTTGCTCTTAACTAAAGAAATGAAGACTGAAAAAGAATCTTATCGAATTATATTCAAAGATCAAATAACAAACGACGAATTCCGTTTAGCTAATTATATGAAATTGCTTAGAGATAAAAACTGATGATTAACATCAGTTTTTATTAATTGAAGAAAAACATCTAAATAAAAATACTTTATTTTCATACAAATGTTTAACCTCTAAAATTAAAGATTTAAACCATACTGGCATAATATCTAAGTTGGTATTCACTGATTGATAAGTCGGTCTAGAGACTTTATCGTTTAACTGAATGAATTTCCACTTGATTTCCCCGTGAGGGTTTTTGACAGGAATGGAAATTTCAGCAATTATGCGATCACTATTTTGCTGTTCAAAAAATATATAGTTAAGGTGCTCAATATCCCCTTTAATAATATCGCCACTATTTTGCCCGCCAATTATTTTTTCTTTCTTGTAAAAGTATGGTGATTTCTCAAGAAAATGAAATACTTTATCGCTTAAATATTGCATTTTCACCGCCCCCTTTTTACTTTTATAACTAATTATTCAAAAATATCAATATTCCGTTTTATTTTTGAGTTTTGACGATTAAATATATTCTCCCTCTTCTAAGTATGTATTCAAGTTATATATAATTAACCAAACAATTATCGGAAGGTGTAAAAATGATACGTATACAAGACTGTATGTTTGAAAATAAAAAATACAAAGTACTTCTTAGCGAAAAAACATACAAAACCACATTGAATTCAGGCCTACACAATGGAGTATTTTTAAGCGCAGCAACTAAAACTTTAAATAATAGTAACTCATCAATTAACACTTATTTTAATTCCGAACATAACATTTTATTAACTATTGAAATCAACAGAAAAGACAAGGAAGTAATTTTTGTTGACCTAAAAAGATTGAATATATTTGATACCAGATACCTGTTTCCTTTAAATGAAGCAATAACTGGCATAAATAAACCCATATTTCTTAAATCTTATGAAGATGGAAGGAAAATATTTTTGAATGAAGGATTGCCTTCGAAACTTTCAAAACTTAGAATCCAGCCCCATCTTATAGCTATGAAAAATATAAATGTTCCCGCAGGAAATCATTCAATGTATTTAAACGAAATTATAATAGATTTCAAATACACCGAAGAAGGAGAATATTATATTGTCGATCTATTAAAACCCAACTTTGTTAATTTTGGTTTAGCTTTACTTCAAAATTAAAAGAGCAATGACAAATTCATTGCTCTTTTTGTTTTGAAAATTTATTGTTTTTTTAATAATTTATCCACTTTATTTTTAGGAAAGACATCAAACAAAGATTTGTTTTTGTATGCTTGATTAAAATAAATAAAACCAGCTACCACCATTCCGACAACTAATATTATGAATTGCGACATAAAACTGCTGAAAAACAACGAGATAATACCGAAAGGCATCAAAGCTATAGACATTATTAAAGTTTGTTTAAAGATATTTCTTATAGAATTCAAGTTTTCAGTCCATTTGTACCTTCCAACTTTCTGAATGAAGTACATCTGTATACCAATTGCCGCCCCAAAACCTAAATATGTTGATAAAGCAGTCCCCTCTCCATTGAAAATTAATATTAAAGGGAAGTTTGTAACAACTTTAAGAATTAGCCCTATTATCAAGCTATATATGACCCATTTTTGTTGATCCATCCCCTGCAATATTGCCGAAGTAATCGAAAACAACGAATAAAAAAGTGCACTTGCAGAGTACCAGGCCATTAAATGTCCTCCGTCATCTAATAGTTCTGTTCCATAAACACTTCCGAAAATTGCTCTACTTAAAATAAGCATAC
Organism: Bacillus mexicanus; assembly: GCF_050445615.1. Classification (NCBI taxonomy): domain Bacteria; kingdom Bacillati; phylum Bacillota; class Bacilli; order Caryophanales; family Bacillaceae; genus Bacillus; species Bacillus mexicanus. The sequence continues at coordinate 18,399 of NZ_JBCEYV010000003.1, forward strand.
CGAAAATAGAAGGAAGAACAAAAAACATTACAATTTTAAAAGATTGATTAATATGCTGCCGTACCTCTTCAACTCTTTTTCCTTGGTGAGCATTTGTAATATAGGCTACAAGCGACACACTAAATGCTGTTGCCAATGCTACTGGAATTACAACAATCTTTTGTATTAGGGAAACTAATGAATTTATAGTTTCTGCTTCTCCCAGATTGAAACCTTTATTCATCAACACAGAATTAATCATAAAGGTATCAATACTTTGGAATAACGGAATGGTTAGGCCAACAAAAACAAATGGAATAGCGTATTTAATGAGCTCTTTATATAACTTGGTATAAGAAACTTTCCCCTTTATATTTTTTAATCCATAGTCTTTTTTTATTAAATACCAGAAAACAACTATCAATGCGACGAGGGCTGAAATAAATGCAGAAAATGTCGCCAATCCTACTGCTTTTACGGGTGAACCATTAAGCACTTTAACAATGACAAAAGTTCCAATGATAATTATTACTATCCTAACTATCTGTTCAATTATTTGAGAGTAGGCAGTTGGTTTCATTTCCTGATATCCTTGGATAAAACCTCTTGTCATAGCTAATAGAGGAACAATGATTAATGCATAACTAACCATTTTAATCACATAAGCAACATCTTGTACTGAATTCCCTGTTTTATCTTTTGGATCAACCAGCCAAGATGCCACCGTATCTGCCCCGAAATACAAAGCTAGAAACGCGATAATACCCATTAAAGTAACGATAATAGTTCCGGATCGCAGCAAAGCTTTAATAATATGCATATCACCCTTCTCTCTATATTTTGAAACGAACTTTGAAACAGCACTTGGTATACCAAGCGTAGCAATAGATAACAAAATTATATAAGGTTTGTATGCATACTCAAACAATATATATTTTTGATTTCCTACCATTGCAACGAACGGAATAACATATATGAACCCGAATATTTTCACAATAAAAGTTGCAGCTGTTAATAAAAATGTTCCTCGCAGAAACGAATTTTTCACGTTACCCTTCCCTTCTATTAACTTAAAAAATTTCTTTTTAATTCTATTTTTATGGTTATTATTTTTTCAATGACTCAACTAACTTAAATATTAAAGGGACAAACCAATACTTTTATAAAGATTAAAAGTAAGTTATAGGAGGTGTGCTTAAATGAAAGCTTTAATAGCAAAAAAAGAATATGTTTATTATTACAGTGAATTTATGTTCAGTGATATACAGTACATTGAAATTGGGGAGCGCATAAATGATTTTAAACAACTAGCTCAACAAATGGATTTGGAGATCTTGGCAATCGGAGAGTTTGAGCCAGATCCAACTTTAAAACTCTTAACTGTTAATGAATTTTCCTACCCTTATTTCGAAATCAGAAAGAGCAACCAACTTTTAGGAGAAGACGACGAAGGAAAATTAGAAGAATATTGTGCAGCTTTAGAAGCGTATCTCACAAGGGAATAAAAAAGTAGAGTGGAGTTATTCACTCTACTTTTTTTTGTGCAAAGCTATAATTCCAACCACAAGATTTAAACCTACCCAAAGCATTATATGTGCTGGAATAAAGCGATAAGCGAAGAATCCAAAGACTCCAAATAAAATCGAAAATATCCATCTTTTTCTTGAAATCCATATTAAGATTACTAGAATGTCTACGAGATATGATAAATAAATGAAAGGTTCGCTATGCACAAACAAGAGTAGTGTATATAAACATATTAAAGAAAAGAAAATTGTTGACAGGTTTAGCAAGAGCAACTTTTTTGGTTTTCCGTTGTTTCTCCTAACTATCTTTTTTAAATACTCTCTAATTTCATCTTTTTCTTTATCATTTTTTATAGATGAGAAAATACTCAACAATCTTATTCTTATCAAATTTGGACTTGCTAGATCATATTTTTTTTCTTGTTTTTCTAAATAAACTTCAATTTCATCTTTTATTTTTTTATTAATTTCTCTTAACGGTTTAGAAATTCTCGAAATGTAAATAGAAAATAAAATCTGAACAATAAATAAAACCACTGATAATATGTATGCCATTCCCTTACCTCCACTTTGGAAAGGAGCTTATAAATGAAACCAGTTCTGTTGTTGTCTAATAGTATGTTTTTTCATTTTACGTTTTGTTCCTTATATAAAAATGAATATTCTATAGAATCATTGCTTCTACGTTATTTAAACCGTGACATTAATTCTCAAGCCGAACATTTTTATACTCAATTTCAAGAAAACAAAAGAAGAGTTTTATACAAGAACAAAGTTATTTCTGATACGAACCGGTTAAGGATAACTCCAAGAAATATCGGAAAGATATTAGAAAAATGCATTACTAAAAAATATGAAAAAATCATAATTGAACTCTCTGAAGGCAATAAGGATGAAATAATTTTATTATCTAAATTAAGCGAGTTAGACATCCCAATAATCATTTTCACTTCTCATATAAGCGAAGACCTTTACAACATAGCAAATAAACTGGAAGTAGAATCGATCTTACAAATAACAGATTTATTCAAACACATATAAGGATATATTAGCTTCCTTTCTACTTTTTCTTCTTGATTTTAAGTCTATTACGTTTATATTTTTTACAGTACTGATTAACAAAGAAAGGGTGAATTAAATGAAGAAATTAGTATCTGTGCTGGTTTTATCAGCTTTAATTCTTCCATCAACTGCCTCAGCAAATACTCTAGATACAAAAAACAAAGAACAAAATCACGAAACAACCCTTACACTTGTAAAAGAAAAATATGATGGTTACAACCTTATACGTTACTATCAGGATGAAGACGAAAAAACTTTAGTTTATTTTCTAGAGCTTCCATCTTTTTTGCAAAAAAAGATTAGCACTAAGGACGACGATGCTATTGGTGAGATAATGTCTAGATTAGCTACATACTACAGCAACTCAAAAGTCAACAACCTTGAAAAACTTAATGTTCTATTTTATCAATTTGTTCCGGAATTTCCTGATTCTAAAATAAATGTATCCAAAAACATAAGTAAACCTGTCTCATCGAATTTAAACGAGGCTTTAAAATCTATAGATTCTAGCGGAAATATTAATTTAACCAATAAACAGATCTCTGAACTGAAAGTTGTTTATGCAAACGAAAAATTCCAAAAAGAATATATGCCTTATCTAACCCAAAAAAAATTGATCGAAGCCACTCATAAATTTTCAGATGACATAGAAACAAAATGGTATGAAAACACTATCTTTTATATCGTTAGTGGAATTGTAATTTTATTAATAGGCGGTTTATTCATTGTTTTTAGAAGGAGGTGATCAAATGAATAAACAAAATAAAAAATCCAATTGGCTAATTCCTGTTTTGGTTACAGGACTAGCTTTTATAGGTGTTATTACTTTTCATATAGATAACGTAAAAGCAGCTAATATTTATGGGTGTAACCCCTCTTCCGAGAGACTATCCGAGGTAGATACTCAGGAGAAATTTGAAGATTATCTAAAATCAATTGATGTTGATTATAGCAAATATATTTCAAAGGCTGGTAAGACTTTAACAATCAATAAAAACTACGCAATCAATAAGTGCTTGATTGTTTACGGAAGTCCCTCAGATGTAAAGAATGAAGGCAGAAAAGTACAAGAATATAGTGCCGGACAACCAAAATTTTATGGATACAATACCAAAGGACAACTATTCCCCAATCCGGAATATCCAGATGTAGCTCCTACTGCAAATTATGTGTCCACAAAACCATTTACTTACCACCCTTGGTCAAATACCAACCTAAATACAAATATTAAGAACAGTCCAACGAAGCCGTTTACTAACAAACCAACAAACACTAGTTATTACGACAAACACACCGACAAAACATATAACGCCGAAGATGAATTGAATAGAACCATCGATAGAATTTATTTGATGAACTGTGGTAGCAATTGTTCAAAAGGCTCGAGAGGTTACTTCCCTTCATATAATGATGCACTAGGAAAAACATTAGTTGGTAGCAACCTTAAGGATTATGCAAGTGTATCTGAATGGCCAGACACCTATTCTGCTGGAGTGTTTAATACTTACTATTACAGCAACATTAGTAACACATATTGGTCAGCAACTTTTGTAATTCCACCACATCGTTTATTTCTTCAAGAAGAAAGAGATTTATCAATTAAGATAAAGAGCATTAATCCATCCACTGTAATCGAAGGAAAAAATTATACTATAACATATCAAATATGTAATAATGGGGAAACTTCAGTTGCTAACCCAGTTATCCATTACGGAGAAGGATCAGCGAGTAAATCGAAGACAATTAAAACAACACTTGGTGTTAATGATTGTTACTCTAGTAGTCTCAGCGAAACAGCAAAAAGTGTATCATCTGATACTACTGCAACTTATTATATGGAAGTTAATAAAAATCATAAAAATCCAAAGGATGAATCTAATTGGAATAACAATAAGGACAACAAGTCATTTACTATTGAAAATAAAGTAATAGATGGATCGGTCACAATTACAAACCATACTCCAACTTACCCACACTCCAAAGAATCTATTGATGTTACTTTTAAGGTGTGTAATAACAGTAATGTTGAGGTTTTCAATGTTTTTGCTAAATACGGGTTTTCTGGACAATCTACCGAGAAACAATCGATTTCTCATATGAACTCTGGGGAATGTTTAACATATACGAAAACACACACCACGCCTACAATTAAAGATTATACTGGAACATCAACATACAAAGTTACTTTAGGAGGATTCGAAGATGATATCAACCCTTCTAACAATACTGATTCAAAAATTATAACAATTCGTAACCCTGATGCTATTGTGGATATCATTAGTGATAACGATAGCACCGATAATACAATTGGCGATGTTAAAGTGAAAGTGGAAAGTAGAATGTGGTCAAAAATCACACAAGATTGTAGCACTTCCAATGCAAAATGTCTTTCTGGAACCAACAAAAAGAAATACACTATCTCTATATACGACACAAAATTCACTCCAACTACATCTGACGATGTTTTAGTAGCTAGTTATACTCCTTCATATTCTCTAGAATATGGCGAAAACAACTATTATAATATAGGGAGAAACGTATTTACAAATTGGGTTAAAAATCATTATCCGGACACTTATCAGTTGGTTCAGTTCAAAATAGTCGTTCAAATCCCTGAATATGCCGTAGAGGTGAATTATAACGGTGATCCTTCATACGAAAACAATAAGGACGAAAGTACAATAAACTACTTCCCTCCTAGACCTTCTATCGCAGCCACACAATGTAATGAAGTTGAACATAGCATCGTTAGTTACTTCAATACATCAGGAGGTTCCAATCCTATTAAAATGTGTGCAGGTCATTATCCCACTTATCCATCAACTACTGTGGAAAGTGGAATGCAAGCGTATCATTATGTTCTCTATCGCTTCTTCCCTCAACCGATTCCTAAGTACTCTGTAACAACTCCAGAAACTAATGTATCGAATCCAAATCACTTTTCACAACTCTTTCAACTTCCAAACTTAGAAAATAACAATGTTATGGGTGATTTTGAATCAATGTTTATCCCAAATAAATTATCTAACGGCTATTACCAGGAGCGCGGAAGATATATGCCTACTGGAGGAACATTCAATTTTCAAGTCTATAAGAAAAACACAGATGATTCAAAAGGACAACAAATTGCTTTAGGAACTGTTTCATATAATATTCCAAGTACTTGTTATAATCATTATTATCTGGATATAGATCACCAATATGCTTGTGACGAAATATTGTTCTTCTTACCAAACGCTGATACAGCAGCAAAATTCCAAAAACCTTCATCTTATAACTCTTCAAATATTAATTATCCAATATCCGGAACAAAAATTCCGTATTTGAATCCAGGTAAGTATACATTTGAATTTAAAGCTAACGAGAACTTTAGATATTATTATCAAACAAACCTTATTAATTCAGGTTACAAATGGAGTAATCCTAAATTCAAATGATAAACACTTTGTTTGTTCACTTCACTCAATCAGGCACCCAATAGGTGCCTGATTTTTCATAATCCGAAATAACGCATTAATCCATTATCAGAAATTAAGGCAATTATTGAAGGAATTAAAAAAAAATAAAAAAACTCATTTGTATTAGTGAGATTAAACCGCTAGTTTAATAAATCATATCTCAACTATTGAAAAAAAGAGTTGAAGATAATTATATTTAATACTGCAAATAATTAATACATCATTCGTCAAGTGGAGTGAACAAATGAAAAAAAATAAAGTTGTTATTGTATCAAATATGTACCCTTCACTAAACGATCCTGCATATGGCTCGTTCGTAAAAGAACAATCCGAAGAACTAGAGAAAAACGGCGTTATTATTAAAAAGATAGTATCTTTTGATAGAGCAGAAGGTAATAGGAAAAGAGCCTTGATGAAATATATTTCTATTTGGTGTAGAACTCTTTTTTCAGCCTTTAATCCCAAAAATAAAATATATCACTTTCATTATGTTTTTCCTACTGCATTAATTGTTCCTATTTTGAAGAAATTCTTCAGAAAAAAAATTGTTCTTACATTTCACGGAAGTGACTTATTAAAAGGCGGTTTAAAAAAGGACAAATTAATGTCTTTTCTCCTCCCTTCCTCTGACAAAATCATTTTGGTTAGTGATTATCTCCAAAAGGAATTCAATTTAAAATTCCCTTCCCAATCATTTAAAACCCATTCTATCAATTGCGGTGTTAATGACCTTCTTTTCTTTCCGCAAGATAAAGAGTTAATTAAAAAAAAATTAGGGTTGCCCGCCGATAAATTCAACATTCTTTATTTAGGTAGATTAATAAAAGATAAAGGAATCGATGTTTTTGAAAAAATTGTCGAGGAACTAAAAGATAACGATAACCTGCATTTCACTATTGTTGGAGACGGAGATTACAAAAATAAAATACATCAAAAATTTAAAGATCTTTCTAATGTAACTTTTTACGATTCCATACCTAAAAACGAAGTTCCAGACTGGTTTAACTCTGCTGATGTTTTTATTTTCCCTACTAAAAGAGAAGCATTTGGTTTAGTTGCTTTAGAAAGCATAGCTTGCGGGACTCCTGTAATCACACATCAAATCGGCGGGGTTCCCGAAATAATACAAAATAAAGAAAATGGATTCTTAGTTTCTTTTAATGACTATAAAGAATTCTCTGAAAAAATATTAGAAATTTATAATACCCCAAGCATAAAAAACTCTTTATCTATTAAAGGGTATGAAAAATCAAAGGAAAACACTATAGAAAAGCAGATTGAGAAAATTTTAGATTTATATAAAACATTATAGGAGTGGTTTTTTTGAAAGAAATTTCTGTGATAGGACAAGGATTTATTGGTCTACCGTTGGCTTTAAGCTTCGCTATGAATAATACTAAAGTTTATGGTGTCGATGTTAATAAGGATTTAGTAAATGATATAAATAAGGGTTTAACCCATCACAAAGAAAGTTTTAATAATGTTAGTATTCAAGAAATATTAAGAAGTGAAATTAGAAATGAAAGATATTCTGCTCAAACTTCTATATTAGATCTTCCGGATACTGTTGATTCATACATTATAACCGTTGGCATTCCAGTTAAGGATGGCGAATTGAATAGAAGCCATATTGAACAAGTTGCTCTCGATCTAACCAAAAAAATAAAAAAAGGCGACACGGTAATTCTAAGAAGCACAGTTGTACCTGGATTCACCAACGAATACTTTAAACCTATGTTAGAACTGTCAGGTCTTAAAGCTGGTGAAGACTTTTACTTAGCTTACGCATCAGAACGTATCGCTGAAGGTAAGGCTTTTAAAGAATTTGTAGAAATGCCTTTAGTGATTGGCGGAGTTAATAGAAAAAGCGCCTTAAAAGCTCAAGAAATTCTTACAATAGTAACCAAAGCCGAAACACATATTGCCTCTGCGATGGAAATAGTCGAAATGTCAAAGGTAATTGAAAATGCTCAACGAGATGTGAATATTGCAATGGTTCAACAATATGCAACGATGGCAAGAAAGATGGGCATTGACCCTAGAGAATTAATACAAATGGCAAATACACATTCGCGAGTAAATCTTTTAATCCCAGGTCCAGGTGTTGGCGGATACTGCCTACCTAACGCTTTCCATTACTTAGTTCCTAAAGCTGAAGAACTTGGAGTCTTAAGCGAACTTTCAATTTCCAAAGAAGCCAGAAAATACAATGATCGAATCCCAGAGCATATTATTTCGATGATTGATGAAAAACTCAAAGAATCAGGGAAATCTTTAAAAAATGCTAAAATAGCTGTTTTTGGCCTCGCAATGAAAGATTTTTCAAATGACGACCGCATTAGCCCTCCGGTTCATATCTCCGAAACGCTTTTTAAAAAAGTCAAATCATTAAAAGCTTATGATCCAGCAGTTCCTACCCTCTACCCTTTCAAAGAATCAGATCCATATGAAGCCGTAAAAGAAGTGGATGCTTTAATTGTTTTATGCGAACAAGAAGAAATGAAAAATATCAATTATGAGAAACTTCTTTCTCTAATGAATGATGATGCTTTTATTTTTGACACCAAGCATTTCTTTAAAAAGGTTCCTACAGGAAATACAAAGGTTTATTATTTCTAAATTAAAGGGTGAAAATTTTGATCGAAAAACTCAAAAAATTTAATAACAAATTATCCAAAGTCGATCTATTTTCTCCTGCTATCTTTTTCCCTTTTGTTCTAATAATTTATAACCTATTCGGCAATATATTCGATCAGCATAGATCGGATATATTCCATTTAGAAAAGTCAACTTATCCCTTGATCATTGTCGCAGCTGTAACTTATTATCTGGTTTACTATTTTGTTAACAAGAAAAATATTATGTTACCTATGATTTCTGTTTCTTGGTTTTCAAAATTATTTTACATCGGAATAATTTTGTTAACTTTGATAGGTTTGATGAGTTATGGATATATGGTTATTACCGGTCAACTCGGGATATTAGATGAATCAATCAGAAGAAATATAGATCCAAAACTTAATTTCTTTTCAGCCTTCTTATGGTTTGGTTATCTAATATTGGTAACTGAATACATCACAAGGAAAGAAATTAGCAAGAAAAAAAGTATTGCAATTATATTAATATCAGCAATGGTCATATTATTTATGATTTTATTAATTGGTTATAGAACTAATTTATTTATGATTGTTTTTACTTTGATTCTGTTTTTCCACTATCAATTCAAAAAATTCGACTTTAAAATTGTCGTATTAATATTATTGCTATTCTCTATTGGGTTGTCATCATTTGGATATTTTAGAGTTGCTTCCGAAGACAAAACAATTAAATTTAATCAAAATCCTACTGAACACGCTGATCTTGACAATAAAACTAAAAAAGATATTGTTAAAATCAATAAAACCCCAAAATGGTTCAGAGTAATAACTGCTGAATTCGTTAATGGAAAAGTAGTACTAAGCAGAATAGTCCAGTATACAGAACAAAACGGGACACTTAAAGGTCAACTTCATTTGTCTGCGTTAGGGACAGTATTGCCTGGAACGAACGAATCCCCTAGATCCATTGTTACCGACAAAGTAAACTCGCTTTCACACAATAGCATTCTTGTTACCAGAGAAGGTAGAACCACTACCCCTAGTTTCTTAGGTCAGTTATTCCTAGATGGAGGTTATATTTTACTAATTGTAGGCGTGGGCTTAGTTTCATTATTACTTTCTTCGCTTTACAATAATTTGAAATCAACTAATGAAAACCGATATAAAATATCATATGCCTTTTTAACAACATTAATGATTATTTCAATTCATACTGGTTTGTTAGATATTGTATTCTTTATCTTCTTTATTGCTATGCTCATTTATTCATTAACAACAAGAAAAACTTCATTTATTAACAAAGAAGCGGATTGAGTATTCCGCTTCTTTTTTTATGTTTTTAAAGGCTTTTTGCAATTATAAAAAAATATATTTAAAGCTTCTATTAGTCATAACAGGAGGAATCATATGAAAGAAAACATTAGAGGGTTCGATGTAACCACTTTAGGTTACGAAGATCTGAAAAAACAATTATTACAAGACATAGAAAATGAGAAAAAGTCATTCATTGTTGCTATCAATCCTGAAAAAATAATGCAAGGAACCCAAGATCCAAAATTAAAGGAATTACTAAATAGCGCAACTTATCAAATCCCAGACGGTTATGGTGTAGTTATTCTTTCTAAAAAACAAAATGGCAATATAAAAGAACGCGTTACTGGTTGCGATTTGTTTCAACAACTTTGCGAAACTGCTTCTAAAGAGAATAAATCTGTATTCTTATATGGTGCCAAACCCGGGGTTGCTGCAAAAACAAAAGAAATATTAGAAAAAAGAAATCCAGGTCTACGTATTGTCGGGGTTATTGACGGTTATGAGAAAGATCAGGAATATATAAAAAAAACAATAAATAATGCAAAGCCAGATTTTCTATTTGTGGCTTTGGGTAGCCCAAGACAAGAAAAATGGATTGAACAAAATATGGAACAATTGAATGCTCATATATTTCAGGGTGTCGGTGGTTCTTTTGATGTCGTTTCCGGAAACTTAGAAAGAGCACCACTATGGATGCAAAAAATCGGCTTAGAATGGCTATATAGGGTGTTTTTGCAGCCCAAAAGGATTGGCCGTATTTTTAAACTCCTAATGTTTTTGCTTAAGAGGAATTAATTATGATCGAAACGTTGAAAACAATCAATATGACGCCGTTCATTACAATTTTTATTGTTTCTTTCTTCCTGGCCTTAATTACTACTCCTTTAGCAATCAAAATTGGTTTGAAGTTAGGTATAGTCGATTTCCCAGATAAACGTAAGGTCCATAAAAAAATTATGCCTAGATCAGGCGGTATTGGTGTCTTTATAGCCTTCTTTGTATCATATATATTATCTGAACTAATTTTCAACCCATTTACAAACCCTGTATTCATACACTTTTTAGTTTGTTGTGTTTTGATATTTTCATTAGGAATAACTGACGACAAATTCAATCTTCCGGCCAAATTGAAATTTGTGGTCCAAACTCTAATAGCCATCTATTTTTCTGTCTTCGTATATTCCATACATAGCGTTCACCTCCCTTTCTTTGATCACCCTATTCAATTAGGTTTGTTATCTATACCAATAACAGTGCTTTGGATTGTAGGTATAACTAATGCTTTCAATCTTATTGATGGTCTTGATGGTCTTGCAAGTGGCGTTGCAGGAATTTCATCTTTAACTTTCTTTTTTGTTGCACTATCTTTAGGAAATGTAATAGTTGCTTTCCTTTCATTAATCCTAAGTGGCACCTTGTTTGGCTTTCTATTTTTCAATTCACACCCCGCAAAAGTATTTTTGGGCGATTCTGGTTCTTTATTTATCGGATTCTTTATGGCAGTTGTTTCTGTTCTAGAATTAAAACAAGTAGCAGTCGTCTCTTTTATTACCCCGATAATGATTTTCTTTATTCCAATTTCGGATACGATTTATGCGATCGTTAGAAGAAAATTAAACAAACAACCAATATTCCAGCCAGATAAGTCCCACCTTCACCACTGTTTGTTAAGTTTGGGCTTTAGTCACAGAACTACGGTGTGGATTATTTATTCTTTTTGTTTGTTTTTTTCAATTGGAGCATTTGTTTCTATAAAAATTGCTGTTGAACTAAGTGTCGTTTTGTTATTAGTTTATCTCGCCGGGTTCCAAATTTTCGCAAAGAAAATTGGAATGTTTCCTAAACTCAGGAGGAAAATAAGTGAAAAAAATTAGTTTTTTATTGCTTATAATCATTATTTTTTCTTCGATGAGTGGATGTAACTCAACATCAAAAAAAAACGATTTAGCAGGAATACACATTAAAACATATACTAAGGTAGACGATTTAGGAGACACATACGGTTTGTATTATGGATTCACTATTAATAACGAGAGAAAAGATGATTCTTATTTAAGTATTGAGTTTACACCTAATAACTCAGAATTAAAGAAATTAGTAGGTACTCGTTCAGTTACGCAGAATACTGGGAATGGAGTAAATACTTTCTTTTTATCTGAATCAGGTTCTACACTCTCTCTAGGCGAAACGATTTCTATCCCTAAAAAAGGACATTCTATAAAAGAATTAGATAAGAAAATAAAAGATTTTTCTTATACACTAAGTAACGGAGAAATAATAAAATATTACAAAAAATGAGAGAGGTATTTTCCTCTCTCTTCACTTTTTTTAAGGGCGGTGTTTAGTTGAAAAAACTGCTTACTATTCCACATATTATAGCACTCTTTATTTTCTCTCTTGTCATTCTATTTTCATCACAACCAGCAAACTTTTTTTACACCAATGTAAAACTTGATAGTATTGTTCAGAACGATATTGTCGCGCCAAAATCAATAACATATATAGATAAAGAAGCAACTCAAGATCTAAAAGATGAGGCGTTAAAGGATATCAAAAACGTTTATGATAGAGATTTAACCGTGTCTGATAGACAAACATCTAGTCTCAAAAATTTTTTTAACACAATAATTGATGCGAAAACCCAATCCAAAAAAGACTCGACTACCGATGTTGTTAGCAAAATATCTAATCCTTATAATTTATCAAAGGATGAATTGCAAAACGTAATGCGGCTTTCTGAAGATGAATTAACCAGATCAGAGGAATACTTGGAAAACAAGATAAAAAACATTTACGAATCTGGAGTTAGAGACGGGAATCTTAAACAATTTCAAGATGAATTTACAAAAGATTCAAGCCTCTATTTATTCAGTTCCACAATTAGAGAAAAATTAGTTCCCAAAATTAGTACAAGTTTAAAAGTTAACGAAGTTCTCAATAAAGATGAAACAGAAAAACAAAAACAAAAAACATTAGATGCAATAACCCCGGTTTACAAGAAAATAACCAAGGGAGAAATTATTGCTCGTAAAGACGATAAGATCAACCAGGAACAGATCCAAAAGTTCGAAGCATTAGATTTAATTAATAAAACTTTCAAATGGTCAGATTTTCTTAGTCATTATCCAATAATCTTATTATTTACAATTTTGTTCCACCTTTATTGTGCTAGATTCTTAACCGAACAAATGAAATCGATGAGGAAATACATTTTTACTTTTTTGTTAATTGCTATTGTCTCTCTTACTTCTCAATTTTTACACGGAGCATTTTGGTTCTTAATCCCCTTTATAACATCTCTGATTGTATTCGCTGTTTTTTGGGGAAGAAAATTTGTAATTGCTGCTTCTATTTTTGTCGGGTTTGTAGTTAATGGCGATGACTATGTGTATATGCTTATTAGCCTTATAGTTGGTATAAGCCTTTCGTTTTTATATCACGATTTTAGAAAATTTACCGACGCAATTAAAACAGGAACAGTTCTAGGAGTAATTGTCGGGGCTTCTCATATTATCTTGTTTTATTCGTACGATCAAAGTATTACTTTAAATGATTCTATCGTCATTGTCTTTTCAGGTATTTTATCCGGCATAATAGCCAACGGTTTAATTCCTTTAATTGAAAATGCGTTAGGTATGGCAACAATATATAAATTAACAGAATTAAATCGTTATGATCATCCAATACTTGAGGAGTTATACAGAAAGGCTAAAGGAACATATGATCACTCTAGGAATGTAGGACATTTATGTTCTTCCGCCTCAAATAGAATCGGAACAAACACCTTGTTATTAAAAGTGGCAGCTTTGTATCACGATTTAGGGAAAATAGATCATCCTGAATATTTCATTGAGAACTCACATCCGGATAACAATATCCACGATAAAATTCCTCCATTGGAGAGTGCTAAAATAATTTTAGAGCACCCTAAAAGGAGTGTAGAATTATGTAGAAAACATAATATCCCTGAAGAAGTAATAGACGTTATTTATTCACATCACGGTGATTCGGTATTGTATCATTTCTTTCAAAAGGCCGGCCCAGAAGCATCTATTGAAGACTTTAAATATAAAACGCCAACTCCTAAAACGAAAGAACAAGGTATATTGTTACTGGCCGACTCCACGGAAGCTTATTCTCGTTCACTTACTTTCAATAACAGCGAGGACTTAGAAAAAGAAATTAGAGAATTCATATATAAAAAAGTTAAGCAAGGCGCTCTTAAAGACTGTGAATTGAGCACAGGTGATATAGAAATATGTATTGAAGAGTTTACTTCATCTATCTATGCAACCCACCATCAACGAGTCAAATATATAACAGATAAAGTCGAAAACTAAAAAAACAGAGTTTATACCTCTGTTTTTTTGTTATTCTCGATTTTATTTTTTTGTGTTTTTAGGTTTCCACTAATACTTAATATTAAAAGAAAAATAGAAACGCTAAATAAGTCGAACAATACATCCATTAACCTTCCGCTTCTTCCTACTACGAAATACTGATGCACCTCATCCGTAAAAGCAAAACCAACGATTAATAATAATTTAAGTAGAGCTTTTCTATAACTGCTGCTTCTCCAAAAAAGAAAAATAGCTAAAAAACCATAAAAAGAAAAATGCCCTAATTTATGTAGATAAAAATCCAAATCATATGTTTTTTCCCAAGGATCCAAAAACAATGTGTTCTTACTCACAATATCACTAAATCTAATGTTTTCATATTTTCCAGAATTAAACCACGTATTAACATCCAAGACCGATAGATGGGGCGTGTTAGACAAATATGTGATCAAAATTACAATAACCAATGCTATAACTCTCATAAAATCCCCTTTTTTTATTTCTTTTCATTGATTTTCATTATTGAAATAAGTATGTTCGTTTATCGAAAGGTGGTGTTTTTTTGAAACATTTTTATTTAAAATTTGGGATTTTAACCGTCTTATCCATCGGATTAACCCTGACAAGCGAGAACATAACGCCTCTAATTCCGTCGAATAGTATCATCACCACATCTAATGAAAAATTCTCACCTGAAAAAATAATGCCTTCAATATTCGCCATATACCTTGAAAACAAAACGGCTTCAAATGTCAGCGGAACTGGATTCGCCATAAAATATAAGGGTGACATTTACATTGTCACCAATCAACACGTTGTATCTTCTAAAAAAGAATATTATTATTTGTCCAGCAAAGACCAAACAAAATATAAGTCGAAATTGATCTATTCTAACAAAGATGATGATATTGCATTCCTTAAATTAAATCGCAATGTCGATATTAAGCCTTTAAGCCTAAACTATAACATAGATAATAATTCAATTGGACAGCCAGTTTATACCATTGGTAACCCTTATGATTTTTTATTTTCGTTTAGTGACGGGGTTATTTCCAATATCGATAGAAATGTTGCCTTTGTAGACGGAGATTTTGACGAGTTGCTTATACAAACAAACATTAATGTAAATCCAGGTAATAGCGGAGGCCCCTTATTGAACAATAAAGGCGAGGTTATCGGAGTGGTATCTTCAATGTTAGAAGACTCAGAAGGAATTTCTTTCGCTCTCCCCTCTAAAACAATCTTAAAACATTTAAAAAAACTTTAAAAGCCCAAACAATTATTAATCACCTATTTATAAAAGAATTTTCGCATCTTTGTCTAATAATTTATTAACAAGATAGTTAACCAGACAACAAGCAACTCTTAGGAGGTTTTTATGAAAAAACAAATTTACTTTTGGATAGTTTTGATTTTGATTTTTATCTTATCTTTATCTTATTTTTTGTATAAAAGGTACATTCCTGAAAAATCAAATATATCATCTGAACAAACAAAAGAAGCTTTGGAAAATCTAAATAATCAGTACAACACCAAAGAACTTATTGTGGTTTTTAAAGATGGTGTTTCTGAAAAGGAAGTAAAAGAAGTGATTTCTGATTTTGATGGAGAAATTATTGATAAATTGCCCGACATTCAAAATTATCATATCAAAATAAACAAAAAAATGACTACCCAAGAGGTCTTATCTTTAGTGGAAAACCTAAACAAGAAGAAAGAGGTATCCTTGGCAGTCTTAAACGAAAAAGCCGATTCTGATGAGAATAAATCGTATTTTAATAACACAGATATTGAGAATAATAAAGTTTTCGACGAAGCCCTCAGCATTTACAATAAGCCAGCGAACGTTTTTTATTCTCAAGACGGGACTCACTCTTATTTATATCCTTCTAAATGGAATATAGAAAAGGATGGAGAAATCACCTTCCAAAATGAAGACAAAAACCTTAAGTATAAATTAAAAAAATCTCCTTTAGATTTATACGAAGATGTAACAAATAAATTAATTCAAACTGAGGAAACTCAAGGATTTACTTTAGACGGAGAAATGGATGAATATCAAAGAAATGATCTCACAGTAGTCAAGTGGATAATGAAGAAGGAAGATACATTACAACCTCGAGCAATTATTCAAGGCAAAGACTATTATTACTATTTTGAAACTAATAATAATGTTTCGTTGGATGAGTTTTCTTTAATAGTTGATTCATTTATTGTTAACAAAAATCCGCTTAATAAAAAATAAAGCTAACCTAGACTAGTTAGCTTTATTTTTTATTTCATCTAGTACTTTCTGATATGTAGACCAAGATTTTCTATGGTGCTTTGTCAAACCATACTTGACACACGCTTCTATATGCTTATTGTTTATATAGCCAGCGTTTCTGGCCCATCCATAAACCCCGTCGTATTCCTTGTCCAATTCTTTCATTTTATTGTCTCTAAACATTTTTCCTAGAACTGAAGCAGCAGAAATACCGTGGCATTTTAAGTCTCCTTTTATTATGGATTCCTGCTCGATCGGCAAATCTATAACCTCTTGGCCATCAATTAATAAATAATCTGGTTTAGTATTTAACCCTTCTACTGCTCTTTTCATTGCTAATCTCGTAGCTTGTTTAATATTAAGTACGTCTATTTCTTCAACAGTTGCTATCCCGATTGAATAATCAATTGCTACGTTTTTAATCTCAGGTTCTAATTTGGCCATTTTAACTTTCGATAACGCTTTAGAATCTGTTAAATACTCAATTTGTACATCTCCTGGCATAATCACAGCAGCCGCCACCACATCTCCAGCAAAAGGTCCTCTTCCACACTCGTCAATACAAGCAATATTTTTGAACCCCTTTATGCGCAATGAATTTTCAATATCTAAATTTTTCAAATTTAATCCTCACTTTTTAAAGAGTTTAAAAGATGTTATTCTGTCTACAACATCAAAAATGTGTTTTTGTTTTTTAGTAAACTTATATAATTTAATTGCAAAAACAGTGAGCACAGATAACATTATAGAGCCGATAACTAAAAATATAATACCTAAGATACCTAACACAATTAATCCTATTGTCATTAAAGTTTCTATTTCAATCCCCTCCCTCCCCTATTTAGTTATAAACTCAAAAAAAATTTCCTTAAAAAAAGGCCGCTAAAAAGCAGCGACCTTAATTTATTGATAACGTTTAATTTCCCAATTAGAAATACTAAGTCTATATTCGTCCCATTCTTTCTCTTTCTCATTAACGAAGTTGTTGAATAGTTCTTCACCAAAAACATCTCTTACCAAATTACTTTTCTTTACTTCTTCAATTGCTTCGTGTAAGTTTGCTGGAAGTGAATGAATACCTAGTTTTTCTACTTCCTCGTATCCAAGAGCAAATAAATTATGTTTTTCTTCTTCTGGAGCTTGGCCTTTTTCTTCAATGCCTCTAAGTCCTGCTTCGATAAGTACTGCCAAAGCAAGGTATGGATTTGCAGCCGGATCCGGATTTCGAACTTCTACTCTAGTTGAATTTCCTCTAGCCGCTGGAATTCTAATCATACAGCTTCGATTACTCCCTGACCACGCTACGTAAACTGGAGCTTCATATCCTGGAACAATTCTTTTATATGAGTTTACCGTTGGATTTGTAATTGCTGCAATAGATCGAGCGTTCTTTAAAACTCCTGCAATAAAATGTTTAGCAACTTCAGATAGTTCTCTATTTTCCCCAGCAAATACATTTTTTCCGTCCTTAAATAAGGAAATATTACAATGCATCCCTGAACCATTAATTCCTTGGAATGGTTTCGGCATAAACGTTGCTTTTAAGCCGTGTTGTTTTGCCACATTTTGAACAACATATTTAAATAATTGAATATTATCAGCTGTTTTTAAAGCTTCATCATATTTAAAGTCAACTTCGTGTTGACCTTGAGCAACTTCGTGATGAGCTGCCTCAACTGTGAAACCCAACTCTTCTAAAGTTAAAACAATGTCTCTTCTAGTGTTGTTCCCTGTATCAACAGGAGCTAAATCAAAATAACCACCATTATCATTTGGAGAACCATCTTCATTCAACAAGAAAAATTCTGGTTCTGGACCCACATTTACTTCATAACCCATTTTTTTCGCTTTTTCGAGAGTTCTTTTCAGAACATTTCTTGGATCTCCAGCAAAAGGCTTTCTTTCAGTTGTGTAACTATTGCAGAAAATAACACCCACTTTTTTGTCATTCTCTAATTTCCAAGGCATCACCTTGAATGTTTCTAGATCTGGCATTAAGTACATATCACTTTCTTCAATTCTAGAGAAACCTTTAATTGATGAACCATCAAACATTGCTTCTCCCTCTAAAACCCTGCTTGCCTGAGAACTTGATAATTCAACATTTTTCATATTTCCGTTAATATCAGTAAAAACTAATCGAATAAAGTCTATTTTTTTGAGTTGCTCTTGAATGTTTTTCATATTTGGAAGTCTCCCTTATGTTATTTGTTTGAAATTTTCTATTAATAATTTTTTCATTTTTTGGAGAAATCCTTTTTGTGATGTTAGGAAAATTAACATCACAAAAAGAAGAGTATTTCTACTCTTCTTCTCTTACCGGTTTGGCAGAAAACTGTTCCCTTTCTTCAATGAACTTAGCTTCTTCCAGCATTTCAGGAGTTATCTTTCCATCACGAGTATATTCTACCCACTTCTCAATTTTACTAAGTTCACTCGGTTTGATACCCAGTTTTTCAGCTATAAGTTTTTTGTCAATAACTTCTCTTTCAACAACAGCTATAAGCAATTCAACGGCGTCATCATCCAAACCGGAAACAATTGCTGAGTCTACCCCTTTATCCTTCATTATATCCATCATCAGTTTTTTTAGATCTTTTACCTCATCTTGAAGTGCCTTAATTTGTGTTCTTTTTTCCTCGAATTGTTCGTATATCTCAGCTAATTCTTTTATGTACTCTGAACTCAATACAACCACCTCCTGTATCTCTTATATGGATTTCGGAGGTTTTATAAAGTATTCTGTGCTAATATTTTGTTGTTTTGTAAACTTACATTAATAATATATACTTTCGTCAAGTAAATCTTTTTCCTTCAATTCATTCACTGCATCAATCAACAATATGTTGCCTTCGTCTTTATATTTCCTCATAAGGTCTTCAATTTCATCTATTCGATTTTGTTTAATAGCTTGTTTAATTTCCTTATTAGGAAATAAAACTTCATATGCGGGGACTATTCCTCCACCTTTTTTCGGAATAAGACGTTGATTGATAATCATCCGTATATTCGAGGCTAATTGCGATCTTATATTTTGTTGTTGCATTACAGGGAAAACATTTACAAAACGATCAATAGAATCAGCGCAAGTGTTTGTGTGTAAAGTACCAAAAACTAAATGACCTGTTCCAGAAGCTATCAATGCATTTTCAATTGTTTCTATATCTCGCATCTCACCAATTAAAATTACATCCGGGTCTCTTCGCAAAACATCTTTAAGTGCCGCTGCAAAACTTGGCGTATCATATCCCACTTCCCTTTGTGTAATTATAGCTTTTTTTGGTTTGTGCACAAACTCAACTGGATCTTCAGCAGTGGCTATATGAATAGGATTTGTTTCATTGATAAAATCGATTAGCGATGTAAGAGTTGTTGTTTTACCACTACCGGTCGGCCCTGTTACAAGTATTAATCCTGTGTCTTTCTGAATACTTCTAATTACTTGCTCAGGCAATCCAATTTCCCCTAATGGTATAGCTTTATCACTTAATCTTCTTAAAACACAGGTATATTCCCCTCTTGCTTGTGACAAGTTACCTCTAAATCGTATACCTGAGTATGATACAGCAAAGTTAGCCGATTTTAATTCGTGGAAGTTATTAATGTGGTAATCATCAATCGCTTTAGCTTCATTAAGCATTTTAAAAATATCATTACCTTTAATAAACTCTTTTGTTTTTACTATTTCTTTATCTATTCTGTATGTTACTGGATTGTTATGAACTAAGTGTAAATCACTAGCCCCCAATTCAATCATTCTTCTTAACAGCTCTTCAAATATATTTTTAGGTTCATCAAGAGTCTTTTTAATTGTTGGCATATTTATCTCACTCCCAGAGTACAAAAAAGAACCGCTTCTTAAGAAGAAGCGATACGCACATAACGATTATATAATTTCAAAGCAAGCTCATTTGTTTGTTTTTCAAACTTAATCTTTTCATATTCCTCTTGAGACTTTTCGTCATTCCAATTTGATTCCTTGATCATCTTATTTAAATTTTCATTACTATTGTTATAATCATCAATATAATTTTGTACAGCTTTAGATCCCTTTTTTGTTCTAATCTTTTCCAAAATAATAATATGGCTGATTTCGTGCAGAAAAACAAAAATTTCGTGTAATTTTAAAAGTTCATTATCTTCTTTTTCTAAGAAATATTTCAAATCATAATTAATTTCCGCTTCCTCGAACATAATTTCCACTTCACTATTTAGATAATCCCCTTTTTTGATCCAAAAACTAATTCTGTTCTTGTCCACAAAAGAATAGTCCGATAGTACATTGCCAACTAAAACTTCGATTTGTGATATCGCCTTGTCCATACAAACCTTATTTAAGCAACTCAGTGGCTCTTTCGGCTAGAGCGGATCTTTCGGATTTTTCTAATTTAATTACACCTACATAAGGTTCTGCTTTCATTCTTTCTGTAACAAATGTCAATCCATTACTCACCGAATCAATAAATTTGTTATCAATTTGTTCTGGATCACCTACTAATACAATTTTTGTACCCTCAGCTGCACGAGTAATAATTGTTTTAACCTCGTGACTTGTTAAGTTCTGCGCTTCATCAATAATAATAAATTGATTGGGAATACTTCTACCTCGGATATATGTAAGAGCCTCAATTTGAAGGTGCGGTAATTCAGCAACGATTGCATCAATATTTTTACGATCTTCTATTGTATTCTTTCTATCTTTTTTATCTGACGCTTTATTTTTCGAGTTTTTTGTATAGATGTATTCCAGATTGTCATAAATCGGTTGCATCCAAGGTCTTAATTTATCTTCTAATTCTCCTGGAAGAAACCCTAGCCCATTACCCATTTCAACGATTGGTCTTGCCACTAATAAATTATCGTATCGAGATAGCTCTTCTACTTGGTGCAAACCAGCAGCTAAAGCTTCAAGAGTCTTACCCGTACCTGCTTTTCCAATACAACAAATTAAACTGGTTTCTTTGTCTAATAATAGGTCCAAAAACATTTTTTGTCCTAAGTTTTTTGGTTCAATTCCTTTTACTGAGGTAGGCCCGTCAATATTAATCTGTCTTATTATTTGTTTTCCTTCTTGAATGACTAAACGTCCGATAAAAGTTTGATTAGATAGAGGATGTTTGCACACGATGAAATCACCAATGAAAATTTCCTTACCTATTTTATCTAAAATGTTCTCATCATTTTCTTTATATACACCTTCAACAAAATCTTCAATTCTAATGTTTTTATTTCTATAAAGTTCATTAAACAACACATCATTAATAAACAGTTCGTGATAACCTTTGTGAATTGATTCAATATTTTCAACCAATCTATCATTATCATATACATCGGCATCAAAGTTCTTTAACCCATCATTGAGTTTTAATCTTAAGGAATCTGCTTTAGCAATCATTAATGAATCATTTGATACCAACTTATAATTATTGTTTGGATCTTCTAAAGCCAAATTAATAGCAACAGATAAAATTTTATTATCGTTATTCATTTCACCGAAAATTTTTTGTATATCATTGTTAAAATTATGATTAAGTTCAACTCTGAAAGTTCCGCCATTTTGAAGAGTTACACTATTAGATAGCCCTTTTTCTGTAAACTGTTCTCTAAGCTTCATATAAAAACGAGAAAAGTCTCTAGCATTTTTCCCAACTATATCCGGTCTTCCCTTTTTGTTATTTACTTCTTCTAATACGACAGCAGGGATTATTACATTTGCTTCACCAAATTTATAAATCGAACTTGCATCGTTTAATATTACGTTAGTATCTAGAACATAATTCTCCAAAAATACAGCCCCTCTCAAGTGTCTAATAATAATTTTATAAATTTTTTAGGTTAACCCTTTGTTCTGTTAGACCCTTATAACTATGCAAGTTGTGTTAGTTCATTAGAAGGCTTAAAAACTTAACACTTCAGAATATACTCGAATTATTATCACCAACGACGTCCACAAAGTTAATATAGAAAAGCCGCAACTTTAATTAAAGAGTCGCAGCTTTTATCTTTTATAAAATGAAATTTATATTCATATAATTTATGATAGTTCGGCAGATCACCCGTGACTTCAGTCGTGGGATGAATGCCGAACGGTCTTTTGCTTTGAAAAGGAAATAACGTTTGCTATAATCAGAACGTATGTTTCTAAAAAACAAATGAATGGAGGTGAAGAACTTGCTCAGACACCTTGCTTACAAATTTCGAATCTACCCCACAAAAGAACAACAGATCTTAATACATAAAACCTTCGGTTCTTGCCGTTTTCTCTTTAACCATTTTCTGCACGAGTGGAATCAAACGTATGAGAAAACCGGGAAAGGACTTTCTTATAATGCTTGTGCGAATCAATTGCCTCAGTTGAAAAATACATACATTTGGTTAAAGGAAATTGATTCTACCGCGCTTCAGAGCTCTGTTCGTTTTTTAAGTGATAGTTTTACTCGCTTCTTTAAAAAGCAGAATCGAGCACTATTAGCTAAGAAAAAGAACATCAAGTTAATCGATGCTAAGAATTATCAGAAGCAAAAAATAAAAGTAGCTCGTCTTCACGAGAAAGTAAAAAACCAACGCCAAGACTTCTTACATAAATTATCTACTGATCTCGTCAAAAACCACGACGTGATTGTGATCGAAGATTTACATACCGAAGGTATGTTAAAGAACCGAAAGTTGTCTAAAGCTATTTCTGATGTCTCTTGGAGTGAGTTTGTCTCAATGATTACCTATAAAGCTGACTGGTACGGGAAAACAATCATCAAAATTGACAGATGGTTTCCTTCTAGCCAGATTTGTAACAACTGTGGCCATCAAGATGGACCGAAACCACTTAACATCAGGACCTGGACTTGTAATAATTGTGGCTGTGCTCACGACCGTGATATCAACGCTGCAATGAATATAAAAAACGAAGGTTTAAGACTTATTGCCGGTGGAATCAACGGTGTAGCCTGATAAAATAACTAAAACCTATGGCCAAAGGAAAACCGATTGGCTAAGTCTGGTGTTCTCAGGAATCTCGGTACTTTAGTGCCGAGTAGTTCAATCAAACTTACTCTGTGTTATTTTTCATTCTTTCTTGTGACAAAGTTTTATTTTTTGACACCTTATCAAAAATAGCAATTACAGAGTTATTCATATCATTAAGTTCACCGTATTCCCAAAAATTCTTCCCACAAACAAGAATATCAGAATGTAAATGAAGATCATCATCAGTACCTAATGCTCCATTACTAGTCCCCGAATTCCCTACGTGAGCAATCCAATCTGTTTCAGTCACTTTATCGCCTACATTTAAATCTTCATTAACACTACTTAAATGAGCATAATGTACAAGTATGCCATTATCACTTTGAATCCAAACTTGTCTCCCTCTCAATTTATCTAGCGTTTCTTGTGAAGTGTTTTTTTCTTTGGAAGCTTGATTCAGTAATTTTTGTCTGTATGTAGGTTTTAATTCAGTAAAATCCTTATCTATTCTAACTATTCTTCCATCAAAGATTGGGTGAACAAGTGTTTTTCTTGTTATTTCAATTCCAATAGCTCCTGCATACCAATCAAAACCTTCGTGTTTTCCGTTTCTATATTCTCTGCTTGCACCAGGTAATTGCCCTTCTTGTTTTGTTATTTTAGCGTGTTCAATTGGGATACTCGGATTGTTTAGGACATTTAATACAGTTTTTTTATTTGCATTCTGATTTATATTCTGGCAAATGCCATTTACCACTATCTTGTTTGTTGAGTGGTATTGTCCCCTTTTTCCTTCTAAACTAAATAATTCGGTAACACTCTTTTCTGGCAAATAAAATTTCCCGTTGTTCCATTCTCCATTTACAGGATAAAATTCACCATTAACATAAATATAATCATTTATGTTTTTGTAAACCATATATCTCAAGTTATTTAACGTACCCCAAAATCTTTCATCATCATCTTCTTTAAAGTTATCCAATATAACTTTTCCATTCTGATATGATAATTTTATGTTTGCGACAGATTCTTTTGCTTTTGATTGTTCATTTATTTGAATCTTACTTTGATTAGGATAAACCGAGTATATAATGGCATAGATTAATATAATGACAGCAACAGTTCTTTTCATATAAACACCTACCCTCTAGTTGAAAATTTCATTGAAGTCTCCATTTTTTTAACAAACAGAAAATGATATATTCCTTGTGTAATATTCTCTGCAAATCATTTCCGATTTCATCATCGTTATATAAGAGGTATGGCTCTATTGACATTCTGTTATTTTCTATGTATATAAACAACTCTAAAATTGCTTTCCCCGCTTTAAAAAAATACCTTCCAGAGCCCTTCTCATCTATAGGGAAATTATTTATACACTCTTTTTGTAAATTTACGATGAACTCCGATTGATCTCTTTCTAAATCAACGCTCACTTTTTTAATACTAAAAAGACCATTTACATCATTTAGTGGGGTAATTGATTGAAAGGAATCGGTTTTTTCATCTTCAATGTGCCATTGTTTTAATAAATCAATACTTTTTTTCATATTATCCTCCTCATATTTTTTTATTTAAACTTCGTAAAAAAGAACCCTTCTTTATTTTTTCTTGGTTATTCCTTTCATTTATCTTCCAAACTCACAAAAAAAAGACCCAAGGTTGTGCCTTGGGCCTTTTAAATTGATATTCTATGATGTTTATTGATTGTTTTTTTCATCATCAGAATCTTGTTCGTTATTGGTACTCGAAGAGTTTTTATCTGTATTCTTGTTATCGTTTTTTGTTTCTTCTTTTTCGCTGTTTGGTGGCGAATCATCTTGATTTTGCTTATTTTCTCCATTATTATTTTTTTCTTTGTTTGTATTATCCTCTGTTGTTTTTTCTTTGTTATCTCCCGTGTTATCACCGGAATCATTTGGTTCTCCAGTATCATTTGGATCATTTGTTTTCTCTTCGTCTTTTTTTACAACCTTTGGAAGTTTAATAGATGATTCTGAGCTTTCAACCACTTTTTCTCCTGTTTTTTCATCATATCCAATAACTTTATAAGTGTAGGTTTGTTCTGGTTCTACATCATTATCAGTATAAGCTCCGTCTAAACTATCTCCGATGATTTTGTTGTTTCGATAAACTTCATATTTCAATCCCGATTTGTCATCCCATTTAATTGTTACTTGATTTCCTTCTGTATTTCTGTAAAGCACAAGAGAAATTTTCTTAGTTTCAGTTTTAACCTTTTCTTCACTTTGGCTAACTTTTGGTAAAATGCCCAAAGCATCCTTTGCTATCTTGCCAAACATTTTTGCGGCAATATAAGATGTTTGCCCACTAGGAATATAATGTCCAGAATCTGTATTGTCGAAACCTTGCCAGACAACTCCCACTAAGTTGGATGTGAATCCAACAAACCAAATATCTTTATTTCCTCTTCCGCTTGCATTCTCGTTAGTACCCGTTTTACCAGCAATATAATAACCAGGAACATTTGCATTTGAACCTGTACCGTTAGTCACAACACTTCTTAACATACTTTTCATTTGTCCAGCAGCCTTTTCCGATATTACTTGGACCGGCTTATCCGGTTCATAAATGATTTCGTCAATATGGTTAACAATCCGTCTAATGGTATGAGCCTCTGCCCTTTTACCACCATTTGCAAAAGCTTGATAAGCATCAGCCAATTCAAGAGGTGTGACGCCGTATTTTAAACCACCTAAAGCAATTGGTAAATAAACATCACTATCATCCAATTCAATTCCAAGCTTAGCTACATAATCTCTCGCATACTGAATTCCTACTTTTTGTAGCATCCATACAGCTGGTCCGTTATTCGAAACGCGAAGCGCCTCAGCCATTGTTTTACTTCCTCCACAGCCGTGATCTTTTACAACCCAACCAAAATTCCCTGTACAATGAACAGTTGAGTACGGTGAGTATTTTCCTGTTTCTAAGGCCGGTCCATAATCTATCAAAGGTTTAAAAGCAGAACCTGGTCCGCGTTTTGCTTGATATGCTCTATTGAATGTTAGGAATGTCTTCACTTCTTCTCTAGAACCAGAAAGTGCATAAATTTCTCCGTTTTGAGGGTTTAGAAAAACAGAAGCCCCTTCTACTTTAGCTCTATCCCCAGCAGGATTGCTTGGATAAAGTTTGCTGTTTGACATATGTTTTCTCATTGATTTATAAATATCTGGCTCAAAACTAGTATATAGCGTTAAACCCGAATACATTACATCTTCAACTGGTAAATTTAACTTTTCACTTGCTTCTGAAAGAACATATGTTACATATTCCGGATAATTTATTTTTTCGGATTCAGCTACTTTTGGTTTCCCAAGTGTTAAAAAGTCTTTTTTCTTAGCCGCCTCATATTCTTCTCTTGTGATATAACCTTCCACATACATATTAGTTAAAACTGTATTCCTTCTTTGTAGAGCCTGATCTTTATTTAAATAAGGATCCATTAGACTCGGTGCGTTAGGAATTCCAGCAATTAGAGCAGATTTGGCTATTAAATCAATTCTATCTTGGCTCTTAAATTCATCCAATGATTGCCCAAAGTATGTTTCAATGGCATTCTTAATTCCGTACGCTCTTTCACCATAATAAATATGATTTAAATAATAAGCTAAAATTTCTTGCTTAGAATATTCCTTCTCAATAGCAGCTGAATAAACAGCTTCTTGTAATTTACGATCTAGAGTTTTCCCCGGATTCAAGTAGATTCTTTTTACTAATTGCTGCGTAATTGTACTTCCGCCTTGTTCAAAAGAACCAGAACGTATATCAATTAGCAGAGCCCTAAAAACAGCTCTAATATTCATTCCTGAATGATTAAAGAATTCTCTGTCTTCAGTTGAAACAATTGCTTCAACAACTTCCGTAGGTATTTCACTATATGGTGTCATTTCCTTTCTATCTCTTTCAAACTCAGCCATCTTATTCCCAGATGCATCATAAATCCTTGTTGGTTTTGGTTCAATTTTTAGTTTTTCTTCATCTAATTTAATTGAAGCGAATCTTTGGTTCACAATTAATCCCGTAAGTAATGCCACTAAAAAAGCGACAATAAACGAAATTAGCAATGCTTTAAATACATTGTTAATTGTATTTCGTATACTCATTTATTCAATTCCTCCAGGTATAAAAAAATTAAGGAAACTTGCTTTCTGTTATCAAAACAATCACCACGCATTTTAAAATTTGTGAACCAGAACTTATCGGAATTTTAATCTATACATATTTTTGATAAAAATATTAGATACCTCTAAAAAAATATTTTCTTCTATTGTTTATTTATTTGAAATAACAATATAATTCTGAAGAAAAAAGAAGGTTATTTAAAAAGAGGTGTACTGAATTGATAGATTTATTGGTTGGCAAAACTAAAATGGGTAAAACAACATTTATAAAAGAAATAGTTCAGAACAAAAATGAACCCGTGATACTCTTAGATTTTAAAAATGATTATGATGATATTAAAACCAAATCTATTAACCTAGGGCTTATAGATCCATTTCTTTCATTGATGGATTATAAAGATTCGATAGCAATAAATGCCGGTTTAATTCAATATAGCCAATTTTTAAAAGTTCGAAGCGAAGAAGTATTGAAGGATTATTCTAGCTCCGATAATTGGTCGAATTACAAAATGCATAATTTAATTGACGAATCTATTAAAAGAGCCACTAATGGATGGGATCAAAACGAAAATATGAAGGCAAAAGAATCTAGAAGATATTTGAGTTTTAAAAAGTCTAAGCAAACTCAGACCCTCGAAAAGGAAATTGAAAAAATTGAACACAATGATATTGTAGTGGTTAAAACAGAAGGATTACATAGTGTTTCTACTAGGGTTTTATCCTTCCTCCTCTTAAATCGCCTCCAACAAAAGTTTCCTTCTATTACTGTTGTTTCAGACAATATAAACTACCTTTGGAGAGATGGCCATTTGTTTTTGTTCTCTCAAATATTTGATTTTGAAAAAAATAATATGATCTTTTCTTTCAATAAAACAGAAAACTTCCCTAAATCCTTGAAAAGATTAATTGATAATACTTATATTTTTCGTTTAGAAAGTAACTCAGACGTTGAGTTTTTTAACGAATTAAATATTCCTATCGACTCGTCTTCCAAAAGATTGAGAAAATACAAATACATTGAACATAAATCTTCTCTAGTCTTGTCTTAATAAAAAAGTAACCCTTGAGTACCGAAGGGTTACTTTTTTAATATGAACCGAAATCTTCTATATGTATATGTTTTTATCTTTTGTGAGAACCTACTTTTAATTCTAATGAATCCTGTCTCTATAACTAATTTAGATTCTTCCCCACTCTCAATACCAGCCGTCACATAATGCACATCACCTGATGCTACCTTCTTCCACTCATAATTACTGTTCATTTGGTTTCGTGGCAAAAATTTAGAGAACGTTTGTTGAACGTCTTCGTTAGATAATACGAACAATACACCCTCTCTTTTATGAAAATAAGTATAATAATCTCGGACAATTTTATACACTTTTTCTTCATTTGCTTTGAAATCGGTGACAATCATTTTCCCACCACCTTTCATTTTGAAAGATGCTAGTTCATTATTAAAAAAAAATCAAATTTTTATCTAAAAAAAACATTGAACACATAGTAATCCTTTTAAAACGACGGTTTCTTGCCATTTTTAATAAATCAAGTTTGCTTGACTTCGAGTGTCAAAAACTTATAAACACTTCTGTAAACATTCGAGTTGTACAAAACTCGCCCTTTTCTCAGGAGGTGTTATATATGTACGTTAATACAAACATTTCGTCTACAATCGCTCGTAACAATTTATCAAATGTTAGTGATGCTCTAAATAAATCAATGGAAAGATTATCTTCTGGCTTAAGAATCAACTCTGCTGCTGATGATGCTGCCGGATTAAGCATAGCAACAAGAATGGAAAGCCAAGTAACCGGTATGAACCAAGCTTACCGCAATGCCCAAGATGGAGTTAGCTTAATTCAAACTGCTGAAGGAAGTATGGGAACAGTATCCGACATTCTTCAACGCGTTCGTGAATTATCAGTTCAAGCTGATAACGGAACAAACTCATCTACTGACTTAACTTCTATTCAAGGAGAAATCGACCAATTAGTTAAAGAGATTGATCACATTGCCAAAAACTCTACTTTCAATGGAAAAAGTTTATTAGCTTCTACGCAAACAGTAACCCTTCATATTTCAGACAAAGCAACTGACACTATTTCCGTATCACTTTATGACATTCAGTCAGCTTCACTCGGTAACGCTACAGATGGTTATGTAAGTGCAATTGATGTTGAATCTACTGGCGGGGCCCAAACTGCAATTAAAATAGTTGATGCAGCTCTAAATCAAATTTCCGGATACCGCGGGGAACTTGGCGCTACTCAAAACCGTTTAGGATTTATTTCAGATAACTTAACAACTGCAAAAACAAACACAGAAGCGGCACAATCTCGTATTCAAGATACAGATATGAGCGCAGAAATGAGCGAGCTTACTAAGAATCAAGTTCTTCAACAAGCCACAATTAGTATGCTTGCAAAAGCAAACCAACAACCTCAATCCGTTCTTAGTCTTCTTCAAGGTTAATTATTTCAATCCACCTATTTGGTGGATTATTTTTCTTTTAAAGTCCTATCTTTTTCTTGACTTTTTCTCTCTAAGATTTATAAACACTTTTGAAATGGACTTAGATTGCCTTTCACACAGTTAAGTTTAACTGTTAACTCTTTTTTTGGAGGTGTATATAAATGTACGTAAATACAAATATTTCTTCTACTATTGCTCGTAATAACTTGACAAACGTAAGTAGTAGTTTATCAAAATCTATGGAAAGATTGTCTTCTGGTTTGAGAATCAATTCCGCTTCAGATGACGCGGCAGGACTTAGTATATCTACTAGAATGCAAGCGCAAGTAACTGGTATGGATCAGGCTTACCGCAATGCTCAAGATGGCGTTAGTTTAATTCAAACAGCTGAAGGAGCTATGGGCACTATTTCTGATGTTCTACAACGTGCTCGTGAATTAGCAGTTCAAGCTGATAATGGAACAAACTCATCTACTGACTTAACTTCTATTCAAGGAGAAATCGACCAGTTGGTAAAAGAGATTGATCACATTTCTCAAACTAGCACTTTTAACGGAATTTCTCTGTTAGACGGCAGCAAAACAGAAGTTAAATTGCATATCTCCGATAAGGCGACAGATACAATTTCTGTTTCTTTAACAAAAGTAGATTCCGCTTCATTATTAGGCGCTACTCTAAATGTTTCAACAGATGCACAAGGTGCTATCTCAGCAATTGACACTGCATTAGATAAGTTATCTTCTGCTCGCGGTGATCTAGGTGCTACTCAAAACCGTTTAGGGTTCATCTCTGATAACCTTACTTCTGCTAAAACTAACACAGAAGCATCCAAATCTCGTATTGCTGATACTGATATGAGTGCTGAGATGAGCGAATTAACAAAAAATCAAGTTCTTCAACAAGCTACAATCAGTATGCTTGCAAAAGCAAACCAACAACCTCAATCCGTTCTTAGCCTTCTTCAGGGTTAATAACAACTAAAGACCCTTCTATTTCGGAGGGTCTTTTTTCAATTCTTAAAAAAAGATATTTTTTTCTTAAGTTATTGAAAAACGCTCCGTTATTTATAAAAGATTTCCAATCAGGAGGCGATATGTCTTATGTACATTAACACTAATACAAGTTCTACTATTGCTCAAAACGCTATGCGTATTAACGACAAATCATTATCTAAATCTATGGAAAGATTATCTTCAGGTCTGAGAATCAACTCTGCTGCTGACGATGCTGCGGGATTAGCTATTTCAGAAAGAATGACTTCACAGTCTAGAGGTATGACTCAAGCAACAAGAAATGCGCAAGATGGCGTCAGCTTAATTCAAACAGCTGAAGGAGCTATGGGAACAATTTCAGACATTCTACAAAGAATGAGAGAATTAGCTGTACAAGCAGATAACGGAACATACTCTACTAATGACAAATCCTCAATTAAAGATGAAATGGATCAATTGGTCTCTGAAATCAACCATATTGCTGAGACGAGCACCTTCAACGGAATTAATCTGTTAAATTCAACTCAAACCGTTACACTTCATATTTCTGATAAATACAACGATACTTTAGGTATTGACTTAGGCCCAGTAGGTGCTACTTACCTTGGTAACGGTACTTCATTCGTAAATACAATTGATGTTACTACTGATGCTCAGGGAGCTATTGATGTAATCGATGGTGCATTAGATCAACTTTCTTCTGCTCGCGGTAGCCTAGGGGCTTCTCAAAACCGTCTAGATTTCATTACAGACAACTTAGCAACATCTATTCAAAATACAGAACAAGCTAATAGCCGCATCAAAGATGCTGATATGGCATCTGAATCCAGCGCCCTTACAAAATCTCAAATTCTTTCTCAATCTAGTATGGCTATGCTACAAAAAGCCAACCAACAACCTCAACAAATCGTACAATTATTACAAGGTTAATAAAAAACGCCCTTTCAAAAAAAGGGCGTTTTTTCATTTGAATTAAATACTATAATAAATTCATTATAAGGAGGTATTTAATTATGATCGATATTAGTAGTATATCGTCAACGTTTTCATCCAGTGACATTTCTTATTTAGAAGGCATTTTAACCTCTAGCAACATAGACCAGAAAAAATTTGAACAAATTTTAAAAGAGATTTCGGAGGAATCAAAAGAAATAGAAAAAAATTATACTTCACATAATAGAATATTTCCAGAACACAATTTCAATAAAATTGCTATTGAAAATGTTTTAGAAAAAATCCAAAACGAACAAATAGAATCAGCCTCCTCATCAACGGATCCGATACAAGAAGTAGAAAAACCTGATGCATCAAACAATACTTCAGTGAAAAACGAAACAAGCGATGTCGCTAAAAACGAATCTCCAAAAGATAATAAAAATGCAGACTCAAAATCCATTGACACAAGTTCTTCAAAAAAAACAGCTTCTTCACTGGCCTCAAGCGATTACCCTTCTTTGAACAATGTTAGGAATACAAAATACGATTCAATAATTAAAGAAATGTCAAATAAGTATGACGTTCCATTCGACCTTATTAAGTCAGTAATTAATGCCGAATCATCCTTTGATCCCACTTCAACATCTAAAACAGGAGCTATGGGTTTGATGCAACTTATGCCGTCAACAGCTAAATGGCTAGGTGTTGATAATGCTTATAATGCCAAACAGAATATTGAAGGAGGCACTAAATATTTAAGTTATCTATTAGATAAATTCAATAACAATTTGAAGTTATCTGTTGCAGCCTATAATGCTGGACCTGGAAACGTGACAAAATACAAGGGTATTCCACCTTTTCAGGAAACACAGAAATATGTCAAGAAAATTCTTGGTTAATATTGGGGGTTTATTTTTTTGAGCACAGAAAAGACTATATTAGAAGAATTAAAAAATCGAGATATTCCTAATGCACTTTATAAAAGCATTTTTCCTATATTAGAAAAAAATTTAGATCGTGTTCGTTTCGTAAAGAGTTTTTATGGTTTAAAAGATATCTTTTATTTCGAGGAAATTGGATTAGAAATATATGATTTCCCCTTTTTCTTAAGTTTGAATTGCCAACCTACTCTTACCGAAGAAGATAAACATAAGAACATTTCATCTATTTATGAAAACGCCATAACTGACGTTGATGAAATAATACGAAAGATGATTCATTTCTTTGCTAACACCAATAAAACTTTATTTATACAGGCAGCAGTAAAAGAAACTAAACTAACAAACGATGATATGTGGAAAGTATTCCATCATATGAAGGATTATCCTGATAAAGAGCCATTTGAAATTATGACGAGAATGTATCAGTATCCAGATTGGTATACGGCAGAATACGGTGAAGAAATTGCGCTTTTTGAGAATTCATTTTCTTTACTCAAAGAACTTGAGAAAAAGAACATTTTATCTTTGATCAATACATTAAAGATTAAAATTGATTCTTCTTTAGAAAAAAATGATATGGAAAATGTTTCGGTTTTGGTAAAAGAATTAAAAAAATTAGAAGCACACAAACAAAAAATCTAAGCAGCACTCCTGCTTGGATTTTTTTGAGGTTATTTGTTTGTTTTTCCCACTGGTTATGTGTTTATAATAGAGTAAATGAAAAAAATGGTGTGATAAAATGGATATCAAAAATCAATTGAAATTAAATCATCTAGTTTATTTATTTGTACTTCAAAAATTAAATCCTAATAATCCAAGTTTTTTAGATACCCTTGTCCATATATACAGAACATTTAGGTTTAAAACTACTTGGAGAATTGATAAATCATTTGTTGCTTATGAATTTCAAATTGTAGATCCAGAAAAAGATCGCATTTTAAATTCACTTTACTTTTTCGGTTATATAAACAAAGAGTACACTCTTACTTCAAAAGGGGAAAGCTATCTAAGGCAAGAATTAAATAAAAATGAGACACTCAAACAAATACTAGATATAAATAAAAATATAAATGATATTGCTTATGAAAACTCTTGTTTATCCCCTTCTCTCCCCACAACAGCAAATTGCGGTCTATGTAAAAACCTTTCTTGTACAAAAAAGACCGGCGGTTTATTAAAAGCATTCTCTCAATACACTAAAATTAGAAATTACAAAAAGTCTTATTCACGCCTATAGACCTTACCTATTCCAGGTAAGGTCTTTTGTCCATTTAAAAGGGAATTTTGTTGATTTCATTAATATATATAAGAGTTTTTATAATTTATGGAGGAATTTA
Source organism: Bacillus mexicanus (assembly GCF_050445615.1). Lineage (NCBI taxonomy): Bacteria > Bacillati > Bacillota > Bacilli > Caryophanales > Bacillaceae > Bacillus > Bacillus mexicanus. The sequence continues at coordinate 52,727 of NZ_JBCEYV010000003.1, forward strand.
TTAGTGGACAACAAAGTGATTTCAATTAGTCGTGACAACTTTATCCCCCGCTCAAGAATAATCGGAATTTTTTATACGGATTCTAACCCGATAAAAGTATTAATATCTGATAAAAGAGACGAAAAAAAAGTAGTGGATGCAACAAGAGGAAGAAAAACTAGGAGTGTTATTTTGCTGGACAACGGCTATCTTATTTTGTCTCCCGTAAAATCATCAACTTTAATTGAAAAATTTCAAGAAGATTAATTAGGAGGTGGCAGTCAATGTATTCTTCATTTTTTAATGGTTGGATCGGAAAAATGGATGAAACTTGGAGCAGAAAAGTTAGAGAAAAACTCTTCTCTTCATTGGTTTCTTTTTTCAGAAAGGAAACATCACCCGGTCAGAAACTTTTTATAAGCTTTGATCACAACCAAACTTCGAAATATATGGCACTAGAAGCAGCAAACTATTTTTGCACATATGGAATACCTGTTTTTATATCAAATAGACCTATATCAACCTCGATGGTCCAAGTCATATCTAAAGAAAGGTTTGGTTGCGGATCACTTTCTTTCGTAAATGATGATTATCCATTCCCCTACATTGGTTTAAAAGCCAGCACGTCAGAGGGAACATTCTTGAGTGACCGGAACTTAAATGATTCTCAGGATAACTCTGTAACAAAAAAAACACAACTAGAGTGGTTTGATCCATATCTAAATTTGAAACATTATATAGAAACGAACTTTGATATCCCATCTCATTCAATACCAATTGACTCTTTGGTATGGAATGCTATGTTTAGTCCCTCCTCCCCTATCTTAGAAGAATTATTTACTGATGTGTTTAACAAAAAAAGCATCGATGCCTATTCCATTAATTCTTTTGAATCTTCTTTAGCAAATGAGATTAAAATTGAAATTGATATGCAAGAGCAATTGGATGTTACAAGAATGATGATGGATCACTTTTCAACTAATTATGGAATAACTACTTCACCCGATTTAACAAAAATAGATATCCAAAGGTTAAGTACTAATAATGTCTCAAACGTTGAAATAGAGGAAATTGCCAAAAGGGTTTTCCCTTATCTTAAAACAAAAGATAAATTGATAATTTCTGATAGAATATCTTACTCTTCAGAAAAAAAATTAAAAGATCATTTCACTGTTAAAAAAGTTCCTCAAGATAAGTTCCACTCTACACTTCGCAATGAATATTTTTCCTTAGCCATAGATGATAACGGACAAATATATTTACAAAACGAATTATTTGCAAACCAGTTTGCTACATTATTTTTTTTACTTCACTCATTTATTTTTAGCAGCAAAAATACCAAAAACAATGATATTAAAGACGAAAACAAAGAAAACGCGGGAGGTGTCGGGCTTTAAATAGCCCAATTATTAATGAATATATGTGCTTGTGGCGGAAACAAAAAATTAATTATAGAGGATTACATTATTAGAACAAGGATACCAGGATATCGTCAGATTGTAGTCAAGAATGTCAGACACAAAAGATGCAAAATTTGCGGTTATACAGAGCTAACCGAAGATAGCCAAAAATATATTCATTCTGTGAAAGAGTATTACTTAAAAAAGAATTCAAATCCTACGCAGTCAAAGGGATATCAATCAGAGAATAGTAATATTAGAGTTGGAAAATTTTTAAATTTATTTCGCCTTTAAGTTAGAAAGGGAGTATGTAAGTTGACCAATAATAAAGACCTTAATCCATTTGAAATGGTTTTAGATATATCAGATATAGCAAAAGAAAACGAATGGAAAGATAAACAAAATGTCGAAGAGGAAGAACAAACAATCAAGAAAATCATTAATCGCCCAGTAAAGATCAAAAATTACCCCTACGATGCATATAAACAGTTTTTAGCCAATAATCAGGATGATGACCTATCCTAATACTTAGAAGAGCTTATCTACACGGTTTTAAAGCATTTGCAGATCCAGTTGAAATAGAATTCTCAAAAGGAATTACAGTTGTTGTGGGTCCAAATGGTTCTGGTAAATCAAATATTGGCGATGGCATTCGTTGGGTTCTAGGTGAAACAAGTGCCAAATCATTGCGCGGCGGTTCGATGAAAGATGTCATATTTTCTGGATGTTTAACAAGAAAACCCTCCACTTCAGCTGAAGTCACTTTAGAATTCGACAATACAACACGCATTCTACCTAAAATTGATGATGATACGGTGATAATAACTCGTAAAGTCAATATTAACGGTAAGTCTGAATATTATATCAATCATCAAATAGCTCGCCTTAGAGACATACAAGAGATTTTCTTGGATACCGGACTTGGTAGTAGCAGCTACTCGATGATAGGTCAAGAACAAACAAAAAAACTCTTATCAGAGAATACAGAAGAACGTAGAGCAATATTTGAAGAAGCTGCTGGCATCGTCAAAATGAAAAGTCAGAAAGAAAATACAGAAAAAAGACTAGATCAAGTTGCTCAAGACTTTGTTAGATTAAATGATATTTCGAAAGAACTCGAACGACAAGTAAAGCCTTTACAAAAACAAAGCGAAAAAGCTAAACAATATCTTTCAATAAAGAAAGTTCTAGACGAAACCGAGACAGACTTTCTTGCATATAAATTCAAAAGACTAAAAAAAGATGAAGAATATCTCACAAATGAACTGAAAACTAATAAGGATGAACTTACTTCTGCTTCCTCTCTTGTTACGAAAATGGACGAAAAATTAAAATCATTAAAGGAACAACTTAAAACTACAAATGAAGATATATTCCTCGTACAAGAAGAAAAATCAACATTGAAAGAACAAATAGATTCTAACCATAGCCAGCTTGAGATCAACAAAGAAAAACTAAACCAATCAAATTTAGATATAGATGAGTCTCAAAACGAAATCAGAGAAATTGAAGAGAAATTTTCTGTATCTATTGATGAATTCAATACAAAAAAAGAACGTTATAAAAGCCTTGATCGTTTAATAGAAAGCAAAAAGGAACAAAAAGATAAGCTTGGTATTGAGTTGTTTAATCATCAAACGGAATTGAATTCTTTAAAAGATAAATCTGATAGATTACGACAAGAGATTAGCTCTTTGTATAATGATTTCCAAGAAGCCAAAATAAAATTCGAGCAGCACCACAAAGAAGAAGAATCCATATTAAAGGAACTAGATAAAATAAATAATTTAAAGGAAAACTCCTTAAAAGAAATCACCAATGCGCAAAATAAACTTACAGAAAAAGAAAGTGTTTTGAAGGATCATCAAGCTAAACTTTCATCATTAACTGTAAAATTGCAAAACAAACAAACAAGTTTAGAACTGAAGAAAAATGATTTAAATGGCCTTTCTTCAGAAATAATAAATCTCGAAACACAATTAGCCAAAGACAAAGCAACACTCGAGAGTTTAGAAACCTCTTTAGAAAACTTCGAAGGATACTTCGAAGGTGTAAAAAACACGCTTAAAAATAAACACCGTTTAAGCGGTGTTTTAGACGTTGTAAGTAATTTATTCGAACCAAACGATGGTTACGAAATTGCATTGGATAGTCTATTGAATTCTATTTCTCAAAACATCGTAGTGGATACCATTGAAAACGCTAAAGAAGCCGTTAACTTTCTAAAGAATAATAAATTAGGAAGGGCTACTTTCATCCCTCTTGATGATGTTACAGAAAAAAGCTTGTCTAAAGAAGAACTGACCGTGCTCAATACTTTTACTGATATTACACCTGCCCTATCGGTTATTAGTTACCAATCAGCCTTATCTCCCCTATTCAAACACTTATTAGGTAGATATTTAATAGCAAAAGATATGGACGCAGCAGTCAAGCTCTATGGAAAAACAAAAATTAAAACCAAAATAGTTACATTAGATGGAGATATTCTTCAACCTGGGGTAATCAGTGGTGGAGCTAGGAACAAAAAAGGCCTAATAAGCAAAAAGAAAGAGATGGATACTCTCAAGGTAAATGTTAATGCTGTTGCTTCTAATCTACAGGAATTATATAACCACAAAAACAGTTTAGAAAAAGATATTTCTACCCTGAATTACGAATTATCTGTTATATCCCCCTCTCTAGAAGAAGAGAAAGAAATTAACAACGACTTAAAATTGGATTTGGAAAGTTTTCAAAGAAATTTTTCTTCATTAAAAAACGGCATAAAAGAACAGGAAATAACAGAAAAAGATTTGAAATATCGTTATGATGAATCAAAGCGGATGTCCTCTTCTCTCTACTCTAGACACCAGGAAAAAGAACAGCTGCACAATAAAAAGAATAATGATTTGAGTGAAACATTGGAAAAAATAAAGGTCATTGAATCAAGTTTAGAAACAAAAAAAGAAGAAGAAACACAATGTGTTATTGACATCGAAAAAATGGAAGAGGAAAAGCGAAACCTTACAGATTTTATTTCTGAACAAGAAAACGGTAAGGATTCTAATGAAAAAAGATTAGAATTCCTTCAAACTAAAAAGTTTTCGAACGAGGTAAAAGTTGAATCACTGAAAAAAGAGAATAATTCTATTATTGCTATCCTCGATGTTTTGAAAAAAGAATTCTCATCTATCGAAGATCAATTATCTGATAAACAGTCATTAAAAAATAATATTCAACTCGAAATGGACCAAATAGAAAGCTCTGTTATAAATGAAAGACATAAAGTAAAATCATTAAACGAAGAAATTCATAAGCTAGAACTAAAACGAAACAATTTGCTTAATTCCATTTCCCAAATTCTCAAGCGTTCTCAAGAAGCTTATCAATTAGATGAGAATTCCTTACTTTCAATTATGACAATAGAAATCAATGAAGAAGCAACAGAACGCGAAATCAATAAATTGATTAAGGAATTAAAGTCTATCGGTAGCGTTAATTTGGAATCGATAACTGACTTTGAACAATTAAATGAACGTTATCAACGAGAAAAAGAACAACTGGATGACATTAGAGAAGCTAAAAAAGATTTGGAAACACTTTTAAAAGATATCTCTAAGGAGATGACTCAAAGGTTTACTACTACCTTCAAGGAAATCTCAAAACATTTTGAAACTACTTTTGTTGAATTATTTGGCGGAGGAGAAGCAAGTTTAAAATTAGAAGACCCTAAAAATCCTTTGTCTTCTCATATTTTAATTAAAGCTCAACCCCCAGGCAAAAAGCCTAAACGGATGGAGTCTTTATCCGGTGGAGAAAAGAACCTAACCTCTTGTGCGTTGGTTTTCGCTATTATAAAGACAAAACCTAGTCCTTTTATTTACTTAGATGAAATAGACGCCCCACTAGATGATGCTAACGTTTCAAGATTTGCATATTATTTAAAAAAATTCGGAGAAGACACACAGTTTATTGTAATCAGTCACAGAAAAGGAACAATGATGTCAGCTGATTCTTTATTTGGAGTAACTCAAGAAGAACAAGGGATAACCACTGTTTTCCCTTACCATTTAGAGCACACAGATAATATATTAGATGATAACAATACGAAAGAAGTGTCTTAATGGATCCTATCATCATTAAATTTGAGGAATTTGAAGGTCCTATGGACTTGCTAATTGATCTTATAAAAAAAAGAGAACTAGATATTCACAATTTGCCAATGAGTATCATTACAAGAGACTTCATAAATAGCATTGAGCAAATGAAACAAAAAAACATTGAAATAACTTCTGTTTTCACTGATATGGCTTCTCTACTGTTAGAAATAAAAACTAAGATGTTGCTCCCTTCTACAAAAGAAGATCCTAGAAAGGCACTTGCATTAGAAATTGAGAAATACGAAAAATATAAGAGCGACTTAGAAAAAATGAAAGACCTTCAATTCATTGAACAGAAATATTTCAAGAGAACAAAAAGAGATGTAGTCAAGAAACCTAAAAAAGGAAGCATAGCTGATGTATTAAATAGTTTTAACGCCATAATGAAAAAAAAGAAATTACAAGAAAGAAATATGAAGTTAGAAGAGCTATCCAAAAAATTAGCAGAATCGAAGTTTACTATAGAACAACAAATGGATTTTTTGAAGTCCTACCCTTCAAACAAAATAGATGTATCTCAGTTATTTGACAGTTTAAATGAATTAGAGGAAATGGTCGTAACCTTTTCTGCATTATTAGAACTTGTTAAAATTCAATTCTTTAAGGTTGAGAGTGAAAATGAAAAAGTTTTTCTGAGCAAAATAGTTTTAAATTCGGAGTGATTTATTAATGGATAAGTACGCTATTGAATCAATTTTATTTGTTGCGAAAGAACCTTATTCGTCTGAAAAGATTTCAAAAATGATTAATGAGTCCCAAACCACAGTTAATAGGTGGATCTCTGAACTAGAAAGAGACTATGAGGGAAGAGGAATAAGAATTCGGCGTGTTGCCGGCGGGTTTGAAATGGTAACGTCACAGCAATATTATGAGGTGATTGAACCTATTGTTCCGAAAGAATATCAGTTTTTATCAAAACCTACATTAGATACTGTCACCATTGTGGCATCAATGCAGCCCGTAAAAAAATCGAAAATTGCTCAATTTAGAGGTGTTAAAAATCCCGATAGCGGGATTGATTCAGCGCTGGAATTGAATTTGATAAAAGAAACCGAACAAGGATTCATTACAACCGAAGAATTCTTGAAGTATTTTGGAATAAATGATTTGAAAGAACTTGAGGAAAAACTAAACCAAAGCGACATATAAAAAAGATCGAGGTCATTTAAACCTCGATCTTTTTTGTTACAACGAACTCCAAAAACTTGCGGCTTTTGATTTTAATTCGTCATCCTTAACTTTTCTTTCATCTGACTCTTCAACAGGTTCAGATTCAGTTGATGCACTTGCACTATTCTCTTTATCATAAGATAAAATTTGATCGTCTATGTTTTGAACAACAAAATTTGGCTCATCTTCTATATTTTGTGACTCTTTTTCCGCATATTCTTGGGAAGTAGAAATCTCCTCATTGGAAATTGTCATTTCAAGGGTATCTGGTTTTTGTTTAGCTTCTGTATTTTTATCAACGGAATTTTCATTAGTGACTGCTATTTCTTTCAGCGAATCAGCCGGCACTTCATAAAAACTGGGTTCCTTTTCAGAAATACCATTATTCTTAGGTTCAATTTCATTCAATGTATTGGTAAGCGATACAACATCGCTATTTTCTTGAAAGCGGTTATTGCTATTCATCTGAGTTTCAATGTTGTTATCAACATTTCCGATCATTTCTTGTTTCAACAGCTCTTGTTTTAAGAAATTCACCAGAAACTCTTTATCTCGATGAGGAGGAATTATCTTCCCATAGTCAACTATCCCGCCGTTCCTTTGCACATCCGCTTCAATCAGAAATCTAAGAGATTCAGATATTTGCGACTGTCCATTCACCCAATCTATTACAGTACTTTTTTCATCTTTTTTGAATCGTAAGATTACATTGTCTCCTGGTCCCTTTTGTTTATTTTGGTTGTAACCCATCAACAATCAGTCCTTAGCCGACTTGACTTAAAGCTTCTTTTTTTATTTTTTCAAAAACACCATTTGTAAGCATATTGTTTAAGCCTTCGATATATAATGTCGTAGCGAATTTTTCAGGGATATACAAAAGCTCAATTTCACGATCCGAGCAGAGCTCAACTAATTTAGGGTACAAATGAGGTTTCATTAGCACACTCCCACCGCCGTAAACAACAATTATATCTAATTCATTATGAACTTTATTGACTTGTGAAACGGCGTAACGAATAATTTCTTGTGCTTGCTTATTAAGCGGTTCTTGAATCATATCCAAAGCGCGTAGATAATATTTATTTGATTTGTTTTTTAAAGCTTGAGAAATGGTATGACGTTGAACTGAAGGCACGTTGATTAAATCAGCATATTCCTGTTGAATAACTTCTATTGCGTGCCCTATACCATTCTGAGACCCTTTAACAAGTTTTTGATTGGGAATTAAACCCTCAGTTATCGGAAATTCAGTGGTTCCTTCTCCGATATCAATATGTAAAATTCTTTTGTCAGAGAAGTAATCACCTGTAACTTCTTTCGAGAACATTTCATTAGACTCTTTTTCTTCTGACTCTGTTTCTTCTGCCCCAGTAGGTTTTTTGTAAGTTAGGAAACCTTTAAATATGTCATCATTTCTAGGTTCATCTTTATCATCTTTCCATAAAGACCAAACAACTGGAGCTGCTTCTGGGAATACTTTTACGAATTCAAACTCCAATTCAACACTTACAGTTTTGCTTTTCCCTAAATAAACTCTCACATTATGAAGGCAATTCATAAATCGGTCCGCGAATTTTTTTCCAGTTTCTTGGTCGTATTCTCTAACAGGTAAACCTGTAATCATATCCGCTTTAACTTTAATTTTTTCTGGTAAAGTTTTGTTTTGTTCGAATGACTGTTGAACAGCTTTTGCTGCGTAAGTTCCCAATGTCATAATAACTGGAACATCACTTTCATATTTTTTCTCTACACCAAGCATTGTGTTTTGGTGCGCTTCGTTACTATCAAGTGCATAAGCCCCAATAAAGTAAGTTCCGGATTTCACTGTAGTGGAATCGATGTTTACTACCAAGTGTTTGAAAATATTTTCCACTGCATATTCTACATTCATATCTTCATAAAATGGGTTATTAGAAGTTTTTGCGATTGTACTAGGTTGTAATTCTAATTTTCCGTCAATCATACTTCCGTGTTCACTATTTCCTGCATCAACTACGCCTTTTAAGTTTATTTCCATAAAACTTACCTCCCTTTCCAATTGACTTTAATTTATCACAATAAGATTTATATGTAAACTGCATTACATTATATTTAAATTATATTAATACTTTTTGAACACACCCAATTTACTCTCTTTCTATATAAAAAAGAGACTTTCTTATTTTAGAAAGTCTCTTAATTTTTGTGATCTGCTAGGATGTCTTAGTTTTCTCAATGCCCTCTCCTCTATCTGGCGTATTCTTTCTCTAGTTAGATCAAAGATTTTACCTATTTGATCTAATGTCTTAGTTTCTCCATCATCTAACCCCATACGCAATCGGATTACAAGAGATTCCTGAGGAGTCAAAGATTCTAAAACATCATCAATTGTTTCTTTTAACATTGTTTCTTTCGTGTATACATCTGGATCAGGCCTATCATCTGAAATAAATTCGTTCAAAGTACTGTCATCATCATCCCCTATTGAAGTCTCCATTGAAATAGGATCCATTGCAATTTTATATATATCAGAAACCTTTTCTTCGGTCATTTCCATCTTAACAGCAAGTTCTTTGATGTTAGGCTCCCGTCCGAATTCTTGAGTTAATTCTTTATTGTATTTTCTAAGACGATTGATTGTATCGTACATATGAATTGGAATTCGTATTAATCTCGATTGATCTGGTATGGCCCTTGTTATAGATTGTCTTATCCACCAGGTAGCATAAGTGCTAAATTTAAACCCTTTTGTGTGATCGAACTTATCTATTGCTTTCATCAAACCAGTATTCCCCTCAGCAATTAAGTCCATAAAATCCAAACCTCTGTTTATGTATTTCTTTGCAATAGAAACAACTAATCTTAAATTGCACTGAGCCAACTGCTTACGAGAGTCTTCACTACCTGCTAAGATTTGTTTCGCTAACATTCTTTCTTCTTCAGCATCTAAAATACGATATCTTCCAATCTTTTTTAAATACATTCTGACTGTGTCATCTACATCAATATCAACTTCTGTTTCAGGTTCTTCTATAAGCAAATCTTTAATCGTAATAAATTTTTCTTCTTTTTTTAATTCGCTTGTATCTGTTTCATCATCAATAATTTTAATACCCATTTTTTCGTTCAAGACATTATAAATTTCGCCAGCTTTGTCTTTATCCCAATCATATTCTGCTAATTGAATTCTTATATCTGATACTTTCAGAAGACCATTTTTCTTACCTTTTAAAATTAAATTTCTTATATTTTCATTACTCTCACTAGGTGCCACCTTCGTCATATTCGCACCTCCCGAAAAAAAAGAACCATTTCATTGACGAATTAAATGTAAAGCCACTATAATTCCTCAAACCATCTTCATACATAATCGGCTAATTCTTTATAAAATTAAATAAAATCCCCAAAAGGAGGTGTTTGCTTGTATAAAACCGATATTCATTTTTATCAACGTGAAATATTATCTAGGTTTCCAGAACAAAGCAGCCAGGAAAAAATCCTTGAATTGTTTCAAAATCTCATCTTTAAATTAGAAAAGAATCTTTATCATTTGAACAATATAAGCTTTTCCGTAAAAAAGGCAAGCGGAAAAAATGATTTTTTCGCTTTAATGCCTATCTATTTTGAATTAGAAAGTTTCTTAGTTTCAACACGCTCTTCAGTCGATATGTTAATGCATATCTTAAACTATTGTTTAGAATATGAAATTGAAAACACCCAAGTTTCAGTTTCCTCTATTTTTCATAGCGGCAAGTTGAATAAGCCTATGAAGGATATCTTTAACCGTTACACCTCTCCTTACAACAATCCCACTTGGAGCTTTATCTATTTGTTTAGAAACGAAGTTGTTCACGAAAAAAGCATTTTTCAAGCATTGCCTATGTACTTTAAGCCCGTGTTAGATCAGTATTTTCTTTATTTGAAAATAGGTGTTTCTGAAAAAGAAATAACAGATCATTTAAAGGTATGTTTGCGATTCCTAGATACATTTGTTGAGCGAATATTATCCATTCTATTAGTTTCTTTAAAACAAAATGAACAATAAAAAAGCAGAGATCAATATCTCCGCTTTTTATAAAAATTTTTTATTTTAGAATTGCTAATGAAAGTATCCGGTCTTCTTCCACTTTTAACAATTCGATTTGCTTTCCTTGGATCTCAATTTTATGACCGACCTTAACTTGTTCAGATTCTAAATTAGACATAACGAATCCGCCCATTGTTACTACATCTTTTTTTTCAACAAATGTGAAACCAATTGCTTTTTCCACATCTTCAATGTGCGTATCTCCTTCAATTATCCATCTGTTTTTTCCTTTAACGATTGGGAAAATTTCATTGTCAAACTCATCTTGAATGTCCCCTACAATCTCTTCAAGTATATCTTCCATTGTCACCAAACCGCTCACTCCACCATACTCATCTAGAACAACGGCGATTTGCGACTTTTCTTTTTTTAATTTAGACAATACTTTCTTAATCGGTGTTGATTCATATACTTTAGGAATTTTCCTAACGATTGATTCCAGATTGGATACCTTTTTATTTTTTATGGAATATAAATCTCTTATGTTTATGTAACCCTTCACATCATCCTTATCCACTCCAACAACAGGAAATCTTGAAAAAGTTTTATCTTCAATAAATTCAAGTATCTCTTCCAAAGAGTCATTTAAATATATACAGTTCATATCTTTTCTATGAACCATTATTTCTCTAGCAATTGTTTCGTCAAAATCAAATATTTTTTCAACCATTGTTTTTTCATCACTATTAATATCATTACTAGAAGATACAATTAGTTTAATTTCCTCTTCAGAGTGCTCTTCGCTATGTTCGCTAGCAGCTCTTAGCCCGAATGATTTTACAATCAAATTCGAAGAAGAATTCAGCAACCAAATAAAAGGATACATAACGTTATAAAAAAGAATAATGCTCGAGGAAAACTTTAAACAAATCCATTCAGCTTTGTTGATTGCCACTGTTTTTGGAGATAACTCACCCAAAACAACGTGAAGAAAAGTCACTAATAAAAATGATACAGCAACACTCAAAGGGTGTGTAATGTTTTCGCTTAACTTAATGTAATCAAAAACAGGCGAAAGAACACTATGAACTGCCGACTCACCTATCCATCCCAAAGCTAATGAAGCAATGGTTATGCCGAGTTGAGTAGCAGAAAGATATCCATCGAGGCTATTTAGAATTTTTTGCACCTTAACCGCTTTCTTATTCCCTTCAGCAACCAACTGATCGATTCGGCTTGATCTTACTTTTACAAAAGCAAACTCCGCTGCAACAAAATATGCAGTAATGAAAATTAACACAAATAAAGCTAAAATTTGCAATGGATCATCCATAAAGCTAAAATTCACTCTCCTTAATTAGTAATTTTCCCTATTATATTTCTAAATCCTAGTTTTTGATAAAAAAAAGCCAGTTTCAAAAACCGGCTTAATCTTTATTCCGTTCAGCGTCCCTTTTTTTATATTCTTGGTGTACTGCTTTGTATAATTCAATTAATTCATCATCCCGAAATTCACTTATTTCATTAATGATTCCTTGAACCCCTCTTCCTCCACTCCCTCCATTTTTCATTCCTGTGATAAATTGTTGTATCCCTGATTCATTTCTTGATTCGTGACTGATACTAGTCAGAGTATGAAGAGGCCTACCTATTAATTGCGATGCAATTTCAGCAGAATTAATATAGTCAACCACTTCTAGTGCACATTCCCTCATAGATATAGGATCTAAATAAGATTGAACAAAATTTGTTGGATTCCCTTTTAATTTAAACGCACCGGTTTTAGTTCTTTCACCAGGTCCTTCTGAAATCGTAAATCTAATTTGAACCTTCTTTTTACCAGGATTCCTATTATCATCGTTTACTAACATTTCTATTTTTAATATTCTTGCTATTACTTGATTGTCTCTAACGCTTCCTCCATAGTCTTGAAACCCATTTGGATATAACTTCGAAAAACTTCCATCAACAAAACTTCTGAAAAGAGACTTTGCCTTTGCTTTTGATATGTAAGCCTTTAAATATTTGTTACTAGAAGTTATCGATATCACAATATTTCCTTTGTATTCTTTCTCATCTTTTTCTTGTTTGTCCTTGTAATACTCTAGATTATGTGTCACATCTAACGCAGACATCTTGTTAATAAACTTATATATTTTTACGCCTTTTCTTAACAAAAACATCACCTTACTTTCAAATAAAAAACAATTCAAAAAAACTACCAGCTGTGCACTGGTAATTCTTAAGCTAAATTCATTTTTTCTAAAACAGTACCTTTTTGTTTTAAATGTTCAAAGGAACCAACTTGTACTTGTAAGTATTTTTTCAAAGTTTCACCATCAGCTCTTTTGTTTATCCAATTGTTAACTTTATTTTTCAATGCTTTTTTGTCATATTCTGTTTCGGTAATGAAAATTAAATTGGTTAATTGATTTGTGTCATCAAGTGTATTCTCTATGTACTCATCATTCATCGCATTGTCTATTTCAATAGTAAAAAAATAATCACTGTCTTTCTCGAATTTTAGAGTTCCTTCTTTATATTCACAAAACTTAAATCCTTTTCTTTTCATTACTTCTTTAACATCTTCTTTTTCTGAACTTTTTTTAAAATTGAATTGATTTCCGCTTTTATTATTAGTGAATCGGTTTTTTTCTGAATCCATATTAAGCATAGTTAAAATGTATTCATTAATGGATCCAATATTCACATTTAATGAAAGAGAACCTAGATTTTCTATATCATCGATTAACTGTTTCGCTTCCCCACTATTACCTCTTGTTAATAGATCTTGTATTTGAGACATTGCATTTTCTTTTGCAACTAATTTTAATTCTTCTACAGTGTCTCTCATTTCTTGTTCAAGTTCGTTTACGTAAGTTAAAAGTTCCTCTATTGATTTGGCCAAAGTGGTCACCTCTATAAAATGTTCTAACTTATTCTTTGTGAATTTATTTCTTATTCCCTTTTTTTCTGATTTTTCTAGCTGCACTTTGAACTGCGTCATTCATTTCCTGTTCTTCTGGGTTCAAATAAATAGCAGTCGTACTCATCGTGCTATGTCCCAATAGCATTTGAATGTATCTCATATTTACTCCTTCACGAAGGTATGAGGTTGCAGCAGTTGCTCTTAGTCTATGTGGGCTTATATTTTTTGAGATTTTGGCCGACTCACAATATCTGCTTATAATTGATCTAACATTTCTATCTGACATTGGTAACCCTGTTTTCTTAGCTGTGAATATATATTCAGATCGAGGTGTTTGTTCTTTTTTTAATTGTTTCAGATCTGATTCAACTTCTTTGACAAGTGGAACTTTTCTTGTTTTTCGGCCCTTTCCCCTTATAGTAATCAGCTTACTCTTGAAATCAATATCCTCCCATAGCAAACCACAAAGTTCGCTTACTCGGATTCCGCAATAGATAAATAAATTAAAAATGCAAATATTTTTAAGTTTATTAGTGCTTTTCTTATCAATCGCTTTTAGCACTTTTTCTTGTTCTTTTAATGTAAGTATCTCCTTTTTCTTTTTATCAGCATCTGTAACTTTTATTTTTCCTATCACGGCACTTGGATCTTTTTCTATTAGTTCCATCTGAATACAGTATTCAAAGAATTTTTTTAACACTGATTTTTTTCTTGTTCGCGTAGCCGCCTTATTTCCCTTCTTAACCAAGTGGGCGATATACATATTTATATGAACGCTTTTTATATCCGTTATAGTCTCAATAGAGATTGTTGAAAGAAAGTCGAAAAAATACCCTAACTCTTTATTGTAGTTTGATATTGTTCTCTCAGATAAATTAATATTCCATAAATTTTGTATGTATAAATCTCTAGTGTCTGTTAGTTTCACATTATCACTCCCTCCTATATACTTTCTTATTTTTTTGTTTAATTACTTCAAAAAATTAGAAAGGGCATTATACTGTTTATATGTTTTTATAAGGTGGTGATTCCAACTGTATAACGACAAGAAGTTTAAATACGACTATGACCATATTGATTTTTCAAAAACCACCTCCAAAAAAGATTTAATTAAACTACTGAAAAAACACGATAAGGATCAATTTGTTTTTTCTTTTCATACTGCTGCAATAAATTATTCGATCGGCAAAGAATTTGGTATACAGGATACAATGGACCTTAGATTGTTATTTGAAGCGGGTCTGTTTCACGACACAGGAAAATTAGGTATGTCTTCTGACTTCATCAATTATCCTGGATCCTATACCCTGTTAATGTACAACGAAATGAAGAAACACGCTCAAGGCGGCAGTGAAATACTCGAGAAAATAAATGCTGAAATTCAAATTGTGGAGGCAGCCAGATACCACCACTGCAATGTCGATGGTAGCGGATATCCTGGGGGTTTATATGGTAAAGAGATTCCTCTTTATGCCCGTATTACGCGCATCTCGGACAGTTTAGATGCTTATTTGTCTAAACGATGCTATAAAGAAGGCGGACCTGCAAGAGAAGCATTAAATGACTTAAGCCAATATCTTGGAATAAGTTATGACCCAGAGCTTATAGAATGTTTTGTTTCAATTCACAAGCGCATTCTCAAAAAAGCACATAACCTAGGTGAAGATAGGCCTTCTCACAGAATGTATATGGATTTATTAGTAGAACATTATCTGTATGATTTCCCTATCAAAAAAGTCGAGAATATCTTAGATCTCTTTCAATAACAGTTTTTCATTCGATAGTGAGAAAATATATTTCTTGCTATCTTTTTTTCATAAAAAAATGTATGCCTTAGAAAGCCAAATCTTGCCCCCCATATTTTAAATGCTCGTCTAAACCATCATTTTTTTTACGATCTGATTATTGCTTCTTTTATAATTTAGTAAACATCGCCAAAAGGAGTGATTACAATGCATCTAAGAGAGGCCTTGGAATTAGTTGAGGATACTCCTCAAACCAAATGGGTTAATTATGAGGTGGAAGTGCCACGTTTTTTAGAAGAAACATACTTATTTTTAGAAAATTTCTTCGAGAATCTTTATCTTTCTGCGTTTGAAAAATTGAAAGCTAAAAAATGCGCTTTTCTAGGTGATCGAAGAGAAAAAAGTATTTTTAAGGATAAATCTGCTTTTAAAGAAACTTTTAAAGATAATTTTTTTGTTGCTGGTGGTTATATTTCAGATTTAATAATATCCAACATACATAACACCCCCTTTACTCCTAGGGACATCGATTTCTTTGTTAGTAATAAAATCTGTAGTGATATTGTTTCGAATTTAGATTCATATGATGATGATTTGGACGATGTTTTTTATGGCTCCACTTATGACAGGTTGGGGAAAGTTCTGAAAAATCACTTTCCAGATTGTACTTGGAAAGATAACAGCGACTCTGGATACCCCAATGATATGATCGATGTTGTTTATAGATTCACTCATAAAGGTTCAAATATAGAACTCGTTGTAGCCAACCCAAACAGAATTATCAATTTTGATTTAAGCTTTAGGTGTGCCTATTATAATCAAGGCATCATCTATGTAAACGAAACAGGATTAAATGATATACGAAATAAAGTATTAAGAGTTTTTCATTCTGTTTCACCAGTAAGTACATTGCTACGGCTTTTTCATTTTAAAATCCGCTATGGCTATGAAATTGACGAATTATCTTTGATCTTACTATTATCATCGATCAATGCAGCACACCGCGATTTTTATTACTACAATCAGACAGATTTTTATTCAATGATAAAAAAACACCATAAGGCCACACCAGAAGTTTTAGAAATGATTAACGATTTACCCACCAAGGATACAATTATGAATAATAAAACCTACAATATGAATACTGGGGAAGAAATCAATGAAGATGTAATACTCAAACAGTTTATTCTAGATGATTTCCGAGCATATAATAAAAGAAATAAAAAACTTTATCCTATTGCTAGTCAAATGCTAAGTTATTTCGGTTCTTTAATTTACCCAAGAGTTGAAACGTTCTTAAAGTCTTACATTGATAATACCTTCAAATACAAAAGACCTGATAATTGGCTTGATGACCGCATTTTTGAAAATGATTTTCGATATAAAACAAATATAAATGGTTGGTTATCTTGGACTGATCAAGAATGGATAAAATCTATTTTTAGAGAAAATGACTTCGAATATGAATATCTAACAACCCAAACTATTGAGATTATGAAAAAGTTGGTACTCGATTCGTTCAAACACGGGCAAGAGGAGTATAATTTGGTGGATTATAACTATGCTCTTTCTCGATTACCACTTATTGCGCGATCAAAAGAGTTTAAATTAACTCTTTCTCTTGAACGCCAAGACTTATGGGATTTAATCAATCACTCGAAGCTATCAATAATAATTTTATTGGGGAGTCAGAACCACTGGGAGCATCGATTTGAAATGATAGTAGATACAAAAAACAAAATTTTAAAAGTATCTAAATTGAAATATGTTTATTTTGGCTTTTCCGTAGAAACATACCAAGATTTCATTTCTCAAATAAAAAAATCGTTAGGACTGGATGAATACGCTGTGCAAACACATTACGACATAGATGAATACTTGGCCAATAAGAAAGAGAAAATTGCTACTTCTCCTAAAGTTTTAATGGATAGGGCAAAAAAAAATCAATGCAAAAAAGACGTGTGAATATCCCCCACGTCTTTTTTTATTATTTTTTAATTCGAACAGCCATTGCCTGAAGCGCATTTTTATCTTCAGTCGTAAGATTAGTTTTCATTAATATATTGTTTATAATTTTTTGTAGCTTAACATTTTCCATAGGTTTAAGCACATTATTTATATATCTTTCTGCTTTAACAGTTAGGAAATGACAGTCTTTTGGATGTTTTGCGAAACGATCATACCAATCAGGGAATTTTCTCATTTTGTATTCAGCTTCTTCTCTTGTATCAAAGTTTCCTCCAACATAGCTCTCTATCAGTTGACTTTTATCAATTTCACTTACACCCTTAAAACCCACACCAACATATAAAATACGGTCCGTATTTTCGAAAAAATTTAAAAGAGTATGTAAGGCTTTAATTGTTCTATTGTATATACATTTCTCTAAAAATAAATTTAAGTTTTGTTCATATGAAAACGACTTTTCACATTCTACATCAATTGCAACAAAGAAATTACTTACAAAAATATGTTCCGTCCCCTCTTCAGCTATAAACATAAAATCTCTAAGACCAATATGATCCTTCACAAATTCTATCCTATCAATATATTCATCAATCATATAAAACAATTCTTTTTTTACAGGGCTATTAAAATTCAGTTTTTTTATTTTACCCCATAAATCCATTTTATCTGTAGTATTCATCCGTTTCCTCCTTATTTTTTATTTATTTTACAACATTTATTCTGATTAAAAAAATAAACAAAACAAAATTTATTTTTCTGTTTTTTTAAAGGAAGTCAATTTCGTCTCACTAAAAAGCACAAAGTAGGATGTCCATTTAGGACCAAGGAGGCGAATTTTTTTGAATAAAATCACACAAGGTGTTATGGCTTTGTCTCTAGTGATTCCGTCAGCAGCACTAATTCAATCGGCAGATCAAGTAAGCGCTCAAACACAAAGCGAGGTTACTTCGTATTCGTTAAATGTAAGATCTGGACCTGGTTCAAACTATAAAATAGTTGATTGGCTGAAGAAAGGACAGATTGTCAATGTTATAAAAGACGGCAGTCAATGGGATTATGTACAATTTAATAATGGCAAAACAGGTTATGTATATGACAAGTATCTAAAACATATTTCTAGTTCAGATACTAGCACTGTCACAGCCTATTCATTGACTTTGCGTTCTGGTCCTAGCTCAAACAATAAAGCTATTGATTGGTTAAAAAAAGGTACAAAAGTGACCGTTTTATCATCAGCCAGTGGAGATTGGGTTAAAGTATCATCTAATGGCAAAACGGGTTATGTAAACGGCAAGTACTTATCATCAACTTCTGTTTCATCTTCAACTACTGTTAGGACAACTTCCAATTCTTCAAACTCATATAAAGTAAACGCATATTCTCTAACGCTTCGTACTGGACCGAATGCAAACAACGAAGCTATTGATTGGTTGAAAAAAGATACGAAAGTAAATGTTCTTTCTACATCAGGAGGTTGGAGTAAAGTTTCTGTAAATGGAAAAACCGGTTACGTAAACTCAAAATACTTAACAAAAACAGTAAACTCCTCCTCAAGTAATTCAACAACTTCTTCAACTTCATCCGAAATAAAAGAAGTTTCAGCTTATTGGTTAACGATGAGAAATGGTCCAAGTGCAAACTACAAAGCTGTTGATTACCTGAAGAAAGGAACAGATGTTGTTGTTCATTCTTATAAAGGAGATTGGGCTTACGTAACAGCTTCAGGAAAAAACGGTTATGTGAATTCCAAGTACCTTTCAAAAACGAGCAGCACTTCTCCTTCCAACTTGTCAAATTCAACAACGACATCTGGGCAATCTCAAACTAAATATGTTATCTCACCTGATGGTTTGAATTTAAGATCCGGAAGAGGCATTTCGAATAAAATCGTTGTAAATATGCCATACGGAGTTAGTGTTAAAGTATCTGATGTGTCAAACGGATGGGGAAAAGTGCAATATGGTGGTCATACAGGATATGCGAACGTAAATTATCTGTCTTTTGTTAAACCATCTTCCAGTTCAACTCCTGCAAAATCCAGCGGAAGTTTAAAAGGAAAATTGATTGCACTTGATCCTGGTCACGGTGGTCCATATGCCGGAGCTCAAGGTATTGTTGACGAAGAAGACGTTAACTTACAAATCGCATTAAAGACAAGAGACAAACTGCAATCTTTAGGTGCTCACGTTATTATGACTCGTACAAGTGATACAGCTTGTTCTACAGCTGGATATAGACAAGATTTATCTTGCCGCCCTGCACTGGCAACAAGAATGGGTGCTGACGCGTTTATTAGTATTCACGCTAACTCCGGTTCATCTTCAGCAAGCGGATCAGAAGCATATTATTACAATAGCAGTCGTGGAGACAAACAACTTGCTAGTAACATTGCAAATGAATTCAGAGAAGATGTAGGTATGAAGGTTCGTCAAGTTTCATACGCTAACTTTGCTGTCCTAAGAGGAAGCACAGTACCTTCAACATTAGTTGAAACTGGATTTGTCACAAATAAAAGCGATGCTTCCAAACTCGGAAGTTCTCAATACCAAGATAAATTTGCAAAAGCTATTGCAGAAGGAATTCAAGAATACTTTGAATAATAAATAATAGTCTACCTTTATCGGTAGGCTATTTTTCACATAACAGAATAAGGTGTGTTCAAATGCTTTTTAGAAGTTATAAATTTTTATTAAAATTAACAAAAAAACAGCAAGTAACGTTCAACCATTTAAATAAATATGTATATTTCACCTTTAAACACCTCTCTCCTATCCTTTCAGAGAATCCTACATTATCTTTGGCTCAACTTCGTAATCAAACATCAATATTATTCGAAAAATACTCATTTACCCCAATGTTTACTGAAATCATTTTCCCCCAAGTCTTAACCAACTTGCAAAAAAAATCTTCACATTTTGAATGTTCCTACCCCATTAGTTTTAAGCAATTCGCATACGACATAAAAACGAATACAGTTTCACTCCCCTTCTGCCAAAATATAAAATTATCTCACCGAAGAGAAATGCCAAGCAAAATATTCAAAATAGAACTGTATTTTAAAAAGAAAAATTGGTACATTAATTTTTTAATATCAAAAGAACCACCACTAAAAATAAAAGAAAACTTAAAACCGCTAGGTATTGATGTTGGATTGAAAAGCTTTGCTTTCTTATCCAATGGAAAAGTTATAGAAAATCCAAGGTTTTATGACGAATTAAAAGAAAAAATATCCGAAGAGCAAAGAAAATTGTCCATAAAACAAAGGAATTCTAAAAATTGGTTCGAACAGAAAGAAAAGATTAATAAATTGTATACGAAGCTCCATAATCAAAGAATAGATTTTTTACATAAACTAACCAGCTACCTTACTAGTCACTATGACGTAATAGGTATTGAAAGTATAAATATAAAAGAGCTTCAACAAAAGAAACATCTCCGGAACAGTTTATCTGATGTAAGCTGGGGAGAATTTATCGAGATGTTACAGTATAAGTGTGAAGAAAAAGGAAAACATCTCATTCAGGTTGAGAGATTTTATCCTTCCAGTCAGTTGTGTTCTGCTTGTGGAAATAGAAAAATGATGCCAGTCCATATTAGAACATATTGCTGCACAAAATGCGGAAGCAAAATTGATCGGGACTTTAATGCATCTCTTAATATCGAACAAAGAGCAAAACACTTATACTTAGCTAATCTACATAAAACATAACCCTTGGGCGAAGGGTCATTGCCGGCTTATGTCGGAAGCTTTATAGCACGCCACGAGAGTAGCGGATTCGAAGGAGTGTTTATCACTCCTTTTTAATCATAAAATAGGTGAATTATTTGATATTGGATAAGAATATACCAAAAAACATAAAAATCAGTCTAAAGAAAACAATTAACATTCAAACAAGTTCTTTTATTAAAAAGAACAAAGGTATGTCTTTGGAAATATATGAAAACGAAGATGATTTAATTGATTCATTGCTCATTTATTGGTTTATTAACTCTACTAAACGAAATTATAAATGGCTAGAACAAAAAAATATTAATATGTTTTTGAATTCATACTCTCCTTTGATTAGAAAAGAATTAAAAACTGTATTTTATAAAAAAGAGTTTTGTAGTTAGGAGCGAATATGTAATGAGCGTTTGCAAAGGATGTAACAGTGTTGGCAATTTACATCTTCAAAATAAAGATGTAACCCATTCAATGTTTGGGAAAGAAATTGAGATTAAGGGCGTTCCTGTGTTAATATGCGATGAATGCGGCCATATCCAGTATATTTATCCTCGCGAGTTGGACTTCCAACTAAGGGATGCATATAGAAACCAGGTAACATCATTTAAATTTTCAACAAATGAATAAATAAGGAGTGTCTTTTTTGAAACGTAAACTAGCAGTTATTTTTGGCGGGGCATCTGGGGAACACGAGGTTTCCATTAAAAGTGCATTTAGTATTTTGACTAATATAAATTACGATCTTTTTGAGGCCAAACCGTTTTATATTGATAAGAATAATAATTGGTACGAGCAAAGCACTTTATATGCTCCTCCCAAGGTAGATACTCAAATTATTGTTATCCATTCTACAACATTCAATCCTTTTGAATTGAAATCCAAAGTAGATGTTGTCTTCCCAATTACACACGGACCATTCGGAGAAGATGGCCATTTTCAAGCGTTACTTGAAATTGCTAATATACCTTATGTTGGTTGTGATGTACTATCCTCAGCTGTAGGTATGGACAAAGGCGTTATGAAAGACTTGTTCGCTGCTAACAACATTCCTCAAGGGAAATACTCTTGTTATTACGAAACAGAATATTACAATTCAAAAGAAGGCATTCTGAACGAAATCGAACAAAATTTCGGTTATCCTTGTTTTGTTAAACCTGCAAACTTAGGCTCGAGTGTTGGAATTAGCAAAGCAAATAATCGTAGAGAACTTTATAATGCAGTATCAGTCGCTTTTAATCACGACAATAAAATAGTTATCGAAGAGTTTATCAAGGCTAGAGAAATCGAAATCGGCGTTCTTGGCAACGGTCCTTACACTTTATCTGTAGTCGGTGAGATTGCTACTAGTGCGGATTTTTATGACTATGATGCAAAGTATCACTCTACCAATCAAAACAAGTTAATGATACCAGCAGAACTATCTGAAGATGTTGTGGTTAGGGTTAAAGAACTGGCCTCTAAGGTGGCAAAAGTTATTAATGTAAAGGGATTATCTCGAATCGACTTTTTCTATGATGAAAATAATCAAAAAGTTATGTGCAATGAAATAAACACACTACCTGGATTCACAAAACACAGTATGTATCCAATGTTATTCAATGAAATCGGCATCCCCTACACTGATTTAATCACTAAATTGATTGATTTAGCTTATGAAAATCACAAAAATAAAAAGAGATATAATTTTTCCATAGATTCTAATGTTTTTTCGACAAAAGAATTGTAAAAAAGAAGACCTTACATATATGTGAGGTCTTTTTGATTTACAATTTTATTTAAGATTTTCTCTTCTTTCCTACTGAATGTAGTCTTTGGGATATTTAGAATTTTTGCACTTTCAGATTTGTTATAGCCTTCTATATATCTAATTTTGAAGATTATCTTTTCTTGTTCATCGAGAGCTGAATAAATTTCATTAACAGTTTCTTTCTCAATAACTTTTTCTTCTATTCCTAGATCTCCAGGTATTAGATGAATAAGTTCAACATCATCATTATCTGAAATCCTTTGCTTACTATGAAGATAAACCTTTTCTTGATTCCAAGTAGTGAAATCTCTCCATTCTTTTTCAGTAAATCCGCTCTGTCTCTGCGTTTCTTTCCACGTCCACCCTTCAATTTCTTTTAGATCAATAAAATACAATACCCTCTCTTTTATTGATTGTTTATTCCTCGGGAGATCATTTTGTTTTTCTTTATTTATGCCATTTAAAATATGACCAGAAATGTTATGAGAAGCATATGTGGAGAACTTGTACTTTTTTGTTGGATCAAAATTAATAATAGCTTTCCACAGACCGAACATTCCAAACTGAAATAATTCATCAATATTTAGCGTTTTTGTTTTATATCTGTATTTTCTGCTTATATCCCAAATCATATCTTTGTATTGTTCGAGTACTGACTCAAACAATATATCTTGCTCTTTCTGCTGAGTCTTTATCATTTTTATTCATCCTTATCAATTTTGTTTTTTATATTTTATTGGAAATATTAATTTTTTAATAAAAAAATATAAATAAACAGTTGTTATGATAAAATTAAAATCAATAAGGAGAAAGGATGTAATAAATGAGTATTTATAAACAACATTTATTTAATGAAAAATCATTTGAAAAACCAGTTTTTGAAACCACTAACCTTCCTTTATCAGATTTTCCTATAGAAGATTGGAAAAACAGCGGCATATCATATGATCCAACAACAATTAGTGATAATGATCAATTCAATGATTTGATTTTTGGAATTGATAACGCAGAAGTTATAAATAACTATTTGAAGTGCGAAGTTACAGATAGCTCCGGAACCATCCAAGCTAAAATGTGGTCTTCTAATAAAGTTAATTTTAATGAGGTTATTTCAGATTTCGAAGAACATAAAATCTACAAAGTATCTGGCAAATGGAACGAATGGCCAAAAGGAAGTGGTAAATTTTCTATTGTAATTGATCGTTATGTTCCTATACACGACGCAAAACCTGAAGATTTATTACCACTTATAACTGAGTCACGAACTGATCTAAGAAATGAATTATTATATTACATCTCAACTTTATCTGAAGAGGTCAAAAAACTTGCATTAGATATTTTAAAAGATGTTTGGGAATTCTTTTCAATTCGACCAGCTGCCAAAGGACATCACCATTTTCAACTCGGAGGCCTTTTACAGCATAAAGTAGAATTAATGCGAATCGCACATACATACTTAAATATAGATGATTACGATAAACGAGAAAATTTACTTTTTTATGTTTATAACTTAACGAACAAGGCCTTATGGAACGAAAAGAAAAAACAACGCAAAGAAGAAATTCAAGCTTTTACCGCATTCTATGAAAAAGAAGATCATCTTACGAAACTTATCGATTCTTTACTTCGTTGTAAAGATCCATATGATCGTGATGTAGTCATTTTTTCGATTCTATTTCACGACATAGGAAAATTATTGGAATATACTCATCACGGCGATAGCGAATTAAAATATAAACTCTGGTTCCCAACATCTGAAATCCCTATGGCCACAAAACAATTTGGCGTCTCTATGGATCCGCTTGGTTCTTCTATTGGTCATATCACTTTAGGGGTTATGTTTGTTTATAAATACTGGCTTTCAGGAATTTATAAAGAAATACATCATACTTTTTGGTTGGATGTAATAGGTTGCATTCAAAGTCATCACGGAAGGATCGATTGGAACAGCACCAAAGTTCCTACCACTTCTAACGAATGGTTAGTTCATTTTTGTGATTATATAGACAGTAAATATGCAAACGAGAAATAAAAATCAAAGGTAATCCTTTTTAAAAAGGATTACCTTTTTTATGTTTTTTTTTAATTTCGATCATTTTTATTCTAAAATGTTCTTGAAAGAACTTATTTAGTTTCAAAGGAGGTATCCGACTATGATAGTGCAAACTTTTACGATTAATTGGGATAACGAAGAAGTTGAATACGAAGAAGTTCTTTCTCTGCCAGTATACGAACTACCTAATGAAACCTATTTACATATTATCCGAGCAAAGTGGTTTTCTGACGAATTTTATTCGCTCATCAAAAATCATAGCTTTTCGATTGTAGTTAAAAATACTGACACAGGAGAAACGACAGCAATACGAACCTTCGGAACACGCTTCCCATTGCTTTTAACTCAAAATGTTGCTTAATTTCAGGAAGAGTTAATTCAACCATTTCACAAACAAAAAGCCCTAAAAGGCTTTTTTATTTTTCGTTTTTTTGTGTATAAACAAATTTTATCTTGTCACCAGGAGTCATTTCGTGGGTATTACTTATTGTGTATGCAATCGCGGATATTATTAATATAACTAGTATTATCAAGATCCAAGATATTTTTTTCATTTCCCCTCCTCTTCTTTGTATTATTTAATTGAATTAAGCATCGCCGTTAATTCTGCAATAACATTGTCTTTCTCTTTTTTTGGAGTATCGGTTTCAACCCTGAAATAACCGTATTTATTTTTAATCACCATTATCTCTTTATACTCACTATCACTTCTTGCATAGAAAATAAATTTAACGCCTTTTCTATTAGTTTCATCTTGCTCTTTCAAATCACCAGTTTCTTTTAAAGTATCAGCTGCACGCCATCTTTCTTTTTGTACATCATCTTCAGGTGTATCTTTTATTTGAGCGAATCGGATTTCTATGTCGCCATTTGATAATATTTCTCCATCCCAATTGTATGTTTCCAAAACATTAAACTTTCCTGAAAAGAAATTTTCCTTAACCGCGTTCATTATCTTAGTGGTTTTTGGATATACCACTTCCATATTAGTTTTTTCTTTATTTTCTTTTTTATTATCTATATGTTTTTTTGAATTCGTTTCTAATTTGTTTTTCACTGGTTTACTAATGGATATGTCTTTCCCATTGATTTGAGAAATAGAGTAAAGTTCATTTTGTCCCGTTTTTTCATTGATACCTGCAATGAATTTAACGTTATCACCATCTCTTAGATTTTTAAGGTAGCTCAGCATATCCTTTTGTACATAATATGTTTTTAGCTTTCCGTTAACGTTAATGTCTACAAATTTTTCGTTTAGATTCCCTTTATATAGCCCTTCTTCCGCTTTTTTCTCATATCTAGACATATCAACTTTTTCAATTGGTACACTTTTGTCTTCAGCATTTTCCCCAATAGCACACCCATTCAACATAACAAAAGGAACTGCTGCACCTAGTAGCAGATATCTCTTCTTAAACAACTTTCATTCCTCCTCGGATATATTTATCTACTACTAAAATTAATTGTTTCGAAAAAGCTTCCTTTTTCTTTTCTTGTTTTTCAGACGATTAGGGAATAAAATGTTTCGAAAAATGGTTTGGAGGCTTAAAATTGAATTTACTATTCGAAGATTTAGGAATGTTTCCATATAACAATTTGATTAGATATAGACACTCCTGTTCCGAAGAAACTTCCTATCTTCAGTTTCAAAAAAATAAATTCCCTTTTGAATTAAATGCTGTTGAAAATGACTTTTTTGTTAAACTTTCCTTTTCCGCCAACGAAGATTACTTTATCGAGAGTTGGATCTTACATCCTTATAATATTAATCAGAACTCTTGCCCTTCCATAAATATAAAAACACCAAACACTCTCACTTCATTTAACCTTGAATTTATCACGTCTAAATATAACTTTCCTTGCGGCCGATTAGATATTAAGTTGAAAGGAATTGAATTACAGGAGCATATTATTCATTATTTGCGTTCTCACTTTTCTTCTCACTTTAAAAATAAAGTGAATATTTATTTCGATAGATATTCAAAGATCATAAAAATAGATGATTATTTCAATTCTAAATCAGGCACAAAGCTAGTTGTCTTAGACGATGGTTTTTGGTTTATACCAGCTCTCCTAAAGGAAAGTTGTTTGGATGAGATTACCTCAACATTAATTTCTCTTTTGAATAAATACTTACTTATAAGTATGTTTTCCTCCAAATATTGACCCTGAAAGGACAATATAAATGAACATAATTTTTGAGTTAGAAACGTTCGTCAAAGACCTCAATAAAAATAATAACCATATAAGAATAGGCAAAGTATTAAGTTTAGAAAAAAACACTCAATTTTCAATCCAATGGGATATACCTAAATTTATGATTCCTACTAAAATTTATTCACAATTAAATGAATTGTTTAGCGCAGATAGATACCCAGGACTTTGCATTCTGATCGTGGAAAAAGATTATTTTTTTAAAATGACTTTTTCGTTATCTTTAGA
Source organism: Bacillus mexicanus (assembly GCF_050445615.1). Lineage (NCBI taxonomy): Bacteria > Bacillati > Bacillota > Bacilli > Caryophanales > Bacillaceae > Bacillus > Bacillus mexicanus. Next base: position 80,032 of record NZ_JBCEYV010000003.1, read on the forward strand.
GATTATGAATGTTGATAACTGTCTTCAATTTATGAATGAATTGTTTTCTTATGTAAAGCAATATCAAGCAAGATACGAGATCATCTCTTTATTTTATTAGATATTGGTATAGAAATTTTCAAAGTGAATTATTTACTCGGAGCAGTATTAAAAAAATAACGGTTTTAACCGTTATTTTTCTGCTCTAGTCTTAAAGAACACATTTTGCTCAAACACTTTTAGTCTATTTTTATATATACATATCGCCAATTCCCTATCAATTTTCCGTTTGATATCATCATAATCATCAGAGTAAACTGTCCCTCTAATTGTATATTCAATTCCTTGATATCCTGAATTAAGTTTTGTTATTCCTTCATAGGTGAACTTCTCCAACATTTTCTCTTCATCAACTTTTATTAAGTAAGATGAAAACTTTTCATTTATCTTAGTTGTCAGTTTTATTAGTATGTCTTCTACTTTTTCCGGGTCTTCTCGGAAACTTATTATTGCAGTTGCTTTAACTTCTTTTAGCCCTTTGAATAATTTTTCTATTGTTTTAATTTCTGTGTGGTCTAATACCGTGACTGAATTTTCATCTCCAAAAATCTTGATGGTATTTAGGGATATTTCTCGCACCGTCCCCTTCACAGTCCCATTAATAATGACATCATCATTGACTGATATAATCCCCGATAAAATTCGATATAGCCCCGTCACAATCGAAACAATTTTTGATTTTAAAATAAACATAAGCGTTAAAATAAATGCTGCAACAACAAAAACAATCTGTGCAACGTTTACAAACACACTAATGATATAAACCAAGTAAATTAAAAAGAAACTGTATTGAATAAAATTTTGGCCTACTTTTCTTAGCGTAGTTACATAATAATGATCATCTATTCTGTCACAAACCTTTTTTAGCCCTCTGTTCAATAATAAATATAAGCACGCCACTATCGCAGTAGCAATTAAAGTTCTTATTAGTTGACTTTCGATTGTATAATCCATTTTTCTTTTCACCTCTTTCAACATCTTTCTCCCCTCTCCTCCTCTTTCCTTTTGTCTAATTTACAACTTATAATTTACAAAATTAAAATTTCTTAGGGGGATTCATCGTTATGAAAAAGCCATTATTTATCGCCGTCGAAGGACCAATCGGTATAGGAAAGACAACAATTTCAACAGCTTTGTCAGAAACTTATAACGGAGCTCACCTACTAAAAGAAATAGTTGAAGAAAATCCTTTCTTAGAGAAGTTTTACAACGATCCGGATCACTGGGGATTTCAAACTGAAGTATTTTTCCTTTGCAATCGTTATAAGCAATTAGAAAGAGTGGAAGCAATATTATCAGAAGGTAATATGGTTATCTCTGATTACCATATTTTCAAAAACTTATTGTTTGCGAAAAGAACGTTAAAAGAGAAAGATTTCTCAAAATACAACACCTTATTCCATACTTTACTCGAAGGACTACCAAACCCTGATATCGTAATATATTCAAATGCCTCGCTAGATACAATTATGTCTCGAATTAAAAAACGAGGAAGAATCATTGAAAAAGGTATAGATCCGAATTATATTCGCCAGTTATCTGATGATTATCGACATTCTTTTGCCAATGTCAAAAAAGTGTTACCAGGGACAAGTACATTAGAAATCGATGGAGATTCTGTGGACTTTGTTACCAATCCTGAAAAGTTAGGTTCTCTAAAAAAAGAACTCGATTTACTAATCGAGGACCACTTAAAAAATAAGGGCGAGCAATTCTACCGAACTTTTAAGGGATGATCTCTTTTGTTGTTCTAGGGATTGACAAAAAAGTAGAAGCATATATATAAGCTTCTACTTTCTATAAACTCAATGAGTTTGTGATATATATTAATTCTTCGAAGATGTAACTCTAAAGTTATGCTTTCATCTTTAGATCTATTTTAGGAAGTGACCTTTTTGAATAAAATGCGCCCTTTAGCTTACCGAATGCGCCCCTCTAATATAGATGACGTAATCGGCCAGATTCATTTATTAGGAAAAAACAAACCGATCAGACGAATGGTCGAGAATAAACAACTGGCTTCTATGATTTTATTTGGCCCACCTGGTATAGGCAAAACAACTATTGCGCAATCAATCGCCGGAAGCACTGAAATTCCGTTTAGAAGCATTAACGCAGTCACATCCGGGAAAAAAGATTTAGAGTCCATCGCTAAAGAAACAAAAGAGATGGACACTTCTATACTGTTATATATTGATGAAATTCACAGGTTTTCTAAAAATGTTATCGAGTATTTACTACCTTTTATGGAGTCTGGAGATCTTATTGTTATCGGATCAACAACAGAGAGCGTTTTTCACTCTTTACCAGCTGCCATCATTAGCCGCTCAAGCATATTTGAATTGAAACCTTTGTCACATAAGGAAATTTTGGAAGGTATTAAGCGGTCTATAGTAGATAAAGAAAATGGATTGGGCCAATATGATATTAACTATACAGACGATTCATTAACTTTTCTAACGGAAACCACAAATGGTGATATGCGTTCTGCTCTAAATTTATTAGAGACTTTAGTGATTTCAAATATAAAAGATAATAAAGTATCCATTAATACAGAACTTATTGAGAGCTTTTCAGAACGCAAACATCTTAATTATAACGGTGAAAACTCTAGATATAATTTGATGTCAGCTTTACAAAAATCAATTAGAGGCAGTGACCCGGATGCAGCCCTTTATTATTTAGGAATGTTATTGGAGTCAGGAGATCTAAATAGCATTCATAGAAGGTTATTAGTGATCGCGGATGAGGATATCGGTATGGCCAATGTAAATGTCTCTACACACGCCTTAACAGCTATAACAATTAGTGAAAAGCTTGGTCTACCTGAATGTCGCATACCACTAAGTAAAATTGTTATTGAAATGTGTTTATCTCCCAAATCAAACAGTGCTTATAAAGCACTTGATTCAGCCCTATCATTAATTAGATCGGGTCACTCCTACGAGCCTCCTAATCACCTTAAAGATGCTCACTACGCTGGTGCAAAATCTCTTGGAATAAAAGGATACAAATATCCTCACGATTATCCAGTTCAAAAAGTAGGAGCTTGGGTTAATCAACAATATTTACCCGACCAAATTAAAAACAACCGTTTTTATTATCCTAACGATTCTGGACACGAAAAAGCTTTTTCTGAAATCCATCGAATTATATTAAATGCAAAAGAGAAGTGATATAATTCACTTCTCTTTTTTATCATCTATAAAAAACAACGCAATTATTGCATTAGTATTTGCATTGCTGCTTTTCGATACTGAAAATTCTTTGTCAGAATTGTATTCGCAGTATTAAACTTTAATTCAGATTTCGTCAAATCACTCATAGCTGCGGACATATCAATATCTTCTATCCTGCTTTTCGACGAACTATTTTGGATAGAAGAATCACTTAGATTATCAAGTTTGAATTGAAGTCTGTTCATATAAGCTCCATAATCTGCACGCATATCACTAATTTGGCTTATAACTGAATCAACAGCGTCTATAGCATATTGAGCCCCTGTTTCCACGCTGATCCAGTCAATCCCAACACCAGCAGTTGTAAGATCATACATTCTGATGTCCATTGTCCCTTTACTCGTTTCATCTACGTGTAAAACCAAATCATTGTCATCACTTTCAAATATCTTAATCCCGTTAAATGTTGTGTTATCCGCTAAGTTATCAATCTGATTTAATAATGATTTCACCTCTTTTTGCATACTTGCCCGATCCTTTGCTGAATATGTACCATTATCCGCTTGAACTGCAAGTTCTCTTATCCTTTGATACATATCAACCATCGATGAAATTGCACCATCTGTTATTTGCAAAAAGGACAAACCATCCTGGATATTTCTAATTGAGGCGCTCTTCCCTCTTCCGATCGCAGTCATCCTTTCTGCGATACTGAGACCACTACTATCATCTGAAGCTGAATTAATCCTTAATCCAGTGGAAAGAGTATTGGCTATTTTGTTATAGCTATTTTCACTAATTCTTATATCATTAGTGATTACGTTAGATAAATGATTGTTTATCAACATAATAAATTCACCTCCAAAAAATTACTTCGATACTAGTGTATTTTTAGGAGTGCATCAAGAAAAACGTCATTAATTCGAGTGGATAAAATTAACAATCCTATTTATTAAGCGTTTCTTACTTTAAGCTTTTCAATAGCTCTCAGCACTTCTTTCAAATCGCAATCTAAGATATGACAGGGATATTTATCTTTAATTTCATTTCTCGATTTCGCTATCTTAAAATCCAGATTGTTTCCAAACTGAACAAATACAGTGCAAGCTTTATGTATTTGGTTAGGATCCGTTGAATGCCAGTATGCTGCTCCATAAGAAACTCGATAATACCGTTTCTTCCCTGTTAATTCTCCATATGATGACGGAACCAATTCGTGATCCCACTCTGTAAAAGCTTTTTCGTTTTTCATATCCTTCTCCCCTTTCACTTGTTATTAGCAGTTTATTATAGGTATTTGTCTTTGTTAAATCCGCTATGCAGCCATTTTCCCTATGATGTTTCTATGACGATTATAGGAAAAACTTCTGATTTCTCGCTTTTTCTTACTTTTTCGTTTGAACACAAAAAAGAAGGCGAAGTGCCTTCCTCCTCTAACAATGTACAATTTTGGTTTTCACCTTTTACAATTGCTTTTTTCAACAAAAATCAAATTTGTGTTGTATAATCAAAAAAATCGTAACAAGAAGGAGACGTAATTTATGACAGAAGAACAATATAACAAAGATTTGTATTGTGACCAATGTGGCGAAAATAAAAAATTATCATATGAAGATAATTACGGTGGATGGGATAGATACAAATGTTAAGAATGTGACCACAACTTTCAAATTAAAGCGATCGTTTCCAAATAAAACAAATAATCGCGTTAAGATAACAATTTTACAACACTAGTCTAGGACCTAATTTTTGGTCCTTTTTTATGTTTCGATTAAATCTTAGCAACATACAAAAAGCTCGAAATTACACTTTATAAGTTGACGGTATTTCTAACCTTTAACCAGAAAAGATAGATACCAAGTCACTATCGCCTTCCCATAACACATCCAGGTTAGACAGTTAAACATCAAATTATTAACCTACCACATTTCTTCTGCCCAAATCCCCTGATCTGATATAGTTTTTTTAAAAAACATAAAATAGAATACCTATATGAAAATTTAATACAGCGAGAGTGATAGGATGCTATTTAATTCATTTGTTTTTATCTTCTTATTCCTGCCTGTAGTGTTTATTGGGTATTACCTCTTAAATCACTTTAACTTTAATCGATTATCAATACTTTGGTTAGTAGCCGGCTCACTTTTCTTTTACGGTTATTTTAATCCAAAGTATTTAATCCTTATAGCTATATCGATTTCGTTAAATTTCTTGATTGGTTCGTTAATGAACAGATCAGAGGATATTAAGAAGAAAAGAATACTCTTGACCATAGGAATATTATTTAACGTTTCTCTATTAGGTTATTACAAGTATGCAGATTTTTTCATTTCCAACACAAACTTTGTTTTAGGAACTGATTTCAACTTGCTCCACCTCGTTCTCCCCCTCGGTTTGAGTTTTATTACTTTCCAAAAAATCGCTTACCTAGTGGATACGTACAAAGGAGAAACAAAGGATTACACATTTACAACTTTTGCGTTATTTGCTACGTTCTTTCCGCAGCTTATCGCAGGACCTATTGTCCATCACAAAGAAGTGATCCCCCAGTTCGAAACAAAAGAAAACAAGCGGATTAATCTTGATAACATTTCAAAAGGAATCTTCATCTTTTTAATCGGCCTAGTAAAGAAAGTTGCCATTGCCGATACAGTTGCTATTTGGGCAAACGACGGTTTTTCTAAGTATCAATCCCTCACATTCTCAGAATCCTGGTTAACTTCTCTCTCCTACACTATCCAATTATATTTCGATTTCAGCGGATACTGTGATATGGCCATTGGTTTAGCACTTCTCTTCAACATTAAATTGCCGGCCAACTTCCATTCTCCGTATAAAGTAAGAAATATTCAAGAGTTCTGGAAAAAATGGCATATGACGCTAAATCGATTTCTAACACAGTATGTCTATTTCCCTTTAGGTGGTAGTCGTAAAGGTTCTGTAAGAACGTATATCAACATCCTTATCGTGTTCTTTATTAGCGGATTTTGGCACGGAGCAGGATGGACATTTATTATTTGGGGAGTTTTACACGGTTTAGCTTCTGTTGTCGTAAGGTTATGGGGGAAAACGAAGATTAACCTTCCTTATTGGCTTTCCTGGTTTATAACCTTTCAGTTCATCAATCTTGCGTGGGTTTACTTTAGAGCGGATAACGTAACGCAAGCCAATGCGATTATCTCAAAAATGTTCCACTTTGACTGGACTGATTTATCAAACATTTTTTCACATCCAATTAGGAGCTTTGCCACTTCTGCTTCTTACAAAATTGGAACTGTTTCATTCGATAATTCCAAACTTATTATCTTATCTTTATCCCTATTAATCCTAGTTTCTTTGATTTCAAAGAGTTCAATTGATCTCTTAGAAAAGTTTAAATTTAATTGGGCATCCGTGGTTTACTGCCAGGTTTTTATGCTTATTGTGCTTGTCAGCATCTTTTATATGCAAAAGAACAGCGTCTTTCTATACTTCAATTTTTAATAAGGTGTGATGATGACCTTGAATTCAAAACAATGGATGAAGCGCCTTCTTCTCACTTCCTTGGTTGTTATTGTATTACCGGTTTCTGCTCTAATGGGGTTCAATTACTATATTGATCCCCTTTGGAATTTTTCACATAAAAACAAATACAATGACTATCAAATAGGCTTTGACGAGAGGCAGCAAAAAACAAACTATATTAACAGCAGAAAAGATTTTAAATATGATAGTTTAATGATCGGAACAAGCAGAGTTACCTATATGAGCGAAAAAGAATTCCAAAAAGAAAAAGTTTTTAACTATTCATTAAGCGCACTTCATATAGATGAATATCTTCCTTATATTAAATATGCAACAAAGAAAAATGGTAGAGATTTTAAAACGATTTATATGGAACTGTATGTGAATTCTTATGATTCTTCAACTAAAATGCCTAACCAAGTCCCTTCTGTTTATATAAACAAATCAGAGGATCCATTTTATAAGATCACTTCCCTTTTCTCATTCAGTACGCTACAATCTTCTATCGATAACTATAAAGCGTCAAAAGCAAACTATTATAGTGGTCCACGGAGTTATACTCGAGATAACATCGCACAGACCACATATCCTAATGACAGATTAGATGTATTGTGGGATCGTTTTAAGCAATCTTTTGAATCATCAAGCACAAAAAAGTACAATTATGACAAAGATTTTAAAAAGAAACTTCTTCAGATAAAAAATGCATATCCTGATACAAAATTTGTCGTTTTTACTGATCCAATCCCAGCAAAAAGATTAGACTTAATCCTTGATAATAAGGAACACAGATCAGCTTACGAAAAATATATAAAAGAGTTGATTGAAGTATTTGGAGAAGTTTATAGTTTTCAAGGGCATACTCCTATTACAACTGATATGAATAATTATTTTGACTGGTTTCACTATTATCCTTCCGTTGGAAGCAAAATGATCAAAGCGATGGAAAAACCAAAACAACACAAAGATATTCTTCGAATCGTTAATAAAAATAACTTAGATGATTATTTAAATAGTGTTGAGTCGAACAACCATTAAAAAAAACAGGCCCTATAAAAAGGAGCCTGTTTTTTATTACTTTTTCACCAGTGATTTTTTCAACCTTTATTTCTATTGACAAAAGCCATATCAAGGATTTTGTGTTAATATTTAAATTATAATACAAAAAATGTATGGGGGTGGAGTGTTTGGATCGAAGGCAGTACAATCCAGATCATTGGTTCAACCATCTTAACACGAAAGAAACTCGAATTTTATTTCTTTTATATTTAAAGTTAAATGCAAACAACAAAATTGTTTTATCTGATAATAAACAACTCTTCCAAATTTGCGACTACAGTAATTCTAACTTATTCAAAAAACACTACAATAGACTACTTGATATAGGAATAGTGTTTGAATGTCAAAAAAATTATTTTATAAACCCATTTTATGTCGAACCACGTAGAATAGGCCCTAAAATGCACAACGAGAATTTAATTGATAAAGGGTTAATGAAAGAAGTTTTAAAAACGACCTATTTAAGAACAGGAAAACTAAGACGCGAATCCATTAGTAACCTTCTTCATAAACTTCAACAACAAAAAAGAGCTAAAAATTAGCTCTTTTTTATTTTGCATTCTTTTGTTTTTTTAAAATTTTATCTATCCTTGCTCGAGATAAACTTATATCTTGATAGAACAAAGACTCAAAAACCCGGTCTTCCTCGGTAAAAAATTTAATTTCAATTTCAATATATTTACGGAAACAGAAGACGAAATGTTCCAATACATCATATTTTTCCTCAACTTCTTTATCTAACAAGAAAAATAACACCGGTTTATGTTTTCGGCCAACAAAAAAATAATTCACCCCTTTCACATTTTCAAAGAGCCAATCTTTATCCAATCCCATTTCCTCTAAAGCAAAATGAATAATTGTTGAAATGAATTGGAAGAACGAAAAACTTAACTCATCTATGTTCTTAAACTTTTTACTTATCTCTACCTTTCCATATTTATTTTCATCTTCAACACCTAAAACATATTTCATCCAATCCGCAACAAGACTTTTTTCATAATTACGCATTAATATCTCGGGTATGTATTTAATTTGGCTGTGATGATAGTAATCCTCAGAACTTGGGTCTAATTCTTTCAATAGTTTGCTATCTTCTAAATCAGAACACATATACTGCAAAGCATCTTCTAACTGTGTTTCCAAATTGAAAATTGGAATAATAATCACTCTCCTTTTTCTGATCATCCTTATATTAACATTCAGTTTGAAGCTTTTACAGTCGATTAGGGAGGAGCGCAAATAAAAAAAGCAACTGAAACTATCAGCTGCCTCTTGGTATACATCTATCGTTCCACACATTGTTAAATGTACTTGAGTCCATTCCACTGCTTCGCGATAAGCATTTATAAAACTATTAAAGCTCTTTCTCTACCTTTATCTTAAATCCATTGATGTTAACCTTCTCTACACGAATATCGCTTAGATAGCGACAACGATTATCACCGATGAGCTGTTTCTTAAATTTCTTTTCAGCATCTTTTTCGTCAGTAGCAGCCACTACATCAGAGAATTCGCCTCCTGTTATATTACCTTTGCAAAGATATAAATGGTATTCCAACGGTTTTCTGTTAAGTAATATGAAATCATCTGGATTATTCCCATCCATATACCCCATATTTCCAAAATTAATATTAATGGTACCATCCGAGTTAATTTCCATAACTTTCGAAATTGTATCTTGATCTTCATATGCACTACCTATAACATCACCAATCATTGGCTCTTCTCCACTATAATAAACTTTATTCATTCTTTACACCTCTTTAATTTTCTGATTTGGATTTTTTCGGAAATTATTCACAAGAATTCCCGCTAACAAAATATTCGATTGCATTATGTTGGGTTATGTTTACCACATTCTTAGCATACAAGCTCGAGGATCAAGGAAAACGTCTTATCAAAATTGATAAATGGTTTCCGTCATCAAAAAAATGTTCAAAATGCGGCGAGGTTAAATAAAGCCTTCCCCTTTCTGAACGTTTATTTGAATGCGTATGTGGTTCTGTTATTGACCGCGACTATAACACACAGCCATCAACATCAGAGAAGAAGGAAAAAGACTCCTACAAAACATTGTAGCAGCCTAATTAATTTTATATAAACCATAAGCCCTCGGAACCCAGGTTATAGCTCGGTCCATTTCGATCCGTTAGGTTCGATCACCCGAGAAGATGCCCATCATAATGAGCTCATTTTAGGTGAGGAGGTTCACTCTATTACTGTGACTCGGCTCCTTATTTCATATATTTAGACTGATTAAATCTCAGGTTTCGATACTCTGGATCAATGCACTCTTCTTTAATATTGTCGAATAACCATTGAATGGCTTCATTTTCTTCATAAAATACTAAAGTGTCTCCATCTTCATCCCGAAAAAACCTTTCCTGATCATAGTCACCCTCGTCAAACCACTGCATTGTTACGACTGTGACGTACTCATTACCGTCTTCACGAGTGCAGCCACCTAGAATTTTATAATAAAGATCGCTCATTATAACTCCTCCTTTTCCATTCATTTTCCTGATACTTACTATCGTCTGGACAATACTTATACAGTTCCACTTGCCCTGTTTCTCCATCTATTACAGCTGCTTGAGTGAAATCGTTAGAAGATGCCCCATCTATAATGGGTGCACACGCATTTAGGTGAGGAGGTTCACTCTATTACTGCGACTCGGCTACAACACTTATACAGTTCCTCTTGCCCTGTTTCTCCATCTATTACAGCTGCTTGAGTGAAATCGTTAATCGTAACTTCAAATTCATTCCCCTTTTTGTCTATTACTTGATGTCCAAAGAAAATTTCTTTCTTATTCATATCGAACAACCCTGTTGTTTGATCTACTTTTTTAACCTCCCATTTATCCAATTCTATAGGAAGAGCAATTAGTCCATCGCGTTGATCGGTTAAAGAAGGATAAATAATTAGTTCACTTCCGTCTTCTCTAGACTTTAACTGCACTCTGAACTTATCGTTTAACATATCACCACATCCTTTTGTTTTCCTTTATTATACTGTATTAAGTTTTTTTTGAGAAAAAACATTAGAATTCATCGTAACTTTCGACTCTATTTATTAATTTCATCATCGATGGTTTGTTATTTCTTAATTCACTTGCGATGTAATGATGTTTTCCATATTCTCGATCTGTTTCTTCAATTTTTTCTTCTATGCTAATCTTTTGCCCTAAAAAAGATCGATGCAATTCACAGTATGTAATGAGTTCAATATATTTATTAGAAGTTTCACTACGGTAATAATTTCGATTATGGTATTGTTCTAACAAATCAGGAAAGTTTCTTTTAACATTTTTAAATGCTCCAGATTGGAACATTACAGCATCCACAACTTCCTTAACACACCCTATCTTTTCGCAAAATAAAGCTCCATCAAGTGGATAAAATCCTGTTTTTATAACTTTATTTGAATGACCTATATCGTGTAAGTATGCCAGTTGCAAAAGGTTTTCTTTAGTACTTTTTTGTAAATTTCGTTTTTCAATGTACTCTTTCATTTCTTCGACCACACCTAGTATATGTTTTATTTTATAAAAATTCCCACTGAAATAATCTCTAATTAGTTTTTCGATCGCTTTTGTATTCATATTTTCCACCCCTTTTTTACAACTGTAGTAATTATTTATGTAATATCCTTTTATAAAATAAGAAAACAGTGGCGATAATCACCACTGTCTCGTATGTCTTGTATGTTTTAGATTGCTTCTCTAAAGAAAATTTTCTGCATTTAGATCTATAATTAACAAAATCCTTATTTTTCTTCCCTTCTTAACCTTTGTCCTCACTGTGAAAATCATTTTATTTTCCTTACGGGAGTAAGGTTTAGCAAGCTGATTAATAATCTTCGATTTTGATAAAAAACCCAGAATTTATTAATTCCGCTGTTGAAAAACCGGCTAACCATCAAGTGCGATAAATATGTCACACACATACAACTTGCAATAATACGTAATGAGGATAGAATTAACAATGATCAGATTTTGCAACAGTCTGGTCACATCAAAGCACTTAAAATCCTAGGGGCTGTAACCTCTGGGATTTTTGTGTTTTTAAAAAACATCTTCGGTTCTTACTTGCCCTTCCTAACCCCATTAGAACCTCAAAAATAATAATCCATATAATACAAACAGATGAAAAAAAACTCAGCTGCATTCAGCTGAGTTTAACGTGTATCAAGTCACATTTTACAAAAAGTGATTTTTTTTCTATCTCCTTTAATTTCATTTGTATATGCAAAATATATATTCAAAGAATCCTCTTTTTTTGATTCTAATCTGTAACCCATATTTTCTAGACTCATCTGCATTTTCAATAGCCTCTCATATGGTTTATTATTTTCCCATTCACAGATTACAAGATCTCCTGGTATCATATTCAAATGCATATGTTTCTATCTCCTTTATCGATAAGAAATGATTAATCTCATCTCTATATCACATATTATAACAATATAATAAATGATTTTATTAATAGTTTGACAAAAAAACAAAAAACTCAGCTGTTAGGTTAGCCGAGTTAAATTTTTTTCGTTCATATATGGATTAACTGCTTCTCTTCTACAAAATGTAATTCTTATTATGTCTTTATTTTTCTTATTTTGATAATTAAAGTAAACATTTAGCCTATCTTCATCCTTTGATTCAAAAACATATCCCGATTTTTCTAAGAGGTAATGTTTAGATGCTAACGTTTCAATCGGCTTTTCATCCCACTCATTCACAATTAAATCACCAGGAAGTAAATTAAGGTACATCTGAAATTCCCCTTCACTTATTATTTTTCCATAGTTTTAATAATATCTTTTAATTTCAGGATTGTACAATCCAAAGTTTCTGCCCCATCTATACTTTCCTCATCAATATAATAAATTAATTTTACTACAGTTTGTGCTAGTTCCATTGCTTCATCGTGTCTAGAAGTCATTTTCAAATTCTCCTTTTTATTGTAAGCACTTTTTTTATTCACAAGATATAAACTTGAAAATTATCTATTACTGATGAAGCAAATAGTATTGATTGAAGGCAATAGTGTTTAATTCAATATTCTCCATAAAATACCCTGCCTTTTTTATTCATTTTTTTAAAGTTTTTTACAATTTTCCTTTTCAAGTTCGCTTCCTACATCACAGATATACTCGTCTTCTTTCATTAAGACTTTTTGTCCCCCGATACGCCTGTAATCCATATAAACATAAAGTATCTCTCCTTCTCTGGCTATGATATTTCCGCCTTCTTTAATTATTTTTATGACTTGATATTTTTCCATTCCAATTTTATCCCTTCAGCACTTTCTGATTTTCTTAAACAATAAAATGAAATTAATACTTAATGAGCAAGCTAATACTTCCGCAATTATAGTATCAAACCAATCTGGTTGTATTTCTCCAAATGTTTTAAGTTCATATGTTCTCCACAATAAAGTTATCAACAATAATAATCCTATGTATACAAGAAAAAACAAACCTATTTTCACTTATGTAATTCCTCCGTGTTCTGTTAGCTAAGCTTTAATTCCCAACTTCTATGTTTGTTTTCTATTTCTGTCATTTGATCGTGAACACGTTGCATTCTAAGTTTGATTAACACCATTAATTCGTCTTTTGAGAAGCCACCTTCTTCATCTTTCAAGAATTGGTGAATAGAACCCAGTTCAGAAAAATAACCCATTAATTGTCCATATTTATTGACCTTTGCTTGTTTTGTATTGTTCATTTTATACCCTTCTTTCCTTAGTGAACCACAGTCTTATTTTCAGTTCCATATTCCGTTTGAATCTCTTTTCTTAGTTCAGAAGTCTTCTCTAACGATTCAACAATTTCTGTTGCAATATGGTCTGTAATATCACCCATTGAGGCGTTAGGATTCTTGATTATAAAATCACTGATGAAATCCAAGGCAGCAAAACGCCCATTTAATATTGTGTGATTTTCTTTTTTATTTACATTTTTTTTTGCTATCTGTTTTTCCATTAAAAAAACCACCTTTATTTTGTTATCAATAAGCTTTACCTGTTAATATTTTTTTAAATTCAATTATCTTTTCAGATTATAACATTAAACTCCGCATAAAATCTTCGAAAAATAAAAAAATCAAAAAAACATTTAAAATAACATCAGAAATAAAAAAAAGACCGTATTAAATCGGTCTTTGGAATTTTATTATTTTGTTTTTCTATGAAAATCAAATTTCCCCAATAAATTGTTTTTAGAAATTCTTTCTGAAATTTCTTTGGTTAAGTCTGTTTTGTAAGCCAATCTCATACCGTGGAAAACAACACATTCAGTGAAGATAGCATTCATTACAACAACTGTATAAACTGAAGATATTTCTTGTCCACCTATTCCACCAAATCCTAATGTGGTATCCGGCCAAGTTTGCTTCCAAACCTGGATCTCAAGATCATCGAAAGAAGTAATTCCCTTGGAGTCATCTCGCAAAAGTTCCATTCCTTCTTCTAAACATTTTTTCATTCCAGTCAAAAAACAATTCACTATTATCCCTCATTTATTTTTTTAGTTAATTTCAATTGTTTCTTTCCATTTTGCCCAAAAGTCAAAATCGTATCCTTTATCTCCGGGACTACTTTGTGCAATTTTCTCTTCATCTAAAACTATTGTTGCTCGTTTAAAAATCTCGTAATCGTCAAAATCATTGTCACTGGACACCAACTCAACATAACTATCCATATCGACACCTTCACCCATTGATTTATCCTTAATTAATTCATATTTTCCGAGAGCTTTTTCTATATCTGCGTATTCTTCTGTACTTCAATTTGATGTATCCACTCTATATTTTTTCATTATTCTTCCTCCATCTTTATTCAATGCAATGATTCTGTTATATCTTCGATTTTATTTTTAATATTATGAAGTGCTTCTAACTCTATGTTTAAATTATTTGTTGTCTGTATTAGACCTTCACGAGCTTCGTTTGTGAGCTTTATTTTTTTAGGTGATGAACAGATTTCATTCAACTTGGAAATAAAAACATTAGTAGAAGTAATCTCATCTTCAATTGCGTTTTTAATGTCTTTTATTTTTTGCTTATCAGTTTTCATTTTTATGTCTCCTTTAGATTTAGTTATTTGTGGTTCTTACCAACATATTAAGCCATAAATAAATGAAATAGAGAAAAAACAAAAAAGACCTTTTAGAAAGGTCTTTTATTTAGGTTGTTTTCGCAAAGTTTTTTATTTTTCCACAGATAAATTAAAAGTCAGTTAAAATATAAGAGAAACTAACAATGAGAGGGATGAAAGAAATGAGCATTATCAATTTAAATGAACAAAATGAAATTTATTTAACAAATACTTTAGGCGAAGAAATAGGACACAAAGAAATTGCAGATAACATTTACGAATGGTATGAAAATAATTGTGTTGATAATGAGTGGCTTCAGTATCTTGTTGAAATAAATGGAGAAGTTGGTATTTTAGCCTTACAAGAGTTTCCGCATCCTGATGGGGACAACTGGAACGATGATAAACATTATTACTCAGATGAGTGGAAAAATTCTTCTGCTCAGAAAATATGGAAGCATTTAGAAAATGTTGTGAATGAAATTAACAAATTAGTAGACTTTAATGTGATGTTAGGTAAGGAAACAGGATTTATGGCAAGACACGAAGTTTGCATCTGGTTCCCTTTCGCAACAGAAAAAAAATCTCTTGAAGAGACATTCCAAAAAATCAAAGACATAAAATTACTATTTTAGATTTGTGGAGATGGATTTTTCCGTCTCTTTTTTATGAACTTTTAAGCATCTCAACAGTAGTGTTTTTGGATTTTTGACAAGCTGAAATAAGCATTTGTTCCACACGTTTATCAAATGCTAAATTTTTCTCTAATTCGAGCCATCGGAACCAATAAAGGTAACTTTTTACTAATGTTAATCACTCCATTATCACCAGTTTTAAATTTGTTCTGGTCAATTATTTTCCTTTACTCCTTTATCATTTTTTCCCTCAACATTAAGACATTTTTGTTCCTTTAACTTTTTTAGCAACGAGCCTCTTTGCTCGGGTAACAATGGCCACATTCCTTCTCCCCAGGCTAAGAATAAATCATCAATGTCGTCATTATCCAACTCTGTTCCCTTTTCGTACACTTCTGCTAGGGCCCCTATATTTTGCATAATAGAATATGCCTTCATACGTTTAGACATTTCTATTTCTGGATTGTTATAAATACTTTCCCATCGTCTATAGACTGTCTTGATTTGAGTGTTTTTGATTTTCACCATAACCTCTCCCCTTCATCGAATATTATATTTTTAGATCTGCTAAATAAGTATTGCTGAAAATTCGCGATAAAGATCACACAAAAACCAAAAAGAGAGCGGCTCAAGCCACTCGATTGGATTATTTTGATTTTCAGAGTTTCTTATTCATTTTTCAAATGTTAACACTGCTATTATGTTAGTTGCGAACACAAATTTTGTTCTTAAAAGTTTCCTTCAAATTGAAAAAATTCAATGTATTGTGGTTCAATTTTTACTCGTGAAACACGTTCCCATTCTACCGTTTCTTCTAGCAAGAAATCATCCGGAACTACCACTTTTAATACAACCGGTTCAGCACCTAGTTCCTCAAATTCACTCCCTAGCCAACCCATTAACGCATCTTCACAGGCTTCATAGGATGCAAACAAGAAAACACCCGCTTCTTCTTCAAGTTTTTTAGATCTTGGTCCTATCTGTGGTATTAAACCGTCTTTTAGAATTGATTCCATATTCGAAATAGGCGTACAATGAAACATCTCTGTCATTTAAATCTTCCTTCCCATTTTTTAAATTTTAATACGAAAAAATCAAAAACGGGAGAAAAAACAAAACTCACTGGAATGGATCTATTTTAAGAAGGTCTTCCCATCTAATAGCCTATTAAACACCACTTCATAATCTTCTCCTAAAGCGACCATCTTCAATAAACCAGCAATGTTCGGGTAATTGATTGTACTCAAATCGGTATCTAGTTTTACAGCCTGCTTGGTTTCATACAACTTAATAATGAAATCATTCATATTAAGTTCTTCTTTAGGAAACTGTTTGTATCGCCCATCCAACTTAGAACGAAATCCAATGTATGTCTCCATACAAAAATTGACGTACTCAGTAAATTCTTTGCAAGCACGAATTAGCTTATCTCGATTCGATTGAGGGTGTTTTAGAAAGATTTGCTTATATCTTTGGAAGGTTCCATCATCCTTTGGAAGCAATGCAAATTCGTTATATATTTGTTCTTTATCCAAAAAACCATCTCCTGATCAAATTTCTTTCTAATAAAATAAAAAGATCAGCTATCTTGATTTCCTTTTATTAATGTTGATATAATGCGTTCTCGTGGTAATAGATTGCGCACAAACAATATACTTATTAAAACTTATTAGTTATTGTTTTCTTGCTTTAATCGATTAATTTCGGTTTGAATTCGGCTAATGTTTTTTAGATTCCCAGCATCTACTGCTTTTACTGCGATTGATTTTTTCACTTCTATTTCAAGTTCCTTTAATAGTTAGTTAATTTTAGAATCCATTTTTAAAGCTCCTTATTTAGTTTATTTTTATTTTTATTTTCATATTGTTTACTGCTTTATTTTTTTCTTATGCCTAATGCCAATTTATAAACAAACAATTGATTTCCATCAAATGATATAGGGATAAGCTGTTTTTTTCCTTTGGTATACCAAACTGTTTCGCTTAGCGCTATTAACACCCTAAACCTCTTGAAATCGATATATAGGCACTTAATTAGACCTTCAGATGCCTTGTGATCATATCTCGTTATCATATAACACTCCTACCACTAAAAACTTTCCTTAATATATTTTATGAGATCATCTATTGTTTGCTTTGTTTCTTCAGTTCTAAGTTTGATAATTTCTTTTAGTTCTGGTTGTTTTCTTTGTGTCCACTTTAAACCTTCTATTTGTTGGCTCGCAAAAGTTATTAATTCCATTAATTTTTCATCCAATTGAAATACACCTTACCTCTATCTTTAATTTTTCACCTTTATACTGTTAACAATTATGTCATTTGTTGTATTGATCATTTGATTTCTATGTAACCTCAATACGAAGATGATATATAGACAACCACAGCCGGCTTCCAATTCATTTTGGCTACTTCTGCATCCACTTTTTCATTTATATGTTTCTCTTGGTCATCGGTTAGCTTTACTCCAAAGCCAAGTGTCATACCAGCAATTTCATTCCATAGTTTTTCTTTTAATTCATCTTCATCTTGAGTACGGTACCACACACGACCATCGGCATCATCAATTACATATTCATCAATTATAATTTTAGAAGCCTTCCCCATTGTATAAGAGTATTCAGATCCCTCGCTGGGATACATAAGTACTAATTCTCTTCCTGGGTTTTCTTCGATCACCTTCAATAGTTCTTGATTTTTAGTCACCTGATCACTCTCCAATGTTTTATTTTATTCATCATAAAACATACAAAACGATAAGTGAGAAAAAAACACGAACAAAACTCAAACAAAAGAAAAAGGTAATGTTCAAATTCAGCTTAATAAGAAATTAAGATTCTTCAGAAACATTGGAGGCCTATATGAACAGCAATCAAAAAGAGTTATTAAAAAGTTTTATTGGTTCAATGAATCTCCCTAAAGATTTAGCCATAGAATTATCAGAAGCAGATTACGATTATGAATTGTATCAAGAGAAAATATTAGAAAGGCAAAATGCATTTATCGATTACTTGGCGGAGAAGCTAAACAGAACTAGATTCGAACTCGAAAAAGAATTCTATCAGCAATATTGATTATACTAAGCAACACATAGCTATAAATCACATTAAGCAAAAAATAAAAAAGCATATGGGATTCCCATTGCTTTTTTATTTCTTCAAAATCTTTTTATCTAGTTTTAAAACTGTTTATAAAATCTTCTCCGCGATTTTCAGTATCATTAATTACTTTCACGGATTCACTGATTCTAGTGGCAATGGCCTTTTGGCTCTTACCTGAAAAATCGTATAAAAGAGATGAGTATACCTCATTTAGTTCGCCCTGCAATGCATCTACTTTCAGTTTAGTCTTAAGGTCGTTTTTTATTAATTCCAATTTAGAATTAACGCTTTCCCTTACCCCAACCTTAAGCATTTGTTGCTGCAATCTTTTTCTCATCGGATCATCTTTTTGTTCAAGAAGTTTATCCAAGGTCATTAGTAAGCTCCCCTATCTTCTTAACCAGTTTGCTAGCAGATTGTCCTTTTCTTCGAATTTATTGGCGATTTCATTCAAAAATGAACCAATATCGTCTAGATCTCGAATAGCATTATTCAATGCATCTATGTAGGTCTGTTCTGTTTGAACATCATAGAAAATTGGCCCTTTATCCAAAGATAATGCAATCTCTTCTAATGCATTGTTAACATCCTGTTCGTTAAGCAAGTCATAAAATCCGTGTCCAACTTGCCCATATAAATCCCCTTTTAATTCAGATATTTTTTCATCGTGTTCCTGATATGCATTTTCAGCTTCTTTCTTTATTTTTTGAAGGTCTTCTACCATATGTTGAACCTTTTCAGACAATTTTCTTGCGCTGCTAGGGGTTACTTTTATTGCTTCGCTCCCACCCACAACTGCTGCCGGCAATATTGCATCCAAATTTTTAACATAAATCAGATCATCTCCATTTATGCTGGCAATGTTCCCGTCATTATCAAAGGCAAAGTTCTTTTTGCTTATCATATGGGTATCAGGATTCCTAAAAACAGTTGTGAGCAGAAAATAAGCTGTGTTTTTCCCAATCACAGAACTGGGTCTCCCACTCATTCTTTCCTCCCGCATTGCACGCGCTATGGAAGGATCTTTTGTGAAAATCGTCGTTCCGTTATGTCTTTCGTACTCGTACCACCAGCCGGCCCCTACCATATCATCTGGATTAATAAAGGAGCGGATATATGGCTCATATACTCCGTTGTTGATTTCTTTTTGTTTTTCTTTACTGTGAAGTTTAACTATGGAGGGATTATTAAAGGCAACTGCATATATATCATTATTGACAGCACTGTATTCCGCTTCAGCACCTCCAAGCGAGTGACCTGTTGCAGAAATAACTGTAGAGGTTCCTTGATATTTCTTTTTGATTTTGTTCACAAGTTGATCAGCTTGGTCAAACTGTGATGTCTTGGTTATCAATTTATATTTTCCTGTAGCAAGCATTGCTTCTTGAGATGGAGTTCCAACGTATTTGGTGAGAGTTTTAGAGGGGTCTTTGGTGTTTTTTTCAACGATATAATTTATTCCTGTCTTGGGATTAAGGCCAAGCACTACATTACCAGCATCAGCTTTAATAACATCTTGCCTTAGTTGATTTACGGGATCTGTCCCGGCAAATGCAATAATAACGTTTTTGGGAGATTTAGTTTTTACCCACTCCCCTTTTGAATTTTTGATTCCCTGAGAAACTACCACAGCATCTAGTCCGGTATCAAAGTCTCTTTTAACCTCTTCAACAAACCAACTAGAATTTTGATCCGTTTTAATAGGTTTACCGGATTTCAAAAGTCTATCTAACCGCTCTCTGTTGTAAGATTCCCGACTAAGTGTATAATAGGTTTTATCTGGTACTTTAGGAACTTTTATCTTATCACTCATACACATCACCTTTTTATTTTTAAAAAATGGATAAGAAAGGGCTGGTTTTGATTGAGCAAGAAAAAGAACGTCAACAAGTACATAATTATCCTTTTTTTAATAATTATAGCAGTTGGAGGGTTGTTTATGAAGTATGAACACGATCAAAAAGAAAAAGAACTAGCCTTATTCAAAGAAGCCCGAAATCATATGGAGCATTTTCTGAAGACTAACTTTGTTGTTGACAGTATTGGATTTTCTGATGATTATTTTATTGACCCCCTGGGCGGAGTTACTGTTAAAGGCCATACTGATGGCAAGCAGGAATTTGAAGGCTTATATGATCCGGACAATAAAGAAATTCTTTCCTACACAGTAGATGCCGAACCCAAGGAAGAGTGCAAAGATAAGCTCTGTACGAGATAATTCAGCTCAATTAAACTACTGAACAAATCAAATATAAAACCGCTTCTGAATTGTTTCAGAGCGGTTTCTTTGTTTATTATCAATTATTTATTTACGAATAATCTCACTTATTTTTCTTAATTTTTCATCATTTTCAACACTAAGTGCAGCTGTGTCAATTATCACATTAGACTTTTTGTGTTGCCCTTCAATACCCATATATACCTGAGCAATGCTATTATCAGAGTTGTAGAATGATATCCCTTCGAATGTAACTCCTTCAATAGGTTCTCCATCCCATTCTTTATAGAACAATTCCTCCCAGGCCTTTTCGAAATACAGTTTCATATTTTTTTCAATGTCTTTAGCATTTTCCACAAGTAAAGAAATTTCTTCTTCTAATTCATTCTCAAAATAAATTGTAAATGTCATACCGGCCAACACGTTTTCTAATTTGATCGCTTGTGAATCCATTTTTCTTTTTTACAACTCCTTTTTTTCTATTAAATACATCATAATTCTAAATTCAAACAGAATGTAAAAAAACAAAAAAGGAAAGTGTATTTGTCTTTTTCTACTTTCCTTCACCAAAATCAATCAATATAAAAAACCTCTTTAAGCAGATGAGCAGTCCGCAAGAGGTTTTTGTTTTGCACCTTTTTCTGAGGAGATGAATAAGCACAGTTATTATATTACTTTATCGAACGAATATCCAATTGTCATAAAACTGTTTTCGTAAAACTTTTTATTTTTTCCACTAATAGAAAAAATAAATGGTATTATATCGAAAATCAAAAAAAGGAGCGCGAATCATATGTTTGACGCAGATAGAGAATTAGATATATATGTTCCTGAACAAACTCTAGACCCATTAGCTCATTTTCCTAAAGAATGTGTTTGCGGAGGAAAAATTTGGCCTATTTATGATGATAACCCGCATTACGGCAGCTTCTGTAATAAATGCGGTTAATACAATAAAAGCAAAGAACTCTATTTAATTTTGGAGTTCTTTTTATCAGTTGTTTCTGTAAATGACAAAATTGATCTAACCTGTTTTTCAAACTGCCACAATCCCCTTAGCAAATCGATAAGGATTTAATTTTGCAGGATTAGGGTTCTTCCCTATATCCAGACGAACACTCTTTCCTTTGTTAATTGTTCCGATTACTTTGCATATGTGTCCGTTGAACTTGACCAAATCATTCGGTTGATAGAAATAACGTTGATGACGAATGATTCTCATCCCTTTAAGCACTTTCTTGCCACGATAACATCGAAGATTCTCGGTGTTTTTGTTTTTGTTTCTTGTTTTACGACCATTGCTTAATTCTGTTGCCGGAGCTTGCTTCCCCGTTCTTATGTCAATGTACTTAGCATCCCTAAACCTTTCTAAAGAACGATTATTGCGCCGAACTTGAGTAAAGGTTAATGGGGTGCAACGTTCCTGGTTTAACCCTCCAGCTACGATAAAAGCATCATTGTGTGGTGTTTTATCCAATCCTAATTTGTTTCTCTTTGCTTTTGTTTTAAACCCGTATGTAATGCTTGAAAATCCATACTGTTCTATCAATTGATTCTCAATTTCTTGAAAAGTTGAGTTTTTAATCTTTTGCACGTTAAAGTTTGTAATTTCAACAATCACATTTTTTATTGGTAAGATACGTTTCATTTTTTCAATAAATCGAATATGACTATCTAATTTGTGTTGAAGCGAAGGCCCTAACCATCCTTCTCTTCTCTTTCTATTTTCAAACCTGGGTTTTCTATAACGAAGATGGTTACGTCTCATTCTACGATATAAGCGTCGTTCTTCTAACCGATTTTTGATTCCTTGAAGAAGTTTTACTTCTCCACAGATAATTTCTTTATCTTTTGATATTACCGAAAATCCAACAATCGAATAATCTGAATCAATCCCTAAAGTAAAAGGCTGAGTATATTCAGGGGTTTCATATTGCAACTGTATGGTAAAAGGCTTCGTTGTAATAGCTTTGGCCTTTCCACTTTTTAATAATTTCCTAGCTTTTGCAGGATTCGTAGGATTCAATGGGTTCCCATTCTTAGAGACCACATAAACCAAATAAATCAATCCTCTCGGATAACTTAACTCACCATAAAGGTGGTAGGTCCACATCGCCAATGTTCAAATAGGTTTTCAGCAACAGCACTTCTCCTGCCAATCAGAGATGTTTAACCATTGCCCGCAGTGCAAGGAACTTGTGGAGCATTCCTGGGTGCCTATATATTCTAGATGAACGTAGTTCTCACTGAGGCTAAACAACTGACTTGTAGTTTCCTATAAGCCGCTACAACAAAGAGTAGCTGGCGGTTGCCCATTTTACACTCAATGATAATAACACAAAAAAAGATATAAAAAAATAGCAGCCGTTTATAACAGCTGCATCTTGTCTGTAATATTAGTTCATTTCTTCATAAAACCCTCTTTGAAGTTCTTCTGCATATTCATCAAATGTTTTATCCAACACTTCGAATAACTCATCAACTTGCTCTTTTGTAAGCACAAAAGTACAAATTCCGGAACCGACTCCTAACCCTTTGAATGTTGGTGTAGAAATGATTAAGTTTGTTTTTTTAGTTGCAATATTTCTTGGTAGATCGGAAATGAAGTAGATAGTACTTTTTAATCCGAGATCGTTGTGATCTTCTTTTAAACTTAAAAGAGTTTCATATTTTATCATCATTATTCAGTCCTTTGCTGCTTTTATGTAGCATCTATTTACTATTATATATGAACATTTATTTTTGCTTGAAAAAAATTAAAAAGACAGCACTTATGATACTGTCTTAACTCTTGTATTTAGCTAGTTATGTTGTAATATTAATCCCATCTATCATTTTCACCTAATACCCAATACAACGCCGCAATCATTGATTGCTTTTCCTCTGTCATTGATTTGAAAACGTCTTGAGGAATATTTTTATTCCTAAATGCCTCAAGAATTCGAGTTTTATCGCCTTCTAGAGTTTCAATTTCATTCCTAATTTCTTTTTCAGTTTTCACTGGTTAATCACCTTTTTCAGTATGTATTATGTATGATCAATCAACTTTCACTTAGTAATCAGAATTTTATTTCATCCACTTTCATAAAGTATGCCTCAGCAATTCACACGATTTCTTCTAAATCCATTTTATCAACACCCTGCGCAAATTAGCCAATCAAGAATTGTAATATTAACACAAAAAAGGCACTGAATGAACTTGCAACAGAGCAACAGTACAAATATATTACTTTGGCAAATGTTAACCTAGAATCTTTTTTTCTTTTTACATATAAGTAATTAGCGACAATTGTGGTTACCCAACTCACAGCAAAAACAATATAACTCAAAAAGCTTAGAATAATCCCAAAACTCATATATTAGTTCCCTCTCAAGTTTATTATTGCTCTAAATTTTTTGGAATTTCTAATCGTATTAGATCATCTTCGTAAGAAACGGACCAATAGTCTAATCTGTTTCTGATTTTTTGATGGAAAAGATATTCGATTTTATGTTTGTCGGAAATTTCTTTCCATAATTCATTTAATATTTGCGTGAAATGAACATTTTGTCTATTCAAGATAAATTTATCCCTAACCAAGACAGAGTGAAATAACACAAAAATTGTGTCCCTTGTGAATTCCATTGGTACCATTTCATTCATCCAAAACCCACTTCTTTCATTTTGTTACTAAGTAAGATTTATAAAAATAACTCAATACTACTTAGTTCGTCTTTTTATTTCACTTTTTACTAGGTTTCCCTTGAAAGATAAAGCCAGATAATTTTTTTTATTGGTCTTACCTTCCAGCCAGAAAAAACCCACTAAGCTATTGAGTTTAGTCAAGCTTAGTTCTTTTAACCATTTTTCAAATGCCTCAACTTCTTCCTGGGTATCTAAAGGCTTCATCAATTCATTCATACACCTTCTCCTCCTTTTTGCTTTCTTCAACCATTTTAGACTCACTTTAACTTCAAACGGAAAAAAAGCAAAAAAAAGCAGCTTTTAAATGGCTGCCTTGTGTATGTATTAATCATCTGTCTCGCTAATAAAATGAAAGCAATTTATTTTAATCAACTCTTTAAACTTCTTCTTAGATGTTCGATGGGAAAAGGTTCTTTTCTTTTTGTTATCCGTCAAATAGTCATACGATGAGAACTCAAACACGTTTTTTCTAGTGAAGGTAAATTCCTCACCATATGTCACCCCTGCGTAGGCAACATAATATTTTTTCCCAAACTGAAATTCAGGGATCCCATACTTTTTTGATTTGATTTTAACTCTCATACATTTTCCCCCTTCTCCAACTATTTTTTGTTCACTTTAAATATAACAATGAGTTGTGAACCTCCCCACCTAAATGGGTATGCACCCATTATAGATGGGGCATCTTCTCGGGTAATCGAACCTAACGGTTCGAAATGGACCGAGCTATAGCCTGGGTTCCGACGGCTTATGATATATATATAATTAGGCTGCTACAATGTTTTGTAGGAGTCTTTTTCCTTCTTCTTGTATATTGATTGCTGCATTATGATCTCGATCCATAATGTTACCGCAGCCGCATTCAAATAAACGTTCAGAAAGGGGAAGGTTTTCTTTAACCTCGCCGCATTTAGAACATTTTTTAGATGATGGAAACCATTTATCGATTTTGATAAGCTGTTTTCCTTGGTCCTCGAGTTTGTATGCTAAGAATGTAGTAAACATACCCCATCCGTTGTCGGCAACACTTTTGCCGAAGTTAAGGGCTTTAGACATTGATTGCATATTGAGATCTTCGATCACAATGCAATCGAATGTATTAGCCAACTCTCTAGATTTTTTGTGTAAATAATCTCGTCTTTGATTTGCAATCTTTTCTTGAAGTTTGCTTACTTTAAGGCGTTGTTTGTCCCAACGGGAGCTGCCTTTTTTACGACGAGATAATTTACGTTGTTCTTTTTTTAGTTTTTCTAACGACGCTCTGTAGAAACGAGGATAATTGGCTTTTTCACCTTCGCTTGTTACGAACAAATTTGTCATTGAGAAATCTAAGCCAAGAACATTTTCAAGAGACACCTCCGGTGTCTCTGTAATGTATTCCGTCAAAATAGAAATATAAAATTTACCTGTGGCTGTTTTTGAAACAGTCACAGACTTAATGGTATGATCTTTCGGAATTTGTCTGTGCTGTCTTAATTTAATCATTGTTTTGATTTTAGGTAACTTGATATGGCCGTTTTCTAAGAAAATATTTCCGTTCACAACGTTAGTTGTAAATGTTTGCTTATGTTTTTTAGATTTGAACTTAGGAAACTTAGCATTACCTTTAAAAAAAGCTTGATAAGCTTTTTTTAAGTTCATTTGCGCGTTTGCTAAAGTGAGACTATCCACTTCTTTTAGGAAAGGGAAGTCGGGTTTATACTTCGCCGGTGTAGGTTCTTTTATTTTTTTAAGCGTTTCTTTATCGTTTTTATAAGTTTTATATGTATCTTTTCGTTCGGCTAACATTTTGTTATAGACAAATCGAACACAACCGAAGGTTTTAGCGAACATTGAAGCTTGTTCTGCCGTTGGAACCAATCTAAATTTATAAGCTTTATTTTTCTTAACTTGAACCATATTCGTCACCTCCTCAAAACAAATGTTCTGTTCTCATTTTATAGAAGGTTACTAAAACATTGCAACAAGACAGCTTGAAGAAAATAAAAAAAGCGATTCATCCCCTCCTAAATCAGAGATTATAGAAGGGGAATTCTCGCCGACAATTGTTAAAAGCATCCTTACTGTTCATATAATAAATCCTATAAAGTTATTTTTGCGAAAAAGATTTTTTTCTGTGCTATAGATATGATTGGAATGTAAGTAAGAAGAGGAATACAAACGTAAAGTTGCTGCCCCCTTGAATAACAAGCTAAAGCCCTGTTCACAGAAAAAAATATATAGAAAACCAATTCATTTTTCCATAAATAAAAGACAGCTTCAGCTGTCTTTTATAAACTTCTATAATAGTTCCAAATTAAATAATCCAATAATCTAGGATTGATGTTTTTATAATTTTCGAATAAAACGGCAGATGTTTTTTCAAGTAAATCTTGAGCCTCTTCTAACGAGATTTTTCGTTGAAGACATTCCTCAAGAAAGCCGATGATCATTCTATCAGGTTTAATCAGTTCTTTATCGCCGGCCAGCATATAAAAATACACCAGGGAGATCCCGCTCTTTTGACCGCGAATATCTCTTATATCTTTTTCAAACTCTTCATTTCCGATAACTTTTTTGAGG
This sequence comes from Bacillus mexicanus, assembly GCF_050445615.1. Classification (NCBI taxonomy): domain Bacteria; kingdom Bacillati; phylum Bacillota; class Bacilli; order Caryophanales; family Bacillaceae; genus Bacillus; species Bacillus mexicanus. The sequence goes on from NZ_JBCEYV010000003.1 coordinate 107,108, forward strand.
CCTTGGAAATAATTAACTTTGTATCTCTGTAACACTTTACAAAACTGATAAACAGCTTGTGATTTTAAGATCCCATTTGTTGGTGAAGTTCTCTGTTTGTTTTTGAAAATCTCTGTTGTATAAAATTCATCACCTAATTCTTCAAACGAACGAACAAATTCATCAATTGATATTTGAACTTTAATACTGGGATGTTCTTCGCTTTCTCTTAAAGGGTTAATACCAAAATAAGAGCTATATCGTTTCACTGTGTTTCTTACACTTTCATATTTGACGCCAATTGAAAAAACTGAGTCGATCACACAAAGAGGAAGACTGGAATAAAAGTATTCAGAAGGTAATTTTCCTTTAGAAATATCAACTACTTCCTCGATTTTTTTAGCTACTTTAACTTCATCTGTTTCTATTAATGTTTTCATAATATTCAACCTCATTTCCCTGTTCTGTATACGATCTTAATCAATCTTCCATATTATACATTATTTTGGGTATATAATCCAAACTATTTAAAAGGGTGTTAATTAACAATTGACCGTCAGCTCTTTTTGCTTCTATTTGCTTTCCCACTTTATTCTTTTTCCTCTTATGTTAAGCCTTCTTCTAATAACCTTCGATGCATCTTGAAGACTATATAGCAACAGATTATGATAGTATACTTCCTTTTCTTCTTCGAAAATTTTCAAATCGAATGTTCCGTCAGCTTCAAAAGAATGAGCGGTATACTTTTCATTGATTCGCGCAATATATTTCCCCAATGAAAACCCCTCCTTTTCAATCATTATAACGCAATATTGCATAAATACATTTCATTAAAGTAAAGTAAAAAGCCCTATCTTCACAGAATGGGGCTTTTTGATATGTATTAATTTTCTTTTGTTAGAATTTCCGCGCGCAATATTACTTCATCCAAGTTTTTAACTGGCTTGCCGCTTAATGTGGCCTTGTAACAATCCAATAACCATTTAAAACCACTTTTTAATTTTTCGTTTTCTTCTTTTAAATTTTTCATTAATTCTTGATCTTCTTTCATTATTTTCTCCCTTTCTCAAAATCTTGATATTATTTATTATTTTTTCTTCATTTCGATACGCGTGCCCCTAGCAGCAAAAATCATCTCTAGCGTCTTCTTGCCCTTTAATGTAATATTTGCTTAATAATTCAGCTAAGTTAGTAGCTTGCCTCCAATTGTTTCTATGAGTGATGAATTTTTTTTCGTAATCTGTATTATCATAAATAGCCACAAAATTTTTCTTTTCTTTTTTTACCAAGAATCTTCCGAACCACATTTCCATTCTATTCATTCCTATCGCGCATATTATGTTACGATTCATCTTTAAATTTCACCTAACTCTATTATCAACAAAAAAAATCAAAAATTATTTATCATCCTCGAACATACTGTCAATCCAAAAAAATCTTCCGTTATCTATTTCTAAGCGATAAGCCGGCGCAACGTTTTCGTTAACTATGCTTATGATTTTTGTTTTTTCACCTTGATATTGTTCCATAACTCTATCAACACTGTACCCTTTGTGACCTCCTATAGGTATAGGGCTTAGTATTGTTATATAGTCTCCAATTTCCCTTTTTAGCATTCTAATCTTCCTTCCTTTTTTGATCAACAGTCTTTATTATTATGAAGTAGTGGAATATTACAAATCTATCTCTACTTCACTTTCATCTTTTTTAGAGTATTGATAAACCACATCACAAGTTTCTTTAACCATTCTAGCTAAAGTTTCTTGATCTATTTTAAGAATATCTTTCAATACACTTCCGCTAATTTCCCCAATAAGGTACATTCCAAAGACTTCGTGAGACTGCATTTTTTCGAGGTCAATTTGACCTGAATTCATACTAATCTTCATCAGTTCCTTGCTTCCTCCGATAATCATAAAGTTCACTCCTGACAAGTAAGTCTTCTGTTTTTCTAATCGAAAATAATAGGTTCATCTGTGGCGTTATACCAACTATATTCGTAAATTTTGCAATCACAGGGGCTAACTCCGAACTTCTCCGCCATTTCCGCTGCGGAGATTTGTATTTCTTGAGGAGAGTAATCTTTTTTTCCTATTACCTCACCATAGTCGTTTTTCTCATATAGAATAATATCTATTCCCCACCGATAGTTGTTTGTATTTCCTTCCGAGTATTCTTTGACGGGTACATAATAATGAGAATTGGGCTCATAATAAAAATAGTAGGTTTCATTTTTATCCTGATCTACTTCGTCAGCTGGTCCCAAAATTGAACGGAAATATTTATATGCTTCATTATATCCTTTTCCTCTTAACCAAGGAATCTCGACTCTCAATACCTTTTTGGTTTCATTGCAGCTCATTAAAAACTCCCTTCGTTTTTCTATATACATTATATATAGTATTTGAATCTAAAATGAAAAAAGAACTCAATAGTTGAGTTCTTCAAAATCTATATGTATTAGTTAGTCTCTTTCAAATCCGATTAAATCTGATACTCCTAAATTCCCGTTATTGCAGTCTTATTTCTGTATTTCTGAGTAATGACTCACTCATATTATTCTTTCTTAGTTAAAACTAATCGGATTAGCTTGAAAAAAATCCATCTTGTAATCTTCGACATTTCCTAAATCGTTTCTCACTTTTAAAAAACCGAATGGATTAACATCTACAATCTTATATCCTTTCCCTACCGTGAAACCAAACTTCTTAGCACCAGAGTTTGCAAAAACAGTATCTCCTCTGCTAACAAAGTTCTGGTTAAATAAACTTAAATCATCATTAACTTGATTAAAAAATAGTTTCATAATATCAATCTCCTTTTCATCAACTAAATGTATACTTTTCTAGCACTTCTCTACTAAAATTTTAAGTCGCATTTTTTAAAATTGATGAAAAAAAGAAAAAAGTTGTTTTGTATAATGTTTACACAAAAGCACAAAAAAACTCACCAACCAAGATGAGTTTTTTATTTTCTATTTCGAAGTTAACATATAGCTTTGTCTACAACTGTTTGAGAAAACGGCCGTTATTATATATTTATAAAACAAAGATTATTAGTGTTCTTCAACATCATTATAGTTCAATCCTTCAGTAATGCACATACACTTCCTACAAGCCTTACCTTTCCAAGAAAATCCTTCGCCATAATGAGAATCCTCAATGACCACTTCCTCGCTCTCGTTACTGCAATAACAGGTTCTCCACTTGCCACTGCGCCAATTTTCCTCCATTTCTTCTTGCGTTTCGTATATCATCGGAATACAAACATCTGATGTTCCGTTATACTCAAACCAGTATTTTTTATCATCGCTTTTAAATGTAACAGTTCCACTCGAATGACTCATTTTCACATCACCTTTTGTTGCGAAGTTTACGTCTTTTCTTCATCAAACAGTTAGTCCATTGATTTAAAGAATATAAGAAAGATTCTAATAATATTAGTTTTGATTTGAGAAAAAAACCAAGCATAAATCCAAAGTAAGTTAGGATTTTTTTGAACTAGTATATTCTTCAAGTTGTTTACTTCCACCTACCAGTTCGAATCTTTTTAAGATGAATTGATCTACTTCATTCCTGGTGATTCCTTTATATTCGTTTATATCACTATAAAGCTGCATTTTCTGGACCGCCTCTATGTATTGAGGGTACTTGTTCGAGATGACTTTAATTATAGTTTCCCAGTGTCCGGCAAATTCACAATCATAGAACGTATTATCTGAAGTATCCACTACACCAAGTCCGGTGGTTCCATATCCTTGTTTCTTGTATTTAAATTCAAGTTCTTTGTACCGTTCAGTTTCGTAAATATATGATAAAAGAAATTTGCAATCTTTTTTCCATTCCTTTAGAGTAATTGCTTCAAGATTTTGTTCCTCTACTAACCGATGCAACAATTCTTCTAACTCATCATCTGTCATTTCTCTTAAATATGCATTTCGAGCAAGTTGTGTTGCTTTAGTTATTTCTTTTTCTTTCAAATCGCTCACATATTGACTTAGGGCTAATCTAACTAATTGCAATGGGTCATAGTTAAAATTCATTTTCTCTGCATTGTTTAAATTCATTTCCTCTGACTTATTCAATATGGGTCCCCCGTTTACATTTGATTTTTACCTCAACTAACAAACCTAACTATTACCAACCTTCAAAATCGTGATCATTCATAATATCTGTTAATGCCTCATCTACTTCTTCTGTCAATCCATAATCAGCAAGTGACTCTAGGTATTCATCACGCAAAAGCAATTTCAACATATTCCCTCCTTAATCTATTCTATATACTAATTCATCATAAGGTTCATTGGGACAAAAAATAAAAAAAGGCGTTCGATTATCTTAACCGACGCCTTTATAATTTATGATGCCTAAATAGATATCGTTACCTCTCCTCCATCTTTCAACAAAAAATTAATTGATTCATCTATGATTTTTTGGGGGTCTAAGTAAGAAACACCTTACTTCTTTTTGTCGTTAAACGTTGTATTCTTACTATTTATTATCCAATATATTTGAGGTTATTTCGTTTTTCAATACTATTTCCATATCAGTTAAAGTATCTTGTTTCGCTTCGATAATTTTAAGCGAGTTCTCATCTGTAATATGTTTTTTCAAGGAATCTAATTCGTTGTATTTAGCATTATAAATTTCAACAACGCGTGGATTTTATCGTTCATCATTGGTACCTCCGTTTTTTATTTATCGTTGTTAATCACTTCAGCATTTTTTAACCATTTTTTGAAGCTGCCAATAAACTCGCCTGTTATTTTGTTAGAGGATGGCGTTTTATAAAAAACCATAAAACCTTCTTGTCTAAGAAAAATTCGTTTTCTCTTTCCTTTTTGTAAAACAGTTCCTTCTTTTAGAAAAGCTATATCAGTTAATTCCATTAATTATTCTCCTCACTAATCATTTCTGATTTACTCTAAGGCACGTTTAAATATAAATGATCCACAAACAAATCTCTCTCAAATATTTTCCATTCAAATAACCAATTAATTTTTTAGTTGCTCTTGTTTTAAAACTTGGGCTAAAATTGGAGCCACTTTTTCACAAAATACTCTGCATTGATAATCTTCTTGATTTACCACAAATTCCTCGTACCAAGGTTCATCAGAAAAGACGCCACTTTTAATCCCTGTTTTGAATTGATTGTGATAAATATCATAAAAGTTCCTAATCGTCAAAGCTTCACAAGAAAATGACTCAATTTCATCCCACAATTCCCGAGCATCTTCTTTATCTAATTCTCTATTTAGCCTTGCTGATAGAAGCACTTTTTTCATATTGATAGCTGTTTTTTCAGTATCAATGTACTCTCTGTACTTAACATCTTCTAATTTGTCATATAAATAATCAGAGTTCTTACTAAAAGTGTTAATTAGATATTGGATGAAATCATCACCAGGAGAATTCCATCTAAAAGTATAAGTTTCGCCGCCATAGAGACGCGCAATAAAACTATTATTTTTCTCATCAACTAACAATTCACAAAAATCGTGACCGTTAGTAAACACTTTATCCAATTTAACGTTAAAGCTTTTTAAAGTACGAGTTTCAATTTCAGTTACGCCTTGAATCATCCTTATCCTCTCCTTCATTATTTCACTCTTTTTCATTGTGCTTATAAATCTTTTAATAAACTCTCGGTCTTATCTATTAAGTTGGTAAGTTCAGATGCCTTTCTTTCAAATTTCTCAGCGCTATCAATGTTGTTTTTCAATATCATATAAGCAACCGCAACAATATCAGGTGGCAAGTATCCTTGATCTTTTAATTTTTCTTCTATTGCTAATGCTTCTTCTTTATATCCTTCTTCTTGATATTGATTCATTGTCTTCCCTCCATTTTCAAGTTCTCCCTAATATGTTAGTACAAGATGTAGAATTAATGGAGAAAAAATAAAAAAGCAGCTAGATTTATCTAGATGCTTTACTTTTTTATATTATGAAATGATTAAACCCTTAAACTGCTTTTAGACTTGGTGAAACTATCTTCTTTCATCTTCTCAGTTAGAGTAGCTTTTGTATTAAAATGTAGCAAATAGTTTTTATTTATATTTAGTTATGTAATTTCATTTAAGTTTTCGTATTTAGCAAGCTCGCCAATTACTGTTTCCATTTCAGCAATAGACATTTCATTGAAATTTGGTGCATATCCTAAGACCTTAGCTAAAAACCAACGTTTTTCTTTCAGGTTATTAAAACCTAATCGTTTAAATTCTTTGGATAATTTTCTTCTCAATATAGGGAAATAACCTAGTGTAGTGTATACGATCAATTAATTTTCCTCCTGAAAAATCTGTTATTTCTTTACGTCATTAGAATTCAAGTTGTTTTAATTACCTCGTTCCCACCTCTATCTTCATTTCCTAACCGTTCAACTTTCATCAATTCAACGGTCGTCATTATTCTTCATAAGTCTGAACTGACAAGAACCAGCGATAACATATTTCTCATATTCTTTTGAAAGTAGCTGCTCTATCTTTTGTTTGATGTTTTTTCTTCTTCTGCAATTTCTATTATTTCATTTGATATGTTTTGCTATCACTACAATATTTTCAAACTCATCCAGTTCCTTAATATATTGCTTAATTGCTAATTCACCTTCAAACATCACTTGTTGGACTCCAAGTTTTTCTTTTTCCATATGCTCCTTAACTTCATCAGTCATCATTAGATCGAATGTTGTTGTAAAACTTATTTTTTCCTCAACTTCTTCTTTGGTTTTTATAGGGAATATTAATTTCTGCATAATATTCTATAAATTCTAGATTGCTCATTTCTGGCGGATACCATTTCGCCACACCAGTATCATCCAAGATATAAGCTACTTCCACTTGTTTACCGTCTGAAACTAGATAATCCTTGTTTAGTTTTGGAGGAATATCGGGATTGTATTTTTTCCATTCGATCACTTTCAACCCTCCTTTTTAATCACTTATCAAAAAATCAACACAATATTCACATTTAATTTCTTTTTTTGTGCGTACCAAAGGAATATCAGAAGAAAATAAAGCCCTCTTTGCATTTCTATATGTATTTGGATAATTTCTTTTGTTTTCAGCTGGAGAATAGACCCAAATCTTATATTCTCTCGCTTCATCTTCTGGCTTATTATCATATCCACTATCAGCCCAAATTTGGTGTATAGCTTCAGAAATTTTATTTTCATCAGTAGAAACTAAATAATCTTCATAAAATTCGTTATATACAAAATAAATTTCAGTTACAGTTAAGTTATCTAAAATCATTATTTTAGATAATCTCTTTACTTCTTTTAAAGCCTCATACACGTTATCAAATTTTTTCATTTTTCCCCTCGCCAAACGTAATTATTTTCGTTGTTTACACCAAAACCCTATTTATTTTCTTGTTCTTCCGGATAACTAATTGAAATTGCATCTGGAAATGATCTCGAGGCTTTAAAAAACCCATCATTATTATTTTCTGCGTCTTCAACAGTCACCCAGGTGTTATACCCAGCATTTTTAAATCGCACATAATATCTATAGCTTTTCATTGTATCCACCATTCCTTTTTAAGATCAGATTTTTTCTTCAATGTTTACTCCGTTGCAAAGAGGGCATTGATCATCTGAATCATCACCATTCCATAAATAATTGCAATCTCCACATTCCCAACGAGTGATTCTTTCTATTCCTTTGATATTGATTTCATTGCAATTCGGACATTCAAAATCTGTTTCATCACCATTCCAATTACAATTGCAATCCTCGCACTCCCATCTAATCACGTAGGTATCCTCCTCAGAAATTCATTTTACTTATATATTCTACATTTAAATCTTAATTAGTGAGAAAAAAAGAATTAATCATCACTTCTAGTGCATATCCGGATTATAATCAAAAAAGTTAGAATACTCATTCCTGAGACTAAATGGAGAAATCGGAGGGATTATTATGGTTAATTACAAAAAAGAAAAAATTACTTTTGCTCGAAAGTTAGGTAAATTTGCGGGAAACCTTTTTAACAAGCGCGTAAACAAAGTAGCCGGAAGACATTCATCTTCTATAAGACAAAATAAAAATTCTAATAATAAAAAATAAGCACTGAAAAGAAACCACTACGCGTGGGTTGATTTTTTGCTTTTTAAGATCTAAACTAGCGATTCATCCCCCTAAAATCATAGATTATAGAAGGGGAATTCTCGCCGATAATTGTTAAAACTATTTAAACAAAAAAGAAACAAGCTTATGCCTGTTTCTTTTTTTCATCAACTTCATTCCAAAGTTTAATCATCTCGCTAGCGTATTGAGTTTCCCTACCGGTCCATCCATATAGCACAGCACCTCTATATATGTTTTGTGGGATAACCACGTTATCATAACCAGCAGTTTGAACAGTAAATACATTTACTTTCGGATTCACTTTACTTCGGTACTCCTTAACCAACTTAAGAACGTCTATATAATAATCTTTGTATACGTAATCACTATATTGTCTAACGTCTTTTCCATATAATCCACCGTGGCCAGCTTGCATATCAGAATAAATGAAGATGTTATCCCAATGCTCTTTGTTTTTAATCGCGTTATCTAAGAACAACCAAACTCCATTCTCCGTTGAAAATCCAATACTATCTCTACGTTTGGTGAGTTCGGCCGATTTTTTCAGGGCCCCTTCTCGCTTAGAGATATCATAAACCTCCAGATTGTCTCCGAATATTCCAACATAACCTTCATCAGCATTTTGGGCAGTCATTATAGCAGACAGGTTGTTAATTTCAGCAACTGTCATTTTACCATATTCGCTATTGAATGTTCCCCAAGCACTACCTGAGTTATCAGAAAGGCTAATTGTTTTCCCTTCTAATTTTGGCAAATGCTCTCTCGCTAGGTCTATACATTCTTCGAGAGCATCCAAAATCATACGTCCGTGGTTGATGTTCCCGGAAATCTTCATACCGTTCAAATAACTACGGGGCCCTCCCATTTCCGCCTCTACTGCTTTAAAAGCGCTGAAGTATCGGAATGGAAATTGTTTTCCCTTGCTTACGCCGGCTTTCAACTCTTCCAGAAGCTCTTTGCATAAGTTGATATCATCAATTTCCTCAAAGATACCTCTTAGATTGCGTAGCAATGCCATATGAGGAAGTTTTGTTGTTGCTAGAATTTCTCTCCAAGACTTTCCTTCCGAACGAAGACGATTCCACGTCATATCCTCATCTTCTATTTCCACATTTCCTTGTGACATTAATTCATTGATTAATTTACTGTTAGCGTGAGAAATACGTACCGTATCAATCATACCGATATTCGTATTCTTATATTTCGCAATTTCATAAGCAGTGGATTTTTCTAAACGATCTTTCCAAGAACGTTTCAAAAGTGAAGGTAATCCCTTTTTAGATCCTTTATTATATAACCAGTAAGTCGCTTGAGCAGATGGTTCATCAGCACGTCTCATTACCCGTTGATTGATTTCATTAAATTTCCCTGGGTTCTTTTCAGTAAACGATGCCCTTTCCGGATGCATAGCTGCTCGAACCATAATAATTTGAGGATTTAATCTCATCCAGAAGGATGTTCGAAGTTCAGCTGCCCATTTAAGTGTTTCTTCAAAATCAAACGATAATGCTTCATCAATTACCTTTTCCATTACTTCGCTTGTTTTCATCCCTTTATAGGATTCATCTAGAAGGACAAAATCTTTCTCTACTAAAGAATGGAGATAGTATCTGCCGTCTCTCGCATTTCTTTGTTGGAACTCTCCGTGTCTATAATATTGGGGCTCTCCAAAAATAGAACTCGTTGTCACCATTTTAAGAGTTGTTAACGGATCTACTTTAAAACTGGTACCACCCATATAGTTAGTGGTAGATCCTAATTGTTTTTGTTGACGTTTTTCTTTCACAACTTTAGACATTTTCATAGTAAAGTTCCCCCTCGAAAGATAAATTAAGACACAAAAAAAGATGCAATTCCAAAAACAAAACACTCACGCTTATTCTATAGACGATGAAATTAGATGTGAAAATGTTCTGTTTTTGATTTACATCTCTGTGAAAATTCTAGTAATAATATGCTGAAAATACCCAACCAGACTAGGATCAAGACCATTACTAGAAAAAACATTTATCCATAGGCTTTTACCCTATTCCACTGTTCAACTATACTTACATTGCTCAGCTGCTTCATATCTTCTACTATTATTGAAATAAAAACATATGCGAGAATCTTATAAACAGTAACGAAAATAAGCCAACGCTTATTGCTTGTTTTGTCCCATCAACAATATAGAAGTAACTGTTTACCCGCTTCGCATATAATAAATGGAATAATTCATACATCTTTCCCGAGAATAATAAGAGCAGTATAAGTAGTCTGCCTTACATTCGTAAGACATTTAGTTGTAACTCGCTATTTTTTTGAAGTAACTGCTATTCCGCTTCGAGAAAGATTGTTTTAATTTTTCAATAAGGGCTTGAGTAAACCAAGAACAGTAAGGCAGGTTAAACCAAAAATACAAATCAAAATAAAAATTTTTAATATAAGTTTTTAGATGAAGTAACTGTTCTTTCGCTTCAAGCTTTAGTATTATATTCTTTATAGAAAAAAGAAAACAACCCTTCTAAAGATATAAAAAAACTTTTTGAACCCATCTTTAAAATTCACAGCAAACACGAAAAAAAGACCTGATTTTCATTCAGGTCTTCTAGCATCTATTTTTAGGTAATTGGATCTCAGTTTTCGCTAAGAATTTTGTTAATGATATAATAATAGGTATATTTTGAATTAACCTAAGTAAAGGGGATAACCATATGAGTATTGAAAATCGAAACATTGACTTATCAGTTAATTTACCTGTCAATAAATGCAGTTCTTGCAATCAAAAGTTCGTTCTAATTACAGTGAATGATTGTACAGAATTCGATGTTGACAATGTATCTTACCCACAATCAAAAGTTAAATACTGTCCATATTGTGGTAATGCACATTAGTGAATTTTAAATCCTTGTTAATCGAGGATTTTTTTATCTTTAATTAACTGTTTATTTTTGTCTTTCGATAATTTTCGTAAAAATTTATTTAAAGAAACATTTTATCTAAAAGTTTCCACTGCCAAACGTAAATGTGTTTTCCATATGCAATTTGACGAAATGCTTTGTATTTTTTCTTATTTTTCATAGCAAACAGCAATATTAACAAAAAATTAAACGGAGATTTTAAAGCTTTCATAACACACCCCAAAAATAAAACATATTCAAAATTATAAATTGTATTGTCCTTCATTGTGTTCTGAGATAACTTGGTTTTTGTAGGGTTCCTTAAGTCTACATTTTTCATCCAAAAACATAGGATAGTACCTAGGTAGATCAAGAGTGAACGTGCAGCCACCAACATTCTCATTTCTTTCATAACCTTTTGCTTCGACCCAGTAGTGACAGTTTTTGCATTTAAACATACAAATCTTCCTTCCGTGTTTTTTGTGCATTTTTAGGCTACGCCCTTTTCATAATAAGTTACAAAAAATGATGTTTGTAAAAAAAATAAAAGGCAGATGTTCAAAAACAACTACCTATGCTTTATAGAATAAACTATTTTAAATTTGTCTTTGCAATTCATAGGATCCTTGTTACCCTAATTTCTATCTCATCCTTGTCTTCCAACGTTAACATTTTCCCCTTAATCAGTTTCATCAAAGAAAAATCTAAACCAGTATTTTCAACATCCAAAGCCAATGGAGATCCTAATCCTTTCATATGCCGTATACAATCAGCAAGATCACCACAAAATACTTTGTCTTTCTTATCAATAACTTCAAATTTCATCTTTTAGCTCCTTACTTCATTTTTCAGAAAATCGATCCTTAAGTATTACATCTTCTTTTAGAACAAATCAATCTCCACACCAATCCCAAGCAATATTAGATCTTCTAAATTAACACTTTAAAATTTTAACGTTTCCTTTGCTTTCTCCACCAGAAATTCATCCGTTGAATATTCGATTGTCCAAGTAATAAAATCCTTTAATTCACGATTCTGATATCCATATTCATCACGTTCATCTGAAAGAGGCACAACTGATTCCCTAGAAGACTTAAGCTTTTTACTCAGAGTATCTACCCTTTTTATGAGCCAATCTTTTTGGTTTTTGATTTTTACTGTGTCAAACTTCGTATTTTCTTCGAGATACCGAAGCCATTCTGTATCATCTGTTTTTCTAATATCTTCTAAATTCATAAAAGCACCCCTTTACCGATTACAAATCTACTTCTGCTAATATTCATCTAGTCTTGTTTTTTACATCTTTGATCCAAGTTTCAGGCACCCAATAATCTTTGGTGTAAAGCCAATATTCATTTCCTTCGTATCCTGTTAGTTTGTTGACACCAGTACGCTTATCCATTATTTGATACCAAACATCTCCGACATATGCCATTTGTCCAATGTTACCTTCCATTTACTTTCACCTCGTAGAATTATTGTTTGTTTCATAATAGATTTTATATCAGATATATTATTTATTGAGAAAAAACAAAAAAGGTACCCAGAATAAACCGGCACCTTATATGCTTATATGTAAGTTAACCTTAATTAAGGCAGCGCTTAATTTTTATATTTATATCTTTGATTTTTCCTCTTACCCAATTAAGTTCTTTGAAACACAAAACGTCTTTTCCACACTCTAAGTGATTTGTTAATCGTTCTTTTTCTATTAACAACGATTCGATTGTTTTCATTTCTCCATCGCCTTTCCTTAAAATGACGTCGTTTACTTCATTGTTATATGTCTAATCCCATTTCTCTTGCTTTGTTCATCCATTCATTCGTTTGCTTATTTTCCGATAATCTTTTATCTTTTTTTATCAAAGTAAAAAGCTCTACCCATTCTTCTAAATCTGCTTTTAGTTTCACATTTTCTTTGATAGAATTAATTGCAAAATTAATAGCCATCAACTTGTCCCCGTCTGTTTTTTCACTCAATGTTTCCTTAAGTATACTTAACCAACCTACAGCACTATATGGTGACATCGCTTTACCCTCCCTTTTATTTTTTCGTATCTCTATAATCAGCAATTACCTCTCCGTCTTTATCAAAATATCTCGTTTCCCACCAGGGGTGGCAATTTCCGTTGTATCTCTTGTTTTCAGGATCAGTAAACTTTACGAAAATGTTGTTGCTCGAAGTAGATCCGGTGACTTTCCCCATCTTCCCATTCACTTCAACAGTCATTCCGTATTTCAACCAAGGCATATTTCTCCACTTTCTTACACTATCCAAAGAACGTATATAATACCCCACTCTTCTTCCTTCCTTTCCTTGTATTTCATATATCTTACATCATTAAAACGCAAGAATGGGAAAAACTAAAAAAGGCCCAGAAAACAAATCTGGTGCCCTATTATGTGTGTATTTTTCTAATATAAGAATCAACTTCTATTTCATCTTTTTTAATTTATTTGTTTGATATTACATTCTCAAACGGAGATTTTGGAAAACCTACTAAGTAGTATTTAGTGAAAGTTGTACCTAAACATTATATGTATCTTTGATCCACTTTTGTTTCGCATCTTCAGACTTAAAAAGTCTTCCATCATTTGCAAGAGAAATGATATGTTGTTTGTGATTTTTTCTTCTCTGACGCTTTTTCAAAGTCAGCCCCCCCTATTGGCAGCAATTCGTCTTAGCCTTATTATATATAAGCTCTCTACTTACCCGCAATTGTTCGCCATTAATGTAATTAATCTGGTCAGTATATGCTGTATACCTTCATTTTTTTCACTCCCCTACACCTCAAATTTTTGGTCCGTTCTTTACGTAAAATATATTTGTATTTGTTGCAGATATTTTTACTATGGCCAGTCCTTAATTATATTTAAAAGAATTTTCGATATACGAACTAAGACCAATCAATTTTTTCTCCATTTTCCGCACAATCTTTAAAGATGTCTTTCAAGTCCGAAAACATTGCACAATCCGACCTACCGGCATACCCATAGCAAATATCATCATCATAATCTTTTATCTTTTCATAAATCTGTTTTGCTTGATTTTGGTCAACCGATCCGTCGCAATCAGGCTGATAACAAAAGTTTGCAATTTCATCAGTTATTTTATTAGATTTAACCAGTTCCTCTGTCTTTTTATTATATTCTTTGAAAAAAGATTCTCTTTCATCCTTCATAAGAAACATCCCTCTATTTAATTCTTCATAATGTTTCCCAAACTCTAAGCTATAAAGTGTTGCTACTTTATTTCTAAATCGACCAAAGCCTCCATAACCCATATCTGCACTAAAGTTTTTAGATCTTATCGTAATTCCCACTAAAAGTCCTCCTTGAATTCAGTTTACTTTTTTCATCGAATGCAGCTCTTTAAATACATTCAATATTTGTCTTTAAATTATTCTCTTCCTTTTTATCAACAAACCCACAAAAGAATCACTTCCCTAAATATTAAATGTCTATATTAGTCTCACCGATAGCTTTATTGATTTTTTGTTCGATCTCTTCGATTTCATTTTTCATTTCTTCTGAATAGTTTTGTAAAAGTTTCTTTAGATTTCTCCAATATACACCATTCACTGGTTGATTATATACTTCTATATCTTCTAACCAATCTTCGAATTTTTCAAGTTGGCTTTTCTTCCAAATCAAACTCTCAACAGCTTTAATAGCTTCCATTGTTTCACCCACTCCTATATCATAAATTCAGTTTTTTGTTTCTTGTGATATGATTCGGAACATTTACTTATCAGCTATCCTATCTTCAATTAGGTCTAATATGATGTCACCTACTACTTCTTCAGTAGCATCTTTGAACTTTTTCAATTCTTCATTTTCACAAATGAGATCAGAACGTTCATTAGCACTCTCTCTGTATTCATCACTATATAAGGAAAGTTCTATACTTTGTTTTTTAGCAAGCTTTACTACTTCTAAAAGATTATTTGCATTCTTATGGCCAATCATCGATGCTGTTTTTCTAATGAATTTTTCTGCTTGTTGTATAATTTCAGTTTCTCTATTATCCAAAAAAATCGCTCCTAAATTTACTTATACACTTTGAACTCAGGGTGCTTGTCTATAATCCAGTTAATATCTGACCAATGTTCTTCTAAAAATACATCTTTATTCTTTTTGTGCCCGTTTTGTGATTTATGTTTCTCTTCTGATACAATAACGCTTCTCCCGCTCTTATATCTAATAAGCCAACCAGTATCCATTTTTCTTAAATCCTCATCAATAAGAACTCGAATGATATCTTTAGGTATGAAATCTAATGTTTCTTCATAATAGATTGCGTATGTATCTTGGAACGTTTCTAACTCAATTATTTCGATTATCTGTCCTTCTCTATAAACATAATCATTTATGACCGAGTCATAATTTTCTAGGACTATTCCTTCCATCAATTAATCGCATCCTTTGTTTGTTCTACATTAATTTTAAAACATTACTTATAGTAAAATGGAAAAAAATAATTCAAAGTCCGCTCTTTTTAAGAAAAACGCTATTTTGGTATTGATATTTGCTTTCTTGACCAGAATTATCGTGTTAATATCGAAAAACAGATATAGCATATGCTGCTTATCACGCCGTGCCGAAAATTACAACCGTTGAAATGTTTAGAGAGATGTAAAAAGACCTCTCTTACAGCGAAAGGTCTAAGTTCTAATATTTCTAACAAATGATTTTTAGTTCAGTGGTTAATAATTTGTATCTGTAGGAGCTCCGTTCTGAAATGCATACCAAACCCCCCACACTATTACCCCGAGTATTACAGCTGAAACAATACAAGCTACTGTCAATGCCAAGATTGATACCCCCTTATTTATTTGTTGTTCAACCTTTAGTAGTACAATGAAAAATAATTTTTTCCTCAAAAACAACAAACTTTTAAAAAAGCAAAAAAGAAAAAGGCAGACAGTTGTAAACTGTTGCCCTTTTGTAATTTATAAAAATAAGTTAGCATTAATTATTCATCAAAACCTTTTCTTCTTATTTCTCCCCTTATTATTTTGTCGTTTTCGTCATAATTAAATCTGTAATGGTTACCACAGACATTGCAAGAAAAATGCGAATCAATAATTTCTTTATTGTGTATTACTGATGATTTTAATATTTTTCCTCTATCACTTATTCGATAATCCATACTGTCGATTTGATGAATAGTAAAGATAAGTTCGCTTCCGCAGTCGCAAATAGGTTTTGTGTAACCCATTAGAAGTTTTCCTTTTGAATAAATTGTTTTTCAGGTAATATTCCTATACCTTCGACTTCTCTATATTCAGTATTAGGTACCTTTATCCAACATTTTTCTAGTTTTGCCCCTGTATTTGTAGGCACTGGCTTTTCGAATTTAACAAATAATCCAGCAATTTCACATACATCCTCTATAATTCCTTGAATATACTCGCCTTCAAAATCAGAAAAGATTTCTATGCCCTTTTCGAAAATAACCATTTGTATCTCCTTTTCAATTATCATTTTTTAGAATGTTGCATTTACTACGCTAAGTGTTGAAACTTCTAAAAGCTTTACTTTCTTTCTTAGTATTGCCCATTTCGTGAACAGTCAAATTGCGAAATTTCCCTAGTCATAAATATGGTTTATTCAATCTCTTCTCTGTGTGCGTCCAGTTGATCCCAAACCCACTCTTTAAATTGTTCTTCAACTTCTTCATCAGTTAAATTCTCAGGTAATTCCACGATTTCTTTAATACTAACACCAGCAGCAAAACAAACTCCAACATAAAATTCGTGTTTTTTCATAATTATTACTCCCAGAATTCTCCTTGAATTTCCTCTAATTCTTCCTTTAGTTCTTTTAGTTTTTTCACCGGCAAAAAAGGAATCAGTTCTAAAAATTTTTCTTGTGACCATTGAGAAAATTCGTTGAAATCAGAGGATATGTAAAGTCCTTGTATTTTTTCCACCAGTTGTTCTTTTTTCATTTCGTATACTCCTTTTTCATAGCATTTATATCTTCATTATCTTATGTTATAGAAACAGAAATTGGAGAAAAAAATAAAAAAAGGCACTCAGCATAAATACAGGTGCCATAAGTTTATTCGAGATAACATACAATCTAGTTTTGAAAAATCCAAATTATTACCCAGGCCCAAAATAATACTCCTGAAACCACAAGGAAATCTTTGACGATACCTAAAGCTTCTACGAGGTCTGCTGTTATTTTCTCTTTCATTTCTCACCTTTTATCTTTAACATTTCAATTTTTTAAAACATCATAGTTCATAGCGTTTAAATTTCTAATGCCTTTTCCTCTAATTCTTTTATTTGGCGAATTTTTTCAGATGGAAATCTGTAGCGAAATTTATCTCAGCTTCACTTTCATCTTTTCCTATCGATTTGAACTACTCGACACTAAAGTACCGAGATTCCTGAGAACACCAGACTTAGCCAATCGGTTTTCCTTTGGCCATAGGTCTTAGTTATTTTATCAGGCTACACCGTTGATTCCGCCGGCAATAAGTCTTAAACCTTCGTTTTCTATATTCATTGCAGCGTTGATATCACGATCGTGAGCACAGCCACAATTATTACAAGTCCAGAATCTAATGTGAAGCGGTTTCGGTCCGTCTTGTTGGCCACAGTTGCTGCAAATCTGACTAGAAGGAAACCATCTATCAATTTTGACGAGGCTTTTCCCGTACCATTCAGCTTTGTATGTCAGCATTGAGTCAAACTCGCTCCAAGAGACATCAGAAATAGCTTTAGACAACTTTCGGTTCTTTAACATACCTTCGGTATGTAAATCTTCGATCACGATCACGTCGTGGTTTTTGACGAGATCAGTAGATAATTTATGTAAGAAGTCTTGGCGTTGGTTTTTCACTTTCTCGTGAAGACGAGCTACTTTTATCTTTTGCTTCTGATAATTCTTAGCATCGATTAACTTGATGTTATTCTTCTTAGCTAATAGGGCTCGACGAGATAGCTTACGCTGTTCGCGTTTAAGTTTCTTCTCCATTCTTTTTGTAAAGCGATGGTTATTTACCTTTTTGCCAGTTGAAAGAATTGCGAAGTCAGTAATACCCAAATCAATACCTACGGTATTGTTGGTCTTTGGTTTTGCACCGATCATTTCTTCGCACACAACAGAGATGAAGAACTTGCCAGCTACATTTTTTCTGACGGTGACAGATAGAATCCGGCCGTTCACATTGCGACTTTTTGCAAATTTCATCCAACCCAGCTTCGGTAACTTAATGTTATTGTCTTGAATCGTGACATTGGCGTTCTGCGCTTTACCTTGAATCACCGTTTTATAAGATTGAACGTCATCACCTTTTCGCTTGAATCGTGGTGCTCGGTTCTGCTTCTTAAAGAAGCGAGTAAAACTATCACTTAAAAAACGAACAGAGCTCTGAAGCGCGGTAGAATCAATTTCCTTTAACCAAATGTATGTATTTTTCAACTGAGGCAATTGATTCGCACAAGCATTATAAGAAAGTCCTTTTCCGGTTTTCTCATACGTTTGATTCCACTCGTGCAGAAAATGGTTAAAGAGAAAACGACAAGAACCGAAGGTTTTATGTATTAAGATCCGTCAATCACTTTTTTTCGCATATCATAAATAAATGATTGAATTTTTGGTTTGTTGAATTGATACAATGTATCGACTGACCAGTAAGGTGCGGTAATTAAAAGGCTAGTTCCATTAATTGATAAACTTCCATTATCATCATATTTCCGATCATAGTATTCACCATAATCAGAACTAAAACTGTCTTCTTCTTTTGGGGTCAGATTTCTCCACGCCTTATTAGCTATTTCTTCAATATAGGTAGCAAAATGCTTGAATCCCTCTTCTGTGAATTCGTATGAAAAACGTTCTTCTTTTTCTTTTTTACCACCAGCATTTTCAAAAATAATTGCAGACTTCCGGTGTTTTACCACTAAGCCATTTTCGAATGTTTTGCTTTCCATTTGTTTATTTCCTCCTTGTCCAATTTCGGTTTTATCTCTCTCAGTTTGCAACTTGTAATTTATGATTTTTTGCGTTCAATTAATTGTTATAAAGTCGAAGTAATTCTTCCGTATCTTTTCTTTCATATTTCTCATAATCGAACGCTTTCTTATAGTCTTTAGCTACTTTTAATGAACGTCTGACTAGTTCTCGTAATAAAGCTTTGTTGTACTTTTGATCAATTAGCACTTCGTCCAATTCCTCATTAGACAACTTCATTAGCTCGTGCACATCATCAATAATCTTCTTGTATTCCATTTTTATATCTCCCTATTTCATATTTGTCACCGGTTCGAAAACTTTGTTTGAGTATTTGTTTTCAAACATTTCTACCCTCAAAAGTTCATATTACTTCTTTCCTTTTAATATATATTACCATCTAAAAAAGGATCATCAGATAAAAAGTAAAAAAAGGCCCAGAAAAAACTGGTGCCTTAAATATGTATGCTGTTTTTACTCAACCATTAATTACTATTTTTATTAATAAGTTACGATGAATTAGTCAATTCCCCAATTATCTCTAATTTTGCGAATTGAAGATTCTATGCAGCTAAGATCCTCAATCAGCCCTTCTTTTTGAGGAGATAGTAGATGAGCTTCTTTTAAAGTTTTTTTTCTTCGCACCAGTTCTTGCTCCAATAATAAAATTGCGAATTCAATGTCTTTGTTGTTTTGGTAATCCTTATAATTCATTAAGCTCCCTCTTTCATTTCTAAACGTTTTTTTCTTTTTAAAAGAACATTTGATATTTTTCATTAATCACTTTTACTTTTGTTATAGAGCTCCGTTTCCAGACGCTTGATTTTCTCTTTATATTTTTTAATATCGTTGAGCAAAGCTGCTAAAAACCTATCACCTTGAGGGACTCCCCATACCTTGTCATCAACATAAACGACAACTTTATTTTTTGAACTAATAAACTTATAACTTCCGGTCTCATATTTCTCATATTCCATTGGTTTCACGTTCCTATTCTCTTTAATTTATGTCAGTTTCAATAAAAAATTGTTTCTTTCCCAAGAAAAATCACTAAGGGAATTTTATTATTTTACATACCAGAATAGTTCATCCTGAGTGCTTTTTGGAGTAACAATTGCTCAACAACAAACTCGAAAGATTTAATTTCTAACTCTCGTTCTACGCCATCCTTAATCATTTCGATTGTCGTAATTGTACTTATTTTCTTCTTTATCATCATTCTCTAAATAAGGAAGAATCTTTTCAACCATTTTTAATAGGTATTCTCTTTCTTTTTGTCCAATATTTGTGAATGATTCAATATCCGTTTTTAGCATAAACATTAATCCTCGAGCTCGTTGAATTCTTTTTGCTTTTCTTCTAATAATTTTATTTTCGTCCATTTTGAGCCTCCTAGTTTATTTTCCTCTTATAAGGATCTACAAGCTGAATAAGAACTTTATATATTAATACTTCCTCATTGTTTCGTTTTAGTTACTTATTCATATTACAACCTTAATATGTCTTATTGGAAAATAAAAAGGCAATCAGTTAATAAACTGACGCCTTATAGAATTTATGATTATTGCGAAATTTCAAGTTGGAATTGAAAATAATCCATTCTCTTTCCATTGATTAATTTTAGAAATTCTATCGTATCATTTAAAGTAATATTTCCTTTATTGATAACGCTAATTGTTTTACCCTCTTTATCAATACGGAAGCTTCCAATATGCTCACTATTCTTATAAATTAGCCCTTTCGAAATAAGACTGTCTTCTAAATTGTTATCAATTGTGATCATCGCATATTCTCCTTATTCACTATTGTTTCTATAATGATATTATTAATTAAGGTATTTGTCACTTAACTAATGAGAATTGAAACAGAAAGAATCTAGTTGAAGTCAACTCATCCATAAAGCTAAAGTCAATTAGACCCTCAACATCATCTTCAGCTACTTCTAATATAGTTGTTATCGGTTCATTTTTTGTATCCCCATTTCCCTCGATAAATCGGTACTGAACTTCTTTTTCATTCAATACTTTAATTTTGAGTTCAGTATTATTAGATAATGTCTTTGATAGTTCTTTTCCAATTACTTTTTCTAGATCAGTCTGTTTTTTCAGGGGTTGTTGTTCAGTTTCCATTAACTTTACAACCCCAGTAAGATCCAAGTTTACCTCTGTATCATCATTTTCATCTACTTCATCCGGGAAATAAGTTTCCCCATCCATCTCTACTTTCCCTTTTCTAAAAGCATCCATAACAGCTTCTTCTTTGTCTTTTTCCCATAATTCCTCGTTTACGTCGATTGACATCCCAACTCTTGCCCATTTAATCATCTTTTTTCTCTCCTTTATCTCTCTTTTATTTAAAAAGATTATATTCAGAAAAACGAAATATTGGAGAAAAAAATAAAGAAGGCATCCGGTAATAAAACCGGTGCCCTATTAATTAAGCTATTTATAACTTTACAAGTTCACAAACTAAAGAGATTCTTATATTATTTAAATTCTGATCTTCTAAGCAGTTAAAAATCAATGTCTTTCTCCTGTTAATACGTTATAAGGGATTTTCTCTTCGTTATCTTCATCATAACCATCTGTCCAAGGGTTTGCATTCACAGATGTTTGGTTCCAACAGACTGCAATCATTTCCTTATCCTCTAAAATATCTTTTTTAATGATTTCAGCTTGTTCTAGCAACGAACTATTAGGAAAACGACTTTCATACAATCTAAACGCTTCTAGAAGCATAGGTATATCTTCTTTCTTCACAACAACATTATCGAAAGTCGATTTTAGAGTTATATTCTCGAAATCATCTAAAGCCCCTGTATCTGTTAACTTCCATAATTCTTGAAAACCACCAAAACCAGCTTCGATATTGTATTTTTGACATAGTTTTGTCCATACGTGCATAGCACCACGCCAAGCATTCTTTGTTTCTCCTACAAAGACAACTTCTCCATTAGTTTTCACGCCATAAATTTCTGTATAACTCATTTTTTGCATCTCCTTAAAAAGAATAGGTATAAGAAAAGACTATATTATGTATCTATTTTAATTAGTTAATGCTTCTCATTTTATTAGCCATAGAAACATATTTACAAAACTAACCTGCCACATAATCATATTCCCAGCTCCTTTTCTATTTTTTTAATTATAGTCCAAAAAAGCAACTGACATAAAAAAGGCGTAATTCATTGAGGTTCCGCCTTTTTGCTTTCAGTCTAAAGCATTCAGTAGAGATTTTTTCTCCATTTCTCAAACAGTTTGTTCACCTTGCGTGTCACTGTTCCATATTTGCAAATGGCTCTTTTCGTATATATTGTTGATTTCAACTATGAAAAAAAGACTTGAATTAAACCAAGTCTTTTGATTTTTTATTGGATATTTAATTCGTATTACGACTTACTTTGAATCATCTAATTTATTGCAATTTTGGTCTGTTTCCTCAAATTCTTCTTCAAACCATCTAAGAGATATAACCCAAATCTTATCTTCATCTTCAATTGGACAACAGCAAACCATTGTTTCCAATGAATCGAAGCGTGTCGCTAATTGCTTAACCTGATATATTTTTTGATCATTTTTATTTATGTATTTTTTGGATTCCACAACTTTCTCTAATCGTTCGTTTCCTTCTCTCGGTTCATAATTTCTGTTTGTATTAATCAACTTTTTTTCTTTGAGGTACTCTTCCACGTTTACCCAAAGAAAAAAATCTGAATTAGGATGTTTGCCAAAGTCCTCATAAAATTTTTTAAGCAATTCTTGTGCTTGCTCTAATTCATTTTGTGCTTTCTTTAATTCGATTTCCAACAAAACCGCTCCTTCACAATATATTGTATTTTATTCACTACTAAATGTATTATAAATAAATATTACTAAAAAGGTGAAAAACAACAAAAATTTCAAAAATATCCTTGTAAAAAGACATATTATTTATACTTCCTTGGATGAGGATTATACGGACACATCTAGTTAGCCATTAAGTTTACCTTTTTGTTTTAATAAGCGAAAGATATTCTTCAAGTTGTATTTCCCAGGGTTTATAACTATCACCAAACATCATTGTCCAATCAGCGCTAAATCGCACACGAATGATCTTACCTTGTTTTTTTGACATCCTTCTTCTCCTCTATTTGGTAGTCTTCTTATTCCGAAAATGTTTTCATTAATGAAATGAGTCTAGAAAAACCTATTCTCTTTTCGCATTAATCAAACTTGTTAGTCCATTCAAAGCGTTAGCAGCATTAACTAAGTCTGCGACTTCTTTTTTTGAAGATACCTGCCAATCTAAATCTCCGATAAAAGTTTTGTTTCCAATTGTAAACCAGTCACATCCTGCATCATCATTTACTTTTGTTTCCCTTAAAATAATTTTCCACATTTGTTCTTCTATAATGTCTTTTTCCGTTTTGTAAATTGTTTCTGATTGCATATATCTCTCTCCTTTTCGTCTTGATTTCGTATTAACTGTTAATAAAATAACTCTTTATGATGAGTTTTGGACAAAAAAATAAAAAAGGCATCAGTTTAAAAGTGATGCCTTGTTTCTTTATTTGTTTTATGATAATTTTTGAAACACTGTCTCAGTCTTGAAGTCTTATGAATTCTTTAAAATCAGGGAAGATAAGCCACTCATTAGTCATTAGTTTATCTATTTTTTCTAGAAATTCTTTAGATCTTCCTATTAATTTAAAATCAAAATCCTCATAGAATTTACTCAATCCTTCATATCCCCCTGATTCATATCTTGTTTCAAATACTCTACCTTCAAAGTTTCTATTATTTTGGGATTTTTCAGCTTCCAAAACACTACTTGCTTTTTTTGCTATTTCTTCGAAATTATACTTAGTTGCAATACGAATAATTTCTGTTAATCTTGATATAATTTCATCTGCCCAATTCC
Organism: Bacillus mexicanus; assembly: GCF_050445615.1. Lineage (NCBI taxonomy): Bacteria > Bacillati > Bacillota > Bacilli > Caryophanales > Bacillaceae > Bacillus > Bacillus mexicanus. Next base: position 130,921 of record NZ_JBCEYV010000003.1, read on the forward strand.
CACTAATATCCTTCAGAAGTGCATCCATTAACAAAATTTCTTCTTTTTTATTCATTTTATTTTCTCTCCTTTTAATTCTTTTAAGGCGCTACTTACTGTCCTTAAATGCACATTATAACACTATACTGATTTAATCGGTTTTGCTGTACAATATTAAACTGCATAATCGATATTAATTTTAAATTGGCTATATTCCGTATTGAAATTACGTATAAATGCTTTTAAATCATTAGTGTTTTGTTGAGAAAGTTCTTCATAAAGACGAACTTGAATATTTTTATTTTCTGCTTCCAGAGTACCAACGCCATTTTCATCTTTGCTTATCATTCCAAAAAAGTGTTCTTCTTTATTTCCTTTGCTTACAAACCTAGATATAGTTGTAATTGAATACATTATATTCTTCTCTCCTTATAATCTCTTAGATCATATTAAACCCTCTAATAAAACACGAGGACTAAAATTAAATTTTTATTTTAAACTTATTTAGATTGATTTTCTATAATTTCATAACCGCCATTAAGCAAGTTCTGCTTTCCTTTCTCATAACGACCACCTTTCTTATGTTTTTCTTTATAAAATCAGGATGGCCTACACATTGGTTTAAAAATATCCTCTCGATTCACTTTCTTTTTCATTTCATTCTTTTTGTTAAATTGAAATCAAAGTCATTTCCAAGATACTCATAATTTTTATCATTTTGATCTAGACTATATTCGATTTGTTGATTGTTTAAACCTAAAACTGTTATATTTTGATCAATTTTGTCTCCAAAATATTTATCACCCTTTTTGAAAATTATTTCTTCGCTAAGTGTCTCTTCATTGTAAATACTAAGAGTATCTTTTGCCATTAACTCAATTGTTCTATCATCCATTTCATTCGCTCCTTTAATAATTTTGAATATATTAATATATAAAAGAAAAAATGGTGGAAAATCATTAAAAATATATATTTTTTAAAATATCATTATTTTTTTAAACATTTGTTTTTAAAAAATAAATGTTTTTCCTAAAAAATTATTTACGCAAGAAAACATATATGATATAGTTTCTATATTCTCTAATTTATTTGTTGCTATTGCTATTTTTATTGTTTCTTTAACAGAAAAAGATGCCTTCTCATATTAATGGGAGGGCATTTTCAAAATCAAATTTCTAAAAATATAGACCAAAAAAACATTGAATAAACAAAGCTTTAAAAAAGGCAGCTACTTTATAAGTAACCGCCTTTTTTGATGTTTATTTTTCTGTGTACGGAACAAGATCTGAATGTCTGTAACTATCTCCACCACTTCCTAGAACAACGTTACACCAGTAACAAGTCTCACCCAACTTCTTGGTTGCTACATCATCTATGCCATTAATAAATAAAAATTTCTGATCCCTCTCCACGCGCAAATAATATGTAGCACAATTGTCAAGTTCTCTTTTTCTAGAAGTTTTGTTTACAGGAACCACTCTATCGCCTCTTTGAAATTCCATTCTGATCCTTCCTTTCATCATCCTTTTGCTTATTCAAATAAGTTTAATTTCCGACGATGCTTTTTTGGTTTCTTCTATTCTCTATGATGGAACTTCCATTCCTTCTAATTCAGCTCGATATCGCTCAATAGTGTTTTTTTCAAAACAGTTTTTGTAGCTTAAGATGCTTTGGCCCTCGTTTTCTATAATATCATTTAATTCTATAGAGACCGCGTTATCAAACATATCTACCTGAATACCACCTTCTTCAAAGATATGAGTACCCACTATCTCAACAAATTCTTCCATATTAAAAAAACGAACGTGTACATATGCTTTTACGCTTTTTCCTTCAATATACATACCTGTTTCATTTTCCTTAAGGAAATCATATAATCTTGCATTCACATTAGCTTCCATCTATATTCTCCTTTATACGTTCAGTCTTTTTTATTTAGCTTTGTCCGCAAGTCTTTCTCTTGTTCATCGATTTCATAATCCTCATACGTATTCACATAGGTCATATTATTATTCTTGCAGTATCTTCTTCCTAACTCGATCGCTTCATTTAATGTTAATTTGTTTTTGAATCTCATTTTATGTGTTCCAATGTTATTAAAAGCAAGTGTATTCCAAACTTGTTTTTCCATATGTACGTTCATTCCCTTCTTTTGTGTACTTATATAATAGAATACAACATCCAGCATTTGAGAAAAAAAATAACTATAATATTTTATTTTTTCGTTTTTTTTAATTTTCATCTTATAATTTTTAAGAACTCAAATTTGAACGGAGGCATTATTTTGCTAAAAAAACTAGGATTTGTATCATTGTTCTTTTTATTGTTTTTGACTGCTTGCAATACGACAGCTGCTAATGGTGAAGCAAATAATTTAAGTAGCGAAAAATATGAGGAACTTTTAAGTAACACTAATGAATTTAGGATCAAAGAAGCAACATTTAGTCTAGGCAAAGCATATAATGTATATGTTGATGACACCCTGGTTGCAACTGTGAAAGGCGAAGTAATTAAAGTTACTGGAGATGTTCTAACAATGACGGACCCTAACGACAAGTTATTGATTAAGGAAAAACAGATCAAACGATGGGGTTTCAAGTTTACAAGAAGCGGCGTATTCCTAGATGAAAACGATAACGAGATAGGTTATTTAGGCGAAAAAACAATTACTAAGTTAACCAACCTTGGTCACTACTTTCATTTCTATGATAAGAACAAAGAAGAGATCGGTGTTTCCGACGAGATTGTTTTTTCTTTTTTGAAAAAATACGATTTCAAAGATTCAAAAGGAAATATTGCTTATAAAGTAAAACAGGAACCAGGATTTGTTGATAAATACACAGTTACAGTCAATGACGATAAAAACATTCCTCGATTACAGGCAATTATTATGATTTGCATCCAGGATGCCATAAAAGATGCCGAAGATGAAAAAGAATAAATTTTATACATACTAAAAAGCCACTTCAAAAAAAGAAGCGGCTTTTTCATTTTATTCAAACAATGTAAGTAACCTACGAAGCAATCTTATAAAATTAATTAATAAACGGTTCGGTCTTAATCTTCTTTTAAATCATTGAACCTACCTTTGGACTCGCGAAACAGTTTTAGAGCGTTTAGCATAAATTCTTTTTCATCTTCAGTTATTATTTCGCCCCTATCATCTATTATGACTGCTTTCTTAATTGTTTCGATTGTTATTCTCGAAAACATCAAATCGCTTTCATCCTGATTCAATTTTTTTAGATCATCTTTGTTTGTGGCCAAGTCAGAAACATCTACATTGAAATGCTTTGCAATTGCATTCAGTTTTTCATATGAGGGCTTTTTAATTTTATCTCCCGATTCAATTTTAGAGAGGTAACCTTGTGTTACACCAGTTGCTTCCGCTAGTTGACGAAGGGTCATCTTTTTTTGCTTTCTTAATTTTGCAATATTCCTTCCGACTATTTCACTTTTTTTCATCAGAAAGCCATCACCTTACATCAAGAATATTGTTTACTGTTGTCAACATTAAACTACTTATTATTATTTAATTCTCTTTTTGAAACCCTATGCTAATCCATTCTGCAATAATTTTTTTCCCAAATCACCTAGCACATAAGCGGTATCCATATAAGGATCTTTGACTAATAAGTTAAACTCTATAAGATCTTCACACTCGTAATTGGTATACTTCCCGTAATCATCTACCAGGATTTTGTAACCCGATGTTTCTCCACGGAAATTGATATTACCATTTTTCTCAACAAATCTTAAGACTTCCAGTTCTTTTTCACTAGTTTTAATTGCACAGAAACTGTTTCTTCTATGACAGGAATAACCTCCATCGTCTAACTACCTCCGTTTCGTTTCTTTTACAACTGTATCCATCAAATATTCCCCTAGGTCACCGAGAAAATAACCATAACGCATCCAATCATCTTCGCGTTCAATTAGAAATCCTTGTTCGAGCAATTCTTTACAATCATCAATTGTAAACTGACCAGAATCATCTAATACCAAATCGCCAGTGTTATACGGGTAATTGCCGAATTGGATAAGTTGATTTTCTTTAGCGAAACATAGAATTTTAAACTCAAGATCATTTAAAACCATCCTGATAGAACCAGTATTTTTCGATAAATTTGTTATAATGTCCATTAATTAAACACCTCTGTTAGGCAATTATATCACATAACTTTTTTTGCTATTTCGCTATATCTCTAATTTCAACTGTTAATTTTTAATGCTTTCTTTTCAAACGGCTACTTAATCTGATTCCCATCATTCTCTTTAGTTTCGATTATTTCAAAGTTCTTTAACACTTCTGAAAGAGAAATGAACACCCCATCTTCATATGAACCTAACAAACCATCTTTGAGAACAACACCATATTCTTTTTTCGAAGCGGAGAATTTAATAGTGTCTCCTTCCTTTACCACCCGTCCATTTCGATCAGTTATCATATTAATTCTTCATCTCCTTTAGTTTCTTTCAACGAAATCTGAATTGGGATGGATTACATTACAATTCTTTTTGCAAATTGGACAAGAGGGCGTCTCGTCTATATCACAATCTGCATTAATTGAAAACATAACATCTTCTTTGTGTTTAATCACGTTCTTGCACACATAGATATTCCACCATCCGGTAATTTCTAAATTTTCATCAATGTTGAGCAATGTACCATTTTCTTTATTAAGCATATTCCCACTCCTTTAATCCTAATCCAAGGTTGTTTAAATGATAACTCACATATTTTCAATGCTGGAAAATAAATTAAAAAGCAGCAATCCCTTGCTGCTTTTTGTGTTTGTATTATTTTAGTTCAATATCGAAAACCCCAGTTAAAAGTTTGAGTATTTCTTCATTGGCATCTACGGATACTTTATAGTTTTGGTACAACGCGGTTTCTCTTAATGATTCATTAGATAAGTTAGTAAGATACTTTCTACTACTGCTAGTATCATCTTTTAAGCGTTGTGCTACGATCCGAATTACTCCCTTCTTACTTAACTTTTCGCCCTTTTCTTCATTAGGAACACTATCATCTTCGATAATCTCAAGTTCATTATTGTATAGTGCGTCAAGCATAGCCTTAATTTCAACGTCCCGCAATATACTATCTATTATCTCCTTTCTATTCCGCAACCCTACAATCCCATCGTACTGTTGCTTAGTTATTTCATTATCAGCTTCCTCCGTTAATCTAATTTTTTGTTCACTAAATTCACTACGTCATCATAGCGTTTTTGAATTTTACTAGCCAATTCTCTTTCATATTTGGCAGCATCACGATATTCCACAACAGCTCCTACCAATTCCCTTGTTAATTTTCTAAGAGAATCATTATTAAGTTCGGATAGAATGTCTCTTAGTTCATCTTCGGTCTTATCTATAAGCGTTGTGTAATCTGGTGTGATATTTTTATCCATAGGTATCTCTCCCTTTTTTCTATGGCAAACAGAGTGTTCTTGCTTAAGAAATTCCTTTGCATAATCAAGTTCACTGCCTTTTACAGTTCTATCTCCCAAGTTGTATCTAACATAAATCTCTATTGCGTACTGAACATCTTCTGCTTCATTTTTGAACTCTTCTTCCAAAAAACGCGGAGCACTTTTATAATCTAACTTTTTTGATTGGCATTTTTCGAAATATTTCTCAGCTAGTTCTAACTTGGACAAAATAGATCCCCTCACTTTGATTTTATTGTTATCTACGCTAATTATAGACCTTTCCTTTAATTTTCTTCCTTAATGATAAACGAACTTTATCTCCCTGGGCCAAAAAACAAAAAAAGCCTTATGATTCTCAAACAAATTCCCCCCAGGATTATTAAAAAAGACTTTCCTCAACAGGAAAGTCCTTAGTCTATAATATGTATATCATCAGTATAAGAAGAGTTAATACTCAATTCTTTCCCTCAATCTTAACAGGATTATCTTTTTCTAACATCTTTCCAATAATGGTATAATCTTTACCAAACTGCTTGTCTTTAAGTCCGCTAACAACTACTTCTAACTCGCTTCTTACCTCATCCAAAGTCAACGAATCATATCCAAACTCTACAAATTGTTTATGTTTCACTTCAACACATTTGTTTAATGGCAAAGTGACTTTTTTATCTTATAATCTTGCTTTGATTCTTTCCAAAATACTCTCTCCTTTTTGTGTATTCTTTTCTGTTACTATATAACAAAATTTTTAAAAATTGCTTAAAAAAAGGAACCGCAACTAGTTCCTCTTTATAGGTCACCTTTATTCTCTTTTTTCTTAGTCTTAGTCTTTATCTCATTTTTGTTTAGAATGTTAATTATCGACTCTTCAACTTTTTTAGGAGATTTTTGGATCTCCTGATAGGTCGCAATCCAACCTTCTTCTTCTGTATAAATTTCGATCATCGGATCATCAACTCTTCTTGCATCAACATAAGCTTTTGCCACTTTCTCTACATTAGTTGTAGCCAATACTATATCGCGATCGAGATAATCTTCAATTGTAAGAATAAATATAGCCTCCACATCGTCCCCTCCAAACCCTATTAATTTATTAGTTTATTATATAGGAAAATAACAAAAAAAGTCGAACGGCTTCCAAAACTTTATGCAACAACTTCATCCACACAAAAAATGCTCCTTAATTTACATTTAATTTAATTTCAGGGACAGTTCTTAGCAAAAAACTGTGGTTTCACAATAAAAAAGACCTTGGTATCCAAAGTCTTTTTCAATAAACTATATTTTATCGAATATATGATTTAAATTTTCATATTCAATTTCATTATTAGCAACGTTGAAATAAACAAAATCACACTTAGTGCAAGCTAATCCTTGTGTGTATAATTCAAATTCCTCTTTAGATCTTTTTTCTATCTTGTTTAAAGAGCCAGTTTTTTTGTTTACCAACCTTTCTTTGTTGAATCCATATTGTTTCCAAAATTTCAGTTGAGATTTACAATTAGGACATTCATATCTCAAGTTTCCTATGCTCCTTCCTTATTAATTTTATGAATTTGAAAAAAATATTACTAAACATATCTTTTTTATGTTTTTATATGATAATCCACTTTTAGAAATGTAGAGAAAAAAATACCTATTTAGTTCAATATCTAAAAAACGCCGATTATTAAAATTGATTTACAAATCTGATTTTTCCTCTTGATAACAAAATTTGAAATAATAAAACATAGCATCAATTTGGTTATCGTTCATTTTTGTTAAATTAGGCGTTTCAATGTTGTCGCTATCGGTTTTAAAATGTGTCCACGCTTTACATATGAATTTTTCTTTTTCAATCCGGTTCAAAAATTATCATCCCTTCTCTATTAAAACGAAGTTCACTTCGACAGAAAAAAACAAATGAAAGAACAGGCTGCTGACACAGCTTATCCTTTTTCGTTTTACTTTTCCGAAATTGAATAGTTTTTTACGTGTTCAGAAATAATTTTCATTCCCCGCATCTCCTTGTATCTTTTTTATGCTTTTATATGATAATCCACTTTTAGAAATTAATGGAAAAAATATCTCATTAAACAATAATATGTTTTATTCCCCCCAAAAATTGTATATGCTATTATCATATGAACAAGAATAACAACACAACTAACATCAAAAAGGAGTTATCAATATGAACCGATTCATTCTAAAACAAGGGGACAAATTTATTAAATCGATTTACTGGACAGCAGGAGTTGTACCATCCTTTCAATTCGACAAATTCGAACAAGCCGAAATCTACAGAGAAGAATATTTTGATGTGTTAATTGAAGGTACTGGGAAAACACGTAAAGAAGAACTTTTGGAACAATACCCAGACATAGAATTCCTAGAAATGAAAATAACAATTTGATAACGATATATAAATAAAAACCATAGTTAAGAGAAACTGTGGTTTTTTTAGCAAAGAATTACAAACCATATCACCGTCAAAAAAGTCACTCTTTACCCTCAGAACCTCAGAAGTAATGTACTTTCAGTAGATTTACTTGCTATTAGCTGTCCAATACCGTTCAGTAAATAACTTAAAATCATCTTATGTAACCAGTCTATAATACGAATTTATTTCTCTTTTGTTCTTTCTGTTATAAATAAAAGAACAGGCTGGAGACAGCTTGTTCTTTTTTGTTTTACTTTTCCAAAATTGAATAGTTTCTTTCAAATTCATCTTTTGGCACCTTGTATATAAATCCAGATTGTTCCCTTATGATATAATCACCTTCTTTTAAATCCACGTATTCAGCTGGGGGTCTTAATAACCCGCCGATGTAATAACGACCATCCTTTGCAGTTTTTCCAAACCATAGTTCACTGAACATTGCTTTATCACTAACATCAGGAAATTGATCAGGGTTTTCACGATATTCTTTTTCTATGAATTGAAAAGCTTGCACATTGGTTATTCTAGTATATGTTTTCATATGTACTCTTTACCTTCCCCCATCAAGATTTTTGTTTTATAATTCAACTATATTATGTTGTTTGAGATACATATACAAGCGTATTTCCTTTGCACTTAGGGCAACTTGTGTATCTCCCTTTAACAATTCCCCCATCTTTAGCAACTACTTCATTTAAATCTCTCATTTTCAAGCTATCGCTTCTACCAGTAGTGTATTCGCATTTTAAATTGGAACATTCAAAATTAGATACCATTCCGTCTTTTTCTTATATTGTAAACTTAAGGACTGTTATTAATCCTTTTGTTTATATGTAATTCGGCTAAAGAAAGTTTATTCTTCTAAAACAATGCTGTCTATATCATTTAAAATTACTTTTTGTTTACAAGACCAACACATTAATGCACACTCGGTATAAGAATGTATAATTATTGAAAACTTTTTATTTAAATCGTGTCGTTTATTTATTTCATTTTCAAAATTGATTTTGTTATTGCAAGAATTACAGATGACAGTAAATCCTGTCATAGTTGTTCACCTTCTCACTCGCTCTTCAGGATTTAATATAAATATTTGTTTATGAAGCATAACTATGCAAGCAAGCACGAACTACTCTTTCTCCGACTCTTCCTCAAACACTTCTAATTCATCTTTCACATCTTTAACGAACCTATTTCTTGGACCTTCAGAAGCATAATCACAATCCTCACCACAAGCAGGACAAGCGCCTTCTACAGCATAGTTTCCTTGTCCCAACGTGGAAAAACAAAACCACACTCTAAAAAAGATCTCCTATTTTCCCATCACTCCGCGCCCTCCCTTAATGCTTTAGAAATCTTGTCTGATACCGAATGATATGCTTTGTATGCTTTATGATCGGGTTCGAAGTCATTGGCATTCTTGTAGGGTTCAATGAAATCAATTGGCTCTAGGTTATCCAAACACAATTCAATAAGTTCCATTTCTTCTCTGGTTAGATAAATCGCTTTACCTCTCCCTTTAGCAGACACACTAAACACTCTCCTTATTTTCGGACATCTTATACTTCCATCACTTCCATTGCTAATTATCCAACCTCTTTGAAGTAACCTATCTTTCTATAAACCTCAATTACTTCATCTATGCTTTGGGCACTATCAAGCATTTCAATATGATCTTTAGTTAAAATATATTTAACGACTTTTGGTTCTGTATCACCGTAATACAATCCATATAAAGTTACTGAGTTTTTTTCAAAACCTGTGTTTCCAAAAACAATGTTTCCTTCCACACTTATCAGTCCTTTTACCAAATCGAGTTTTTGTTGAAATTTTTTATCTAACCAAATATATGTCATATAATCACCGTTTCTTATGTTTGTTTTACTGAGTTATATTTGCAGTTTATTATGATTAAGTAATTTAAGTGAAGATCGATTAACTATGTAATACTATTCACTCGATTCGACGATATTGTTTTTCTACAATCGCATAATCATACTTATGATTACTCCCAGCGAAAAGTCTAATCAATTCTTCCACTTCATCGTCATTTATTTCCTCATCAAAATCTACAATGAATTGCTTTTCCTCAGTAAATGGATCAGAACGCACTACAGTAAACAATGCATATCTGACTTCTAAAGTTGATTCATTCACGACTCATTTCCCCCCTAGCCAGTTGGGATCAACAATTATCATCTTTATCATTTGAAGCAAAAAACTCCTTAACCATCTTTAATCTTGGCTAATTACACCGACACACTGGATGTCATCTCTTCCTCTGTTTTTTTCAAATTATATCCTCCTATGCACTCTTGAGTGCAAGTAATCAACGTACAACACAAAATTAGCTATATTGGCATTCAGTAGATCTTATCACTCTACCGTCAGGTAACTGAATTAACATTAAGAAAGGTTCTTCCATATCATCGCGAATAACTTTTCCTGTAAGAGCATTATTTGCATCGTAGTTGAAGCTAACTTTAACTTCTTCTCCTAATAAATCACCCTGTTTTGGAAATTTATCAAAATCAACATTTTTATGAACACCCATATTTCATCTTCCTTTCAATTTGTTTTTTCCACTGGAGATTTCACATTTCATTTACATTTTGCTAAGTGTTGATTTTCTTTTTTTAACATCTCCTTAAAATATTTATCTTTGTTATTTTATCGTATGTTTTATTCTAGTTAGAAAAAAAATAAAAATCCTATTCATAAAGAATAGGATTAATTCGTTTATTAGAAATTTTCTTCTGACACATTCCGGAGTTTTTCTTCAGCATCCTCAATGTATTTTATTAAGGCTTTCTTCGTCGTTTCATTGCCCACTCCATACCTGCATTTCGGACACAAGTTGTTTTTGAAACAAGAATTACAAATACAGGGTGGTGCTCAGGGATAACTTTTGCTTTAATTTCTTTAAATCCAATTACATATTCTCTTCCGTAAATTTGTTGTTTTCATTTCCAATTTTGCACTTTTTAATTGATACCTTAGAATATTTTAATCGTTCTATTATGATAAACTTTTGCTTTTCTCAATCTCCTCTAATTCTTTTGCGGCTTTGTTCATCTTCTCTTCTGTCACTCCATACTTGCATTCTGGGCACCAATTGTCTTTGAAACAAAATCCATAATAGTCAGGAATAACATTCTTACACTCTACATTCGGACAAACTTTTGCCTTAATTTCTTTAAATTCCATTTCGCCTGTATTTGATTTGGTCAGATTATTAGGTTTTTCATCTTGTGTTTTTGGCAGTTTCTCAATTCCATTACCACAATTGGGACACCACTCTATACCAAAAGAAGAATTGTGATATTCAGGGATGACATTCTTACACTTTGGATTTGAACAAACCTTAGCTTTAATTTCTTTGAATTCCATTTAACATTCTCCTCCGTAAATCATCTTGTTTTGAACATTATATACATAAAAATCTCTCTTTTATTTAAAAAAGAATTTATTTTATTTTAGTGAACACAGAAAATATACAAGTTGTTTATGTATATTGCATCTTTACTAAACCACACGATAAGTATTCCTTCTGTGTATTCGCCAAATTTCACAATGAGTCTTCACCTGTATAATATTTTCTCCTGGCCATCTCAAAGAGAAAGAAACTAATTAAACTCTCTGGCGTTTCAGTTAATGGTACCCCTATTTCTTTTTTGTAGCTATTAACAACTCTTCTAGTAAGACCGTTCTTCTTTAAAGTTCCTGTCTTATTGTAATGCAATATTTCGAAAAAGATCTCCTCTAGTTCTTTATCAGTCAGGTTTTTTAAATAATTCTCTAAATACATCATTTTCAACTCCTTGATGAAATTATACCAAATTCCCTAGAATATAACATTGGAGAATATGAAATTTCATCCAACTTTCCTAAAAAACTGATAAAATAAAAGAAGTAAATAAAAAGGAATGATTACATTGAATCTTATTCACGATTATGAAGAAATGCCTGATCTATATAGGTTTATATACTTTCGTATACGTTTTTTGACAGGGACTGACTTACACAAATTTGTTTCTAAAGTTTTAAAATCTATTAACAAAAGGAAAGTTCCCTATGCACTCCAGGGTGATATTCCACAAGAATTCATCGAGTATATCGAGTCAGGCGTATCGAAAAAAGAAATCGATCTTATTGCTCTATTGCTGGAACATAAACACAATGGTTCTGACATTATCCCACAATACGAAGACTTTTGTCATTATGTCACTAAGACAAAGACATCGACAACCATTGAAGTTAGAAAGAAATTAAAGGAACTAGTGTTGGATACACCATTTATGTATGCTTTAACTAAGGAGCAAGTAAACAACATCAAAGATCTGTTTAGCTCGATTAACATCGAGGATATTCTTAAAGAAGTAGACGATTTAGTTTTTCAAGAAAAAGAAAGACTTAGAAACAGCAAAAAAGAAGCCCCCCTACTGAGAAATTTGGACATCGAGGTGAGAAAAAAACTTAACGAGATTTCACCAATAATCCTGGACGAATTTGAACGCAGCAAAACCTTCTTCTCAAAAACAAGGTTTTATAAAAATAACATCGGCTTTTTCGTAACCTCTCAAATAGGGAAAGATGGCGAGGTATTAAATGAATTTCTTAAGAGATCTAATAAATCAACACGCCTTATGATAGATCTTGATGATGAAAATGAAAATTATTTTATCACTTTCTCAAACCTTGACGATGCTGCTTTTATGGAGAGTTTGTTGTATCAACCATTCTTAAAGGGAACTTTAGAAATAATAAAAATTCTGGGTATTCCAATTCAATTGATTATTTCACACTGCCAATACAAAGATGTACCTCTTAAAAAAATAAATGAGGCGAGCATAAACAGATGTGGAGATTATCCAATGGATCTTCGCACAGGTATATATAAATCAGATTCTTATCATAAAGATTCGATCCGCTACGTCATTAATCATTTAATGAAAGAGACACAGTTCGACTCAGAATTGTATTTGGCAGCTTATCTATATTTAAATTATTTAGAACCGATGAATACTTATATAGACAAGAGAAAACGTTACCTTGAGCAAATCAATATTACTCTTAATCCATATGAATTTAAGGCTAAAAGAGAAGAAATACATCAAGGTCTACTGCTAAGCGGCCAAGCGAAAGTAAAATGGAAGAATGAATTAGAATTATTTAAATTAGTATCTCGACATTATCCAGATGCAGTATATCAATACAGAACTGATTGGCTAAACAATCAATCTTTAGATATTTACATCCCTAGTTTAAGGATAGGCATAGAATATCAAGGACAACAGCATTATGAGCCAATTGAGTTTTTCGGAGGAAAAGAAGCTTTAGCCTATAGACAAAAGTTAGACAAGCAAAAATGCGAAAAATGCAGGGATAATAATGTTAAATTGATACACTGGCACTATCAAGATGTTATCTCTAAAACAAATTTAAAACGGAAAATTGATGAAAACTCAAAATGAAAAACTTAGTTTAAGAAATGGAGATACATACGAATTTTTACAGAGGAACAATCTGAAATATGACAACTTGAATCATTAATTTCAGCCGGAGTTCCTGAAGAAAATATCTTTATCGATAAAATGAGTGGAAAAACTTTAATCTCTCAGCTTTTCAAAAATAAAAAAAGAAAGTCTAATTAGGTCGCACGATCGCTTATATGATGTTGACGGTCTTGAAGCATTTGATTCTCTATATTTTCAGGACATAGTCAACTAAAACAATAAAATAGAGAGATTTCTCTTTATGCCGTAAGCAATTTTAAAAAAGCATATCAAAACTGATATGCTTTTGTTATTTATAGATACTTTTTTGGATCGTATCCAAATACTTCCTCGATTTTTTCTAATGACCAACCTTGGTCCATTAATTTGCTGACTGTTGTTTTCCTTTCGCTGTATTCTTTTTGATCTTCGGCAGCTTTTATTCGATTTGCTTCATCTGTTATTTGTTTGAAACGAGCATCGTACATCTTTATTAATTCAGGATCTTGTTTAATGCGTTCTACCTTTTCTTCGGCTTTTGAAATGATATCGTCCATTTTTAGAACCTCCTCATATAATTCGGCGTTTTTTCAGGCCTTAAAATAATAACCAGCGATGAAATTTATCATTTAGTGAAAAGTCTCCTTCACCTATTTTCGGCATTTCTATTTCGGATTTTTTGGGAGAGGAATCATCTACTCAATTTATTTGAAACCCATTAATTGTTATAGTCATTAAAATGATATATAATCAAAATTACCATTTCGGGAAACATATTTTCAAAAGATAATATTGATCCTGGAGCGGGAAATATAGATCTTAATGAATATCTAAACAGAATGGAGCCATTTAAATGAACCAAAACACATTGGGTAATTTAGGAGAGATTAGACAGTTACAAAACCGTTTAGCATTAAAAAGAGCTAAATTATCGTCTGTTGAGTTAAATGATGAGGAATTAAACAAAATTGATGAAATGCTGTCAGATTTTCATACCGTACTTAGAAACTTATCCTTAAATAAAAATGCATTGAAAGATTATCAATTTGGGGGTTTAATAAGTGTCTTAGAAGATATGAAGAAAAAGAATTATTGATAAAACAAACATTTTTAAACAAATAAACGAAACAGAAACAAGAAAAACTTATAAAAATGACGTCTTAGAAGAAGCTTCAGAGATCGATTGCATTTTTTCGGATTTTAAAAATCATTTAAAAAATTGTGGTTACAGCGACAAGGTAATTAAAAATACTGCTGAAATCCATTTTGGCATAGAAAAGGATAAATAATATACTAATATATGCGTTAAAGGGAAGCCGATCGGCTCCCCTTTTTGTTTGCTATTCATACTTTTTCTAACTTATGCCCTTCTCTCGGGTAAATGTTTCTCTTGCATCAAGTTTCATATGATCTCCCTTATTGCTTTTTAAAAAAATAAAGAGATGGACTAATGTATCCACCTCTCAATTGTTCAATCAATCATCGCTACTTAAGATTCCTAATATGCGGAGAAGATTGATAAACAAGTTAATAAAATCTAAATACAGTGATAAAGCAAGAAGCGGCACATCTTCTTCAGTAATATGCATTCTTTTCATTTGATTGAAATCATACACAATATACAGAGAAAAAACCACTGCTCCGATAAAAGAATAAGCTAACATTGCTGCTGAAGTTAATGGAACAAAGATTCCAAAGATCCCTACAAAAATCATTGCCAAAACTGCAACCAATAAGAATGTTGATAAGAAAGATAAGTCTTTCTTCGTTTTAGAACCGATCAAAGCCATAACAGCAAAGATTCCAAACGTTGCTCCAAATGCTAACAAAACAACTTGAGCCCCTGCCATTGATGCGTAATGACTCACTATTGGGTATGTTGTAACACCCGAGATAACTGAGAATAAAAAAGTAAATGTATAACCAACAGCTTTTCTACGTCTTAACCAAAAAGCAGCAATAATCATAATCAATTCTGCAATGGCAAGCGGTATCATAAGCGCTGCCGGTACAAACTGGCCGATATATAATCCAACCGTGGCAATAAGTAATGTCACAACAAAGGTATATAAAACCTTTTGAAACATTGATCTATTTTGTGTTGATAATGCTCCTAACATAATTATCCCTCCTCTAGTTCCTATATTATATTTTCAATTTAAATATTTTCTACCTTTTAAAAAAAAATAATATTATTGAGTTTTAAATTCAAAAGAAAAATCACCTTTTTTCTTTTGAAGGGTTAAAATGAAAATATGTTCTAAATTGAAGGAGCCTACTACTAATGAACAAATTATATGAATTCCTTACGCACTCTCTGTTTTTTAAAATTCCTGCGATTATCATCATAGGTCTGGTTTTCATTTGTGTATTCAAAATTTATTTCCATCTGAGTTTATTTTGGTCCCCATTATTTCTTTTGATCATAGCTTTATTCTGCATTTTGACTTTGTTAAAGAAAATCGCAGGAAGAGACTAGACTAAAACAACAAACTATAGATTATGAAAAGCCTAAATCTAATTAACTACAGAGAAACCCTCGCGTCATTCTCGGCTAATTTTACAACTTAAACCAACATTCCTGTTGGTTTTTTTATTTGAACAAAAGGAATTCAGTTAAATTTCAATCATTAGTTATACATACCAAACTTATCCATATTTTTCTTAGACGAGGAGGGATAAAGTTGGAAGAGCGAAGAAAGAAACTAAAATTCTCTCTTTGTTTTCGTTGCTTGAACCGATTGGAAGCTTTTTATGATCGGCAGAGAAAA
The DNA here is from genome assembly GCF_050445615.1 of Bacillus mexicanus. Taxonomy (NCBI): domain Bacteria; kingdom Bacillati; phylum Bacillota; class Bacilli; order Caryophanales; family Bacillaceae; genus Bacillus; species Bacillus mexicanus. The sequence continues at coordinate 147,023 of NZ_JBCEYV010000003.1, forward strand.
TTAAAAAAAGAAATGAAACAGCATTTTTCTAATCTAAAAAAACGAAGAGAAGTAAAGTTTTCTGAACACGCAAAATCAAAAGATTTTATAATCAACAATAATTTGACCGAAGAAGAAATAAAAAAAATCTTATTTTCAGGACACCCCATTGAGCACCAGAGCATACCTTATCGAAATGAATGCAAAATTATTTTCAAGGGAGGCAATTTTGATAAAATACCTTTACATATTGTGGTCCTATTTAATGAATATGAAAAAATTCCAACGATCGTTACTATTTATAACCCTAAAAAACAGGCCTGGTGGAAATGGAATAATTCATATACGAAACGAATCTATTTAAACGAGTTCAGGACCTGTTGCGTTCACCCCTATGACTCTGAAAACGCCTACGATAAGAAACATCATAATATGCCTCATCACCCTCTCTATACTTGGAAGAACCGGATAAAAAGAGATAACGATAATACTTAATTGGTTAAAATAAAATAATACATAATATAAATTCTAAATAGTAAAAAGCCCTTCTAAAGAAAAGGGCTTTTATCTTCAATTAATATTAATGGGTCTCGTATTTTTTGCTACCCCTTTTATATTCAAAAGGGAAATTAATGACTGCTGACGCAACATCGGCCAACATAGATCCACTTACTAAAAATAAAAAGCCAATCTTTGCACCTAAATTCATCGTTCCAAACAAATCTAAAATTAAATTTGCTTGATCTTTAATATTATCTGGTAATTCGAATTTATCTGCGTGTTTAATCACAATTTTAGATATTTGTATAACCAACATCCCAAAAGACAATGTCAGCGCAATTATCCAAGTAAGGACAATCATCAGACTTCTCCCCCCTTCACTTCAAGACATTGTACTATAGTTTCTTTTTTCTTTGGAAAAAAGAAAAACAAGGCAATATATAGAATGATTAAATGGATTTAATTTCGGGGGTGATTTATTTTGCTTTTATCTACTATATTTAAATGGATATCTGGCATTGGAGAGGCTATATTAGGAATACCCTTCTTAGGGGGATTATATATTATAGCGAATGGGTGGACACCGCTATTTGTAATGTTTGTTGTCCATTTAATAACACTTTTTTTCTCACTCAAAGATCGAAAGAAAGTAAGTGGAAGCATTTTAGGGATTTTCACTTCTTTAATTGGATGGATTCCCGTTCTTGGTATGATAATGCATCTTATTACAGCAACTTTTCTTATATTAGACGCATATGTAAACGTAAAAGAACGTTCTTCTAAATAAACAAAATCTATTTAATCTTTCAAAAGCAAAAAAACCTGCCTATAAAAACAGACAGGTTTTTTTGCTTTTGAACCAAGAGGTCAAATTCTTGATTACCAGAGGTGATCCCCAAACGAGGATAACTCATTATAACATACTGAAATTCTATTGCTGCTGTTATTTATAGGAAAGATTCTGAAAATTTTATGTAAAATCTTACAATCCTAATTTTTCTATTGTTATTAATGTTAGTTTATCCATTGAATTGTCTAAACCAATTTTAAGTTTAATTAATTCTTCTTTGAAATATTCACTGATGATATTCAATACAACCATTTTATATTTATATGAAACCGTTCCAAAAATATTCTCGTACCTTTCACTTTTTTCAGTTTCAAGAGGCAGCATCAAAAAAAGTTTTTTGAACAAATTCTCTTCTTCTGTTTCATCCACAATGATTTCTAATTCATACCGATAATCAAAATGGTCCGCCACATACTTTCCTGCTCTATAACAATTAATGTGCAAATCCCCCCATCCTTCAATATTAATTTCATTTTCATTAAGTTTCCAAATCGTCTTAAACATCTTTATTATATCTTCTTTCCTTACCCTGATACTTAGATCACAAGATGTTAAGGAAGACTTATAATAACTATTTATTCTTTCAGATTCACCCCATTTTTTGTCTGCTTCTATCATATTTTTTAGTTCGTTAAAATACAGATTTAGTTTGGGTACTATTTTTGCTCTACTTTCATCCACTCTCCCCACGATATACTTTTTCTTTATGTATGCAACAATCTCTCCATACACTTCCTCAATCTTTACTTCCATAAGACCTAACCTCTTTTGCTTCAACATTGTTATACAACACAATATATTATGTGAAAATGAACAAAAATTCAATGAAGATTGTATGTAAACTGATATTTCTTTTCTAAACCATTATAGGAAATGACATAGTTTTTTCTAATATAGCAATAGAAAGAGAGGCAATCTTATGAAAGATCTATTATCATTATTCAGTTTACAAACACAACAAAACGCAATTGACTCTTATATGGAAGGAATTAAAGGATACATTTCAAATACCAATGTCATACCGTTGAGCATTGGATTACCAAATAAACAATTATTGCAAAAAGAACAATTCCTTAAACATATACAGTCATTGTTTGATATGGGAACTGACTCATTTTTTAACTATGGAGGCGCGAAAGGTCTTGAACCTTTAATATCAACTATCTCTAAAAGAGAAAACATTGCCGAAGATCATATAATGATTACCACCGGCAATACGCAAGGAGTTGAATTGAGTTCTAGGTTATTATTAAATCCTAAAGATTCTTTTGCTTTTGAGCAATATACATATTCTCAAGCTCATTCCATTTCTCAACAATACCAATTAAACGCATTTGAAATACCGCTCTATAATGATGGCCTAGATATTGAATACTTAGAAAATACCCTTTCATCTCATACCATCAAAGCCCTCTACATAATACCCAATGCGCAGAACCCCACAGGTATTACAACGTCCTTGGAAAAAAGAAAAAAATTAATTGAATTGGCTTATCGTTATAACTTTATGATTTTAGAGGACGATCCTTACCGCGATTTGATATTTGACGAACGCCTTCCTTCACTATTTGAATTAGATACACAAAAAGAAAAAGTCATTTATATGCACAGCTTTTCAAAAACAATAGCTCCAACACTTAGAACAGGATTTATTCTCGCTCACCCTTCTTATATTGAAAAGTTAAAGCAATTTAAGCAATCGACTGATTCTTGTACCTCCCCTTTAAACCAAATGATTGTTTATAAATTTCTTCAATCAGATGAATGGGAAATTTCATTAGAAAAGCAAAGATCATTTTATGAATCAAGAAAAAATATAACGAAAAAATTCATTAATCGAATGTCTCACAATTATAATTGGACCGGTAACGAACCCAAAGGTGGCTTATTCTATTGGGTAGATACAAACACCAAAAATGTGCAGGATTATTTAACATTAGCAGCCGAAAATGGAGTTATTTTTATTCCGGGGAATGCTTTCTCATTAAATGATTCTGAAAACACCAAGTTCCGCTTGTGCTTTTCATATGTAGATAATAAAGATCTTGCTACTGGATTTGAAAGGCTGGAGGAAACATTTACACAGTGGAAAAATCAAAACCAATCACAAAAAATAAATAGTCAGGTTCTTTAATTCTTCCACTTTTGTCAATATAATTAACCGATATTAAAAAGGAGTGTTACTACGAAGTGTATATTCTTATGTCATTTATTGCCTCAATGCTTCTTCTTATTGCAGGTATTGAAGTGTTACGAATACGGCGAGGATTCAAAAAGGATCTTAAAATAAACCACCCAAGTAGAGAAACAACCTTAAGTGATAAGTTTGAACAGCCTTCAACTCCCACACTCATTAAAACAGCAAACAAGGATCGTTATAAAAATTTAAAGAGACGTGAAAACAAAAATGCGTCTGCAACAGCTTCTTCTCAAAATTCAGCGGACTTGCAAAGTTCGTTAACTTCTTTATATATTTTCGAAAACGAAATGACTAATGATCATTGCCGAAGATCCCCTTCTCCTGACCATTCAATACATAAAAACTATTCCCATAACCAAACATATACTCATTCTCACCCCATCCACAACGAAGATGATTATTCCGGAGATAACAGTTACCATTCATCTAACTATACAAATAGTGTTTCTGATAACAATCATAACAGTTCGAGCAGCTATGACTCGGGGGCAAGTAGCTTTGATTAAATCTAAATGAACAATAAAAACAAAAAAACGACCTGAATGGGTCGTTTTTTTAGTAAGTAAATAAGAAAAGGAGGGAAAATTTTGGCGTAACTATTAATACAATGTAATTGTACTATGAATTTATATGTTTTTCAAGAATTATATTTTTTTCAAAAAAATAAATTAAAAATAAAAATACATTAAAAATTCAATGAGTAATTATGTAACACGAAAAGCAACCTATTCTTATATTATTTTTTTTACAGCGAATATATCCCATTCTTAAAGAATAATATCTAATAGAAGATCAAAGGAGGTTTTATATATGGAGAAGGAACGACATAAATATCGTAGCTGGACCGACGAAGAAGATTCAATTGTTAAAGACGTTGTTTTTGAAAAAGTGAAAAATGGAGAAACACAATTAATTGCTTTTGAGGAATTAGGCGAAAAATTAGACCGCTCCCCTAGTTCGATTGCGTTTCGATGGAACAGCAAATTACGCAAATTATATAAAGATGAGTTTAAGAAAGCGAAAGAACTACGCAAGCTCTCTGGTTCGAATGCTTTAGATAAAAAAGAAGTCGGCGTTTTTACAAATTCATCTTCAAAAAAGCTTAGATTACCTAAAGGAAAGCAACAAAATAAAGTAACTTTGAGTTATGATGATGTGATTGCTTTTATTGAAGAAAAAAGAAATCTTGATGAAAAATACGATACATTGCTAGCGGAACACCAAGAATTAAAAGAAAAATTTCAAAATGTTATCGAGGTTGTTAATAAAATTAAATAATTCAAAAAATAACAGGTCGTTGGGCCTGTTATTTTTTGTTTTATATTTCATTCCCCATAAAAAATGCATCATTCGTAACATACTTGTAATACTCGTAACCGTTTCTTATTGATTTTTTCGTGGGTTTTTATATTTTTTGTAGAATATAATTATCGTAATTAATAATAACAACATAAAAGCATATACAACTGGAGGCATACATAAATGAAAAAAACTTTTGTTATTACCGGTACTATTTTAAGTTCACTGTTTGTGAGTACATCTGCGATGGCAGCAACGCCACACAAAGTTCACGAAGGAGATACTTTATATAGGATTTCAAAGAAATATAATACAAGCGTTGAAGAGTTAAAGACAATAAATCATCTAACTTCAAACCTAATTGTCCCTGGACAAGTTATCAAGATTGAAAAAGAAGATGATAAAACATATACAGTAAAGCCCGGTGACTCTTTAAGCAAAATTGCAAAAACACACAAGACAACAGTAAATAAATTAGTTCAACTCAATCCGGACATCTCCAATCCAAATCTTATAGTAGTTGGTCAAAACATTCATTTAGCGGGTACAAGCAAATCTAATACTACAGTATCAACGTCTTCTAGCAGTTCAAAACAATCAGTATCGCACGGATCCTATACTGTTAAGTTGGGTGATACTTTGTATAGAATTGCTCGGGCTCAAAATACTACTGTTGATGTTTTATTATCTTTAAACCCTCACATCAAAGACGAAAACAAAATTCAAGTTGGACAAGTTGTGAAAGTATCTGGTGCTGTTGTGAACACATCAAAGAACAAACCATCTTCTACAACTTCCACTACTAACAAAACAAACAAACAAGTGAAAAAGAATACACAAAGCACCCCTTCTTCAAGCAATACTATTACAAAAGAAGAAGCTAAAACTGTACAAAGTTCAGCAAACGAAATTACAAAAACGTCATCAACTGAAACAAAAACAACTGCCACTAAGCAAACAACCGAGACTAACCAAAGTCAATCCAATCTTGCTGATAAAGTCATCGCTGCTGGAGCAAAATATTTAGGAGCACCTTATTCATATGGAGCGAGCATTAATACAACCAGCAAGTTTGATTGTTCTTCTTTCACTTTAAGAGCATTCCAAGAGGGAGCGGGAATTTCTCTTCCACGTACCTCAAGAGCCCAAGCGTCAGCTGGAACGACTGTGTCTTTAAATTTACTTCAAAAAGGCGATTTATTATTCTTTGATACAGATAAGGACGGAGTAATCAACCACGTTGGTATTTATACTGGCAACGGCCAAATGATCAATGCATCAACCTCTCACGGCGTTTCTTACGCTTCCTTAGATAATACTTATTGGAAACCACTACTTGTTAAAGCCGTTCGAGTTTTAAACTAATACATATGAAAAAGACACTATTTCTTTTAAATAGTGTCTTTTTTTAGTGTGTACTTATTTTTGAACCAGGAAACCAAAATTGCTTTCTTCAATTTTATTTTGTATTTTTTCTTTTTTGCTTAGCTCTTCGTTTAATTCTTTAAGGAATGTTTCATACCCTTTTTCAAGTTCGTTCAGACTATTTTCATCGACAAGTGGACCATCCGATTCCTCTTTTTTATAATCTTTAAATTTCTCATAAAAATTAACCATTGGTCGCAAAGTTTCTTTTAAGTTATTTATATCGTCGATTTGTTCTTTCGTGTCTTTTATAGTTTTTTTCAGATTAATAATATACTCCAATGCATTGTATTCGTTATATAAAGGCTGATCATTACCTGCTTTGACCTTTAGCCACTCGAGGTCCTTTTTATCTTTATATACGGAGTCAGCTAATTTTATATTATTTTCAACATCCGATTCTTTTATGAATCCACTACTACCTTCTGTATGATTTCTTAACAACGTATTGAAATACTCGTTTCGAGCCTCATACACAGAATGAAACCCTGCTATTACAGAGTTATAAATCTTTTGTACCTCTTCGTGAGATTTGAAATTCTTCTCAGTAGGCTTGTACAAATCCAATTGCTCGTCAACAGGTCTTAAACCACCAGGGATATTACCGGTAGTTTCTTGAGATATTAATTGCTCAATGAACTTTTGTTCTTGCGCTGTTACTTCAAAATAATTTTCCTTATTAAATGATTCATTTTTATCTAGGAAAGTGTAATTGGAGTAACCGTCTACAGCCATTAATAAACCGTTTTGTTGAATATATTTAGTGACAGAATCATATTCGAAATTTTCATTCGGGTAATATGTAATAGTTGAGTACGTATATTGATTGCTTCCTTCTTCTTTTTTCAATAATTTGAATTTATAATTATTATCTTTCGCAGCCGCTTCAAAACTTTGGTACTGTTCTTTGTTTTGAAAATGAACCATTACTTTTGGAGAAATTTCTTGGTTTTCTTCATTGGCTTTCTTCTGCGATACCGTTTCTTTTTTTGCAGATGTTGAATTTATTTTTTCATTAGATTCTTGATTACCACACCCTGCCGCAGTAAACATCATTAATCCTGTAGCTATCAAAAGCGCTTTTTTCATTTTTCTTCCCCCAAAATACTTTTCAATCACCTGTGTGTTTTTATACTTCAGCTTTTAATTTACTGCATCGGTTACCAACATCCAAAAGACCCTTGAGTTCCACTTTTCAGCTAAGTCGTTAGCATATAAATTGCATATCGATTCAAACTGATTAAAGTCTTTTCCATTAATTAATTCTATTTTTTTATTTCCGCTTTCAGAAATGAATAATACTTCTTCATTAACCTCATTCCAAAATTCTTCCTTTATTTTTGCTAGCATCGACAATAGTTACCTCTCCCTTCTCAATTTAATTAGTATACCATAGCAATCTTTGGTAAAGAAATGTTAAATAACTATTTGTATTGTTTCGCTTACTCAATTTTACCCCTGTCGGATATGTTTTCTTCCAGAGTGTTTACACCCACTCTTCTCGAAAACCTTTATAGTCGATTGTTTTGTTTTCTAAATCAACGTGAGCTCTACTTCCGTCATAGTCTCTATAGATGTCAATGTCATCTTTATCAGTGTACAAAAACTTGTATCCATCCTCTTTTAACAATTATCGGCGAGAATTCCCCTTCTATAATCTTTGATTTAGGAGGGGATGAATCGCTTTTTTTTATTTGTTTCAAGCTGTCTTGTTGCAATGTTTTAGTAACCTTTTATAAAATAAAACAGAACATTTGTTTCGAGGAGGTGACGGATATGGCCCAAGTTAAGAAAAATAAAGCTTATAAATTTAGATTGGTTCCAACGGAAGAACAAGCTTCAATGTTCGCTAAAACCTTCGGTTGTGTTCGATTTGTCTATAACAAAATGTTAGCCGAACGAAAAGATACATATAAAACTTATAAAAACGATAAAGAAACGCTTAAAAAAATAAAAGAACCTACACCGGCGAAGTATAAACCCGACTTCCCTTTCCTAAAAGAAGTGGATAGTCTCACTTTAGCAAACGCGCAAATGAACTTAAAAAAAGCTTATCAAGCTTTTTTTAAAGGTAATGCTAAGTTTCCCAAGTTCAAATCTAAAAAACATAAGCAAACATTTACAACTAACGTTGTGAACGGAAATATTTTCTTAGAAAACGGCCATATCAAGTTACCTAAAATCAAAACAATGATTAAATTAAGACAGCACAGACAAATTCCGAAAGATCATACCATTAAGTCTGTGACTGTTTCAAAAACAGCCGCAGGTAAATTTTATATTTCTATTTTGACGGAATACGTTACAGAGACACCGGAGGTGTCTATTCAAAATGTTCTTGGTTTAGATTTCTCAATGACAAACCTATTCGTAACAAGCGAAGGTGAAAAAGCCAATTACCCTCGCTTTTATCGAAAATCGCTAGAAAAACTAAAAAAAGAACAACGTAAATTATCTCGTCGCAAAAAAGATAGCTCCCGTTGGGAGAAACAACGCCTTAAAGTAAGCAAACTTCAAGAAAAGATCGCGAACCAAAGACGAGATTATTTACATAAAAAATCTAGAGAGCTGGCCAATACATTCGATTGCATTGTGATCGAAGATCTTAATATGCAATCAATGTCTAAAGCCCTCAACTTCGGCAAAAGTGTTTCCGACAACGGTTGGGGTATGTTTACTACATTCTTAACATACAAGCTCGAGGACCAAGGAAAACTGCTTATCAAAATCGATAAATGGTTTCCATCATCTAAAAAATGTTCTAAATGCGGCGAGGTTAAAGAAAGCCTCCCCCTTCCTGAACGTTTATTTGAATGCGTCTGCGGCAACATTATGGATCGAGATCATAATGCAGCAATCAATATACAAGAAGAAGGAAAAAGACTCCTACAAAACATTGTAGCAGCCTAATTTTATATATATATATATATATATATATATATCATAAGCCGTCGGAACCCAGGTTATAGCTCGGTCCATTTCGAACCATTAGGTTCGATTACCCGAGAAGATGCCCCATCTATAATGGGTGCATACCCATTTAGGTGGGGAGGTTCACGATCCTCTATAGGGCTCAATAATTTTTTAGATTATAGCATAGATAATTTCTTCATTTGTTAAAAAATCAATATAACTCGTTTCTGTCTACAAATGTTTCTGTTACCTTCACCACTTCGCCATTATGAATAGATGCGATATGTCGAACCTCATCTAATTTATCTAATGAGTATCGTTTTCCATTTGAATAACTGAAGGGATTATCCTTGAATTCATATTTAAATTCTTTTCGTGGATCTTCTTTAGAAATGATTTTAAGATATTGTAGAGTGTTTTCTTCTTTCTTATTATCAAATTCTCGCTCTTCAACTACTTTCACAGCTGTTGAATATTCCACTTGCATCAAAGCATCATTTAAAAATTTGGTATCGTTTAAATCAATTCTAGTGGTATCTTTATAATTAAACTTATTTTTGAGAATCTCAAATGCCCATTCTCGATATGGAGTTTTTTCTTCTATTGACTTAAAGTATTTTTCCTTATCATCTTCGTTTTTCATCTCAATTAATTTGAAGTATCTAATCTTCACTATTCCTTTTCCAAAAGCAATATTCCTGAAGTTTTTGCTGGTTCCCTCTGAAATGTCTTCTATTATTTTTTTGAAATTATTAATGCTCAAGTTTCACATCTCCCCATAAGTTTTTAAATATGACATTGTTTACGTAAAGATTTTGCTAATCAAAACATTTTTAAGACTTAAAAAAAAATATGTTATATGAGAAATAGTGTAAAAAGAAAATTAGGAGTGGATATTATGACTGCAAACAAGATAAAAACGATTATTGATAAGCACATTGAGTACGGTAGAGGCAATTATAAAGTTATTGATATGGCACCAGGTAATCATAAATGATGCAATATTTGCTGATACCACTGAAACGGTTAATCTTTACCACGTTGGAAATGAATAAACACATTATTATAGAGCTAAGTCGCTTTTAATGGCGACTTTTTACTATGGTTCTAACCGCTTCTATCGTCGAACAATTGGTTAGGACAGGACAAAAGCTGTTGTCTTACGTGCCAACACATACCCGAACACTCCTCTAACATAAACGGCATTATACCAGTGTGTTTAACATTTAATCAAATAGGCATCCATACGGAAACAGCAAAACATAATTATTAACATATATCTTACTTTACTATTACCTTCTGTTCAAAACATAAAAAGACCTTTCTACTGAAAGATCTTTTGTATTAATCAAGCTTTATTCAGTTCAAATACAACACGATTACCTGAAAAAGTTACATTCATTTTTTTATTTTCCTTTTTATCAATCATAAAAGAAAGCTCAAATTCTACATTTTCATTCTCAATACATTCAGTAAGTGGTTTCAGATCACAGAAACGAGACTTCCCATCGGTCATATCTACATTAGATTTACCAACTGTTTTATTGAAGAATGTCATTTTCAATCGGTCGGAAATAGATGATTCTTGTTTTTGAATCTTTAAAGACTTATCATCTTCAGCAGTTACCTCATCTGATGTTTCATTTGAATTTAATTCCCGTCCTTTTTCTTGCACTTGGGGATCAACAATGATCTTAATTTCCGGATTCTCTTCTTTGTTTTGTTCTGTTTCTGAATTTTTGTAACCCGCTATTTTAAAACAATCTTTCATCGGCAACTCAAACAAATTTGAAAACTTTAGAATCAATGATTTGTTGGGGATCTTCTTTCCGTTTTCTATGTTAGATAAAGTTGAAGCCGATACTTCAAGTTCTTTTGCCATTTTTGCTAGCGTATAACCATACGCCTTCCGAGCTGAAGCAAATAATACATATATATTTGAAATTCCCTCTAAATCGATTTCTTCCCTTTCTTTATGTTTGCTTTTTCTCTCTTCTAAATCAATTACATTCTTGTCTTTTTTGTTTTCTTTTATGACTTCATTTACTTTCACTTTGTGGGACTTACTTTTTAAAACCTCATCTAGATCTAAAGAAAATTCTTCTGCGAATCGTCTAAGAATATTTTTACCAGGTTCCTTTCGCCCAGTCTCTATCATTGATAAATATGCTCCATTAGCGTTAATACGCTGGGCCAACTCTTTTTGAGAAAGTTTGTTTTCCAATCTCACTCTTTTAAAAAGTTCCGCCGCTTCACTTAATCTTTTTTCTCCCATAATCATTACCTCCGTTTTTTTAATAACATTCTGGTAAAAGAATTATGATTTTATACCTCTTTTTTTAAAAAAATATTTTTTTAAAGGCTAACAATAGTTATAACATAATCAAGATAATAAAGGAGGTGTTATTTTGGAAGCTTTAGTACTTATTTATTTTCTTCTTTTTATTTTATCTCTTGCTGCCTATGTTTTATCTTCTTACGCCTTTATGGTTATGGCCCAAAAAGCGGGAGTTAAGCACGCTTGGTTATCTTGGATCCCTATCGGCAATATGTGGATTTTTGGGGAATTAATCAGTCAAAAACTAGGGAAGAATGCAGGATGGAAAGTTGTTTTAGCTACTATCGTGTATATTGTAGCTATATCTATCCAATCAGATATTATTGCCGGTATTTTTGCTCTTATCTTTACGATTTTTAGCATTGTTATTACTTACTGGCTGTTTAAAAAGTATTCAGAAAAACCTGTACTTCATACCGTCTTATCTGTTCTTATTCCTTTTTATTATCCGATCGTGTTATCAGTAGTTATGAAAAACAAACCAAAGGATATTTAAAAGAGGCTTCCCTAGCCTCTTTTAAAAGCTTCGAAAACACCTAAACTCTTTTTTAAAAGGCTGTTTCGAAAAAAATATATTTAAACAATTCACAATTTATCCGTATATAATACTCGGGAAGGACAAAAAAAATGATGCAAAAGGAGATGAAAAAGTGAATTATAAAGTTGTTTTGAAATTCACGAATAATAAAGTGAAAGAAATAGAAAGTGTTGAATTACCAACATACGGAGAAGCAGAAGATGTTGCTATTAAAGGAAAAGAATTATATGGTGCGACAGATTATGAGATAAAAGAGATCGATAATTAAGCCATCAATTGAGTTTGTTATGTTTAACAAAACAAAATAATAGTTAGTAATACGTTAAAGACCTTGGTTTTCCAAGGTCGATTTTTTTATAAAACCTCAAAAAATCATCTAGATTCTATTTTTTTAAAAGATAAATCATCTATAATATCTAAGTTATTTAATACAGAGGTGATACTGTTTGGAGATTTTCGGTTTATCTATATTAGTTTTATTGAAATTGATATTAGTGGATATTGTATTAAGTGGTGATAATGCTGTGGTCATTGCAATGGCCTCAAGAAATGTACCGAAAGATCTTCAAAAGAAAGCAATCTTTTGGGGCACATCAGGCGCAATTGTTCTACGTTTAGTATTTGCCGCTCTCATCGTCACATTACTGGATTTACCCTTCATTCACTTTATCGGGGGAATTTTATTAGTTTGGATTGCAATAAATCTCCTTACAAACGGCGAAGGAGATCACAAAGAAGGCGGAATAACTGTTTGGTCAGCTGTTAAAACAATTATAATCGCAGATGCTATTATGAGCATAGATAATGTAGTCGCATTAGCCGGAGTTGCGCACGGCAATTTATTTGCTATCATTGTAGGCGTTTTAGTGAGCATTCCAATCATTGTTTTTTGCAGCCAATTGATTTTGAAAGCGATGGAGAAGTTCCCTATCATCTCTTATGTTGGTTCTGGAATCCTTGCTTGGACAGCTGGAGAAATGATCGTGTCAGAACCAAAATTAGACTCAGTTTTTCCGCACGATTTTCATTTTTTAATTCCGGCCGCTCTTACTGTTATTGCAATCGGGGTTGGCTATCTCATTTCTAAAATGAAACAAAGAAACAAGAAGCAAAACCATTAATTCTTAATGTTTTTCGAAGACTTCTATTCCAAATAGAGGTCTTTTTTGTAAGGATAAATTTATAAATATCAATAAGAAAGGGAGCCAAGAAAGTCAGCCCCCTAAGATATTTTTTTAATCTAGCCATAAAGTAGTCACATATCCAGTTGGACCACTCATCATTCTCAAATAAAATTCAGCTTTTTTGTTATCTCCGTCTACCCAACCGCCAATATCTCTAAAAATGACAGCCATACCTGGCTTAGGAATATTGAAATTCGTGCTCACAACATCGTCAAAGTTAGGATCATCTTCCCACAAGCTATAGTTACCAGTAATGTTTTTGCCGCCTTTAAACTCAATGTACAGGTCTCCCCCACCAGAGTATACGACACTGCTTTTACGTGTCCACTTTTCCTCTCCAATGAAATCCCATTCTCCGGATCCTGCCGGCTTAATAAACGGAATAGGTTTATCTAAATATTCGATTTTTACGTTCTTAGGTGTCGGATTATCTTCGCCATCGACTTCTAACGCCTTCGCAGGAGAGGAAAACAAACTCGTCCCTAATCCAAACAACAAACTGACAGATAAAGAAAGTGCCAAAATACTCTTTTTCACAAATATTTCCTCCTATGTAAATTGAAATTGAAAACGTGTTATAATGTGTTAAATTCCATTAAGGAGTGGTGAAGAATGAATAAAAGTGATATTAGAGTTATTGTTTTGACGCTTATTTGTTCAATTATTGCATCTGTGGTGTTTTTTACTGTTGGATCCATATTCAATCATTACAACCTGAAAACGAATGAGCCAGTAATTGAGTATTATGAAGGAGATACACCGAAGTATAACAAATGATGATCTTTACAGAGCAAGTTTCTTCTAATAAAACCATACCATTTGTTCTTTTTTTACGCAATCTGTTTTGGGACAATTTCCTAAAAAAGTTCATAAAATGGCAAATAATAAGGATCATTGTAACAGTTTAGAACAGGTAAACTTACCCGTTCTGTTTCTTCACAAAAAGAAGCAGAGATCATTCAGATCATCCGCTTCTTTTAAATTTTATGTTGAAATTTTTATAAATTTATTTATTTTGCTGATTTACTTTTTTTAAGTCTATAACCAATTTCTCATATGAAATAAACTTTATATTTTTCTTTATGAAATCCTCACAAAAAGCGTTCACCACCATATCCTTAACACCTTCCACAAATGTAATGTGACGAATATATTGATCCTTAAATCCTATGTAAGTAGCCTTGTGTTTTCCGTATCGCTGATATCTTATCCAATCAATAGCAAGGCCAGCTTCTTCTATAGCTTTTTTTAGTTCTTCCAAAGATAGATGTCGTTCTTTCTGTGTTTTTTTCTTTAATATTTTAAACATTAAACCAACCCCCTAAGAACACTTATTTATCTGCGTTTTATGAAATATTATTTTTTCAAAATTTCTTTAGTTTTACCTCCTCCTTTGCTTTTGCAAATAAAAAGTTACTCTATCACACTTCTAATTTAATATTAGGCCGAACACCTTTATCATACACTATTTCCCCAAAAACAAACATATATTCGGTTTTATGATCTTCCTCCCCCTCTTTATAAACAAAAAAAGAACAAGAAATGATCTTGTTCTTTTACCCGTAGTTTTCTTGTTTCTGTATCCCTAAATTAATAGCTGCAAAACGAGCTCTAGCTTCTATCGTTTCTTTATTGTCTCTTTCAATTAACTCAACTTTTTTATCATCTTTATCAATATGATCTAACGCAGAATGAGAAGTATGACTTGTACAGACAATAACAACATCAGCTGCTAAGTATTTCCCCTCAATTAATTTTAGATTTTCCTCATAAGGATTAAAAAGATCCACCTTCAAACCAATTTTAGCAAGATGATCTCGATAATCTGTCATATTTCTGGATCCAATCAATAAAACAGTGAAGTTAACCATTGGAGCTATTTCGCGAGTATCTTGATTCGTCTTTTTATTTTTTTTATGATAGTAACGTTTTTTATATCGGTATTCTCTAATATTAGTGATCTGATGGTCAATCGGATAGGTGTTAAAAACATTCGCTTGGTTGTTCTCATCTATTATTACCTTAACCGGCGCATCGTTTTCCAATGTTTCTGTTGTATTCTTAATTGGATATTTCTCATTATCTAAATTAATAAACCACCAAGAATCGTCCCTTTGAATTAGGTAGCCAAAATCAGTGTTTTCAAAAACTTCTTCGGGAATTTTCACACCATCTTCTTGCAAATTCTTTTTTCGATTTTTTGATGTGTAAAATTCTGCAACAATATTGCCAAGAGTTGTTGCATTTAATATGTTTAATTCATTCATACGATTTTTAATTATCTCTATCGCACTATTAAGAGATACCCCATCCTTCAGTTCATTGATTTTACTTTCCAATTCAGACATTTTACTTTTCAATTCAGATATTTTTCTTTCTTTGGCCATTAAATGTTTATTCAATCCGCGATTCGTATTTAAGTATTCTTCTCTTCTGATGTATTCTATGTTTTTATTTCTGCTTAATATGTTGTCATTATGCTTTTTTAAGTTAAAGTTTTTCTTTAAAAGTGATTTGTTATCCTTGCGCAAACTTTCAATTATTTTTATTAACTTTCTTTGATTTGGTGTGGTTTCTTGAGCTAAATTCAATTTTTGTTCTAACATATTTGTTTTTCTAGTCAATTCAATTTTTTGTTTGTTTTGAGAATCCTCTCTATTTTTATATGATATTAAATCTTTGTCCTTTTGAAATAAATCATTTTTTAGTTTGGTAACTTTTTTTTGAATTTCGACATTTTCAATCGTTTTGTCTTTAATTCGTTCTTCAAGTTTTTTGCTATGTTTCTCTAACTCTTTTATTTTTTTCTTCAAACTCTTAACAAGTTCACCGTCCCCCTCTTTTTCCGATGAATTTTTCTTAACAACTTCTTTATCCTTTTGTGCTTCAGCTTCTCTCTGTTTTTTTAATTTTTGGATCAATATTTCTTTTTTCTTTTCTTGTAAATTAATATTATCGAAAATTTTTTGTTCTCTTTTTCCAACGCTAATTCCGCCGTTTTTTCCTATTTTCCCCATTCAATCACCCTTCAAGAATAATATTTACATTTATGTAATCCAAATAGTTCAGGACTTCTCATTTCTCTTACTATAAAACAAGGATCGAAAAAGACTCAGCTTGTTGGCCAAGTCTAAATAAAATTATGGTTCTCTCCAGAACGAATTGCAGTCTATACAATAGTACCCATTATATGAACCAAGTTCTTGGTTTTCATCAACTAGTGTATCAATATGAATAATTTTTGCATTTTTCTTGTCATCGCAAGTACAGATACGTTTTTCTGACTCTTTCATACGCATTCCTCCTAACGTAATGTCAAATTATAAACTTATCTAACAATCTGTTCGTTTTTTATATCATTACTCCTTTATCACCAACAATAAAAGATTACTTTGTATTTTACACTCTCGTTTAAGAGTAAAAGTTATGTATCACCATTTTTATCCCAGGAATGAGAATAGCCCACGAAAGACAAAGTAACAAAAAACGTGTACCAATCTTTCTTTTATTAACCCACTTAAGCATTATAATGAACAAAATAAAGAACATTCCTGTATTCCATATCCAAAACGCTACAAGGCTACTCAGTGTTATTCTCCTCCTATCATCTATCAGTACTTTTATATAAGTTTCAATATTACTTAGCGGTATTCTGAGCCCCATTTCGATATTGTCTTTTCTCTTAAGTAATCATATAATCTCTTTTCTAATTCCTTTTGTAACTTTATCTGGCTAAGTTCATTTCCGTATTCTTCGATGCAGTCTACTTTCATCTCACCTTTTAATACATAATAGCTAAATGTTATTTGATCAAAGAACCTTGGTCTGTGGATTTCCCATAATTTTTCGTCTGAAGTGTTTCCTGAGCTCCTACAGCTTCTATCTATTACTAGCCATATATTTTGATTACCTTGATAGATAAATTCAGCGCAGCCACAACCTTCTTCTATAAAAAATCCCTTTTCTTTGATATCTCGAAAATTCTCTATAGATAACTCTTTTATCATTTTCTTTTACTCTCTCCTAACTCAGCTATCTTTTTATATTTTTCTTTCCTTATCCTAAATAATCCGTGGTTTATTCATTAACAAATCTATTCCATAAGATGCTTATCGGGAAATAAGCTATAAGCCCAACGAAAAATCCTGGAGCACTTCCTATCAATAAAACCCCAAATGATATAAGCGTTACAGCCATTGCCATATCAATAACAAAATTTAATTTCCGATGTTTTTTAAAATATTTACGCAAGCTTTTTTTCTTTTTTTTAATTCCTTCTGAAAACACATTCTCACCTGCTTCACTTTTAAATTGTTATGATCCCATTATCGTTTTTTAAATTGCTAGGAAAGAAAATTTCAACATTGTTTTAAGAGAATCCTCACAGTTTCGCAATAGTACAAATCTTAATTTACTTCATATTCTCTTCTTCATTGCTCCCTAGAAGTTCTGGATTATTTATTGATAGGTTTGTGCCGAAAAAGTTGCTAATCAGCACATAAACAAAAAATCCAATAAATGCTCCAGGTGTTCTTCCTGTTAGAAAAATACCTAATGATATAAGAGTTACCGCCATTACCATATCAATAAAAAAACTAAGTTTTCTATGCTGTTTAAAATATCTTCGTAAACTTTTAATTTTCTTCAAAGAATCACCTCTAATATGAAAAAAAGATACTGAATTCCCTTTTGCTATTTAAGAAATTTCACTCCCATATTCGATCTCTTTTAAATCGTTAGACAAAGCATATTTTAAATACTCAATAGGCTTTACTTCTTTAATATCGTACTCTAAATACTCGCATACATTGCACTTGTAGTGGGGAATATTATGTATTAATATCTCGGCCCCTTTTACAAAGTGCTTCACTGTCCCTACTACTGGTAACAGATTATCTTTGCAGCATTCGTTCAAGATATCACCCTCCTGATTTTCATTTGGAAATTAACTCCCTATTTACACTTATTCGGTTTATTACGAAAACCTTCATAGAACCAAAAAACGACCGGAATATACCGATCGTTTTTCAGGAAATAAAAATAGAAAAGAAGTTTCTTTGATATATAAATGTTACTGTTTCCGCAATAACCATTTATATAAACGCGGCTGAAGGGATTCGAACCCCCGACCGATCGCTTAGAAGGCGATTGCTCTATCCACTGAGCTACAACCGCACGTTAAAATGAATTTTACATTGGAATTATATTTACTTTCATTTTCTGTTTCAATAGTCTCACATATCTTTTTTAAAAAATCTATGTAAACGCTAATTGAAGATTCAGATCCAATTAGCCTTATTTTATTGAAAATAACACCCTATAAATCCTTAACCCTTTTTATACTCAAATCCAACCATCACGTTCATTTGCACAATACAAGGTATTTCGAACGGTTTGATTATTACAGAGGAGGGATTTGAACCCCCGACCTTCGGATAATGAGTCCGACGAGCTGACCAGACTGCTCCACTCTGTGATGTTAAAGATCCTGGATGTGACACGTTTTCCCTATTTAACGTGCGTCGGCATTACACCTTACAATATTTCGGAGTATCATCAGATAACAATAAACCGATAGGAATTTGTTAGAGGATAATAACACCTAGTCACCTTATAAAGCACTAAACGGCACCAGGACCAAAGTCAACCAAAGGACTTGAACCTTTCTCTACTACTCTATGTAAATAGAGGCTCCAATGGCTAATTAACATATTGGCTCCACAGGTAGGATTCGAACCTACGACCGATCGCTTAGAAGGCGATTGCTCTATCCACTGAGCTACTGCGGAAAAATAATTAAGCTATGATGTTAAGAGTAAGAGCAAAAGCGCACAGAGTAATTTATTTTTTAGTAAAAGTTATGTTTACCTTTATATCAAAGCGTCCGGCAATTCGTAAATAACGTGACCCGTAAATCGTTTAAACGTGATCCGTTTTTCCAGTACCTAACGTTATGTATTTTAGCTTTTTGAAGTAAGCGAATGATAAGATACGCTCTTATCGCGCGGCTCTCTAATACGCTTTTGCTCAGCCGGTTTTTACTCCGGCTATCAAGATAAAATAAATTTTATCCTCATAGCCAGATAAAAATATTATTCAGTTTTAAAAAACAGTAGAGAACAGAGTAAATAGTTTTTGATCAAAAATTGATCCCTCTCTTTACCAAAGCGTCCGGATAATCGTAAATCTCGTAAACCGTTAGTTGTAAATCGTTATCCGTTTAGCGCCATATCATCTAATGTCTGTCCTGTACAATAAAATAGAACAATTTGGATACGCTCCAAATTAAAGCGGTTCTCTACTTCCCTACTGTTTTTGCTGATTTTTACACCAGCTATCAAGATAAAATTACTTTTATCCTCATAGCTAGGTAAAACCTAGCCATCTTACAGATACTTATCTGCTGCTGCGAATTCAATTTCGTGATTATGGTTAGCCTTCTCAATAGCGTTAGAAAGACGGTTAGCCATACGTTCCATTTTCAATGCATTTTTTTGCATTATTTCCGGATCGAAATTTGCTTTTCGATAAGTTGGCGTGTCAGAATAATTGTTTACACGCTCTTGTTTTTTGGATCTACCATAAATCTTAAGTTTATTAGCTTCACCTCTAAGTTGTTGAGCAAGTTCAAGTGCTTCTGTGATAGAAAGTTCTTTTTCATCCCATACAACTTTTGCGTTTAGATTAGCTTCCACCACTAAGGTATTAAGGGTACGGTAGTCAAATCGTGCAGTATCAAGTTCATCTGTCACTTGATCAACTGTTTTTGTCGGTACATCAGTTTCTCCTTGTTGATCTTTTTCCCATTCAACGTATGCAACATTATCTCGTTCTTGAAGAAGTTCTTGGATGCGTCGGGAAATTGTGTTTTTTAAAGGTAGAGCTTCGAACAATGCGATTTTTGACATATGTGTATATCCCCTTTTTTTTATGTAATATTCTCTAATTAAATTGTGTTGGATCATTATATTTCTTTTTCAAAAAAATTTTCAATACTCTGACGAAAAATAATGATCTTCTTCCATAAAAAAACAAGAACTATATCTTTTTGATAGTCTCGCTTCTTAATGTTTAGATACTCCTCCTGTAGGATTCGAACCTACGACAAATCGGTTAACAGCCGATTGCTCTACCACTGAGCTAAGGAGGAAAATTGGCAGGAGTTGAGGGAATCGAACCCATCATCGGAAGTTTTGGAGACTTCTGTGTTACCATTACACTAAACTCCTATGAGAAAAATGGCGGTCCTGACGAGAATCGAACTCGCGATCTCCCGCGTGACAGGCGGGCGTGTTAACCGCTACACCACAGGACCATATGGCTCCTCCTGTAGGATTCGAACCTACGACAAATCGGTTAACAGCCGATTGCTCTACCACTGAGCTAAGGAGGAATGATAAGCTATATCCATTAGGCAAAGGTTAACCCCTTGCCGTCAAATGTAGGCCAGTCAGTAGTATTTTTAGAAAATGAATGCCAGTCAGTGCAATTTATTTTCTAGAATGGTATCAACCACTCCCTAATGGACATAGCTTTTATAATAACTGAAATATATATTTCTAATTATTTCCATTAGGCAAAGGCCTAATGACCTCTTACCTAGAGAAAAGAAATGATTAAGTATTATGGAACTTGGCTGCTCCCTAATGAAAATAATAATGACCCATACGGGACTCGAACCCGTGTTACTGCCGTGAAAGGGCAGTGTCTTAACCACTTGACCAATGGGCCTTATACAAATAAACTTTTTCAATTTTTGATTCGACAGGGACAATTGCCAACCCTCGAATATAATATATGGCGGAGAAGGCGGGATTCGAACCCGCGCACCGGAAACTCCGATCTAACGGTTTAGCAAACCGTCCTCTTTAGCCACTTGAGTACTTCCCCAATTTAAAAGCAATTTCAAATCTTCTTGTAATATGTAAATAACTAAAAATCAATTATGTTTTATTGATTTGATCCCCCACCGTATCAAATCGTGAGCTTAGTAAGCAAAACACCTCAATACTTATTGCTTCACACGGCTATGTTATCCATCTTAAATAACATCTCCTCGTCTCACCATATCCCCTTGAAACGAACATTTGAGGCACTATCCATTTCAAAACACTAATAATAGATCTTGATGCCAAACTTCTAACGGAGGAAGAGGGATTCGAACCCCCGCGAGCTTTGACACCCCTGTCGGTTTTCAAGACCGATCCCTTCAGCCAGACTTGGGTATTCCTCCACGTTATATGAAGCGGATTGCCGGAGTTGAACCGACCCTCCTAATGGCATATGTACACTATCCAAAAGGTATTCTTCATTGAACTATTCCGCATTATGGAGCGAGCGATGGGAATCGAACCCACACCAACAGCTTGGAAGGCTGATGTTCTACCGTTAAACTACGCCCGCTCGTTATATATGGTGCCAGCTGCAAGAATTGAACTCGCGACCCACTGATTACAAGTCAGTTGCTCTACCTACTGAGCTAAACTGGCATAATATATAGCGAATCTACTTGACTAGTATTTTCAATTCGCCTTTGCCGCCACTAGGAATCGAACCTAGGTTTACCAACTGTTCCAGACTTTGCCAAGTCATTCAGGATTACGGCGTTTTCCCACTAAACTACAGCGACATATAATTGGTGGACCCTGTAGGACTCGAACCTACGACCGGACGGTTATGAGCCGTCTACTCTAACCAGCTGAGCTAAGGGTCCAATTAGATAAGATCAATATTCATTGTTCTTTTGTTGAACATTTCTCTTATTTTAAATTTAAGTGCAGGTGACCAGACTTGAACTGGTACGGGAGATACCCCCCGCAGGATTTTAAGTCCTGTGCGTCTGCCGATTCCGCCACACCCGCGTAATAATAAGATGGATTATATGTATTAAAGTTAATTTTTCTAATCCCTTTTATTTTTTCAAAAAATAAAAATGGTGGGCCCTGTAGGACTCGAACCTACGACCGGACGGTTATGAGCCGTCTGCTCTAACCAGCTGAGCTAAGGGCCCGTTTGTTTTGATATTTGAATTATAATATTATTTATTTTTAAATTTCAACCTTTTTTTAAAAAAATAAATATTTTTTATAAAAAAATGATTTTTTCGATTTAATTTTTATCCGAAAATTCGTTTTAAGATTTTATTCAAAATGATCAAAAACTGGTTCCTTTCTTCTTAGTAATTTTTCATTTGCAATTCTCCTTTACCTGTTAGATTATATAGATATTTCCCCGAAACACTTATGTTTAGACGTTTTCATTACGATCAAGAGTTTCTATATAGTTATTTTTCAACTCTTCATAATCCTTTCAAACCTATCAGATATTATGGATCTTTATTTAAAAGAATTCACAAAGGCGCTTTTAAAAAAATATATTTTTCCAAAAAAATTATTTTCAATAAAATTTATATTGACCTTCTTTTTTTAAAAATATAAAATGATTCTAAACATAAATGAATATTAAATTACATAGCAAAAAGGAGAACATAATGATTACCCAGAAAGAAAAGCAAGTAATTGTAGAAAATGAAATCAAAGAAGTGATTGTTAATCAACAGGCTTTCACTCAAGAAAATGATTCCGAACACGGGAGATTAGATTGGGTACCTATCAATTTAGTGATCCCAAATCCTTTGAATCCTCGAAAAGATGATTCTATAAGAACAGAAGAAATGCAGAATATTATCCGCACAAGAGGCTGGGAAGAACCATTAACTGTTTATCAAAACGGAAAAATGTATGTCTTACTTTCAGGTCACAGAAGGCTTTATGCTGCAAAACAAGTCGGTGGAATAAAAAAAATTCCTGTTTACATTAAAGATAAGCCCCTTAACGATCTAGAAGAGAAGGAAAGACTTATAAGTTTACAAAGTGGTCGTGTGAATTGGACTCCTTTTGAGTGGGCAAAGTCAACTTATGATCGTTGGGTTGCTTGGGGTAAGCCACCTATTAACAAATTTGCTAAACAAATCAACTTAGGTCCGCAAGCGGTAAAACAATACATTAATGTATTGGATTATTTCCCTAGAACAGAAATTGAAGTCGATTTGCAAACCGGAGCTCTTAGTATGTCATCATTAAGCGCACTTGTAAGATGGATAAAAGAATTATCTAAACATAAACCAGAGTTCGTATCTTCTATGGGTGAAGAACTTATCCGAAAAATAATGTTAGAAAAACTTGTTAGTAAAAAGGTTACTCGTGAAGAATTAACAGATTTCCAATATACCGAATTAGCAAAAGAAGAAGATATTCAAAATTTCTTGATTGATAAAAATGCTTTGCTATCGACTCAATTAACTTATCTGGGTTTAAACAAGAAATTTAACAACTTCAAAGGACATTTAATCAGCATCGGAATGTATAAGAAAAGAATTCCGGAAATCACTCCGAAAAATGATCATCAGCGTGAACAAGCCATCAATGCATTGGAAGAATTAAATCAACTTGTTTCTAAACGGATCAAAGAACTTAAAATGGATCAATAACTCTTATATCCGCTTATTAAAAACACCAGAAATGGGTCTGGTGTTTTTGTTTGTCTTTCTAATCTTTTAGATTAAACTACTCGGAACTAAAGTACCGAGATTCCTGAGAACACCAGACTTAGCCAATCGGTTTTCCTTTGGCCATAGGTCTTAGTTATTTTATCAGGCTACACCGTTGTTTCCGCCGGCAATAAGTCTTAAACCTTCGTTTTTTATATTCATTGCAGCGTTGACATCACGATCGTGAGCACAGCCACAATTATTACAAGTCCAGGTCCTGATGTTAAGTGGTTTCGGTCCATCTTGATGGCCACAGTTGCTGCAAATCTGACTAGAAGGAAACCATCTATCAATTTTGACGAGGCTTTTCCCGTACCATTCAGCTTTGTATGTCAGCATTGAGACAAACTCCCTCCAAGAGACATCAGAAATAGCTTTAGACAACTTTCGGTTCTTTAACATACCTTCGGTATGTAAATCTTCGATCACGATCACGTCGTGGTTTTTGACGAGATCAGTAGATAATTTATGTAAGAAGTCTTGGCGTTGGTTTTTCACTTTCTCGTGAAGACGAGCTACTTTTATCTTTTGCTTCTGATAATTCTTAGCATCGATTAACTTGATGTTCTTCTTCTTAGCTAATAGTGCTCGATTCTGCTTTTTAAAGAAGCGAGTAAAACTATCACTTAAAAAACGAACAGAGCTCTGAAGCGCGGTAGAATCAATTTCCTTTAACCAAATGTATGTATTTTTCAACTGAGGCAATTGATTCGCGCAAGCTTTATAAGAAAGTCCTTTTCCGTTTTCTCATACGTTTGATTCTACTTGTGCAGAAAATGGTTAAAGAGAAAACGGCAAGAACCGAAGGTTTTATGTATTAAGATCTTTTGTTCTTTTGTGGGGTAGATTCGAAATTTGTAAGCACGGTGTCTGAGCAAGTTCTTCACCTCCATTCATTTGTTTTTTAGAAACAGATGTTCTGATTATAGCAAACGTTATTTCCTTTTCAAAGCAAAAGACCGTTCGGCATTCATCCCACGACTGAAGTCACGGGTGTTCTGCCGAACTATCATAAAAAATGTTTTTATAACTAGACATTAAAAAAAGCGGGAGGGAAAATCCCCTCTCGCTTTTATTTTTTAAAATTGTTATTAGAGAAATCGGATACAGACATATTCAAGTCACCTGTGTCTTTGTATTCGACCTTCACTTTATCTCCCACTTCTGTAAATAAAGCATATGGGAAGTCAGCTGACGATACCATAAAGATTTGATCATTGTTTTTCAACAATAAATAAACCACAATGCCGTCATCCGTACTTTCTTTATAAGTACGAACCACCTGCCCTTCCACTTTCATATTTTTCCCTGTAGAAGACGCTTTTCCAGCACCTGATTTTCTGCTTAATGCATTTTTATATTTCTTAAACGCCTCTTTTTGTGTATTACCACTAGCAAACGTTTTAGCGTTCGAAGCAGCGATCAAACTATAAGAACGGACAAGTCCCCCATCATCTACAACTGGTACCATCCAGGTTGCTTCCCCATAAATATTATAAAGAACCGGCATAGTACCTTTCCATTTTTCTTTCTTAAATGTGTTATCGACTACCTCTTGAGCTGCGGATCCATCCATAATTCCTTTGACCTTATCACCATCATAATAAGTCAATTTGCCTGTTTCAGCATCCACCAAAGAATATCCTAATGCTGAATCGACACCTTCTTTTGGTGAAGTAAAGTCAGAGAAGAATAACATTTTCCCATTCTTATCGAAGATAGGAGTCACGCCTTCTTTTGTTCCCCAATCAGTTGGTAACTTCACATCGGTTTTAGAAAACCAACTATTCCAGATGCCGTGAATTAACGTTCCGAACGTATCATTTAAATATCCAGCCGTTTCATAGTTGATCGTTGCATCCAAAAATTTTGGAGCATCTTTCATTTCGTATTTCTTTACATCGCCATTTTCCGGATCTACTACAACCACACCTTTTGGAACAAATCCCGAACGGCCACTAACAAAGTCACCGTAGGTTCTGGTATAGAAAGGCTTTCCTTCGTCATCTACTTCTAACTTTTCGTCACCTTTAAATATCAAGTTAGGCTCGGCATTACGAATAACACGATCCAAGTTATCACCAAAATACATACTAGGAATGTATTTCATTTTATGTTTTAAATGCAACTTTGCTTCTGCATCAGGATCCGTCCCAGACATTGTGACATACCCTGGTGAATATTCTGCTTTTCTCGCTTTAAAGTATCCCGAAATTTCAATAGGCGCTACATAAACCAGTTCCCCATTAATATTTTGCGGAGTCAACTCCCCTAGTTCGTAATAAGAAACTTTAGGAATATCTCCAAAAACTTTTTTCATTTTGTTTTTAGCTGTTTTAGGAGGAACAGAAAACGGAGTGTCCTTTTCCGTAAAAGGTTCTGAAATTTCTTTTGTTTCGCTATTAACTGATTCATACTTTTTCTCAGCCACTACCATATCGTTGATAAATCCAAAATAAACAAATGATAAAAACAGAAGTAAACTAGCTGTTAGTTTTCCAATTTTAATTGTTCGAGACTCTCCTTCTGCAAAGTACAAGGAAATGACAATAAATATTGCAGACAATAATGCATATCCAACCAACACGCCACTAATATTGTTATCCAACAGGAAGAAGTATTCAATTATTCCGGTCAAAATCCAAAATACGATAATCGGAACCAACGAAAATATTTTAAATGTGAATCCATCTGATCTTTCACTTACATAACTTTTCTTGCTTAATGGCAACATTAATAAAGATAAAATCAATAAAACGATAAACTTCAAATTTCCTTCACTCTCTTTCTATTATTTTTTCTTGATTAGTTTAAAACATTTTATATATATAGTGGAGAAAAAATAGATAAATTAAAACATTATTTTCTTAATGTTGTCTCCAACCAAAAAATAAGACCCGAATTAAATTCAGGCCTTTGATTTATTTCTGTGCATTTAAGGGAAATCTGAAGTGTAAATTATTTATCTTCGATTGCCCATTTGAGTTGATTAAATCTTGTTAATTCATCGCCGAGAAGTTATTTCCCTTTATGTTACTATTTCTATTTTTTGCACTTACTGAGTTCATTATAATTTTTCATAGTGTTATTAAACAACAACAAAATTTACGAAAACATCCTTTTGGAAAACACAAACAAAAAAACACGCCATCTCTTAACGCGTGCTAAATCATTATGTTGATTTTTTTATTTTAGAGAATTAAGAAGATCTATGATGATTTGTAACGCAAAAAATAAACTCTCAATATCACTAGCTTTCTGAGAAACTACAGGTCTCCCCTTCACCGCTTTATCAAAGACGTTTATATCAAAAGCGCCATCTCCTTTATAGTTAACCGCAATCGACCTGTTCCCAAACATTATATTCACAACTTCTTCTCCTATTACAAAGGTTTTTAAATCTATGTCCGGATAATTCTTTAACTTATTTAGAACGATCGTACCATTCTTTGCATTTATTTTTTCGCTCATATTTTCTCCGCCTTTATCAAATCGTCATAGTGTTATTATAGATTATTTCATTAATAAAGTGGAGTTGTATATTTTTTCATATCTTTCGTTTTTTGTATGAAATAATTAACTAAACTCTTCTTTACAACCATAACTGTTAATATTGGTATATAGACGTTTATTCACACTCTCAATTACCTAATGAATAAAACAAAAACATTACAATCTTGTCAAAAAAGTTTCAAAAAATCAACAACTAGGCACATTCGCCTATTAACTTCTAAAAATGAGATGTTATACTTTAACTCACAGATTTTTTAAATTGGTTATCAAAACATATATTGGATAAATTGTATCTGATGTTTGATTTAAGGAGAAAGACTATTGCGTAATAAAGATGCTACGATGTTTGCTAGTTCAAGCGATTATAACTTTGTTGAGTTCAGGAATGAAACTCAAAGAAATACAACATCAAACCCGGAGAATAATAGGGGAAATGAGATTAAAAAATTCTGTAATGAATTGAGGCGGCATAATATTAACTGCTCCACTCTCAAGCTTATACCAAAAAGCCAAAAGATAAAGGAAAATTTATTAGAAATCGCTAAATTTGTGGCTGTTATTCCCATCTTCATAGAAGATAAGCTATTCCCCATAGAGACACTAAAAAGACAGTTTCGTGTTTCAAAAAGATATCTTCTCAAACACAGATCATACATAATAGCTGTCGCTATTTTATTAAATGGCCCATATAAAGAGCTGAAAACATACTTTTTGGAGGCGATTCAGTAAATATGAGAAGAGGTATTGTCTTAGATAAATACAATGACCACGTAGCAGTAATGACACCCAACAGAGACTTTCTTAAAATCAAAAAAGACCCTCTTGTGTGTACGATTGGCGAAGAAATATGGTTTTGTGAAAGAGATATTATCTTATCTGGGATAAAAAGATTATTGAATAAGAATAACATTCAACAATTAGCCCTTCACACTTTTGCTATTTCTTTTATCATTGTGCTTTTTGTTTTTTCTGGTCTTATTACCTTCTTTTTAACGGGCGATCCAAAGAAGCTGAATGGTGATTTTCATAGTCATTCGAAACAGTCTATATCTGCAATAAACGAAAGCAAAAAGTCAGATCAAAAAGAATGTTGCTTCCACCAGGATTCCGAATTTTTACGAGATGTTTGTCATACGATCAAAAAATCTCATTCTTTTTATAAAGAAAGAATTAATCGTTAATGATAACTGTAATCTGATACTTTTTTCCTTAACGTATAGTTCCTTAATCAAGGTTAAAATCATTTGAAAATAAAAAATCACATCTAAGACAATTACTCCCCTTCTTTCATATTATTTAAAACAACCTTCTAATTCTGAGGTTGTTTTTTTATGTTTATGTTCCTCTTGACTCGTTTTTTACTCCATCATTCTTTTTTCTCAAATCTTGACCACTTGATATTTTTTGTTTTTTCTCTAATCATACTTTTTCAAATGATATAATTTGAAAAATCTCTAGGAGGACATTCAATGGAACAATTAAGCTTACAGATTTTTGATACGGACAAATTCAAAAAAAATAATACCTCAATTAAAGAAAGTATTAGCCTACTAACATTAAATCAATATGACATTTATTCAGTTTCCTTATCTGGCGGGAAAGACTCTGTTGCTTGCTTGTTGCACCTTTTAGAATTAGGAGTGGACAAGAGAAAGATAGAAATTGTCCATCAAAAAATTGACGGTGGCCCCACAGATGAAGAATTTATGGATTGGCCAGTTACAGAGTCTTATTGTGAAGCATTAGCTGAATACTTTAACATTCCCATTTTTCATCAGTGGAGAGAAGGAGGAATACTTGGCGAATTAATGAGAAAAGATTCTTTGACTAATGACGTGTGTTTTGAAGTTGCAAATGAAAAAGGCGAAAAAAGAATTATACGTTTAGAAACAACCAGAGGTAAAAAATCTACTCGATTAAAATTCCCCGCTATGTCAGCTAGTCTTCAATCCAGATGGTGTAGCAGCTCTGCTAAAATCGATCCTTATCGAAGAACGCTTAATAATGATCCTAAGTATTTGAATAAAAAGGTCTTAGTTATAACTGGTGAGCGCCGAGAAGAAAGTTCTAACCGATCTAAATACGCTGAAGCCGAATTTCATACCTGTAATAGCGGAAAAAAACTTGTTCATTCTTGGAGACCTATTATCGATTGGTCAGAGGAACAAGTTTGGGACATTATAAAACGGTGGAATATTCAGCCTCACCCTGCATATATGTTAGGTTGGAGTAGAACTAGCTGCTTTGGATGTATTTTCTCCTCCCCAGACCATTGGGCGATGATGCGACATATTTCAGATGAGCGGTTCAATAAACTGGCAGCTAAAGAAACAGAGATCAATCATACAATCCACAATGGAATGACACTACCCGAAAAAGCCGATAAAGGAACTCTTGATTTGCTACCGACTGGAGAAGAATTAAAGTTTTGGAAAGAAAAAGCGCTAAACAAAAACTTTACTGTTGATGATATTGTAACTGACAACTGGACACTGCCAAGAGGTGCGTTTAGGGGGTGTTCCGGAGGTCCGGTTTAATTTAAATATATAACGAAAAAAGCAGATGTTATTCTGCTTTTTATATATAAAAATATATTAAAACTGCAACTCATTAATAGTGATTATTAATTAGCTTCTCCTTTTGTCTGGAGATTGGCTACGATTGGTTTACCGTTTTCTTTATAACCTACCTCCAAACCCATTATAAACCCTTCTATATAAGCAAATTTCCGTGCATCCTCTGCATCCTTTTACTTTTAGCTTCTTCCAACTCTCGGGCAGAAATTCTTTCTTGTCATTTATAATTAACTCTCGCTTCTTTTTTGTCTAAACCATTTGCCAACAGTTAACCCTTCAGGTCTCTCTTCCCATTCTGATTCGAGCAACTCTCCTCGGTCTCCATATCGAAGTGACAATTCAGAGTCTTCATCTTCTTCACTTTCATCTTTTTCGAACAGTTGACATAAGCCTTTTTCCAATAGATCGGAAAGCTTTAGGCCCGCTTCTTCGAATTCGTATTCTTTGTAAATCTCGAATCGCCAAAATATTTCCCCTTGGCTTCTAATAGTATCCATCATAGTATAATAAGGCTTATCCTCGTTCTGCTCATCCAGTTGTTTTAAATGTTCCTCGCATTCTTCACGACTAAGTTTTTCAGCTTCCGCCAATTCCTCGTCTGCCAACTGAGATACTTCCCTATTCTTAGGTGTTTCTAAGTGCTTCATTGAGTAACCCCCCCTTTTCTTAATATAAATGAATCCCCTCAGATAAAATCCCAAACGTGTCTAGCAGCGTTTGTTTATTGATGATAACACCTATTACTGAATAAAAAAAGGAATAAACGGGGATATTTTTAATAAAATATAAACAAAAAAAAGCACAAATTTATGTGCAAATTTATGTGCACAATATTTACACTTTTAACGTTTTTGAATAAAATAATGAGTATAATGGGAGGTGTAAGTAATGAAAAAGAAAGGAGAAAAAATTATGCCTACAAAAGAGCTGACAAAAGAAGAAATTTTTCCAGCTAACAACTTCCGGACTATTTCTCAAAAATCGTTAATCGAAAAGGCAAAACAGGTTGAAAAGTTAGGTATTTTCTCTAACAATGATCTTTCGCTAGTATTGATGGATTGGGGAAAGTATGAATCCATAATAGACTTAGTTGAAGAAAAACAAAAACTAGTCGAAGAACAACAAAAACAAATCGAACGCTACGAAAGTATGCTCGAAGATCTTTCTTTAGCAAAAGATCTCGAACAGCGCGTATTGGATGTTGAAGAAGGAAGAACGAAGACCTATAAAGTCAATGATGCAAACGACATTATGAAGTTGCTAGAAAACAGGGGGTAAACTTTTGAAGAAGGAGCCGAAGTATCAACCGATAATCACGGAATCATTTTTAGAAGATATAGAGTTGATCAAACAAGAAAAGTTAGTTGACCCCAATGATTGGGGTCTTTTTACTGAGCAGATTAACAAAGAAATGAAAAACCTAGATAGAAATTGGAAAAGCGAGAGTAGAAAAACTAATTTTCCTCCCTTATCTACATACGGTTATAGAAAGCGTTACTTACAATCTATTCCTCCTCATATAAAAGAAAAAAGAGGATGGGAATCAGTGAAAGCAGATTTTCGCATCATTTTCAATGTTTATGAAGAGAGAAAGGAAATTCTGTATTTTGCTATCGGGAAGAGAATAAAGGTGTTGCCAAAACATCCTTTAGATATTTATTCCTTGATAAAGGGAAGAACTTTGACCGAAGAGAACATTAAAGTCTAAAAAGAGAAGATTTTACTCTTCTCTT
Organism: Bacillus mexicanus; assembly: GCF_050445615.1. Taxonomy (NCBI): domain Bacteria; kingdom Bacillati; phylum Bacillota; class Bacilli; order Caryophanales; family Bacillaceae; genus Bacillus; species Bacillus mexicanus. Next base: position 178,621 of record NZ_JBCEYV010000003.1, read on the forward strand.
TTAAAATGCTCTATGTAATTACAATCTCTTGTTCTCTAAAACAATAATCAATCGATTGTTTATCTCTTTTATAATCTAAAATCGTTCCTTCAGTTTCGACCAATCTTATTTCCCTATTTCTAAAATATTTAAAAATAGAGATTAGAGCGGGATAATTCCTAACCGCTCTAATCTCTTTGTTCCAATCAGAAAGTTTATTCACTCAACCTCTTCCCTTTCCAGAAAGCGTTCCAATATAACAAAAGCACATCATCCATACGGCCAATGCCAAGAATCATTATTTTCAACAGTATGCTTCGCTACTATCTCTTTAATGTGTTTATTTATCATTTCTGATTCTAAAACCATAAACTTTACAAAGATAGAGTTAGCGAACCACTCTATTTCTTCCTTTCTCATAAACAGCACCTTTATATCCATTTCCATCGATTGGCAAGCAATTAGATGTTCATCTTCATTATTATGATTATCTAAACCATAAAACGGATTGAAGAAAAAAAGCCCGCTCGTATGGATAAATTCAAGTTCACTACATACATCCACAAATTCATTGTATCCTCTCACCTTATCAGCACTTATTTGTGATGTATAAATAAATTTTTGTCTGTTCGCAACTATTAAGATTCGGTTATCTTTTAAAAATATTTTGTCTAGCGCCTTACCTATTTTATTTTCCTTAAGCGATTTAGAAATATAAGATAAATTCTTTTTGTAGTCTTCAATTTCGCAGTCTCTTTCTAATATCCCCAACCCCCTGTATTTTAGATAGTTGAAAATCTCATATAGAGCGGGACATTGCTTAACTGCGATTATTTCGGCGTCCAAATCAATCAATTTAACCAAAGCTAATACACTCCTTTTTTCTTGCTGCTATTCTTTTGAAATAAAAAAGCCTCATCCATTCTCAAGGAAAGGATAAGACTCATTTTTGATTTACGATTTTGCTTCTATTGCTATAGCCTTCTTTATTTGTTCAAGCAAATTTAAATTGTTGACTTCCTTAAAAAAGTAATCTTCTAGAAAGTGAGATAACACTGAATTTATTTTTTCTGTGTCTGAAAATAACGAAAGAATCTCCCACTTAGGAGAAAAATATGTTAAGACCTCTATTTTTATTTTAAATGGCATATCAGGCTTTAAGTTTTCAAAGGAACAACAAAAACATTCTAGTCTCGAAACGAATCTCGATACTTTCACATAATCCATACAATGTATAATAGATTCATATGTTTTTACAGTTTGCCCATCTCGTCTAGATAACTTAAATTTGTTTGCATCAAATCCTATCCAACTTTGATGAAACATATATGCCAATATATCTTTTAGCTCCTTATCTCGAAAATCAGAGACATCCCAATCTTGAAACTGATTTAAAAAACTAAGAATTTCATCCTCATCGACAAAATAAAAACCATTATCTAAGAAAACCTTTAGAATTCTAGAGATCCCTTTATTCATCCTAAAATCATCATTAATTCTTTTTTCTAATCCTTTGTCTTTTTTCATAATAATCTCCTTTTTGTTTTTATCAGTTCCTTGTTTTTTAGATACTACCATTTTTGATTTCTAAACTAGAAAACAAAGAAAAAAACCTTACTCAGCTTGAGCAAAGGTCTTTTTATAATCATCTATTGATTGTTTTATGCTACACATTAGATCATCTAATAATTTCTTTTTTTCTAATCTATCCTTCACAGTTTTTGTGACTTCATTTACTAACAGAGCTCCTATGTCTTTATCGATATCATAAAATAGTTGCTTTATTTCCCATTCAGGTGCTATGAAACAAAGAATTTCTTTAAACACTTCGATTTCATTACCACGAACACGTAATAGATTGATATCCTTTGTAATTGTTAAGAATTTTTTTACGTTACAATAATTAAGCCAACTGAAACCGAAAAGAAATCTATTTTTAGAAAAACCAATATAGACACTATTCAATAATCTTATAAATGTTATATATGTATCTTTCTTTAATCTACAAAGATCAAAAAATAATTCAGCACTAGTAATGTGAATAGATATAGATTGAACCACACATTCAAAATAACTCTCTAAACCTCTTTCAACAGAATCATTAATAAAGATGTCTTGAATTTTGTTCAATTGATTTTCAGATATTTCTAAATCTCTTTTTAATTTAATGAAGAAACCTTCTTTTTCAAAAAACTGAAAAATGTTCTTCAATATTGGAAAATCATTAATTAGTTCTACACTTTTATCAAAATTCACCGAAAAGTTCGCCTTCTTTCCATTTGATTTTACGAATACAACGTTACTTAACTCTGCAACTTTAATGCATACACAGAATCATTAATGCTTTTAATTAATCGCTCCAATAAACTTTTTTGTTCTAAAGATCCCAGTACTAGTTTCTTCATTTCTTTTTTAAACTGCTTTTTAATTTTATCTCCATTTAAGAATAACACTTTAATTTCCCATCCTGGCGAAATAGAACATAAGATTTCTTTCATTTCTTCAGTTAACGGATAATCAATAAATAAACTTTCTGTGTAAAAGTTAAACAAAATGTCAAAGGAACCATTGCTGCTAAAATAAATTTTTGCACCTTCTAAAAATTTATGGAATTTCCACCTAATTTCTGTTTTTATATTTTCGAGTGGCAGAAATATTTCAGGATCTAAAGATATAAAATCGATGACATCAAAAATGTTTTCTATCCCCTTCTCTATTGATCCATTTATAAATTCCTTTTGTAAACCTCTCATTTGATTTTTGGTCAATCCCCTCTCAAGATCAATATCAGGAGTTATCCCCTCATTTTCAAAGAATACTAAAATATTTTTTAAAACTACAAAATCTTCAATTTTTCCGTCTTTGTCATTCCCCTTATTCTTCATATATTCCCTTCTTTCCATTTAGGTGCTTGTTCTTGTCTGAATCTCAATTTTACTATCTATTCGCCGCTATATAAGAAAAAACAAAAAAGACTATCCGTTCGGACAGCCTTAACATACCAATTAATTATTGTGCCGATATATATTATCTCCAGGCAACCTTTTAATTTCTTTCCAAGCTGCTATAGCATCCGCTCTATTCTTCCCTTTGTTTGCGGGATCTGAAAAGAAATCTCTAGTGAATTGATTATATTCGAATTGTGTTCCTATTTCTTTTTTGTATCCAGGCTCCTTTTTTCGCTTTTCTTCTTCATACCAAGCTTCTACTGCATCTTTATATGTTTTTCCTACATTTTGTTTAAAGAAGTTTTGTATGTATGTAGAGAAATGAAATGAAGGGCCAATCACCGATTTGAAAAACTCTCTCGCTTTTTGGCTGCATTTATGGCCTTCCTGAATAACGGTATCTAAACTTAAAGGATGGTCATCTGTTTTTTTGTAAGTAGAAGTTTTCCTGAGCGGCTTTTTTATTTCTCCAGTTTCTAAAAAAACAACGATCCTATCGGTGATCTCTTCTTTTGATCCAGATGCGCTTATACCGTGTTGCCGGCAAAAGGTTTGTAATTCTTCTTTTAGCCAATAATAATCTTTGAATTTCTCAATATTAACATTTTTATCTAATGTTGGTCTCAACACAAATCACTTCCTATCTATTCCTACAATGCGCCCTTATTTCTTTTATGTTGGTTAAGCTGACAAATTCTCATTTTTCAGAACTTGCTCTATGTCTTGATATAAACAATCAACTAAGCGTTTAAGTAATTCTTTTTCTTCTGTTATTTTTCTAATTGTTTTCTTAAGAACTTTGATCTTTTCCCAAAACTTTTTTTGCTCGCTCATAAAATATGAAGCTATTTCCCACACTTCTCCTTCTAATGCAACTATAAGTTTATCACTTATGACATAACCCTCTTCTTTATCTTTATACGCTTCTATATCACGCACACTTAAATAACTATCAATTTCTTCTCCATCAGTCTCTATGTAAAATCTATTAAGATGTTTTAACAGTTCTTCTCGCTTTTCAAGTGTTAAATGATCCCCGAACTCACCCAAATGAACCAAACGAACATCCTGAATATCTCCAAAAAAGTCAATTAACATAATTGGTTTACTATCTAATCTATATATATCTGCGTTGTCTGGGATAATTTTATCTAACTCATCCATAGGAACGCCGGGGACGAGCCCTTCATTTATAAGCAACTCTTTAGTTTTCCACATTAAATTCCCACCTTGTTTCTACGATCATTTTTTGTTTTAGAACCTTATTTTTGAAGAGAGATATAGTATTCCATTGTATATGGCATAGACACTTTTTCCATAGTGCTTATTCTTCTTTTGTAACAAGACGTTTTATATCTAAGAATTCTTTATTCATTTTAAATCGTTTAAACAGTTCTTTTTGAAACTCATTTGGCTCCGTTATTATGTCCTCTTTGATACATTGTAACAACTTCTCAGTGAAATTCTCTCTTTCTAAAAGCATTTCTACCACACCGCAAAGTATTGATATTTGTTTTTTAACTTTTTCTTCGGAATTAAGAAACAACGATTGTATTTCCCAACCTGGTTTAAGAACAGATAAAATTTTATCATCCTGTATTCTTAATGTTTTAAATGTAGTGATCTCGGGTATTAAATTACATCTTGAATCATCCCAAGTAAGGTGTATGTAACTTAAATATCTATTTAAGTGTTCTTCATCCTCTACACTTAAACAAAACCCAAGTGAAGAAACCGGCATCCCCTTAGGAACTATTTTCGTTTGACTAATAAAATTTTTTATTTCATCGACAGTGATTTCATCCTCCTTGTTAATCTTCCTACATAATTTAAATAATCTTTCAAAATAAATGATTGTTTGACTCTTTATTTTCCACTTCAATCCCATATTCTCTAAAAGCTTTACTGTCTTTAACATTCATTCTCTCCTCTATAATTGAACACCGGTATAAATGTCATTTTTCTTTACTTCCCTTTTGAAAGAAAAGGTTTATTTATGAACTTTATAAGTTATATCTTCTAAGCGAAACTTGTAATCAGATAACATTTTTCTTTTCTTGATCTCATATTCGAAAGCAGCCAACAATTTACCAAAGGTATTCCTATCTTTAAGTTGCTTCTCGACAGCTCTTACGAGAATTTTGGATTGCATTCTGTTTCGTTGTGACTCTTCAATAAAAATAGAGACAAACTCCCACTGAGGATATACAGCATTTAAAATATCCTCATCTATATGATGTATTTTTTCTTTTCCAAAGTATTGTCTAATCAACTCGAAATCGACTATACATTCTAACTCTTCACCTTTTCCATAATAGTTGATCTCTACTGCACTGATATACTTTGAAAGCATCTCTTGTTTTTCTGTTTTTAAATTTTCTCCTATTCCATCAATCTTATTCAGATGAAAACCTTTTACTTCGAAATTAAATAATTCTAATGCTTTCTCTTTATTTATCGAGCGAGACATATTCCCAAGTTCATTGAGAATTTTCTGCACCTCATTCTTATCCGCTCCCATTCCAATTCCCTCATCTTTTATAACAGTCCATACTTTTTTCAATATCATTCACTCCTATTTTTATATATTACATTAGTTTTTTTAGAAGTTGAAAAACCCGAAATGACATTCTTTTTTGTTTGTGTCTTCATTGCTTATTTTTTTCTTCCTTCTAAAAAAATTTGTATGCTTATTTTTAGGTGAACAAAAAAACGTTTAAAGAACAACCTCAAAGAGCGAATTAAATTGAATAACGCAGATAATGCAAAACAACAAGAAAAGAAAAAAGAATTATTAAAAGTCCTCTCTTCGTGGGTTGAAAGTTTTGATGGTCCCTATACGATAAAAGAATATCGAGCACAAGGTTTAAAGCCTTCTTATAGTACAGTGATTAAATACTTCGGTTCTTGGACAAAAGCATTACATCAAACTGACGCTCAGAAGCATACCAAAGAAAAGCTATTAGAAAACTTGCGGAATTGGGTCGAATATGAAGACGGACCGTATACAAAAGAAAAATACAGATTATCAAGAAAACACCCCAGCATTCATAATTATGTCAAAGTCTTCGGTTCCTGGACAAAAGCTATCGAAAGCGCAAAAATCCAAAAAAAAGTAGAAGAATCTATAAAACAGCTTTATCAACGTTACGACGAAAAATTTCTATTAGACAATTTAAGAGAGTGGGCAAAGTCATTTTGTGGACCTTACAGTACAATCGAATATCGAAAACAAGGATTATCCCCCAGTTCTAGCCTTTATTATTACCATTTTGGTTCTTGGATAAATGCGCTGAAAAAAGCGGGTTTAATCACCGAAAATGTTAGAACCTATAAATTTACAAAGGACAGTATTCTTGATTCTTTGAAGAAATGGGCAGAATCATATAATGGTCCACTTACTTCAATTGAATATTCAAAACAAAATCTCTCACCTTCATTAGGTACAATGCATTATTATTTTGATAGTTGGGAAAATGCTATGGAATCAGCTGGCCTAAAAGAGCTTTATTATAATTCGACAAATAACTATACAGAAGAAGAAACAATAAACACTTTAGTAAGATGGAAACAGAATTATGGAGGTCCTTATACTGTGCAAGCCTACAAAATGTCCAAACTAAAGTCTTCTGCTGGGAATATAGCCTTAAACAAGGCTGAAATTAGAAATAATCCAGAACAAATTTATACCTTTATATCAGATGAACAAATCATTTTATCAATCAAAGAATGGTTTAACACCACTGATGGTCCGAAAACAAGCAAAGTTTATCAAAAAAATATTAGAAACCCATCCTATTCAACACTGGTAAATAAATTTGGAAGTTGGAAGAAGGATTTAAAAGCGCTGATTTGGTCAATAAGAGAACTATGTTTCAAAATAAAGCCCCTTTTGCAGATATTGTTACTTTGAACATAAAAAAAGGACCTTGTATAACCAAGGTCTTTATTTTTAAGATGTCCTTTGTACCCGTAGTAAACAAAAAATAAAAATTAATTTTACCGAGCTTCATAATGTTCGTTTCTTTTGATAAGTTAACAAAGTTGAGATTTTATTGATAAATTTCCCTTACATTATTCCAATCATACTTGTCACAACATTCGTAAAAACTCCATTCCTTCATACTCACTTCATCTTCGACATCAGCCCTAATAGAAACATCTACTCCGTCGGTGTTAATCGCATCAAAGTATATACAATCTCCCTTTTGTTCTTCTACAAAAGTAACCTTTTTATAATGACCAAGCGATTCGATGTAATTCCGTACCTCTTCAATTGTGTATTCCACTGCTATCATCCTTTGTCATAATATTCTCTTTTGAGTATTTCCTAAATATTATAAAGCTTTAATTTAAGAATAGTTAAAAACAATAAACTTTCTGGAAACAGCCTGAAATAATTAGATACAGATAAAATGTTTGTGCATATCTAAGATATAGACTTCCTCAACTTTCGTTTCAGAGTTATGTTTGAAGTTTGAATTGGGTTTATTTCTTCTAATTCAAAATTTATAGCTCCAATATTTTTTTCGAATTTCATCTTTCTTTCAGGTGTTCCTCTTCCGCTTCCACAAGAATATTAATTTATCAATCAAAGAATGGCTTAACATCACTGATGGCCCGAAAACAAGCAAGGTTTATCAAAAAAATCATTTGAAACCCATCCTATTCAACACTGGTTAATAAATTCGGAAGTGAAAAAAAGGCACTAGAAGAGGCTAGCTTTGGATTAATAAAAAGGACTATTTTTTAAAACAAGTCTCTTTTAGAGATCCTGTTGTTATTGGTCATTATCAATAAATAATCAGAAATGTAAAAACAATTTGACACCCCTGAAACAAATGATACAATAATAAATGTAAAATACTTTTTACATTTACGTGAGAGGGGATTGAATTATGGATTGGATAGTTGGTTTATTTCTAATTATTTTAGCAATATGCATCTTTTTAATTGTGACAATTCTTGCGTCATTACCTAAATTAGGTGATGAAAGGACAAATTACATTAAAATGAAAGCACAATCGTACACGTTTACAGTTGTAATTGGTGTTGTGTTATTAGAAATTATCGAATCTATATATTTAACAACCTGGACAGACAGTTCTTATAAAGGTATGAATCCATTTGTTTTTCTAGTTGTGATTTCGGTTATATATTTAATCTCACTACTATTGTCTAAGAAGAAATACGGCGGTTAAATGAAAAATCACATTAAGGAATTAAGAAAATCGGTAAAACTATCTCAGGAAGAACTGGCTAAACTTTGTAATGTAACAAGACAAACGATAAATGCTATTGAAAACGATAAATATGACCCCACTTTACAACTAGCTTTTGATATAGCCTTTGTGCTAGATACCACAGTAGACGATCTTTTCATAAACGAGTCTACTAGAAATGATAAAATCGACCTCATATAGAGGTCTTTTATTATGCACTTCTTAATAACTCTACTGTTGTATAATTAGATAATGAGACACATAAATGATTTTTGTTCTACTCGCTTTTCAAATACACATTTTTGCTTAATTCGAGTCAAGGTAACCAATATAGGTAGTTGTTCTAGATCTTGGTATCGCTCCATCCTACTTTTTAAACGGTTATGAAAGTTGTTAACGTTTTGCATATGAAAAACCCCTTTATTCACACGTTGTTTTTTCGCTCATTAACCGTACAAAAAACAACAATCTATAAGAAAATATCTTAAGATAAAAAACCAAGGTTCTTATCAACCTTGGTTTTATAATTAGATTCAGGCAAAATGCTTGCGCACACCTAAGATAAAGAGTTCCCCAACTTTTGTTCAGAGTTGTGTTTAAAGTTTAGATTGATCCATTCCTTCTAATTCAAGATCTATAGCATCTAATAATTTTTTTGAAATTCTTCTTTCTTCCAGGCATTTATCTACCGCTTCCTCAAGAATAATAAGTTGTTTTCTCTTTTTCTCTGTCTCATTCATAAAAAGAGAAGCAATTTCCCATCCAGGATAGAAATAGCCCACAACTTCTTTATCAATCTCAAGCGAATCACAGTGGGATAACAACCTTTCAGCAACCATTCTACATCTCAATGTTTCTCCATATAAATTAATCTCTAATGATTTTAAATACTTCAATAAGACATCTCTTTTACGACAATCCAATCCCTCCCAATTTTTTGAAGCGGATTACCCCAGTTAAACACAGACAATGTAGAACATATCTGTTCGTTATTTCTGGATCATTTTCAAATAATAGTCTTATTAAATTTAAATTTTTCGATTCAATAGATAAACATAAACCTTCATCGTCTAACACCTTCAGAACTTTTTCCATTTGCGATTAACCTCTCATTTTTACCACCTATGATTCACAGAGATAGTATGTTCATTCTTAATTAGTTCGTTTTTTAGATGTTCAACCATTTCTTCTGCAATATGTCCGCTTATCTTATAATATCCACCTATCAACCACTCTTTTCCTTTAGGGAAGTATATGTCACAAGCGGCGTGCCATTTATCTGTTCCTTCCGGTTCTATACCCAATTCATCCCAAGGTCCTTTTAATCCAACAGGTAAAGATGAAAAAATATCTTTTGCTTCTTCTATAGAAATTTCCTTATTGGACGTAATTGTGACACTCCATCCCATATGTAATCCCCCTTAACATCATTCATTAATTGTTTTCCTTTATCTTTAAAATCAATAAAATAAAAGCTATTCTTTCTTACCACATTTTTGATTACATCTCTTTCAATCTATAATCAATCTCACTTATTTAATAAAATTATATGATTAAATAAATGTCATTGTAAAAAAAAGACCTTTCAAGTCCTTTAAATTTTATAAACACTTTATAATTAAATATCGCTATTCTTATATGTAGTGATATAGCGTTAAGTAACTCATATCCTACATCTTCTCAATTGTATTCCCGCCACTCGAGTACTATAATTGGTTAGCAACACAGTTATACATTAAGTGTTTTGTAAAGGAGATTTTTCATAATGACAGTAGGTCTTAAAATAAAGTCACTTAGGAAAGAACATAAACTAACACAATCGCAGCTGGCCGCTAAAGCAAACCTTTCTCGATCTTATCTAGCTGACATTGAAAGAAATAGATACAATCCTAGTTTATCCACACTAGAGTCTATTGCGGGTGCGCTTGGCGTTCAGGTTGCAGATATACTCGTTGTAGAGAATACAAACAAAGAAGTTCCGGATGATTATAAAGAGAAAGATATTGCAAATCGCATAAACGAATTAATAACAGATCTAAAACATCCAGATAAATTCTTCTTTTTAGGTGAGCCTATCAGTTTGGAAGCAGCTGATTACCTTATTGAGTCATTTGAACATTTAAAGCGGCAAACCCCAAAAATAAACAGGGTTGTGGATCCAAAAAGCAAATCTCATTAATATAAACTTTAATATAATCCTAAAATCTCTATTATAGTTCCTCATCTATAAAACAAGCTCTTTCAATATTACATTTAAAAGATCAATAGAATAATAACAATAGCTAAGACCAATCTGTAAAAAAAGTCCAAATCTATACCGTGTTACAGAATTGTTTTCCATAATTCTTTTTTACATACAAAAAAGACCCCCTTAAAGAGTCTTTTCATTTAATTTAGTATGATATCCCGATTATTGCATCCGGATGTCTTTTAAATTCTAAAATAAGTTCTTCCAACCAAGGAACAGCCTGTTTATAGGTCCCCCAACTGTTAAGTGAATTAAGTTTTTTGAATTTATCAGGTTCAGAAACCATCTTATTTAGCCCGTTTTCTAATAAAGGCAAAATTTCTTCTGCTTTTTTTCCTTGTGAATGATATAGAGCTTCATATACCCCTGCTACTCCCCACATAGGTACAAGGTTGTTTGTAATGTTTTTTTCAGTAATGCTTTTTTCTTCTTTCGTTAACCAAATGTCTAAACTCATTGTCTACACCCTCTCTGTTCCTTAACCTTCTTGTTTCACAGATTATTCAAGCTATGTATATTCTATATACAAATATTATAATCTCAAAAATTTCATTATGGTAATTTGCCACTGCACCAATGGACAGAATCAATAATCATCCGATCTCGTTTATTAATACCTTGTATAACACTTTCATCTTTTCTATGGCCCAATTTTCTAATTTTGGCTCTACAGGGTCACTTATCACAAAAATTCTTGCCCATTTACGACTGTTCCATTCTGTTTGAAAAGTTAGGTTTTCATTAAGTTCAGATTTGAGAATTGAACCGAACTTGTTTTTTATTTGTTCAACCTTTTCTTTGTTTTTCTTATCATTGTTTTTTTCAAAGTGCAGCCCCACTTCAAGAGCTCCTCTTCTTCTAAAACAAAATTCAAAGTGTGTATTAGGACATTCTGTTTTGATCTGAAGGTATTTATACTTATGGTTTAATTTTAAAAGATTGTCCTCAATATTCATTTCTTGAGAAACTCGATTTTTTAATCCAGCAAGAAATTTGTATCTCTTTTCGTTTTTTTCAATTGTCCCAGTTTCATTACTCTCTTTTCTTTCTGCTCTAATAATATACTCCTCAGCCTCTGTCAGTGGAATAATCACTGATGTAGTTACAGCAATATCATTGTTACTCAAGCTATAAGCGGAAAATTTAACACAACTAATATCAATGCCAAATTTTCTTAACCAAAGAACCGTTGCTGTTACTTCAGGTCTGAAATCACCAGAAGTTATAATAATTCTTGGTTTGTCTGATATGGAATCAAGTTCATCCTCGACGAATTCCTCTAGTCTTTGTTTTACTTCATCTTCCGATAAAATCTCGCCCTTTTTAAAAAGATAATCTTTATGTATTTCTATAACATCTTCTAAAGTCAAAGTCGCACAATATGCTGCGTATTTAATAGCTTGAAGTTCAACTGTTTTACCGCTATCATCACGCTTCAGCTCCACCACCACTAAGTTACCCTGTTTGTCTAAAGCCAGGATATCTAATCTTTCAGAAGTTTTATCGAACTTATCGTATTCATTCGTAATGATGTAAAGATCTTCACCTAATATCTCAGGTTTTTCTATAACCCATTTTTCGATATCACTTCTCTCATAGATATTTAAGGACTTAAAATCTGTTTGATCAATAATATTTAAATCATCATTCGTTCTGTTGATCGTAAAGAACATTATGCATCACCTTTTTATTTAATTATGCGAGAGCGGTCACACAATTTTATTGTAACTTAATAACAGAAATTTTGCGTGTTTTTTAACTTTACTCTTAAAACTTACCGCTAATGAAAAGGTTCCTCTCGTAGCGCAAACAACTTTTTTCTTCCCTATCTATATAATCCGCCCTAATTATAGATATTTTTAGAATGAAAAAACACGAAACACAAAAAACCTGTCTTATAAGACTTATTTGTCGAAGACAGGTTTTAAAGAGTAGGTGATTTTACTCTCCCCATAATACATCATCTCCTCTTAATGGATTTTTAAACATTCTATTGTTTGTTTGTTCAATTTTATATCTTATAATAAACACCTATAAAATTAACGAAGGTGATATTTTGAGTAATTTAAGACCGCATCAAATGTCTAACTTAATATTGCTAATGGAATACAAAAGACTGTTAAAAAACAAATCAAACACTTATAAGTTTGACGACATCAGATTTCTTGAAATAAAAAAAGCTCTAGAAGAGAGAACAAAACAAAAATATAAAGATCAACTAATGGTCATCTAAACTATACAGTACAGTGTTTTGGTAAGAGAATATACTCCAGCCCCAACTATGGGGATAACAGAAGGGTTATGAGGAGGAAGGTTTGTATGCTGGACAGAGAGCACAGAAATTATGCAGAAAAGGTTTTAAAACATCTTTTCATAGGTACGCAAGTTGACGGAATGCAATTTGGGATATCTCCAGCAACAATAAAGATTTATTTTACGAATTTTGATATGTCGTGCGGTTCGGATGACTACGGCGGGCAATTATATCTCAACATTGAATCAAAATGGTGTTTATTCGATAATCCACCTGAAACATACCCATCGAATGAGGATCAAATCGAAGATTACTCCGAGGATGAACAATACAGTAGAATTTTCAAAGTTAGAAGACAAAAAGTTGTAAATGTAAAGTTAGGAGAAGAAACGCCGCATCTATTTATAACATTAGAAAATGGGTATACGATTTTCGTGAATGGTTCTCACGATGAATATGAATGTTGGCAAGCGGGAGTCCAATTTGATAACGATACTTGGCTTGTAGTTTCAGCTCCTAATGATGAAATCTCTGCCTGGGCTCCTGTAGGTTTTAATACCAAATAAAAAATAGCCGGTGGATTTATCCATCTGCTATTTTTTTGTATTTAATGTTTTTTGTTCGAAAGTCTCTGAGATTTCACAAGAGATTTATTATATTACTTCTCCGTTTGAAGAGCGGCCCTATTAGCGTAATACCTTTTTTGTGTATTAAATCAATTGAATTTCACCTTTAGTAATCCTCGTTCTCTATAATATCAACATTCATATTTAATTTTTTATCATAGTTCGGCAGAACACCCGTGACTTCAGTTGTGGGATGAATGCCGAACGGTCTTTTGCTTTGAAAAGGAAATAACGTTTGCTATAATCAGAACGTATGTTTCTAAAAAACAAATGAATGGAGGTGAAGAACTTGCTCAGACACCTTGCTTACAAATTTCGAATCTACCCTACAAAAGAACAACAGATCTTAATACATAAAACCTTCGGTTCTTGCCGTTTTCTCTTTAACCATTTTCTGCACGAGTGGAATCAAACGTATGAGAAAACCGGGAAAGGACTTTCTTATAATGCTTGCGCTAAAGAATTACCAAAATTAAAAAATACATACATTTGGTTAAAGGAAATTGATTCTACCGCGCTTCAGAGCTCTGTTCGTTTTTTAAGTGATAGTTTTACTCGCTTCTTTAAAAAGCAGAATCGAGCACCACGATTCAAGCGAAAAGGTGATGACGTTCAATCGTATAAAACGGTGATTCAAGGTAAAGCGCAGAACGCTCATCTCACGATTCAAGACAATAAAATTAAACTACCGAAGCTAGGTTGGGTGAAGTTTGCAAATAGTCGCAATGTGAACGGACGGATTCTATCCGTCACCGTCAGAAAAAATGCAGCTGGCAAGTTCTTCATCTCTGTTGTGTGTGAAGAAATGATCAGTGCAAAACCAAAGACCAACAATACCGTAGGTATTGATTTGGGTATTACTGACTTCGCTATTCTTTCAACTGGCAAAAAGGTAAATAACCATCGCTTTACAAAAAGAATGGAGAAGAAACTTAAACGCGAACAGCGTAAGCTATCTCGTCGAGCCCTATTAGCTAAGAAGAATAACATCAAGTTAATCGATGCTAAGAATTATCAAAAACAAAAGATTAAAGTGGCTCGTCTTCACGAGAAAGTGAAAAACCAACGCCAAGACTTCTTACATAAATTATCTACTGATCTCGTCAAAAACCACGACGTGATTGTGATCGAAGATTTACATACCGAAGGTATGTTAAAGAACCGAAAGTTGTCTAAATCTATTTCTGATGTCTCTTGGAGTGAGTTTGTCTCAATGATTACCTATAAAGCTGACTGGTACGGGAAAACAATCATCAAAATTGACAGATGGTTTCCTTCTAGCCAGATTTGTAACTACTGTGGCCATCAAGATGGACCGAAACCACTTCACATCAGGACCTGGACTTGTAATAATTGTGGCTGTGCTCACGACCGTGATATCAACGCTGCAATGAATATAAAAAACGAAGGTTTAAGACTTATTGCCGGTGGAATCAACGGTGTAGCCTGATAAAATAACTAAAACCTATGGCCAAAAGGAAAACCGATTGGCTAAGTCTGGTGTTCTCAGGAATCTCGGTACTTTAGTGCCGAGTAGTTCAAAATCATACATCTGTAATCTTTCAGCAATTCTCATCATTTGATTTGGTCTTTTTTCATTTTCAAGAAAAATCATTGCTCCAACACAGTATAATTTCATTTTAGAATACGCTAAGAAAAACAATTTAATAAGCATCAATCATACTAATGAATAGTACGACCAAAATAAGAGTAAAAACGTTAAAGACCTATACACTAGGTCTTTATTTTTTTATTCTAAAAGCAACAATATATGCGAAAAGAGTCTAAAAAAATAAACACAGCATATAAAATACTGTGTTTATTACATTTTTATTTTGATTTAGTTGATTTTAGTTCATTATAAAATGCTATTAACTCTGGATCTTTTAATTCATCTAATATTTCGTCCCATTCTTTACTTATTCTCTTGCTTTCTTTATAGGATTTAGTATATAACACGATCTCTACTAATAAAGCCATCGAAAAAAGACGAATAATCCTGTTATAAATAAATATAACATATTCAAAACCTTTTACTCCTTTTATGTTGTTTTATTGTAAAACTATTTTTAGTTTTTAATTTACTAATGAAATATCGGGATTTTCTTTTATATGTCCTATTACTTCATACGAATCAGGATAGATAGGAAGAAAGGTACTCTCCTCCAAGGTATCTTCCTCATACTTTCTGATAAACTTATATTCAAGTTTAAATCCAAAGTCTCTCCAAACTACAACATAAAATTTCCCCTTTTCACTTAATCGTTGTAGAATGTGACCTTCATATATTTCTTTACCTCTAAAGTCCTTCTCTCCAATATACTCGAACCTTTCTAACCCACTAAGATCGGAATCACTCACGAAGATCGCATCGTCTTCCTCATCTTCAGAAAACCAAAACGAATTATCATTATACGGATTTATAGGTTTAGACATTTTCTCGCCATTCCAAGCCATAACTTTATATTCTCTACTCATTTATTTTTCCAACTCTCTGTAATTTAGTGATATATGCATATAATTCATCTTTTTGGAGATCAAGCTATTACTTTCAAAAATACAACCGCTAGATTAAGGTTTATAGATTCCGTTTCGGAGTGCTGACAACGGTTAGGGTATGTTTACTGCGTTATCTCTTCCCCTATAACTTTTCTGTTTGATTCAATACTTTATTAAAATCTCCGCCTGATTATGTATGTTTAGCATCTAATCTTCCTTTCAAGGTTTCTTATATTTTTCATATTGTAGCGTAATAATTTTCAAATTGAGAAAAAATAAAATAATCCCCTCACTTAAGAGGGGATTATTTTAAATTGTTAAAGCATATTGATATTTAGGTTTCATTCTACCGTTGTATTGATACAAGCACACTTCGCTCCAAATCGAAGGATTTATTCCTCTTCCAATCTCAATAGCAAGTCCAGCCGGTCCGTCATAAAAAAGGTGTATTTTTTCGTAATCGTGTTGCTGCAACAATTTTTCGATATCGCCTTTTATTTTAGATTGGATATTAACAACGTCTTCTCTATACAAGATCCTTTTCAAGTTAGGGTCATCAACTCCAAAGGATATAAAATCAGTCTCTCTTTTAAGCGTTTCTTCAACTGACTTTCTTTTAACTACTCCACTAACAGATACAAGAACAGCAAGTTCTTCATTTTGTTTTATATCTGTAAATGTTGTTAATGTGACACCCTTCTCTTGAGTAGGATTGTCTGAAACCCAAAGGCCTGTTTCCCTATTATACTGATAAATAGAATAAGGAACAGTATCCGTTAATAATGACCCTAGATGAATGAGAAGAGGAATTGGAGATAAAGGGAAAACTTCACCAACGTTTGCATTTTTCTCTTTCATTTTTGCTAGGAACCTTTCATACAGCTCCTCGTTTCTTTTTTTAGCCTCTTCCCATCCTTCCCTCGTAAATTCATTAAATAAAGTTTGATCTTCTACAGCATCGATCAGAATATATGGAGCATCACCATCAAATTCAATGTCAGTTAATGGTCCGCCCAATCTTTTATGAATCAATGCAATACTTTTCTTTTTATTAGACTCTGACCAAGAGGCAACTCTTTCTTCGTGATCTTTTTTCATTTTAAATAATCTATCAGGAGGAAATCGATCTTTAGTGTGATCATCATCTATTAGTTTAGAATGGTAGTGACACATTAACATTAGGTTCGAGACATCTTCCAATGTTTCTTGGGTATACCCGTATTCCTCCATATATTCGTGTCTAGGAGAATTTTTGGCGTGACCAATTATATGAGCTTTTATCCCGACGTTCGTTAGGTCTCCCGATGAAGTTTCAATCAATCGTTTGTTACAACCTTCAAAGGAACAAATACCACCACACGCTACCCACAAATGGGCCTCCTCAACTTTCCTGAGCGGCCTTCTTTTTGTTACTTCCGCGCCTTGAGTCAAGATTACTCCTCCTTTTAAGTTCAATAATGGTCGGCTCATCACCATATCCATACCAAACTTTCAAATCATCTATCCCAACTATAACAAAAAACAAACATTTTTGTTCGAAGCCTATTTTTATCAGTCGTTTCCAATCTTTAATATCAATACCAGAGGGATTAGGTATTCTCTCCGGATGTGTATGCCATTCCCCGAGGTATAAGCAGCTTTCTTTTTCTCTTTCCCACACCTTGTTAAAATACTCTTGATGCTCTTCCTTTTTCCTAAAAAAACGATATCTCGTTCTCTTGTCACTTGGCATTGGCTCAGATACATCATCGATTATAAAATTCTCATCCTCGATTAAGACCCTCCCAATAAGGATACCTCCAGCTTCTTTGTCTCTTGTTTTTATTTGCTTGTATTTAAACATTTTTTCTATAGCTTCTGGCCGTATTGTTAAAGACTTGTTGTCCGGCAGTAAGTAAACCTCTTCTATATTATTGATGAATATCCCTTCCTTCATTGGAACAAATAGGGCAGCTATCGTCTTTATATAACAACTTCGTCTCATTTAGTCGCTCGTTTGAGAAAGAATACCTTGGAGTGGTTTTATAACCACTTTCTTTAAATAGCTCATCTTCCCCTTTCCAGGAAAGCAAAGGATTGTCCAATAGTTTACCCATCATAACCTTTATCCCCGCTTCGACTGTAAGCATAGCTGATCGTTCACTGTCTAAAAAGTTATATGGTGTGAATGCGGATCCGCAACCAGTGAGATCTTTAGAGAAATCTTGAAAAGGTATTGCAAAAGAAGAACGATTATAAATAGGCCCCTCTTCATCTGGTTTGAAAAGACATTGATAACAACCTTTCTTTTCTCCATTCAGAGTTACCAAAGTATGTCCCCCTATTCCAAGCGGCTCAACCCAAGTATAGATCGTAGGGGGCGGCTTCGGAAGACTTAATAGCTTCTGATTAATCATCATTTCTATATTGGGTGAGCCAATTGCAACAACAAATAAATCTATATCATCTTTGCTGATATCAATTTTATCTAAAACCTTAAAAACATCTTCACAGTAAGTTTTAACTTCGGTAAAAGGGTATTTCCTGTTTATCTCTTCTTTGATTCCAATTACTTTATATTTATTTGTTAGACCATTTTCTTCGTCAATGGAAAAGACCTGATCGCTTCCCAGAGCGTGTCTATGGATATTTTCGACTTCAATCTTGTCTTTATCAATTAAAGTAATTTTTTTGACCCCTGCTTTAGCTAAACGCACAGCAATTTCACTTCCTACAGAACCTACTCCTGCGATTAAAATATGCTTATTCATCAATTCTGTATTCCCACCTGTTCGATTTAAAAGATAATTAGGATGCCAACGTTTAATGATCAATCTACTGAAAATATCATTTCCATCCTTCTGAACAAACGGATGAATTTGCAACTTACTCTTGTTTATATTCTTAGACGCCCTTGCACCTTCCAACAAGCATCCGAACAATGAAACATTCCCATTCGGTGTTGGTAGACCAACGATAATAAATTCAAATTTTGGATCTACACCTTTAACTCTTTTTGATGCTAGACGTTTGAATTCCATTTGATTTTCACGAGTTAGGTTAGAGAATATCTTATTTTTTAAATCATTAAATCCCCAATTTCTATCCACAGGAGGGAATATCGACGCGCCTTCTTTCAATGGAATATATAAACACCTATATTTGATCACATTATTTAAATTTATATGAAAAAAGC
The DNA here is from genome assembly GCF_050445615.1 of Bacillus mexicanus. NCBI lineage: Bacteria > Bacillati > Bacillota > Bacilli > Caryophanales > Bacillaceae > Bacillus > Bacillus mexicanus. The sequence goes on from NZ_JBCEYV010000003.1 coordinate 197,572, forward strand.
GTTCAGCTATTTCTTTGATCGAACGCTTTTTCTCTGTACTTACAAATAACATAGATTTATGGATTTCCTTAGAATTACTTACTTTATTGCTCCAGAGATTTAATTCTCTTACGTTTGTTTTGCTTGTATCGATATGAGCATATACATCCAAAGACCCTTTTTTTAATTGCCAATATGACTCAAACTCATTTATGAAATCATCTTTATTTTCTCCTCTTGCTCCTGCCTCCAATATTGAAATAACCTTTTCCAAGCAGTTTAAGAGAATTGAAGCGGGATACCTTGTATCAATCAAAAGTGATTCGCTTCTTGTGTAACAAATAAAACCTTTAGACGGCATTTTGTGAGGAATACGTCCGAAAAAATGTTTATTGTCGAAAAATAAAGGCAATTCATTCGGAAAATGTTTAGGGAAACCAACTGTTAATTCAACTGGTCTCCCGCAAACATTGATTCTTATTTCCGCTAATTTTGTTTCATCATCCTTTGAATTTTTCTCTTCTAATATGTTAAACGATTTTATTAATGTTTGATCCAACTTTGATAGTTCTAATTTTAGACTTTCTAAGTTAACTGACATTATCTTCTATCACTCGCAGATTCGGAACTAGGAATGACAGCTCTCGCTGCTGACTTTTTAGCTGTATCTGGTCTTTCCGGAACAGGGAAATCATCTCCAAATTGACCTTTCAGTACTTGCGCAGCGTCTGTAGGATCTGTTTTTTCTTTAGCCTCCTCTAGAGCTTTGAGTAATGTTTCAAGTTTTTCTTTGAATGTAGACATCTGTTTATCAGTCATTTTTTCAAATAACTCGGGTTTTGGCTCTACAGGCAGATGCACCTTTAATCTCGGCATAAATTTGTATTCTCCGTCCACCTCAACCCAGTACAGTTCGAATCTGGACAGCATTTTTGAAACAATATTGATTAGCGCTTCAAGATCGTTGTATGTAGTTTTTCCAGAGAACTGATCAACATCTTTTTGAATTTCTAGCCAGTGATATACACAGGAAGTCAATGCTATTCCGGTAGGCTTTCCATTCACTGAATCGAATTTTATATCTTTCCATCTTTTTAGATAACGAACAATTCTTCTAAATTGCCTTCTATCATCTTTGTCTGATAAGTGATCTCTAATTTCTTTGATTAAATCTTTCGGATTAGATTCATCCCAAAATTTATCTTCAGCCTTACTAGTTGGTTTTCCCTTAGCCAGGTATACTTTACCGTCGTTGTTTTCCGTAGCATAAACCGTTACATCAACGTGGTAACCTTCTTCGTATGTTGCTGTTATACACGGTTTTTTAATACTTACATCCGAGGTTTGATCTTCAAGTTGGTCTTCAAGAACCTTAAAAACCCATTTTTTAGCCTCTATAGGATCTACATCATCTTTAGACATATTGAAATATAGACCTACATCGATATCATAATCGCCATCAAGAGGTTTAATCCCAGTATTCATAGCATACGATCCTTGGTTAAAAGGTTCAAAGTTATAATCTGTTTCGTCTTTTAAATTCTTTTTAAGTTTATTTATGATTATGTCTCTTTTTTCTTTCAGGTCCGCATTTTCTTCTTTTAATTTAATTTTTTCGTGAAATTCATTGAATTGCGATCTGCAACTGGCCACATTCATTCCCCCAATTTTTTTATTTCTTACATAAATTATACCATATTCCAGAAACGAATGTACGTTCTAACCCTTATAGATTAAGTTTTTACACTTCTATTGGTTTTTTGTAAATCATCCCTACAAAAAAAAGACCCCATTAAAAGGTCTTTTCACCAATGTATAGATATAAAATTCAATCTTCAATATTATCTCTTACAATCCTGTTAATTACTCTTCATCTTTGTTATTAAACTTCAATTATCGTGATTGCTTTTTCTAATTCTTTTAAAAAGTTATTTGTAGTCCATTCTCCTACATATCCTAGCGGATTGCATATAACAGTTTTATTTTTTCTGTTCACCTTGCCATAACGTTTATGTGTATGGCCAAATATCACATATTTTATATTAGGGTATTGATCAATAAGCCAGCCTAAGTTTTCAGATCCTAAGAATCCATTTGTTAAATTCCATTGATTATTATTGTGACTATATGTAATGAATTCTTTATAGGGAACAAAGTGATTAACAAATATAACTTTTTTGTTTTTGTGCTCTTCGAACATCTTTTGAAACTTGTCTAACATTCTTTTCATTAGTTTTTGATCGTCCATATTCCATATGGCGTATTTCCCATCACTCCATAAAGACTTCTTTCTAGATTTCATTGTATAGATTGGTATTGTTTCCGGAGCAAAAGAATAATCATACCAGCCCATATCCCCTATAACAACGTATTCGTCGTTTATGTGATATGGTTTGTCAATCAAACTTGATGAATGTTTAGAGAAGAAATTATAATTCTCCCAAGAATCAATACCCTTTATTGCCACTTCTTTCGAAGTCCATATATCGTGATTTCCTGGGATGAAAAGAACTTGTTTTGCAAGTTTTTCTTGAATCTTGTCTATTACTCTAACGCTATCCGAAGCGTAGTTTGCGATATCTCCAGCAATAATAATTAAATCAGGGTTTTTGCTTTTTAATCCTTCGATTAATTCAGGAACTAAATTGTATTTCATCTCTATAGAGTTTAAATCTAAATGAAGATCATTTAAGATTGCAATCCTCAACTTCTTTATCCTTCTCTCTCAATCTTATTTTGTAAATTTAGTTACCGCCTTGTTATATGCTTCTATGAGCAACAAATCCACATTTTCATTAAAAACTGAAGCGGCTTTAATTTTTGTAACATCCCTTAAAGTTAGCTCTCCACTTTTTAATTTTTTAGCAACTCTCTTTAGAATATTTAAATCATCTACATTTAATTTCCCTTGATTTTCGTTAAAGTATTTTTCTATTTCTTCTGCAAATCTAATAGTTCTGTCCATTTAATTAACTCCTCTATCATTTAGTTTTTAAAATTTTATTATGATTCCGAAGAAATTCCAATATAATATTTCACTTTTTTCCACTCTTAGTTATAAAGATAATTGTTTTTACTATCGGAGGTGCTTATATGCAAATTTACGTGTTCAGTGATTTCCAAGGAGAAAAAATTGTACCTAATGGAAACCCCGATTTAGTCATTTTGTTAGGAGATATCTATTACCGTGACGCACTCGAATTGGACCAAAAATATAATTGTCCTAAAATAGGTGTATACGGAAATCACGATTCTCAAGAAGAATGGTCGGAAACTTCAATAAAGGTTATCCACGAAGAAATTTATGAATATTGCGAAGTTACATTTTCGGGCTTTGGTGGATGCCCTAAATATAATAGCAAACCTAATCAATTCACCGATTCCCAATGCCGTGAATTTATGTCCAATTTAGACAAGGTAGACGTTTTCCTCTCTCATAGCAATCCAATCTACGATTTAACACTTCCCGATTGGGACCCACACAGAGGATTCAGTTCATTCAACAGCTATATAAAAGAAAAACAACCTAATTTTTTCTTGCACGGCCACATTCACAATCCATTTACTTTGGATGTAGGAAAAACTAAAATTTACAGTGTGTACCCTTTCCTTGAATTGAACATTTAAAAAGACTACGATAAAGAATCGTAGTCTTTTTGGGTTTTCTCATTGCAATTTTCTGCATCATTTTCTTATCTTTGCTATTCCCTTCACCCAAACAAAAAAGAAGATAAACTAGCTACCTTCTTAGTTTTCTTCATTTATCTGAGTATCTTCGTTAACTTCAAAACTCCCTGCAACGAAAATATTTCCGTATTTATCCTTGTTAGGAAATCCTTTCAATGAGGCATTTCTTTTCCTCATTGTATTAAAACAATTCCTGCATTCTACTTCAAAAGCATATCTAGGAATATATTTTTTGTTTTTATCCTTACACTTCGGACAAATATAAAAAGTTTGATACAATTTTTCATTACCAGAACCCATCCTAATTGAAAGATCCTTTTTTCTGTATTCCTCTTCTTTACTAACATTATTTTCTGTTGTTGAATTTTTATTGTCAGTTTCTTGTTCGATATCTTCCTTTTGTTCATCTACACTTGTATTTGTATTCGTTTTTTCTTTTTCTTCATCTCCCATCTCTTCTTCTGCTTCTTCAATAAGAAATTCATCCATAAAATTCATACCGTGCTGAAGGTTTTCGTGTAATTTATATCCTTTTGCAAGGTCTTTTATGTTATCTTTTATGTCTTCCTTATTCATCTTTTCCACCATTGTGGCAGATTTTCTATCTATCATTTTAAGAATTTCTTTAACGAACGATTTTTCTTTTTCCAATTCAATCTTATCTATTTCAAGTTCAAATTTTAGTTCATTCGTATGTAACTTAAATTTAAATCCTTCCAACGTGTTTCTTCCTCTCTATTAATAACTCCGTAGAGTAAAATAGGATAATCTATTTTTTTATTGAACACAAAATATTATTATAACTTTTGATTTTCTCAAAAGATAGAGGTATATAATTACATCACCATCATTCAGCACAAAGAAAACAGGAGTTGATTTTTTGGCCAAGATATATAGATATGTTAACGAACCAAATAATAATCTTACTAATATAAGTTCTCCAAACAAATTAGACAAACAAATAAAAAATCTCCGAAGAAAAGAATCAGTTCGTCGTGTTCCTTTTAGCCTAAAACTCGTGCTATTATCGTCTCTATTTTCTTATTTTTCTGTTGCGTTTTCTTCCCTCCTCATTTCATTTAAAAACTCACAAATCATTTTGATATGTTTGTTCATATTGTTTTTCATTCTTTTTGTCTTATTCCATATTATTTCAAAGAAGATTTTTGATTAATTCTCTAATCTTCCCTATCATATCTCTATGTAAAAAAAGATACCTTTTAGTTGTTTCTAAAGAGATATCTTTCCATTGTTCCTTAAACCATTCAAGTATCTATGTTTAATTTGTATTTGCGCTTTCATCTACTTCAGGAGCAGGGTTACTCTGGGGCGTGTTTGTAGTTAACACATCTCCCCTCTGCCCGTCAAAGGTCATATTATGGGATTGATTATTAAACATATTTGCTAGTTGATCTTTAACTACCGGACTAACTAGAGCTGCAACAACAGCAAAAATACAAAGAATAACCAAGAATTCTAATATTCCACTCCCGCTTTTTTCTTTGGAAAATTTCTTAAGTAGACTCAAATTAATTTTAATTCTTGCTTTGAACATCATAACACACCCTCCCTTTTCACCAAATATGAAATAATATCTGTATATACTTTCAAATGTTCTAGTTCATTACTTTTATATATATAAATATATGGTTAAAAGTAAAGAAATATCCGAAAAAACAAAAGGACACGATTGACTCGTGTCCTTTAAAAATTAAGCTTCTTTATTTTCGAAAAGACCCTCATTATAGGTTAATTTTCTTTTCTTTGTCATTATGTATTCTGCTTTAGTAAGTTGTTCTCTATCATTTATTCCTAATACTTGTTCATTATCGCTCAGTAAATATGACCCGAATTTCTGATTTAATTTGTTTAGGATACAAACCATATCAGTCAAATAATACTCGTTTTGAGCATTGTTATTTTCAATCAATGATAGTCCTTTCAATAATGATTCATTATCAAAACAAAATATACCTGTGTTAACTTCTCTAATTTCTCTCTGTAATTCAGTGGCATCTTTTTCCTCGATGATCTCAGAAACGTTATTCTCATAATCTCTAATAATTCTTCCATAACCAAATGGATTATTAAATTCTGCACTCAGAACAGTTCCTTTGTTTCCGCTTCTTATGTGATTATCAATCAAAGCAAACAATGTATTTTGCTCGATAAGCGGTGTATCACCTGCAACAATAAGCGTATTCCCTTTTTCATTTAAAAAGCTAGTTGTTTGCATCACTGCGTGTCCAGTCCCCTTTTGCTCGGCTTGAAGAGCATATTTCACGCCATCTCCAACTACATTTCTCACCATTTCAGCTTTATGTCCGACAACCACAATAATGTCTGAAATCCCAACCATTTTTAATGTGTCTATAATGTGCATAATCATCGGTTTACCACAGACTTCGTGAAGAACTTTTGGAAGTTCTGATTTCATTCTTGTTCCCTTGCCAGCAGCAAGAATAATCGCGCTCGTTTTATTTACATTTTTCATAACAAATCTCTCCTAACGTTTATCGTATGATTTTTTTTCGAGAAGATATTATACCCTTCTTTTTTTGTAAAAACTTTCACCATTAATCAAATTTCGCTTTTATAGTCTCGTTATTCTTCTTTTGTTTAAATTAAAATGTATTCAGATGGTTAAAAGTTGGAGGAGATTGATTTGAAAGCGATAATATTTGATTTCGATGGTCTTATTATGGATACAGAAAGCGTCTGGTTTGACGCCTTTTATAAAGTCGCAAAAGAATCTTTTGATATAAAAATTAACATAAAAGAATTTGCATTGGCCGTGGGTACTTCAGAAGATTCTTATCTAGATTTAATTGAAAAGCAATTAGGAAGAGAGATGAACCGAACAGAGTTTTCTTCTAAAGCAAAAGAAAAATTTGACGAACAAATTCTAAATATTAAACCGAGAGATGGCGTAGTTGATTATTTGGAATATGCAAAAGAAAAAAATCTAAAGATAGGGCTCGCCACAAGCTCTACTTATGATTGGGTAGAATATTATTTAAAAAAGTTTAATATATTTCATTTCTTTGATTCGATAAAAACCTCTGATATTGTCGGCACGAAGAAACCGGATCCAACTGTATACATAGAGTCTTTAAAATCTTTAGGTGTGCTTTCAAATGAAGTCGTTGCTTTCGAAGATTCCCTTAACGGATTTACAGCAGCCACAAAAGCAAACATAAAGACAATAGTCGTTCCAAATGCTCTGACTAAATATGCAGATTTCCCTTTGGGCACCCACATTATTTACTCTATGGGGAATATTTCACCGGAGGATCTGCTTAGTAGTTTAACATTATAACCCATCAAGTTTCTTATTTTTCCTACTAAAAATTCTTAGTAGGTTTTTTTAATTTCAAAAGTTGTTAAATTTATTATTTTTTTATTAAAATTGTGTTGTTATTGTGTTACTTTTTCTTTCCATTCCTCCGAAACATAGGGGTTTCTGAAAAAATTCTTCAATTTTCTCAGATTATCTAAGATCAATTTTAAAAATAATACAATTGGTGAAGAATATCTCTAAATTATTGAATTTATCTCTCAGTATCATTCTAAAGAATTAATTTTTTATATTATTTTTAAAATCGAAGTTGCAAAGGAACGTATGTTCGGTGTAATATTTTTCTTGAGGAGTGGATATAAAGATGTTTAAACCAGCTATAGAAATTCTTGAAGAGAAAATTTTTAACAATCAAGGAACAATTACATATTTAGAAATTGCTTTTTTCTTGGACGATGATATAGAGATCATTCCGGGTTATGTTAATTTCATCGACTATCAAAATAATAAATTTGAATTTATTGATTTCCAATGCAATAGTAATTGGATTTACTTCGATGATTTAATTGAATCAAAAGAGTTACCCTACTTTAACAATAAGCTAGCTTAATTTAAAATAAACAGTGTTACTTTGGAAAGAAACTCGCAGATTTATTGAAACATACCTTTTTAGGCTTTACTTACAGGAGATACTACCATTTTGATTGGTGAGTTTTTTGCTTAAAATGAAAAAAAAGTTTTTTTTCGCAAAGTAAGATTTCTACACTAAAATATTTAAAATACCTTATTAGATATGGAGTGTTTGCTTTGACGGAAAAATTTTTGGTAACTAACGTTTTGTTTTTTGGAACAAACTTAAAGGCTGGAGTAATTGTCAGAAGTGAAAACGACAGTTCACAAAAAGCTCTAACCTACGAAGAAATTGAAGCACTAGACAAAAATGGCTGTCTAACTAATGCCAGAATAGATCGGAGGTTTAGAAAAGACTATAATAAAGAGATTGTTTCATTACAACCTATTAATATTAGAAAAAGATTTGATCACCTTAAGACTTCTGAGCCCACCTTCCCTCGCATTAGTGCCAGGGAGTTCTACAAAAATCCTTTTTGTCCTATTAGTGATCAATTATTTAAAGAATTAGAACAATACTATACCAGAGTTCAAAAAAATATGTCGCAATACAAAAAAGGTAAACGATGCTTATCTTACAGCCAAGCCCAAAACATACGAAAAAAATATAGCACCGGAGTATCGCAAAAAGATTTGGCAGATGAATATGGTGTATCTACATATCCAATTAATCAAATCGTAAATAATAAGATCTATTTATCACCCGATGAATAAAACAAAAAGAGAACAGGCCAATCCTGCTCTCTTTTTTATTTTTTTAACACATATAATTGACAATTAATTTGAAGTGATTACAAAGAAATTGAATTTTTATTAAAGAAGGTGAAAAATATTTATGAAACCCAAAATTCTTATTTTAGGAGCTGGCTATGGTGGCATACTGACTGTTCAAAATTTATTGAAGAAGTTAAGAAAAGATGAAGCGGAAATCACTTTAGTAAATAAAAACGACTATCACTACCTAACAACTGAACTCCATCAACCCGCTGCCGGAACTTTCCCTTATCAAAAAACGCGTATTTTCCTCAAAGAAATACTCGATTTAAATAAATTCAATTTTGTTCAAGATGAAGTTGTAAAGATCGATACTGAAAATCAAAAAGTACAATTGAAGAATAGCACTTTGGATTATGATTATTTAGTGGTGGGATTAGGAGCAGAACCTGAGAGCTTTGGCGTTCCCGGAATTGAAGAACATACTTTTAGCAAATGGAATATTGATGAAGTCCTAAGATTAAATGAGCACATAAACAATCAATTCAAAATTTATAAAGAATCAAACAAACCTGAAGACTTAACATTTGTTGTTAGTGGCGGTGGATTCACGGGGATCGAATTTATCAGTGAATTAGCTTACTCAATCCCTACTCTCTGCAAATTATATGATGTAGATCACTCCAATGTTAAACTTCATCTTATAGACCCAAATCCAACTGTTCTTCCTGGATTCGATCCGGTTTTAGTTGATAGTGCTCAAAATTATTTAAGTTCTAAAGGCGTAGAACTCCATAACAACACAGGAGTTACCGAATGCAAAGAAAACGGTGTTGTATTAAGTAACGGTCAAACGATCGAATCTCGAACAGTGATATGGGCAGCGGGAGTAAGAGGAAATTCTGTCTTGGATAATTCTGGATTTGAAACAGGCCGAGGAAGAATTACAGTTGATAAGCATTTAAAAGCACCTGGTTACGAAAATGTTTTTATAATTGGAGACTGTGCAGTGTTTATCAACGAAGACACAAATAGACCATATCCACCAACGGCACAAATTGCTATGCAAATGGGCAAAACTCTAGCAGAAAACATTGTTTCATACATCAGAAAAAGCAATGAAGAAAAAGAGTTCAAACCATCTATTAAAGGTACTGTCGCTTCCCTTGGAAGAAAATATGCTGTCGGTTTAGTTTTCGGCAAAAAGATAAAAGGCTTTACCGCTGTTACTATGAAAAAAGTAATTGATATGCGCTATCTCTTCATTGTGGGCGGAATCAAAATGGTTTTTAAAAAAGGAAGATTTTAAAACTCCCACAGCAAAAAGAGTGAAGATCTTATTCTTCGCTCTTTTTATTTGTTTTATTTCTTTGAAAAGTTTTCAATAATTTCTTTAACATCAATTCCTGATGACTCTTTTAAACTTTCTTGTAGACCAGCCATTAGATCGGTTGCATAACCTGTAATTTTACCCGCTCCACCGTTCTTTCCACTACCTGTATCAACAACAGTTATTTTATCGATATTACTCAATGGAGCCGCAACTTCTTTAGCGTATTCTGGCATCATTTTAATAAACATATCCATAATGGCAGCTTGTCCGAATTTCTCGAACGCTTCTGCTACTTTTTCTTTCGCTTCTGCTTCGGCAAGACCTTTCAGTCTAATAATTTCCGCAGCCGCTTCCCCTTGGGCTTTGTCAGATTCAGCTTTAGCTGTACCTTCTAAACGAACTTGCTCTGCTTCAGCCTTAGCTTGCGCTTCGATTTTATATTTCAAGGCGTCAGATTCAGCTATCATTTTTGCTTTTTCAGCTGCTGCTTTTTGCTCTACTGAGTATCTATCTGCGTCAGCTTTCTTCTTAACCTCTGCATCATATTGCTTCTCACGACGGGAAATTTCTTTTTCTTCAAGTTCAATTTGTTTTTGTCTCTCGATAATTTCCACTTGCATTTGTTGCTCTTTAACATCTTGTTGTGCCCTTGCAGCTTCTAAATCATATGCTTTATCCGCTCTAGCTTTAGCTGTATCCTGTTCACGCTTATACTCGGCCACTTTTAATTGATTTTGTTTTTCGGCTTCAGCTATTTCAGTTGCTCGTTCTAATTCCGCTCTCTTTGCTTCTTTAACAGCTTCGGCTTGTTTAATCCTTGTTTCCTTTTCAGCCACAGCAGTTGCTATGTCCGCATCTCTTTTTACTTGAGCAATTCGGGGTTTTCCAAGAGAGTCTAAATATCCGTTTTTATCTTTAACATCTTTAATTGTGAAGGAAACAATCGTTAATCCCATTTTATCAAGATCTTGTTCTGCAATTTCAAGTACTTTATTAGAGAACTGCTGACGATTCTTATAAATATCCTCTACTTCCATTCCGCCTAAGATACCTCTTAAATGACCTTCTAGCACCTCTCGTACTTCATTCTCTCTTATTTCCTTAGACTTCCCTAGAAATTGCTCAGCTGCCGTAGCAATTTGTTCGATAGTTCCTCCAATTTTTGTGATGGCTACACCATCTACTAATACAGGAACACCACTAGCAGTGTATACTTCATCAGATGTCTTAACTTCGAGTTTACTTGACAGTAGACTTAAAGGCTCCGCCTGTTGGAATACAGGAACGACAAATGTACCTCCCCCGCGTATGATCTTTATTTTATTTCCGCTTTCATCTGTGTGTACGTTCTTTCCGCCTAAATAGCTACCGCTGACGATCAATGCTTCGTCCGGACCAACAGTTCGATACTTTGAAATGAATACAGCTAAGATTGCAATTACAATAAATACTGAAATCCCTATTAAAATCATCGTTGTCATTTTATTCCCCCTAAAATTTAATCTTTAGAGGGAACGACAACTACATAACCACTATTTTCGGTGTTTGTAATAGTAACAGAAGTTCCATTAGTTATTATTTCTCCATTCTCGCTTTTTGCTGCTTTTGCGATCTTCCCTGTCTTGCTTTGAATGATGACTTCTCCAAAGCCATCAACTGGAATAGCGGTGATAACTGTCGCTGTTCTTCCAACGAGTGATTCTTTTTTGACAGTTAAAGAATGTTCCGTGTTTTTAAATGGCACTAATACAAAGATATTCAGCAATATGTCAATTATCAAAGCGATGCTTGCTGAAATCGCAAGTATAATCCAACTATTTAATTCCGTGTATTTTTCTAATAATAGACCACCAGTCGCTAAAAACGTTAAAAAGGCTAATATTAATACAGGATTAATTAAAACGTCTCCTGCCCCCTCCAGAACGTCTCCAAACAATATATACAATAGCGTCAAAACAAAAGCTCCATAAAGGGTGTACACATAAATTGTAATTATAGGAATACCTAAGATTGTAATGGTTATCGCCCCCTCTCAATGCTGAAAATCATTATACATAATTTTATTTATATTTTCTTACATAACTTCCTTAAATTTAAAAACAATTATTTCTCACTATATAATTCAAAAGAAAAAAACCGCTCAAGAGCGGTTATATTTTTTTATTCCTTCAGTGAAAACTAACTGATATATTCACTAAAATATTCGTTATTAAGTTTGACATTTTTAATATAGACGAGAAGTCTCGTCTGTATAACAATATCCGAATTTCTTAAATACAGTTTCAATAATTGAAACAAAGTTTAACAATTTAGAGTCATATACATCAACTTCATCAAGTTCTTTTTTTAACCCTAAGCGCCTTTTTTCTTCTATAGCTAAGTTCTCGTTTAGATACTTAAGTTTTTCATTCAAGGCTAAAGTAAGTTTTTTTCTTTTAAAGATTAATATAAATATATCTAAAGGTGTTTTGATTTTAGTGTAAGGTTTTTTTAAGATTTCTTCGCACATCTCAATCTGTTTATTTATTTGGGTTATGTATTCTCCAATTCGTTTTAATTCTTCCTGAAGGTATTTTTTTCTGGACTTGGGGAATCCTCCGAATAACTTATCATATATATTAACCCTACCTATATCTTTTCCATTACATATTATTTGATATTTTGTTGGAAAAGTTGAATATGAACTTAATTTCAATTCAAAATTCTCTTTTATCCCTTCATCATTTAATATTTCTTTAAAACCCTGATTGATTTTTTCAGCTAAAAATTTAGGGAATTCATCCCCTTTGAGTTTTTCCTTGTCTTCTGCATACCTCTTCAATACAGGAGAGTAAATGAATTTGATATCTTCTTTTATTTGATCAGAGAAAGAAGAAATAAGTAACCGTGGGTTCTCCTGAAGTTGTTCTATAAATTCAATCATCTTTTTTAACTCTTCTATTCCAGCAAAAGCAGCCCTAACAAAGGTGTTAGAATCAAACCGACTTTTTTCGTTTTTCTGTTCTTGAAACAAACTTTCAACAACTCCTTAACCATTTTCTTAATTATACGAGTAATACTTTATGCATTGAAAAAAAGCTTATTTATTAATAAGCTTTTTTAGTTTTTATGTACTCTCCACCCTTAGTAGTGAGGAGAATTGTTGTTTTTCTAACAAACAATTTGATAAGTTTGATAGCTCCATCTAACAACAATTTGATAAGATGGCTGATTACCACCATAACGACTAGATAAAGTGTAAACAGTGATAATAAAATATGTCCTAAAGAATCAATCATTGAAGTAATCATATTACATCCCAACTCCTTGATCATTTTTGTTTTTATCTTTATTTCTTATACCTCCAAAAAAAAATTTTTGAATAAAAAAAAAGAAAAGATCCTTTACTGGATCTTTTTCCATAAGTTTTTATTTTTAAAGTTTTTATCATATGTGATCTCTTTTCCAAACCATTCCGGAACCTCAAAAAAGTTTGCTGCTTCTTCAGAAACGAACTCAATTTCTGCTACAACTAGATCATCCTTCATTTCTGAATACTTGTCTATCATTAGTTCGTGGTCACCCAACCAATAAAATTGACGGAATTTCTTGATTGGTTTTTCTTTTATTTTAGCCAAGAGATCTTCATAAAGATCTTCTTGAATAGAAAATTGAAATTCATCTCTCACTAACCCTGTACCCTTTTTATATGTAATATCATAAGTTTTTATGCCATCTTGAACTTCCATTCTTAGACGAATTTCTTCATCTTTAACAACTGATAAGTAGTTTTGATGTATCATTTTCTCTTCGTAAGGGATTAAACCATTTGGAATTTCATTAATAATAAATTTTCTCTCTATTTCTTGTTTCAACATTAAAATGCCCCCAATTACTTATTAAATGAACCATTTCTATTTTTTACGTTTTAATTATAAAATGAAAATAAACAAATTTGAAAAAAACAAAAACCAATTTATATTAAAAGCTTTTTTAGATTTTTATATTAGTGAAAAAGAGACCTAGTGGCCTCTTTTATAATGATGTAAAATTTTCTTTCTGATCTTTTTTATTTTTCAGAAGTTATAATAATACCTTTAACGTTTTTAACATTAATAACCTTTTTCTTCAATTATTTCAATCTTGTAGCGGTTTTCTTCTAAACTTATAACTTTTCCAATAATATAACCCTCAACTTCTTCAGCAATGTAGTCAGAGCATATAAAATCTAACCATTCATTATATAAATTCAATATTCCTTTCTTTTGAATGAATCGGCGTAGTTCTGAAGTAGTATTAAAATTCACAAAATAATAGTTGTCACCTATCGAATTAAAAAGTAACAAATATGATCCTAATTTTAAATCTTCAAGTAGTTCATCTTTTTTTATTTCCATCTTTAAAATCCTTTCTTGCAGATATTTATTTAACTGATTATTTATATTTAATTATAGGTATTTTTCGTTTAAAAAGTTGAAATTCCTAAAAAAAAGCCCAGTATAACTGAGCACAATCTTCTTAATACAAACTTAAATGGTCTGTTAACCCTTGAAATTGATCGTCATCACAAGGACCTAGTGCAACACAAGTCTTTGTAGGCACACCATTGAAACGAGTTAGACCCGAATCAATTACCAGATGGGCCGGTATCCCTTTATCTAAAGCTTTCTGATAAACATCCATCAATTCATCTTCAGAATTAACAGACACTGCAATCTTTCTATGGATACCTCTTAACCATTCATCTATAGGTGATCCCACTTCAACATCTAAAGAAAGCGTATATTTTCCGTTTTTGATTTCTGGCGTTGATTCTTTTAAAGAATTGCCATCATTCATCATTTTCAAAAATACTCCGAGTGAACCGTGACTCCCTTGAGCAATTGCTTTACCCCTCATTTTTAGATCTTTTCTCATTACTAGTACTTGTTTAGCCATAACATCTTCTCCCTATATGCAAAACTGGAGTTGAGCAACACCCAACATCCAGTTTTATTCTAATTTATTTTGTTAGTTCTTCTAATTCTTTAACCAACTCTTGAAAAACTGTAAGAGCATCTTGAATTGGCTTCGGAGTAGACATATCAACACCCGCTCTTTTTAACAACTCGATCGGATAATCTGTTCCCCCACTTTTAAGAAAATCTAAATAACGTTTTACTGCTGGCTCCCCTTCTTCTAAAATTTGCGCGGCTAATGAAATTGCAGCAGAGAAACCAGTAGCATATTTGTAAACATAAAACGCAGTATAGAAGTGTGGAATTCGTGCCCACTCCATTGCAATTTCTTTGTCCAGAACAATTCCTGTTCCATAGTATTTCTTATTAAGATCATAATAAATGTTTGATAACACTTCAGCTGTAAGCGGTTCGTTATCAGCGACACGTTGATGTGTAATTTTTTCAAACTCAGCAAACATCGTTTGTCGGTATAATGTAGTACGGAATTGATCAAGGAAATAATTGATTAAATAAATCTTCATTTTTTTATCATCAGTGTTTTTTAATAGATGTTTCATCAGTAACACTTCGTTAACCGTAGAAGCAACTTCTGCCACAAAGATTGTATACCCAGCGTAAGTTTGAGAATTATGCTTGTCACTGAAATAACTATGCATAGCGTGCCCCATTTCGTGCACTAGGGTAAACATCGAGTTCAAATTATCTTTATGGTTAAGAAGGACATACGGGTGAACTCCATAAGGACCCGATTGATACGCGCCACTTCTTTTCCCTTCGTTCTCATATACATCTATCCAACCGCCATCATATGCTTCGTTAAGTTTATCTATATATTCTTCTCCTAAAACAGACAACGCTCGTTTCATTGTATCGTATGCTTCTTCATATGTGATTTTTACATCTAAGTCTTTAACCAGAGGCGCAAACAAATCATACATATGTAGTTCATCGACGTTTAACATTTTTTTTCTTAGATTTAAGTAATCCTCCATCGGCTTAATATTCGAATGAACAGTATCGATAAGGTTGTCGTATACATCCAACGAGACATTATCACTAAACAGTGATGCTTCTAACGATGAAGAATGTTTTCTCATTTTAGAATAAAAAAGTTTAGCCTGATGAGATCCATATAGAGTCTCTGCGAACGTATTTTTGAATTCTTTAAACTTTGCATAAATTGCTTTAAAAGCTTGTTTCCTGACTGAACGGTCTTTACTCTCCATATATTGAATGAAATTGCTTTGTGTTAACTCGACTTCTTCACCTTTTTCATCAATGATCTTAGAGAAAGTAAGATCAGCGTTGTTTAATTTTTTGAAAATTTGAGACGAAGAATTTAATAAGGAAGTTTGCGACATAATATACTCTTGGTCTTTTGTAAGGGTATGCGGTTTATATCTCAATGTTTTTTCAAAAGATTTTTTATAAAAAAGAAGTTGTGGTTCTTCATCATAGAAATTTTCCAAAGTTTTTTCATTTAACGTTAAAAACTCACTATGGAAAGCTGACTCTATTTTGGAAACAAATAATTCAAGAGAAGTTAGCCTTTGACTTAGCTCTTGACGTTTTGGATCTTTGGTGTCTTCATCGCCTTTTAAATAAGCATAAACAAAGACTTTTTCTATAATAAAATCCAATCGATTTGAAAGTTCAATGAACTCTAATAAATTTTTCGCTGATTTTACAGAACTCTCAATTTTAGTTTCCATTTCTTTTAAAATAGACTGTGCTTCTTGTTGAGCATTTATCCAATCTTTCTCATTTTGATAAATATGTTCTAATTTCCATTTGTGTATATCATCAATTTCTTCTCTTTTTAGTACTTTAGACAAAGTAATTCCTCCGATGACTTAATTTTTAAATTTATAAACTGATTATATTGTATAAAAATAAGTTTTACCAAGAGTTGCCCTTATTTTTTGTATTATGACTTAATTTTATTGGTATGTATTTTTTCTTTTGTTCCTTTTCAACTTTAAAGAAGTCAAAAGAGAACTTATCTCGTTGCTCCTTTGTTAACAACCCCATCTTTTCAAACACTTTATTAATAACTTTAATTTTAATCCTGATCTCCTCCTAAAAAACCCTCAATTAGAATGAGGGCTTTATAATTTTATTTGAACTTTTTCTTATAAGAGATTAACAAATATATGTCTCTTCCCCTGTGACGATTGCTTCCTTAAGTAATTGAAAATAAGCTGACAGAGGTTCACCATCAGCAACAGATCCAGTATGATATCCATCATAATTAGTATCTTTTGTAGGATTTAGTATGACTTCATAGCTAACACCTGTATAATCATTGCGATATTTGTAGGTAACTTCTTTGTTGATATTTCTTCCAGCTTCAAGCTTAAACATCTCGTAAGAATTCAAAGTTAATTCGATTGATTTTATCTCCCTTTCGAATCGATTCAACATATTCTTTCTGTTCAACCTCAATAATTCCCCTACTCGTTTGATTGCCGCCTTACTTTTAAAATGTAAACGAACTTTGTATTTAGTTTCGCAATCATATTCTGAAGAACGTTCATTAATTGCTAATAATAAACAAGCTACACCTTTCTTATAATTTAATTTTTCAATACCTTTTGCTTTTTTCTCTACTTTCTCTTCTAGTGTCATTGCCATTTCATTTCCCCCTTAAAACTTTTAGAAATTATAGCACGTAATTCAAACAACAGAGAAAAAACTTGTTTATTACTACAAACGTTTCCGTAACTTTTATTTTCGCAACAAAATCATCTGCTATTTGCAATTGTTTTAGTCTTTTCCTAAAGTTAAAATCGCATATTGGCTTCATATCGGTAATTCAAGTCCAATTTACATTGATCTGAAAAAGAAAACACGATATACCTAGGAATCCCTCTTATTTTTCGAACTCACCCAAATGTTAGAGGTTGTTTTTGTTTCTTATATTCTAGAATTTCAAATAACGAAAAAACATCTACGCAATTCGTTTCGTTTTTTTGAGAGTAGCGGTTTTCGTTAGTGGGACAAGCAAACAGGAGACACCCAAACAGTTCAACGCAGGGGAACACAAGCAAACAAAATATATTTAAACAGCACACTTCTGCAAAATCTCCTCGGACACACCACATACTCAAACTCTCGAACCGATAAGAAAAAATTTTCCCCTACACCTTTCTGCTGCTTCCCTTTTGCTACATTAATGAGGTGTTTAATCATCATTCTAAACCCTTAATTTTTCCGTGTTTTTCCTAGCTTTTAAACAAAGAATATATAATAGAAATGAATTAGAGATATGGAGGCGCAAGAATGGACTTATACTTCGACAACAATACACCAACAAAGGATTTTAAGATGGATTACGAACGAGCTTTAGACTGGTTTTTGCCACTTCGGAAAAAAGAGGAATCAGGACAACATTTATCTAACATTGAAAAGTTGAAATATGAATGGATATTGAGTAAATTTCTCCTACCACTAACAGAGATTCTTCTAGATTTAGGAGAAGAAAAATATTTAAAGTTTCCCGAAAATCGTTTTACATATAATTCACTTATATAAGTTGAAAATTCAAAAAAAAGACTCCCCTAGCGGCGTTCGGAGTCTTTTTTTAATTGCAGACCAAATGCTTAATGTAAGAAATAATCTTATAATTGCTTACTTTTGTCTTTTTTTATCTTTACTTCCGTGTTTTTAGCCTATTTATGAACTATCGACACCCCTTGCGTCCTTTTTAGATGAATTATAATTTTTTCATACAAAAGAACCCGAAGGGTGTTAAATGAACCCTTTGCTTCAAATACTTGATAACAGCTCACATTATTTTAAAAAACATAATTAAATTTATTCACAGAATCTAATGAGGTTTTGCTCAAGAGTAATAGACAAATACAAAAACAGAGGCGATATTCAGGCTCATTAGTGATCTTCTTTATAAACTGATAAGAAAAATTAGAAGGTTAACAACCTAACCCTATCTGAACATCACGCACTCCCATCTTCTCGTTTTTATCGCAGCATCAATTTCATCCATCGAAGATAGTTTTAATTATTCTATACTCATTGATGAATTCAGAAAACAAAAAAGTGCAAAGCATAACCTTTGCACTTTCTCTATTTATATCGATGCAATTAAAGCTTCCTTTTCGAATCCTAAAGCTTCCTGCAATCTTTCTTTTACTTCTTCCGGAACTGAGCTGTCTTGCAAAAGTTTATTTATTGTAAAAGCAGCAGACAACAGTTCATTCATATTAAATCCAGTATGACTCACCTGTTGCTGAATTTCATTCAATCTAGCCAATTTCCGATGTTTATTGTTAACAATCATTTTATATGTTTTAGGCTTCACTTGGTTTATGTTAGCTTTATCAGTTTTTCTGTTTTTCGTTGCTTTTTTTCTTTCTTCAAAAACAGGAATCCCGCCTTCAAGTTTCAATCTATTTCTCATTTCTACCATCATAGGTTGAATAATTTCAGAGATCTGACTTTTTAAAAACTTTGTTGGCGCAACGTTACCTTTTTGAAAATTCATTCTGATTTCATTATCTAAATCACTTTTGCAATTGATTTCAATTCTGAATCTATTTTTAGCATTGTGACGTTCTCCATAAACATCATTCCAAGTCAGCGCTTTTCCAACCATCCGTCCTTCTCGATAAAAGTACACACCTTGATTTGTTTGGTTAATTGGCAACTTCAAGTTTTTTCCGTTGAATATTTTCCCTTTCCCATTAGGGTCAGGCTTTGGAACAACAGAAGCTGAGACTTCAATAAAAGTTGTTTTTTTGTGTCCAGCGGCATCTTGGTATTCAACAGGAACCGCTTCTCTTTGAGCTACAACATAAGTTTCCTCTAAATCTAGCATCAAAGGATCTATTCCTTCAATTATCTTTCCTTTAACCGGCATATCATTAACAGAAAAAGAGATACCTTTTGAAATAAAATTTTTGTAAGTTAGTCCGATAAACTGTTCCATTTGTTTAACGAATGTCGTAAAAGAAATATCATAGTTATCACAGTTTTTTAAAATCAAAATTGTCCCAGAGCGTGTTCTTTTCCCTAGTTTACTTTTGAAAAAGATAACTTCTTCATCATTAGCTTTCCTAACGTTTGTTTTAAACTCCCCTAAACTCTCCATTTTATTGATATTAAATTCTCCGAATAAAATATCTCCGGATATTGTTTTTGTTAAGATTTCAAATTGAGGGGTAATACAGAGTGCAGCAGTTTTCATCCCCATTCCATATTTGCCTAATTGATCGATTCCAACTTTTAATTCTTTGGCCAAAGTCAATGAATGGTGCAAGGTACTTTCACTCATACCCTTACCGTTATCAATAACCAAAATATTTTTCTTTTGGAGATTATTGATATATGTATATACTTCAATATCCCTTGCACCGGCATCTACTGAATTATCTAATAGTTCTCCCATTGCCGTCTGCATATTAAATCCGGAATTTCTCAATACGCGTAAAAGTCTTACATCCGGAGTAATGTCTACTAAATTATTTCTATACTCACTGTTCATATGTATTGTATCTCCTTTATGTATGTTACCATTTTGAAAAGATATGTTTTTCGATAAATTTAATTTTCTTCAAATATTGAACTAAGTATATAAAAACAGAATTTAAAAATCAATATATTTTTTCAAGACACATTTTATTAAAAAAGACACTTTTATTCTTAAGTGCCTTTTTATTTTTTAAATAAAGCTACGCTGCGAACCAGTATCAACGTAAAATTCAAATACGCGTTTTGGCGGATTAGATATGAGTGAATCAACCATTCTTTTAGGAACGTGATTTCTGTATTTCTCCATCAAGAGTTGAAACAAGTATTTTGTTTTTAAATACCTTTCATTGTTCATTCCTTTTGTGCGTTTTTCGAAATACTCAGTGATCGATCCGTATTTGTTGCTAAACATATCTTTATGGACATCATTAAAATCAATTTGTTTCAATGAGTTGTTATCAAGGTTTACGACGAATATTCTCCAAGTTTTTTTCCCGAAATAGCTTTGTTTTCTTATGTTTTTAAATAACATAAATTCTTCTTCCATTCCATCAAGGAAGTTATTATCAAGACTTATCATATATGTTCCAGTATCTTTGACCACCCAAATAAACTTTCTTGATCCTTCTGTTTCTATGGTCAACCGATTATAATCGTGTAAATAAAAATCTTCTTTATCTGCTTTAACAAATTCTTTCACAATTTCATACATTTTAAAAAAAAGAGGCCTTTTCTTTTTATCTCTTTTAATTTTTTTCTCTATATACTCCAAATACTCATCCCGTTCTTTAACACTAAAGCTGCTATAAAAAATTGCGTGTGGTATTTGCCTCAAAAGTAATCATTCCTTAACTGTTTTTTCAAATCAGAACCACTTGGCGAAAAAACATTGCATACAACTCCATATACTTCGAATTCAAGATAAATTAAATGGGGTTAGTTTTCGTTTTCTATTTTATTCCTTTGATCTTTTATATTTTCTCTTTTTTTTAAAAAATAATATCTATATTTTTTTCTAATGCAACTTATTTTATTTTAAAATAACTAAAGTGAAAAGATTTATTTTTTGGTAATTTGCTATTCACATAAATACTTATTAAAAGGAGCAACTATGACACTCTTATCCCAGGAACAAAGTTTTGCCTCAAAAGGCATAAATGAATGGATTAAGAAAGCGGACCAGCAATACTGCAAACTTGTAGGCTATGCCGGAACAGGTAAAACATTTCTAGTGAACTACATTATTCAAGAAAGCAATCTCAAACCAAACGAGGTCGCATTTGCCGCTTTTACGGGAAAAGCCTCTTTAGTCTTAAAAACTCGCAATAAAAAATACAATTGTTCAACTATTCATCGGCTTATATATGACACAGAAGAAGGTCCTAATGGCCCCGTCTTTGTTTCGAAAAACAAAGACCATAACACTTTAAAAAAATTGAAACTTATAATTGTTGATGAAGCTTCTATGGTTCCCAAAAATATATTTGAAGATTTAATATCGCTAGGCATTCAAATCCTATTTATTGGCGATGAAGGTCAGCTCCCTCCTATCGGTAGCGAAATATTCAATGTTTTAGAAAACCCAAACTTTAGACTTACTCAAATCCATAGACAAGCTGAAGGGAATCCAATAATCTGGCTATCTATGTTAGCCAGAGAAGGAAAAACAATAAACCCTGGTAAGTACGGAAAAAATGTATATGTTTTAGGACGAGGAGAAGCGAAAAAAGAATTGATCGATAAATTGTACTTACGCTCTGATCAAATCCTTTGTGGGTATAATTCTTCTAGAAAAAAAATTAATGATCGGGTTAGAGAATTAAAAGGATATTCAAACCCACTTCCGCAAATTGGTGATAAACTCATCACTTTGAAAAATAGTTGGGATAATGTTATTGATGGTTTCCCTTTAATAAATGGAATGACAGGGTTTGTCGAAAAGGTAAGTTACGAAGTAAACGAAAAGGATATTAATATTGATTCTATTAAACTTGATTTTATGCCTGACTTCTTAGAAGACCAATCTTTCAGAGGATTGATTATTCCCAAATCCGATTTCACTTCAAAGGATCCGCTCAAACTATCAAGAGAGGAATTTAGCTTATATGAGAGAGCGGATTATGGTTATTGCATCACCACACACAAGAGCCAAGGCAGCCAGTATCCAAATCTGTTTGTTCGTAATGAGATTTTGGACAGCAAGACACACAATCAATGGCTTTATACAGCAATCACAAGAGCTGAAATCAATTTAATCTTAGATCTTTTCCCTTCTAAATTAATAGCGTAAAAAAACAAAGCGAGATATTTATATCTTGCTTTTTCTTTTTAAAACACCAAGAAGGTTTTCCTTATTTTCACTTGATTAAAAGTAAATAAACTATAAGGAGTGACTGCTTTGACAAGAATAAAAGAATCCAAATTTGGAGATACACCCTTTCAGAAGCTTTTGGGCCATAACAGGGACATACTAACCGGATGGAATCAACTGGGTGATGCATTAGAAAAAGACGGATACCTTAGCGCTCGTTTAAAAGAACAAGTGCGTAGAACTTTGGCTCAAAAAAATGGCTGCGAATATTGCAGAGCTAAAGGAAAACCTGATCCTAATTTATTTGATGAGAAAACATCTATATCTGTAGGCTTCGCAGAAGCATTTTTAACTCAAAAAGGAAATATTTCAGATGCTCAATTCAATATTTTAAAGGATAGTCTGACTGAAGCTGAAATCAGTGAATTATGCGCCTTTATAACATTTACTACAGCTTCGCAATATTTCGGAGCGTTAATGGAATTAAAACCTGCTGTTAGTAATGAATAAATATCTCCTCTTCAATTTTATTTATTGCTAATTAACAAAACATAAAAGAAGACCTTATCCTAGTTTATAGATAAGGTCTTTATTTTTATTAATATATAGTATCCCAAATCAACTGTTTATCATAATAAGGTTTACAATTTTTTTCATCAGGAAATTTACCTTGATCATCCGGAAGTATCATTCTCAGAACAGATCGATTACCTTCCTTTTGTTTAACAAAATAAACATCAAAATTCTCAATTATGTCATCATAACGCTTTTCAGTGACAATCTGTTCTCCATTTTTAACCCTTTCAACCAAATTAGCAAGCAGTATTTGAATCATTTCTGGTGGTAACGTTAAAACGATTTGAAAATCCATATGATTGAAATTTTCTTTAACCCCGTGGGTATGTATGTTCGCTAATTCTCCCTCTTCTGTCGGGAAAACATAGTCTGTCACCCAACCATAGTTATCCATCATTTCTTGTCTTTGCGCTTCAAGTAATTGAAATCTTTTATTATCCATCACTGACACCTCTCAATATTTTTCATCTTATTATTACAAGCTATAATAGCACTCTTCTTTTTTTGATCTTAATTTCAATACTAAACCGAATGCTTCTCCAAAACTTGAACACATTTTGTATAATTTCTTTTCAGTATCGTTTTTTTTACGCTTATATACCCCGTACATATTTGTTGCAATGATATACGGGATCTGAGTTAACTCTAATTCTTGAGGACGATCTTTGTGCTTTATAATGCCGTCCACAACATAGAATCGTTCACCTAACTGTAAGAGTTGATTTTTACTCAGTCTAGTTTGCGCTGCAAAAACCACTTCGCCTACTTTGTATAATTGATTGAATTTAAATTTCTCGAATTCATCTTTAGATAAAACCCGAATCTCTGCTAACTTTACTAATTTCAAATCCAGTTTATTACCATCAGTTTTTTTGTTTTTGAATAAAGTGACATCGTCCTTGTAAATACCATCTTTAATAAAAACATAATCGTGTGCTTCTACTTGGTCCACCGTTGAAATATTTCTCATTCCATCTAATTCAGTTTGATACATTTTTGTCATTATCTATCTCTCCAATTATATTTTTGACCGAAACAGCTTTCTATTTAAGTCAGGATTGATCATATTATATATCGTTGTCTCTTTTATTAGAAAAAAATTTTTAAAAAATAAACTATTAAGAATTGGTCCTTTTAATTCACGGTTTAACTAGTTGATTTTTTTCATATATAAACTGCCTTCAATTACACGAATCACCGTATTGGTAAAGCTTAACTCAACAACCATTCGTTTAATAATTACGTCCTTTTTAATCTTTGTTAGTATAGGTATGAGGTGAAAGATATGTTTGTCAGCCCTATGCTCCTTGAACGAGTTGAAGAACCTAAAAATACAGATGATTATATAACAGAACTTAAACTTGATGGTATTCGATTAATACTTACCAAATTTGAAAATAAAATGCGACTTTACTCAAGACATAACAACGAGATAACATCTTTATTTGATGACATATTAGAAGGTTTAAATATTCCCAACGGCACAGTCTTAGACGGAGAAATTGTTGTTCCAGGGAAAAATGGTCACCCCGATTTTGAAGCTTTAATGGAGAGGTTTAAAAGTAAAAAATCTACCCACCCTATCCAATTTTGTGTTTTCGACATTATATATTTCGAAGGTAAAAACATTTCATCTTATCCTCTTATAAGTAGAAAAGAGATATTATCTCAAATCAAATTCACAGATAAAGTTGTATACCTTAATTGGTTAACTGGGAACGGCACTCCTTATTTTAATGTAGTCAAAGAATTAGATCTGGAAGGCATAGTTCAAAAGAAGATTGAATCTAAATATCAGATTAACAAGAGATCTAAAGATTGGTTAAAGATTATTAATTATAAATATGCTGACGTTTATTTAATGGGAATATCAAAAAACAGAAAATCTTTTTTACTTCAATCTTTGGATGGTCAATCAATAGGATCAATGGAATTTGTGCCAATACAACAGAGAAAAATTATATATAATGAAATCAGAAATACCGGAATAACTGAGAACGATAATTTCATTTTTTTTAACAAAAAGATTAAATGCAATGTGAAATTTAGAAACTGGACAAGCAACGGTAAGTTACGTATCCCATCTTTTAATAAATTTATCTCTTAAAACAATAAAAAAGCTAACCATTAAATGTTAGCTTTTAAATTATTTATTAAACGTTTTCCAAACCCATCATTTTTGCCGCATATTGACCAGCTCTTGCATCCCCATTTTTGGCTGCAATAGCAAGAATAATCGCACCATCAAGTGTATATGCACCTGTATCAATAACTCTTTTTCCGTTAATAAATGCTTCATAAAAATATTCATCCGAACTACCAATTCCTCTTTGTTTTGATATGATAATTTCAGGTGTAATCACATAGTATTCATCAATATAACGATTTCCATAAAATTTTCTGATTGGCTCAATGAGTTCATCCCTATCAAGCCGATCATTAATAATTCCTTGGATAAATCCTTTTTGGTGCTTTTTAAGATTTTCAAAGTCCATATTTCTATTCAACATTTTAAAATCTCCTTTATTTTCATTTTCGAAAGTATACAACATAATTTCTCGCTAAGATGAAAAACAACAAAAAAACCCCGTAGGGTTTTTCTGTTTAATCATTCGGATTCATCTTTTTCCTCCGGAACCTTATTGGTTTCTATGTTGATTTTCTTGTTCCCATCAGCCTTTTTCTTTTTATGTTTTTTCAAAATGATAATCATTAACAACACCAAAATTACAAATGCACCCACAAAAAACCAAATCGAATCATTTAATATCGTTGTTTTTAAGCTAACTATTTTATATTCCACTTTAGCTTCTAATTTCATACTGTCATCTTCATTATGCAATGTTTGTGCCACTACATAATCTGATCTTTCTTTTTTCTTTTCACTGTATGGCACTTTTAAATAAACATCAAAATAATATTTTTCTTGTGGTTTTATGGTGACACTTTCTTCTTTAACTATTAAGTTCCCGGTAGATGATAAGTGTACTACTTTTGTGTTTGTACTAGCATTTTTGACATAGTACCGATATAGATAGATTTTCTTCCCAGGCTTAACCTGTTCTTTAATGACAACTTTACCAGGCGTCATTCTTAAGTGAGTTGTAATCGTCTCGGCTGCTTGTACATTATTACTTGTGACCATAAAAAGAACAACGATTAACAGTGAATTTATTAATTTCTTCATATGTACCCCCTTTTATTTAGATTGAATTCATTTTTGTTTTTAACATTCCTATCTGATAATACACATTCCATTTAGGTCCTCTACAAACAAAAACCTAAATATTAATTATTTAGGTTTAGATCGCAGTCCAAGAAAAATCAAGTTTTAATGTGAATTCAGCATCAAAGTTTTTGTTCATTCTTAATTTGAGATCAATCATTTTGGAAGTACCAGCATTTAAGTCGAAAATATTCTTACTAGTTGGTCCGCTTAAATAATTAGTTGCTGTTGTCGTCCCTGCATTAAAAAAATATACATACAACCCATTATTGTTTGTGCCACCGTAACTCCAAGTAATTTGATCTGTCCCTCCGTCTATCCTAGTAGTCGTTCCTTGAGCCCAGATATGAGCATTGGATTCCCCTCCATTTGTAAACGTGTAAGTATCAATTACCGAAGTGTCAAAGTAACCCGATGCATTCCTCTCAGCTTTCATATTCAATGTATTATTAGGGTGCTGACTAGTCATAGAGACGTCTAATGTAGGTTGTTCCACTTGTATGGTATATGTATATGACGACTCTGCATTTACAGTGCTATACGGGGTGAATACAAAAGCAAATCCTAATAGTGTAACTCCAATCTTTTTAAACATAAGATATCAACTCCTATCTTTCGATATTTTATTTAGATTTTGCGTTTTTTCAAACAAACTTAGTAAAAAGAATTCCAAAACAAAATTCAGCAAAATAAAAAGACCTTCTTTCTAGAAGATCTTTTCGTAACTCCATTACTTTGCTCTTGAATTAAACTCTGCTTTTAAAGTAAACGCTGAATTAAAGTCTGGATCGAATTTTAACCCTAAATCAAACATTATAGACTGGCCTTTATTTACTGTGAAAGCATCTCTTTCTGTTGTTGTCAGATAACTTCCGCTTTGTTGATACGGCGTGGTTGTTCCTGGTTGATAGAAAAACGCTCCCAAAGATAAAGAATCAGACGGAGAGGTAACTAATTTTAAAGATTGTGTTCCTCCATCAGTTCTTGTTAAAGTCCCTTTTGTGCTTGTTATAGCATCAACCTCACCTGTATTCTCGATTTTAATTGTATCTAATGTATAAACAGGATTATTCCGATCAATTTTCAACGAATGCTCGGTCTCTGTAGCAGTGCTTGTTACCGCAACAGCTAAAACCGGCTGTTCGACCGTGAGAGTGTAAGTAAAAGATTCAGCATTAACAACATTAAACGGAATCACCGCAAATACACAACCTAGTAATGCTGCACTGACTTTTTTAATCATAAAACACCCACTCCTTTCTTTTGGTATAGTACCTAACTTTTAATAATAATCAACTAAATAAAAAAGTATTTTTATCTCAAATCCACTATCACCTACGATTCATTTTATATCATATTTAAAATAGGTTTTTTTTGCAATAAAGGGAATCCACGATACAATAAATACATAGCGAACAAAAGGAGAGATAAGAAGTGGATAAACGGATTATTCTTAATATGAAAAATGGATCATCTATGCATCTATCTGAAATTGAAGGGGTAAAAGAGAAAAATGACATTTCTAGAGTTTGGACAATATATGACGAAAAACTTGTATTAGAAAACTCCCCTTACAACCCTATAACAGGAGAAAAAGTGAATGACCTTTTAGACGCTGATTTAGAGCACCTTAAAGGCGCTGTTATAGAGGATATTGTTCACGATTGGAATATCAAAAAAGATAAATTTTATATTTCATCGCGTTACATCTCTTTAAATCAACCAATTACATTATTAATTGAACTTATATAGATTTATACATAAAAAAATTGGCCTAATATCTTAAAAGATATTGGCCTTTTATTTATTTTTAACCCTTATTATTAATTTTATTTCCATCGAATGGTTCTTTATCTACGTTATTATCCCACCCGTCTACAAATAAATATTCTCTTTTTTCTTCTCTAAGCAACAAATCGGCCAGATCTTCAACTGAATTGATCTCAGATTCGTGTTCTTTCATCACATCTATTATGATTTCTCTAGCCATTAAAAATGTAACTGCTGTTTGTTGTTCTGTCATTGTTTCTCCTTCTTCCTTTTTAATTTTCTTAAACATTTTATATGAGAAAATTATTTTTATGGAAAAAATAAAATTAAATTTAAACAGAGTGAAGTTTGTAGTTTGTATGAAATTAATTCTCAAGGGTAAGGTTCAAAAACAAGATAATTGACCTATAATTCCCATAAATGATAATTAAAGCGTTTTGATTTCTGTGTATAAAATTTCCTAAGAAAATTTTTTCAAAAAGCATTGTATTTATATCAGAAATAAGAGAAAATATTGCTTGTTTGTTAGAAAGGAGGAAGGCTATGATCTTTGATAACCTTATGCAAAAAAAGGTAGCTTCACCTTCTAAAACTTCACGAACGCACTCTAAAATCAGCAAAGAAGATTTAGCAGCAGAAGACAACCGAGAATACAATAAGGCTATTATAGACAGACAAAAAGAAATTAAAAGTTTTTCAAAGGAATTGATTCGCTTTAATTTGTCTATTGCAACTCTTGTTTCTCAAAAACCGAAAAAAACTAAAGAAATAGAACAAGCACTTGAAATTGCAAAACTGATATCTGATGATCCGAGTTTAAAAAACTCATTCCAGAACGACAAAGGAATACCAATTGAATTCATTCTTCAACAGTTGGAAGTCCCGAAAAAGTTTCTGAAAAAAAACAAAAGTTATTTAATTGCTATTACATTGCTTATTTGTGGTCCCTACACTGAAATGAGAAAATATTTTTTGGGAGGCTGTTGAATGAAGAACGGCGTTGTTTTAGAAATGTACAGAAGCAGCGTAGCAGTACTAACGCCTAACGGTGAGTTTTTAAAAGTCCGAAAAGACGGTATCATTTGTGAAATCGGAGAAGAAATTTGGTTTCACGAATCAGATATCATATTGCCTAAAACAATCAGTTTCTTGAATAAATTAGGGAAATTCACGTTCCCTCGTTATGTAACAACAGGTTTAGCAACAGCAATTATGATGTTAATGTTCCTCCCTTCGGCAGTACATAGCGATTTCGCGAAGGAAGCTCAAATTAATAGAATGATTGAATCTTTACTTGATGTATTCGGGAATGATCAAAACGCCGAAAGCCATATCGGGAAGAATATAGTTGCATTTGGCTCAAAAGACAATACCAGTGAGAAACAATCTGAAGAGAATTCAGCAAACGAAAAACAACCAGAAAAACAAATCGAAACTACTTCGACTGCAAACGAAGTTCTTGATACGGAGAAAATGTATGATAACGAACAGTCAAACTCCGATATCAATGTTCCCCTACTGGGTAACGAAGGTTACAATTCCGAAGATGAAAATGAATACGTCAAAAACGAAGAGCAAGGTTTGTTGACATACACTGATTTTTCATCAATGAAAACATTTGTTACATTCCCTAAAGAAACTTTTGTTGGCAAAACCAATAATTCATTAGATGTTGATCAACAATCACCGAATCGCCCAACTGTTGATAGAGATATATTGAAACCTATCGAACTGGCTTTTGGAAACTCAGAAAGTGAAGACCGGTTTTCTAATTCTAGAAAAATTGTTCACCCTAACAAGGACAAAGAAAAAACCAAGGATGTCATCAATAACAACCTTTCACCTGAGAAACCTGGGGATTTGGTTGCTGTCAACGATATCCCTAAAAAACCGGCAGAAGATAAAGAAACTGCGAATCCCGGAAATAATAATACAAAAGGCAACGATCAAAAAAACAATGAAAAAGACGATGATTCGACAAACGATGAAAATCCTATATCAACTCCAAGCATTAAAGATGAATATGTAGGAGCAGACACTTGGGGAGATGACGATGATTCCGACAAATCGGAAAATCAAACACCACCCCCATCACCACCATCAGATATTCAGGTGCCTTCTGTTGATCCAAACGAGCCAGATGATACACCTACAGTAACACCACCTTCAAATAGCGACATTGATATGAATGCGACTTGTCAGAAAGATGGTTATTACGTGGAGTATGAAACAATACTTACCTTTGAGAAAAACGCAAATGGCGAGGTTGTAGAAATTCCAAAACGTGTTCCTATAAAAAAATACTGTGAAGCACCTTCTGTTCCTCAAACTACTGATAAACCGGCCGTTTCAGACGAGAAAATGTCTGATTCACCGGTTGTCGAAAATGACGAAAAAGTAGATGCCCCTCCGAGCGCTTCTTATGACTCGGGGAAAACAGATAATCAAGAAAAAACGGATAAAGTTTCTTCTCCCGAAGAAGAACTTCTCCCACCTAGCGAATCTTACGAATATACTCCGGCTGAAGAAAGTTTAACCTTTAATGGTTAATGCGTTCTTCACCAAACAAAAAAGGACACTTTATTAAGTGTCCTTTTACTATTAATTTGCAAACATTTGAACCCAGTAATACCCTAGGTAACCACCTTCTGAATAACCTGCCCCTATTCGTGTGTAATCAGGATTTAGCATTGCTTCTCTATGAGAGTCACTGTTCATCCAAGACTGTACCACCTGTTCTGGGGTTGTCTGTCTTGCTGCTATATTTTCTCCTGCTTTAGTAAATGAAATTCCAAAATCACGCATCATAACAAACGGATCACCATAAGTTGGGCTATAATGAGAAAAATAATTATTGTCTCTCATATCATTAGCTTTATAACGAGCTACCCTACCTAGTTTCCAATCGTAAGTTAATGGCGCAATCCCGACTTTTTGTCGTTCTATATTAGTAAGACGAATGACTTCGTTTTGCAAACTCTTAATCTCTGATAAATCTGGAATTTTAATTGTCTGCCCAGTTTTTAATTGGTTAATATCTACGCCTGGGTTGACATTACCTATCTCATCCGAGCCCATTTGATATCTGTTAGCGATAATATTGACGGTTTCACCATCTTTAACTACGTAATTAATAGTAGTTATTTCGGATGCTTCTGCCTTTGTATGATGAATAGCAAAAGAAAATGCTATTGCCAAGAACAAGACAGGTAATAAAAATTTCCTCATTCTTTGTTTTTTCCTCCTCATTTTTTGTTTAAAAACCTATGTAAAAAACAAAAACCTTTTATAGAATACTATGTTTTTTTATTTAAAACAACAAAATCCACTCAAAAAAAACATTGTAAAATATAACATTTGAAATTTTTATAAAAAATATAAAAATATATATCTTTTAAAACACTTATTTTTTATTTTTCCACAAAATAAAGATTCCTTCTTATTTTTTAAAAAAAGGAAGGGAAACTGATAAACGAAATGAAAATTAAAATTTTGTCTTTTAAATCCTGTTGAAAGCAGGTTCCAGTGAAATTAGCTAGAGCAATCATCAAGCCTATCGCAGAATACTTATATTCAGTAAACACTGAAACATCACATACAAAAAAAGAGATTGTTAATTTAGTTGATATCCCTTTTGAAACCGAATATATTGAGTCAACGAAAGAACCCGTACAAATGACTCTATTTGATTTCATAAGTTAATAATTGGTGTTTCATTCAATGAAACAAGAGCAAGAGGAAATTATAATTATTACTTAGAAATAACCAATTAATCATTCTAATTATAATGAATAAATTATAAAACTCGTTTAAAAGTATAAACGAGTTTTTTCTTTCGTTCTAAATCGAGGCAGAACAAAGGAGGAAAATTGTAAGTTTTATGTAAATGTCTACCTGACTACTCTTACTTATTTTTAGAAAGGATGTTTTGTTTTTTGGTCATCATCGGATTTATTACTGTAATACTTATTTATCTTGTTATTTTAGCCCTTTTTTATCGGTACAAAAAAAAACAAAAAGACAAGCCGATCAAAAGAAATGGCTATGGGATTTTAGCTCCAATCCCAATATTCTTCGTTTTATTCGGTTTCATCACCTATGAAATGGCTGCAACTGCTGGAAATGATTTTGTTGTTCCGGCCATATGGGAAATCTTAATAGCTGCTGTTTTAGGTTTGATATTTGGTTACATTATGATCACACAAACATTTTATGAAAAACGAGAAGACGGACTTATTTACTCTAAACCCAATAAAAACTTTAAATACGTTATTATCGCTATTATTGTCATACGCTTAGCGCTTACACAGTATTTTAAAGACCTTAATCAATACGAAATGTTAATTCTTGCTTATTCACTTGCATTCGCTTATTTAAGTGTATGGAGAATAGGAAGTTTTATTAAATTTAGAAAGATTCATAAGTCTTAAATCGAAAAAATAAATAACAAACAAAAACAAAAAGGCCTCTCCGGTAATACTCAGGAAAAGCCTTTTTGTTTAGTGCCAGTAAGTTTAAATTTATTATTTATATTTTCCTTTTAATTATATCTAAAATCTTTATGATTAGTTCATTTTTTGTTTTCGCAAAATAAATCTTATGTTCGAATGCAGTGTAATATCCAGCTTCACATTTGAAATAATATAATCTAAATTTCGCAGCATTCCCATATGGACCGAATGATATTACATATTTATTTTTAATGCTTGTAAACATATTTATAAATAAATTTCCGGGCAATGCTTTTTGTAATATCTCTTCTACGTTTTTGAATTCCTCTTTAACTTGAAAAGGTATATAACGTTTTAAATCTTGATTATTTTTAACGTTAATTATTTCTTCGCGTTTTCCCACTTTATTAAATTGATTAAAAAAATTCACTTTATATAGTTCTTCTATCAGTTTTTTACCCTTTAAATTTGTCTTTATATAGAATCCACAAGGGATTTCTTCAACTGTTGTTTTAGAAACGTAGTCGTATTTCTTTTGCACCCACTCTCTTTCTGGATCTCCAAAAGAAATAACTTTTGAAAAATCTTTTATATAAAATTCATTTTTTTCGAAGTTATAGAATACTTCATTCGACACATTTCTCAACTCTTTAAATAATTCATAAATTGAAACGAAATGGTTCATTTCTGAAATAGCACTACTATTCCATTGAATATTAAATGCATTCGTGATTTTCCCGCAAAACTTTTCGAAAGACTTATAAAATTCCGTAAAATACTCAAAACTTCCCATTAACTCATATAATTTTTCTACACCCTCAATATAACCAAAAAAACATCTATTTTCATTTCTTGTTTCGAATTCAATTCTAAAAAAATCATATATAGTAAACTCTTGATATTCGCTGAATTCTATACCGTTTTTTTCTCGAATAGGAATAGGGTTAAATATTACATCCTTCTTGCCATCATAACAAATATCGAACCCAGTTTCTTTTGCTATTCTTCTTACAATCCGTCTGAATTCAGGTCTGTTTACAATGTAACAAGTGGGATAACTATTTTCGATACAAGTTGTAATAAGTTTGCTATCTTTTATTTTTCTCATTGTTTAATCACCTTTGATTATTAAAATTGTATCTGTTTTTGTTTATTTGTAAAAATGCCTAAAGGAGAGGCCTTAATTAAATATAAACAAAGCATTATTACCAATTTCTAATTTGTATTTTCACTTGTCATATCAACTCATTCAAGGATAGTTTTTACAGGATTACTTAATTGTGATCAGCTGAGTTTCATAATAAATTCCAGCTTTCATTTGAATTTAAATAGATCACTTATATTATATCGTTTTTTTGAAAGTCAGTTAAAAAAACATTTTTAAGAAGAGATTTATATTTATCTTTCTTCTTTTTTCAGAATATTTATTTCCATTTCCCTCCGCCTATAACGAAGCACTTTTTTCTCGTTTTTTGGAACGTACGTTTTTCGCACTTTTTTATTGACTTATCTTTTATTACATAGTTATATATATTCAACAGTGCTCACACGCCTCTTTTTCGTAATGAAAAATGCGGACCTCAGTGAGACTTTTTTTATATCCATATATAGAAAATACTGACAACACAAGCAGCTAAAACATTAAAAATTCACGAGGATCAACTCTTAACGAACAGCTATTGTTAAGAAAGTCTTTCGAAACTATAAAGATAATTGATGTGTTCGTGTGACAATACAATATTTATATCATCGCAATCCTAAAAAGGCATTACAATTTATTCCGAAATTCATATTGCTTTAAGTGAGCTATATATACATTCATTAAATAACCTTTTTATGAAATGAGTTTTTCTAACTCTACTAAATTAATTGTTGTCTTATTCTTTTTCACAAACTGTCCAGTAACTTGCAATGGCACTTGGATTTCAATAAAATGTTCCTTTGTTTTCTTTAAAGATGCCTCTTGTATTTCTTCTCCCTCAAACACTTCTATATCATTTAAACAGTTTTTTATTAAACAATACACTTTAACTTCCACATAGACAGTCATAGTAACCATTACCATTCCCCCTCTATTCTTAAAATGTTCCTTGGATTTGCATCTATAGCGATCTGCTTAATTTTCACTTATATATTTTTTCAACTCTATTTTTTTTAAGAAAGCCACAGAAATAAGTTATCTGTGGCTTTTATTTTTATTTACTTCTAGATAAAAACTTGATTGTTCTTTCATAATCTTCAAATCTGATTTTTGTAATTTTACTTCGATTTTTCGAACGAGCAATTACTCCTTCAGATTTTCCAGTTGCGTTAATTCCCACTTTCGTTTCACTGAATTGTTGCAACCATAAATTCGTTTCATCAATGGTTTTAGGCATTTCTGATCCTTGGATTGTTTTCAGTAGCGGAGATGTCGGCAAACCATACAATTTAACAAATTCAGACCGATTATCGCAATCATAGAATGGCTGCTTCCCGTTATCCCTCCAAGATGCAATTTTGTCTAGGGGTAATTTTAAAAGGTCTTCTAACTCGTCTATATCAAGAAAAAATAAATCGAAAAGCCTGCCGTATTGAGTATGATCAATCGTATACTCTTTGGATTTTCGTGTTTTTTTACCTCCATATGACTCGAAATATGTAACCAACAAACCTTTGAGACCTTTTAACTTATTTGACATTTCTTGAGCGATCGGCTCAAAATATTTCGCAATGTTACCGGTCGGGTTTCCAATTCTATCCCCTTTTGCAAATAGTAAGTCTTCTCTGGATCCAATTAAATAATCAACTTCTTCTCCATCCCCAAGGAAAATAATTCGAGAGTTCTCCCCATCGATTTTTTCATATAAATTAACCACTTCATCATCGGCAAAAATAGATGTATCGA
Organism: Bacillus mexicanus; assembly: GCF_050445615.1. Taxonomy (NCBI): domain Bacteria; kingdom Bacillati; phylum Bacillota; class Bacilli; order Caryophanales; family Bacillaceae; genus Bacillus; species Bacillus mexicanus. The sequence goes on from NZ_JBCEYV010000003.1 coordinate 232,864, forward strand.
TTCTATCTTCTTGGAGTCTCCCCTTTTGTCCTAACTGGTGGTAAGTAAGAATACTAGGATATTTCGTAATCGAATTAATTTTTGTAAAATCAAAAGCATACTTCATTTTAAAATCTCCTTTAATATATTATTTTTAAAATTATAAAATAAAAGTTCCCTATATTTAAAAAAAAATAAAAAAGAGCAAAATCTTCACCCTCTTGATCTTCACCCTCTTGATCTTCACCCTCTTGGTTTAACACCCTCACCCTCAATTATCTGCAAGAGACCATCAATTCGTAAGTCTTATCGCTACACTCAAATTGCTTTATAAAATCAAACGGCCATAGAAAGGTGTGCAAAGTTCCATTTCGCTTAAATTGCATATAAAAAAGGCGCAGTTATATTCTGCGGCCTTTTATGATTTATATTTACTTACCAAGTAGCTTGAATAATAAGGTAATTCTGAGTCATATCATTGTGTTTGAAGTATTTCTTGATTGCTCCAAAAATCTTCGTCCATACATAAGCCTCACTGTCATCACCGTAATTTTCGTGATCATAAACATCCATTTTTCCTGTAATTCCTTTTATTTTTTCTTTAAGTTCAAAGATGACATTCCCAATCTTATCAATGTTGATAAACATAATTGTTCCACCTTCATCTGATTCAATTACATCACATTGTTCTCTGAAAAAATTATAAATATCCCAATCACGAGAAGCCTCATAAATAATCTCTGGCTCTTCAGGGGCTTTTTCATCTACAATGCGTTGCTCTTCTTCATTTAGCAAATGATACATTTTTCCGTTGTATTTAGGGTTAACTATCATTTCTAAACTCATAGTCATTAATATCACCTTATCCTCGTTTTTTAGTATTAGTATTCTATTTCATTTTTTAAAAAAATCCATAAAAAAATAAAAAATCTTCAGAGGATCTGATTAACAACTATCTATATTTCGTAGTCATCATCTCATCAAATTTTTTCATACTTAAGATATAAAGGTGTTATGATAGCAAGAGTTCAAAACAGTTATTGAGTAGTTATAAGCTCGGCAACAGTTTATTTACATCCGATTAAATGTACAAACGTCTTAACGTTAGAAGTTATTTAAGAGAGTTGGTGACGAACTATGAAGAAAATAATAATCGGTTTAATAATAATTGTTTTTTACTGCTTCCCTTTTGTTTATTTTTCAATGCAGCAAGATTTCGTTAATCGTTCAATGCTCGGTTACTTAATAATGATTGTAGCAACTTCGCTATTTGCTTTCCTTGTGAAAGTCTTTAGTAATTCATTATTGCTAATTATAGGTAATGTTATATCTGCATTGATTTCTTTTTATTTTATCAATGGAATGGCAGGAAACGAACAATGGGATGGTTATTTCAAACCGTTAACCCCATTTCAATTATTAATATTGGTTAGTGTTTTGAATTTGATCCCTCAATTTTTAGCCATCAGGGTAACTAATAAATACATAAGAAAAAACAAACCTTAATTAATAAAAAACCTCTCGTCATAAGAGGTTTTTTATTTTTTATAAATTTTATTTATTTATGAATAGCTGTTTTTTTCTTTCGTATGTATCATCATTGATCACAGCTAGACCTTTTTCCACTAACAATTCTGCAATCTCGATTTTAGCTTTATAGGTTTCTCCTTTTTTATATCTAGCACCGGAATCGGTTGCCTCGCAATCAACTAAAAATTCCACTTTTATGACATCTTTAAACGTTTCAATAATTGCTTCTTCTATTTCATCTATCCGGGACGAATATTCTGCTTTGCTATCATCAATGAAATAACCTCTTAGTGCAGCTTGAGTTTTGAAATCCTCGAACCTACATATCCCATCAAGTCCATCGGGATAACACTCGACTAGATCAATATCATTTAATGTTATTTTCATAAATCCGTGCCTTAACCTAGCAATAAACAATTCGCCAGAATCTGTGAAACCTTCAAATAATGTAGGGCAACCACCACATTCTTCTTTAATCGTTTTCAGTTTAATAATCACTTTGTTATCTCTCCTTTTTCTGTTTCATTATATTTAAATATTCGAAGTTAAGAATGACTTATCAAATCCATTTTCTTAAGAATATATTATGATTATAACAGTTTAGTATGCTGGTTTTGCTTTTTGAGCACATTCTGGGGTTGAATTTACTATTATTTAGAACTTATAAAGACGCTTATGTGAAAGCGTCTTTATATAATTTATCGTATTATGCACACTTAATTTTTTCGTTAATAATATCATCAACTATTTTTTTTGGAGGATGATTTCTATACATCTCCATTAGCTCTTTAAACTGTTTATTCTTTTCCTGATAGTTTTCGTATCCAATTTCAGCTGTTTTTTTAGTAAAGTAATCTTCTGTTTTTCCATATTTGTGCGTGAATGAGTTTTTATTGACTTCAGAATAGGTTGTTTCTGTTAGGGTTTCTTGATCCGTATCCAATATAAATAGTCTTGTTGTTTTGTCATTATAATTGTTTTTCAAGATTTGAAAGTACTCATATCTATCGTCAAGTTCTTCAATAAAATTATTTTCTAGGTTAACCATTTGCGTACCACAATCATACACAATCCAAAGAAACTTTGCCGTACCATCCGACTCAATTGTCATCTTATTATAATCGTGAACAAAAAAATCTGTTTGATAATGATTGATCACTTCTTTAGTTAGTTGATACATTTTGAAAAATAAAGGTTTTTTCATTTTTTCTCTTTTTATTTTTCTTTCGATGTAATTCACATAATCTTTTTTATCTGTGTCCGTCATTTTGTAGAATTCTGAATGGCTTTTTTGTCTCTGTCTCATCTTTCATCATCCTTTTGTTTTTTCTTTATTATATTTATAATATATATTTTTTTGTAAATTATTAAAAAAATTAAAATAGATTTGTTTTAAATAGGTCAAGTATTTTTATTATCAGTTCGTTTTTTGTTTCGCCAAAATATACAATACGATCCAAAAACAAAAAACCTTCTATAAAAGAAGGTTAAATATATATATATGTCGGTTTTCTCTTATGAATTTTCTAATTGCCTGGATTTCTTCTTTCTCCGGGGCTTCCAACACAAAATTATTTATTATTTCTTTTAACTGTTCTATTGAAGTTAATTCATAACACCTAGTATTCCAATCATATTCAAGCTCGATCATCCTTTTAGAAACTAGTCCTCTAGCATCTAAGTATTTCCCTTTAAATTCTTTTCCTTTAGGTAAGATGCAATATGCGTGAACCAACACTTTAGACGGAAAATCCTCCCCATCAAACCAATAGTCAGTATCCCATAGGAATTCCATTTCATACCCTAGTTCTTCTTGTAAGGCCAACGCAAATATGTGACAGCGTCCGTATATGTAATCCGATAAATCAAATGGCGTACCGGGAACACCTATCGATTGTAATTTATCATCGAATGTTTCGATTAATTTTTCAATTGTACTCATCGGTTTCAAACTCCCTTTTTACCCTTCCTAGACTTAACCTGGTCTGTTAACGCAAATTAAATTTTTCTGTTTCTCCATAATCAATTAATACCAGTTCTCCAGCTTCATTTAGACCAAACGAATGGAAATAAGGTGGATCTTGATAATAGATGAAGTTTATTTTACTTAAAATGTTTTCTAATTGATGACTATAATCTTCGAATTCTTCATCAGAAATTGACTCGTATGATTTCATTTCAAGTAAGATTGACTCCTCTAATAAGTCCCCAACTTCCCCCAAGAATGCTTTAACATCATCTGGAGCATTCACATAAGCCTCGTATTCATCTTTATTTCCTTCAATCCCATCTTTATTAAAAGCAATTTTCAATACCATATCATCTTTTGTCGGATGAGAGATGACAATTCGTGTTCCTCCCATACCGTGTAGACTAGTAAGTATGTGGCCATCAAATGCAGCACAAACATCCATTACAAATTTTGATGTTGGTTTTTCGTTTAAATCAATCATTTCTTTAAGGCGATTTAATATATTTTTTTGATTTTCATTGAGTATCATTTTAATCTCCTTTGAATTTTTATTTTTTAAGATTTTATATCAATTCTACTTTTCTGGTTGAGAAAATCTTAAATTAAAGTTTATATTTTTTTCACTTCTAGAAGATCTTTTTTGTGGTTTTTATGCCCAGTTACTCGAATGTTCATTTTAAAATGAAATTTAAACTCCCCTTTTATAATACAAAACCGCCTTTCCAATAAGGAAAAGCGGTTAGGGCTTTTTAGTAAGCTGCGATAGCTTATCACGTCGGCTTGACTGTTGTTTGTTTTTCTATTTATAAGTTTATATCCTCTGTCCTTCTATTTTCAAGAGAAAAACACTTTTTTCAAAACACGCCATATTTTAATACTGGATATTAACCGAGTAGTAACAAAATGTATATCCTTAATAATATTCCGCTCCTAATACAAACCTTAAATTCAAATCGACAATAGAAACTTGAAATGATAAATTTATGAGTAGGCGGCAGGTCGTATGGAGCGATTAGTTCCTTTTTATACGGCAACATTTATTTAGAGTGTGATCCCTCCCGCCTTTTTAATTTCGCCCAGTTTGGGGCTTTTTTTATTTCACTATTAATTTTTTAAAGTTCATTCTCTTCTAAACAGACAAAAAGGACAAACCACTTTAGAAATATAAATCTAAAACGGTCTCTCCCTATGGTTAGCATATATTAAGAAGTAACGATATACATAATTAAAGAATGCCCCCCAGCATTCTTTAACCTCTCTAATAATTAACAAATAGAAGTGATTTCATCATACATTATAACGTGTAAAGTAATGAAGCTAATCTCAACGCAACAATGCACTCTTAGAAATTAATTTTTAGTTCTCAAAATCCTTTAATAACATAGTTTAAAAAAATAATGATCACTATAATCGCTGTTACAATTATTGCCTCTAAAGTGAATTTTCCAATATCCTCTTCTTTCCACTGGTTTTTTTCTTTCATCTTCTCTCTATATTTCTTTTGTATTTCTTTCTTTTTATTTTCGTTCATTATCAATTCTCTCCTAAAGACATATGGCTTTATAGTTCTTGTAAGAGAGTTCTTCAGCAGACCTGCGAAACCCTTTAGTTGTCTTGAATATATACGCAAAAAAAGAGAAGATCACACGTTGTAGGTTAGTCTTTCTCTGGATTGTGGAGCCAAGCCTCGAATTAAAGTCAAAAGTTCACTTTTTATCTCCTATTAACGACCAGCAAAACATTTTTCCTTTAAAAATTAACTTAACGGATTTTTTTGAAATTTTACTTTTGCTTTCTTTTTGATGTTATATAATTTAAAAAACATAGGAAGGAAGTTTATTATGAACAAATACGAAATCAATCATAAACTTTTGAAAGAAGGGAAAGATATTAGCGAATTGGATTGCTTATATACCTTTGATGAGATTAAATCAAAGATTAAAGATATGTACCCAACTATGAATAATACAGAAATTGAATATCACGCCGATAACATCTTAAATGTTGATTGGTTAAAAGTTTGCAATAATGAAAATGAATTTATAGAGGTTATAAGAGAACAAATTGACTGAACATCCAACTAATACATAAGGAGATATACATATGACAACTACTTTTATGACACACGTTAAATATGGTGGAGTTTATGAATTTGATAAAAGCACAAACGAATTAAGCAGTGTTTTAAAAACCTATCACACTGATGGAACAATTACCCACAATAGATCTGTTTATTCCTATCAACCAGGTGAATACGTGGAAATTAGCGAATCCGAAATTAACAAAATCGATTCAAAATATAAAGAGATTTTAAAATACGAAGGTAAAACTATTACAGAATCCGAAGACTATGAATAAATTTAAGGGCCTCAATGGAAGGCCTTTTTCTTATTTTTGATTTACTTGCTATTTTCTCTACTAGAATTAATAAGTATTGTATTTTACAACAGAAAAAATGTATTTTGTTTACTAATAGAATAATAATGTTATCTATACCAGAGAAAAAAACAATTATCTCTGCTAGTGAATAAATTCTCAAAACTTGCAAAAAACATACTCGATCTATGACATTTTCACATCTTCGATAAACCAATTCACCTCTAATAATCACAAAAATGCTTTTTAGACCACTTTTTGTGCAAATTAGAACCCCTGAATAATTTAATCCTCTGAACTTGATCTAAAAAATGCCCATTTATTTATAAAAAAAAGGATGGAAAAACACAATTTTTTTTATTTTATAATGTAATTGTCGTTAACCCTACAGCCCCAAGGGTTTATTCCGTATTAATCATTGAATCACGAAGTACCGAAAATATGTATTTTCGGAATACTATTTTTGCATTTTTTGAACACTTCTAGCCTCTTGTTTTTGATCTCTAAAAAATAGTTACTAGAGAAAAATAATTTATTATTCATAAAAAATAAACCTAATAAAGAAAATTATATTTTTATTTATTAGAATGTAATTTTGTTTATCTCTACTATAAATAATATTTTCAGTGAAAATTTTTTAAAGTTAAGCCATCTATTTATTAAGTTTGTTACCGAACTTAATAAACAACAAAGCCAATGAATAAAATATCTTCTGAAACCCTCATACTCTTCAAGTAAATCCCCATTCTATATTTCTCTTTGATTTTATTTTTTTTTCACTAAAAGAAGAAAATTCGAATATTATCTAATCGCTTATAAAATTTCCATTATAAGCATCATTCGATATACAATTTTCAGGGAGGCATTTTCCATTTGAAGAAAAAAATTAATACAGTGATTCAGATATGCGAAAAAGTAAAAACAGAAGGAGTAATATGGAAAAGTGAATACCATAGAACGAGGCACATAGAGAGAAGAATAGGCCACAATCATATAAGCAGCGAAGACTCTTTAAAAGAATATGAAAATATAATCTTGGAATTGCTGAATGGTGAAAATAACGAAGTTTATTTATACTATAATTATAAAGATGACTATTATGTGTTCGGAAATCCAGAAACTAGTTGGATTGCTATTTTTTCAGAAGAAGCAATTATTGATACTGCATTTAAAGTTGAAAAAGAAAAATACGGTAAAAATTACAAAGAGTATTTAGCTGAGGAATTCAACTATCTATATCTGGGTAGATTGAGAGATTTTTATAAAAAACAAGGAAAAGATGCCTTATAGGAGGAATAATAACTATGAATACTATGGAAAGTATCCAAGTATATAAGAGTGACATTTTCGAATTTGATATCAGCCCTTTTGAGATTTTTCAAGTGTTATTTCTACGCTCAGAATTAGAAAAACAATTCACATCAATGAGCGAAGAAGAAAAAATCGCATTATTAACTGCTGATTTAAAAGTAATCAAGAACTCGAAAAAAATTGTAGAACACATTGGAAAAATTTACGATTTCTCAGAATCTAAACACCCTACTTCAGAATGGTGGTGGCATCTAGACAAAGTTTCTAGAGGAGAAATGGTAATAAAGAGGTATGAGCTTGTTCCAGCAAATTAACTCTTTAATATTCTATATAAATATAAAAAAGAAACGGTTACCCGTTTCTTTTTAAAATCAATTTAGGAGGTATATTATGACGTCTTCATTTTTAGAAAAAATTAAAATTTACGGTAATGAAATTTTCGACTTGGAAATTAGTCCTTTTGAAATGATGCAAACTCTACACTTAAGAAGTGCATTGCAAGAATCTTTTTTTGAAATGAATATTGACGAACAAATCGAACTACTTTTTATCGACTTACAAGTACTTAAAAATTCAAAAGCAATCTCTACCCATTTATCAAGAATTTATCAATCAAAGAATTTTGATCACCCTATTTCAGAATGGTGGTGGCATTTAGATAAGATCGCAAACAATGAACTTAAACTCAACGGACTCTCTGTTGCGTTTAAATCATAGTTTTATTAATTTGTAATTTCTTTGAAATAATATCTGTGAAAAATAGACCTCCGCATTCCTATAAGAATTGGTGGTCTATTTATTTGACTATTATATATGGAATTAATATTGAAACATCAATTTATGTACAAAAGGCTCTAATTGATCGTAAAACATAACCCGTTACCCAATGTTACAAAGCGATAAACAAAAGAGACCTCATATCGAAGTCTCTACTTACTCTTTATATATTTATTTTTCAAAGACACTTACATTAATATTGAAATATCATAAATTTCTCTTTCTCCTTTTAACAGTGACTCAACATTTTTCTCTGCCAAGTAAGTTCCAAGTAACGCTTTCTTAACCACGAGCATCCTCATAAGGGGCGGTGTATCCCCCATAAACACTCCCATCGACTGAAACACAAATCTTAAAAGAACATCTGCAAAGCTCATTTTTTCATCATTCACTTTTATAACTTCCTTTGTTATATCTCTACCGTTTAAAAGATTTTCAATATATACATTATCCAACTCATACATATCATCTAAGTTAAAATCGTATTCTAGGATAGCAGCAAAACTCTCTATATCTAAATCAAAATTAAACTGATTTTCATTTATAATAAAACCCGCGCATCTTATGACGTCAAATAAGTCGATTATTTCTTCGATGTCAAAGTCTGAAAGTTGTTTAGACAAATATCGATTGATTGACAGATGAGAAACGTATCTTTTTCCCGCGCTAACAATTCCTCTCTGTTCTTCGATTTTTTTACTTACTTCTTCTTTTACAACCTCTTTTGGCATCAATGAAAATAACTTTTCTTTATTCATTTATAACGCTCCTCGCTTGAGTTTTTTCCTTCTTTAATGAAGATAACTTGATTTACATCTTTTTGTTCAAAAAAATGAAAAAAAATCGAAGAACTAATATAAACTCTACAAACTCCGATATATGTCATTAATTTAGAAGAATTAAAAACCGCAAAGAATATATTTCTTCGCGGTTTTTTTCTTTGTTTTTTTTAGTTTTCCGGATTTAGAGTTTCCTCACATATTTTTTAATAAGCCCTACCCTACCACCATATCCAGGAACCATTATACCCTCATAAGCTTAACCTATGAGAAATGTATACTTCCAGCTATTTTTAAAATGTCTTCCATCGAAGGAAGAACATAGGGTTCACGACAAGATTTAATTAAGTCTATCAAACTTAGCTGATATATAGCTTTAATAATTGTTGGGCTGAAAAGCTATTTGTATTTTCCAACTCAACAAAATATTCTAACTGCCATTTTTGTGTTTCAATAGCTTGTTTACTAGTGGGAGCTTCCCACCCAGGGTAAACTCTAATTGCCATTTTCCCTTTCGTTGTGGCCGTTTTAAGGATATTTTGTTTCATAAGAACCTCTTTTGGAAAGACGAATTGACCAAAATTGCTATTACTAGTAAAAGTATTGATAACCAATAAATCAGTAGCCTTTTCATATGAAAAGGCTTGGTTTTTATTATCTCCATCTTTTTCCCAAAAGGCCACAAACTGTCCTATCTTGTTGGGTGTTATTTTTGCGACTCTAAATCTAACCGATTTTGAATTTAGTTGAAACATACCAGCACCATAATCCGAATTTTGAAGTTCTTCTCGAATAGCTTTTATAGTTAAGTCATTCGGTTCATAAAAAATTTTATTCAAATATGTTAACGCCTTATAAAATTCATTCATTGCTCCGCACCCCTTATTTTTTCGTAAATAAATTAATTTCGTAAAATTTAAAAACCTCCAAGTATTAACTTGAGAGGTTTTTAATAATTAATGTTTGTCTTTATTCAATTATAACTGTTTCTTTTATTCAGAACGTATAAAGATATAACTAGAATCAAATTAACAATCAGTACGATAACACTGCCTTCCATTTTATATATACCGCCTGATATTAATGTGTTCCCTTGAAACACACTTTCTAATAAATGCGGATAATCATTTGCTAGGGAAACACCACCTAATAAAATGGCTCCAACTGTATTCCAAATAAAATGAGCAATTATCGGGGCCACTATGGTTCCTGTGTATTCTAATAACAATGTAACAAATATACTCATCGAAATGACATTGAGAACAGGAATAATACCGGATTCAAATGCACCACCGTGCATCGCAGCGAACAAAACAGTTGTTAAAACGGCAGCCACAATCACATTATATTTCTGCTTCCATAACTGATATAAATAACCCCTTACCAACAATTCCTGCATTCCAACATTCAGTAGTGATGCTAAAATCCAAATCCATATGTAATCAATGTGGTTTTGACCTTGTATCTTTAAAGACTTAGTAATCCAAAAGACAGCGACCACGCTTCCTATCCATAAAACACCTATAATCAAACCCTTTACGGAGTTTTTAAAGAATTTTGAAGCCAACGGGATTGTTATTTCCCCCTTTTCTATCACAAATATGAAAAGAAGAGAAAATAAAACCACTACCGCGAGCGGCGTAAATTCCCACCATAACCTCAATAGTGCCTGATTATTCGTATATAAATCTGGCGTAAAAGAAATTAAAATGGCCCATCCTATAAAAAATATAACTGTTTTTAAGATTGTACTGACCAGCTTCTTCAACATTGCCCCCCTAATACGTTGTAAGCAATTCTTTGGTTTTTCTTATCTTATAAAACATTCTTTTTCGAAGAGACAGTTTTATTTCATATATTTTTTAACTAACTCAAAACATCTATCTATAGTAAGATTATTTTCAACCTTTACATATTCTAATTGTTCTGCCGTACCGCCTTTATATTTTAAAGACTCTTCTTTTGCTGTTTCATCTCGATGAGTTATCCATTCGCGTTGTTCTTTTTTTAGTTGTTCCATTTCTCCTGAAGAAACCTGTTTCTTCAAAACTCCATAAATTTCATTTAACATTCCGTCCCAAGTATCAAATACATCTCCTTCTACTTTTTTCAAAGCGAATGTTGTATCATCAATTGGGTTGTTTCTCATCTGGTCCGTATTCTTCTTGGTATCTTCTAATTTTTTAAGATACTCTTCTTTCAAACTCACTGTTTTGTTTTTTGAAACTTCTTCTTTCTTGCTTTCCTTGTTTGATGTATCTGATGTATCTACTTTGTTCTTAGTAACGCTTTTTTCAGTTTCATCCGAACTTGGATCAGTGTTAACTGTTTTCGAAGCATCCTCTTTAGAATCTGATTCAATAGAATCCTTTTTTGTATTTTGCGTCGAACTAGCATTTTCATTTTCTTTTTTCACTGCGGAATTAGTATCCTCAGATGAATTTCCGCAAGCAGCCAAAAAAGCTAACAATGCTGTAGACACTCCCATTAAAATTTTACGATTGTTTTTCATTAAAAAAACCGCCTTTCCTACACATAAAAGATTTAGGTTTATGATCCTACTCACACAGAGTAAGATCAATTTCCTATTTTTTATATTTTATCATATTTTAACCATACCCTTTTTTCATTTTACTGATGTTATGTTTCGTTCCTAGCGCAAAAAAATAAGCCACCGCTCTCCTAGCACTCTACAAAGAAAGCAAAAAAACAAGGAGCATTCCTTGCTTTTCATTTATAAAACAGAAAAAATTATAACTATAGGACAGATATTTATTCTATATAAACGAAATATTCTATATTAGAACTAAGTCCCGCTATTTAGAATCACTATTTTTCATTTTTTCTAAATCTTCAATAGTGTATGTAGTAACTGGTGCAACCTGATCGTCTTTCTCTCCCCATCCTTTCCAAACTCTTTGATTGTATTTGTTTTTTCTTTTTTGTTCCCATTTTTTCTGTTCTTTGCTTGTCCCGGTTGTATACTTACCCTTTCTTGCAAATCTTTTTCTTGTTTTTTCGCTACTCTTGCTAAGGGACGGCCTCACATTGTTCATTGAATTCAATTCTTCTTGCCTTAATCTTTTCTTTTTCTCTATTGCTTCTGGAGACTTTTCTCTGGCTCTTTGTTTTTCTCTAATTTCCCTTCTTTTTCTTTGACCTGGGGTTTCATTCTTCATTTGATTATCTTCTCTCATTATTCTTTCCCCTCTCCAACAAGATTTTTGGATAAACAAAATTCTTAATATACATTCATTATAAACAAATGATTTCTTTCTCTCATTTAATTTCCATATAACTATTTAAAATTCAGAAGCTAGAAAACCCCTCTACCAGTAGGTTAAGGGGTAATTTCTTTATTAAAAAAGTACTTTTATTTGTGAACCGTCAGATAATTCGAAAACGTCTTCTCCCTGAACTAAAGAGCTATTACAAATTGCAGCTAATATATCCCGGATCATTTCTAATCGCGTTTCATAGAAATCCTTATTAATATATCCGATAGCTTTCATATTGGCGGTGTCCGCCTCTTTTAGCTTAAAGGGAATCAGCTCAATGTCACTGGGCATTAAATCGATCATCATTTTGATTTTCTTTTTATTCATTCCTTCACCATTTTCAAGAATATGTACCCAAGCAATAATCTTAGACTTTAGGTCTTCGCTTTTCTTTTGCTTTAAATAATCAATTACTCGTTGAAATTCTTCTTCAATCATAGAACTAAAAGTTGGTGCACTTCCTAACGCATCTCTAAGAATACGCCTTTTATCAACAATCGAGTAGATCCCTTTTTTCTTAAACTCTTCATTTAGTTTTTGTCTCAATATAAATTTGTTATGACGCATTGTTTTTCCTCCGTTATCATTTCTCTAACGCCGGAAGATTATACAACGTTTTTTTAAAACTGAGGAAAAATAAACATTTTCCTTCAAAAAACTATGGGCGCCTTAATCTCTCATTATTTTAATTCAATCCCCTTTTTGTATATAATGGCTTTAACAGAAAAAATTAAGGAGTTTTATATGAGAAACGTAGACAAAAAGAGCATAGTTATTTGGAATCTAGAAACAATAACATCAATATCATTCAAGTTGATTATAGCATCAGTCGTATTCTATTTTTTTATAGAATATGAATTCATCAAAAAAGCATACTATTTGATAGTAGCTGGGGGAATACTATACTTGTTTTGGGATTTGCTTCTCAACCCCTTTGATTACAAAAACCACAAATACAATTTGGACTTAGATGAAAATATTCTTCACTTGAGAAAAGGCTCTCTCTTCTTAAAGGAATCCACCGTTCCTTTAAAAAGAATTCAACACGTCGATGTTAGTCAATCTTTCTTTTCAAGATTCTTTAATTTGTATGAAATTAATATATATACCGCTGGGGACACTCACACAATTGGTTATGTAAATAAGAACATTTCCTATCAATTAAAAGATAATATAACAAATTATCTGATGAGCGCAGGTGCAGAAATCGATGACTAAAAGAAGGGATAACTTTATTGAATTCGTTTATTACGGTTTAGGCTATATTAAAGATCAAATTTTACCTTTACTCACCTTGATCATAGCTACTCTAGGTACCAAAAATCACTTAACCCCTTATATAAAGCTTGGTTTTTATATTTTTATTGGAGTCATCATCTTGTTTTCATTACTTAAATGGTACAATAAAGTTTACGAATTTGACGGCGAAATCATAAGGATTTCACAAGGTGTATTTAAGAAATTCCAAAACGATATTCCTTATAATAGGATAAAATCAATCAATATATCAGATTCATTATTGAAAAGAATTTTTGGGATTTGTAATTTTAACATTGAATTGATTGGTGGCAATAAGGTTGTTTTTGTTCTTAGAAAAAAAGATGTTGATCGATTGCGAAAATCAATGTTCGCAAATGAGGAAATAACAAAGGAAAAAACAAAAATAAACAAATTCTCGATAATCGAGTATTTACTATTGTCTCTAACAAGCCCGCAAGTTTTTTTACCGGCTTTGTCTCTTTCTTTAACTCTATTTTCATTCTTTTTAAAGTTGTTAAATCCGAGGGAAAACACAGATGATCCAGGTATAACAGGCTCTAATTTCAAAGTATTTATAAATAGCATAATAGATCCAGAATTCATTTTAGCCTTTTCGATAATTGCAGTTATTCTTTTGTGTATCACTTACCTATTTGTGTTTGTATATCTATTTTTAACGTTTGGCAATTTCTCTATTACGAGCTCTGATAAAGGTATACAAATTAAATATGGAATACTCAAAGGAAAAAACTATATTATTCCCAAACAACAAATTCGTTCACTTCGAATTATACAGCCGTTTATATTTAGAAGAACCGGTTATGTCCAATTAAAAGTAGATAACATAGGCCTAAATGAAAGATCTTCGTCTTCGGTTCTTCTATATCCAATTATTAAAGCTGAATTGATTGATTCGATTTTACAAAAACATCTTCCTTCTTTCAGCGAGCAAGAGATGCAGATGAGACCTAGCAAGAAGTATATGCCTAATTTTTTCGTATCGTCAATATACAGCAGCAAATTGATAATCGGGTCCTTATTGTTAGGTTTTATTCTCAATGTTAAGTTCTTTTGGTTACTTACACTGTTGATTCCTGTCACACTAATGCACGGCTATTGTAAGTGGAGATATTCTGCCTTTGGTTTCAATGAGAATTACATAACCATTAGATATGCAAACAAATTTAAAACGACTACTTTAATTACATTAAAAAGATATGTCCAAACAACAAGCAATCTTCAACACGCTTTTATTAAAGATAAAAGCATTTTCCATTATAGATTCGCTCTTTACTCCGAAAAATTACGAGAAAGATATACTTGTAAGTATATAACCGATAGTCGAAAAAAAGAATTCGCAAATTATCTAATCACTAAGAAAACAGGAAGCTAAATATAGCCTCCTGTTTTTCTTCATTTCGGTGCTTGACCAAGGAATTGTAACAACCTCTCCCATTCAAGAATTATTGTGATCCCATTCACCAGTCATTCGAAATGTATTAGTTGGATAATGGATAGATACATAATTTTTGATTCCACCTTTAATAACATATTGTCCCTTTTGGTCTTCCTTTAATACTCTTTTGGTACGACCATCAGACAATGTGACTTGTTCGCCCACTCTGCTATTTTTAACTTCTTCCACAATGCCACTCTCCATTTCAATGTTACAATCTATGATAGAAAGACATTCTCATATCACAATTTTTCATTCGTCAAAATCTAAAATTCTCACTTTTTTTACCATAGTTTCAATTGCTAATATATCATATTAGAGAAGACAAACAAACTCATCCTAAACCCAGGAGGAAAAGTTTATGAACAATTACGTAATAGCCCCATACAGTAATAGTATTGCAATGTATGAATCCGATGATTTTCGTCTAAAGAAAAAAAACCATAAAGACATTATTACAGGTTATTTCAAGAAACATAACTTGGTCAAAGATCAATTCAACGGTTTTGAAATCGGCATTTTTTTATCAACTGATGGAGACAGATACGTTATTTTTGAAGATTTTAGCGCCAAAAAACTTGATGATGGTCAGTATTCAAAACTTAATCCTCAAAGTATTTCAGATGTTATAAATTCTGAAAAGAAAGAAACTGAAATATGTATCGATTACGGAGACACGCCCCTCTCCTACTACACCGTTAAAAAGCAAGGATAAAAATAAAAAAGAAAAGGTTGTGTACATATGTCTTATTCATTGGTTATCCCCAAAACTCCGTTCAACAAACCTACCGTAGAGGTTACAGGCAGCTATTTAAACAAAAATAACCTATGGAATGTGAATAATGGCGAAATGTTATTATTGCATTGCGAAGAAGACAATAAACTCTTCTTAAAAACTATAGGTGTTTTAGAAGGATTCGAACAAGCAAATTACTTTTCATATCCCATTAATGATATGACCGAGATATTTAAAAAGTATTACAAAAGCGGTGAACTGTACAGAGTTGTATTTGATTGTGATGCTATTGACGATTACGAAGAAGAATGTTTTGTGCGCAAAATAAAATACGGCATCGAACGCTCTGACGAAGAAGCAGCAGAAACGGCAGATCATTTTCTCTCTCTCATTAGCTTTTATGATCCTATTTCAGTTCGGTATTTCTCAATTATCAAAGATAACATACAAATAAGCATTTATATGAATTCAGTAATATTGGTTTCTGGGTGTAACAACGCCGAAGAACATAAAATTGCTTTAGAAGTATATGAAGAAATATTCGATTCTTTGGGGAAAGATTTTAAAACTACGTCTATCAATATCAAGGAAAAAGAAAAAGTAGACCATCCATTAAAAAATTCAAATAGATTACTATCAACTTTATTTGAATCCGCTAATGATGAATTAATTAAACGGTTGGGTATCAATTCAACAGAATACGAAAAAATCAAAACAAACCTGCTAGATTATACCAAAGATTTTGAGACTCGAAAGATTTATAAAAACTGAAAGACACTTTAATAGTGTCTTTTTTTCTTTGCGATTATATAATGATCCGGTATTGAATGATGAGCACATTCACACAATCCAACCCAAAAGGTTGTATAATCTTCTTATCAAGAACCATTAGATAGACTTCCCTTAGTAACCTAAAGGGAAGTCTTTTTTATTTTTTATTTTTTTTCAAAAAAACAACCCTATAATGTTCATATATTTAATTTCAATCATACTAAAAAAGGATGAAATCTTATGACTTGGTTTATCTCAAAAGTACAAACAAATAACGGACTCAGATTGAAAATCAACCAGAACGAATGTGGATTGATTCTATCAGAACAAACCTCTGAAGACGGAGCGAAAAAGATTCTTAACATTTTATCTCAAAAGTTTGCAATTGCACCATTCAATTCAGAAGAAGATTTTATTGTTGAGAAAGGTATCCCCTTTATTGGTATCATTTCTAAAGATGGATATATTGAATACTATGATGAACTCACTGCCGAGATGAATGATTACCATCATTCTTTTTGCTTGAGCGAAAAAGGTTTGGAGTATTACGATGACGATTCAACCCTCCGCTTCATTTATTATGAAGAGGATAAACAAATTAATATTCTTGGGGATCCTGCACTTGATCCTTTTGAAAAAGGACTATTTCAACTAAAGAAAATGTGCGAACTTCTTAAATCTAACGGGGTTCCCTCTACTACGGATATTTTTGTTGAGCAGCATCATCTCAACACAAAATACGAGAACAAAGTGATAGGACAACTTAAAACGTTTATTTGACTCAAGTTATTATGAAATAAAATCGTAAAATATAAAAAAGACCAGTCATTGGTCTTTTTTTACTTATTTTTTATTCTCCTTATATCATCAAGAAACTCTATAATCATCTTAACTTCACTTTCAGTTATACTCTCTCCTCGATGAGTACATATTTTTAGCAAGTTTTCCAATTCAGTATCCGTTAGAAAATATGATGGATCTACATTGAAGTAATCACTCAATTGAAGCATTCTTTTAATCGAAGGAGTTGATTTCCCTCTTTCTATTTTTGACAAATAACTGTTAGTTACATTAATTTTTTCAGCTAATTGTAATAGCGTGATGCCTTTTGTTTTCCTAAGACTTTTTAATCTTTCTCCCGAGAATTTCATACTTTATTCTCCTTTATAAGCTATTGTTCTCAATATATTATTCTGTCTCTATCCGACTGTTTGTTGACTTTCTGTAATCATCTAAAACTCCCAGCAACATTTTTATTTCTTCATCAGACAATTTTTTTCCCTTATAAACCCCTTCTCTTAAAAGGTCTTCCAATTCTAATTTGTCATTCTTTTTTAGAAAATAGGACTCATCCACTCCGAGAATTTCAGACAACCCCAATGTTATCTTTAAAGATGGATTGGTGCCCCCTCTTTCAACCTTAGATAAATAAGTCAAGTTTATTGGCCAATTCTCTTAAAGTTAACTGTTTTGACTGTCTTAGTTGTTTTAACTTGTCCCCTAAGAAATGCATAAGTTACTCTCCCTTCATTGAACTATTATATATATTTCATAATACTTTACTTACTATCTCCTTACACGTTGTTTACCCCTTATCTCTAAAAGCCACTGTAAGTCTTTGTTTGCAATCTAAATAAGATCACTTTTCCCAAATGATATCTTTTTAATTTAATTTTCAATATTAGAATTTCAGGCATTAGAATATTAAAAACCACTAAAGGAGTTTTTGAAATGTATATACATTATCGCTATGAACAACTATAAGCAGATAAATACCTTAAAATTAAAAGTAATTTTTTATTAACTGAGTAAAACTAATTATCGTAATGAAATATTGTTTTGAAAATGGTACAATTTTCTTAAAAATAACGAGCAACTGTAATCTCTACGAAGGAGGGAAAAACAAAGTGGATACAACGATTAAAAAAGGAGATCGAGTGAAACCTAGAAAAGAATCCTCATCTGCAATCGGAGCAAAAGGAAAAGTCATATGGATATATCCTTCTACAGAAATGAATTATGCAGAAATCAATTGGGATAAAAAATCATATCCTTCTGTCAATGGAGGAGAAATATCACTGGGTGAAAAATGGTTTATTAAAGACCTACAGTTAGCAGACGAAACATCAAATTGATTATAATGCTCAAAGCGAATACAACATATTTAAGATCGCATTATATTTGACAAATTAGTAGTTGTATTAAATCAAACAATAGAGCCTCAAAGAGGTTCTATTTTTATTATCTATTGAGTCGCCTTTTCGGTTTCGAAGTCAATCCTGTGAAAAAAAGTGTTAATTTCCCTTTCCCAAACGGGTAAGTTATTTATCTAATCAAACTTTCTTTTCCATCTTACCCTTTCTCCACTAATTGATATTTGATATCCTTTTTATAGGAGGTGATCAATATGATCAAACCATTAACAAAGGATGAGGTTCATCAGCTAATTAACGCACTTTCTGAAAATCAACGTGATTTCTTATTTGAAAACTCGAAGCAAAGCAAAAAAAGCAAATGGTTAGAAGCCCTTTCACACAAAAGAGCTATATCAAAGTTCTCAGCAGAAGAAGTTAACGATTTAGAAACAGATAATTGGGTGCTTATTGATATACTTATCGGACTTCCTGGCACATTACCTTTTAAATGTGAATGCGGACGCCCTCTTAATAAGCAATATATTGTTTTACACAAAGGTAAGAACAAAACTTACAAATTAGGAGAGACTTGTTTAACAAACTATACAAGTTTATCTCCCCAAATTATTAAAGATGTTGTTCGTGAATTTCATTTAATTGATCTTGAAAGAGACGAAATCCTAAAAAAGTTTGCTGACAACGATATATTCAACATTAAACCTTTTATTTATTTAAAAGAAGAATCAAGCAAAGTTAAAACCATTATTAAACAATCACTACTAGGATTACCTTTATCAGACCGACAAATTAATGACCTTAAGCGAGCAAAAAAAGATTATGAAACGAAGAAAATGATTAAATCTGTATTTGAAAACTTGAACAGAGATCAAAAATTCCAGTTTGAAAAACTCAACCCCAAAGAGAAAGCAGAAATAGCAAAAAAAATAAACGAAAAAAATTTCCCCGATCCAATAATACCCGATGAGTTTGATAACCAAGAAGTATCACACTTTCTAGATATCAACCTACCACTGTTAAATAGACAATTAGACGAAATAAGAAAACATCAATTCAGCTTTTTTAATAACGAAAAATTCACACCTTCATCCCCTTCTTTTATAGTCAAAAAAGATGAAGAAAAAACACCAGTTAAAAATAAAAAAACAACAAAATTAAATGTTACTTATGACGAACTTCTCTCATTTCACTTAGATACATTAAAATTAATACGCAAAAATGAACACAGAATTGCTCCAGGTTTAATTAAAGATTGGTTGAAGATTCAATCTGATGTGAAATTGCTTAAAGACGGCAATTCTTTCGATTACTCTTCTTTTAAAACAAATTTATCAATGTTAATAATTCAGTTAGGGTTACCCGAAGACAAGCACTTATAAAAAAACAAGCAAATCTCTTAGATGCTTGTTTTTTTATCCTCTCCTTATCGAAACTACTTTCAATTTTTTTTGATATTAGTTTGATTTTAGATGCAATCTAGTCGTGGGTGTTTACTTCAAATCTTTTCACCCTTATATGAAGAAGTGAATATGATTTTGTTATTTATCCATTTAGCATTGTTAACTCCTAACACTCCCAAATTGTCGGTATTAGTCCCCCTTGTTATAATTCTAAGCGTGTCTGAATTTAATTTTTTTATAACTATTGGAAATTTTTCAACCTGATAAAAATTATAAAAATGACTAGTCTCGCCCAAAGTAGCGCCTCTGTGTTCAATAATTATTGTTATATCCCTTTTTTGTGACGTAATCTTATCATAAGAACTATTTGTTATAGCATCCCCTAACCATAGAGTCCCTAATAGCACCGCACTTATAACTGTTCCACCTATTATCCAATAATTATTCACTTTTCGTTCCCGAGCAAACAGATAAAGGGAAATCAATGTGATTACGCTCGGAATAATAATTCCTGTAGGTTTTAAGAAAATAAAGAAATAATTATTCGAGGTCAATATCAGTATGAGCAAATCAAACAGCAATACCAAGTATAGAAAAACACTGATCCCATTTCGTATCATAAGTGATTCTCCCCCCTCTATTTTAAGTTGAGCATTTAAACTCTTAGTACATATGGCCACCAATTGCATCTGTAATTGTTAACCCTTTTACTTTTCTTTACAACAATTATAGAATATCTAAGAGGTGATATCATTGACTAATGAAGAAAAACAAATAAACATTGATAAAGAAAGAATTTCAAAAGCATTTAAAGCGAATGACTTTGTTTCCGCTTTTACATTATTTCGGTATTCAGACTTATCTCTAGATGATTTTGATAAACTCTTTCTGGAGTATAGTGGACAATCTCTTCAACAAACAGTGAAATCCCATACTGCCAAAAAAGACAAAGAAAGAATTGAGAAAGCATTAAAGGATGGAAGAAAGGACCTTGCAGACCTCATATTTGAAACTTCCGATATTAAGCTAGCTGATTATAAATATATAAAAGCCTCTGTTTCTAGTTCTGACGCTACTTCAAGTTCTCTAGACGAGGCTAATCAAACAAAAATTTGGTCACAGATCACTAACATTATTGAAAATAAACTTTCCAAACCTTCGTATGAACAATGGTTTTCTAATTTGACCACTTCTTTTATGGCTGGAAAATTAACTGTATACAGTTATGATCAATTTCAGTCCGATTGGTTAGACTCAAGATACAAGAATATGATATTGGATATTGCAAAAGAAGATCTGGGCTTAAACATAAAAGAAGTAGAAATAATGTGCGAAAAAAATAAAAGACCTATATGAAGGTCTTTTGTTTTTTTATAGAATCATTCCCGAGATACTAGCAGCTATTTGTTTAATGTGAATTTCGTCGATCATATTATCATAAAGATAACAAGCAAATAGATCATTTTCTAACATCTCAGCAATCTCTTGTTCATCCGATTTGCTAACAATAAATGCTTTTTGATATTCATTGTCCAAATTACATTCTGTAACCATAATGTTTTCTTCATCAAGACTAACAATCATAACTTGTAAATGAAGAGGTCCTGCATTTTCTGTAACTTCAATGTTTAATTTCATTGCTTTGCAGTCAGAATCTGTTTTGATTATCATTTGTATTATCTCCTTAAAATTATTATTGATTGATCATTGTTTTTTCTATTTGATTGATAATACTCATAATCTCTTCAATGCTATCAGGCAAAATTTTAGTTTCATTATCAAACCCATTTAATCCGGCAGTAGATAATGCGGAGACATTCTCCATATCATTTTTCTTTTTTCCTGTTTCATAGCTTAATACCACTTCTTCATTTGATAAAGTACGTGGTTGGATTGTGATATGTTTAGTTTTTTGTTCTGTAATACGTTTGTTTTTGTCTTCAAATAAATAAATAGACGTTCTATGATTTAACCCAAACGGTCCATAGATCTCAAATTTTAAACCATAACGTTTCGCTAGTTCTTCACCAAGTGGTTCAATAATTTCAGTAATCCAACTTTTATTTTCTGCTTTTAAGTAATTTTCTTTTAGTTGTTTTAGCATTTGAATACCCCATTCCATTTTTTAAAATAGTACATCATATTTCCCTGTATTCTTTAAAAAAAGAAAAAAACCCGAACAATCATCCGGGTTTTGATTTATATTTACATTACAAAATTATTGATTAGTCATCTAATTGCAATCAACACAAATAGAATTAGTGGAAACCCAAGTGCGAAGATCCCAAATAAGACCGCTATTATGCTTTGGATTTTTATATTCCGTTCCAAACTGTCATTGCACGAACTCATTAATTCGATCTCTTCTATCAATCTTTTATTCAAATCATTATTCAATATCTTCCCCCCTCTAAAACAATTATAAGATCGTTTTTATGAGAATAAAATGTCTACGCAAATAGCGTTAAAAAAGAAAGAAAATGAGCAATTAATCTACTCTCTCTATTTGATTGGCTAAGGCGCTTTTCTCCATACGTGCCATATCAATCAACCAGAGATCATTACCATTCTTCATTATATCTATAGACCATTTACCGGATAAGCCTTCGCACGCACTCATAAATTTTTTCACTTCATTAGTAATTCTAGATTTGTTGATTTCATAATCGTTTTTAATCTTTCCCATTTCACTTTCATAAGCCTGAAGGTCGTCTCCTCTTAAACTCTTAATCATTACATCAGGATGCCAATAATTTGCCACACCCACAATTTTCTTTTCATCAAAATCATAAAATACGCGAAACTCTGTATGAAGCGGCATTCCATTGTAAATTTTTTTTCTGCCTTCTTTGTCCGGGATCATTTCTCTAAAAACGACTTCTGCTGTATTATCAGCTCCTAACATCATAGATTCATAATAGATGCCTAACAGCTGCCTTCCTATTGTTTCTTTGTTTCCTATAACCGTCATAGCAAAATTGAATTTGTTGCTAAAGATCCCAGTCTTCATAAACAAAGTTTTCTTCTCTGTTAAGGTTTCTTCAATTTCTTTCAATAGGAATTGGTTAAAGCCTTGTATTTTATCCTCAGTATAACTATCCGAGTTTAACCAGTCCCAGGTCTCAAAATCCAGTTGTACTATCTCTGTTTTTGGTAACTTTAAAACTGAATCATTTGTTTCCTTGAGTTTTGGAAACCAGTATGACATATTCTCTGGATTCTCTTGGGCTTCTTTATACCTTGAAATTTTACGAGTTTTAAGCTCTTCTTTAGTTAATGGTTTGGCTTTAATCATTAAATTCTTGATATCCAATATAATCATCATCCTTTTTTTTCGACTTGTACATATTATATTTTGAATTCACATCTATAAGGAAAAAACAACAAAAAAAGGCCCTATAAAGGCCTTTTTCATTTATAATGAATAACTTTTTGTTTCAACTTTTAAAATGTCTGAAGGTGGAATATTAGCCTTTTCACTTAGAAAGACCATTTTATTGTCCTCGGAACCCCAGGAGGATTTATTTTTAAGTGCCAGATATTCTACTGCTCCAATAATAAACCTATTGGGATCAAAATCATTAACCTCTTTAAAATCAACAATTAATGACAAGACCATTGCATTTGTACTCGTCTTCCAATTCGACACCAACTCTGGCATCCCAAGCAACCTACTTATATCGGATATAAATTCTGGACACTCTCTTAAATCTTTAACATTGTTATTGTTTTCCGCTTCTTCTCTGACTAAAAATCCATTAATACAATTATCTGCACTAAATCTCCAAAACAACCTTTCGTCCACATATTCTTTATTGTTATGCTTTATTATAGGTTTATTATTTTCTTTACAAATAATAGAAATTCCATTCTGTTCAAAAAAATTATTTAGCAATCCTTTTTTAATTACATTTTCCAAATTTAAGATTCCGTGCTTTCTAAACCCTCTGTCATCTAATCCACTAGTCAAATGGAATAAAACCAATTTGTCAGGCAACACTTCTTCTTTTTCTAATTTGAAATAATCTAATATATCTTCAATACAAAGATCTTCTGTTTTCATACCTTCATATTTCACAAATTTATTTTCGCTTTTTTTAACAAAATGCTTAACACCCTCTATATCAGTTTGAAAAATGTCTGCTAATGATTGGTGTGTACTTTCTACTGTTGAGCAATCTAAGATCTTCATTTTGATCTCCTTTTTCTTTTTATTGATTTACATTATCATTTTACTTCTTAATTTGTATTTGTGTTGAATTTGCTCATTAATTGATCCGGATTTTTCTAATCACTATCATATAAAAAAACCTAACTAACCATCGTTAATTAGGTTTTTGTTGTAATTTCTTTGATTTCTTAATCTGCATTTGAAATACCGGTTACTTTGAAATCATATATCAATTTGTAAAGCTTATTTGCATCTCCGCTTACACTAACACACTTAGGTAAGTAGTTAGAAACCGTAGTTGTTACTGGTGAAACCCCTTTGTACGAGCAATTACTTGATGTAGAAGTTTCAATTGATTTCGTGTCGTAATCTAAGGTAACTGTATAGCTGTATTTAAAGTTTGTCTCATCATTTCCACCTTTATATGCTGTTCCACTATAATCAACTCTCCACACCCTAGAATCAACAGGCTTACTAGTCACAGTCCCGCTATATTCTTGGGTATACATATACTGCCGATTATCATATGTAGCACTATAAGCAATTCCAGAATATTTTTGTTCATACAAACCGTCTTCATTCAGAGACGCACTTCCATCTTGATTCAAAGTTCCTCTGTAACCATCATTATCTTCGTATTGATAAGTATTAGCAAAACTATTTGTTTTATTTGTTACATAATAAGTCGCATTAATATATTTTACCGCTTCTCCAGAATAATTTTGAGTGTAATCATCATTGTATTTTTCCCAGATTGGGTTACCTACAACTGTCCCATCATTGCCGTTTCCGCTATGATCTTTAATAATAGACCCCGATCCTTCGTTAAATAAATATTCTCCTTTTAATCCTGACTTAGATACTTTACCATTCATATTATCATTTACTTCTGAACTTGACAGTGCTCTGTTGTAAATTCTGACCTCATACATATACCCTTCCCAAAAATCGCCTGGAATCAAAGAAGTTGTATCGGTTGAATCGTAATCCATACCCAGTTGAGGAGTTGTGTCATAAGTGTAAGTTCTATCTTGAATATACTGTGTATTTATGAGCTTCCCATTTAAATAAAGCTTCGCAGTGTTTCCAGAGATTTCCCAAACGAGATGTACTTTCTTACCTCTTTCAATCGTATTTGTTCCTCCGTTAACTCTAGTATCCCCAGGTCTAATATCAAGGTTTTGCCTGTTGCTATAAATACCAACTAATATGTTATTGTCATACTTTGGTGTATTTCCGTTCAAAGCATATACTGCGGCATTCACTCCGTCTTTAGGAGTTGCTTCAAACCATCCTTCTATAGTCATACTGCTATTACCGTCGCCAATGCTGCTTAACGTATTTGGTAACTTTACATAGGTTTCCCCATCAAAATTCATTCTGTTTTTGGGAGAAGAAGTTCTATTTGTTTGACTCAAGTCTCCTTTGTAATCCCCGTCATCATATTGTACAGTGCTTGGGAAGTTAGGTTCACTAGTGCTTGACGTATATACCCACACAGCATTTCCTTTTATAGTTGCATCATTTCCGTTACCGCTGTGATCTTTGATTATCTCCCCACTACCTTCATTAAACAAATACTCCGCAAGCAAACCTGTTCTAGAAGCGCTGCCTTTATAATTGTTTGTTACTTCAGTTGAATTTAAAGAGCGGTTGTAAAGCCTAACCTCGTACATATACCCTCGGAAAAAGTCACTCAACGAAGTACCATCTATATCCATACCTAATTGAGGAGCTTGAGAATCGTCCCAATCAGCTCTTGCATTAATGGATTGCTGTTTAATTAAATGGCCATTTCTATATAAACTCATTACATTTCCTTTTACGGACCAAACAATATGAACCTTTTCTTTTTTAGTGGCTGTCTCGTCTGATACATAACTTCCAGCATTTGATCCATTCTCATCTCCTGTACTCATAGCATACTTAGAACTTCCGCTTTCCCCCATCAGAAGGTTGTTTACCCCACCGTTTGACATCTCACTATTTTTAGCAAAGTAATTAGCCCTCGTATCTCCGCTTGTAGAATAAATCCACCCTTCAAATGTAAAGTCGTTTGATCCTTTACCAAAGCTTGTCAAACTGTTTGGCAATTGAACATAAGTTCCCCCATCAAATTTAAATTGATAAGCATCTGATCTATCAGACGGAAGTATTTTTTGAGAAGTAACCGTTTTGCTATCTTTTTGAAATACTCCTCCATCTATAATTTCTTCTTGAGGACTTCCTGTTTTGCTTAACTCCCCTACATATCCATCTGAATTATAAGCGATAGTATTTAAAAAATTATCAGGAGATTTACTTTGCTCTTTAGTGGTTATCGTTTTGCTGGACGAAGGTGTATAAGTACCGCTCACAATGTAAGGAGAACCAATCAAATTCAACAAACCCGTGTATCCATCTGGATCACTATATTCTGTTGTGTTCGGAAAACTATTTGTATCAGAGTATTCAGAGACAGAAGCCTCTTTTTGATACTTGGTAGCGTTGTATACCACTGAACTACTTGTGGGAGACCCATTATCAACGGTTATATCCATTTGGTTGTTATTCACGTCATATGAAACATCGCCATTGTTTGTAGTGATCGAATTCACACTATCAAAATCCGATGGCAAGTTGATTGTTTGTGATTGTTTCTGATCAGAACTCTCTGGAAAGTTTATTGTTTTTTTCGATGTGGCCGCCATAGCGGTGATTGGACTTGCTGTAATTAAACAAATACCTAGTGTTGCATATATAACCCTTTTCATATAAATAAGTTTACTTCTAGGCATAATTATCTCACCTCTTTTCCTAAACTATATACATTGCAATTGAACAGAAAACAAGAAAACAATGAAAAATTAAAGACGTTGGTTACTTTAGAATCTTCAGACCCTTCATCCATTAATTTCATCCTTTTTTTCAAGTTTTTTTACTTTTATTTTAGTTTCGAGGAGACTCTTTCACTTTAGTAAATGCCTGGCGGCTAACACAAGTTGCGCAACAATATAAAAAGGAGGATTCTATTATGATTCCGATCGTTGATGTAAAGTTCGGTAGAAAACTAACTGCCGAAGAAGCAATATCGGTGTTCGAGAATAAGGTGAAACAAAACGAGGAGTATCAACTAATCGCAAAGGAAAGTGACTTCTCAGAAAATAACATTGAATTTCTAGCAGCTCACAAATTCGAAGTTTTATTCGAGGATGTACAAGTTCCAACTTTTGTAACTAGACTTGTCATTAAGTCCGGAAAAGCTTTTATTAATTATCAGCTTTCAACAACAGATGGAAAACAGTCCGAAGCGTTGATGGGTTCTGTTCAGAAGAGCGACAAGGAATTGACTTCAATCATCGTAAATAACGGAGTTGTTGAAACAAAAAACTTTGAACACGCCGGAGAATCTGTTCAAGATTTCGCCGAAGGACTCCCAAACAACGATGATTATGTCGAAGGACAATCTCTCACATCTGTTAGCCCTTCATACAATTGGGGTGATGGTTGTTACCCATTTTATAGACATTGTGGGAAAAACTGCGGAGATAAAGGTGATTATGGCGGTGGAACTCCTAGAGATCCATATGATTCCTGCTGCCGAGCTCACGATCGTTGCTGGGATCGATTTGGAACAAACGATTGCGGATGCGATTGCCAGTTGAAAAGTTGCGCTAAATTGAACTGGAGATATGCACCACCTGTTCTTCACGCAATCTTAATGGCCTACTTCCCGCGCAAAAAAAATTGCAGATGCTAGTTCGAGTTTAAACTTTAATCTCTAGCGAGATTATCCGTTTTACAAAGAACTACCGCAAAAAAATAACCCCGAAAACGGGGTTATTTTTTCTGAGCAACAAAGAAGGCGAAAATTGTAAAGATAAAGATTATTATCCCTAGAATACTGTAAGCAGCTCCTTCGAATCCTCTAACAATAAAATATCCAATACAAAACAATATCACTGAGATGATTACCCCTGCATAAGCGGGCACTTTAGCTGAAGACGCTGATTTTTTCTTCAATGTCATCGAAAGAACAATTATGATGATGCCAATAAGAGCTCCTAACCCAAGAGGTGCGAATAAAAACAATTCAAACACCCTCCTTCAAATGATTATTCTTATAAATGTCATTATGCACATTTCAATCAATGATTTTATCCAGTCGATGTAAGCAACAACACATCGATTGTATCAAACCTCTTTAGTTAAAACACAGTGTAAATGTACTCATCTTATTTCACTTTACATTGTATGCTTACCGAAAATAATAATTACTTAAACAGAAAATCTAAATCAGAAAGCATACTTGGAAGTTGGATTCATACCAAAGTAAAACAGCCATTATAATATGGCTGTTTTTATGAACCTGCATTTGAGACTCCGGTAACATTAAAATCATAAACTAATTTATATAAACTATTGGAGTTATTTTTTACACTTAAACATTTAGGAACATAATTTTTAATTGTATTCGAAGTCGGAGAAATTCCTTTGTAAGAACAATTCGATGTAGAGACGTCTTTTACTTTATATTTAAGAGTCACTTTGTAAGTATACGTTTCTTCACCTTTCTCGTCCCCCCCTTTAAAAACAGTTCCTGTATAATCAGCTCTCCATATCCTTGTGTCTATAGATTTACTGTTTACAGTTCCACTGTATTCTTGTTTGTACATATGTTCTTCTCTGTCTGGGTCATCACTATAAGATATGTTCCCTGACTTATGTAATACACCTGAATACCCATCAGAGCGGTAATTAATTGAATCAATAAAATTATTTGGAGAATCACTTTCCTCAGTTATTGTTATTGTTTTACTTGACGCCGGTGTATAAGTACCGCTTACAACATATGGAGATCCATTCAAATTAAGAGTTCCTGAGTACCCTTCATCATCTGAGTATCCTTGAGTATTGGAAAAGATACCGTCATTTGAATACGAAGACAACGAAGCTTTTTTTTCGTACTTTTGAGGATTAAATACAACTGAACTACTTGTCGGTTTGCCATTATCAACTGTAATATTTATTTGACCATCATCTAAATCATATGAAACGTCCCCATTATCGGAAGAAATAGAACCAACCGAATCGAAGTTTATTGGCAAACTAAACGTTTTAGTCTGCTTTTGACTAGTACTTTCGGAAAAATTAAAAGTTTGAGTTGAAGATGCTGCGGAAACTAACACTGGATTTAACATAACTAATGTGATCCCAAGGGTTAGGCACAAACTTTTTTCTAAAAAACTAAATTTATATGCTTTCACTTTTATCACCTCTTTTCATTAAAATGTATACTTGATTTCTGTATGAAAACAAGATTTTTTTGTAATTCACTTCAGTGGCTCTTTCTACTTAATTTTCTCTTTCTCAACACGAACAATTAAAGATTTTTCGTTTTACAAAAGAAAATAACAGTTATAATATCAAAAACGAACAACAACAAAAGGAGTTTTAGGATGCCACGATTAATGACTGAAAAAGACAAAGCGAATTATGTTAACCAACTAACGCAAATGACTAAATCAGATTTGATTTCCGAAACGAAAATAAATATTCAAAACGCAGCTTGGAGCAATAGCCTTACCTTAGATAACGATGATCACTGGAAAGCAGAGGTATGTGCTTCAGAGTTTCAACGCAGAAATGACAATACCGGTTACAAAATAGCCCACGAAAGAGCTATGAAAAATTAAAATAGAGCTGTTAAATGGTCATCTAATTTAGATACCAAAAAAAGAACTCATAACAAAGAATTTGTATATTTGGATTCTATGAAATTTAAACTTACGATACTCAAAATACATAAAATAAGATTGCTACAACGTTTTGTAGCAGTCTTTTTCTTTACCACCCACCATCAAACCAATTACAAAAATAATGAGGATTTTTCTTTAAACACCTAATATATATTACGAGGTGTTCCAATTGAAAAATTCTTTAATTAATAAACGTATGCTCGGATATATCTATGCCGGATTAATCATATATATCTTATCTTTGGAGTTTTATTCAGAATTGGCCTTATTCGGGAGTAAGTTATTAACGATACTATAGGAAAAACCGCTAATGAGCGGTTTTTTGTTAGTTATTCATAAGTTGTCTTTTCTTATTATGGACAGATCAATCCTAGCTGAACTTTTTTCCATTCAAGACCTTGTAACTCCATATCTTCAGCCTTTTTAAAAATTTCTTTTGATAATCCTTTGTTTTTAAAATCTGTTGTAAAAACTGTTGCAAAATTTTCACTCAAAGCAATCGTGATTTCCTTCGTTTCAAAATCATAAACGATATAGTTGTATCTACCTTTTTCATACGATCTTATAATCCAGTGGCCCATCTTTGTCCTTCTCTCTTAATCTAATATACGATAATTATAATCCAAACTTTTCTCTTAAGAAAAAATAATTTTATCCCCTATACATAAAAAAAATCGTTATAGTACGGAAAAACAAATGAAAAAGAGGGATATCAAATGGAGACAGTTTATCAAGTTGTTACAGAAGGACACGGCGCAAAACTATATACAAAAGATGAATTTTTCGAAACGTTTAGACCTACTGATTCCGAATTAAATCCTAGCCGCAGAATTGAACTGCAAGGACAACCGAAACTCCCAGGACTTTATGGACCTATGTATGGAGGCATCCAGGACAACAACGTTATTATCAGATATGAATGTGCAGCGTCATATAGAATGTATTCGTATTGACAACAACATTGCTTAGCATTGGTTATTGTTATCGCATATAAAAATTGATTAGTTAAAAGGAGACTTTAAAATGAAAAATGAAACGTATGAATACCCGTGGGATGCTCCCGAATTTAGTTCAAATAATGAGGATCAGGAAGCCGAAGAAAACGAAGAAAATTACCCTTATATGGAACGAGATGAAGACGGATTTTATTCAGGTGAATGTGAATGCGGAGGAATTGTAACACCTATGTATGATGAGACTCCTTTCTGGATAGCCTTCTGCAAAAAGTGCAAAAAAAGTTGGGAAAACTCAGAAAGCAGCCCTTTACCATATTAAGATTATAAATAAAAAGAGAGTGGGAAAAATCCTACTCTTTTTAATTTCTTCTTTTTTTACACCAAGCTGGAAAAACTCTGATCTGCCCTAATGAGTTTTTCTTTTTTTAATCTTCACTGCACTTTTTAGATATATAATATGTAAGTCGTTAATAACAATAGAAATTCTAAGGAGAGAAAAACGTGAAAAAAGTAATCAGCTTAGTTATTCTAATACTTATCGCTTATTTTGGATACCACGAATACCAAGGAAATCAATCTGTTGAAAACAACAGCCAAATGGTTAATAAGCAAGACAAATCTAAATACGATATAACAATCGACTTCCCTGAAGATAAATATCCAGAGACAGCTGAACATATCAAAGAAGCAATAAAAAAAGGAGAATCAAATGTATGTACAATCGATAGAGACGGATCCGAGGAAAATCGAAAGGAATCTTTAGAAGGCATTCCAACTAAAAAAGGTTATGATCGTGATGAGTGGCCAATGGCTATGTGTGCCGAAGGTGGAACTGGTGCAGACATAATGTATATCTCCCCTTCTGATAACCGCGGAGCAGGTTCCTGGTTTAGCCACAAATTAAGCGAATACCCAGATGGCACTAAAGTTAAAGTCGTTGTTAACTAAATAAACATACATACACAAACCATTCCTTGCGAATGGTTTTTCTTTATATATAAGGAAAATTCCTTGGTAATTGCTTTATCACATTCATTAAATTAAAATTATAAGAAGTACTGTTAAATTTAAATATGAATATATTAAGACATAAATTTTTATACCAAGGAGGAATTCGATGTCTAATCCGAACGAAAAAAAAATCGATGATAAGTTACTTCAGCAAGTTGTTAAAGAAGCAAAAGACTTCGTTAAGCCTAATCCCAATCCAGAAAGTTTCAAATATCCTGGAAGAAAAAAAAGAACGTAAACCTGTCAGCACATAACCTTCGTTTTAGAAAGATTTACAGTTAACAACTTAAAAGGCTTGCCCGTTTTTTTTCTACACGAAAAGCGGGACAGCGACAATTCTTAATCATTTAAGAACAGATCACAATTACACAAATGAACAGTTCCCCATCCAGATTAGAATTTGCTGAAGGCCAAATATTAAAACGCACTGAAGATATCATTTATTGGAAATCGGATTACTTCATTGCACCTAGAATTAATTAAACAAGGAAGGCGGTAAAAAAGTGAGCAAACTTGATTTCGAAACAGACAAAGCAAAGGCAGAGGAACTAACAATTGAAGAACTAGACTATAAACTACATAAAAACCCCATATTAAATGAGCTCGGAATCCAACATTTAGATGCTATTAAAAGGAGATTTATGTTTGAATCGAATTGGGATTCTAAATATCATCAGACCCCCTACAATTCCAACTTAAGTGATAAATATTTTATGGAGAAAAATATATTAAAAAATGATTTAGAGTATATGAGAAAATTATTTTGGATTCGCGAATGCTATATTGAATTGATGGAAAAAGGAAATCTTGACGGCAAGAGTATGACAAAAGAGGATTTCAAACAAATATTCGATATAACAGAAGCAGAATTTCACGGTATTGCTTATTCTGTATTTATGTTTGGAACAGATTCTTCAGAATTAAATCCTTTTAAATAAATCCCGTTGGTTTTTTGGCGAATCTTACAGAAACTGAATTCTCCGATGTGATAGCCAAAGGTTATCACGATAAAGGCTATTTTCGAGGTATCCAAACAGCTTTTGACAGACTCAAAAAGCTGCAAAAAAAAAGAAGACATAACGGAAGACCTTCTCGAGCGTCTGATTAATCGAGTTAAAGAGTGATACCCTGTATAATAGTCAGAGGCTTCACATTAAATTAATTTAATCTATAAAATTGAGCTTAAAAAAATAACCCAATATAAAACTGGGTTATTTTATTTTTTATCGCTTTTTATAAGAATAGATTGGTATACGGTTTGGGCTAATTTCCGCAACTTTTCCTATTCTTTTTCGGTAGATTAATTGTTCTTTATCCGAATCATTTTTAACAAACTCTTGTGCCTCTTTAATGATACTTGAAATTTCCACTCCACCTATCAATTTGTTTGTTGAACCACTTCTCACTTTTTCCCTCTCCCTTGAGTAGATGTTCGTTCTTTATCACTTTTTTTCTATTCCTGTATTGTTCCATTCCTAAGTTGGTTTTCA
This sequence comes from Bacillus mexicanus, assembly GCF_050445615.1. Classification (NCBI taxonomy): domain Bacteria; kingdom Bacillati; phylum Bacillota; class Bacilli; order Caryophanales; family Bacillaceae; genus Bacillus; species Bacillus mexicanus. Next base: position 266,008 of record NZ_JBCEYV010000003.1, read on the forward strand.
CTTTGCATTGTTTGTGTTGTTTCCATTAATCGACGGTTAAATTCAAGTAATACCATAGATTGAGTATACGTTTTATGCACTGTAGCAACAATCGAACACAATGTAGCAATTACAATTTCATCATCCTCATCAAACTCGTAGTTATAGCTGCTTAGCAAAATAACATATTCCTTTTCTTCATAACCAGCAAGACCTTTTACTTTATACATTAAATAATTTTGATAGAATGGCAAATTCTCTTCTTTCCCTATGCTTACTCCGCATCCATAATCATTAACAGCTGCAATTGATTTTTTCACTATGCTTTTTTTATTCGAATTTAAAAATTCATCCAAAGTTAAAATTTCAAAATCAAATGCAGAACGAAATTGTTCATCGTATATATTTTGCATCTGCTTGAACATTGCTGTTAAATAACCTAAAAGAGTTTTATCCTCAACACTGTCGGAGAATTTCTTTTGATTTCCCAAAGTACTAAAATGTTTAATGATATCTAATTTTGTTCTTTGGTTATCAATTTTTTCTAAAGTTTGAGAGTTGTTTTCCGCCCCTGAGCTAACACCGAACCCTAAGAAGCTTACATTCCCTACTCCTTTAACTGTGATTGCTAACATCCAATAACCAATAAGGATGACAAAATATCGAAAAATGCTTCTCGTCCATACTCCATCAACAGTTTTTTGGTCAAACAACTTGTTAATTCGATCAATAAATCCTTTTGGTTCATCTGTTTTTTCAACGGTTTTTACTTCTTTTGTTTTTTCGGTTTTTCCGTTAACTACTTTTTCAACTTCCTTTGTTTCAGTTTCAACATTTTTTTCATCAGTATGCACAACTATGCTATCATTTTGAACATCATTTAATTCTTTGATAAATGAACAAGTATTCAATATAAATAGCACGACTAAAACCATAAATAAGATCCTTTTAAATCTATCTTTTTTTGTAGAAATGTTATTTTTGTTTTTGTATAACATAACATCAAATCCTTTCTGTACCCTATTTCATCCTTTTTATTTGGTCTTATTTAAGCCCATTGATAATATAATGATTTTTTGTATTTTTGGATGAAATTTTCCAAAATAAAAAGACTCGTTTATTTAAACGAGTCTTTAATATTTATAACGGAAAGATTATAAAACGATCTAACATTCAACGTATTTGGTTCCTTCTTCATTAAAGGATATGCCCCACTTATAAGCTGGTATAGAATTATTTTTGTAATGATAAATAATTGTTTCCTTTAAGTAAGTTTCTGGAGTTATTTTTTTTCCCAATTCATAAGCTAGAGAGCTCTGACACGACATAACCAGGTGGATTTTTCTCAACTTTGGATATGCATTACTCAGTTCAATTATTAAGTCGAATATCTTTTTAGAGTAATTATGTACCTGCTCTTTGAATTGAATAGCATTGTGTTTCGGTTCATCTACTTGTAGTTCAATAAAAGGTGCATTAAACTGTTGCACTTGATGTTTTTTTATTTCCATCGTAACACTTACTCCCAAAACAATCTCTTCAGCCTCTTCTAAATTCAAACTATCTAAAGACTCTTTGAGTTTCAGTTCGGGAAATTCTTCTTTTTTTGTTGGCCATCTTTTCTTTTGACAACTTTCTAGTTTTGTAAGCCTTTGTTCAAACTTCTGGTATTCATAATATTCTTTTATTGGCGCCCCTCTATCACATTGTCCCGCAAACATAATAAGTGGTATCGGCGCTTCACCTGTATAGCCTTTATTCACCTCTTTAGATTCTGAATAAAAGGTTTCCATTCTTTTTTTAATTAAATCAGTGGCTTTTTCATAACACTCCCGGTCCATCTTCAGAAAAAACTCACTCAAATCAATCTCACGTTCTTTATATTCGAACTGGTTTAATCCAATATCTTTTCTAAAGTCTTCAATTCTTCTCTGTTTGGTACCTAAAAGGTTGATTACGCAAAGTTTGTTTTTTACGTAGTACCCCATCCACATACCTACTAATAAAAGGGCAAAACCCGCTATTAGCTGTATCATATTGTTTGACTCTGTTTCTTTTGAAAACAATGCAAAAATTTTATCCATACCACTTCCGAAAGAAGAAGTAATCAATGTTAGGCCGGTGGCGCTAACTTGATATGCAAATCCTGTCTCAATTTGATTATTTTTTTTCTTTTTGATTAACATATAAAATCCAAACAGGAGTATACCAACAGAAATAATAATCCAAAGCAAATAGCAACAACCTTCCTTAATTTCTTAAATCGCCATAATCTTTCCAAACATATTTTAGCACAAGATTTAAGTTTTTTTTGAAGTCTTCTTTAATTTGCAGACAAGTATTTTTCCTAATATGTCTCCCTATTATAATGAAATAAGGTATGATAACAAAAAAAGGTTTGAAATGAGGTAATTGTAATGAAATCGTTTGTTGATACATATGCAGAAGGAACTGAAGAAAGAAAAAAAGCAGAAATAGCAATGGAATATGTCGGAGCTAATATCGAGGAACTTTATCTAACATCTAACTTTCTTAGCCCTTATTTGCTATGGGATGGAGGTTTTACAACTTTAGAATTACTAACACTTGGCGAAGACTTAAAGGTTTTCGATCAATACAATGGAATATGGACAAAACTCAAAAATGACATCAGTAAACTTAAACAAGAAAATAGCTACACTAAGATTTTTTATATGATGTCTAACCAACTTAAATTCGCCATATATGATCTTTATATGAACGAGATTCCTGGTGACCAAGCTTATAAAGTGTTTAAAGACATTTACTCAAGTTCCGAATATAACTTTGATCTTCTAAATTGGGAAGATATTAAAGAGCTTTGCCAGGAACAGAATCAAAACGATATTAAATTATTGAAAAAAAAGTTTGGGAACGAGATTACCATTTATAGAGGCGAAACCCATCGCAGCGATAAAGAGGGATATAGCTGGACAACAAACTATGATATTGCAGATTGGTTTGCAAAACGCTTCGAAAGCAATGGCGTTGTCTTGAAAGGTAAAGTGAATGCAGATGATGTTTTAACTTTCTTTGATAATAAAGAGTCTGAGGTCTTAGTTCCTCGTGATTTAGTCCAGATTATCGACGACAATCACAGCCAAGGAGCGATTTGAATTGACTGTTGAGATAAAAAAAGAAGTTGATTGGGACAAAGTGCAAACATTTATAGACGAAACATTTGAAGAACATTATCCTTCTTTGTTCATTCACGATCTTACACCTATATACGATCATTATCATTATGACCTAAAAGCACCAGAGCAAAAAACAATTAAAGATGTACTTTATTCTTATTTCGCCAAGAACAAACGTAACATCACTCTACAATTGAGTTCTATTGGTAAACCTCGAGATAAGTCAAAAACAAATACATCTATTCAATTAGATAAATTACGGAGACTCTTTAATTTGCTCAAGGCATACTTTTTTGTTGGCGTAGATCTTGAAAATAATAAAGTAAACAAAATTGATTACTATATAAACGATAATCAATTTAACAAAGAAGATATATCCCAAATTCTAACTCTTTCGAGTGAATTAGGAATTGATGTCTCAGCTTATGAAATTATCCATTTGTTCGGCGGACCAATTGATTTAGAGGACAGTAAGTTCAGAAATGAAATTGAATCAATTACTTCACTAGCTTTGAACGAAATAGATTGGGGGTTTGACTCTATTAAAACTCAATACGAAAGTAGTTACGATAAAGTAATAAATGATATAAATAAACAAAACATTTATTTCGATGAGAGCAACGAAGTTGATAAAAAATAAACCACTGCCTTGAGTAGTGGTTTTTCATTGTTGAAATATTTTTTTATTTTCCAATTTCAGTTTGATTTTTTTTATAATGAAAATATAATTTTTAAAAACATTGTAAAGGAGTTTTTAAAGATGATAAATGTCATAAGAATTCTTGTTCTAATTTCGTGTCTCGGCTTATTAATGTATTCCGGAGCAAAAGAAGGTGTGGATCCTCATATCACTCTTTTAGTGAGTATTTCATCTCTCCTTTTCTTGTTTACCGTAGGGTACATTGCCGTTTCAATAAAAGGTAAGATTGCAAATCGATTCTTTAAAAATTGAATTGCAATTTGGCTAACCATAAATTCATTAATTTAACCAAATTTCAGATTTTGGTTTGTAATATGAAAAATAAGGGAGTGTTGAATATGACTTTTTTTGACTATCTACATAATTATAATTACGAGGATACTTCAGATCTTGTAAACAAAATGAAAATGGAAGGAAAAACAGAAAAAGAGATCGAGGAAACAATTGATAATCTTTGCGAAAAATATGAAGAAGAATGTATTATTAACGGACAAGAGGCAATCTTTAATTAAAATTTAAACCTTTCAAAAAAGAGACTAAAATTGTCTCTTTTTTTGTCTTTAAATCCCCTTTTATCTCAACCATATCCATTGATTATTTCTTTTCTCTTTCTTATAACAAAACATAACTATATCGATCATATTCAGATCTTTTCCACCTACTCAATCTTTCATCTACAACAACAATATGCTATATCTAATCTCTTTGCGTTTAAATTAAAAGACATCTAAATTAATAGATGTCTATTTTTTGTTTTTATTTAATCACAGACTGCACAGAATCTGATAATGCATCACCAATTGTGTTTTGGAACCAATATTTAATTCCATTTTTAGCTTCTTCTTTTTGTTGTTCTGTTAGTTCCACGCCTTGGAGATCTAAATACTTTTGTAAATAAAGTTCGATTGTATAATCTCTCATCTTTTCTTCATTGTTTTCTAAAAGAGTACGAGAAGACTCTTCAAAAATCTTTTCAACTTTATCAGGTTTAACTTCAGTTTCTTTAATTCCATTCCAGACATAACATTCTTCTTCGTCAACAAGACTAATCTGTTCTTCATCTAACCCTTCAATATCTTTATCTATTACTGTAACAGGTAACTTATTCTTATCTGTCAAGACCTCTTCAATGCTTCCATCATTAATTACAATTACAATATTATTCATTTTTATTTCCCTCCATTACGATTTTTAAAATTATAAATCATAATTTAGAGTTTTATGAAAAATTTTTTAAAAAAATAAAAAAAGACCTTTCCTTATGAGCCCCGACCTAAGGAATAAAGTCTATTCGTCAAATTCGATAATGATATTCTCAAACAAGGGCATATTTTAATTGCTCAGACCAGACTGAATGTAACTGGGTTAAATTCGTTAGGTAAATGCCTCGAGAACTATTCAGAGTCTACAAGCTTTAGCAACGCCCGCTAAGGATTAAAGAATAATTTAAAAAGAAAGACACAAACAAATCAAAAGACATTGCAGTGTCTAAAGTCTGTTTGTGTCAACAACGGAGGAATAAGCCGTATAAAAGATATAAACGAAATATCCGTCCGACAAGACATTATAGGTAGCTTCAATTTTTAAAAGCTAGAGTGTGGCACCACTCTGGCTTTTTATATTTTATGCAAAAATCTTAATTATTAACCCTTAAGTGATCAAAGGTTTACAAGATCATTGCATATCACAAAATAGAAGCTTACCTTTAATATACATTTTTTCACATTGAAAATCAATCAGTTTAATAAAAAAACAAGAACGCCCCAGACTCCTACATCTTGGCGTTCCTCTCCATAAAATCAGACTTAGTGAAATCCAATTCTTACATACCAAGAAAAAGCTCCCACCCTTTTACTTGGCTTTGTTCTTTAATTTACATAATAAAAAACAGCATAACATTCAGCCAAATTGTTCATTCCAATAGCAGCTTACATTATAGACTGTTAATACAATCGTATTATACACTTTTTATCTCAGTCAAGTCATCTAAAAAAAAACAAAAACCTTTATCTACTTTATCTTATCTTTTTTGCAATATTCTTCGAAAATCTCTTTGAAATTTTCATTAGACAGATCATCCATTAACTCAAAATATTTACTTGGATCGAAATAAACCAAATTCTGATTAACCACTCTGAAAGCAATCGGATTATAATTTGTTGTTTTTAGAATTTCATCTAATTTTTCTTGATAATAGTTTACCTTGTGGCCCCCTTTTTTTAATAGCAATTCGATCAGATTGCATACTGCTACTTTATCCCACTCGGAAACAACGTCTTCTTTTAATATTGAAAAGGCAAGGTTTTTATTTCCATACATAAAAATTCTTATGTTCATTTGTTCTACGCCCCTTTTATTTTTCTTTCTTATTACATTTGATGTCTGTGTTAAAAACACCTCCTTCTTAACCGAATTAGCTATCTAAAGATATTGGATTATCCCTAACAAAAAAACGCAAGGTCAAATACCTTACGTCTGCTTTCAACTTTAAATATCGTCGTTGCCCCCTTCTTCTCCAAATGCCATCTCGAACGTCTTTTTTATTATTTCGTTCCGTTTCCTAATTTCTTCATTCGTCATATCTTCTAAATCTACAGGCGGAAAGGACACAAAGTCTTTTGCTTCTTGCATTAATCTTTCTCTTTCTGATATTTTTTTCATTCTCTGTTACCCCTTTATAATTGTTTTGTTTTTATTTTAGCTCTAAATCTGAATTATAATTAAAAAAAATTTTTTATCCGTTTTTAAAAATTAGAATTATAATATAAAAAAATCGAAAGGAAGTTGTTGTACTATGGCAATTGCGAAAATCGTTCCAGAAAAAGATTGGGAAGTCTTAAGAGAATACTTAATTGGCTCTGACGTTGTCCTCATTAAGGAAAGCATAGCCAAAAAATTTTCAATTACTTCAAATGAAATGGTATTAGAGGATTATGAGTTTGGCGGAGATCCAGACCTTAAAGTCGATATGGTTTCTAGCACTAATCATTATGCACTTGATTATATCAAAGATTTAGACCAGGAAAAGGAGTAATAAAAATGAATCAAACAATCAATAGTGAGCAAAAATTTTTTATTACAGATGACGGTTTGGTACCACAATGGGTTGAAGTAAAATCAGAAAGTGAGTTCCTTATTGTCGAAGTTGATCCTAACTATGGAGGATATATCATCAAAGAAAATAACATTAACCTTAATGACTTTTCAGAAGTAGAAATTCTCAACGAAATTAAACCATTTGGTTATAGTTCTATTACGAATCTAATGGATTTATACGGCACTGACAGTTATCAGCAAATTATTGCAGAATGTATTGCTGAAAGCCGAACACCTGATGAATCCGATACGACTTATATTTTTGAGAAACCCAATGTATTAAAAGAAAAACTCAAAGAATTGTATAATATCGATTGGACGAACGGCGACTCTTGGTTCGAAGATCATTAAGATTTAAACAATTAAAAACAAGACATATTATCAACCTACACACTATGCTATGTCTTCTTATAAAAAACATTAGAAAAGGATGATTAACAATGGACAGAAAATTGGTTGTCGAAAAATTCGAAAAGATCCTAAAAAGAACAATTGAAGGTCCCGAAATTCTCGAACAAATATTATCCGAGGAATTCCAAGCGAATTTAAGAAATCAAAATGACGCACAAATTGCTTTTGATATGTTAGATTCATCTTTAAAAGGATTAATCAGTGAGTACTTTTGTTACACTTTAACTGACCCAGAACATTCTTGGACAGTTACAATTGGCGAAGAATTTAAAGGAGGAAATTTAAATGATTATTTATCTTCTTTTAAAGAACACTATAGCGAAAACTTCATATCTTTAAATGATATGACAAGTAAATTAGAAAACCAAATTTTAAAGGATATGAGCAACTCGGGCTGCGACTGCAAATCAGCACTTGCAATGATTTTAGAAGAAGATTTAGGTTTAGAAGGTATTTTCTCCATCTCCGGAGCTGACGCAGAACCTAGAATCGAATTTATTTCATAAAAACAAAAGCGAATTGAAATTCAATTCGCTTTTTTAATGCTTTCTTAAATTTAAACATTTTGATAGCAAATTTCATTTCTGTCGTTATAATACAAATAATTTTAAAGCAAGGAGATGATAAATATGGCCAACCCAATATATTACGATGGAAGCAAAGATCCTAAATTCCAAAGTAAACAGTCTGTAAAAGAAGTCATTATAAAACCCAACAAAGAATACAAACAAAACAAAAATTCTTTATCTTACTCGTATCCCGTTCACTTTTGAACAATATAGGAACGTAGATTTCGTTTTTTAAAATCTGCGTTCTTCTTTTGTTTAAATCCTAAATTTCGAACACATTCCATTATTACATATTAGTAATTCTCATTTTCGTTTTACTTTTATTGACTTGTGAAAAATACAGTCTATAATTTAAAAGTTTATGAAAAAGAGGTGACAAAATGAAAAAGCATACATCAATATTTGTTTTAGGACTTATAGGATCAATTCTAGGTCTCGTTGGATCCCTCACTTGGTTTGCAACTGGAACAGGATTTTGGGCAGGATTTTATGATGGATTAATGGGTTATGACTATTCAGGCTCATTATCTGACGATGCTATCGGTTTTGGAGTTTTCTTCGCTTTCGTACAGAGTGCGATCACATTAGCAGCATTCATACTCACTTTAATCAAAAGTATTCCTTCTAACCTAGAAAAATCACTACATAACAGTGGAATTTGGTTGCTTACTTTAGGTATTATTACTTTAGTAATTAATATTTCTCTCATAGTTCCAAGTATTTTGGTTATCATCGCTGGATCACTTGCATTGAGCAGATCAAATCAAAAACTTAAAACTACTGAAACAGTTGTAGAAACACCAGTAACTGAATCGACTACTGAAACAAAATCTGAATAAGATTCAAAACAACATAAAAAAATGAAGCATATTAATAGCTTCATTTTTCATTAAATATTTACATATAAAATTGGAGGTAATCGTATGTTAAGCTTCGAAGCTTTTGAAAACGCTATCAATTCTATCAATGCCTGTACAAATGCACTCTTAAAAGAAGAATTAAATCAACTACTTTCAACTGAAATTCTAAAAAATCTCAATTACACGAGCAACCACTTTTATTACAATACATTAGAGATATTTTTCTCAAAGATCATAAATGACATCTCTGTAAATGGTAAGACAATTTACGACGGATTCCGCGAGGTAATTCATTTAAGCGAATCTTTTAGGTATGTTTAATGCCTAAATCTTTTCAGAAAGTTAGTTCTGTATTAGAAAAAACAATAAGGTGATGGCGCAACGCCTCACCTTATAAATATATTCACGATAATTTCAAAATCGTTTTAAATATTTGTATTTCTTGTTTTCTGATGTTTTCTTGATAATGATACTCTACATCATCCGCTTGCAATCCTTGATTAAACAGTTCCTTTTTAGATACAGTTGCTTGGATGTTTTCTCTGTTGTTAAAGAACTCTCTTATTAAACGATCGTTGTCCAGTAATAACTCAACATCTTCTACATAAGTATCAAGCAGATCATACTTTTCCTTCAAGGAACAAACCATTTTTTCTATTTTATTTTTATTTTCAACCGCATTTAAAATATATATATTAGCCAGCTCTTCAAAAACCTGAACAACACTCTCTTTATTCTTTAGCCTTCCCATTGAGTCGGCCGCACACACAATTAAAAAGCTCGATAAGTCCATCTTATCGTTAATTCCTGCATCTTTTGAGTAATAATAATATGTGTTAAACATACCAGAACGAATTGCTTTTTCTTTAAGATAGTTTATCTTTTCATCACTACTCAAATTCTTAATAAGATTCCATTCTTTTTTGTCTATCGTTTTCTTCCTAACCTCTTCTTTAAATCTAAGAGGCAAGTTTTTAAATAATCTTGTCACCACATATTTTTTAGACAACAGTAAAGAGACGTATGAGTCCAAGTCATTCATATTGTCTTTTATCCCTTGCAAAGTGACAAAACATTCTTCATACAATTTAATTTCTTCTTGTTGAAATTGCTTTTTCTTTATGCCGCCTAAGAATTTATACAAAAGTTTTGCCGGCTTAACCTTTCTAAAGTTAAGATGCATCATCATATGGTGTTCAGTTATAGTTTCCATATGGTCTTTCCAATGGTTGATGTTCCATCGTTTTAAGAATTCTTTAACAATAGGGATCCCTTCTTTTTCGTGGCCAATGTATCTGTATCTATTTAAATCTTGGTCGAATGTTTGAGTAACGGCTTTTCCTACATCGTGAAATATTGCTGATACCACATTATTTTCTAGTCCCTTAGAATAATTCGGGTGCATTTTTTTTGTCAATATGGAAGCAGCTAACGTAACTTGCTTAGTGTGCTCAAAAACATTCCCTTCCGGATGCTTTCCTGGTGAATGTTCAAATTCATTTAATCGACCCACTTCTGGCAAGATTTTTTCAAGTAACCCACACTCTTTCATAGTTTGAAGGAACAAATCAGGCCTCTTACCAATCGCTGCTTTTTTTGTTTCTTCATACACTCTACTTATTGGCAGGTAATCAATTTCTTTGCGTAATTTTGCTAAGCATTTTAATGTATTATGCTCAATTGTAAAACCTAGTTTTGAAGCAAATCTTCCAGCCCTAATCCCTCTTAATGGATCCTGGGGAAGTTTACAAGAATACGTTTTTCCGTCCATTTCAATACAATATTCTCCGTTAACAACTTTAATTTCATTCTCTTGCAAGCCTTCAATCTTTTCCTCAATGAATATCCCTCTTATTAGTTTGTTTTGTATATCCTCTTTTCCTCCGTAAGGATCAATCAATTCACTTGTATCTAAATCAATCGCCATAGCATTCATTGTAAAATCCCGTCTTTTCAGATCATCAATTATCGTTGTTTGTTTTTCATACACAAAAGAAAAACCGTTATGCCCATTGCCCGATTTGATTTCATTTCTTACCAATGCGACTTCAGAAACTTCCTGATCAATTTCTAATAAATAGACCGGTGTTTTTTCCTTAACAATCTCACCGTTTTTGTGAATTAAAGATTCCGCACCGATTTTTTTCGCTTCTGGGAATAATACTTCAAATTCCAATACAGTAAGTCCAGAAACAGCATAATCTCTATCCTTGTATTGGAAATCTTTTTGTTCTAATTCACTAATGATCTTGTCACGAACATACCCCCCTACCAAATATCCTTTTGCATTTTTCATTTTTAATCTTTTGACGAATTCTTCTTTGTTCAACTAAGTCACCTTCAATACTTCTTTTTCATTATTATATTCTGGATTTTCTTTTTATCTGAAAATATGTGCCTTTTTTGATCTTTGTTGTTTTTTTCTTCTTTTTTAATAAAAAGTGTGTATAAGGATTAAAACAAAATCATAGAGAAAGCCGTATTTCGATTCCATTAGTAAATAATGGATTAAATATGAAATATTCTCATTAATTAGCCTATTCTTTTATTGTTACTCGATTTTATTGATCTACTTTGGTATTTTCTCGTAAGTACGATATGACCTGAGAATGACATACTGAAGTTCTGCAAGTCACCCGACGCTTAATGATGACTTAAACGATTATCTATTTCATCTTATGAAGCACGATAACATACATATCAAGAATAGACATACGAAAAATTGTTTACAAAAGCTATGATTCCTGTGATTAAGCCAATTTATAGAAGTTTTAGACACTATAAATATTGAATTAAAATTAAAAAGTCACTTAAATTAAGTGACTTTTTTATTCTCAGTTCAACGGAATCGTTGAAATTCCATTTTAGATATTCAAGATCTCAAAGACAATATTTTGCCAATCAAGAATAAGATTACAACCATTTTTTTCTTTATAAGCATTAAGTAAAACTTTCTTGAGAACCTTTTCTCATTCTGCATTGAAATATCAACAGCTTTATTAACGCTTTGGTGATTCACAATTTTAGATATTACATCTAATTTTTGTTTCACTGTTTTTTTGCATCCCGGTTTAAATTCATTTTGTATGCAACCGTTGACCGCAATATAACATTTCCTTCTTGCAAGATCTACTTCAATTTCTTCATTGAAAATCCCCCATTTTTTCGCGTACCATTCTAAAGTATCGCTATTTATATATGAATCATATAGATTTGGTATGTGCTTTCTCATCAAACTAGTCTGATTTATTTGCCTATAATGATAGTATGGCTTATTTAAATAATATACAGTATCGCAATATGTGAAAGCTTCTAAATTAAACAGCCAGTCTTCGCCTAGGTATTTCCCCTTTGGGAATTTAATATCATTAGATTCAACGAAACGTCTCCTAAATAACTTCCACACACCACCATAAGAACCATTATATAAAAAATCAATCAAGATTTTTTCTTTGATCTTGTCTCTATTAATCGGCCTATTCGCATTCACAGAATAACTATGTATACGACACTTTTCTTGATCTTCATATTCCCAGACAATATCAGTAAACACGATATCCGCCTGACTCTTTACGGCTGCTCCATACATTTCTTTATATGTTTGAGGTTCAACCCAATCATCAGAATCAAGAAAAGCAATAAATTCTCCTTTTGAATTTTTAATGCCATTATTTCTTGCTGTTGCGGGACCTTGATTTTCTTGATTTATCGGAATAATCCTGTTGTCTATTTTTGCATAATGTCCAATAATGTCTGCACTAGAATCCGAAGAACCATCATTCACCACAATAATTTCTATGTCCTCTAAAGTTTGTCTCAAAACACTATCTAAACAATCTCTTAAAAATTTTTCTCCATTGTATACAGGTATCACAACGCTAATTAAAGGGTTCATATTTGCATTAAGTCTCCTTATGAAATTTATTCAATTTTCAGATCAGTAATCATAGGGATAATTATACCAATTTTGATTATAATTTCAATATGGATTACACAATCAGGAAATAAAAAGGTCTTAAGGGCACATTCCATTTGAAAGAATACGACTACACAAAAAAGACGTTGATTCATCAACGTCCTAACGTATAATGATTAAGTCTAACAAAAAAACACCAAGCTAATACATCCGTTCACTATACTAACCGAGAAAATAGATCATCTAATGAGTGAATACCCCTGAAAGATCAACAAATTACTAAAGGATCCGAGCGAAAACTAAGGCTATATATAGAAAGAACGAAGAACTATTCGTAGACTTCAACGATTCCTCATATAAGCTTGTTAAAGTGGGTTATTTTTAACTAAACAAAAATTTTAAAATAAAAAACACGCCCTGTATATAGGTCGTGTTTTTTATAGTGTATATCTGTCTAATTTTAAAAAACAAACAACCATTACATTTATTGTTTAAAAATTAACCAATATGTTAATCTTAATATCTTCGTCAGCAATTTCATTGGTATTATCAAAGTAATCCTCTTCATTTATAACAACTTCAGTATCTTCTAAATCCATCGAAGCACAACTTTCTTCTTTGATATTGATATCGTTATCTTTTTCTGCTGCACTCGATCGCAACCCATACCACTCAATATCATCTAAGTGTTTATATCCAAGATAACGCCATTCAAGTTTCTCGTTACTAACTCTTACCTCTACTTGCGCATCGTTTAGATTAGCATCATAATATGTATAATCTAAATCTTCATCATACCACTTTACATTAGTAAATCCACTTTCTTTTATAATGTCAATTTCATTTTCCACTTTAACACTCCTATAAACTACTATTTTTCAAACGATAAATTAAGCTCTATTTTCATTATAGAAGATAAAAAATTATTTTTGTACTCATTAATACGACAAATACATTTAAGTTTAATCAAAAATTTTAAAAAGCTGCAATTAAATTTGCAGCTTAATCTCGATTATTAGGATCCAAAATTATCGAATCGCACCCAACAAATTACTTAATTCCTCTGTATTAATACCTTTTAATATCTCCTGTATATCTTCTCGGATCTTTTTTCGATCATCATTACATTGATTAAACTCTCTTTCAAACACCTTTTTATTAGAAAACTCAATGTATTCTTCCTTATTAAGAAACATTTTGTAATCATCAAATAGCCCTTTGTATGCGAAAGTATCTTTGTCAAATTGCTTCTCATTTCCTAATGTTTCAAATGGACGGGCATAAATCCCCGTTTCATCAATTTTTGTAACAATATATTTAATTGGCTCATATTCTTTTCCCCAGGATAAAGGCATTACATACACAATTTGTTCAATTTGAACTTTTAGCAATTTTAAAGTATTCATCTTACACGCTCCATTTTTATGTGTTGTACTTTTACATTTTGCTTAACAATAAATAAAAAGCATTTTTAATTTCGCCAGCCTTACTCTGTTCCTTGTCAACCATTTCAACGATAGATAACAATTCTTTCTGAAGATCACTACCCTCTTCAGAGTGCTCCATTGCAACTTTAATAATTTTTTGTGCAATTCCATTTAGATTTAATTTTTCAAGATTATTCATATTCATTATTTTTTATCTCCCTTTATCTTTCTTTTTTAAGAGTATAATTTAAATTAAATATTTAATCTTGAAAAATAAAAAAACTTATTTCCTATGTATTCATTGTTTAAAATATGTTTGAAATAATGCTTTTTACTTGGGATTTACTCTTTCCACTGCCTTTTGTAAAACACTTTTAAAATCAGATCCTTCGATAACCTTATTATTCTTCTCTTTATTGATAGGACGCGATTTATAATACAAATTTCGATTACTAAAATCCACAGGCAATATTGTAATAACCATATTATTTTCATCTCCTTTGTTTGTTTTTGATTATAAATTATTTTTTTAAAAAAAGATATATTTTTTTAAAAAATGAGTGTATAATCTTTTTTAGTTCGTTGAAACAAAGGAGTTAGACAAATGAAACTTATAGAAGTATTTAATAGCAACGGAAATCGTTCAGGAGTTATGGCCAAAGAAGAATCAATGACTTTGACCCCTATGGAAAAAGGCGTTAATGTTCATTGCTTAACTTGTGGTTACATACCGGAAAACCCTAACAAATTAGAAATTGTCCTTGTTAGCACAAAGGAAGGGCTTCAGCCTAAATTACATAATCAAAATTTCAAAGTGAAAACGATGGATTTTGTTTTACTTTGCAAAGAATGCAACGATTCCGTTAGCTAACCATATCTACATAACGAAAAAACAAGACCAAAAATTATTCGGTCTTGTTTTTTTATATTATATTTGTTTCTTTGAATTTCAAAATTCGTTTATATTTTTTCATTTTATATTTTAAATGAATATTCAATGCCCTAATTAATTGTTTGTTTTTCTTTTTGATTTCTCTATAATTTTCCGCTCCAACAAATATGTTACCATCAAATATATCCTTTAATTTTTGATAAACGATATATGTATCTGCACGCCAAATATCATCCCTGGCAATCACAATGCTTCCATAGTGGTATGAATAACCTATATACAAAGAGTCCATATTTTCAAAACTTATAACATACTTCTTAAAATTTTCATCTTTGAACACAACTTTTCCGTGAATTTGATAGGCATACTGAGATGTTTCTTCCACATCCAAAAAGGTTTCGATAATATAAAACGGTGTTTCAACTCGATTTAAAAAATTACTCAACACATCCACCTCTTATACGATAAAAAAGTACTCATAAAGCGCTAAATGTGACCTGACCACTTACACATCAATGCAAATAAGAAATTATTTACTAAGTTCATTCCCAATAGCTTACTTCATCTTGGCATATTTCTTCCCGAATACTTGGATCATCTTTATCATAATCAAGAGTATTAATAGCCTCATTCACCATATCATTTATGTCTTGTTCAGAATACCCAGCAACTCTACACATACGTTCATAGTAGCCCATTTCGGGATATTTCAATTTCAGTAAATACATTTTAGATTTCCACTGTGCAATTCTTAAAATTTTCTTCGTTCTTCGTCCTGTGTTTTTTAATTGTAAAAATCTAAAATCCCTCGTTTTATTCCTAACTGAGATTACCCCTTTTTCAAAGTCTTCAGGTTCTAGTTTGATCTGTTTTTGAAATCTAGATCCATTTATTGATCGAAAATCTAATAAACAATATCTCATTATTTTTTCATTTAATTCTTTATTTGAATTTTCGAATCTTTCTAAGTCACTACAAGTTATATGAACATCTATTTGATTTAAATTCTCTTTTAAAATGTCATTCAACAATAATCCATCCAAACTCAAGTCACCTAAATCGGCTAATACAATTACTAAGTTTTTATTCCTTTCGATTTTTCTCCTAATCTCTCTTTTTAAATGTTGCATTAAGTGAAATCTTGATATGGAAGAGGAGTAAAAATTAGGTTTCTTATCACAGACAGTTATAACGTTCAATCTTTTATTTAACTTAGGCAGCTCATATGGATGGCCGTATAAAAAAATTTCTTCCAATATACTTTCAAATTTTATCTTTATGGATTTTTCTTCAATCATTTTATAGAGTTCTTTATCCCTTATAGCAATGGCATCAAGTAATACTTCAAATGTTAATGATCCACTTTCTCCTATATCCTTATATATATTTAATAACGATTCTTTAATCGTCTCTTTTTTTTCATTTTCTAACTTTTTCAATCCCCTATCGAGGGGTATGTGCTTACATATCAACCCATAAATAAACTCACATAGGTCTTCTATGTGTTCGCTGAATTCCTTTTCATATTTCTCTTGATTCATACTTACGGGTTTGAATACAAAAATATTAGGTTTCCTGGTTATATCAGCCTCTATGATCTGGCTATCAAATCCCTTTGACCAATTTACATATTCTCTTTTTCGATCAATAACAATAATTTCTTTTTCCTTTTCTGTTTTGTAAACAAGTTCTATTTGTTTCTTAAGATAAGATGTTATTTTACCTCTACGCGCATCCCCTACCACCATTTTCAAAGGCATTGTTTTACCTCCTTATGTTATCGATCCTTTAGTCAACAACTTCTTTAACTAGAAGGTTACACCACTGGACGCAGCATTCTATAAACATTGTGTTTAATATTTTTATAACTTTCTTTGAAGTCCCATTGGTGGCAAGATATAAATATTTCTACTTTATCCATTACACCTTTTATAAATACATCTCTCACTAGATCATCCATCCATTGTGCTTCATCAAATATAATCATTAAGTCTTTATTATCAGCTAACTTTTTTTCCACTTCGTTCTTTAAATACTTTGACATAAAGAAAATAGCATCATCATATTTATTTCTCGCATTCGGATTAATATTGATAATCGTTGCTTTTTTATTTAATTGTGGAAATTCTTTTTTTGTTCCGTAGATAAATAACTCTTCTAATAAATTCTCGTTTTTAAATTTATTTCGTTTAACTTTCATTTTTTCAAATAAAGTCTCGTTTTTCTTTTGATTTACTAATATTTCTTCTGCAACTTTAAAAAAGTCTATATAAGTTAAGAGTTCTCTTGAATCACCTTGATTTTCATACATCGTCTTTAAAATTTCCATAATTATGTCCGATCGATTCGCATCGGCCTCAGATTTATTCAAATGATTACCACCAAAACACACATATTCAATGTAAGTTTTAAGATCATTCAAATGTTCCTCGTATTCTTTTTGACGTCGTTTCTGAGAAACCTCTTCATCGAAACGAAGTTCAAAAATATTAGGTTTCCTGCTTAAATCAATGTCAACAATTTGATTTTCGTATTCTTGCAACCATTCAACATATTCAAAAAATGATTCTAAGACTATCACTTCTTTATTTTCTCCTATTCCTAGAAAAAAATCGATTTTGTTCTTTAAATATGATGATTTTCCTGTTGCTGTAGCTCCAGTAATTACATTAATACTCATTTTATCTCTCCTCTTCGTTAATAAGGACTTCACACTTAAATCTATTTGTACAATTCATCTTCTAACGCTAACACGATCAATCTCTGCAAAACTTCTCGATCTTCTGTAGGGATGGTATCCCTTTCATATATGTATCTCTCAATCTGTTTTAAAGCTTCTTTATATTTGTCTACATTAGATCTATGATTTAAAGGAAATGCACTATATCTATGAATACCTTTACTTTCTTCATCAGGCAGCAGGGTCATTAGTTACCCCCTTTCTATTCTTCATCTACCTCAAAGCTTTGATGAAATTGATTGATCTCCAAAACTTTTTTTAGAGACTCTGCGAAGTTTTGATAAATTTCATTCTCTTTCGATACGTTACGAAAAGCACTCAAATTCGTTCTAGCTCTCATCGTCATATTTATAACTGTTGCTTCTAGTTCTTCAATTTTCTCTTGCTGCTCTTTTAAATATGAAAGACTAACCACTTCGTAACCTTCAGCTGCTAATTTTTCATAAGATTCTTTACTGATTAATCCCTTTACTTTCTCTATTGATAACTTATTTGTTTCCAAGAAGATCCCTCCAAGTTCTTTTATCCCTTTTCAATGGCCTTTTTTAAATCCCAAATATCCTTGCAACTGACCAATTGTGCATAGTCTTCTCTATCACTTTTTCGTCCAGGCGAAAAGTTTTTTTGTATAAATTTTGTTACAGCATTTTTTAATTCCTCATATTCTTGTTGCTGAATTTCAATAATCTCAATTAATTGGTCTTGTTTTAATAATTTAAGGATTTGATCTTGATCCACGTATAACACCTTTCTTATTATCCGAATTTATTTCTAAATGGAATACTACATTTTTTTTGACAAATAAATAAATTCCTATCCAACAATCCTCTTGATTAATTCTTGTTGGACTCTCACATAATCTGTTAGAGTTTTAATATCCTGCTCAAATGTTTTAATCGAAACGTTACCCCAACTTTTTGCATTTCGATTCAATAATTCTTTTATTTTTTCTCCGTTTGTATGTAAGTAATCCCAGCAACATTCGTTAGCTTTTTCTAATTCTGTATACATCGAATTACATACAGAGCACTCATATTTAACGTTTTGTTGGTTTTCTGTTGAAATACAACCGTTCAGCAAATCTCCAGTTTTTAATTCGAGCGAGACCCAATGATCTGAAAACAGTCCAATTTTAGTGCAATACTCTCTAGCCTTATTAAGGCTTATTTCATCGTTGTATAATAAATCTAATAAAAAGTATAACTTCATCTCTTTGCTTACATTGTCACCTTCTAAAACCTCAACTGTTTTTTCAAATCGATTATTCATTTCTTTCTCCTTTGTATTCACACGATTAATAAGATCATTGTATTCCTCTATCCATTCTTGAGGGATCTTTTCTTTTGCGGATAATTTTCTGTCCATAGCTGTTTTTATTTCCTTTATCCGTTTGGATTCCCAAATATCTCGAGGCATAATTCCTCTTGCCGGTGGTCTTAAGTTTTCATACTCTTCATCGCTTTGATTGTTGTATTCAATACACATTATTTATCCCCCCTTATTTTAATTTTATTTGATAGTGATATATAAGTGTAAAAAATAAAAGCCCTCAAAAATTATGAGGACTTTTTTCAAAATATAGTTTACTAAACCACAATACTCCGAAGCCTATTGTTCAGATTTTTTTTATAAGCTTTATTAATTCTTTCTATTTTATTTTTATAAAAGTCTTTTGCGGATAGTATAGAAATGTTAATACCCTTTTCTCTCGCATCCATTACTAACTTTTTAGAGAATTCATTTACATATTGTTTTTTCTTTTTCGTAGTCAGTTTTAATTTGTTCCCCGCATTTAAATACGTAAACACTAAACCGTAGCCTACATTAGAAACTGTTGTTCTCTCCTTTTGATTTAATTCGTCAATATGTTTTGATCCCCAGTTATTCTTGCTTGGTTTGATAATGTCATTTTTTGATTTATCAACTAAGTTGATGGCATCTCTCTTTTTTCGATTTGGATTTCCTTGATATTCTTCATACTTTTTCTTAAACGTATCATAGTTCTCCATAATGTATGACATAATACGAGATCTAAGTACCTTGATCTTTTCCTTAGATGCCCTGTTTACCACTTTGTCTGCAATTACAGAGAGATTTCTTATCACTTTATTAAAATTAAAATTCAATTCTTTATATTCAAAGATAAATTGATGACACCAGCAAGTTAACATTGTTTTTTCTTTCAACGCATACTCAACAAAGTAATCTTTTTTCTTCTTTTCCTTTGACTTAGGCTTATTCAAAGGCTTAAACTTTTTAAATTTGGCCTTTATATAGCGCACATTTTGATTAATATAGTTCTCTATCTGTTCTTTATTGATTGCTATACCTTTTTCTTGTGATTGGTTTAAAGTACTCGAGACGATTTCATTCATTCTCTTTTTAACCGTCTTGAAGTTACAGCCGCAATTTTTATAGTGCTGTATGTTCTTATAATAAAGACTTAACACTATAGTTCTATCCATTGCTGACAAATCATCTATACTAGGATAACCTCTTAGTTCACTTCTTTTTTCTTTCATAGCCTGTTTCGCAAGTTTATCAACGGATTCATTATATTTATTTCCGTTGTGTGCCTTCACTTTAGAAAAGTCAACTCTAATATGATGTTTATCAATTAATGATCTAGCAAAATCGATATATTGCTGTTGATATTTGTTTTTTGGTGAAGTGGATCCATCCAACAATCTATGTATCATTAAATTGTCATAATAAATAATGATATTTCGTTTGTTATAATTCGCAGCATATTGCAAAGCTTTCATTGAAGCTTTTAGCTCCGCAGCTAAACTCCCCATCGTCAACCCAATTTCAACGTTTTGCTCAGCTCCGCTATCTTGATAAACAACCTCTCCCCTTTCAACAACCTTTATTCCATAAGCATAAATATTCGCTTTGGAATCAAAGCTTCCATCCACATAAATACTCGAAAGGTTTAGCCTCTCCGAAAGAAGTTCCGCTTGTCTAACCTCCAGCTCCTTAAACCCTTTTTCATTTGAAATCCCCATTACTTTCAAAGCTTCTTCTCGATTACAACACTTCTTAAAAGAAGCACCCATAAAACCTCGAGTTTGCTCCAATACCTCATCCCAGGTTTTATATATGCCAGGTTTTCTACCCATTATCACTGCATAACAGGTACGATTCATTTTTTCCACCCTTTCAAAACAGTTTTAAATATTTTAAGCCCATTTTTTCAACAAGTGTAAAAAAATAAAAATCCTTTACTTCAACGTAAAGGATTCTTTTTTATTCGAAAACCAAGCATATAAATTATGTAAAACAGGTTATTTATTTTCTTTTGCAAAAAGTAAAAACTCTATATGTCCTTTTGTTTTCAAGGTGAAAGCTAACCACCAATTCCCTTGGCCAACAATAAGAAAAATGCAAAGACTAGCACTGCACTATTAGACACAACTCCAATTATTCCAGGCACCCGCTTCTTCGAAACAACTGCAAATATTATTCCAAGCAATGAAAGGCAACCTTGAATGACAATGATTAAAAATAAATCAGCATTTGATCCCCTGAGAATAAAAAATAATAAAATGCTACTCAATACAGTAAGAATTGAAAACAGTCCAAATTTATTCATATTCTATACCCCCCTTATTTCTTTAATACTACACAACATTTCTCACTCGGCCTCTTTAAAGGAATGTGAACGTCCTTATTTGGAAATTTTTATAACAAGAGTCTAACATAGGTCACTTCTGTTGAGAACAGGCAAATTTCACATCAACATAAATATTTAAAAAAATCCTGAAAATAAAAAAAGACCTGATTTAGAAATCGGGTCTTTTTCAAAATTTTATTAGTGGGAGTTATATCCTCCGATTTTCTCTCTTATCCTACGTATCCCTTCCTCCATTTCCTCTTCGGGGTTTATAGCGACATAGTACATTTGAATTAATTCGTCAATTACTTCTCTGTCTTTACTTGTTAGATAGACACTTCCACTTTTCCACATCACTCCACCCTCCTCCAATATGTATAAAATTGTTGTTTTATTCAGATTCAATCAATAACAAATGCATTGTCATCATCGAATTTTAACACTTGAATATCATCAATATTTATATTGCGTTTCACACTAGAACCAACACGTTCCCCGATAATATCAAAAGCATCTTTTTGGTTTTCAGCCTTCGCTAGGACAGTGTAACAACCATCAGAATCAAAGCCCTTGTGCGAATAAAAATATGTATTCATAATTCCGCCACCTTCTATTCGTTTTTCAAACTTTCCTAAGTCATACATTTTGTCAAGTAATTTCATAGAGAAATCAAATGCTTCACTATATACTTCAAAACTTATTTCTCCTGTTGAGTTTAAACCATTTAAGTAATCAGCCATTTCAGCCTTTAATTTCTCTTTATTTGTCGCATCTGGCGATACCCCCCAACTCATCTATTACATCTCTTTTCTGTATCATCGCGTCTGTGGGAGTTATATCCTCCGATTTTCTCTCTTATCCTACGCATCCCTTCCTCCATTTCCTCTTCGGGGATAACTTTTGATTTCCGAAAGGCTTACACTCCGGCACCATTTTGAAAAGCTTTCTAACATATTTCTTTTAGCATTCATTTCATTACTATAATCTGAGATGTTAATAAACTTATCCCTAATCATTCTAATTTCTTTTTGTCCAAAATTTTCGTATAATCCGTTTTCCTTAGCTTCTGTAATAAGTTTTTTCTCTGCTCTACTAATAGCCGTTTCGATCTTTTTACAATTTAAAATTTCACTCATATTATCATTACCCTTCTGTTTTTATTTCTGATTACATTATAACCAAAATTTTGGATTAAATAAAAAAAGGATTTTTTATTTAATTCAAAATCCAATTATGAAGATAATTCTATATCTCAATGCACTTTTTTAGTTCAAGTATGTTTTACGGCAACCCCTTAATCCTTTAACAGTTTCAGGGAGTCAATAAGCCATTGCAATTCTTTTTCTGTTAATCTCTCCCCGTTATCGCGTACTATATTTAACTCCTTGAGCTCGTCTATTGAGATGCTTTTCAGAGTAAATAAATGATCTTGGTTTCCCTCATTAAAAAACAAAAATGCTTTATGAACGTCCAAATAATAAGTAATTTTTTCAATTATTTCAATTGATGGTTTTTGCATATTCCTCTCTATTCTTGAAAGATAGCTTTGGGTAACTCCTATAACAGCAGCCATTTCTTCTATTGTTTTCTTTTTCTCTTTTCTAAGAAAGCGAATAGTTTCTCCAAAACTCAGATTTTTTATAATAAACACCTACTTTTTTACAAGTGTTTTCCTTTAACCTATTGACAATTATATCATAGGTGATTTATCGAAAGATTTTCCGGAAACTCGCGGGGGTTTTAAAAAATTCAATATTCAATTTGTATTAAAAAAGCAACATATTGAAGTTGCGGTTTTATTCAACTTTACTACTTTTATTGTCCTTCAAAGAAGCATTCACTTTTACATTCAGCGCATACAGGTTCTTTACAACAACCACCATCTGCGTGTTTCTTCATTTCTTCTGTAACCGTAAGTAGGCGGCAGCCTACTTATTAAGATCTTTTCTGTGCACAGAAGTTCTGGGGGGAAACCTCTAGGATTTTTGTGCGTTTATGGACCTTTTTCTACAACACCCAAGAGTACCCCCATAATTTATATAGATATGATGTAAATAAGAAAGTGACCACCTAGTAAAAACAGAAATAAAAAAGCCCCTGACGAGGGGGCAATAATTGATGATCAATTCTACGACATTACGAAGAAGGATTTAAAAATTGATATTGGCAAATGTCGAGTTTTTAAATCCGTTCTGTTAACGGCAAGGTTTCTTTAACAGCAAGGCAGTCGTATTATTTCCTTGCTGAATAGATTATAATTCAAAATCTTTGATTTTGAGCAAAAACCCAAATTCATTAATTCCGCTGTTGAAAACCGGCTAACTAATAAGTGTGATAAATATGTCACACCCATACATTTTGCAATAATACGTAATGTAGGATATAATTAACTCAACCATATTTTTTTGCAACAATTTAACACAGCAAAACACTCGAAATCCTAGGGGGAAACCTCTAGGATTTTTGTGTGCTTCTATGCTTTTTTCTAGGACGCCCAGGAGTACCCCCCATATAAGCTAAAAAAAAATGACCCCTTTTTTCTCTTTTCATTTTTCAAAATTTCTATACGGCATAACCAAAGAAACAAAGTTTCTAAAGTATTCTCCTGCTCCTTCTACAGGCGTATCATCAAAAGCCCGATATACAGATGAATTAATATCACGAATCAACTCATTATCCAACTCTAATTTTTCACAAACAAAAACAGCAAAGTTCGATGTATCATAGTTCGTAATATCCTTTTGATCTGGAACCATCACCCACAGCAGATCTATAGCTTTCTTCACTGCTTTAGCTGGAATAGCAGAATCCATCATCCCTTTCACTATATATCCAATAGATTCTTGTTTTGTTTGTTCACTCATTGGTAGCAACTCCTCACTTAGTCTTTTCCCTTATTCTACCAGACAACATATCACCCCCATATAAGCCGAGTATAAAAAATGGCCCTTTTTTATATAAACAATTCCTTTGCTCTTGATTGTAAGAACCAGTAACCACCAAGTGTGACATATTTATCACACCAATTTGCAATAATACATAGTGTATTATATAATTACTTAGCACAATTTAATCACAGCAATGCACTCGAAATCCTAGAGGGAAACCTCTAGGATTTCTGTGTTTTTACATACCATTTTCTACAGCATCGAGAAGTACCCCATATAAGCCGCCGCAACCAAAAAATCTTATCTTAGGAGTAACTTGGCAAGATTCTAAAGGATCATTTGTGATACCGTAGGATTTGTATACCAAAACTATTTATCTACTAAGGAGATGAAAAAATGAAATTGATCGAAACACATTTTAAGAAAATCGCGTTCCTTATGGCCTTTGCGTTAGTTATCTCAGTTTCACTTTCTTCAGCCAAAGCTACCAATGTAGATCCTCAATCAACAGAATTCAAACAAAAACAAGAAATAATTGAAAAATCCCTAGTTATAGAGAACGGGACATATAAAATTGACACTGATAAAACAGATGGTCAGTTAACCAAAAGTGAAATCAACCAAAACAACTTATTTTTCAAGAATGTCGTTTCCGAAAAACTTGCAGCAGTTGCAAAATTACTAGAAGGTGACGACTTTTCAGTAAAATTTCTTCCTGTAGCAGTTGTTGCATTTTTAGCAGGTTTAGCTGCCTTTGTGGGATGGGAATTAGCCGCTAAAATTACTGAGGATTTTTATAATTGGGGCGTCACATCAGCTTGCAAGAAGTGGAAAGATGTTGGCGTTGTAAAAAGTTTTTGTGAAGCAAATAGATATCTATAATACAAAAAGGCAGCCTCTCAAACGAATCTGCCTCCACCTTTACGCTTTAAAAAGCTTCCAAAGCGCAAAAACTCCAAAAGACAATAAACCGAGACCTAATAAAAACGCCAAAATCAAACCGCCAAAGAAATAAAATCCTCCCAATTGATCCCACTCCTTTTCAGTATCATTTTACCATTATTGGCTATGATTAAACAATAAGCGTCGATACTGAATGTATTTATCATATGAATCAGATTTCAAATAGGAGAAACCATTTAATTATGTAATTCCTTAATTCCAGGATGTAATACGCCATAATCAGTCTTCCGCCACCTTTATTACCGCACACAACATCGTTATCTTTGACTCGGTATTTAGAGTTTTCAAGAGCAGTTTTTTGTTCCATCCATCGCCTCCAGCAAATCGTTTTCAATCTGTTCAGCGTCAATTTTGGCTTTACCTTTTACTCGAAGAATATCGAAAATTGGAATGCAGTCCAATTTCATCGCCTTTTTCTATAACCTTGTCCATTCGTACCGCTTAATGTAATTATGAATTTTTGTACCTTTTTTACGCTTTTCTCTACAGCACTCGACAGTACCCTCTAAATAAAAAAAGAGACAAAAGTGTCTCTTCTCATTTTGTAAAATTTCTATATGTCATACCAAAGAAAATAAGTTTTAATATCCTCCTATTTCTTTCACAGTATTATATGGAATCCAAATAGTATTATATTTGAATCCAAATGGTTTCACTAATATATATTCTTAATGCTTTTAATATCGTATATAACTATTTCCTTTGATGTCCCTACGATGCCATCCATAATAAGACCGTTATAGCCTTGAGAAGTATAAAACTCTTTATAGTATTCCCCAACTACTTTGTTTACACCTCTTTCATCGACACCATTGTTAAACACCTCTCTACATTTTTCCCTGTACTCTTTAATCCAATCTGTTAAGTGAAATAATTTACTTTCATCAAACTCAACAGTAACTAAATATTTTCCATATTGCCGGGCCAATGTTTTTGTACTTGCCAAATAGATACCGTTACCTAAATGACTTTCATTTTCCCCTTGTTTTTCTATTGAAAACCCTTCATTTAAAATTGACTCTCGATTTTCCATTGAAGTTGCGTGATAACCTATCATAAGATATTTCTCCTTTACTTCATTTTGATTGTTATTTACTATTATTTTTATTCTAACTAATTATTTGAAAAAAGAGAAAAAACATAAGAAAATTAATAAATGGAATTATAGTACCAGATGAATGTATGCCTGAATATTACTTTAGTATTGAAGAATTTAATCGATATTTTTATTATCAGAGATTAGTTCACGAAGAAATGATAATGTTAGAAAAAAACGTTTCCCACACAAAAACGTTGCATTTTGTTTGCAATTTAATTACTACCTATTGGTTTTAGTGATTTATTTGCCTTTTGTTCCTGAGAGGTTAACTTTTACAGGAATACCAGACTCTTTTTTTCAGAAAAAACCCTTAGCTTATAATATAAAGAAGAGTTGATTTTTATAATTTTTTTCAAGAAACAAAAAAACAAGGTAAAATTAAAGAGTTATAAAAACGCTAAACAGAAAATTTGTATTAGGAGGAAATGAAATGTCAAATTTTGAAAAACTAAAGAAAAATGAGGTAGAAAAAAACAGATTGGAAGATATGGATATTGAAACAGATATGGACTTTTCTGTTACAAATCTAAAAACAGGTCAACTAGGATACGTAGAAACAAATGGAGAGAAAGTAACCTTTATAGTACCAGATGAAGGTATGACGGAATATTACTTTAGTATTGAAGAATTTAATCGAGATTTTATAATCAGAGATTAGTTCACGATGAAATAATAATGTAAAAAGCAACGTTTTCAATATAAAAACGTCGCTTTTTGTTTACTAAACCTATATGTAGTTTTAAGTGTTCTAATTTCATTCTATTACCCTCCCAAAAAAACTGTACAGGGATGCCCAGACTCTTTTTTAGAAGAATTTTAGCTTAATGTATTATCAAAAGAAGAGAGGTTGTTTTATGGAATTTATTCAAGCGAAGAAAAAACCTAGCTTGTGGCCAAGTATTTTATTTGTATTGTCTTCTATTTTTGCAGTTTCATTAATTCTTTTATCGACCTATGGCGTAGGAAACCAATTATTAAATAGCGACTCAGAAGCAATTAATTCTCTGTTAATATGTATCATTCTTATACCAGGTATCGTTTATTTTTTTATCATTACACCATACAAAAATATGACGAAACATTCACCACACAATATAGATGGGAAAGTATTTCATTATGAGGATATAAAGAAAACAACCGATGATATAACTGAAGAGATATTAAATCGATTCGAAGTACTCGTTTATATTAAATACAAAGGAACAACAAAAAAAGGGGCTTCATTCGAAGTTCATCTTGGGAACCCGAAAACAAAACATATCGTTGAAATTGAAAATATCATTTCTAAAGAACTTTTACACACATTAAAACAAAACTTCCATCTTGATCTGGATAGCATAACGTTTACATCTAACATTAATGTTACATATAAATTTTAAAGAGCTCTAGGCTCTTTTTCTTTTTATATTTAATAACACAACCCCGACCCCAAGTGTTCATTTATAAGCCATACGAATTCGAAGAATTCGCCACGGTACTGTTTGCATAGCCAAAGAACGAATTATACGAATCTAGCAGGTTTTAGGATAGTGTGTAACGATAAGATAGTTGCTTAAAGCAAAAAGACAATTAAGCCTCTTATTTAACTGTTATGGCTTTACATTTATTTTCATAACAGATGTCTAATCGGCTGCGGACATAGAAAGAAAAAAATTAGATTTGAATAGATTTTTTAACTAAAATTTCATTTACACTGTTTATTTTGCTTACAGCACTTATTTAATTAGATTTAAAATAGGATGATCGCTATATATATGGACGATTACTGTTGGGAAATCTAAGCCCGAGATATTCTCTTTGGGGTATCAGTTATTCCTGCTCGTGGTGTGTCCCCCACTAGTGACAGGATCAGAACTTAATTTTCACACCTGTCTTGGCGACCCCGTTCAGTGAACTGTTTTTTGTGTCTCCTGTTTGTTTGTCCCGCTAACGAAAACCGCTACTCTCAAAAAAAATCCTGCTTATCCACCCCACCCTGTTAAAAAAACAACTGTTTGGGGAAACCCTATCCTTAACCTACGGGTGGGGGGCATAACAATCCATTGGTACTTAAATCTTAAATCTTAAAGGTTTTGCCCTTCTTCATCATAAAAGGCGTTATAAGATATAAATAAAACAAGTTAAATCGATATTTTCCATTTCTTCTTAGCTCAAGGAATTTTCATTCCCAAATGTATATAATACAAATAGAACTATATAAAAACACATATTCAGATGCTTTGATTTATTTATTTTTTTATTCTAAAAAGAAAGAGTTGACTATAATGAAGAAAATAGATAATCAAAAAGAAAATCGGAGGAATGTTGCTAAGAATGCATTAAAACGAGAATCCGTAGAAAAGTTTTTAGAAACAACAGGAGATCTAGCGCGAATTGATGCGAAAATCGCTAATACTTACATCGTATATATGAAAAACGGCAAAATGTTTAAAGAATACCCTGATGGAAAGATTGTGGAAATTGACGATGAAATCGATGAATGAAACCGAAGAAAATCCGATAATGTTTGTGCTTGCCGGAAATAACGGAATCGGCAGAGAATTAATAGACGAATTCAATTTCATTAAAATGACCAGTTTCTCTTTATCAGAAAGTCAAAATTTAGATATTGTCAATGTTCAAGACCTACTAGATAAATATGCTTCAGATAAGAAAGAGCTATCCACTTTTCTTATCCCTATGGAAAAACAAATCCATAGATTACTAAACGACTTAAAGAAAGCTAACAAAGATATCAACCATTTAAAAAACGAAAAAAGAGATTTAGAAAAGCAAATCCAAGATGAAAAAGAACTCTCGTATAGGATGCAGCACCTTATTTATCAAATGTTTTCCTACATCCCTTCTGGAGCCACTCTAGATAATCTAATGAACACCTTCACTTCTAGAACTGAAAGGGTTTCTAACGCTCTACAAAAACGTATTTAGCGATCCAAAAGAAATTCCTCGATGGTTTTGCAAAGCGGTTAATAATGTCGTTAGAGGTCAATTGGAGGCACTAATAACACAAACGATGATGGGGATTTATAAAAAAAGAAGGCAAATTTCTCCTTCTTTTTTTGTTCAAACTAACTAAATTATTCGTAATACCATCGAACTTCACTAACATCGAGCCCTTTTGATTCCAATAAAGCAAAGAAAAATTCTTCATCTAAATAATCAGGTCTTACTATGTCTTTATCAAATTCTTTAAAACAAATAGATTGATTCATTTTATATTTAAATTCTGATTGTTCATATGTATAAGGCCATAATGGAATCCTTTTAACTTTTTTCAATGGAATATACTTCTGACCCGTAAACGGATCAATTTTAATTTTTTGTATTTCTGTATCACTTAATAACCTTTTGGCCTTAGCAAAATTAACGTAACCCATCATCAAACCAGTGTATGAACAAGCAAACCCTCCACAAACATAATTATGGCTGTAAAAACAATAAGCGGCGTTTCTAAAGCTAAAGTTCATATACACCGTGTTAATCTCTACATTTTTGTTAGCCACGCCACACAATCTCTTGTTTAATAAAATTGAATTTGGTAAAGGCCATTTTAGTATGTATCTTCTATTTCAATCTCTTTCAAGATAACTACTTTTTCAACAATTAAAGTCAACGCATCACCTCCTTAATAAATATAATAGATTTGGAAAAATTTAAATAAAAAACAAAAAATCGTGCTGCCACACGATTTCACATTCCCTCTGTTTATGGATATGTTATAAATGAAAAAGTTTTGCCCCGAACTTTCAGGGCAAAACTAAGTCAGACTATGATATATCAAGGTTTTCGAGTATTACCTCGAGAAAAAATAGGGGTCTTACGATCTTAACTAAGCAAAAAAGCTCCATTTCTAAGGAGCTTTCACTTTATCATTAGCAATATTATAAAAATAATAACAGTTGGCAACGCCATTATTAAAATATTTAAGGTTCCTTGTATTTTAAATCGCCTTTCTTGTTTTGTCTCAGAATGAAAATTAGCTCTTTGTCTATCCCCACTAACTGCCAACCCCGATATAAGAACAGCCAAGACAATAAAAACAATAGAAAGAGTACCGAATATGGTTAGATAAGGTATGTTAAAGATATATCCTGCTATCCCCTCTAGGATCGCCAATATTACACCGTAAACCAAGCACTTCAAATTCATCACTCTCTTCACTAAAAAATAAGAAATTATTAATAAGGCCTCAAATTCAACTCTTTGAGTGAAATCATATCCCACATTTGAATATTCATATCTCCTAACCTGTCAAATCCGCTATCAAAACAGTATGTAACCAACACAGGAAATTCTTCTTCGTCTGGTTTGAGATCCATTTCTCCGTTAAATCCACTAATTATGTCTTCCCAATTGTCCACATCATCGTATTTCTCATCTCTAAATTGATAAATTCCGAAAAAATCAAACCAAGAGTCTGGTTCTTGAAATACAGAATCGTTCCCTTCACTACCAAGGAACGTCTCTTTGCAAATCTCTAAATATTCATTGTAATTTTTAGCAACTCTATACTTAATATTATTGTCCATTTTTAGTCCCCTGTCAGCTTTAGTTATTTCCTTAATTTTCTCAAAAAAAATTCGTTTAATTATAATGACAATATGTCTTTGTATATTATATTAAATTATTTTTTAAAAAACCAACTCAGGGAGGTGCAATCCTTATATGACTTACAAAAGCAAAATTCTTAATACAGCTATTCTCACTTTATCCGCTTCTTTTATTTTTCCAGCTATTATAAACCACGTAAACGCAAGCACTAAATTATCTTTAAAAACAATAGAGACTCCGGACAAAGGAGAAGAACGCGTATTAATAACATATAAAAACACCACAACTGAATATGCCAAAGATAAAATAGAGAGCAAAGGAGAAGTGAAACACACATACGAAAATATTAATGCAGTTTCACTAGAGGCCCCCAGTTCTTCAATTAATGAGTTAAAAAACAATCCTAATATTTCTTCAATTGAAAAAGATACTATACTAAGCACTGCCGAGTATTACAGTCTTCCCCAACAAACAATTACTTATGGACCTAAACTTTTAAACACAGTAAACGATTGGAATAATGGCTTAACCGGTGAAGATGTAAGAGTTGCAATTATAGATAGCGGAATAGCCAATCATAGTGATTTAATTATTGCTGGAGGCAAATCCTTCGTAGATTATACAACCTCCTATTCAGATGACAATGGGCACGGAACCCACGTCGCAGGTATTGTAAGTGCTGAAAACAATTCTATAGGAATCGTAGGTACAGCTCCAGATTCAAAAGTCTTCGCTTTAAAAGTCCTCGATAGCGAAGGCGATGGTTACCTTTCAAGTATTGTAGCAGCAATTGACTGGTCCATTGAAAACAAAATGGATATCATCAATCTTAGTCTTGGAACAGATGAAAACTCTCCTGTCTTAGAAACAGCAATACAAAAAGCTTACAACAGCGGAGTTCTAGTTGTTGCCGCTGCTGGAAATGAGGCCTCATCCGTTTTATATCCAGCTGCTTATGATAATGCAATAGCAGTATCTGCGGTGGATCAAAATAAAAATTTAGCTTCTTTTTCGAACAGAGGACCTGAAGTCGAAGTGTCCGCTCCCGGGGTAGACATTATTAGTTTATTTCCTGGCATTAGATACAAAAATATGAGCGGGACATCAATGGCCACTCCTTTTGTTACCGGCGTCTTAGCACTGTGGAAACAAGAGTACCCAAATGCCACAGTTAGCGAATTACGTTCAAAACTAGATCAAAATGTAATTGATCTCGGAACCGCCGGAAGAGATTCTTATTTCGGATATGGTTTAGTACAAGCTCCTCCAATCAAAGTATCTACTCCTAAATATATCAAAGCCTCTAATGTAACTTCCACTTCCGCTAGATTGGATTGGAGCACCCAAAGCGACGCTACAAGTTACACAATAAAAAGAAACGGTACAGTCATTTACACTGGGTCCAGCAATAGCTTTGTCGATAGTAATTTAACTCCCCACACTTATTATGAATACAAGCTCTATGCTAACAGCGGAAACGATGTCTCGATAAAACCCGCAAGCACAGCAATAATTTCTTACCCCCCAACTCCATCTTCCCCATCAAACTTCTCTTCGAATAACATTACAGGGAATTCAGTTACTCTTAGTTGGGGCACTTCTAATGATGCTACATACTATGAAGTAAAACGAAACGGCACAGTTGTTTATAAAGGGAATTCAACAAGTTTCACTGATACCAATCTGAATTCATCAACAAGTTATAATTATACAGTGACAGCTGGAAACTATGGCAGTTCAAGTTCCCCGTCATCTTTGAACGTCTCAACCTTGAAACAAGAAAATAAAACATTAGATACTTATGTGTTTTCAACTTATTCTTCTTACTCTAAAGGCTCAAAAGTATATATAGGCGTTTATTCTAGATACAATGGTAATCAAGCAGTTCCTTGGGCTAGATTTGATATAACTGTTTTAGGCCCTAATGGAACAGTATACAAAGACACTAAATACACAAACGAAAGCGGTAATTATATTGTCGGTTTACAAACAAACTCTTCATTTAAAAGTGGAACTTATACAATTAAAGTTCTAATGTCTAAACAAGGATTCCCTCTTCCCACTTCCAAAAATGCTTCTTTCTCTTTAAAATAAACAATAACGCATTGGCATAAATTCCAATGCGTTATTTTATTTTTGGCTGGGCAGGGCCAACACTCCTTTTCAAGCAATACTAAGGGCATCAAAGTAAATTACTTTCACAATAGGTATTACACACATTGACTATTGTGCTCTTAATTACGATACGGAACAAAAAAAGCATACCCATAAAGGTCTGATTTTTTAAGAGAACAATGCGTTTAAGGCGTTGTAATCTTTTTCTCCAAAAGAAATATTTACTTTATCTATTTTTTCATAGTCCGGAAACATAAAAGTTGTTTGGCGAAATTCAATTTTTCTAGGCCCAATTATATTCAATATAAAATCTAGGACTTTAAAGCAGTCTATATCTAGACCATTTTCTGAGTAATTTTTGACACTTATAGTTACGAAGCCATCACTTTTTGTAAATCTCGCTTTTTGAGATGACATATTATGACGCTTACAGTATGACTTAATAGCTGTTTTGAAGTAATCTTCGTAATCCATTGGTGATTTCCTCCTTCTCTTTCTAAATAATCTTTTATTATATTATTATATCCAAAATTGGAAGGTAATAGTGTTTATGAGAAAAATACTAACTTTTGTCGCAGTTACTCTCTTGTTTATGGGTTTTGCTGAGTCTACTTATGCAAAGAAAAACGATGATTTGGACTTAGATTTATCGAAAGCTGAAATAACTTATAAGGATGATGAAATCACTGTTGGACACTGGGAAAATGACCCTGAAATAGCTAAAAAGATTGAGGAAAGCTCAACAAGTGTTACACCAATTGAAGAAATCGTGTCTACTGAAAGAGCTCCTCTATTCAAACCAACTAAAACAGTTATTGTCCCGGTCGGAAAGGTAACAATTGATGCAGGGAATTCCGGAAGAATTATTTATTGGTCGGTTAAACCTGCAACAGCTTGGCCTTGGACATTCGAAGGACACATTGCATTACGCTACTATTCTGATTATAAAAGAAATGCACCAATCTTTGGTTTAGGCGCTTTAGGTATGAGTGATAGCGGTTATGTAACAATGAACAAAAATAAGGGTGGAACAGCAACCCTTAAAGGAACTGCTTATTCACTTGATAATAGCAAATTCAAAGTATTACCGGGAGCATCAGTCCCATTTTAAAAGATAAAGAAAAGCAGATTCTAGAAGAGAATCTGCTTTTCTATTTGATTATATAATTCTTAATGCCAGGATGCCATCAAGCCACGACCTTTGCAAGTCATCTTATTCCTCATTCTTGACCAGATCCCCGTCCTACGCATCACTAAGGTTCAGTTCTTTATTTATCTCCTTTAAAATACCACCGAATCCGATCAACCTACGGGCTTCCAGCGCATCATCCAAGTAAAACATCGTGTTCAGATGGTCTTCCGTAATAGAGGGCATTAAAGCAAACCATCTCCGCCTTACTATTTACATTTTTATTTTAAATATTTATTTACGAAATCCACTAATAGGTCTACATCCTTTGTTGTGGTATGTTCATCAATTAAAAAGTTATTAATTTCTACGTATCTATTATATTCTCCGTCTCCATAGTACTCATCAACAACAATTACATCTAAATTTAGACGTTCTCCAATAGGAATTAGATATGTATCTTCTCCACCACCTAGAGGATATTCCAATTGTCTTTTCATTTCATTATCTTTTAAATACTCGTTAATTCCATTGATAATATCTTCCCCATCCTCATCACTAAATGTGCAATGAAAATTCGGAACCTTCATTTTAAAATAATTGCTTAGTTCGTTATTTAAATCTGTACGAACCGGTTCTAGTACATTTCCCATTGCAACCATTAATCCATTCTTTCTTCCATCCTGAACCCTAGCAAGATCTGACTTTCTTATTCTCATTGTGTTTTCTCCTTAAGCTTTACTTTTTCATATATAACTTTTTAATTTTGTCTAAATTCATAATTAGTCATTACAATACCAACAATGGTAGAGTTAAAATCAGTATCTTCAATTACTAAATCATCGCCTTTAGAGTCGAGCAATCTCACACCCTCTAAGTATCCTTCTTCGTTAACTATAGCGTGTTTTTTATTTTCTGTTCGTTTCATATCAATAATCATATCTACATCTTCTAAAGAATCAGCAACAGATCGAATTAAACTGCATCCTAGAATATTTCCTCCGTGATAAACAATCAATTCGCCATAAAAATCTCCGTCTTGCATTAAAACTTTAAACTCTCCATCTCCGAACTTCGGATAAATTCCTTCAAGTGAATATCCTTTAATCTTTTTGAATTCGAATAATTGCTCCATATGTCTACATCCTTTTACGCTCATTATGTATTTATACGTGTATTTCTTGGAACATCTCTAAAATTCTCTTTTGATCTTGTAATTTTTTTATTTTTGAAACCAATTGTTCTTTCTTTTCTCTTATACAGTTATCCAAAACCTTAATTTGATCAATATTTAAATTCATAACTCCATTGTTTTTAGTAGAGACTACAAAAACTGTTTCAATATCATTTTCGTAAATTTCTATGATTTCACCTTTTTCTTTTGTTCCAATTACATAGACATCAAGGCCAATTAAATTTCTATAAATTTGATCCATCCCAACATTCCTTTATATGTTTTTTGATAAAAATAATAATAACATAAAAATAAATGACTTTTTCAAAAAAATATTTGTTTCAAATATTAAATATAATTTATAATACATATAAACAAATGATGGGAGAATAAAAAATGAACATACAACAAGAGATTTTAAACAAAATCAACGAATACAATAATATAGTGATACATAGACATATCAATCCAGATCCCGATGCTTTGGGTTCCCAAGGAGGATTGCAAAAAATCATACAATCTTCGTTTCCAAATAAAAAAGTGTACGTTGTTGGAGAAGAAGTCGAAGGTCTAACTTTTTTAAACAAGATGGACAAGCAAACAGTCGATATTTATAAAGATGCTTTGGTCATCGTATGTGACACAGCCGACACAGTACGAATTAGCTACGGCGAGATGATTCCAGAAGACTCTTTTATCATTAAAATCGATCATCATCCCGATAGAGAACCATATGGCGACTTATCCTGGGTAGATACTAAATACAGTTCTACAAGCGAAATGTTGTCTGCCTTGTATTTAGAATACAGCGATTCACTTACTATGACTAATTCTGCTGCAAGATTGCTTTACGCCGGTATAATTGGTGATACTGGCCGGTTTTTATACAACAATACTAGTCATTTAACATTGGAAATCGCATCAGAGTTATTAACATATGACTTTGATCCACAAGAGATTTATACGAATCTCTACAAAACAAGTCGAGATATCGCCAAGCTTAAAGGCAAAGTGCTAACAGATTTTGAAGTTACAGATAAAGGTGTGGCTTATTTCAAAATGACAAGAGATGTCCTATCTGCTTTTAATGTAAATGAAATTTCAGCAGCAAACCTCGTTAACACCTTAAAAGACATCGAAGGAAATGAAATTTGGGTTTTCTTTGTTGAATACGCAAACGGAGAAATAAGAGTCAGAATTAGATCAGCAAGTACACCTATTAATGACGTGGCATATCAATTCAATGGTGGAGGACACCCTCTTGCTTCTGGAGCCACTGTTAACTCCTGGTCTGAAGCAACACATTTAATTGAATCACTAAATGATCTTTTGAATTAATCCAGCAAATTTAAAATACAGCAGAATGAGCCAATACAAAAAAGCTTGTCTACAATTAGACAAGCTTTTTATATTTTGAGTTTTTTATTGAGGAGAATACATCTCGATAATTATCTTTTTAATCGGATCACCGTTTTTATTACCAGAAATAAAAGTGTGTTTTTTGGAGTATCCATCATCCAAAACAAGTTTGTATCCTTCACTATCGTGAGATCGTTTATCCTCATATTCCGCGTATACCGGATCCGGAAAATATTCTTTCATCACTTCATCAAAATTATGATACAAACGAGACGCCTTTTCACCGATGATCTCCACTTTCGATACTTCTCCATTAGATAAAGTATAAATAGAATCTTCGTATTTAAGAGTAGTACCCTGAGAAGTCTCGGTTATAGCGCTAGGACTGCCAAATTCTTTAACCAAAGTATCTTTATTTTCGCCAAAGTGCAATTTTGTATAGAATTCTTTATTTAGATTTACATTATCATCAATCGTCTGATTTGAGGTCTCATTAGAATTAGATTTAGATGTATTGTTAGGTTCTTCTTTTTTCGTTTCACTCTTAGAATCATTATTAGATTCAGTATTACTAGTTGTTTCGTCCTGACCACTTTCAGTATTGGCTTTTTTCTCCGTAGTGTCACTGTTATCAGTTGAATCGTTGTTTGTATTAAGTTCAGATTTAACTTCATAATCTGTAACTTTACTCAAATCTTTAGAACTTACAGCAATGTAAGAATCATTTTCTTTTATTTGAAACAAATATGCTTTTCCATCAGCTTGATCAGAATTATATTCCTTAACAAATTTTAATGTCTGTCCATCTGAGATTAAAACTGATTTTTGAGCCTCTTCTTTGGTGAACTGAACATTTAATTTATCCAAAGATGTTTGATCCCAATCGTTCATCTTCCACTTTCCATCCTGTTTTACTAATTCGAAGCTCCATTGATAACCCATATTATCAATATCTGATGGAGACTGGATCGTATTGATTT
The DNA here is from genome assembly GCF_050445615.1 of Bacillus mexicanus. Lineage (NCBI taxonomy): Bacteria > Bacillati > Bacillota > Bacilli > Caryophanales > Bacillaceae > Bacillus > Bacillus mexicanus. The sequence continues at coordinate 303,627 of NZ_JBCEYV010000003.1, forward strand.
TTAGTGTTTTTCCATCTTTGTTTAATTCTGATTCAAAACGGATATCACTGTTGTAATTTGGCTTTGCAGAACTATCCATATTTTTAAATGAGTTTTCCAATGTGCCCTTCAACTTCCCGTTAGCAAAGTTCTTTGTAGCATATTTTTCAATCTCGAGTTCTACCTTTCCAAAATTAACAGGATTTGCTTCATTCCAGTTGTTTTCTTCAGCAGCTTTATCAAAAGTATCAAAAATTGAATCAATATTAGATTTCAATACTTCCTCCGCTTCTTCTTTTGTTAAATCTTTCACTGAATTTTTATTACTTATTTCTTCCTTCGCTTGTTTAGTTTTTACAGAAGCTACAGATTGTTCTTTTGAGTCAGCTTTAACGTACTCTTTATAGCCATAATAGCTTCCCCCTCCTACAACTCCTAATGAACACACTATAGCAAGAATAGCCTTTGCTTTTAACATTCTTTCTCCTCACTTCATTCTTATATTTATATCACTATTTATTATAAGCAGAAACACCACAAATTCTCCGCTTTTCTATATATTTTATCGGCATAATCCAAATAAATTGTTGCATTTTCCGTGACTTTTAATTTTTAGTATGCTAGAAAACTTACAACGAGGTGATCAATATGTTTAAAAAATTGATGTTTTCCTACAAAACAAAATTTTTTCCAATCAAAGCAAATATAAATTCTAAAGGAGAAAAAATTTATCATACTCCTGAAGGTAGACTTTATTATTCAGTGAAACCTGTTGATTATTTTAAGAATGAAAAACAAGCAGTTAAAGCAGGATACAGAAAATCCAAAATTTAGGACAAATATCAAAAAGAAAACCTTGACCAATCGGCAAGGTTTTTTTGTTTTTATAATTTGATATAGATAATATTTTTTGGGTTTGCAGAACACACATCCTTATTGCTTCGATAAAGTTCTATTTCGTAACCGAAACCTGTTGAATGAATAATACTTACTTCCGTTAGTTCGAACGGACAATTTGCAATCAGAGTATTTTTAATTTGCTTTTCGTCACCTCTAAGTTTGTTCATCTGAATTAAAATTTTTTTCACTGTTGAGTCTATCATATAGGACACATATTTAAACGGTGGCAACAGTTGCTTCCTCCTTTTTCAAAACGTGTGCAATTAATTCCTCAATTAACTCTTCCGTAGCTAGTTCTAATGCTTGTGTTTCAGCTTTTTTCGACTTTCGTTTCACTTCAACCAGCAACTTTTTAATACCACTGTATGCTTTAGATTTTTCCGAAGTATATCCGTCTTTAATTTTTCTTTCTACTGGAATAACCGATATATAATAGCCTCTCATTTCATTCTTATAAGTGAAAGGATTACATCCTCCAAGATCGTAATAAACCCCTACTTTTAAAGTTTGTCCGTTTCTTTCAATGTATTGTTTCATTACTTGTTCCATCGTTATCACTCTCTTTTCTCGTTTGTTTTATATATATTATCAAGTGTTTATTTTTTGTGTAAAAAAACATTTTTTTATTTTGATCTTGATAAATTTAAATTTGTCATTATATATACAAAAAAACAATGAGGTGATTTTTAAAATGGATAAAAAATTATTAGAAGAACTACAATTACTTAAGTTTGAAAGAAAAAATTTCGGACCTCAAAAATCCTTCATTTTTAAATTTGATTATAGAGGCAAGTCTTATACGTTTATTCACGATTTATTTTATTTCGGACAAATTGAACATTGGTTCAAATTAAAGAAACCTTTATTTTCAAAGAAACCATTTAAATTTTCAAAAGAAGATTATTTAACTTTATCTAATCACTTTTTATCCAATGCTTACAAAAATTAAAAGAACTTGTCTATATGCAAGTTCTTCTTTTTTATTTTTTTTATCATTTTTCTTTTTTTGAAATTATAATCTTCAGGAAATCACAATAACGGAGGATTATACTGATGAAACTTGATATTCGTAAACGTTTATATAAATTAAAGGAAAGACTATATATAGAAGCAAAATATTTATCCGAATATGGATTCGGAATTGGCACTCCAATTAAATATAAAATCGACAAACAAAATAAACGGATTACTGTATTGCCTACGAGAAAGGCATCTAAACACGTTGCCAAAACAACACAAAAGACGGGAAATGTCGTTCCTGTCATAGATATTAAAGGACAAGAAATCAAGGAATTTTTCGCAAAACACAGTCATATCGAAATTGAAATTCACAAAGGAAAAATCCTTTTCACCGTACACGAATCAGCAAAATCAAAATCAGTTGATAACACTATCGATTTTGTTTCTTACAAAGAAGAAAAAAATTCGAATCATAGAGTAACTTATGCAGCCAGTGTACGCGAAGTAGCGAAAGCTTCAGGATTTGAACAGCTGTCTATTTTTGATTTCTTTAAAGCAGATTCACCGAGTAGTTTTTCTAAATCTAAATCCAATGGGAAAGTCCCCAATTCCTTAAAGACAAAAGCGTTAAAAATGCTTTCATTGTTTTCAGGCTGTGGGTCAATGGATAAAGGTTTTCTTGACGAAGGTTATGAGATAGTTTTTGCTAACGATCGGTTTGAAAAGAAGGCCTTAAGGGATTACCACATCCAAACTTATAGAGAAAACATCGGAGATCACATTATTATGCAAGACGTGATGGATTTTAAAGAGGATGATATTCCTTCAGTGGATTTTGTTGCTGCTGGCGTACCTTGTGTTACATTCAGCGCTTTAAATACCAAAAACAACTTCCGCGACAGTTCTTCGATCCTGCACCCTATCGTTGAGCAAACTTTAAATATCATTAAGTGGAGTAAAGCTAAGGCTTTCCTAATCGAGAATGTTGAAAGATTTCTCACAGTAAAAAAAGGAGCAATACTTAATAGATTTAAAGAATTCTTTTCGAATTTTAAGATAGTAAGCAAAGTCATAGATGCTACTGATCTTGGTTCTGCTCAGAAAAGAAAAAGAGCTTTTATTCTCGGAATTAAAGATGGTTGCGGAATTCCAGAACTAAACATTCCACATTTATCAGAATACCGTACTGTTTCAGATGCTTGGAAAGGGATTGAAAACGCACCGCAGCAAGATTTGGGTTTTAAGCCTACTCCTAAAATGATGGATCGTATCATTCACATTCCACCAGGCGGGAATATTCTGGACGTCCCTACTCATTTACGGGCACCGAATAAGAAATTTACGAACTATTGTCAACGACTACAACTGAATGGGCAATCTCCTACGATTACACACGTTCAAGATGATGCATTTATTCATCCGGAATACAATCGTTATCTAACAGTCAGAGAAACAGCCCGTCTGTTTAATTTACCTGATAATTTTAATTTTGTCGGTAGTCTAACCAGCATTTTTGAAATGTTAAAGAATGCAGTTGATTATAAAGTTTCAAAATTCTTAGCAAAATTGATCAAGAAACAAGTAACAGTATGAAATTATAAATAAGCGAAAAAGGCCAATCCATATTGGTCTTTTATTTTTTTGATTTGAAAGGGAAAACCCATTATATAATGCAATATATTTAATAGAATTAAAACAAAATGGGGTGTTATTTTGGAGCAAACTTTTATTATGGTGAAACCTGATGGTGTTGAGAGAAAATTAATTGGAGATATTGTAAAGAGATTTGAAAACAAAGGATTCACGTTAAAAGAAGCAAAGTTTTTTACCGTTTCAGAAAAAATAGCTAAACAACATTATGTAGAGCATAAAGATAAACCATTTTTCAATGAACTCATTGATTTTCTTAGATCTGGACCAGTTTTTGCGATGGTCTGGGAAGGAGAAAACGTTGTGAGCATTTCGAGAAAAATGATTGGATCCACTGATCCATTAAAATCTGAACCAGGAACCATTAGAGGAGACTTTTCTCATTCAAAAGCTTCCAATGTTGTTCACGGTTCAGATTCTGTATCAAGCGCCAAGAGAGAGATTTCACTTTGGTTTAGCCATATTAAATAATAAAAGAAGCACATTTCTGTGCCTCTTTTTTATATTCTACTAGAGCAAACTAAATTACGAACTTTTCTCTCTTATATTAACTTTACTCATTTTTTCTTAATAAGCCATCAAAAGATTCTTTTATAATTCTTACTCCCCCGAACAATATAACGAGCGAAATAACGATGCTTACAATAGTATCTATAAGTGAAATGTTAAAAAACATTATAATCAAACTAACCATTATCGTACTTACCGAACTCAGTAAATCCGCAATTATATGTAGCATAGCAGCTCTTACGTTTATGTTTTCTTTATCTCCCTTAGATAATGCGAAAGCAACTATTATATTTACTATCAATCCTATAGTTGCGACAACAAACATTTCCGTTGATAAAATATCTCTCGTTCCCGACATCATTCTATGTATTGCTTCCCAAATAACAAACACAGGTACTATCATCAGGCCAATTCCATTTATAAAGGCTCCTAGGGATTCAGCCTTTTTAAATTTACTATGAGTTGAAGATAAGATAACTGCAATCAATGCAATTAACATTGATACTCCATCCCCTACCATATGTATACCTTCAGATAAAAGGGATAAAGAATTAGACAACACCCCATATACCACTTCTAATACCGAGAATGCCATCGTCACAATAAAAGCTAAAAGTAAAATTTTTTTATTGTTTGTATGGTGATGATGGTGGTGACCGTGATGCCCACACTCTTCTTCATTAGTATTTTTCATTTAAACACATCCTATAATTGTTTTTTAGTACATTAGTTTTTCTGATTCTATCTCCTATCTAATTTTTCATTTATCAACAAATAAGCGATTAACATAACGATTGTTAAATACATTCCTGAACATTTCATTTGTAAAAACAACATTTTTAAGTATGATGGAACCGTTTAGATGGAGGTGATTAGATTGGAAATTTTCAACTTTTGGATGGTGGCGTTAGTTGCTGTAGCCGGTTATTATTTATTAGAATTCAAGAAAATAGATTCCAATAAAGAAGGCAAAAAGAAATCTGATGTTCAAGATAAAGATAAAGACACAACTAAAACGGAAAACAAATTGTTTAAAGAAGATAAGAAAAAACATCGACTTCGAGTTAAATCTGAGATTTCGATAAGAAACCCTAGACCTCTTTTGATTTCTGAAGATGATTTTCAAATATACATAGGAATTAGCAAGCAAGAGCTTTATTCTTTTTGTAAAAGCAGACCTGATTTGGAAATACAACTTTCTAGTTTTGAACTTGACTCTGTAACGATTAACAACAAAAAGTATTACAAATATGAACATATTCAAGAATTCGTAGACTTTTTATTTCTCAAGTAAAAAACTGCCTATTATTAGGCAGTTTTTTTGAGTTTTGTTAATCAACTCTCAATGCATCAATCGGACGTAATTTTGCCGCTCTATTAGCCGGGAATATCCCAAAAACCACGCCAATAAACATTGAAAATAAGAAAGCTGAAACGATGACCGTTGGAGAAACATAAGATTCAATTTCCATTAGTGAGGATAAACCATATGATCCGGCGACTCCAAGTATGATCCCTATAATTCCACCTATTGTTGTTAAGAATACTGATTCAATTAAGAACAAGATCAGTATATCTTTTCTTTTTGCGCCAATGGCTTTTCTTATTCCTATCTCTCTGGTTCTTTCTGTTACTGACACCAACATTATATTCATTATTCCTATTCCGCCGACCAATAGGGAAATACCTGATATACCAGCCAACAAGAATGACATTGTTTGCGTCACTATATTCATTGTTTCAAGTAGTTCCTGCTGATTTAGAATGCTATAACTATCCTTATCATTATTGAATTTATCATTCAACACTCTTTTAATAGATGCCATCGCAAGTTTTACATTTTCTGAACTATCAGCCTGAACACTTATTGTTTTAACTCCAGAAGTTAATAGTAATTTTTCAGCTGTACTGATTGGCATTAATATCTTTTCATTATAAGAACCCATTAGAGAATCACTTTTGTTTTCCAGTAAGCCAACAACTGTAAAGGGCATACCGTTAATTTTGACAACTTCACCTATTGGATTTTCATTTTTAAATAATGTTTTAGCCGCTTCCGTACCAAGCAATACAACTTTTTGCCTTGTTCTTACATCCAGCGGCAGAACATAACGGCCAGTTTTAATACGGAAATTCTGCACCTTTTCATAATTCGGCGTAATACCCTCTATCGACATATTTTCTTTGTGGGAATTGAATTTTGCTTCAACTTCCCCTGATAACACTGGCGACACTTTACCTATCCCAGGTTTCTTTTCCCATTCTAATGCTTCCCTATAATCGATCGAAGTAGTATTTCCTCTCCCATTTATACTTACTGTAATGAGGTTAGACCCTAATTCTTTCACCTGATCTGTAATTGCTTTTGTTGAATTTTGTGCAATTGAAATCAAAGTGATAACAGAAGAAATTCCAATTATAATTCCTAGCATCGTTAAGAAAGACCTCAATTTATGAGCGGCCAAATTTTTAAAGGCCATTTTGAATGCAGTTATACTATTCAGTTTGATCACCCACTTGATTTAGCTTACCATCTTTTATTTGCACTACTCTTTTAGCTTCTTCGGCTACCTCTCGATCGTGAGTAATCATAATGATCGTATGTCCGGACTCATTCAATTCATTTAGCAACTGTATAATTTCTTTACTGGTTTTAGAATCTAATGCCCCAGTTGGCTCATCGGCCAATAAAATTGGCGGATTCCCCGCCAAAGCTCTAGCTATGGCAACTCTCTGTTGCTGCCCACCAGACAGCTTAGATGGCAAATGATCTATCCTATCAGCAAGTCCAACTTTTTCTAAAGATTCAACTGCCACTTTTCTTCTCTCAGATGCTTTCATCCCTCTATATATCAATGGTAGTTCAACATTTTCTAAAGCGGTCAACTTACTCAAAAGATTAAAATTTTGAAAGATAAATCCTATTTTTTCATTCCTTATATCTGACAGCTGATCTTCTTTCATTTGTTCTATTGTGTTTCCATCTAATTCATATATTCCGGAAGAAGGTGTATCAAGACACCCTAGTATATTCATTAATGTTGATTTTCCTGAACCTGAAGGGCCAACTATCGCTATGTATTCTCCCTTATCAATAGTCAAAGACACATCATCTAATGCTTTAACAACTTCATCACCTATCGGATAATGTTTATTTATATTATTCAACTTTATCATTTATCATTTCCCCTACTTACTTTTACTGCACTTAAAACAGACTTATCACTTTTAACAGATGTCGTTGGTAAAACAACCTTTTGCCCTTCTCTCAAGCCTGATTTAATCTCGATATTGTTCTCATTATTTAATCCAGTAGCAACCTTCACTTTTTTCTTTTCTTCACCATCTAAAATAGTGACATATTTATTATTCCCGCTCTCCGTAACCGCTTCAACCGGCACAGTCAATGCTTCCTTGTTTTCAGATACAACAATCTTTGCATTGGCAGTCATACCAGCCTTTAAATCTTTAGGATCATCAATAGAGACCTCAACTTTAAAGGTGGAAACACCATTTGTAATATCTCCTTGACTCGCAATTTGAGCCACTTTTCCCGCGAATGTTTCTCCTGGATAAGCTTCTGCCGATATTGTAACCAACTGACCCACTTTCAACTTAGGAACATCCAATTCATCTATGGATAATACAAGGTTAAATTGAGAGTAGTTAGTTATAGTGCCCAGCACTGAATTTAGATTAATTTCGCTCCCTACAGCTGCTTCATTTGACACCTTTACCTCCCCATCATAAGGAGCATATATAGCATCCGGTATCTTGCCCTTTTCTCTTAGTGAGGCAATACTCTCTTTTGCACTCTCAATATCTATTTTTTGTTTTTTTATTTGGTTTTCTAATTCCCCATTAGAACTCATACTTAGGATAAGGGCCCCTTCACTTAATAAGCGGCCATTCTCAATGTTTATTTGTTGAACTTCGCCAGACACCTTTGATTCAATATTTTTAATATCACCGTTAACATTAATTTTCGCCACGGTTTGGCCGTCTTTTACGCTATCACCCGTCTTCACCAATACCTCTTCAATTGTTCCGTTATATCTTGAATAAATATTTAAGTCCTTTTGGTACTTCTCTAATTGTTTTTGTAAAGTCATAAGATCGATGTTCAGTTTTTCTAGGCTTCCTTCTTGGCTTGATAAATCTTGACTAACATCTTCTCCTTCAAACGCCACTAGAAGATCACCTTTTTTAACGAATTTTCCATCCTCTAAAAAATTCTGTTTAATTGTCCCGTTTTTCGCCGGTACAATATTTTTAACTGTCGTCGGAGTTACTACACCATTTGCAGTAATACTAACCTGGATATCGCCCTTTTTCACTTCTGTAGAGTAAGTTGTTTCTAAACCATCTTGATTGTTCAATACATTGTAAGCAGTAATTCCTGCACCCGCTGCTACAATCAGAGCGGAAGATGTAATTATAATTGCTTTTTTCTTCATTCCAACACCCCTATCTCACACCAATTGCTGAATATTATCTTCTATAATATTTGTTAGATAAGAACATACAATTTCCTTAAATAGATTTTGAGCTACCACACTTTAAAACGGAATAAGAATTAAATATTTTGGTTACTCTCTCCCTTCTGCCCTCAGAAGCACTCTTTTTGATAGATTTTCCTTTACTCGTTGCTTCTGCCTTTCATTAACAGGTTCGTGGTGTAAATTTCATCTTTACGAATTTTTTTATAGTTTATGGCGGTATCATCACATAACAAAGAAGATAGATGAATAAATCCACCAATCGCTTCATCTATTCTTCAGCTCTCACTCGTTCTGTTCCAGCTTTTAGAGCAATCGCATTACCAATACGGTCCTGAGCGTCTAACAAAAAAAACTGATCCTCCTTTAAATGTAAAGGCGGATCTTTAATAATTTCTTATATAGATGAACCTATAGTTCAAAGAAAGAAATACAAATTAAATTAGGAATTCTAAGATATCTCTCCATAGAATCTATATCCTTAGACTAATGAAGTTTAAAAAACAAAAAGAGCCCTTCCCAGACGCAACCTGGATAGGCTCTTTTTTAATGCTACACAACTCTAAACTTGTTATTCCCAATATACCATTACCTTTTCAATTCGCGTTTCCTTTAAATTCAGAAAAAACATTCTAGATTAACTCCTACAAAACATTGTAGCAGCCTAATTTTATATAAATCATAAATCTCCGGAACCCAGTTTATATCTCGACCCACTTCAGATCATTAGGTTCAGATTAACCTAGAATACCCCCTATCTAGAATGAGTGCTTACCCATTTAGGTGGGGAGATTCGCTATTTATTTCTAAAATTTGAAGCGCTTCTTTCATTCCTACAGCAAGTTTGTCATACATTCCTTTTTTAAAAATTTCTACACCCTTCTTAGTATCCACAACAGTTATCGTATATGTAAAAGGGTTAATTTCCCCCTTTTCAACTTCTTTTTCGTAGCCATTTTCAACCTGATCTACAATATAATACTCAATATACAATCCCTTTTGAGCCCATTCATCAACTTTGTTAAAGATCTCTAAATCCATAATATCAGCCCTTTCTAAAGTTCCTTTTCTAATGAATCAAATCACTCCAAATTTTTTAAATTATACTTCATTTTTTTCAATAACATAAAAATAACTTTTTTCATTTTAAGAATCATCACATATTAAAATGTTAATAAATAAAGATCATTTGTTTCCCTGTAAAAAAATCATTAAAAAGGAGAGATAATTTGAAAACCGTATTGAATTTTACTGAAACCTGCTTTGACAACAGAAAACTTATTATTTATCATAATAGCGATGTAAAAATAACCAAGGAAATTCGGAAAGATCATATGGAATGGTTTGATATGAATGGAAATGTTATCGAGAATAGACGATATATTATTATTAGATTCCCTAAAACAAAAAAAGTTGATTTTAAAAATTTCAAATTAAAATATCAGGATAAGTATTCTTTAGGTTATTTGTTTGTTGATCTCGATGATGAAATCGAACTCCTATTCTATGACCAGATTCATTTTACTTGGCACGCAAACAATTTAGAAGAAATCGGTCTATTCGATAAAGTTAGACATCGACTTATACCAAATTGGAAAGACAACGGAGAATTATTCTCTTTCTATATAAATGCAAGTGGAGTTAGAGAATTTATGTACAATATTGTTTTCGGCATAATCCAATTACCATTCGTGATATTTAAAAAAATTCCATCTAAAAAAAATAAAAACGCAGATTAAAATTAATCTGCGTTTTTATCAACAACCATCAAGCTATTCATCTGTTACTTACATTCGGTTGTTTAGCATTAGTTGCTTTAATTATCCTTGGTATTAAGAGATCGACCTACCCCATTACCAAAGAATAAGTCTAATTAATAGTACAATGCATTTTATGGCCCGTCCGCACCCGGGTCATTTCTTTTTGCCGCACACACTTTACTTGTTGTAAAGTTACACTGCTGAATTCGATTCCATTATAACACACTTTTAAATAAAGGCCACATAGAATTTCTCTATCTGTCTAAAAGTAACTCACTTTTTGCCTTTTCTTCGCATTCTTTGTAATCAGTTATTTGCAAGTGCCCTTTTTCGTTTAACCCATATACTTTTCTCAATATGTTGAAAGAGTTCTTTTTGTAATGTAGCAAGTTTCTCCCCCCCAACCTTAGAATTAAAAATAGTAATTGCAATCATACCTAATACAAGGGTACTGGCAAGGGCTGTTCTCATCTAACAAGCCGGACTTCCCAAAAATGCTCTTTATCAGAGTTATATTTTGTTTTTCATTTCTTGTAATTGATTGTACACTCGCGCTAACTCATCATCGTATAACTGAAATTCCTTTGCAGGTCCTTCTGGTTGTTCAATTTTGAAATAAATCTTAATGTCACCATTTGCATCAGGATCATTAATCTTATAAAAGACTTCTGCTCCATCATCGGATTCCGATTTATTCCATTTATTCATATTAAATATCTTCTTCAGATATTTTTGCAATGTATGATTTAATCTCTTGCAAGACTTTTTGCTCACCTCTATATTGAGCTATGTTTAATTCATCTTCTCTCTCGATAGCATCAGCTTATATCGCTTTGCTCTATCAATGAATTTATCAAACACTTCGATTAATCGTTCTTCTTTTAACATTAATTAATTCCTCCAGCAAAAAATATATGTAAATTCTAGGAAAGGAAACTCCTCTTATAAATAAGAGCTGACTTGATGTTCTAATTACATAGTGATTCGATTTAAAGCGACTTTTTTGAGTCTTCTTTTTTTTAGTTCATTTCGTTGATCCTGTTCCGATTTCGTTTTTGTTTGCAATTCCATAACATCCAATTGGTTTTTTAAAATTTGAATGTCTGTCTTATTAAGCAAAGCCGGCACATTTATTTTTGCTCTTTTTCCGTTAGTTAATGAAAATTCAAAGATCTGTTTATTTAAATTCAAAGTGCAGTTCTCCTTTGTGATTTTAATACATTTAATCAAATTAACTCTTCATATTATAGCAGATTATCGTGTTAAAAAAGCGGGGTAGCTTATTTATTTGCATAGCAGCATACTTGTCTCCTACAACCTCGGAATTGAAAATAACAATTGCAAACACAACTACTGTGTATTACACTATAGTTGTTAACAAAGTCAGATGGGATGATATTATGAATAGCCAAATGAGAAAAGGTGCAATTGAGTTATGTGTATTATCACTAATTCAGAAAGGAGACTGGTACGGATATGACATTATTAAAAAAATCTCTAAATGCTTCCCAGTCACCGGAGAAACAATTTATCCGATCTTAAGAAGATTAACCAAAAATCAATATCTTAGTACATACACAGCTCTATCTCCTCAAGGGCCAAAACGCAAATACTACAAGATAACATCAACTGGGAGAGCGCACTATGGAGAGCTCAAAACAGAATGGCTGAATCTTACAGAACAAGTGTTTGAACTAATAAAGGAGGATTAGCTAATGTTGAAAAATACTTATTTAAAGCAACTGAACCACGAACTAAAGTCACTACCAAAAAAAGAAAGAGCAGATATCATCGATGATATCCAGGAAGTCTTTGATATGGGGGAAGCGGATGGCCGCGATAACCACATCGTATCTAGACATCTTGGCTCCCCAAAATCTTTGGCCAAAACACTTGTGGCTGATTACTTACTTGAAAACTCTAAAGAGAAAGCTTCATTTACTAGGTTCTTTAAAATTCTTAATGTAATTATAGGTATTAGTTTTATCAACTTTTTCCTTATTCTTTCCCCAACAATTCTTGCTGCCGGTATCATAATCAGTTTGATTTGTTCTGGATTAATCGGTATCCCAGTATCTTTTTCTGTTTTTACCCACACTACTTTTCTTACCGCTTTTTTCAATTGGGCTCTTGTTTTTGGACTAAGCGCGCTTATTGCGAGAGCTGGTTGGGATTTAGGCAGAGTGTTTGTAAATATCCTACTAGCATATTTTAAATGGAACTTAAGTTTGGTTAAAGCGAGGGTCAAAATATGAGCCGGAAAAAATGGTATGTTTTCGCGCTGTGTCTTATTATTGTTGGAGTCGTCGGAAGCCTAATTTTTGGATTCGAAGGTCTATACCAATAATTTAATAGACTGCCTCCTAATCTTCAGGTAATAAGGGGCAGTCTATTTATTTTTCATAGTACATACAGGCTTTTGTATTTTTGTGTTCAAACACTACCATTATACTAAGATCCTCTAAGTAGTATTGCCCTCTGTATGGCTTTTTCACTTCAGGGCGACTCTCATTAATGATGTCATAAATAATGTCATATTAATAACTTTTACGCCGATTCCTTCTTTAAGCAAGAGATTTAAATTGACGCCTTATGCCGTTTTAAGACCTTCAAGTCTGCCTCTCTTAGTATCTTTGTTTTAGCACTAGGTCTAGCGCCTCTCTTCTCTTTTTAACACAAGCGCCCCCCTTAGATTCCTTGGCTAAAATATCTATACTTCCCCCACTGACACTTTTTTGACGTTTTAGAAATGTCATACCTTCTTCAATAATTCCTATATGATCTCACGTGTGAGACAACTTTTATTACAAAGTCAAACTATTCTACGGCGGAAATGTGGAACTAATGCATAAAAAAAGGGCGTAAAGCCCTCTTCTGTTATATATTTTAAGTTATCCACTTATCTACTAATGGCATTAACTCATTAACATCTTCTGTCGCTTTAATAGGTAAGTTGAAACAGCAACACATATCCGATGGAAAATTTACCGAAAAACACTCTGTACGAAAACAGCGTTTATTTACTAATTTTTCTTAATTTCCCGCGGTCAAGAACCATTGGTTTCTGCACGATTAGGAACCTAATTTTCGTAAATATTCAATTTAATATTTTCGGATTGCTTCTTGATGATCATTTGGATAATCAATATATTGACCATCCTCCCATAAGACCACAAATTTTTCATCTTCAATCTTTTTTAGTTCTCCTTTAGTTTCTTCTGGATCACCATACCAAGTAACTGTTTCTCCCACCTTAAAATATGTACCAGTATCATTGTCAAACCAATCATTCTTCGCCATTTTCTTCTCTCCTTTAACTTAAGTTTAGTCTTAAAAATCATTAAATCAAATCGTAAGATCTTAGATTTAATAACTCCTCATTTAACCTGTCTTTTTCTTTTTTCAATACATCAATACAAATTTGATATTCAACTTGTGATATTCCCAATTCTAATTCTTTAATATTTTTTTCAAGTTCAATGATATCTTTCTTATTTTTCTCAAAGAATTCATTTAATTTTTGGATTGCATCTTTTTGGTTCAAAACTTGACCTACACTTTTATTTTTAACATATAGGGTTTTTCTAGGTGAGATTAAACCGTATTTTTCTATACGACCCACTGTCTTCCCATCTAAAATTATATCCCAATTATCTTCATATTGTTTTACAACCTTCAAAAATATAACCTCCTTTTCTTTTACAAACATTATAATATATTTTTAAAAAAATTGATAAAACAAATCCTAAATTCACTCTAAGATCAAGTAAACATTCATTTATTAGATTTATTTTAGCATTTCTTCAAAAATATTTGACTTCTTTTTATTTCAAGATATAACTTCTTATATTTTGATTTTCAAAAGGAGGAAAATACTTTATGCAACACAAAAAGATACAAGAACTTTATGATCGTTTTCCTGATAAATATAAACCATTAGCAAAATTTATATCTCATTACTTAGAATCGATTGACACTTCCATAGATTATCACCGTAGGCTTACTGCTATGAATGCACTGTGCGGCATCAAACCAAACAGCAAAGAAGAAGCCGCTTATCTTGCAACAATTACGGAACTAAAACAATTGTTAATCAAAGAACTCGAAAAAACTGCCGAAGAAGTAGAGCATATTGGAGATAAAAACTGGCCAAAGCATTATAAAGATGGCTTAAGCTAGTAAAAAACAAGTGACCTACTTGTTTTTTAATTCTTCTCTTCTTTTTTTATTGACTTCGATAATATAATTCCTTCATATCACATACAAGGAGTGTATTAATTTGAGGAAATCAACAAAATCCTTTACCAAAGAAATTGTTTTCAACGGTCTCATCTACCCCACAACCGTCAACCTCTCTTATGAAAATGTCACAGATGTTAAAGTTAAAGTAGACATCGAACTTCCTGATACAAATCAAAAAGATCTTAAAAGAACAATATCAGGTGAAGATTTATTCAACGAACGTCAATTAACCACAAAAGCTGTAACTTATATGATTTTAGAACTCATACAACATTCATCATCCAGCAGTCAATTCGAAACCGACTTAATGAAAGAATTAGATGGTACACTATCTTTTTAATTTTTAAAAAAAGTGTGAATTGCATTTCATTGGAGATATGTTATAATCTGTTTATAACGATGCTGTACACATTGTATAGCATATTAAAAAACTAGGGTGTTGGTAGCACCCCGGTAAAAAGTTGCCTATGAGCCATCTGCTCATAAGTAATTCATTATAGACCTATCCCTTCAGGCTTTCAATCTCAAGGGAGGTCTATTTTTCGTTTCCAATTAACAACAAACAAGACTTGGGAACTTTATCCTAGAGGTTATTTCTAATCCAAATAAATTGTTAATTTATATTATAACGATCTTGAGAAGATTTCAGCAAAACACGGCCTATGGATTCAAGAAGACCCATTAGCTAAGTGGTACCACCATACTTGATGGCCGCAATAACCAAACCGTGTTCTCTAATCTTTCCTTCAATAAAGAAAATCTGATGTATGTTGTTGATGTCCTAACAAAGCAATACAAATAATCTAAACAAGAGCAGCACTACTATGCAGCTGCTTTTTTATTTTTTTCACATATTTTGCGAAAATCGCATTATTATATATTCAGTTTATTTGGAAACAAATTAGGAGAGGAATGATTTTAAAATGGAAAAGAAGATTACTGATTTTTTACAAGAACTCGAAAAATTATCTATTCAATATGGAATTTGGATCGAAAAAGATGCTAAAGGTGTAACTACATTAGTTGACGACAATATTAACACTATTGCCACTGATTTAACTTTTGACGGAGACAAGCAATTATATACAGCCAAATTAGCTGAAGATGGATCAACCTTAATGCATTTAGGTTAGTTTTTCACCTTACATACAT
Organism: Bacillus mexicanus; assembly: GCF_050445615.1. Classification (NCBI taxonomy): domain Bacteria; kingdom Bacillati; phylum Bacillota; class Bacilli; order Caryophanales; family Bacillaceae; genus Bacillus; species Bacillus mexicanus. The sequence continues at coordinate 319,279 of NZ_JBCEYV010000003.1, forward strand.
TTAAATAAACAAACAGTGTAATCTATGATTACACTGTTTTCTATTATTCATCTATTTTCGATTTTATGTTTCTCTAAAAATTTGGTATCAAATTCTCCAGACTTAAATAGCGCATTATCCATTAATCGCAAATGAAAAGGAATCGTTGTTTTAACTCCATCAATCACAAATTCTTCAAGAGCTCTTTTCATTTTTGCTATTGCCTCTTCCCTATCTTTTCCGTGAACAATTAACTTGCCTATCATCGAGTCATAAAATGGAGAGACTTTATATCCACTATAGCAAAAACCATCAACTCTTACGCCATTACCACCGGGCGGCAAGTACATTTCAATTGAACCTGGCGAAGGAATAAAGTTTTTCGCTGGGTTTTCGGCATTAATACGGCATTCAATAGCGTGTCCCTCAATTTTCACTTCTGATTGACGGATAGACAATCTATTTCCATACGCCACAGATATTTGTTCCTTAATGAGATCCACACCTGTAATCATTTCTGTAACTGGGTGCTCCACTTGAATTCGCGTATTCATCTCCATAAAATAGAAATCACCAGTTTTATCTAACAGAAATTCGATCGTTCCAGCTCCGTGATAATTAACTGCCTTAGCGGCCTTCACAGCCGCTTCCCCCATTTGTCTTCTTAATCCTTCATACAGAGCTGGCGATGGCGCTTCCTCCACCAGCTTCTGGTGTCTTCTCTGAATCGAACAATCACGCTCACCCAGATAAATCACATTCCCGTGCTTATCAGCCATAATTTGAATTTCAATATGTCTAGGAGATCCAACATATTTTTCTAGATAAACTCCCGCATTACCGAAAGCTGCTTCCGCTTCTTTCTGTGCTTGTGCAATTGATTTTTTCAATTCTTCAATATCATTTGCCACACGCATCCCTTTACCTCCACCACCAGCTGTAGCTTTGATAATAACCGGAAAACCGATCTCTTTTGAAACTTTAATAGCTTCCTCAATATCCGTAATGATGTCTTCTGTTCCAGGCACAATCGGAACATTTGCTTGTTTCATTGTATTTCTTGCTTCGTTTTTGTCTCCCATTTTTCTGATTGCATCCGAATGCGGTCCAATGAATGTAATGCCACAGTTCTCACACAACTCCGCAAAATCAGCATTCTCAGATAAAAATCCATAACCAGGATGAATTGCTTCGGATCCTGTTAATGTTCCGACTGAAATGATATTTGTCACATTGAGATAACTATCTTTAGATGAAGTAGGCCCTATGCAGTATGCCTCATCTGCTAATTGAACGTGCATCGATTCTTTATCAGCTTCTGAATAAACTGCTACTGTTTCGATACCTAATTCTTTGCAAGCCCGAATAATCCGAACTGCAATTTCACCTCTATTAGCAATTAAAATTTTACTAAACATTATATTGCTCCTCCATTCAAACTAATTGAGAATAAAGGTTGTCCGAATTCCACAAGTTGCCCGTTCTCCGCTAAAACTTCAACTATCTCTCCGTCTACCTCAGCTTGTATTTCATTGAATAACTTCATTGCTTCAACAATGCATACAACAGACTGTTTATTTACCTTTGAACCGACAGAAACATAATTATCTACTTCTGGACTAGGACTAGCATAAAACGTACCTACCATAGGCGATGTAACTTGATACAGATTTTCTTTCAAATTAGATTGGACTTCTTCTTTTTTTTCAACGACAACTTGTCTCTCACTATCAGTTTTTTGTTCCGGAACATAAACAACAGGCGATGTTTTGGTACGTTCTGTTTTTCCTTCTACTAATTCGGATACTTTTTTTATTTTAATTTCTGTTTGCCCTTTTTTTAATGAAAACTCCTCGATTTTTTCACTATTATTTATTACACCAATTAATTCTTTAATTTGTTCAAATTCCAAAAGAAACAACTCCTAATATTTGTTTTTATTTTAGATATTATATATTTGCATATGAACGTTTTTAAAGGTAAAACAATGCAGTTTTATAAAAAAACACAGGAATTCCTGTGTTTTTCATACTTATATATTTTTATAAACTTTTATTGTTCACAAGCTAAGTATCTTTGGAAAAATGGTAAGTCAAACATATTTTTGACGCCTTCAGGACATTCTGCATCATAGTGCAATCCATCGGAATAAACCCAACAATGATAACCTCTAATTTCATCAGTTAATTTCTCAACAGTCAAAGGATAAGGTGGCATAGAATCATACACTTTCAGCCATTTCTTAACCCATTTGTCTTGTTCATCTCCATTCCATCCATCTAATCCTTCCCTTTCTTCAACGAAATGATCATTTGACAATATTTCAACTGTACCATTAAAACGATACTCAATTTCTTCAGCAAAATCATTGCACAAACCACAATTAATTTCTTCATAATTATTTGCTAATCCGTTTTTTATATATTCGCTCCTTAATTCTCTTATTAATACAGTTATGTCTTGTTTCATTATGTTTTTTTAGATCCCCTTTACTTATTCAGTTTGTCTTTTTGGTATTCCTCTTCTGTAGCAATATCATCGAAGTATAGGTTTTCTAAATATTCATCGGAAGAATTCAAGAAATAAACTTTAAGTTCGTCCATTAATCTAGACGCCTCCCACTGTTCCTTTCCATCTATAATGCGTTTTTTTATCTCTCCATTTTTAATTCCAGTTTGATATTCTTCTTCAGTAGCAACATCGTCAAAGAAGCGATTATTCAGTTCTTTTTCTGATGAATTAACTACCCATCCTTCAAATTCTCTAGATAGTCTCACATTATCCCATTCACCCATCACTTCAATGACTCGGCGTTGAATGTTTGTAATTTGTTTCTCTTTAACAATTGGAATAAAACGCTCTCCATCAAAAGCTGCTACTTCAGTAAGAAACTCTCCATCCCCACAATCAGATGTCTTTCCACAACTTTTGCAATTCACTTCAGCATAGAAGCTTGTTTTACCGACCTTATATGCACCTGTCAATACAACGTTTTCGCTATGACAATTCCCACAATCTAAATGGCTTATGCTCGCAAATTCTTCACAAATATCCATAGCTTTTATTAACATATTAATCATCCTTTTCTTTTGGTTTTACATATTCTAATAGGACAACTCAGGTTTTTTGAAAAAAAACAAAAAAATGTTGACCTTAATATTAATTTCTTTTTCCTCCTGTTGGATCCCTTACAATTATCATTTAGAAAACAGAACAATAAAAAACGCAAATTTTCTTCCAATATTTTATTTTTTATTTACACTGTCCCCAGAGGAGGTGTTTGTATGAAAAAATATCTTTTAGGTCTTGCTACTGGCATTACAGTAACTGTATTAAGCGCTAAATACAAAGAACAAATCCAAACATTTTGCGATTCTTTACTGTGCGATTGCGAAGATTGCAATGAAAAATGCGGTTTCCGCTGCAAGAAAAAAAATTAATCCATCATTAAGATGGATTTTTTTCTTTGTTGCGATGTTTTTTCACTCCAAATAATCATATAATACGGACAGTCTTTTCTAAAAAAGGAGATTTAAATGGATCATACCAATTCAATTAAAAACATAATGCTAAAATATATTGAAGACATTTCAAGATCCAATCATTATGACTTTTTATATGATGACGAGGATGGGAAATTGTTATGCCAGATTATCTATCGCGATAATGACGGATCAATTTTAGCAACTCCTCTCTCATTTTATTTATTGATCAATCAAATAGATGATAGCGGTGAGATCATTTATTATCACTCCAAAGGCGAATTCAAAAGACAGAAATTTTCTATATACAAACAAGAAAGCTTAGTGAATATTCTTTTGTTTATACAAGAGCGCCTTAATATGAACTCAACAAATCGATAGTTTGTCATTCATTCCACGACTGAAGTCACAAGGTGTTCTGTTGAACTTATGATAAAACTTAGGTGAAGACAGATGGATTCGTAAAGTATTTAGTAAACATTCAAAAATATTTATTTTTTTGACATTCCATTTGTTTCAAAGGAAAATTTATGTTATTTTTAAAAAGTGAATATTTTTCTTTTTCAAATGCTCTATCCTTCTATTTCCCCTTAATTTTTTTAAGGGGCTTTTTTTATTGTCCCTCTCATTAGCGTTTATATTTTTTCTGGATTTTTTTCTTCTATTAATTTTTATCTCATATAATAATAAAAAAAGGATAGGAGCGATCTCTTTATGTTATTTAATGAATTTTTCTTGAGCAAAGTAGCGTTTCAAGCTGGCTACACAAATGTTTACTATAATGAGATGAAAAACAACGAAAATGAATTAGCCACACCTTCTAATTGGGTTACCGACTCAACAGTTGTGTCAGATTTCGCATTCGCCAATCAAATGGAATTTGTTGAAACAAAAGAAGGTGATTTCTTTCAACTTATTGATGAAGATTTATCACAATTCCTCACAACTTTTTCTACAGAAATAGAAAATGCAAAAAATATGACAGTTGATGATCTTTTAAGAGAAAAGGTAGAATAAGATCAAAATAAAAATCCTAGAAAGGCCAAATACATATGTTTTATTTATTTGGAATTGTCATTGGCATCATTTTTTTAGGCGTTTTTACTTATGGTTTCTTCAGTACAAAAAAACGTTTTGAAAAATTTGTTTTTGGCTTACTTCTATTTGTCACCTGTTTATCAATATTAGTTGATTCTTCTTGCTTTATTTATTATGTTTGGAACCACTATGGTTAGGAAAAATTATATATTTTCATAAACACGGTTACCCTACATATTTAAAGGAATCAACAATCAATTAAATATAAATGAAAGCGAGCGATACTATGAATGAACAATATGTAGTAAGAGGGAAAAGCACAGGAGAAAACGGAAATCCAATAGATCTACTGTTCAGCCCTCCCCCGCTTTCCTTAGAAGGAAAAGAAATTGTTTTCACTTCTTTGAGGGAAGCTGAGAAATTCACTCAAAAACATAATGAGCACAAATTAATTGTTCACAAATTAAATAATGATTTACAATGTTACTATCTTACAGATGTAGATGATAAGGTTCTAAAAGTTTTCGAAGAAAAAAATATAAAACTCGCTATTGAAAAATGCAAGGAATATCTCGAGAAATACCATTTCGACATAGACAGCGGCTTTAGCTGCGAAGAAATAGGGTCGGGTTGCTTTTATCTCTAACACTTCGTTAACGGAGGTAACTTATTTAGCCATTAAAATAAACTGTATTACAATCTAACACATAATTCATTTATAACATTCTAAGAACCATTTCATATGGTTCTTTTTATTACGTTTTTAATCAATTCCACCGTTTCAGTCCTCTTTCCTTACTTATCCCACAAAGGTTTTCGCACTTTTTTTTCGAACCGTAAAAGTGGATTATCATTCATTTTTATCGAGGAGCATTTTTATGTTTAAAAAGTATATTAAAGATACAACCAAGACTGTTAAATCAAAGATTATTGATAGTATTCCAAAGGGTACATTTGAAAAATGTCCTTCTTGCAATACCATCAAAACTGCTAAAGAATTACGAAACAACTTCTTTATTTGTCCGGAATGTAACGCTCATATTCCTATCTCAGCAAATCTACGAATTGATTACTTAATTGATCCAGGAACGTTTAAAGAATATGATGCTAAACTTTCATCTTCAGATCCTTTAGAATTTCAAGGCTATAAAGAAAAGATCAAACAAGACATTAAGAAAACCAAAATGAATGAAGCAGTTAAAACCGGAGAAGGAACAATAAACGGATCCCCTGCTGTTATCGCAGTTATGGACTCGAATTTCCGAATGGGAAGTATGGGTTCAGTAGTTGGCGAAAAAATTACACGAGCAATAGAAAAAGCCATTGAGAAAAAGTACCCCATCATTATTTTTACCGCTTCTGGCGGAGCGAGAATGCAAGAAGGTGTACTCAGTTTAATGCAGATGGCAAAGACGAGTGCCGCTTTAGAAAAATTGAATCAAGAAGGCCTACTATTTATCTCATACTTAACCCATCCGACTACCGGTGGTGTGTCCGCCAGCTTTGCTTCATTAGGAGACATCAATATCGCTGAACCAAATGCAACGATTGGATTTGCCGGCAGACGTATTATTGAGCAAACAATCAGAGAGGATCTTCCCGATGATTTTCAGACAGCAGAGTTTTTATTAGAAAAAGGCCAGTTAGATTTGATCGTACATCGAAAAGAAATGAAAAACACATTATCTAAAATCTTAAAAATTCATTCTTAATAAGGGGTATTTGTTTTGAGTAAATCTAAAGAGAAAAACACTATTCAAGAACTTGAACAATTAGAGCAAAAAATCACCGAATTAGAGGGTATTTCAAAAGAACAAAATTTAGACTTATCAGATGACATTTTCGCTTTAAAACAAAAATTAGAAGCACTAAAGAAAAATTCTCAAGAAAGCCTATCTTCTTGGGATAAAGTTCAATTGGCGAGACATATTGAAAGACCTACTACTCTTGATTATATTCAACACTTAATAACCGATTTCACTGAGCTGCACGGCGATAGATTGTACGGAGATGATGAAGCAATAATTGGAGGAATTGGTTTGTTCGATGGCATACCAGTTACTGTTATTGGCCACCAAAAAGGAAAAACAACAAAAGAAAACATCAGAAGAAACTTTGGTATGCCTCACCCCGAAGGATATAGAAAAGCACTTAGGTTAATGCAACAAGCAAATAAATTTAATCGGCCAATCATTTGTTTTATTAACACAGCCGGAGCCTATCCTGGGAAAGAAGCCGAAGAACGAGGACAGTCGGAAGCAATTGCTCGTAATTTGCGCGAGATGTCAGGTTTCAGTGTTCCGATTATATGTATTGTAATTGGTGAAGGAGGAAGCGGTGGAGCATTAGGACTTGGTGTTGGAAATCATATTTATATGTTAGAAAACACATACTATAGTGTCATCTCCCCCGAAGGAGCCGCTTCCCTTCTTTGGAAAGATTCCAACAAAGCGCAAATCGCAGCTGAATCCCTAAAGCTAACTCCTGACCATTTACTTGAATTAGGAATCATCGACGGAATCATACAGGAACCATTGGGGGGAGCTCACAAAAACGTCGGACTTCAATCCGAATACATTAAACATAAAATATCATCATCAATCATCGAACTTTCAAAAATGGGCAAAGAAGATATTATCAAACACAGATATAACAAGTTTAGAGCAATAGGTTCGATTGTCGTATAATCATAAAGACTCCGTTTTTTGGAGTCTTTTTCTTTGTTAAGCTATCCTTAGTGTATAATTTAGAAAAACAAAAGCAACAAAAGGAGACCTAGAGTGAAAGACACCATAGAAAACCTCTTTAAAACATTTGATCTCAATTTATTTTTAAAAGAAAATTTTGATTTGAATTCTATAGAAGTTCCAGAAGAAATGCCTAAGTTTTGGGTGGATATTCCGACTTCCGATAATTGGGATCCATTAGGATTTACAAAAGAGCTTACTTTACGCGATGCATATATAAAAAAAGGAATGTTCGGTTTTGTTTCTTGGAAATGGATTAACCCATTTGCCGAATGGTTAAACGGAAGAAAGTGTTTAGAATTAATGGCTGGACGCGGTTGGCTTTCCTACGCTTTAAGTTTAAAAGACATTAATATAATCGCAACAGACAATTTTTCTTGGCACGAACATCACTCTAAATGGAATGATACATTAGTTGATATCGAGAAAATAGATGCTGTAAAAGCTGTCGAAAAATACGCTTCTCAAGTCGATGTAGTTATAATTAGTTGGCCGTACAAAGGAAGCGAAACTTATAATTCTTTAAAAACACTCAATAAATTTAATCCTGACGCACTATTTGTATTCATCGGTGAGCAAGATGAAGGTGTTTGTGCAGATAAAGAGTTCTTTAACCATCTCAAAGAAATAGAAGATGAAGACTTTTTAGCAGTGAAACAAAATTTCCAAAGCTGGAAAGGCATATACGATCGTATCATTTTAGGAAAGTATATAAATTAAATAAAGAAACACACTTCTCAATTGAAGTGTGTTTCTTTATTTACTACCATTAAGAGTATAATTCTTTAATATTGGCTAATTTCGTAAAGATTGTTGTTTTGCAAAAAAATATTAAAAAAAGTACTCTGATTCGAGCACCCTACAATTTTATATAGTCAATAATTTCAATGTCTTCAATTCTAGCCTTAACTTGACCGATATGTTTGAAAGTATCAAACGCAGATGGTTTTTTTATGTTAATCTTTTCGTTCTTCAATTCATCTCGATGTAATTTTATATATTCCCTCCAGTCTACACTATTATCATCAGGTAATAGTAACTCCTTCCTAACAGAAACTCTAATGATCGCATTATCATTATAACGAAGGTATGTACCTAAATTATATCGGCTACCCGCTAAATAAACATATCCATTTTCTGAATCCAACCAATTGCTGTCGGTTCTTTCGAAACCCTTTTCCCATATTTGCTTCGCATTTTCTAGACTCGTAGCGTGTAATAACAGCAATTTATCTGATGGATCAGCTTCATAGAATTTCTTCCAATTACCATCTACTTCTACACACTTAGACAACAATGGACACCTCCATAGATTTTTCTAAATTATATCAGAAAGCAACAAGGTTTGTGAAAACAGCGTAAATATTATTTATTGTTTTTTCTCAATTTTTATGATTATAGATTATACTCTTAACACGTTTTCTAAATACGAGGTGATGTTTTGTGTCTAAAGAATTACACTCTTTTTTAAACCAACAAGTAGCAAATTTTGCAGTTTTAACTGAAAAGCTCCATCATTATCATTTCTACGTTAGAGGGAATTCGTTTTTCACTCTTCATAACGAATTAAGAGAAGAATTCAAATACTCTTTTGGTTTAGTTGATGATTTTGCAGAGCGTTTGATGCAAGTTGGAGGTAAACCAGTAACTTCTCTAAAAGAGTATTTGGAGTTAACAACTCTTAAAGAAGATCAAAAAGAAGCGAAAGATGCTCAAAGTATGGTTGAATCTGTAGTCAAAGATTATACTCAACTTGTGCAAGAATTAAAAAAAGGCATCGAATTAGCGGACGCTGCTAATGATCCTGCTTCAGAAGACTTCTTTGTCGGCATTATTACTTATTTCGAAGACCGCATCTGGCAATTTAATTCTTTCTTAGATAAATAAGAGGCTCTTAAGCCTCTTATTTTTTTATCATTGATATCGTTTGATTAAATCATCAATATTATTAACTGCCGTAGATGGAAGATAATCATAAATTCTCCACTCTTTATTTTCTTTTTTGAAGAAGTAGTAATAACTTGCATCTGAATCTAAATTTGAACCTTTCCCTTCTGTAACCATATGTTCATCCACATAAACAACTCCGATATTGTTTTGTTTTTTAACGACTTTAAAATTAGAAAATTTAACACTTGTCTTTCCTGATTCAATATTTTTGTTTTTTATTAGAAAACTGACGTAATTAAAATATGGAGAATTTTTATAAGCCACATTTTTAAGATTGTCTAATTTATTTGTTTCTCTTATTTTTTTCACTTGATTTATTAAATCTTTAAAAGATTCTTTAGAAACATCTTTTTCTCTAGTGGAATGTTGATCATTACTCGTTATATGAGTACATCCGGCCAATAGTAAAAATCCTGAAACCAGACTGAAAATTAATCTCTTTCCCAAACATAACACCCTCTTTCTCTAAAAATCATATTTCAATTTTTTTATTATATATATAAATAAAAAAATTTTATTTTATTTCTTCTATTTTTTTCTTAATATGTTGCCCTTATTCCTTCCCTAGTCTCTATATTAACAATTATCGTTGTGATACAATCAATTTATAGATACATCAAAGATAATGGTGGTGATTATATGAAGAATAAATTACCAAAGTACTTCATAATGCAAATATGGAACAGTTTTACTGAAAAACTGAATTATCTTGATAAAGATCCTTTATATTATTGCAAAGACGTTGAAAACGAAGTTTCTTTAGTACAACGAGTATTTGACAGTTCATTTGGAAACGAAAACGCAAATATACAGGAAACTTTAAGATATAATCGTAAAAGAATAAATCAAACTAAAAAACGCTGGGTTAAAAGCGCAATAAAAGACTATAAATCCCCATCCTCCAAAAAACCCAAGGAGTTACTCGCTGAATATGAATTTTTTAAAGATTATTTTTCTAAATTTGGAGCACCGTCTTTAAAAGACACGTACCAAAAAGAAACTCCTGAAGAAATCATTTCTGATCGGATAGAAGAACTCAAAAAATGGAGTGAAGACAAAAACAGTTTGCTATCAAATTACCGCTATATCAGGTCTAAAACCAAAACACAAATTGAAAAGATAATTTTCGATGATTTACTCATTTTAATCGGCGATACAATTATGAAAAAATACGATGGTAAAGTGCAGAATATGATTATTGAAGAACCTAGCACATTTGTTGACTATCCGATTTTTTCAAATAATCGAGGAAAATTACAACTTTCAAACGAAGAAATCAAAGAAGATGAAGGAGATTATTATTACAATGATTATGCCCCAAGTAATAAATATACATTGAGGACTCTAGTGCCTAAAATGTATGCTGACGGAAAAAATCTTGTGGGAATATTAGACGACACAGATAGAGAAATATTCTCCCAAGTAATGAAACAAAGAAGCGGGATATTTGCCACCCAAAGAAGAATCTTCGTTAGCATAGGCCAAATCGTGAAAAACTCGTTTAAATCAGACGGCATTGAAAATTATAAACTTGTTGAATCAAGAATTTATAAAATGTTTAATATGAGATTTAAAATCCAGAGAACAGAAAATTCAATTGGCTTCGGTATTTTCGACTATGTCAACATTGATTACGAAAATGGATGGACCGCAGAAATCACAATAAATGATACAATACACCAAGAGTACTTAAAAAAACAAACTATCCGAATGTACAAAGATGTTTTAAAAAACCTTGAATTACCAATATCCAAGAGCTTAATTTTCATATTACAAAAAGAACGTTTTTTATGTCATTCAGAGCAACAATCTTATGTTCAAGAATATCCGTATTCCTTTTTTACACATAAACTTCGGTTTAAAAGCCGCAGCAAAGGAGAAAACTTTAAAATACTTGCTGCTGCATTAGATGAGATTAAACATCATAAAGTTGCTGTCAAAGATTTTAAATTTAACGGTGATACTATCCAGATTGAATATATAGAAGTAACACAATATGAAATAGAAGATTTAATACATTCATCGTGGCAAATCGAACAAGATTTCAATCCCTCTTCTTTCTTAGAAACTAGCATTTAACACCCTGCTTTTAAGTAGGGTGTTTTTTTAATCTTGAAATTGTGACCAATTTTCCGTAGCAACATTTCATTTTATCTTCCTTTTATGCACAAAAAAGTTCCACTATCCCAGCAAAAATAAATTTTAATTCATTTTTTAAGTATGCCTATTCCGTAGTTCTTATTTTTTTGTGGCCAGTTTTCCGTAGTTAGTTACTTTTTTTCGGCTCATCACTTTTTCTTATTGTTTATTTGGCTCCCTTAATTAATGACTTGCTTATATTCCATTTTTTTGTGACCAATACTCCGTAGTTAAACGCACATCCTTAAATCCTCTTACAGTTATTATCAATTTTTCGTTAAAACTGTGACCGAAATTCCGTAGGAACAATTATTAGATTATTTGTGACCAATTTTCCGTAGCATTTTTTTTGACTTCCCTTTTAATTTAAAATATTTTATGTGACCAATACTCCGTAGTTAAATTTAAATGTTAATTTGTGACCAGTTTTCCGTAGAGAGATTGTAAACTTTCTGAACAAAAAACTTATTTTGTGACCTTTTCTCCGTAGAAAGAAAGATTATTTAGGAACACTTTTTACATTGCTCTGTTGTGACCAATTTTCCGTTGTAAACCGGCCCCTATATTAGGTGTTCATTTAAATTTTTGTGACCAATTTTCCGTTGTTGAATAATCTTGTGACCAATTTTCCGTTGTAAACTAAAATTATTATTTCATTCTGTTATTTGTGACCACTCTTCCGTAGTTAGTTTTTATCTCCAGCATCTTTTTTGTGACCTATTCTCCGTAGGAACTTTTAGATTGTGACCCATTCTCCGTAGAAACATTCTTCATATTCATATTTAAACTTTCCCTCCATTATTGTGACCACTCTTCCGTAGTTAAATTGATTTTTTTTAAATGTTTAGTATGTGATTTAACTTAATTTGTGACCGCTCTTCCGTAGTTTTTATAACTAGTTGTTTTATTTTATTATTTCGTGACCAAATTTCCGTAGTAAAACTAATTTTGTTTCCACTTATCCGTAGTAAGATTTTGAAATTTTTTTTAGAAACTTATCCACATCCCTTTATTCATAAGGTAAATGCAGTTCTAATTATAAATTTGTGACCAATACTCCGTAGTTTTTTTTCTTGTTCATTACGCATTTCAAGAAGATTTGTGACCAGTTTTCCGTAGTTTTCTTTCTATTTACACAATGAATGTCGAAATCTATACTCAGAACATACATAACTCTACACATAGCAACTTTCATATATTTTAAGAGAAAGGAGATGAACCAGATGATATTCGAAGAAACTTATCAATACTTATTACACAACGTATCTTCTACTGAATTTGATGTATGTTTGTATTCCCTATTACATACAGACTGGGATGGGACTATTCAAGCGCCTATTTCTCTTATTGCATCTAAATCCGGCACTAAAATAAAATATTTGAAACAAATCATTAAACGTTTCACTTCTTATAAACGCCGATATGTATTTGTTCCTGTTAATACAGACGAAGGCACAAAATATAAATTTAATTTAGGTCCCACACGTAATCTGGGCTTTAACAATAAGACTGATCGTTACTGCAAAAAATATACGTTCTTTTACGAAAATGCTTTCAAAGAACTTTCAATCAATGCAAAACGTTTATTGTTAATGGCTGCTTTTCGAATGTCCACAGACAAGAATGAGTCTGTATATTTTGATTACAATGATATCGTTCCTTCTAAATACTCATCTGGTATCCCTTTCTTCACAAAAGGCCGTTTAATGGATGCAATAGAAGAGATCCAAACATCTGATCTGAACTCTATTGTATCTGTATCTTGGAGCAGCAACATCTTTACAAGAAAACCTAATGTTCTTTTTCAATTTAAAAAAGGAACATTAGATAGTTATCTCAACAACCATACAGAAAGATATCTTCTTCGTAAGAAGATTTTTCAATCTGGTTTCCAAGGACACCTTGGTGACCAATTTTGTATTGAGATCGAAAAGATTGGTAAGTATTTATATAATTCCCTTTTGCGTTCTGAAAAAAATAACGCTTCTAAGGGCTCTATTTGTGATGGGAAAGACGAGATGTTAAGTTTAGCTCGTTTTATTTATAATACGGCCATTGCAAGATTAGCCAAGTCACTACATTCAAACAAGCATTTTTTAGATGATCCTAAACAAGCTGCTGCATATTTTAGCAAGATTGTTTACGACATTTCTTTAGATGAAATGGCCAAATATGCTCATCAATCTGAAAGTATTAAATCATTACTCGACAACGATTATTTGCACAAAACAATATCAGAAAATTACGAAGGGGGAAATGCTGGTTTTATAGCCATTGATAAACACGTCACCCCTATCCGAGAAAAATATAAACTGACTAAACATATCTATTCTACGTTAAAAAATTGGTGCGAAGAATGGATTATTTCTCGTGTTAAATCTACTGTAGACGATTTTAAAGTGCTTTCTGGCCCTTCTAGCGAGGAAGTTATAGATGGCATTAAACAAAAACGAGGCTGGACCGATCATACCGCGGAAAACGCTAAAAAGTATATAAATGATCTCAAGCAATTTGCATATGAACAGTTGAACATTTTGACAAATCAGCTATCTATACTCGGAAACAAAGCAATAAATAAGGACAAGAGGACCAACATATTGAAAGAAGCTAAAGAAGCCATCAGTTCTTATTTTGCAATACAAACTGACAGCTTGAATTTTTTAACAAATGAATAAACAAAGGAAAACACTGGCAACTTAGCGAGTGTACTTTGTGTTGCTTTATTTTTAAAAACGTTATTATCTCTTATATCAAATGGATCCTAATCAAATTTACAATCCCCGATTTCGATAAAAAAAGAGCCAAAAAATTATTATGAGCTCTTTTTTTTGTGCTTATTAAGTCTGTGAATTGTAATTTTGATTTTGTTATTTGCTATTTTAGTTAGTGAATATAGAATCATTACTTGGTTATTGCATTTAATTTAAGTGATTAGCATCTTTTATGTTGTTATTAAGCAATTTGATACCGTGAGTCATAATTTCTTTCTTCTCTTTTCCCCCCTCTTTTGCTTCACATCAAGGCTCACGCTCATTTTTTGTTGAAGGTACTTAATTATTGTTCTTAAATAAGGGTATAAATATTATTCTTAATAAGATTATGAAAAAAGGAGATAAATCTCACACTCTATTTCTATTCATAAACTAATAAAAATATTCCAATGTTTTTTCAATTATTGTGATATGGACGTCAAAATAATTATCTCATTCATCTATCAGACATAATTATTTTCGCCTTTTCACTACAAACTAATTCTTAAGAAAACTTATATGTTTATAAACCTTTCTAAAGTACTCCACCAGCACAAGGGCCTGGCTCATATTCTCCATTCGTTTAAAATCCAAATGTAAAGAACCGAAAGTTGTCTAAAGCTATTTCTGATGTCTCTTGGAGCGAGTTTGTCTCAATGCTGACATACAAAGCTGAATGGTACGGGAAAAGCCTCGTCAAAATTGATAAATGGTTTCCTTCTAGTCAGATTTGCAGCAACTGTGGCCATCAAGATGGACCAAAACCACTTAACATCAGGACCTGGACTTGTAATAATTGTGGCTGTACTCACGATCGTGATATCAACGCTGCAATGAATATAAAAAACGAAGGTTTAAGACTTATTGCCGGAGGAAGCAACAGTGTAGCCTGATAAAATAACTAAGACCTATGGCCAAAAGGAAAACCGATTGGCTAAGTCTGGTGTTCTCAGGAATCTCGGTACTTTAGTGCCGAGTAGTTCCAGGATTATTATATTACTTTCTTAAAATTGTATAAAAAAACAAGGATAATTAGTTTATCCTTGCTCCCAGTATCTATTTTGTTTGATAAGTTGTAATGTCAATAAAATTTTGTTTGGAAAAGGTGTAATGTAAACAAGATTTTGTGAAATACTATGTAATGCAAATAGCTCTAAACTTAGTGTTGCGCGAATTGTCTATTTATGTTTTTTTTGTTAATGATTGATTCATTTGCAAATCGGTCATCTTTTGTACATAAGAAATAGTGTTAATACAAATAAATCGGTTACTGTTAGTGTTTGTTAGTGTTAGTAATAAGAAAATTCATTTTTGTTATTAAACAAAATTGATTTTTAAAATTAGAATTGCAAGACAGGCTTTCATCAATCCACAGGTTGCTCCGTTACTCCTGAGATATAGCGTAAATCTTTTCCGACTCCTTCATATGCTTTAGAGCCGTTTTCATACCATCTACTTTGTTTATTATTCTTTGTTTTTCTTCCCCTATCCTACCTTCTTTTAAAGATAGAAGATAATCAATGGATTTTTCCAACCAGGAAATTTGTTCGATCCACATTTCTTTGTAATCCAATTTTACCTGCCCTCCTTTTATGTTTTAATATTAACATATATTTTTCCGGAAAAATATTTATTTTTAAAAAATATATGTTTTTTAAAAAAATAAATTATATAGCATCTTTTCTTTTGTCGGTTTTTGAAATATATTTTATAAGAATTTAAAAGAGTTAGGAGAATAAACCAACTATGAAAAAGGCAATAGTAGCTTTAACTTTAGGTGTTTCAATCATCGGTTTATCAGCTTGTTCTGTCGGTGGAAACACAATTGTAAAAACGGACTCCGGAAGTATTACAAAAGACGATTTCTATAAAGAGTTATCTTCAAGCAGCACAGGAGCTCAAGTATTAGAAAATATGATTGAGAAAAAGGTTCTTGAAGAAAATTATAAAATTTCTGATAAAGATGTCGAGGCAAAATTAAAAGAAGTAAAAGCTCAATTTTCATCTGATAACGATTTTAAATCAGCGTTAGAAAGTAACGGTCTCAAAAATGTAGATGCTTTAAAAGATCAAATCAAGCTTTCTTTATTGCAAGTAAAAGCTGTTACTGATGGAGTAAAAGCTTCAGACACGCAACTCAAAAAATATTATGAAGAAAACATCGATAAATTCTTAACAATTAAAGCATCACATATACTCGTTGCTGATGAAGCTACTGCGAAAAAACTAAAAGCAGAATTAGACAAAGGTGCAGATTTTTCTAAGCTTGCAAAAGAAAATTCCACCGATACAGCAACTGCTTCTAACGGCGGAGATTTAGGCGAATTCACTAAATCTGATATGTTGAAAGAATTCTCGAATGCAGCATTTTCTTTAAAAGTTAACGAAATCAGCAATCCTGTTAAAACTGATTATGGCTATCACATTATTAAAGTAACCAAGAGAACCCAAAAGACGCTTGAGAAAAACAAAGATGAAATCAAAGAGGCCTACAAACTTGCTCACGCAAATGCATATGCCGATGTCATTAAAAAACTCAAAAAGAAATCCAATGTATCCATCAAAGACGAAGATCTCAAAGATGCAGTTGACAATCTACTCTCTTCTTCATCTGCTACATCGGCAAGCAGCACTGGCAGTGCAGCAACCGGTACTTCTTCAAGTACAACATCAGGTTCCACATCCAATTCAACAAGCACTAGCACATCATCAAGCAAATAATAAAAAAAGAGCTTATCTAATGTGATAGGCTCTTTTTATTAAATTTTATTTTTAATTTTGTCGTTGTCGTACACTTCTTTAACTTCCTCAAATAACAATGTTATTTCTTTTTCGCCTTCAGGTGAAATAACCTTAAGATCGACTGTTCTTTCCTCATCATTGATATTGTAAAATACATCAGCACCATCATCATCGTCAAACTTTATCCAATTCTTTTGCATATATCTCACCTTTTTCTTCTTATTTGTATTGTTTAAAGATGTATAAAATGAATTATACAGAATAATTGACGCGCCAGTCAAATTTTGTCTTAGATACATAACCGATCCCGTCTCCTGCCGGGGAAGTTCACCTTAATACTTTAAAACCCCACTTTTCCAATACATTTTTTTTGTATTGTTCAGAGATGTTTTGGACAAACTCAGGAAATTGAGACAAGTATTCAAACAATGCGTATTCTTGATTTTCAATGTCAGAACTTCTTCCTTCCGATAACTGAAGGGCTTCAAAAAACGCCTCATCTAATGTCATCATTCTCGCTTCTTTGTCCATTTCGTGTTTAATTCTAATATTCTTTTCCATTTTCAAAACTTCCTTCCTCTTCTATATAACACTTTTTTGGATAAAATGACAGACTTTCGGGGGTAGTCTTAAATAAATCGGAATTATATTTTTTTAAAAGCTTGAGACAAGCTAATATTCATTTGTTGTCCATTAAATCTTCCTTCAAGAACTTCTACTAGAATTGACCCATCTTCAAATTTATCAACGACTTTCACTTTCTTATTTCTAATTTCTTTCTTTAAATATTCGGCGTTTTTCAATAAATATACCTCGCCAATCTCAATTGCAAATTCTTCTTTTTTTATACCGGATTCATCAATCGTTTCTTTTATAAGGTCCCAATAACCATTATTAATAAGATTATTTTCCAAAGACTCAACCAATTTATCAAGAGTTTCTATTTCAACACAGGAAATCCCCTTCTTAATTAGTTCATCATCGATATCTCTTCTCAAATCAATCATTTTAAATCCTCCAATTCCTTGTTTTATAGATAATATCATTTTCCATCAAAAAAGGAGAAAATAATAAAAAAAGCAGCTTTCTTTGCCGCTCTTTTTCTTCTATAAACTTGACCATCATCATACCAATTTTTGAAAATTTTAAATGTCTACAGTTTTCTGGTAAAATGCCCTTTTTTTCTCCACTCTTTTACGTATTTTTTGTCTGAAGTCTTCTTTATTATTTCTCGAACAAAAAAGTATGGGGAAAAAATAAGGATGATTAACCAAAATAAATATCGTTGGTAAAAAAAGAATTCCCAACCATCAGAAAAGCCGAAATCATACGTCTTTGTAAAGGGGTCATATGCACAAAAAAACAAAGTAATGATTCCGAACAGTAGATAACCGACACATATGAATGCAATCATAAATAACTTCCTTTAATCTGTTTTTTAGATTTTTCAATTCGATTTTTACTCATCATCATCTTCTTCAAGTTTATGCTCTTCAAAAAATCCTTCTATTTGCTCTACGAATTTTAAAGGTATACCGTGTTTTATTAAAACATCTTTCCAGTCCTCAAGTGGAGATACTCCCCCATCCAAAAAATCTGTACCAATTTGAATTCTTAATGGATCGGAGTATATTTTTATCCCCTTTTCTTCTTTGTAGAACTTAGCCAAAAGTGGTCCATCAGGATAACCAGAATAATTTGGAGTGAAAATCTCGCAATGTTCTACCTCAGAATTAATTTCTGAAGCAAAATAAAACAGTCCTTCTCCAAAAATTCTTAATCTTTTCATTGATGGGTACTTTAGATTTAGTTTTTTCAATAATTCAAGTCTCTGAATTTTTCTTTGTAATTCACTTATTTCTTTATTGAGCTCTTTTTCTAAATCCAAAACAAATAGCCACCTTTCTTGTTAATATTTTTATTGGGCATTTTATTCTCAACACCTAATCCAATTATAAGCAGGATAATCTAACTTTTATAAAAAAGTTTGTTATAACAAAAAATGAATTAGAGGTGCTTCGATGTCAATAAAATTTAAAGAAAAGTTGTTTAACGCTTTAGAAAAAACAGCTGCAAATAAAAATTATGATTTCGTTATTCATTCAGACAGTGAATCAAAAGGAAAAGTTTTTATTATGGATGGATTCGTTACTCTTTTATCTTTCACATACGCTTTCTCGCATAGAAGTTTCACTTTAACTTTTTATGAGAAAGGCCAAGAACCAGTAATGGGTAAACCCCTATTATCTTTAAGTGTAGAAGAAGTAATTTTCACAGATAATAATAAGATTACGGAGTTACTTAATAATGTCCAAAAATACTTAGACCAATCATCTCACTCACTAAAAACTGCATAAATGACATTTAAAAAAGAAGGACATTCGATTCTTCTTTTTTAGTTTTTCAAATACTAAAGATTTTTTAAACTTTCCAATTAATAGAGTTATAATGTTAAAAAAAGAAAGAGGTATAAATCCTATGCATATCCGCGAAACGATAAAAATCAAATTAAAAGAAATCGAAGAAAATTATAGAGTGAAGATCTTATATGCCTGCGAATCAGGAAGCAGAGCCTGGGGATTCCCTTCCAAGGATAGTGACTATGATGTAAGATTCATTTATGTCCACCATCCAGATGATTATCTAGTGATTGATCCGATGGGAGTTGGAACTAAAAGAGATGTGATCGAACTTCCTATCAACGATATGTTAGATATCAATGGTTGGGAACTAACAAAGGCACTCAAACTATTTAGAAAAGGAAACCCTCCCCTTCTCGAATGGATGAACTCTAATATTGTTTATTATCATAACTATTCCACCCTCAAACAAATGAAAGGTTTAATTCCGGAAATTTTTTCACCGGTCTCAGCCATTTATCATTATTTAAATATGGCCAAGAATAATTTTCGGGTATATCTTCAAAGCGATGAAGTCAAAATCAAGAAATATTTCTATGTGTTACGTCCGGTTCTAGCTTCAAAATGGATAGAACAATACAACGAATTTCCTCCATTGGAATTCAAGGCCCTTCTAGAACGACTAATACCTGAAGGAGATTTAAAAAAAGAAATTACAACATTATATAAGAGAAAAATTGCTGGCGATGAATTTGATTCAGAACCGAGGATCCAAATCATTAACGACTTTTTGGATACCGAGATTGAAAGGCTTCAAAACTATGCGAAAAGCGTTAAATCGAAAGTTGAAAATCCAACAGAAAAATTAAACATTATATTCAAATCAACCTTACAAGAGGTTTGGAGATGAAAAAAGGATGATCTTTCATAAAAAATTCTGATGCCTTTGATGCAATCAATGATTCTTACGTATCTGTTTTTAGCGCTTCCCCAACCGAAGAACAAGTTAGATCAATTTTTTTAAAAATCCCTCTAGATATTAAGCAAACAGCAATACAATGGGGTTGGTACGATACGGTTGTAAGCGATAAAGTGTATAACTTTTTAAAGTCAAAAAAATAAATTCTTGTTTGTAAATTTAAGTCGGAGACAATTTGTTCTCCGATCTTTTTATTTCTTGGTTGCAAAACTTTCAGATAGTGGTATCATAAAAGATGCAACGGTAACACAAAAGATGCAAAGAGGTGTTTTTATGAATTCAAATATTAAGGTAATGAATATAGAAGAGATTATGGATATACCAAAAGATTATTACATTGTCAGCGAGCCGAAATTAAACATTACTAAGGCTATTAAGGAAGAGCTGGACAATAAAAATCTTTCTATCCGAGGATTAGCCAAATGCCTGGGTATGAAACACCCTCAAATTATCAGAGTACTGGGGGCTAATAACTATAAAATCGATACATTAGCAAAAATAATTAAAGGCTTAGAAATGGAATTAATCATCCAAACAGATGAAAAAGAAGAAATTCGTTTCGACGATGACTTCAAAGCACAAATAGCTTATACAGTCGAAAAGCAACGTAAACATAAAGACCTTTCTCAAAGCGATTTAGCATTGAAATCAGGACTTCACCGTCCTCAGATCGCTAAGATAACAAACTGCAAAGGCTATACCATCGATACTTTGCTAAAAACTTTAAATGCATTAAATCTTGATCTTCTTTTAGATTCAAAGGTCAAATCTTCCTAATGCAAAAGTGATAGGTACTTTTTACAAACAAAAAAGATCCTTATAAATAGTATTCAGAATGGAGAGAAAAAGCGATGGAGATAAAGGTAGGACAATATTATGCTCACGAATACACTGAGTCAGACGGAAGTACAGAGGTAAATATAATTAAAATAATCCCAAACAAACTTCACACTTTGGATGCCTTTGCACGTGCAGAAACATTGTATGTCAAAGACGGTCAAGTGCGTAATATGTATACAACTGATTGGGTTAAAGATTCAATTAAACGTAAAGCAACAGAAAGTGAAATTCAACTGTTTAATAAAAAAAGAGAAAAAATGATCGATTTAAAATCGTACGGTGAACTTGTAAGTCCTAAATTTTAATTAGAAAAAAATTTTTATTATGTTTATACTATCGTTTTCACACTCGTGACATTAGTATTGAGTAGTTCCGGTTATTACTGCGAAGCTTTCAGTTTCATTGTTTTCGTTAACTGATGATTCATACAACATCATTTCTTCACCAACTAAGTCTCATAAATTGAGACTTTTTTTTGTTCTTCTTTTAATAATTGCCCCTTAACTTCACCTATAAGTATCGAAAGGTGGTGTGACAAATGACAAACAAGAAAGATTCATTAAACAAAAAGTCAGAAGAAGTAACTCCTCAATATGAACTTTTCTGCGGAGATAAGAAACGCTCTTGTTGTATCGCAAATCCAAACTGCTATCAAGAAATTAAAGTATTAAACGGAAAACCGGTTAAAACTGGGACTTGCTGTTATTATTAATAGCCCCTCAGTTTTTAAAAGGATCGCGTCCCTATTTTCCTAGGAAGGCTTTTGCCTTCCTTTTTTTTTATGCTGCTCCATTCAAATAGAATTTTCACAAAGTCACAAATAAAAAAGGAGGTCTACTAGTGCCCCCTTTTTGATCTTCGTTGTATTAATCACTCGGTTATATTTTCTTTCAGGTACCTATAGAAGTCAGGTGATGTGTTTTTTTCCAGGTAAGTTTGAAGTTTGTTAAAGATTAATATATCCAATTCCTGAGATAAATCTTCACGATCATTTGGATTGGTCTGATTTAAATAAAATTTCTTTTTTTTTGCAACTAAATTTAGAATTTCTTCAATTTCCTTGAATTTATCAGACAAACCTCTTCATCTCCTCTTTCATATTGCTGTTATTTTTTTTCGTAATTGCTTGATCGTTTTTTTGTGCCAGTAATGGATATTTTGTTCAGTCTGGCCAATTATCTTGGAAATTTCTCTTTGACTATAGTTATCCTCATAAATTAACTTTAAAATTTTTTTTTGGTTTGGTTTAAGTGAGTTAATAGCATCTTTAAGTTTTTCGTCTCTGATGTCAAAAATGCTATCTTTTAAGAGATTTTTTGTTATATCTTCTTGGTGGGGATCAGGAATCATTTCGATGACTGGAGTTTCGGAGCAATTGATGCCGGTAACTGTTTTATCCAAATATAGCACACACCGATTGTTTCTCTTTTTAACACGCTTGTCAAAATCAATAGGATACCTTTTTAGAATGCCATTCACATATCTAATTGCTTCCATCTTTTTTGAGAACGATTGGAATTTTATATTCAGTTTTTGAATTGTTCGGTCATCACCCTTTTCAAAAGCCTCGTTTAAAAGCTGTTCGTTTTCTTTGTTTTCTATAAACTTTTTGACTAAAGGAAGCTCTTTAATATCCTCGAACCTTTCTCTAATTAATTTTTGCAAACATCGCTCCTCACTACTTTCGTTGCTGATTTCTGTTTTAAAACAACTGGACATATTTCCCCCTCCTTTTTTCTATATAAGTGACGTGAAAGCGGAAAAATTAAAACAGAAACGCAAACATATGTTCTATTTTCTCTTATTTTTCTCATTATTTCCACTTTTTTGGTGTTTTTTCGAGTCTTTTAGCCATATTTTCAATTCAAATAAGCTGTGAAAAAATATTCATTTTCCACAGCCCATCTATTATATTTGTACTAAACCCAGTCCTTGAATTCCTACTGGAACATTTGGTAGATACAATGATTTTTGTTTTAAATAATCTAAGATTGTAGTATTTGTTATTTCTAGGCCCTGATTTCTATATTGATTCTTGATTAAAGCAATAACACCAGCAACGTGCGGTGCAGCCATAGAAGTACCAGAAAGAACAGCGTATTGGTTATTTGGAAAACAAGAAATAATATCTTTGCCTGGTGCTAAAAAATCTATGTTTTTATTGCTGTTAGAAAAAATAGTCGGCAAATTTTTTTGGTCCGTAGCACCAATTTGAATTACTTCCTCATAATAACCCGGAAAATTAACTTCATCTGTATCTCCTCGACCATCTCCGTTATTACCAGATGCAGCTACAAAAATCACATTATTTTTCAAACCTTTAGTTATAACTTGTTTAAGCATTGGATTATCTTTGTTTGTTCCTAGAGAGATATTAATAACATCAATTTTGTTATTATTAGGACCGCTCCAATTTAGAGCATATTCAATGGCTTCAATTAGAGTTTTTGTATCTCCTGTGCCATTTTTATTAATCACTTTAAGGATGAGCAAATTAGATTTAGGTGCAACACCTATTATGTGTCTTTTATTCAGATTTCCTATAATGCCTGCTACGTGAGTCCCGTGCCCAGAGTAATCCGTAACGGTGTTAGAATTTCCTTTATCATCAGTTGTAAAGTTGAATACACCGACAATATTACCTTTTAAATCTGGATGGTCTATATCACACCCTGTATCTATAATGGCAATATTAATCCCCTTGCCCATTATTGATCGACTCCACATTCTTTTCACACCAATTATGTCAATCCCGTAATTTATTTTTTTTTCGATTTTAAAAGTTGGCAAAACAATGCTACTCATATCTTTCCCCTCCTTTTTCACTTAATGTGAATAAATCACTTGAAAATTAAAAAGTTAGATGAGACAAAACGTTTTAATTTCTCACATTGGAATTCACATATACTAAAAAAAGGAGGGCATCCAATGAAACAGGATATTGAAAATAAAATCAGCAAGTATAACAGACTGAAATTAGATCTATTGAAAATTTCCAAATGTATTGAATGCTGCGAAACAGGATCAGAGAAAGAAACGTTTCAAAACATAGCGATCGAATATTCAAAAGAATTAAAACGGATGCACAACACTTTAGAAGACATATATGGCGTAAAAATTTGTGGATGCTGTAAATTCGAAGAATAAAAAACCTCGCCTTTCGGCGGGGTTTTTAACTGGATAGAATTTTTGAAAACTTTTTTTGTGAAACACCTAATACTTGGTGTACTACACCTTTGTGTTCAATATAACTAACCGGTGTGAACTCAAGATTCAATTCCTTAAATTCTTTAAGTGCTTTTTCATCTTCGGTTATGTTTCTTTCAATAAAATCGATATTTTCTTGCTTCAACCAATGCTTTAACACAATGCAAGGATAGCAACCAGTTTGTGTGAACACAGTAATTTTAGTCATAAAAAAAACCTCCTATATTTCTTTTCACCTTCATTAGTGAAAAAACAGGAGGAAAATTAAAAGGAAACTTTATTTTTTGAGTTTTTTAATATTGCTTTCTAATTGAGAAATCACTTCAGTCAGTTTTTCTATCTTTTTTTCAAACCTTACTAATAGGTAAATCGCCAAAACTAAAGGGAATCCAAAATTTCCGATCTGTGATAACAAATGCTCTATATCTAGGGGACCCATTGTCATCCACCCTCCTCTCTTTATATAGAGAGTGATTGTTTTGCCCCCATATTTAAAAAACTTTTTTGAGCAGTTGTTTTAATTTCTAAAGTTATACTTCACCTAAGAAAATGCAAAGCGAAACGGTGGCATAGCCAAGCGGTAAGGCAAAGGTCTGCAAAACCTTGATCGTCGGTTCAAATCCGACTGTCACCTCCATATTTTTTAACGAAATAAAAAACTAACAAAGTTTTGTAAAATGTTTTAATTTTCATAGTTACACTTCACCTAAGAAAATGCAAAATGTAACGGTGGCATAGCCAAGCGGTAAGGCAAGGGTCTGCAAAACCTTGATCGTCGGTTCAAATCCGACTGTCACCTCCACTCTGTTTACGGATGTTGGGTGCGCGCCCCGACATACCTTCATCTATAAACAATAAAACTATAGGAGTGTTTTTATGGCTATTCCTCAGAATACTATTTTAGACGGAAAATTTTTAGACAAACAGGAAATCATTTCACCACTGGCGTCTTCATTCGAAACAACAAAAGAATTTCAACTTCTAGAAGAAGAAATCAAAAAACACATCCCAGAATTTAAACTCTCTGATCTAGAAGTTAAACTAGCGTATCAAGCTGACGCTTTAACTGCGATCGAGGAAGTTGCTCAGATTGAACTTCTTGATTTTCGCAACATTTCCAACACTGTAGCTGTTAACGTTCTTACGTTCAATCTCAACAATGAAACACGAACAATTTACACAGCCCGTATCGAAACAATGGCCGAAAACGAAAATTACAAAGGCTTCGAAGTTATTGGAGAGGAAGTCATTCTTAAGTTTTCTCAAGATGGCGAAATTCTCAATCCTAGCGGAGTAGAAGCGCTTCCTAACAACCCAGACTACACCCCTGGTAATACAGTTACTACACAGGCCTTAGATTGGATTGACGGCAAGTTCTGCTTAGACAATGAAAAAGCAGGAAAAAGGTATCGCCATTGTGGTCCTGGTTGTGGTGACGGAATGGGTTTAGGTGGTGGGACCCCTATCAACGGAATTGATTCTTGCTGCCGTTCTCACGATCGTTGTTGGATAAACTTTGGCGATGGAGATAAATGCTGCGACAAAACACTTGCAAGTTGTATCGATGCATTTCAAGATCAAGATTACTGGTCTTGGCTCCAAATCAACACTTACTTCCAGCCTCGTGGTTGGTTGTGCTAATTAACTGACACAAAACAGATAAATAAATTGTGTGATAAAACCATATGAAAATGCGGCGTGCTATTATATGGCGAAATTTGTTCGGGGATAAATTATTGTGTGCCAATTTGATTTAAAACACACAAACTTATAGTCCATAATTTTATCAAATGTCCAATTTGTGAAAAAATCTATTCACCTCCAGTCTCAAATAAAAAAGGCAATGTGGTATACCACATTGCCTTTTATGGTTGATTCCAAAACATAGTCGAAATTGCCGGTATCACTCCGGCAACAATAAGAATAATTGCATTGCCAACAATTCCAACAATCCGTAATCCAGTATTCTTACTTAAAAACGCCATTATAAATCCAATTAACGGAATAACAATCGAAAAGAATATCATAACTGGTCCTGAAAAAAGGTCACCACTAAAAAACGAAATTCCAAAGACAATTAACGAGATCAAGAACAATAAAACTGAGATAACACCATAATTTTTCATCATCCCACCCTTTCTCAGACTTCATACTAACATAAACATATTAAGCAAATATAGGGTATTTGTGCGTGTGTCTTTTATAGCAATGAAAATACATTAAATTAACAGTACTTAACTCATTATCCAATTCCCTATTTCGTTATTCACCAAACAAAAAAGCTGCCCGATCATTGAGCAGCTTAAAACAAAAACTGTTATTGAATTCGTAAAATCGGTTTAATTGTAACGCCTGTTTTAGAGTCTTCAAACGCTTCATTAATCTGATCAAATTCATAAAATTTAACGAGTTTGTCAAACGGAAATTGTCCATTTTTGTAGTATTCAACTAATTCCGGAATAAACAGTTGAGGGATTGAATCTCCTTCGATTACACCCATCATTGTTTTCCCTTCTGCCATCAAATCATTATGTACATCCATTGTCATTTCACCTGTAACACCAACGATCGCTATAGTTCCAAGTGGTCGTAATGCTTGTAGGCCCTGACGAATTAACGGCGATACACCTGTAGTATCAACAGCGTAGTGCGTACCTCCATCTGTAGCTTTTTTAATTTCATCAACCACATCTACCTTTTTCCCATTAAGTACGAGTGTAGCGCCAATCTCTTTAGCAAGTTCTAAACGGTTATCGTGGATATCCACAGCAATTATATGTTTGCAACCAACAATTTTAGCTGCCATTACTGCGCTCAGTCCAACCGCTCCAGCACCAAATATTACAATTGATTCTCCGAATTTAGGTTTTAAACGATTTAATACTGTACCGCTTCCTGTTTGAATTCCACAACCGAGCGGTCCAAGTAAAGCTAAGTCCACATCTTTATTTACTTTAACAACATTTCGTTCGTGAGCTATTGCATAAGTTCCAAATGATGATTGTCCGAAGAAAGTAGATACACCGTGATCGTGGTGATGTAAACGGTGAGTATGATCTTCCATTTTCCCTTCGAAATTCAGTTCATTAAATCTATGACAAGTTCCTGGATGTCCAGTCAAACAACTTTCACAAGTTCCACAATATGCATAGCTGAGAACTACGTGGTCTCCTGGTTCTAGACCTTTAACTCCTGTCCCCACTTTCTCAACAATACCTGAACCTTCGTGTCCGAGAACCACTGGAAATGGAGTAAGCCCTAAGTCTCTTGCCACGGCATCTGTATGACAAACACCAGAAGCTACGATTTTAATGAGCACATCATTAGCCTTTGGTTCACTAATTTCCACTTCCCCTATTTCAAAGTCTTTACCTAGACCTCTTGTTAATGCTGCTTTGATTTTCAAAATACATTCCCCCTGTTTGTGTAAAAAACATATATATAAGGATTTGTCCGTAAATTTTTTTCATTCTTCCAATCCCCTCATATAATACTCGTAAAAATTTCGTTTCCCTAAATAAAAATTAATTAAATTTGTTAATGTTTTTCTTTAATTAAAAAAGGCTTGGTATTAATACCAAGCCTTTACTAAACTATATGTTATTATTTTATCTGGCTAATTTGGCGTCTACATCTGATACATCTATATCTTCTCCGAACCAGTCTTTAAGTTTATTTTTCGCTTTGTTCTTAATATCTTCATCTATAAACATTGCTACTTGTAATAACGCGACTCCTAAAGCTGCCAAATCATCTGAATACCCTACAACCGGTGTAAGGTCTGGAATTATATCAAACGGGAATATAAAATATCCCAATGCTCCTATGATAACAGTTTTAGCTTTCATAGGCACTTCAGGTTTTTGTAGCGTGTAATAAAGCAATAAAACTGCATAGACCACAGACGCTCCAGCCTTTTTTCCAAACTTCTTCAATTTATCCCAAAATTTATCTTCGGAATAATATTTCTGTGAAGATCTCATACCTGCTTCTAAATTTTTCTGTTTCTTTTTCATTAATTTTCACCTTCATCTCTTTTCTAGTATTTATGTCTATTTTACTAAAAATTTTCAACTGTTGGCAAACTTTCTTAATTCCCATACTCTTCATAGATTTTCTTATTTTTTAAAAGGAATGGAAAAAAGTGTGTATAATACTTAAGTGCCTTAACTATTTAGAGCATTTAACATTTTTCTATTCAAAGGAGGATGCAATGAACATTGGCGAACTTGAACATAATTTCGAACGTTTTCTTAAGAAATCCTTAGTGACTTTTCGGAACGTGGCATTCGAAAATAATATATCGGAATCTCAATTTGTTATCCTTTGTATTTTAAATGAACACGGACCAAAAAAAATTTCTGAGTTAGCGGAATATATGCAATTAACTCTCAGTGCTATTACAAGCTTGTCTGAAAAGTTAATTGGTTCTGGCTATATAATCAGAAAAAGAAGTCAAAACGATAGAAGAATCGTTCGTTTGGTCTTGACCGATGAAGGCAAATCATTCTCTAACGAATTATTATCCCAGAGAACAAAAATGGTTCAAAAACTTCACGATAGTCTAACTCCAATCGAACGAAAATCACTTAACAGCATTTATAAAAAATTGATTTAACTTTTACAAGATGTTTTTTTACATAGGAGGTATTCATCTTGGCTATTAATATAAAAAAACTATTAGCAATTAATATCATTACAGTAGCAGCACTTTCTGCTGTTGGTGTTGGAGGTTTTTATTACTATGATCAAGCTACTAATTATATAAAAACTGACAATGCAAAAATCGATGGGAAACAATATGTTATCACGTCTCCTGCTTCAGGCGTATTAACGAATTGGCAAGGTACTTTAGGTAAAGAGTTCCTTCCTAACACGTCTTTAGGACAAGTTTCTGTCCCTTCCACAGATACAAATGGACAATCCTCAACTGTTAGTATCAATTCTCCGTCAGACCTTACTATCGTAGCTGATAAAGCAGCAAACAATACACTTGTGTCACCTGGTACAGCATTAGCTTACGCTTATGACTTCAATAATCTATATGTTACAGCAAATATCGAGGAGACTAAAATCGACGATGTTGAAGTTGGACAAGATGTTGATATTTACGTAGATGCTTTAGGAGATACACCACTCAAAGGCAAAGTGGAAGAGATCGGATTATCAACTGCTAGTGAATTTTCCTTAACTTCTTCCGGTAATTCTGACTCTAACTATACAAAAGTAACACAAGTTATTCCTATTAAAATTTCAATTGATGAACATAAAGGGTCTCAAATTGTACCTGGTATGAATGTAACCGTCAAGGTACATAAGTAAGGAGGGATACATATGCCCCAAATGTTCTTATTCATTTATGTTGTTTTGTGTTTCTTGATAGTAGGTTTAGTTAACACGTTTATACTCAAAAACAGAAAACCACCAGTAAACAAAAAAACATCTATTAAAGACGCAGACACTAAACCAGCAAAAGAAGTTAAATTAGGCAAGATACTATTCGTCCTAATGTTTGGTATGTTTATCGCAATATTAAACCAAACCGTTATTAATGTATTGCTACCTCTTATTATGACAGACTTCAGCATTTCCACTTCTACAGCTCAATGGCTGACCACTGGTTTTATGCTTGTAAATGGTATCCTCATTCCTCTAAGTGCTTTCCTAATTGCTAGGTTCGGTTATAGAAAACTATTCATATTTGGGATGATATCATTCACATTTGGTTCTTTAATATGCGCTTTATCCGGAAACTTCACCCTAATGATGATTGGCCGATGCATTCAAGCAATTGGAGCGGGTGTGTTAATGCCGCTCGGTACAAATGTATTTATGAATGCCTTCCCACCTGAAAAACGTGGTACAGCAATGGGAACTATGGGGATTGCTATGATCTTAGCTCCCGCAATCGGCCCTACCCTTTCAGGTTGGATTGCAGAAAACTATCAATGGAACATTATGTTCTATGGTATGTTTATTCTTGGAATCATTAGCTTGTTGTTCGCATTTGCTTGGTTCCACCCAAAAAGCGAAAGATCCGTTGCTTCTTTCGATTTACAGAGCATTATCTACTCAAGTTTAGGGTTTGGCGGTCTACTGTACGGATTCAGTGAAGCGGGTAACGATGGTTGGGATAGTCCAAGTGTTTTAATCACTTTAATATTGGGCATCATCTTCTTGATCTTCTTTGTTATTAGACAATTCAAGCTCAAAGAACCTTTGTTAGAATTGAGAGTATTTAAATTCAACATATACACCCTCACACTCGTAATAAATGCGATTGTCACAATGGCATTGTTCGGTGGTATGTTGTTACTCCCTGTATATTTACAATCAATCCGCGGATTTACACCGTTACAATCCGGCCTATTGCTCTTGCCTGGTGCTCTTATTATGGGGTTGATGGGACCTATTGCAGGAAAGATTTTCGATAAATATGGTGTTCGGGTATTAGCAATCACAGGCTTGGTAATCACAACATATGCTACATATGAATTCACCAAACTTACTGGCCAAACACCATACAAAACGATACTAGGAATTTATATGCTCCGCTCATTCGGTATGTCTCTTTTGATGATGCCTATAATGACAGCTGGCCTTAATCAACTCCCTGCAAAATTAATCGCACACGGAAATGCAGCAACAAATACAATTCGTCAAGTTGCCGGTTCTATAGGAACAGCATTGTTGGTAACTGTAATGACAAATCAAACGACAAACCATCTTTCAAACTTTACAAATAACTTTAGCAAAACAGATTCTTTCCTAATGAATGATCTGAGCCAAGTTGGTCAGAGCGGTATGGTTTCAGCTTATACAGAAGCAGCAAAAACAGCTACAATCAATGGTATAAATGACGCCTTCTTAGTAGCTACCCTTTTTACTGTTGTTGCTTTATTCTTAGCTTTCTTCCTAAATAAACCGAAAACACAAAATAAAACTGAGACCAAGTAAGTTAAGCTAGCTAAAAACCTCTTTTAATTTATTTAAAAGAGGTTTTTATACTTTCCATTGAAAATCAAATTAAGAATTAGAATTTTTCTTTTTTTGTCATCAGTTCTAACAACATTCTATAATGATTACGAGACAATAGATCCTTTATATCTTTACTACATATTGCTCTCTTTTTAATGTCATTGGAGGAATCTAAATTGACTTACATACCTTTCAAAGCAAACACCGCAAAGAAAAAACCAAATACAATATTAAACCACTCTTCCAAATGTCCGTTTTGTGATCGTTCACAACTAGCAAAAGAAAAGCGCTTTTTGAAAGAAACGGACGACTTCCTCATAGTTAAAAATAAATATCCTGTTATGGAGAATGCTTTTGCCACAGTAGTAATTGAACATAAGGACTGTGATCAACACATAGCTACTTATTCTTTAGAATATCTAACCGCTCTACTTATGTTTGCTATTGATTATTACAGAGAATTAGAATCAAGTTCAAAATTCACCTCAATAGCATTCTTTAAAAATCACGGTATATTCTCTGGAGGAAGTATAAAACACCCTCATATGCAAATTATCGGGTTTGAGAATACAGATTATAACGAAGATATTTCTTCTATTGATTTCGAGGGAGAATCAATTATTTCCAATCAATTAATCGATTGGAATCTTTCTACTTTCCCTAGAAGTGAAGGTTATGAAATCAATTTAACGATCAATGATGGAAATAGAATAGACCTCTTAGCAGCCTATCTCCAAAAAAGCGTCAAGTATGTCCTCGAATGCTTGAATACAAAACACCAATGTTATAATTTAGCCTTCTATATCAAGGAAAATAAATTAAAGGTGAAAATTATATCTAGAGGTCCAACTTCAGTGCTTTTATTAGGCTTTGGAATTCACCAAACTCCTAACAATTTAAAAGAAATAGCTCAGCATCTCAAAGAATATCAGTGACGTAACATTTTTCATTCATAGCGCAAATGGGTTGTATTCCCTATTGCGCTATTTTTGTTTCCTTAAATTTACTCAAACGTATGGATTTGGAGATAGGTTATATGTTATGGTTCTATTTGAAAGGAGGGACATTTTTTATAGGAAACTGCCTACATCAGGTCAGCCAACATAGAAAGGCTCTATCATTAATTCTTAAAGGAGCTGTTACTATGGGAAAGCTTAAAAAAGCACTTTTTTCAATTTTGGGTTTGGTGTTAATTCTGTCATCTTTCACTTTTTCATTTGGAACTAAAGCAGCGAGCGCAAGCGAAAAGAATGAAATTAATTCGATTCAAGAATATCAAGACTTGCTTTTGTCAACACTGAAATTCTCTAATCCTCAAGACGAAGAACAATTAGATGACGCTGTAAATCAGTTCAATTCCAAAAACGCATTCACCGAAGAGGCCTTGACCAAATATTATGTTGAGACTAACAGTAAAACAATTTTGCCAAACGTTGAAAACACAAGAAAAGAACTCGATATTGAAAAGTACATCCAAACTAACATTGATATGGGGCAATTCATCACACACAAACTTAACGAAAACATCTCCGTCACATTCACAAACACTCCAGTTTACTTCATTGAGTCCACCACCGAAGAAGACACGCCGCAATCCGCTTCTGACGCAGAAATTACAGCAAAAAAATATAAAAACACAAAAACGTATACACACAGCTATACCGCCAAAAACTTTTTAAATATGAAGCTTTTCACAGTTAAAACAAAGGGGTATTTCCAATACAATGGTTCTGATGTCAAACCGAAATTGAATGATGCTTGGTATACAAAAGGCTTTTTATCCATTTGGCAAGTTTCCAATTGGCAAAAAAGCACTTACAAAAAAGGGTCCAATTATGCTGAAGTATACGGAAGAGGAAATTTCCACTTCGGCCTCGAAGTTAATGGTTATGGTTTAATTGTTCAAGACCAGTACATTAAAGTTTATTTAACAGGTAATAAAAAAGGATCTGTTTATAAGAAAACAAGCGTAAAATAAACAAAGGAGGTGATTATTAATGAAGCATTTTTTTCTTTCTAAATCCTTCACATTTTCATTTCTCTTTTTCGCTTTGTTTTATGGATTCCAATTAAACACAGACGGATTACAAGCCATTTCGATTTTCAATTTGCTATTGGTTAGTTTGATTTGTTCATCACTATTCACTTTTGTGATCCGATTATTCAAAAGCAAAAGACCAGTAACAAATTAAATCTATCACCTTTTCGTGCAATAAAGAGGAATGCAACTAAGATTCCTCTTTTTGTTTTTAAAAATTTGATAATAAAA
Source organism: Bacillus mexicanus (assembly GCF_050445615.1). NCBI lineage: Bacteria > Bacillati > Bacillota > Bacilli > Caryophanales > Bacillaceae > Bacillus > Bacillus mexicanus. Next base: position 352,739 of record NZ_JBCEYV010000003.1, read on the forward strand.
AAAAGCAGAGTATCCCCTGCTTTTATATGTATATTATTCTTATCACCTGCGAGTATATCTACATTCTTGATTTAATTTCTGCTTCCATTAACTCAATTTTCAAATCGACATTTTTCCACCTGTTTGGTCTATATATTTTATCAAATTCTAGATTCTTTTTTATCAAGAATATCTTTTGAAGTTGTATTTGTGACAACCACTTCTTATAGTTATCAATATCTTGTTGAGTTTCTAAATTATTTATAATAGCCAATGAAAATTCCCCATTTATTTATAATGCTTTTTGGATTACGGATCATCTTGTATGACTCAAGTTTATGTAATAAATTGCAACGAAATATGTTAAGCTGTGTGTTTTTTAGCCATTTTATCTGAAAAATGCGAAACAAGCCCCTTAGATATTTCATCGGCCATATTCATAACTTCAAAGAGCCTTGTTGTGTGCAATACTCCGTAATTAATTTTTATGTCATCCCAAGAAACATTTACAACTCCTTTAATACTGAAATCGCCAATTTTCCCCAAGTCTCTACCTACTCCATCCCCTGGTTCCAAACCTCTGTTTGCAATAATAGCTTTACCTACACTTCGACCCAATGTTGCATCTATTGCTACTATCACCTTTCCTTCTTCTGCCTCTTCTTCCATCCTCTCTTGGAGGTTATTACCGTGGAGCGGGTGTTCAATTGTTCCGATAACATTAAATCCATTCTCCATTAGTTTTGTTCCAACCATCGGTCCAAGTACGTCTCCAGTTGCCCTATCCGTTCCTATGCAAGCAAAAACTATGTCATCCTTTGACAAATGATCTGGGAATATTTCTGTAATGGAGGATTTAATATCGCTTTCCAAACAATTTACTTTCCTGTGAATTGCCGCTTTTTCGCTTCCTAAACAATTCACTTTCCTTTGAAACGTCACTTTTTCGCTAATATCATCTTGATAATAATCTGATACTACACCTTTAATGTTGTGATATCTTTCCCCGTAATAAACTTCCAAATTCATCACCTCAAGTAGTTTTTTTTCATTATAAACTCATAATCTAACTACTTGAAAAAAAGTTTTTATTATACAAAAAAGCATCGTTCACTCGATGCTTTTGTTACTATATCGAAAATCTTAATCCGTGATTAGGTTTGTACGCATTCATCAAACGAATAACTTTTTCTTTGAGATTTGGTTTTAAAGTGAATTCATTACTATTTTTCATAATGTATTCTTCATCCCCGCTCTTCACTGACAAAGCTATTGAAGCAAAGCCATCATACATAGGTACTTCGGCATCAGGGTGAATGCATAAAGCTTTAATGTCATCCAGCGATTGAAGATTTTTTGGTATCTTCACCACGTTGTTATAAGATTTGTTCAATAAGGCATAATAGTTCTCTTTACCTTCTAGCAATACAGTTTTCTCAGTGTCCATCATCTTTTCCTCTACAGGAGATAAAACAGACAAGAGCATCTGTTTCGCTCTTTCTAATGTAATAAAGTACTCTTTGTCAGCATTACGGATTTTCTCTATTAGTTCGAACACAATAACTTCAGTAGTTAACACCTGTTCTCCTGTATTCCTGTAGATACTTCCCTCGTTAACCGAAAGGACGATTGAAGCCCTCTCCCTGTTCCAATTATTTAAAGCTTCTACTCCTCTCAACCCTATTCCAGGAGTTGATGAACCAATAGTAAACACGCGTTTTTTACTTACCTCTATTTTTAAGATATTATTTTTATACGTAATAAATGTTCTTAAGCCCTTCTCTTCTATCTGGTCCTTTATCGCTCGAATAAACCCACCTATCTTTTGATAATTAGCCCATTGTTGAGAGAATTTATCAGCGTTACACTCGTTGTAGTCAAACGTAAATGAGGAGTATGTAATTTTATTATTGGGAATATCAACTGTCGCTTTCTTTGGTAACACGACATCGATTTTTTTCATATTTAACAAAAACTTATGAAATACTTTCAGGTTAATTAAGAATCTTTCATATTCTTCAACAGAATTCTCTGCTATCAAAATTGGCAAGGTACTATGCGGCGGTTTAATACAATTATCAACGATCCGTTTATCAATGAGATTACCATCAATCATTTTTTGTTTAAATTTATCGATTTGAACTTTCAATTCATTCAGAGCGGTAAGCTCCTCCTTAAAACGACCTCTTTCCTTCGCCACAAATTCTAAAATTTCTTGTGAGGCATTTTCTCTATTCAAAGAAAAACCTTTCCCCCAAGTGTGGAAATCTACTAATTCACCGTCTGTATCAACCCTCACCTCAAAGACATCGATCACATCTTTTATTTCTGAATATTTAATGTCTCTGTCTCCAAAGTATGTTTCGATATTCTCACAAGCTCTTTGATGCGCCTTCTCAACCTTTGTTATAAGTTCAATCATATTATAAGTTGGTTTTTTTTCCATTTGGAGCACAACATTTGTAATCAAAGATAATTTCACTTCTGTTTTGAGACTTTCTTTCAGTGAAAAATCACTTTCTTCTTTAATTAAGCAAGAATTCATCACTTTATTGAACAATTTAATAACTATATGGCTACCTGTCAAAATTTCACCGTGAATATCATCGTACACCTTCGATAATTCATATATAGCTAGTGATCCAAAATATATTTCAAAATTTAAATCCATCCCTAGTTTCTTTCCATAATATTCAGCACAAATCATATCCATATTTTCTTCTAAATATGTTAATTGTTCGTTAAGAAATTTTGTTGTGTTTTTAGCTGCGTCTTTTTCCTTTATAAAAATATCCATATTAATCTTCCTTCTCATCTCCTTTAGGATCGTTGGAAATCGTTTTAAATGCCATTTTAAAGCCCTCAAGCCCTTCAAAATCGATAAGCCCAGTACTTTTGCAGTTCAAACAACTATATGGAATTGTACCTCCATACCCCATTGCAGGAGACATATAAGGTTTATCACGAACATTTTCATACGTTTTAATTTCATCTGCTAAATCGCCTACACCTTTAGGATAATATCTCCCATAATATTGGATAGCACCTTTATTTCCGCACTTAAGACAAACCACATCTTCTTTAATTTCATATAAATCTTTCATTTCACTATTCTCCTTTTCTTTAAACAAACGTTTATTTAAGATTTTTTATCCATAAACGAACTCACCCAGCTCTTAAAGGTTTTGTCGCAATATAATCTCTAGAAGAGTCCAATTCTTCATTCTTGGGATCATACTTTTTGGGGTCTTCATATTTTTGTTTATGTCCTTCTTCTTCAACTTCAAACATTCTCACACTTGTTTCTTTTGTATCCTGGCCTACATTATCATTAGTAGATCCATTTGCATTCTGTTTAGCGATTGAAGAATTCATTTTTTCTTTTACAAAAGTTTTATCTTTCTCATAAATCAACTCGCCGAGCGAAGGGTCATAAGTTTCAACCTCTTCACCTTTCCGCTTGAATACACCCATTACCTTTTTAACCGAAAAGAATCGATATCCCGCAGCTTGTAAATCTACAAACATTTCTTCAATATGTTTTGTTGCCGTTTCATCTTTAGGATTCCAATCCAACTTCAGTTTTCTATCTCCAGTGTGATCTTGAATACTTAAATAAATTGATTGTTTTTGTTCCATTTTTAATAACTCTCTCCTATCCTAGTAATTCTAAGATTTCTTCATTGTTAAATTGATGAAAAATAACTTTTCCTGTTTTATATGCGATAATTTTCTTCTCTTCTAGATGCGGTTTTTTTAACACAACAAACGTTTCATTCTCGCCTGCCATTTGATATCCGGAAGCGGTTAACTTATCTTTTATTTGCCTTTTAGTTAAATTGGTATTAGCCTGTGTTGTCTCTCCTCTGCAAACAAGATAGAGATTTATCTTTTGAGACGAATGCCATTTATTAGTCTGACAAGGACAGCATTCATCATACAAGGTAGTTAAATCTAATTCGGAATTCTGGCCAGTCCAAATGTTGTATCGGAATTCCCCTTTCCGAAACTCTTTCTCAAGAAGGATTTTTATCGCTTCAGTAGTTTGATAAGATGCTACTAATGTCAAAATAGGAAGAATGATCCCATTAGCGTCACAAGTTACTTCGTCTTCATCTAGTTGACCGTAAACACATCGGAAGCAAGGAGTATTTCCTGGGACAAAGTTCGAAACCACACCTACACTAGATGTAGCTGAAGCATATATCCAAGGAATTTCCCTTTGAAAACAAAAATCATTAATTAGATACCTAGTTGCTAAGTTGTCGGACCCGTCTAATACTAAATCCGCTTTACTTAGGAAATTTAACAAGTTTTCTTTTTTTAACATTTCTCTATGAGCAATAATATTTATATCCGGATTAATCTCAATCAACGCGTCTTTAGCTGCTTCCACTTTGAAACGACTATCTTTATGGTCTTTATAACGATACAGACCTTGCCTGGGTAAATTTGTTTCTTCAACGATATCTCCGTCTATCAATATAAGAGTACCCACACCCACACGAGCCAAATATTCTGAAGAGTGACTACCTAAACCTCCTATGCCTACAATAGCCACCGCCTTATTTTTTAAAGTTGCAGCGGCATTCTCCAACGGAGAGAAACGCTCTTGTTTCTCATATTTCAATTTCATCATCTCCTTTTTATATTTTACATCAGTTGCTAACTACTCTGAAAAATAAATAACTTTCATAAAAAATTGCTTGGTTGTTATGTATGTTTTTTAATTCCGTTTTAGTTATATACATACTTCAGGCCAATCCATAACCAAAAAAGAATAATTCATCTCATTTATAAGGGGGTTCATCTTTTGCTTCGTCATTTCAAGATCCTAAAAAAAATATTCTTTTTCATTTCGATAATAATGATTGGTATTCCTATAGCAATCAGCATATCTATCTACACTTACGAAAAATTAAATGATTCATTAATTGAAAACAGTATCAACTCTCTTCAAACAAGTATCTTCAGTAATGATAGAGACAAATTAAACGAATTAATTATTAGAAAACAGGAACACCTCAAAGATATAACCCCTCTTATACAATTAGCCGAAAATAATGAAAAAGCAATAGAAACACAGATTAATTTAACCCGTAAGATATCTAAACATTCTTCAGGATCTTTTAATTCCAGAACAAATACACCAGAAACGAAAGCGGGTTTAATTAACAACGTTAAATCTCCTATTTTTATTCTGAAAGGTAATTTCTTTAGTGGTTATTCATTCGAATTAAGAAAGGTTTATATAGAGATTTCCCCTTTTGAAAACATAAACGGTTATAAAATCTTCCTGAATAATAAACTTGTTAACAAAAGTTTAATCAAAAAAGAATCTGAAACACTAATAATAGGTCCTTTAATCCCAGGCAAATATCAACTGAAAATCTCGAATCATTCTAATAAAATTTATAAGAGAGACATTCAATTGCTACAGCCAAATACTTTTATTGATCTGTGATCAAGGGCTTGAAAATTTCATAAAAAAGACCTCTACCAAAAGGCCTTTTTCTTTCTCTATTATGCATAGGATATAATCTTACTCGACAGAGAATCAGGATGAAATTGTTCACATACGCCTTCATCCCGCATTCTCTCAATAATATGAGCAGAACCATACCAATCTATGCCGAAAACTCTCTGGATCCAAGAACAATGGACCGAGCCATTCTCTTTTGCTTTCCTCACTACTTTCTCATATATTTCGTCAGCTTCTTTTATTTTCGTTTTTATGTAATTTGTCTTATCAATTTCAGTGCCATCTTTGAAAAAATATTTTGCTTTTGTTTTGCTATGAATTTCAAAATAAACCGAGGACATATTATTTATTTCTCCTGTCTTTTTGCTTCTTTTTTAATTATCCTTTTTAATTCAATATATTTATTTACAACATCGTTTTTAAATTCATCCATTGTTTTCTCATAGTATTCCAAGGCATCGTCAAATCTACAAAAAATTCCATACAATAATTCAAATTGATCTACCAACTCCTGAATACCTGTTGCTAAATGACCGCCAGATTGGATAGCAGGGCTACAAGCATCTATCAGCATTGTTTCATAACCATAATTTTGATTGAACGTATCCATAGCTTTTCTTTTGTTGTAAGAAGGTATTTCTAAAATTTCTTTATCATTATTCATTATTACACCTCTAAATTTCTTTTTTTCATTATATTCTTTTTCCATTTATTTTTTTGAAATAAGTAAAAAAGATCACCTTCACTTCCACTTCCATTCTTTCATATAAAAGACCCTAGACATATTCAGTCTAAGGTCTCTAAGTTATTTATTCATTTCCCAACCTACTTTATGAAGGTTTTCGTTCATCCGCTTTCTCTCATTAATCATCTCGTTAATTTTCCCCTCGACGATATACTGAAGTTCTTTCAATCGCTCATCACCAACAAAATATTCATATATTGCTTCTGAAATTGCTTTATGTTCTATTGTATATTGCCAATCGTTATGATTAATGTTTTCTCTACTATCTTCACTAATACAAGTTTTCACTTCAATAGAAAACCTCGATACGTTCCCAACAAGCGGAGATTTAAATTTGGCTGCTTGTTGTGTTGTATTCTTTCTTTGTTTAGAAGGGCCGTCTATATCTTGGACACTTTTAAGTGTTTTCATATTCTTCACCACTTTACTCTATATATTATTATTTATATATTCTTATTTTAACGTTGAAATCAATGAACGTTTAAAAATTTTATGAAAATCCTCCGCTTTAATTTTTCAAGAAAACTTCTTCTTGAACTTTTCAATTTTCTTATTCTCGCCTATCAATAGTATGTAATCCCCTTCTCTGAAAGGTATCTTTGCATAGTGAGCCAATAAAGGCTCTCCTTTTCTGATAATAAGAGATACTGTTAAATCAAATCTTTTTGAAAAGTCTAATTCAAGTAATGTCTTACCGTATAGCTGTTCAGGAACTTCTATTTCAATAGCAGAAACATTTTCGGTTATTTCCAGATACTCAATTACTCCTGTCATCATTTCTTGCCTAGCGATTTTAATACCCGCTTCCTCTTCAGGAAAAATTACTCGATCGGCCCCCATACTATACAGTATTTCTCCCACTTCAGTTGTAATTGCTTTGGCCACAATCCGCTTTGCATTCCTCTCTTTTACTTTTTTCGTAATCATAATGGCGGAGAAAGCATCAGATCCAATAGCTACAAACACTGTATCAAAATCTTCAATATTTAATTCATCAATAATATCATTTTCTCTGAAGTCACCTATAATGCAATGCGTTGCATAATGATCAATTTCATCAAGTTTCTTTTCGTTTTGGTCGCACACAACAACATCTTGATTTTTGTTTGATAATTCTTTTACAATACCGCTTCCAAACCTTCCGGCTCCTATAACTAAATATTGTTTCACGTAAGCCCCCCCCTTATAATCAACCAACAGCTAAATCTTCTTTTAGATACTTAACTTTAGAACTCTCAACTTTGAATATGAGGTATATGAAGGTGAATATTCCAATTCGACCGATAATCATTAATATCATTAATACGAACTTAGAAAAACCGCATAATTGACTTGTAATCCCCATTGACAGCCCCGTATTCGTCAGAGCGGACATTACCTCGAATGAAAGAGTATCTACCGATTGATGTTCAAACATTGATAATATAATTGTCGATATGAAACTCAACAAAACAAAACTGACAAAGACTAAAAAAGATTTATTTATTGCCTCCTGTGTTATTGTTTTTTTTCCAATAACCGTACTCTCCCTTGATCTAACAACAGATGCCATTTTTGCTATTAGTACTCTAAATGTCGTTAACCTTATTCCTCCGCCTGTACTGGAAGAAGCTCCTCCGATAAACATAAGACACATTAATATAAGCAGAGTTGTCGAAGACAAGCCACCTATTTCAATTGTAGATAGCCCTCCGCTTCGAGTTGAAGCGGATAGAAATAATGAATTTATTATTTTGTCGCCTAAACTTAAGTTCTTAAGAATGTTTTGTCCTTCTAACACTAGGTATGAAACTGCCCCTATTGCCAGTAATAAAAAGTGCATTCTAATATTGATCTTTGTGAAAAGACTTTTTTTCTTTCTGAAAGAAAATATATACTCCATTATCGTTGGGTAACCTATACTCCCAATGAATATTGTTGCAGCGGTAGCTAACAAAAATGATTCATCAGTTTTAAAATAATTCATATCTACTAGGTAGAATCCTGCATTTGTGAAGCTAGCCACAGAATGAAATATCGAGATAAATAACGCATCTGATGAATTATGCACAACTTTCCTTACATCCCCATAAATAGCTAACGTCAACAGTGTTTCAATAATCACAGCAATAATCAAAACGGAAAAACTCAATGATTTAATCGTCTTAAGATTATTTTGATTTTGATCTTTAGAAATCAACAACATACTGGACATTGTAATTCTTTTTCCCATCATCAAAAATAAATAACTTACCAGGACAAGTATACCTATCCCACCTAGTTGCATTTCCGCTATTAACATCCCTTGACCAACTCTCGATAGTGTTTGCGATACATCAACAGTTGATAAGCCTGTTACACTAAGCGCACTCGAAGAAATAAACAAGGCATCAATATACTTTAACGTCCCTTGATTAGAAAAAGGAATAATATAAAGTAAGGAAAATACTACGATTACACTGATATACAATAAAAAAATATACCTAAAAGAGTTAATTGACTTTCTATTTTCAAACATCTTATTCCTCGCTTTAATTGTAAAACAGCACTATCATAATTTTGTTATACACATATTTCTAAAAGTCTCTAAATTAATTTAAGATTATTAAAACACGTTTTTTAAAAAAGCTAGAATATGATAGTTATATCTTATATAGATGAGAGGTATCCTTATGAAAGGTCTAATTATTAAAGAACCTTGGATCGATTTAATTTTAAATGGACAAAAAACTTGGGAAATCAGAGGCTCTAGAACAAAACTGAGAGGAGAAATCGCTTTAATCAAAAGTAAATCCGGAAAAGTATTTGGCACAGCTGAAATAGACGATTGTATCGAATTAGACTTAAACATTTACCAAGATTCATTTCGTTATCACTGTATTCCGGAAACAACCTTTCTTCCCTACAAGAGAACTTATGCCTGGGTTTTAAAGAATCCAAAAAGATACAATGAACCATTCCCTTACAATCATCCTCAAGGAGCGGTGATATGGGTCAATTTATGAAATGTTTTTTGTGAATTAATCGTCTTAACTACTTTATTTTCATTCTTAGTGATATTAAAATTAGCTAAATACATTAGGAGTGACTCTATGGAAAATCCATTTTTCTCAAACTTCAAATTGATCGTTCGAAAAATAACTAACGGGATATATCAAATCTATAAATCTGAACCTAAGCATCAAAAACTTAACTTATTTGAGGGTGAATATCTTCACGAATTAGATTTAATCCCTTTGTTGAACTCCACTCAGGTTCTAATCATAGATCAAGACAGTAATGTTGTGCATCATAACATTAAAGACTTACAAAGCAATTTAAACGAAAAAAAAAGCCAAAACCATTAAGTGGTTGCGGCTTTTTACTTTTATCATTTTAATCATTCAAACATTATCTAAACTTTTATCTCGTTCTGCCACCAGTCTACAAGTTCTTTTAAATTGCAATTCCTTAATACCCTCTACCTCTTCAAATTCCTCACATTCCTGACAAGTATAATTTAGCGTATTTTCCATTATCACTTCTCTTCTAGGATTGTTTACATCTTTTATTATTTCTTCTAATTCATTTTTTTCTTTATCCGAAAGCATACCTGATACTGTCCCTCTTCCACAACTTGGACATATCGCAATGTACTCTGGCTCCGCTATCCCCTTTTCAATTAAAAAATTCTCCACTTTTCCCACTTTTCCATAATGCATTTTTCTTGTTAACCCACCAATAATATTCCCTTTTCTGATCATTAATAGATGTTTATCCAATAATACTTTTTCATTTTCTGTTAAGAAATCCAACTCTTTAATAACAGGATAATGGTGAACCCCTTGTAGTTCTGGATATTCCTCTTTCTTTTTCTTTTCGATCACATTGCTTAGTTCATATTTTATACTCTCTAAATTGATTTTTTTAAGTTCGTCTTCAAGTGTTTTTAATTCCTCTCGGGTGTATTTTTTACCTAATTCCTCTATGTTAATACTCTCAACAAACTCACTATATTCTTTCTTTTTTTGTATAATAATTTGAAATTCTTTATTCATCCGGTCTTCACTCTCCAATTATTATTCTCTGTATAGATTATAATTTCTTTTTATTTCAACAATGAAAAAAAATAAAACTTTAATTCGTTGCAATAAAAAAGCCTTTGTGAGAACACAAGGCCTAAATTCGTTAACAGGTAAATTCATTTGAATTTTAAAATAGTTGATCTATATATTATGTAAATAACCACCGAAGAAAAAATAAACAAAGTATTATACAATTTATAGCTATGAATCGCAATCTCTTCAAAAGAAGGAAAAAAAATAATCATCGCACCAACTTGAGAGAAATAATACAAACAACCTATGCCAACAATGCAAAAAAATTCATTTTGAGCTTTTTGTATAAAATTTTTCGGCTTCCATTCCCAATCCTTTTTGAAAAACTCCAGCAACTCAAGTTTAATAAACAGTGCTATAAGAAAAGCCAATACTATTAAAATTGCCAAGATAAAAACATTATCAGTGTTTACAAAATAGATATACTTAGAAAAAATCTCATCCACCATAATATACAGAAAAGAAAATGTTGAAAAACAAATTAGAAAAAATCTAATTTTTAATTCAATCCTTATAGCGTACCTTAAAAACAATGTACCGTTCCCCTAGTTTATTTTTGTTATAACTATATCAATTTTTTTATTTTTTTTCCACAGCACTCACCATTTTGTTTATAGTAATGGTGTATTAACCAACAAAACATAGCTAGCTACATTCAAAGGAGAGAGAAATACATATGAAACTTAATAAGAGAACAAGATTAACAATTTCTATTTTAGTTGGGATTCTATTTTTCGTAATGTTCCAAGGACTGATAAATAGTGCAGCAGGAGAGATTATCTTATTTGGTGCTTCCACTGTTTATGGACTTGCAACATTAAGAGTAACTGGGGTTAGAGATTACGGAACATTATTTAGCATTTTAGGCATATTAGGTTTCTTCACAGTATTCGTTGTGATGAATTTTATTGATTCAAATTATTCTTACGGTGAATCAATCTATAAGGGTTCATTTATTGGTTTTCTTGTTATTGGAACTCCAATGATTTTCATCTCTATGTTTATGATGAAAAAAAGAAAAAATAAACAAAAACAAGACCTTGCTTAATTAAGAAGGTCTTTTTTATTCGTCTTGTCTCATTGTTTTTTTGTCTAGGGAAAGAATATGATTAATTCAACCATTTTAAAATAATCAGAGGTGATTTTTTTGTCCATAGTAGAAAGAGCATTGAAATTTGCAAAACAAGCACACGAAGGCCAAAAAAGAAAGAATAGCAATACTCCTTATATAATGCACCCAATTGCCGTTGCGAAAATTTTAGAAGAATCCGGACTCTCACAAGAAGTCATTGCTGCGGGTTTACTACACGACACTGTAGAAGATACACCTGCTACCATAGAAGATATAGCTGATCATTTCGGCGAAATTGTTTCTAATATAGTAGCAGCACACACCGAAGACAAAACAAAATCGTGGGAAGAAAGAAAACAACATACAATAGATGTTTCTAAGAGCGGCCCTATAGAAGTAAAAGCACTGATCGCAGCAGATAAACTTGATAACCTACGTTCGTTAGTTGAATCCTATGCGGTCAAAAAAGATAAAGTTTGGGATACATTTAAGCGAGGATACGAAAAGCAGAAGTGGTATCATTTAAGCGTCGCAAATAACATCTTTATCGGACTTGATGAAAAAGATATCCCAGCATTCTTTTATCAATTTAAAAATGAAGCGGAACAGTTTTTCAATAAATAAAAAAAGAAGACCTAAATCAATTTAGGTCTTTATTGTTTTATTTTACAGTCAATGTTTTATAATCATCTAGACTTTTTTCTTTTAAATCAGCCCAAGCTTTTAAGACTTCTTCCTTTTTCAAATATTTTGCTGTGTTCAAGATCACTTCTACCAGCTTCGATTCAATCAGTTCACCTTCTAAGTTATATATATTTTCATTATCATCGGGTATGTCTTCACCAATAAGATAAGTAAATGGATCATTCAAACTCAAAACATCTTCATCATCAAAGCTCCATTTGTCAATTCCGTACTCACTAAACGAAATAGATTGAGTATCTTGTGAAGATAACCAAAGAATATTAAGTTGTTCCTTTCCATCAACAATTAAAGACTTTACATTCAGAAGATATTGGATATATTTGTCTTTCACTTCAAACCATTTACCACTTCTTGTTTCATTTATGAAATTTTCTTTTTTTGCACTTTTCATTTTGTAAACTCTCTCCTTCTTTAACTAGATGTAGTTTATTTTGAGTAAACTCGACTTCTGTCTTCACATTCTTTTTCCAACAAAAACGCTTCGTATACCCCCCCTATATACAGCTTCTTCAAAATCTCTTTGTAGCTTTTCTACAGTTTGTTTGTAATTCTTGAAAGCTGAATATTGTGAATAGTTAGCTTTTAAGTCTCTCGTTAAGATTGTATCATTTAATACTTTCCCTTTATTGATTATTTCCTCAACAAATCCCATTTTTTTCACCCTTTTTAAAATTGCTGTTTTAATTATCTTACTCATTTTTAAACACTTTGAATGTTTTTATTTAAATTTTTTTTCACTTTTACAAAACAATAAAATAAAATATATTCATAAATCCATACAAGACAAGGAGTAATCTATTATGAACAAAGGCGATTTATACAAACATTACAAATGTGGATTGTACGAATTCATAGGAATTTCAATCCCTTTAAAAGATTCATTAATCAACATCAATGCCACAAATTTAAAGAAAACAAAAATTGCAAAGTTTGAAGAAAACCTAGAAGATACATATCTCTATGAAATCAAAGGTATATCAAATCAGCCTTCAAACTCAGGCTTAATTGTAACTGACACAGATATCCCTTACGTTGTTTATAAAAGCAAAGATACCAACATTATATGGCTGAGAAGAGCGGATGATTTTTTCGGTTTTACTAAAAATCAGTATAATGTTTTAGTTAAACGATTTACACGAACTAGTCACTTTTAATAAAATACACATAGAGCGGTGAATAATAATGAATAAAAATAAAACATTAAATAATCAAGATCTTGGAACCATTATAGTCATCACAGGACCAATGTTCTCAGAAAAATCCGGAGAGCTGATTAGAAGACTCTTAAAACTTGAAAAACACGGAAAAAAGAAAGTAAAAGCGTATAAGCCATCAAAAGAAAATCGCTTTTCAGAAGACAAAATTGTATCTCGTATGGGATATGAATTTCCGGCAACAAAAATACCTGAAGAGTTACCTAACGAAGTTGTTGAAGAAATTTTAAAAGAAACAGAAGAATATGATGTTGTAGGCATAGACGAAGTTCAGTTTTTCAAAAAGAATATAATGAAGTTGGTCGAAGAACTAGCTTACAAAGGGAAGATGGTAATAGTAGATGGCCTTAATATGGACTACAGAGGAAAGGAATTTGGTTATATTGGCGGACTAATGGCTATCTCTGACGAAATTGAAAAGCTTTTCTCTTTCTGTTCAGTATGTGGTAGCCCGAAAGGTACTCATACTCAACGAATTTTAAATGGAAAACCAGTGAAAAGCGGTCCAATTGTAGTATTAGGTGATACAGAATCTTATGAACCAAGATGCCGTAGTTGTTTTGTTCCACCACATAAAGCAAAATAAACAAAAAGTATTGGTTATAAACCAATACTTTTTTATGTATCATTTATTCAAACTAATATTTCCTTGTACAATTACATCTGCAATAATACCTTCATCTTTTTCAAAATATATTTTTCCTTTTAGACGCCCAGGCTCAAAATTATGATCATTTTCTAAATATTGAATGATAGCGTCTATCATATCTTCTTCGGACAATTCTTTTTCTACACCATTAAATTCAATAATAGCATAAAAATTTTTAAAGTCCTCGGTGTTTAATTTCACTTCAACCTCAGAACGATGAACCTTATTTTCATTATGTGCTACATACACAGCAATACTATCTATGACATCTTGTTCACTGAAAAATATTTGCATTTCAATTCCTCGCTTTAGTTTAATTGTTTATTGATTTATCTCAATATTCATTAACACTTATCTTTGAAAAGGTCGCTGTCTTCCTTCATAACAAAACGGACAAATAACTTCCTCTTTTATTTGCTTCCATCCTATTTTTTAAGCAACTTAACACTTTGCACCCTGTTTCCTGATAACGCCTTATCCAATACATCTCGATGCCCAATTATTGCAAACAGGTATCATAATACTTCATAAGATTAAAATCCACCAGACATCGTCCTCATCTTCGGCTATTTCGGGATTTAAAGAACAACTTTCTAATTAGCCAAATGATAAGGATAATAACCAAGATATCTACTAGAAATCCCAAAAATGAAAATCCTGATCCCGCATAAGATCCATTTCCTCCTGATCCTCCGCTATATCCTTCGCCACCGCCAAATGGATGAATCATACTACCTAAAAACGTTCCAGCTCCAAAAGCAGCTGCGTGCGTTAAGATACTCTTTGTTTTGCTTTTTGTTTTGCTTTTAGAGCTAGACGATTCTGATGAATCTGAAGAATATTTTTTTTTGCTAGAATAGTTTTTCTTAGCAACCCCACCAGAATACTTTCCTTTAGAAGAGTAACCACTAGATGAACTTTTCGATGAAGAATATCCCCCAGTACTACTCCGAGATGACGAATAACTAGAACTTGATTTACTTGAGCTGAACCCAGAATGACTTCTACTTCCACTACTATACCCTTTTGCTTGAGCAAAGTTCGGCAATACCAATGCACCTATCATCATCGCAAATAATAAAATTAGCATTACTTTTTTCATTTATTTCTTCTCCCCATTCTTTATAACTTATTGCTCTTTTATATTTTACTATAAAAACAATAAACACTTGTAAAAAAAATTTTTGCAAAAAAAATAAGACCGGAATGGATATCCCGTTCTTACTTTTTGAACTAATTAAGACTTTTCAAAGATTCTTCTTGTTCTTTTTTATATTCCTTATATCTTCTATGTACTGTAGCTTTACTTACCTCGACATCCCCTAAATTTCTTATAGTTGCAGCTATTTCAGCAAATGTTAATTTATTTTGTTCTCTCAAAATGACAATTTGCTCTATTGGAATATCAATTTTTTCTCTTCCACCGTTTTCTTGATTAGCTATATTATTATGAGGCCTATAACCTTCACTAACAGCTTTTTTCATTCCTCTACTTATTTTGGCATTATGGATCTTTCGCTGAAATTCTTCAACTCGACTTACAATTTGTAGAACCATCGTATCTGCTTCTGACAGTTCTAATTCTCCATTTTGGCTTAAGGTATATATTTTAACATTTTCCTTTTCGATATATCTCATAAATGCCAGTTTAGCATCTCCGCGCCCAATTCTTGTTTCGTCCTGCACCAAAACAACATCAACTTTTTCTTTTTTGATAAAGTCTAACAAATCAAGAGCACCTTCACGATTTGCCTCATAACCACTTGCTTTTTCTTTTATAATTTTCAATACTGTCATATTATGAACTTTCGCCATATTTACGAGTTCTTGTTCTTGTCTTTCTAAAGAAGTTTCTTGTTGTTCCTTCTGCGTACTAACACGACAGTATATAACAGCATTCATACTTTTATTCCTTCTTTCTCTTTTTCTAGGAATACCCCCCCTATATTATAAAACCTGACAAATTCACTGTCTATATATTGAGGAACATAAGTTCTTATTTCTGACTTCGTCTAATTATTTATTCTTCGTAATCAGAATATTTATTTAGAGTTATGGAATAATGGTAAATCTTAATGTCAGAGTTTCTTTTAATGTTTGATACATCGTTTCTCTACCTGGTCCATTATTGGTATGTATGTAAATCTTATTCGCGTGAAGTCCCTTTTCACAAAAGTATTTAACAAAATCTTGACCACTAGGCAATAATTTTTTATTTTCATCTTCACCTAAATCGTGATCCAATGAAAGCATATTTACAGTGTAATTAGAGAACACAGTGATTGCCCCATTCCATATTTCTGGCTAACACGAAATTTTTAGGACAATCTCTCCTATCGTCTAAATACAAATTAACTATTTGTTTTTCTTTATTCAACTTTCCTCACCAGACCTTTTAATAATTTTTTCTTAATTATAATCGGTTCCTTTTCATTTTACATTCCCCCTTCATTTTACAAACAAAAAGAGAGCTTTTAAAGCTCTCTTAAAAACGTTACAGTACTCTAGCAACAATTAATGTATTTGGATATTTTAACATTTTCCTTTTCGATATATCTCATAAATGCCAGTTTAGCATCTCCGCGCCCAATTCTTGTTTCGTCCTGCACCAAAACAACATCAACTTTTTCTTTTTCGCTGTTTTCAAATAGATTGTTGCTTTTTAACATAAAAAAGACCTAGAAGTGAGTCTAGGTCTTAAATTTTTATAAAAAGTTCTAATGGCTTATTAAATTGGAAAATATTTTTTGTACAATTTGTCTAATGTTTTTCTATCAGGTCTTACACCTTTGTTGAAATAATCGCTGTATTCAGAATACCAATTATGAAACAATGTATATTCTGGGTTGTTAACATCTATTTTGACTAGTGAATCAGCAGAGTTCCACCATACCCCGTGGTCTTCGTCAACATCAGCAAACAAAACACCTATAGGAAGTTCTTCTTTTTCACCAATTTCAATAACAACTCCCAAAACTCCATTTTTATCAGTAACAATGTCATCCATTTTAAAAGTCATTTAAATTTCTCCTTTTCTTCTAAGATTGTTATTCAATTTGTTTAGATTATAGTTCAAAACTTCCTATTTTGATTGAAATATAACAAAATTTATCATAAGTTCTTATTTCTGACTTCCTCTACTTATTTATTCTTCGTAATCAGAATATTTATTTACAGTTATGGAATAATGGTAAATCTCAATGTCGGAAGCAATAAACCCTCTTTTTCTTGCTGCTTTTAATGTTTGATACATCGCTTCTCTACCTGGTCCATTATCGGTATGTATGTAAATCTTATTCGCGTGAAGCCCCTTTTCACAAAAGTATTTAACAAAATCTTGACCACTAGGCAATAATTTTTTATTTTCATCTTCACCTAAATCGTGATCCAATGAAAGCATATTTACAGTGTAATTAGAGAACACAGTGATCGCTTCATCCATATTTCTTGCTAAAACGAACCCTTCTGGACAATCTCTTCTATCATCTAAATATAGATTGACCATTTGTTTTTCTTTATTCATCTTATCTTCACCAAACCTCACAAAGAGCTCTAATCTTTTTGAATCTGATTAATTATAATGGAGGTTTTTCCGTTTTCCCAGTATCTTACCCTCATATTTACAATATTCGTACTCAAAAAGCAAAAAGAGAGCTATAAAAGCTCTCTTAAACTTACTGTACTCTAGCAACAACTGTTGTATTCGGCATTCTTTCATCTACATTAGTTGCAGTAAGTCTGTATTTAACCCCTTTTTCCAACCAAACATCATCACTTTCGTTACGATCAGTAAAGTCTACAACTAGAACACTACCTTCAAAGTTAGAAACTTTACGCAAATGACAAACTCCTGAAGCATAAGGGAATCCAGAAGATTCACCATACAAATCACACGAAAACTTTACATATCTGCCTTCGCCCGTAATAATCAGATCTTTTGATTCTCCAAGCCGGGCACTTACAGCTCCTGTATTTGCTGATACAGGTGAAACAAAACCAATTGTAAGCAAGAAAACCGCTAAAGCTGAAGCAACTAATTTCTTCAAAATGATACTCCCCCTAAAAATATATTCAATTTTCAAAAATATTATATCATATCCATAAAAAAGAAGATGTTAACATTTTGTGTAATTACAAAGTTTTTTTTGAATAGAGTACTTTCCCTAGTCTAAAAACGGAACTTTTTCATTGCAATAGTTAAGAAAAATGACTATCTTATTTTTGTTATCTATAAGAAGGTGATTTATTGAAAACGATATCCAGAAAAATAGTTTTGATTTTAACCATTTCCCTTACAATCAGTTTTATTATTACGAATCTCTTAATGTATTTCAGTGTTTATAACAAGACTTTAGAGTCAGCTGGAGTAGAAGCTTACGGTTGTGCAAATATTACAACCGGCTTATTAGATGCAAAAGAAATTAAGAAAGCTATTAACGGAGATATAAGTGCTATCAATTCTATAGGCGATACTCTTAACTGGACAACCCAACATAAGTCTATCTTTAAAACTCAATACATACTAGATACCAAAGGTAACATTATAGCTGCTGATAAGAATTCAACCGACAAAGGTGTTAAATCCGGAGATAAACACGAATTAAGCAAAGAGATATTAGATCACGTTTCAGAAATGAAACATCCAACATATTCTGATATATACACTTCTAATGGAGAAAAGGTTCTTACTGGGTTAGCTCCTATTTATAAAGATAACGATCCAAATAAAGAGGTCATTGCAATCAGCGCAATTGATTTTGATTCCTCTATCGTTAATGAAAGAACTTTGGGAACTATCAAAGTGACTCTTTTAGGAGGTTCCATACCTTTAATCTTAGTCTTAATTGTTACAGCAATCTTTATCAAGAGAACAACAAAACCAATCAAAATTGTTTCTGAGAAAATAAAAGAAGTGAGCAAAGGAAACCTAACTGTTAAAATCGAGATTAATAGCAAAGACGAAATCGGGTTATTAGCAAATGATTTCAATTCTTTAACAAAACGCTTCAGAAGCATTTTAGAAGATGTTTCACTAAATACCTCTCAACTATCCTCAACCTCCGAAGAATTATATTCAAGTTCACAGAACATCTCAAAAATTTCATCCCAAAATACATCGAGATTAGACAATGTAAATAAAATGTCAGAAGAACAATCAACCCATATGGCAGGTATAAACGAAATAATTCTTAAACTCTCCGGAGATATCCAATCAATATCGAAACAATTGAACAACTTTTCATCGGTATCTCAAACAACAGTTAACGAATCTGTCACCGGAGAAAGGATAATTAAACAAACAAACACTCAAATACAAAATATAAACAATAAGATTGAAAATTTAACCAACACTATGATTTCATTACAATCCAAATCAAAAGAAATTAATCAGATCATCCAATTAATAAATGACATCTCTGGCCAAACAAATATCCTTTCTTTAAATGCAACAATTGAAGCAGAAAGAGCTGGAGAAGCAGGCAAAGGATTCGCTGTAGTAGCTGGTAAAGTTCGTTCTCTAGCGGAAGAATCTGCTGACTCAACCAAAAAAATTAACGAACTTTTAAATTCTATTCAAAGCGAAATAAACGAAGCACTTATTGAAACTGAGGAAGGAAATAAAGAAACAAAAGAAGGACTTTCGAAAGCCAAAGAAGCGGGAGATTCATTTCAGCATATCTCATCTAAGGTAAAAGAAGTTAGCAACGATATATTGTTATCGTCAACTTCCGTTAACAATATATCCAAAGAAATAGAAGAAATAGTTCAAAAAATGAGAGACATATTAGAAATTCTCGAAGACACTGCAAACAACACTTATGAAGTTTCCGATGCAATAACTGAACAAAATGAATCTTTTAAAGAAATAGTTTCTGTTACAAATGCCCTTTCTCAGCTTTCAGAAGAACTTAAACAAAAAATCAACTATTTTAAAATCTAAGACCTATAGCATCTATAGGTCTTTTTTAAAAAGCTTTTTTTCTTTTCAACCTTCTATCAAAGTATGTTAAAGGCTTAATACCAAGTCTTTCAAAATCCCAAAATATATGTCAAAACATCTTAAAAGAGAAGCTGAATAAATCAGCTTCTCTTTTGTTATTTAAATGGCAATCGCACTTACCAATCTTCTGTACTCTCTTGTTTTTTGTTCTCTGTTTAAAAACATTCCCAATGCATCATCATTAAAACCTATGTAAGTTTTTAAACCTTGTACTATAACTGGGGTCCTGAGAATAGTAGGATTTTCAATAATATATTCTTTACATTGATTAGTACTCATATCAAGAATATCATTTAGTTTTGTACTTTTAATAAGATCCTCAAAACCATCCGATGATTCCATTATCAATTCCAAGTCTTCTTTAGAAATAGTTTCATTTGTAAGTTTAATCTCTCTAAATGGAATGTTATTTTTTTTAAAATAATCTACCGCCTTTCTCGAAGATGTACAACTAGTATTCACATATAGTTTAGCCGTTTTCATTTTTTTCCCCTTTTCTTTCTGTTATATTTTTCGCTGTTTTTATACCTTTATTTTATTATGTTTTTTTGATTTGTGTAAAAAACTTTCACTTTTTCTATTCATATGATCATCACTGATATAAATATTATTATGGAGAATTACGTACACACTTTCGTGAAGCTTCTGAAACCAGCGTGGTGTAACTTTTAATTCTTCAATAAAAGTTTGTTTGTCTGTATTTGTGTTTGTTGTAAAAAACCAATGTAACGACCCGTCTTTAAATATTTCTATGTTCCCTCTCTCTGTACTTTTCTTAGGCACGTTATCGATAAACATATAACAATTAGAGTGAAAACCCAGTTGACATCCCAAAAAATATTTCTCTTTTTTAAACATATTAATTATTTCCTTCTCTATCCGGTCTAGTCTCAAAATCTACCTTCCTTTCTTTCCTCGCTTTTGATCTAATCTATATTATTTTGCTCCTTAAAATTTCACACTTTTATTTTACATCTTTTTTTTAGAAAGAAAGGAAAAAATAAACAAACACAAAAAAAGCACAAGAGAGAAACTCTAGCGCTTTTTATATTTGTTTTTTATTTGCAAACTCTGCTCTAATTTCTTCGAGCAATATTTTCAATCCTCTTTCACTAATAACAATTTTTCCATCAGCTAAACTCATATTTCTTGGAGATACCTCTCCTGTAACAACGCAAGCGTTCTTTGGTACGTATTTTTTAAGAACAATTTTATTTCCATCTACAAAAAATTCAACTGGATCTTTTATATCAATTCCTAAATTTCTTCTTAATTCGACAGGCACCACAATCCGTCCTAAATCATCAACTTTTCTTACCAATCCCAATTCTTTCATAACTGCCACCTCTATTTTGTTTTTTTGAATTTTTTACCGTTAAACCTCCAGCCTTCTTGAGTCAATATTAACACATCTCTCTGATACATTTTAATTCTTTTGACATCTTTTTCAGTTATTTTTTTTATCCTAGATAGATCCATATTATCCCTTAGATCTTCTAATTTCACTTTTCTTCCAATAGGGTTTTGAGAAACACGAAATATAAATTGATCTCTTGTTTCATCTTCTCGTCTAGTAATAGAGTCAATTGCTTCTATTATTAAGAATGGATAACCGCGTTCTTTCAACTCAGCAAACGTCATTTCAGTATCTTCTACTATATCGTGAAGAACTCCCACAATTTTTTCTGGAACTGTTGTTAAACCGTTCATAACTCTCAGTAAATGATCCGTATAAGGATTCCCTCCTTTATCAACTTGTCCTTTATGAAATTCAAAAGCTAATTCAATTGATTTTTCAAGTAACAAATTTAAATCCTGCTGCATTGTGTTTTCTCCTTTCCTTTCAAACAATATACCTTATAACTTAATTCTTTGATAAAAAAGCTTATAAAATAAACAAATTTCAAAAAAAACAATATTTTTAAGGATAATTGCTATTAATTCCAGAAAAACACAAGGTTTTATATCCTTTTTTGTATCAAAATCCTTATTTTATGAAATCATCTTAAATTTTATAGAAGTTTCTTAAAAATAATTTTAATATTTCACAAATGGTGAACAAAAAAACCCCTAATTATTATAGAGGTTTATTTATATATATCCTGGATTGCTTGCCCTAGCAAACCATAGCATCGATCTAATTCCACTTTCAATTGTTTTTTATATAATTTAACCTTGTCCGTATCTTTAATTATGTAATTTACTACTTTTTGGTATTTCATACCTTCTTTGATTTTTTCTTTCCTTGCCAAAATTCCATCATCTATAAGTTCATATAATGATTTATAAATTTCTGAATGGTTAGGTTTATATCCATAGTTTTTGAATTTGTTTATTATGACTTCTTGATATTTCTTTCCGTATAGTTGCTCTTTCTCTGCCATTGAAATTAAATAAATTTTTAAGAATGCTCTTTGTTTGACTAAAAATCGACTTTTGTGTTCTCCCATAAAAAGGACTCCTTTCTAAGAACAAACATTCTCTTACCATTGTAACAAATTAACACATTGTTTTCTCCTAAAATACACTTTCATTTTCCAATTTGAATTAAGAAACAAAATAAAAAACCTTATAAATAAGGTTTTTTTAATTTATCTGGTTGATTAAATCATAAGCATTTTTTATTTCTATAAATCTTTGATTATCACCACTTGGCATATCTGGATGATATTTTTTAGATAACTTCCTATACTGTCCCCTAATTAACTCTTTATTATATGGATCAGAAATATCTAGTGTGCGCAGCGCTTTTTCCATAGGTCCATCGTTATTACTTTGTTTTTCCTCTTTATCTTTATCATTAAGTTTTTTATATTCGCTTTTACTAAAGTAACCTTTATCAAAACTTTTATGTTTGTGTTGCATTTTTGCTTTTTGATAAAGATATTTTCTGTATGAATCATCATATGTAGCTCTTTCTTTGATCTTTTTTCTACGCACATTACGACAATTTTTTTCTGTATTACAGACAATGACTATATTCAAACTAATAATAAGAATATAAAGGAATAATAAGTATATTATCAACCAACTCGAAGTAATCAATCCTATAATCAATTGAATCAACATCCAAATAAATGGAGTCACTATTAATCCGAAGAATTTGTTTGGTTTATCCAAACAGGTTGATGTTTTTTCACTCCCAGTAAGCACGAAATAATAAAATAGAATAAAATTCATTGCAAACCTCCATTATGTTTCTTTCCTTTCAATTATTTTATCTTCATAATTATTTTTTTGAAAAAAAACTGCTTTTTTATGCTAGTTCGGCATAACACCCTGACTTATTTGTGGGATCGATGCCAATAATTATCAGAAGCATTGCCGGTGTTTGCTGTTGGCCGATCATTAAGATCGGGTTTTTTGTTTTCAACAATTATTTGTGAGAACCCCCCTTCATTCCCTTCTACATCTTTAATGGTGGGTACACACCCATTAAAGCGGAAGGTTCACAGAAGTTACTTCTATATAGAGAAATTGAGATCGCGTTGCAAATCAATCTTTATATAAAAAAAGACCTTGGAATAACCAAGGTCTTTTTTGGTAATAAATTAATAAAAATCAAACTGAACTGCTTTCAGTCATTTCTATTTTTTTTGAATCTGTTATTCTTCTTTCTTTTCTTCTTTTTTTCCTCAATAAAAAATCCTGAATTGCATTTTGTGCACATTATTTTTCTATTCAGTTCATCGTGATTAAAGGTTAATTTATTTTTGCACTGTTTGTTACTGCAAATTACTTTTATTCCAGAATGAATTTTTTTTATTTCTTCTTCACTTTTTTCAATCAACTTATACTTTTCATAATTGCCAAAAGCCATTTTGATTTTCCTCCTGAGCTTATCAAAAAGCTAGTAATTTTTACTAGCTTTTAACTTTATCATAATTCATTCATAGATTTCTCTTGACAAGTTTTTCAAAACTCTTAATTCCCAACCTCTTTCAAAGGATGCTTCAATTCTTCTTCTTGACATTGATAACAAATCATTTCATTGTTAAACCAACTTTTTCTAAAAGTAATTGCTCCTTTTTTACATCTTTCACAATTAGGCATTTTTAAATCAAAACCCTTATTAAATCTTTTTATTTGTTCTCGCGAATAATCATTTAATCTCCTATCCTCTTTAATCCGTTCTTTGACATTGAGAATTTTTTTATATGAAATTCGAGTACCGTTATTCATTATAAACCAGTCAATAGGTTTTAACCCTTTCAAATTCATTGCATACCAAGTATAAATTTTAATGTTTTCAAAAGTCTCTGGCTCATCCCTAAGCATTTTTAAGTTAATTTTATTACTGTAAAGATATTTCAATAATGTCACTCCTATACCTCTCTCTATAACTTTTATAATATTCTAAACGACAACAAGCAATATAGGGATAAAAACATAAAGAAACTAAAAATATTAGTTTCTTTATGTTTAAATTATCTAACAAAACTTGCGTACTTTAACTTGTTTTAAGGGCCCTTTTTTTTCAATCTTCTTTATTAATTTTTGTACTTTCTTTTTTTTATTTTCACAGCTCTTAATTTTGTTCATTTTATTCCTCCATTATATACTTTTTTGTTTAAGCCCAGTTTTCACAGAAAAACAAAAAAATATACATAGTATGCATTCTACCTTCATAGATTAGATCAACAGTTATTTTAATAGGAGGATCAAAACTTATGAAAACTTACAGTTCATTAGATCTTTTGGGGAATGAATACGAAAAATCAAAAAGGAAAAATTCTATATTTCAATGGATAGAATGTTGGTTGGACATAAGAGTCACCGAAGCCGAATTAACTGTTACTATTCCCCATTCTGTTTATTTGCGGACCAGATTAATATGTGATTATATAAGAAGCGTTTATGATTCTCCAATGAATACTAGTCACTTCATAAACATTTTGTACGTCGATTTCATACATAGACATATGAAAAAACATAATCCTCGTAAAATGTACGACGAATTAACAAAGTATGATTTTTCTCTTGGAGAAGTTATGATCAACGATCCTATGAACAATAAAAAATATACTTACCAAAATTATGGATCAACCGAAATCGAGATTGACTATACTGTTTCAAAGAAGAATATCGAACGAGGAGAAATAATACTTGCAGAATTAGATGAGTTGTTAGGAATACACTTTACCGTAGAAGAATTGTTATCAAAGTTATGGATTAACTTTATCCAATCTTTTTCAGATGGGAACAATGAAAAAGCGATAGACAAGTTATTAAAAATAGCAGCAAAAAACTTTTAAACTTTGCAATTTTTTCAGATAAAAACAACTAGATATGAACTAGTTGTTTTTAGTCCTTTTTCTTATAACCTTGTTGTTTAAGCCTCAGTCCATTGCTGAAACTTCAATTAAATTAGCTAGGTCTCTTCCAGGACGCTCCGGAATGGTTAAAAAAGGAAAAGCAGTCGGGACGATCCCGCTGCTTTTTTAATAATAATTATTAATTATGTTATTTGTTATATCCATAATACTTTCAGACGTTTCTTTAACATATTTCTCAAAGTTCAATTCAGCTTCTAACTCATACGCTTTATCTAAAGATAAACCTTCCAATTTTTCTAAAACACTTTTGCGAAGACTACTCTTATCAGATGTAAACATAAGCTTAATCTCTGTTTCATTATAACAATCTGGATCTAATTCTTTAACAGTATCCAAAAAGGTTTCATCATCGGCCTCCTCGAGAATTAATTTTAAATCAGAACTAATAAAACATTCAATCTCATTAAAACAAATAAAACGGAATTCAACACTACAATATAAATCATTAAAATCAATTCTTTCGGATTGAAATATTTCATTAAATTCGGGCACAATATCCCAATGGTTTTCTTTAATTACATTTAGGATAGATTCTTCAGAATCACCTTTTATTACTGTCATAAGATCATTATCCATTAATTCAGGATGTGCTCTTTTAATCTCCTCAATAATTTCATTTAGACAACACATTCGTTTTTCGTTGATTTTATCCATAATTAACACTCCTATTTTTTTAGAAAATATAGATTGTTTTTTTGAAAGATGGGAAAATATTTTCTAAACAAAAAATATTAGACATTTTCTCAAATAAGAAAAGTAGCGGAATCCCGACTGCTTAATAATATTTATTAATTATGTTTTTTGTTATAGCCATAATACTTTCAGACGTTTCATCAACATATTTAGTAAAGTCAAGAGAACCACTATACTCTGTTGCTTTTTTAATTGCTAGAATATCTAACCTGTCTACAGTTTTTTCTATTAATTTTGTATCCGAAGAGAACATAAATTGTATTTTCAAGGCGTCATAATTTTCAGGGTCTAACACTTTAACTGCATTCAGGATTTGTTCAGGATTATCGCAATTCCCTAACACATCATAAACCTCGGAATAGTTCGTAATCCTAATCTTGTTATAGCATTGAAAGTAAAAATCAGCTCCCGTAAATAAATTGTTAAAATCAATTTTAGCCTGTTGAAACAATTCATTATTATCAGGTTCTATTAACCAGTCATTATCTTCTATGATAGTTCTAATAACGTCTTCTTCCGAATATTCTTTCAAATTAAATTTGACTATTGGTTTATTAATAGGGGTTATTTCTGGGTGCAACTTATATACTTCCAAAATAATTTCATCTAAACATACATTCCATTTTTCTTGTGTCAAACTATACAAATAAATCCACATCCTTTTTAAAAATTATATATTGTTTTGTTCATAACTTCTAAAAAATTTGAAAATACTTGTTTTTTCAAAAGAAAGAAAATATAATATGAATAATTAACAAAATGTTAATTGAAAGAGAGGGTTAAACAATTCTTTATATAATGTATAAACATAGGAGGTAATCATATGTCCGATAAAAACATAAAAGCACTAGAAGAATACGATGTGAAACAATTTCGTACACCAGACGGCTATACCTCTGATATTGCTGTTTTCACAGTAGTTCGCGAGGATTTAGGACCTTACAAACCACCGAAAATGAATTTGAAAATTATGCTGATAAGACGTGCTGAACGCAATGCTGAAGGAAAAATGAATATCGAGGCTGGTAAATGGGCTTTACCAGGTGGGTTCGTACAAGAAAACGAATCCGCTTATCAGGCAGCAAACAGAGAATTACTTGAAGAGACAAGTATTGGAGGTATCCACATCAAACATTTTGGAGTTTACGATTCTCCTGGAAGAGATCCGCGCGGTTGGATAATTTCAAACGCTCATTACGCAATAGTTCCCGAACTGTACTTATCTCAAAGAAAAGCTAATGATGACGCAGTTGATGTTCAATTGTTCCCTGTAGATGAAGTATTAAAAATAGATTTAGCTTTTGATCATTACGACATCATTAAAGATGCAATTAAAATAATTAAAGCGGATTTATTGCAGACAACTATAGCGAAAAGCTTTTTGCCAAAGCATTTTACTTTTTCAGAATTACAAGCGGTACTTCTAACCGTCACAAACGATCCAGCCATCTCTAGCAACCAATCATTTTTGAGAAAAATAAAAACACTTCCCTTTATCAAAGCAGTTCCAGGGCTAAAAACTCAAAGAACTTCAAAAATACCTACACAACTATATGAATTTATAGATATGGACATCATTAAACCAATTTATACTGCAAGATACTAATTTTTTTTACATACTATAATTAACAAAGTGTTAATTATAGAACTAGGAGGATAAATAATGAATAGAGCCTTACTAAATATAGATTATACTTTTGACTTTGTTGACAACAGCGGGAAACTCACTTGTGGTGAACCAGGACAAATAATTGAGGCGAATATTTCAGAGATAACAAAGCAATTTTTAGCTGAAAATAATTTTGTTGTTTTTGCAGTTGACCTTCACAAAGAAAAAGACATATTTCACCCTGAACACCGGCTTTTCCCACCACACAATATAGAAGGGAGTCGAGGACGCTGTTTATATGGTGACCTACAATCGTTGTACGAAAAGCACAAACGCTCCTCTTCTGTATATTGGTTAGATAAAACAAGATATAGTGCATTCGCTGGAACTAATCTTGAACTTATATTAAGAGAGCGAAACGTCAACGAACTCCATCTAATTGGAGTATGCACCGATATTTGCGTTCTACATACAGCCGTAGATGCTTATAACAAAGGATTTAAAATTGTTATTCACAAAGATGCTGTAGCAAGTTTTAACGATATAGGACACAAATGGGCGTTAGAACACTTCAAGAAAACTTTAGGAGCAGAAATTGTTTAATCGATGTTCAAACTAAAAAATTTATTATTTTCGGAGGTCGTATCATATGAATAATCAAAATTTCAATGATGATAGCTTAACATTACATACAGATTTATATCAGATTAATATGGCAGAAACTTATTGGAGAGATGGACTTCAAAATAAAAAATCTGTTTTCGAACTTTATTTCAGAAAACTACCTTTCGGAAATGGTTATGCGATCTTCGCAGGACTTGAACGCGTAATTGAATTTCTCGAAAATTTCAAGTTCACATCAAGCGATATTGAATACCTACGTGAATTGGGATACGAAGAAGAATATTTAAATTTTCTAAGCACTCTGAGGTTCACTGGTACAATCAAAGCTATGAAGGAAGGTGAAATTGTTTTTGCTAATGAACCTATCCTTCGAATAGAAGCACCCTTAATAGAGGCACAATTAATTGAAACCCCACTTTTAAATATAATCAATTATCAAACATTAATTGCGACGAAGGCTTCAAGAATAGTACAGCTTATAGGCGATGATATCGCTATGGAATTTGGCACAAGAAGAGCCCAAGAAATGGATGCAGCTATTTGGGGTACTAGAGCAGCTTATATTGCTGGATTTCACGCCACATCTAATGTAAGAGCTGGCAAAAAATTTGGAATACCCGTTGCGGGAACACACGCTCATTCTATGGTTCAAGCATACCGCGATGAATATACAGCTTTTAAAAAGTATGCAAGCAGTCACAACGAATGCACCTTTTTAGTAGACACATACGATACATTAAAATCAGGTGTTCCAAATGCAATTAAAGTCGCAAAAGAAGAAGGAGAAAAAATCAATTTCAAAGGAATTAGGCTTGATAGCGGAGATCTTGCTTATTTATCGAAAGAATCTCGAAAGTTATTAGATGCAGCAGGTTTTAAAGAAACAAAAATATCGGCCTCCAACGATCTAGATGAAAACACAATTATGAATTTGAAATCGCAAGGTGCAGCAATTGATATTTGGGGAATCGGAACTAAACTTATAACAGCTTTTGATCAACCGGCTTTAGGTGCAGTATATAAATTAGTTTCTATCGAAGAAAATGGCGAAATGATAGATACTATAAAAATTAGCGCCAATCCAGAAAAAGTTTCAACTCCTGGTTTAAAGAAAGTTTATAGGATAATAAATAAATCCAGCGGGAAATCAGAGGGTGATTATATAACTATGGATTTTGAAAACCCAAAAAATGAATACAAATTAAATATGTTCCATCCGGTTCACACATTTGTAAGCAAGATCGTGACAAACTTTGAAGCAAAAGAATTACATCACACGATATTTGATAACGGAAAACTTATTTACGAGATTCCAAACTTGGATGAAATCAGATCTTTTGTTAAAGAAAATCTAAATGTTTTGTGGTCTGAGTACAAAAGACTTATTCGTCCAGAGGAATACCCAGTAGATCTAAGTAAGATTTGTTGGGATAACAAAATGAACAAAATCGAAGAAATACGTAAAGAGGTCTCAAAGTAACTTTTTCAACTGTCGGAGGCATTGCCTCCCCCAACCTATTTTATTATTGTTTTCAGGAGGTCCTAACAATGGGCAAAATCGGAATATTCGGCTCGTCTTTCAATCCTATAACAGACTCACATTTATTTTTAGCGAAAACTTTAGCAGATTTATGTAATTTTAAACTCGTAGTATTTGTCCCTTGTTTCAAAAATCGCAGCGACGGAAAGATAATCGAAGTAAGTGACGAACACAGATGGAATATGATTCAACTCGCAATTAAAAAAAATCCTTTATTCGAGGCCGATGATTATGAAATGAATGCAAGAGCGGGAATCGGAAAGCAATATACATACTTCACTATGAAATACTTTAAAGAAAAATATCCGGACGACGAAGTCCATTTCATTATGGGAGCAGATATTTTAGCAGAGATCGATAACCAAAATGTCCAACCTCACCTTAGATGGAAACACAGGGAAAACTTGATAAAGGAAAACAAATTTGTGGTAATGTCACGAGAGAATATCGATATGTTAAAAGAAATTTCAAAAAGCCCCCTTCTAAGAAAATATCACGATGGTTCAAGATTCCATTTGGTAGACAAAGGAATAGCAATGGAAATCAGCTCTAGTTATATTAGAGATGAAATCTCAATGGGAAGGTATCCTCAATATTTAATGCGAGACGAAGTTTACGATTATATAGTGAAGAACAAGATATACAGCCAAGTAGATTAAAATAAAAGCGATGATTTCGGAGGAATAAAATTATGACTACTAAACAGCAGCAAATTATTAAAGAATTAAACGTAAAACCTAATATCGATCCCAAACTCGAAATTGAATTAAGAGTTGATTTTTTGAAAAGTTATTTACTGACTTCAAAAGCCAATGGTTTTGTCCTTGGTATCAGCGGTGGCCAAGACTCGACTTTAGCGGGAAAACTAGCCCAAATTGCAGTTTATCAGTTAAGAAACGAAGGGCACGATTCAACATTTACAGCGGTTAGATTACCTTATGGCACTCAAAAAGATGAAGATGATGCCCAACTAGCTTTGAATTTTATAAATCCTGATGTTATTAAAATATTTAATGTTTATAATACTGTAGAAGCTCTTAATAAAGATTATCAAACAGCTATTGGAACACCTTTGTCAGATTATCACAAAGGAAATGTAAAAGCTCGAATCAGAATGGTTTCCCAATATGCTATTGGCGGGATGGATGGTTTATTGGTAATAGGAACAGACCACGCAGCAGAAGCAATCACTGGTTTCTTCACTAAATACGGAGATGGAGGAGCTGACCTTTTGCCATTAAATGGACTATCTAAAAGGCAAGGTAGATTGATTTTAAAAGAATTAAACGCTCCCAAGCAACTCTATTTAAAAGAACCAACAGCGGATTTATTAGATGAAAAACCACAACAAACAGATGAAACCGAATTGGGAATTACATATGATCAAATAGATGATTATTTAGAAGGGAAAAATGTTCCTAGCAACATCACAAAAATCATTGAAGAAAGATACAACTCAACGGAACACAAACGAAACCCTCCAGCAACTATGTTCGATAAATGGTGGAATTAATATAAAAAAGCCCTTAAAAATTATGGGCTTTTTACAAATCAGTGAATTAAGATTTATTTTTTTCTAAAATCTTTTTCATAGCTTTAATGTCCTCTAACAAGGTATCAATGTAATCGTCACCTTTTAAATAATAAGAGAATCCATTTATCAAAACAGCCATTCCAAGCGTTATTGCTGTTATATGAGTAATCATAACAGTCTCCTCTGACCACTTAGAGAATAACCCTATGCAATGAAAAGCTAATAATAAACACATAATAAAAAACAATGTTAAAATATGAGCGATGATTTTAATGCTTTTCTTTAGGAAAGCATATAGTTTCTCATTATGATATACAATACGGATAATTTCTTCTATTTCTTTTTTTTTATCATCCATATTAGAGTTGCCTCCATTTTCAGAATTTCTTTACAGGCCTTGTTACTATATAAACTTTGATCTCCAATTAAACAATCACTTTTGTCAGATGAATTTCCTAACAAATAGATATGTTAGCACAGACCAAATCATTTTAAAAGTTAAATTCAGCAAACAAAACAAACCTATCATTATTCATTTATATGCTATTTCTCCGTGCAAGGAAATATCTAATCCAGTTTCTTCAGTATCTTCACATACTCTTATTGGAAGAAAGAAATCAACAACTTTAATGATAATAAAAGTAAAAGCAAAGCAAAACGTCACCGTAGTCCCAACAGCTATTGCTTGTTTAAAAATTAAATCTAATCCGCCACCAAAAAATAATCCGTTATTCCCAGCTTCATTTACTTTGGTGGAAGCAAATAAACCCGTGGCAATAGCTCCCCAGATTCCACCGAATCCGTGCAGCCCGAAAGCATCCAATGCATCATCATATTTAAATTTTTCTTTAATGTAAGATACTGAGAAGTTACATATCACTCCTGATATTACACCTATTAAAATGGATGAAGGAACATCTACAAACCCACAAGCCGGAGTTATGGCAACTAATCCCGAAACAACCCCATTAACAGCGCCCAAAACAGTTGGTTTTTTATTTTTAGCCCATTCACTAACCATCCAAGAAAGACATCCGCCTGTCGCACCAATCATTGTAGTAATAAAAGCATTCATAGCAATAGCGTCTAACGTTAATGCACTTCCAACATTAAATCCAAACCAACCAAACCATAGCAATCCTGCCCCAAGAACAGTAAGAGGAATATGGTGACCCCCGTTATCTTTACTCTGCTTTCTTTTACCAAGTACCAATGCGACAACTAATCCAGAAACTCCGCTTGCAATATGCACAACAGTTCCACCAGCAAAGTCTAAAGCTCCTAGTTTTCTTAACCAACCTCCAACCCCCCAAACCCAGTGCGCTAAAGGGTCATACACTATCGTAGTCCACAACAAAATAAAAACTAAGAAAGAACTAAATTTCATACGCTCAGCGAATGCCCCTGACATTATAGCTGGAGTTAAAATAGCAAACATCATTTGAAACATCATAAACAGACTAAATGGAATAGTTGATGAATAAACACTGTTTACAGAAAAACCAACATCTTTTAATCCAAAAAAGTTTAAACTACCAATTAGCCCAAATTGACTTGATCCGAAGGCCAGCGTAAATCCAATTAATACCCACTGTATTGAAATAACAGCCATACTAGTATAACTATGCATTGTGGTACTTAGTACATTCTTACTCTTCACGAGCCCTCCATAAAACAATGCTAAAGCCGGAGTCATCAATAAAACCAACAAAGTACAAATAAACATAAAAACACTATCCATAAAACCCCTCCTAATTTTGATGTAAAGTTATATGACATATTTAACCTAATTATTCTAATACCTTCAGTAAATCAAAAAAAGTGTGTTAGGTTTTATAACATAAAATTCAATGTTTATTATAGATTTCAAATATATTGATATAATTCGGTTGTTCAAGAAAATAAAAAAAGGTTGAAAATAAACTCAACCTTTTATATTTATCAATTCCAAAGATAATGTTGTTCCCCCTTGTATGTATACTTAATTACCGTTCCATCCATTTTTATTTTTACAATAACAGGAATATCCCAATCGCAATTAATACCACAACATTCATATTTTTGATTATATTTCTGATCATCTTCCGAACATACACAATATGTAGTGTTAGGATTGTCTCGGTATGAGAACAAATATGTTTCGCTATCTTCAGTCTCGATTATTACAAATGGACACTCATAATATTCAAACTCTGTTAAAGCGATTCTTTTAATTTTTTTTAGAAAGAATAAATCAACCGAACCCAGGCTTAGAACTTTCAAATGTTGCTCAATACTTAAAATCTCATTGACAATTTCATCTTTTAGAAAATTACTTTTTGCAAACTCTTTTAAGATTTCACCCAAATTAAAATCGCATCTACTATTTGGTAACAACTCTTGAAAATTATCCGCATCCTTAACCATTGAACTTGAGATTTCCATTAAATGATCTAATACCTGCCCTTTTACAACTGTTACTCCGTCTATATTGTATTCAGCTACTTTTTCCATTGAGTATTCCCCTAACGTAGAAGTTTGGTAATTTATATATTTATAACTTGATTTTTGTGATTTTGGAAAAATTAAAAAATAAAAAAGTGCAATTATAACTTTTGCACTTTTACTTTAGTTATTCTTTTCTTAAATATTTTTAAAGCGATTATTATCAAGAAGCAGAGTAACAAAACCAAAACAATTGGTTTCATATATTGGTTAAACAATCCTGCTGCTTCTTTCCAATGCGGACCTAACTTATATCCGAGATACAAATAAAGATAAGTAATAGGATAAGTTGCAAGGAAAGTGTATAGCGAAAATTTTAAAAAACTCATTCTCGCCATCCCACAAGGGATAGATATCGCTGTTCTTACGACTGGCAAAAACCTTGCAAAAAAAGCAACACTTGAGCCAAACTTATTAAAGAATCGATCTGATGCATTTACTTGTTTTTCGTTTATCAAAAAAAACTTACCATATTTTAAAATAACTGGTCTGCCGCCATATCGACCTAGTGCATATAAAGTCATCGGCCCAATTGCTCCCCCTATAGATGCTGCCAGAGCCATTAAATGAATATTGAAATCACCTTGGTATATCCAATAACCTGCTAGTGGCAAAACAATTTCAGCTGGAACAAACTCAAAGCACAAAGCGAAAAGCACCCCAAAATAAGAAAACTGTTTTAGAAACAATATAAAACTCATTAATATTCCTGCCATTAGACGCCTCCCCTAAACCTTTGAACTTTTATATATTTTTTAGTATTTTATCTTTTACCTTTAAAAAGCAGTATATTAAAAACTTCTTTCAGTTATAATTGAAATATGATATTATGATTTAGTTTACAAGATATGATCACTCTAAGAACGAGAACGGGAGGTGCTCCAGATAGCTAAGATGTTCTCTTATTTCATAAAAAGTAAAAAAAGCTTAGAATCAACCGTTCTGAAGATC
The DNA here is from genome assembly GCF_050445615.1 of Bacillus mexicanus. NCBI lineage: Bacteria > Bacillati > Bacillota > Bacilli > Caryophanales > Bacillaceae > Bacillus > Bacillus mexicanus. The sequence continues at coordinate 387,433 of NZ_JBCEYV010000003.1, forward strand.
CAAAATGGAGACAAAGATATACAAAACGAATTCATCAATCAATACAGGCCTTTTATTGCGAAAACAGTGGCCAATGTGTGCAAGCGTAGTATAAACGAATATGATGATGAATTTAGTATCGGTTTAATTGCTTTTAACGAAGCGATCGAAAAATACACACCAGAAAAAGGAAGATCTATTCTATCTTTTGCACAAACCGTTATTTCAAATAGAGTGATTGATTATATAAGAAAAGAAGCTAAAGACAGAGATGGAAATTTAATCAACTTTAGCACTCAAGATATTGATCATTACGAAAATGAATACGGAAAAACAACAGCTACAACAAAAATAGAAGTAGATATTTCTATTGGTGAATATAACCGTACGGTAGAGAAAAACGAAAGACAAGAAGAAATTATTCGCTTCAAAGATGTTCTAAAAGAATTCAAAGTAGATCTTTCAGATTTATATGAGAAGGCTCCAAAACATTCAGATGCCAGAAAAAATGCGCTGCTAGTTGCAAAAAAATTGATTAATACAGATGATTTGAGAGAGATTTTTTGGACAAGTAAGAAGTTACCTATCAAAAATTTAATCCCTATAGTCCCAGTTAGTAAAGTCACAATCGAAAGAAACAGAAAATACATTATAGCTTTAGCAATTATTATAGACGGAGATTATACTTTCTTAAAAGAGTACCTAAAAAAGTGAGGTTCAATCCTCACTTTTTATTTTTTTAAAACTTTATATGAATTAATAATTGACCCCTCTTTATCCAGCAAAACTGCATTTAATTGCCCCCCAAACACACAACTTCCGTCTATACCTACTTTCGTTTTGCAGGGTGATACCCATATTTCATTCGATCCCTTAACTCCCCTTATGTTTTCAGTAGTTGTATGACCAAAAAAGATTTTCTTTCCGGTATTGTTTTCAGAATAAATGAACTCATTTCTGATTGTTGTGCAATCTCTCTCAGCTGTATCTTTCCAGTTTCTCTTTCCGTTACATCCCGCGTGCGCAAATATTAGTTTTTCTGTTTCATAATAAATAGGTCTCATCTTCATAAATCCAATTAGTTCTTTATGATTTCTCTTTATTTCTTCAGATATTCTTGTTTTGGTATACTTTAACAGAACATTTTCGTTAGGAAAAAAAGAATTAACCGTCTCATTAAACGTTTCCAGGTAATAAAAACCCTCTAAACTTTTATCTCTTCCTTCGAGTTCCAACCACTCAAGAAATAATTCTTCGTGATTTCCTTTCAAAACTATCGCATTTCCTTCATTATTCAATTCCAAAGCAAGATTCAAACAAGCTAAACTGTTTGGCCCTCTATCTATTAAATCACCCATTAATATTAAAGTATCCTTCTTTCTATCCCAATAAGTCAAAATTTCCTTTAATTCATCTATACAACCGTGGGGATCCGAGACAACAAAATACATAGCATCTTCTCCTTTTATCTTTTTTTTCACTTCCTTCTCATTCTATTTTAAAATCATACGAAAGGAGAGAAAAAATGAAAACAACTTATCAAACAAAGAGATCTGAAATTATTAAACATTTATCAAGTTTTTCTAATATATACAAAAAAACTATAGAACCCATTATGTTTCCATCCACAACAAGCAAAACATATTATTCTCATTTATATGATTGGATATGTTGGGGGAATGGCTTACATCACAACAAAGAACATATGAACTTAGATGAATTTATTAACGGATCTTTATTATATTTTTCAAAGGACACATTTACCTGTAACATCAATCCAATTATATTAAGTGAACTATCAACTTTTAGTCTAGACGATAAAGAATTGTTCAAAGAATATATGAATTATGGATTTTATGTAGGCTATGATTTACTTATGCATAGGTACAACGGATTTCTAAAAGCTTGCAATAATTGTACACTGTCATTAATAGACAAAGAGATATCAAGAGACACGTTGTTGCTATTCTTAAAAAAGCACGGAGTAACTACTGATTGTTTAGATATAACAACTCTTTTTATTCATCCTAATAGTTATTATAAGATTGTGAGGGAATATTTTAATGAGATAAAAGCAAACATAGAACTTAAACTCGATAAGCACCGAACAGATTGTTTAAATTATATAAACGAACAATTCAATTCTTTTCGTTCCCAACAAGTTACATTATTCAAAGAGATTAATATTCATAGACCTATTTGAACTACTCGGCACTAAAGTACCGAGATTCCTGAGAACACCAGACTTAGCCAATCGGTTTTCCTTTGGCCATAGGTCTTAGTTATTTTATCAGGCTACACCGTTGATTCCACCGGCAATAAGTCTTAAACCTTCGTTTTTTATATTCATTGCAGCGTTGATATCACGGTCGTGATCACAGCCACAATTATTACAAGTCCAGGTCCTGATGTTAAGTGGTTTCGGTCCATCTTGATGGCCACAGTTGTTACAAATCTGGCTAGAAGGAAACCATCTGTCAATTTTGATGATTGTTTTCCCGTACCAGTCAGCTTTATAGGTAATCATTGAGACAAACTCACTCCAAGAGACATCAGAAATAGCTTTAGACAACTTTCGGTTCTTTAACATACCTTCGGTATGTAAATCTTCGATCACAATCACGTCGTGGTTTTTGACGAGATCCGTTGAAAATTTATGTAAGAAGTCTTGGCGTTGGTTTTTCACTTTCTCGTGAAGACGAGCTACTTTCATCTTTTGCTTCTGATAATTCTTAGCATCGATTAACTTGATGTTATTCTTCTTAGCTAATAGGGCTCGACGAGATAGCTTACGCTGTTCGCGTTTAAGTTTCTTCTCCATTCTTTTTGTAAAGCGATGGTTATTTACCTTTTTGCCAGTTGAAAGAATTGCGAAGTCAGTAATACCCAAATCAATACCTACGGTATTGTTGGTTTTGGGTTTTGGGCTGATCATTTCCTCGCACACAACAGAGATGAAGAACTTGCCAGCTGCATTTTTTCTGACGGTGACGGATAGAATCCGGCCGTTCACATTGCGACTATTTGCAAATTTCACCCAACCTAGCTTAGGTAGTTTAATTTTATTGTCTTGAATCGTAACATTGGCGTTCTGCGCTTTACCTTGAATCACCGTTTTATACGATTGGACTTCATCACCTTTTCGCTTGAATCGTGGTGCTCGATTCTGCTTTTTAAAGAAGCGAGTAAAACTATCACTTAAAAAACGAACAGAGCTCTGAAGCGCGGTAGAATCAATTTCCTTTAACCAAATGTATGTATTTTTCAACTGAGGCAATTGATTCGCACAAGCATTATAAGAAAGTCCTTTCCCGGTTTTCTCATACGTTTGATTCCACTCGTGCAGAAAATGGTTAAAGAGAAAACGACAAGAACCGAAGGTTTTATGTATTAAGATCCGTTGATCTTTTGTGGGATAAATTCGAAATTTATAAGCGCGGTGTCTGAGCAAGTTCTTCACCTCCATTCATTTGTTTTTCAGAAACATATGTTCTGATTATAGCAAACGTTATTTCCTTTTCAAAGCAAAAGACCGTTCGACATTCATCCCACGACTGAAGTCACGGGTGTTCTGCCGAACTATCATAAAACAAAAAATGTATTCTATCCCCTTTTCTTTTAAAAATGCTAAATCTTAAAATTAATTACAACCAAAAAACTGGAGGAATGCATTATAATTACTATTGGAGGAATGATCGGGTTAGGGAAGACCACGGTCGCAGAACTAATTGCTGAAAATTTTGGAACTAAAGTATTTTATGAAAGTGTAAAACAAGAAGAGAATCCTATTCTCCCCTTGTTTTACACATTAAGCGAAAAAGAACTACTTGAGCAACGTCTCCCCTTTTTGCTGCAACTTCATTTTTTGCATACAAGACTAGAAAGTATAAGGGAAGCGAAAAAAAATCGTTTCAATGTACTAGATCGTTCTTTAGCGGAAGATGAATATTTCACTACAATCAATCACAAATTAGGTAGAATCAACGATTTAGAATTAAAAATGTATAATCAACTTAAAAACACTATGATTGCGGATATCAATGAATTACCTTACTCAAAAAAACCAGATCTTATGGTTTACCTAAAGGCAAGCTTCGATACAGTTATTCATCGAATTAGCTTACGGGGAAGAGCGTTTGAACAAGACGAAAAACTTATCGATTATTACCGAACACTTTGGGAAGGTTACGATAATTGGGTTTTAACCGAATACAAAGATAGCGACATATTAATAATTGATATGGATAAATTAGATGTCGTAAAAAACAAAGAAGATGCCGACACAGTCTTAGAAAAAGTGAAAATGAAAATCAATCAAATATCTAAGTGAATATAAAAGAAGCCTTTTTCATTCAAAGGCTTCTTTTTTGTGAAAAACGGGGAATTTAGATCCTTTTTGTTTATAATACTAATAGAAGTAATTAATCTATAAAAACATTGATTTTAAAAGCTACATATTTATTATTATATTTGTTAATCTCTAGGAGGAATTACAATGAAAGACCCAAATGATATTATGGAAGAAACACTTGCAACCTTTGCTGTTTTAATTGAAGACCATTTCGATATAGACGCATACAAAATTGATTGGGATTCAAACACAAAAGAGTTTTCTAAAAATGATCAAATTAAATTCGGTATGGTTATGATAGAATTCCATTTTCTCTATAAAGTAGAAATAGATTACGAAGCTGAAACGGAGTTTGAAAAATTCCCAACCTTAAAACACGCTTGGAATCACGTCGTAAACAAAGTTTTCAAGAAGGAAGGTTTCGACCCACAAACATTAGAGCCTACGTGATGATTTTGTTTAGATTGTCTTATTTAGAAAAATAGGACAATCTTTTTTTATTTCTCCTTGAAAGATATAAAATTTGCATTATGATGTAAAAAATATAGGAGGTGAATCTCAATGACAAATAGAAGAGATAACGAACTACCTGAAGAAATGAAGCAGCAAATGAGAGATCAACTAAAAAATGTGAGCAGAGAAAATTTAATTGAACATTACATCAATACTGCTTATAAACTTCATAACTTAGAGATAGAAAATGGCAAATTAACTACTTCAAATAATAGTTTAAAAACAAATAATAGAGAATTAAGGAAACAAAATTTAATAATGAGGACCCGTCAAGCAGAAGTGAGTATGCCTATTGAACATTTTAACACTAAGAAAAAAGTTAGCTTTTCCTCCAAATCGTATAAAAAAGCCAGAGAAAAAGTGAATTCCGTTTTTCTTGATGCTTTGAACAAGGGAAAGAAATTAGCTAACAATACAGCAACGAAAGGAAAACAGCTAGTTAATTCAGCGGTAACAAAGGGAAAAGATATGAAAGAAGATTTCATATTAGAGCGTAAGAAAAATTATCACAGCAGATTTCAAAAAACTCGCGCTCTTTTAAAGTCTTCCAATGAATTAGTTTTAAAACCTGTTGCCAATTTGACAGCCCAAAAATACAAAGAAAGCAAAAAATCAATCGAGTTAATCCATAACAAGGTAAATATAGAAATGTCTAAACAAGATCTGAATAAACAAACTGCTTTAAATTATTCTATTATGTATGCCGCTGCTGCATCAGACAAAATGATTGAAAAGTCAGGCGTCAAAAAAATCGCAAATGTTGCGGCCAACTCTAAATTAATCAAAGGTATTAAAAATGCTTACAACAAAGCTGTTTCAAATTATAGAGATAATGTTGAGGCAAACAAATCTAAAGCAGCTTCAATTGAGCAAAAAATTGAATCCAAGAAAGAATCTAAAAAGGCTTTAGCAAAATAAAGGGTATTTAATACCCTTTTTGTTTTTTTAAACAAAACATTAAAAAGAAAGTAAAATAAGTACATACTAAACCACGGGGGTATCATATGCCTGTTTACGAACAAGCCTTAAAACAAGAATTATCAGAATTGAAAGAGGCCTTACTAAATATGGGATTTTCAGATGTTTATTTCGACTCTTATCTAGATACGGATGACGTCGAAGAACTTGAGGAGTACGAGAAAATTCACGTACAAGTAAGGTTTAATTGGTCGAAAAAAAAAGATAAGAACATTTTTGTAGATGGTCGAAAAGATTTTTCTGGCAATAGCAAAAAATCAATCATCGCCAAAGCAAAAAAATGGTTGCAGGATAACAAAAATGACCCTGATTCATATTTCTATATAATCTTAAAATAAAACCGCATATCAATGCGGTTTTATTTTTTATTCAATCTTCCCCTATACCATTTTACATACTCATCGATATTTGCCTTTTCACTTGTTAAATCAAGATATTTTTGATTTTCATAATATCTGTTTTGATCATCCATAAACGGGTTTTTGTTATCAGTAACAATTAAAACTTTACCGTTAGGAAGCCTTCTAATTTCATCCGGTGAAAACAGTTCCCTCTTTGTTTTGCTTTCAGAATAACTTTTTGGACTCCTTCCCTGATCAGATGTACTATAGGTGCTAATTTCTTCGCTTCCTATAAGTCGAGAATAATAATGTGCCGTTTCATACGCTGATCCTGGTAGTATCATTTTGGTTTTTAAATTATCAAGTATTGTCCCGCTTGTTTCTTGCCCGTATCTTTGTTTCAATTGGTTTATACTTTGTATACCTAATGAGATAGACATATTTCGTGAGCGGATTGTTGCTAAATACTTGTCAATACCATTTATAACTCCAATGTTAGCAAATTCGTCTAAATAGAAAAATACCGGCGTTCCTTCAATCTCTATTAACCTACCAATCATTTGTGAATAAAACGGGGCCATTAATGGACTCATAAAATCACTTCTATGTTCAGGGACCACCACATACAAAGCCGTAGGCTTCTCCCTTAACATTTCCGGGTGAATCTCATTAACCGAAGTTAAGTCTTGAATCATTGGATCTACGAACATTTGAAGATTTGTAGAAAGTACAGTTTTAATTGAGGACGCAGTTTGTTCACTGCCCGCCGACTGCAAAAAAATATTGAATTGCTTTTCGGCAACTGGATGAGAGTCTTCAATCATAAATTTCAAAGTATCTAAATCATTTTCTATAATTAAATCTAAAGCATAACTGATATTATCTTTAGGAGCACCTAGCATTTTTACATATATCAAGAAAGCTGATAATAAAGGTGTAGACATATTTATCCACTCGGAACCCCCGCCTTTCTGACCGGTTTGAGCTTCAATAGCTGCATTTCCATTAATTAATAAAGATTGAGCTAACTCTCTGATTTCAGTTTCATTTCTACACAGTGATAGAGGGTTATATTTCAAGGTATCATTTTTAAATGGGCTAAACACTAATACTCTTTTCCCTTGTTTCAAATTAGTCATAGCTGTTTTCTCAAACAACTCCCCTTTCGGATCCGTTACTATAAAACTTGCGTCCGGAAGAGATACAAGGTTTGGAATAAAGAAACTAGTGGATTTCCCGCTCCCAGTTACACCTGTTAAAAGAATGTGTGAATAACTATGATTTGCAGATAATCTTATTTTTTTTCCTAATAGAACCCCATCATCTCCAGTTATATCTTCCATTTCTTTAATAGAAGCCAATTTAGAGGTGCCTAATTTTTTTTGCGTTTTCCCCTTGAAGCCCATTTTTTTTGCAAAAAAGAACACACATATAGCAAAAATAATAATTAATAAAATATCAGTTGCTAAAAAAATGATTATCGGACCAAACTCACCATACATCATTGAATTAATCATCGAGGAGAGATTTATTCCAAATAAACTTAAAATGATATTTGAGAGTATTGTTGATAACAGAAATAGAATGGATAAACCAATTGAATATACTTGATTCTTCAAATCAATCAATCCCCCTTTAAATCTGTTATAAGTTTGAAAAGATTCTTGTCAACTTTACTCCCGTTTTTTTTAAGAAAAATAAAAAAAGAGAAGGTTACCCTTCTCCGTATTTCTTTATGTCTTTACCAAGATAAGAGGACTCATCAGGATATTTAATCCCCGTTACGTATCCCTCTCCGTCATATATAAATAAAGCATCTATTTTTTTAACCTCACTATTGACACCTTTTTTTAGCAAGCTTTCTTTTTCTTTTTCGAACATCATAATTCCTCCGACAAAATAAATTAATTTCGTTGTAATTTTAAACTGTAGAGTCTCAAAAAAGAAAGAAGCCAGCTTCAACTTTTTTTTAAATAAAAAAGAGAAACTCAGAATCTTCTAGTTTTTCACTTGCCGAATATGAAATATAAAAGATTCTTGTCGATCATTCCTTGGATCTCTTCTCTTATAAATAAAATTGCATCTTCTTGGACCAAAAAGACGTTTTTATCAATCACTAAAGAGTCATTTTCATTTGTAATAGAACGATAAACTACAAACCTGTCTTCTTGATCAATTAATAAGTATCTAAACGATTGATTAATTATATTTTTATAACACTTTTTTAGTCTAAAGCTAATAACGTATTCTGAATCTTGCTCAAAGACAAAGTATTCTTTAATACCGTTCCACAAACTACTCCCCCCCCTTATAAGGGGTTATATCTAAAAAAAAGATCTTTTCAAGATTTCTCTGATAACAACGAGAAATTAAAATATTTATTTTTAAAAATAAGGTTTTTTCTTTTCTAGAGATAATTAAATAATTGAAAATTGGTGCCGTTTTTTATTAAGGAGGAGAAACTTTTGTTATGGCATAATCTATTAGATTACTTCTTTATTATCATAATCGTATACGTTTTATATCGATTTATTCGAAAAACAGAAGCTTTAAAAATTGCTTTAGGCATATTAGTGATATATTTACTCTCGTATATTGCAGAACAGTTCGATCTTGAAAAAACTTCTTTTTTACTCAAATTAGGTACGCAGACTTTAATTTTTGGAACAATATTAATTTTTTCTCCCGAACTAAGAATGTTTTTGAAAAAACTTGGAGGATTCTCAGGCCCTAAACGGCCGAGCAACGCCACTTTAAAAACATTAGAAGACTCCCTCTTTAATTTATCAAAGCACAAGCACGGAGCACTTATTATTATGGATGAAAGTGGAGATATTTCCGCAGCTTCAGAAAATTTGACTCATCTTGATGCGCACATAAATTCCTCTCTGATTAGCAACATTTTTTACCCTAATACTCCGTTACACGATGGAGCAGTAATTATTAATAAGGGACGCGTTCAATATGCAGGTTGTAAGCTTCCCCTATCCGCAAAGAAAAGAGACAATTTCGGTACGTTAGGAACAAGGCATATGGTTGCAATTGAAACTGCCGAAAATTTTGATGCTATTATATTCGTAGTCAGCGAGGAAACAGGGTCAATTAGAATTGCCACAAAGAACGGATTCTCTTTGATTACAAGCCGGGTAGATTTTAGACAGTTTTTTATTGATAAATATGAGCCACATCACAAAAAAGTCAAAAAAATATAAAGGCTTGTTAGCTTATATGCTAACAGCCTTTATATTTTTATACACAACACAATCTTTATATTAATCTTCTTCTATTGCTTATCTTCAATATATTTAACAACATCGGCTACAGTTCGAAGTTGCTCAGCATCTTCATCAGGAACTTCAATTTCAAATTGATCTTCAAGCTCCATTATAAATTCTACTACATCCAAGGAATCTGCCCCAAGATCTTCTTTAAAGCTGGCTTCTGGTGTAACCTGCTCTTTGTCTACGCCCATACGTTCAACGATTAATTCTGATAATTTTTCGAATATATTACCCATTAAAATGCCTCCTATAAATTGTTACATTGTTTATATTTTAGTGCTTTTTCAAAATTCCTGCTTTCTATAAGCTTGATTTTTCCTTATAAAGAGCATCTTGTATCTCTACCCAATACATCAATTCATCTTGATAGGCTTCATTATTATTCCTATTATCCATCAAACTTTGTATATCATACATTTCCTTTATATTTTCGTTGAACTTATTTTGAATAACTTCATCGTTTGAATAAAGTTTAAACACCTTATTTAAAATAAATGCAGAAATACCAAAAGAAAACTTTGCTCTAGAGTTATCAGTCTTTAAAAAGTCATACCGGTGATGTTTCCATAACTTTATAGCCTTTTTAGGGTTTAAAATTGATAATGTCTTTAGAATATCCGCAACCCCCTCCAACCGATCAATTTTATCTTTGCAAAAACTGTACCCTTGTTGTGTTAGTATGTTTGTCATTTCCCAATCTCTAAGTTCCAAAAAATATCTAATAGCTTTAGGGTATGCGTAAGCCCTTGTACCAGGAGAGGATTCAATACCTTTTTTAACTGTATCAAAAACATACTTTCCATTTTGATAATCACCTACAGAAAAATAGTAAAAAGCTCGATCCGCTTCTTCCTCCCCAATACTCTCCGAATAACCACTTCTACTCTCTACCATCCATTTAGAATATGTAACGAAACCCTCTTCCCATTTCCCAACCCTCATAAGATAATTATAATATTCCTGGTAATAACACCGAAGGGAATTCGAATGTAATTCAAAAAGCCTTTGCATTCTTTCAAAGAAGTTATTTATTTCATTTAGATTAATATCCAATATTGAGTCTATATGTTTTGCAATGAATGGAAACAAATTAAACAGCGGCTTAACATTAAACTCTTCACTTGACTGTATTTCTAAACATTCTAAATAATGTTTTATAGCTTTTTTGATACTTCCTGTGTCTTTATATTCGTTTACTAATTCCAATCTAACCAAATATTCATACAAAACTTGATTATTGTTGTTAAGACAATTTTTCAAAAGACATTCTAGATGTTCTATTTTTCTATCCCCTTTTAATCTTTTTGATGCTTGATACATTCGCTTTATCTGCTGTTCCACCCATTTTCACCTCCTATGGGAGCTGTACCAATCTTTACATAAAGATTGGAACTTTTTTTTCAAGCAAATCGTTCCAAAAAAACTTCCCTTTTACGCAAAAAGACTACTATAAGGAATGACCTTAAAGTAGCCTTTTTATTTCAACAAATATTTTTAAATTCATAGTCATAGTATTATCTCTCGTCTAAAACCTAATTTAGAAACGAAAGCGCATCATAATGCATAAATAACTCTTCTTCTATAGATTGATAAGCATTAAAATCGCAAAGAAAAACACTAAGAAAAAATAAAAAATGAAATTCTGGGATCTTAAAATGAGTTCTTTAATGCTTTCCCCAAGTAATTTCTCAATTTTCTCTTCAAGAGTTAGACGATATTTTAAAATCCCTTTGAGATATTCAGGTAAATCCTTTTTATATTCAAACCATTCAACAATCATTTTATATTCTTCTGGATGCAACTCTTCAAAAGGAACCTTAGTCATATATCTGTTTTTTTCTAGTAATTCTTTAGCTCTCATTCTGTAAGAAAAATCAATTGGAATTACTTTTTCCTTGATTGATTTGACTTCCGCGGACTTTTTGTTTATTCTTTGCTCCCAAACCTCAATATATTTAGGAATGCTGTGAAAAGCTTTATAAAGTTTCTCTTCTTTCCTGGAATTATTTTTAACATATTGCTGTAGCCACTCATTTGCCCATTCTTCGTTATTCTCGCATTTTTGCCCAGATTTAATTTTATTATGAACAAAGTAATTAATTGTTTGATTTGGATCTATGTTGTTCTTTCTTAATTGCATTTTCGCACCTCGTTAATTTAATATTGAATTATTTTTCGAAAAACTATTTTATTCCTTTGGCAAAAGCGTTCAATTTATAAGGATATTTTCTTTTTTAAACAAAGTTTGATCTAAGGACTATATTAAGGGAGGTGTAAGAATGAAACTACTTGCGTATATCTTGGGTTATATTGTTTCTGTGGGCTTTTTATTTACTAGAACTTCAAACAGTTTCGCAGGATCAACCTATACGTTTTATGTTTTGAGCGCAATATCAGTTATTTTCTTATGTATATTTTCGTATGTATACTATTCATTTTTTGAAAATGTGTCCATCAAACAATTAAGAAAAATGCGCGATAACCCCGCTGTCACCTGGTTTGGTTGGTTTGCCCGAAATTTAACAGAATGGACTCTGATTGTATTAACTTTCTCACCTTTTGTGTTGGTTTTATTAAGTGTTTCAAAAGGAATCTCTTATGCGCTGCCACTTCTATCATTTTTACAAACAATAGCTTTTGTAATCTCTATGTTTGTATGTATGTTCATTGTATTTTTGTTAATAGTTGTGTTTTATAACTGGGTGTTTACAAGAAAAAATAGATATTTAGTATAACTTTGAAAAGCCTATCACGTTTGTGAAAGGCTTTTTCTTTTTCAATTAATCGTTTGTTTACAATTCTCTAATTCCAAGTAACAAATAATATACTCTAAAACATAATAAACAGAAAAATTCTAGCAAGGCAACTTATCAATGATTAACCTTGCGCTATATGGGCAACTTTCATATGAATCACATTCATACAGTATTGTCTTTTTATTTCACTAAGCACCTCTTGAAACATTTCTGATGCTTCCCTTTGGTATTCAACAAGCGGATTGTTTTGAGCATAGGCCCTTAAATGAATCCCTTGTTTTAATTGGACTAATTGGTCGAGGTGTCTTATCCAGAACTGATCTAATAAATCCATAAACAAAGGTTTCTCTACTTTGTCCATTAGTTCATCACCAAGCTCTCCTCTTTTCTTTTCATATTGTTTCAATACAATTTTTATAACTCTCTCTTCTATATCCTTAACATCATCCAAATCAAAGCTCTTTTCATCTACAGCACCTGTAACTTCATTAACTAACCAATTCATAATCTTTTTGGGATCACCAGGGTTGTATCTGATATTAACTTCATAAGAAACAAATTCTTGCAGCATTTTTTTCGTGAAATCTTTTGTTTCATTCATTTCAATTATTTCATTTCTTTCTTTGTAAATGAATTTCCTTTGTATATCCATTACTTCATCATACTGTAATAGATTTTTTCTCATATCAAAGTTAGAACCTTCCATTCTTTTTTGGGCACCTGTTATGGCTTTAACAACCATCCTGTGCTTGATAGGCTCTTCTTTAGGAAATCTTAATTTGAGAGCTAATTCTTTGATTTTTTCACCATTAAATCTCTTAATTAATTCATCATCTAAAGACAAAATAAATTTACTGTATCCTGGATCCCCTTGTCTCCCAGAACGCCCTTTTAATTGATTATCAACTCTTCGGCTCTCGTGTTTTTCTGTTCCTATCACAGCTAGCCCTCCAAGTTCTTTAGTCTCTTTAGTAAGCTTTATATCTGTTCCACGACCGGCCATATTGGTTGCAATAGTTACAGCGCCTTTTTCTCCAGCCCTCGATATAATCTCAGCTTCTTTTTCGTGATTCTTCGCATTTAAGACTTCGTGAGGAATATTTTCTTGTCTAAATAGCCTACTTAACCATTCATTATCCTCTATTGAAGATGTACCCACTAAAACTGGCTGACCTTTTTCGTGTCGTTTTTTCACTTCTTCTATAATTGCCTTTGCCTTTTGCTCTTTGTCTAAATAAATTTCATCTTCATCATCAATCCTAGCTATAGGCTTATGGGTTGGAACGACAAGAACGTCTAAACCATATATTTTTTGAAGTTCTTCTTCTTCTGTCTTTGCAGTACCAGTCATACCAGCAATTTTTTGATACATCCTAAAGTAATTCTGGATAGTTACTGTAGCAAGGGTTATAGTTTCGTCTTTAATTTCAACTTCTTCTTTAGCTTCAATAGCCTGATGTAACCCTTCACTAAATCTACGACCTTCCATTATTCGCCCAGTGTTTTGGTCTACTAACAGGATTTCCCCATCTTGCACAACATAATCTTTATCCTTTTTCAATGTGAAGTATGCTTTTAAAAGTAAGTTTGTCGCTCTTAATATATTCTCATTTCCTGCAAACAAATCATCTACTTTCCAAAATTTTTGTGCACGTTCTATCCCCTGTTCGGTCATCCAAACCGTGTTCTTTTCTATATCATACTCATAATCTTCTTTTGTAAAGGTACTAACAATAAATTTAGCTTTTTTATAAAGAGTTAAATCTTCTTGTTTTTGTCCAGAAATTATCAACGGAGTACGCGCTTCATCAATGAGTATCGAATCAGCTTCATCTATTAATACGAATTCTAAACCAGTTTGAACTCTATCATTTTGTGAACCTGTCATATTGTCTCTTAGGTAGTCAAAACCAAACTCAGAAGCAGTACCATATATAACATCTTTTTTATATACACTCTTTTTTTCTTCAGCAGAAAGATGAGTTGCATTTAAACCAACAGAAACACCAAGAAATTCTAAAACTTTCCCAATTTCTTCTTTGTCACGTTCTGCAAGATAATCGTTAGCTGTTATCAAATGAACTTTGGTTCCTAATACAACTTGATAATATATTGCAAATAAAGAGACAAGGGTTTTACCTTCCCCTGTTTTCATTTCAGCAACATTTCCATCTGATAATATTAGTCCTCCTACTAATTGTACTGGATATGCTTCTAGACCAAGGACTCTTTTAGCAGCCTCTCTTGCCAGCACAAATGCTTTTATTTTAATATCATCTACGCTTTCTTCATTTTTCACTCTATCTTTTAATTCTTCAGTTAACACTTTATATTGATCATCTTTTAATTCAGATAATTTTTGATGCTCTTCTAATATCAAATTTACAGTTTTCATATATTTCTTGATACGCTTATTGTCTAACATTTGTTGGATCCCCATTTATACCTCACCTACTTCAAAAAAATAAACCGCAATTAATGCGGCGGGTTCAATAACTTAAAAACTTTCCTATAGCTGTTCCAACTACAACAATGGAATTAATTAAAATCAGAAACATTGTGAACATCCATTGTTGATAAAATCCTAGTTGCGTTCCTTTAACTAATTTTTTCATTAGATCTAAACCTATGTGTGTCCCTATACCAACAGCCATTCCAGCTACAAAATAATAAGGGAACAAAACAATCAAAATCGCCCATAAAGCCAACTGAATCCATATGTTATGAGTATATTTTTCTTGTCGGATATAAAACAAGGATATAGACCCTATAAATATTCCAATAAAGTACGTTAGTGCTGGTTTCTCAATCGGAAAAACAAAATAACTTGCCCAACCGATCAGTATTCCTATTAGAATGTAATATTTTTTTTCCACCATCCTCACCTCGCTTGTTATTATCGATGTTGGTATATTGCTAAATTTTATCTTTGTTCCTTGTTTTTAAGAAAAATCCAAAAATATACTGAATATTCTTGCGAAATGTTTCCCGTGAAACATTTTAAATTTTGTTTTATTAGAAACAAGGTATATCCACCATTTTCAAAAATTGTTCAAAAAGAAAGTATAGCTGGAGGTAATATATATTATGAGAAAGTATTTTGGTACTGATGGAGTAAGAGGAATCGCTAACAAAGACCTTACACCAGAATTAGCATACAAACTTGGAAAAAGCGCTGGTTATGTTTTAACCAAGAATTTTAAAGCAAATAGTACACTCAAAAAGAAACCAGTTTTTGTTATAGGAAAAGACACAAGAATTTCTGGTCCAATGCTAGAATATGCTCTTATTTCTGGTCTTACTTCTTCGGGGGTAGACGTAATACAATTAGGCATCATACCAACACCAGGAGTGGCATTTTTAACAAAACAAATTGCTGATGGTGGAGCGATGATCTCTGCTTCTCACAACCCATTTGAAGACAATGGCATTAAATTTTTTAACAGCAACGGATTTAAATTAGCAGACGAAATAGAGTTGCAAATTGAATATTTTTTAGAAAATATTAACGAACTTCCCAATCCTACAAACGATAATATAGGAATGACAATTAGCAACAAAGATGCTGCCAATCTTTATATTAAATTTTTAAAGGATACTATCGATCAATCTTTTGAGCACTTGAAGATTGTTTTAGATTGTTCTAACGGCGCCGCTTCAACAATTGCACCAACATTATTCAAAAGTCTTTGTGCGGATGTTTATACCTATAGCGCTAATCCTGATGGGACAAATATAAATTCAGGTTGCGGATCCACACATCCAGACTTTTTAAGAGAAAAAGTGTTAGAGCATAATGCTGATATAGGATTAGCATTTGATGGAGACGCGGACAGATTAATTGCTGTTGATGAGCTAGGAAATATTATAGATGGGGACCAGATATTATATTTATGTGCTAAGTCATTATCATTAAAAGGAAAACTCTCTAACAACACAGTCGTTTCAACAGTAATGAGTAACTTCGGTTTCAAAAAAGCACTAAAGAAAATCGGCGTAAATACAGTGGAAACAAAAGTTGGAGACCGCTATGTTTTAGAAGAAATGATTAAAGGAAGACATTGCTTAGGAGGAGAACAATCCGGACATATAATTTTTTCAGATTACAATACTACCGGAGATGGAATTTTAAGCGCACTTCAATTAATTAATGTTTTAAAAGAATCTTCGTCTTCCCTTTCAGAGTTACTAGGCGACTTTAAAAAATATCCTCAAGAATTAGCCAACATACGAGTTAACAACAAAAAAGCTTGGGAAAACAGCCCTTCTGTCAACAAGGCCATACAAAAAGCAGAAGAAACGCTTTCTGGTAATGGACGAGTTTTAGTTAGAGCCTCCGGAACAGAAAACCTTATTCGTGTTATGGTGGAAGGCGAAAATCTCAAACTTGTTCAAGAATTGACAGGCAGCATAGCAAAAGAAATTAAAAATATTTCATAATAAAAACCCCTTGATGAATAAAAACATCAAGGGGTTAATTTTTTGAAAGCATTTAGGCTATAAAGAAATCCAAAAGGATTATCGATAACTTAAGCGGCCTTCGTTGCATTTTTTACATTGCTTTCCTTGCTTACGCATACATTTATCACAGATACAATAATCACATATATCACATTCGTAAAATTCTTCTTCATCATAATCATATCTGCGTTTGCAATGATCACACATCATATTATCCCTCCCCGTTCTCTTATAACGAAATTTTCAGCAAAAACTTAAAAAATATTAAAAAATCCGGGGATACATTTTAAGTCCAATTTAACCTGTCTACTATATTGCCTTCATAGAAAAAAGTATTTTATAATTTGAAAAATCAATAATCACTAAGAAAGGGAATAAATTAATGCAGGTATTTTCATCAATATATTTAAAAAATCATATGAAAAATTGCAACAAAAGAGTTGATTCTCTTTATTGCTTAGCAAATATCCCCCACGAAACTCACGATGATCTTAGCTTCGAAAACAATTTAGATTACGAAGTTCTAGGCATCCATTGGTCTAATGAATCATTTGTTGTTATGAATGACTTCGGAGAAGTTACCGAGGTAAGCATCTACGACCGTCGTTTTAAAGTGTACCAATACACTGAAAATTATATTTATCCTGCAAACTTTTTAATGGGTGTAGGTATGAACAAAAAAAATCATTGGAATTGGTTTAATTAGTTGTCCCTTTTTTTAAGGTTTCTTCTTTCGCTAGTCGAATAGCTTAGAAGGAACTTTTTTTTAGGAGGAAATTTACCAATGAGAGGTTTAATTATCAAATTTATTATTTTCATTGCGGCGATTTCTTTTGCTGCAACTGGGGGTTATTTATGGTATAAAGATAAATCAAATGTTTCTCCAGGAAGCATAGACATTTCCGAGGGAACTTCAGTTAGACAAGTAGCAGACTTATTAGAAGTAAACGGATTAATAAAGGATGCAGATGTTTTTTATTATTACATAAGGGTTAAGCAATTGTATTATGATCTAGCACCTTGGACAAGCAAAAAGTTTGAAGTTAGTTTCAAATCTGGAACTTTTAAATTGGATTCTAAAACATTTGATTCGCTAATCGCTGAATTGAATAAAGTCGATAATTCGGCATTAGACGAATCCTCAAATGCTTATATTACGATCCCAGAAGGCACCACAATTGAACAAATGAGCAACATACTTTCAGAAAAAAACATAGTAAATAAAGATGCCTTTCTAAGAACAGTGAATGACAAAGATTATTACAGTGAGCTACGAAAAAAATATCTTTGGTTACCAGAATATAATCAGCAAAAAATGGTTCAGCTCGAAGGGTATTTACACGCAGACACTTATGATTTCCAGAAGAACACACTTCCTCACGTAATAATAGAAAAGATGTTGGAGGAAACAAACAAATGGTACATAGAGAATAAAATAAAAATAATGAACTCAGGTTACACATTTGATCAATTATTGACTTTATCTTCTGTTGTAGAAAAGGAATCGAAATTTTCCGAGGATAGACCCAAAGTTGCTCAGGTTTTCTATAATAGGCTAGCTAAAGGTATGAAATTGGAAAGTGATATCACAGCATCTTATGCCAATAAAGAACATAAGGTTTTTATGACTTACGACGATATAGATACTGTTTCACCATATAATACTTATGTAACCCCTGGATTACCAATTGGACCAATTAATGCTCCGAGTAAAGAATCATTTTACGCAACTTTAAATCCAGCAGGAAAACAATTTAAAGCTATATACTTTTATGCTAGACCAAATGGACAAACATTTTATGCAGAAACCTTTCCTCAACACGAAGAATACAGAAAGAAATATGAAAAAGAATGGTTGGAATTAACCAAAAAATAAAAAAGCCGGTATGAATATGCCGGCTTTTTTACATAACCATCTCACTTTTCTATCCCCTTTTCTTAGGTGAAACCCTATCAAAAAAAACACCGAACAAGACTTACTGACAAGTTGAACAAAAGATAAGCACTTTTCTTTCTTAAATAATGGATTTTTTCGGGGATATAGATTATTATCTTCAAAAATTATAGATTAGGGGGAATTAACTTATGGAGAACCGTTATCACACTGGCACTTTTTTGGTTAATAACGAATCATTAATCGTATCCGTTAATCATTATATTTGCCATTTAACAGATAAGTATGAAGACGACATACTAATGAAACCTATAGATTGCTTGTTTTCATCAGAGGAAGACTCATTAATTCATTCCACTGGTAAACATATACCTGTTTTCTTCGAAAAAAGTAAAATCTTATTTTCAGATGGCGAATACACGTTATATATCGTTTGGAACGAAAATGTAGAACTTGAAAATCACCCAATATATAAAACTATAACAAACCAAACAAACGATATGATATCTATTATTGACTCTTCATCAAAAATTATATTTGCAACACCTTCACACCAAACTTATCTTGAATCTCCCCCATCTTTTTTCGAAAAAAGACCTTTCCTTGAATTCATACACGAAGATGATAATGTTCATATAACTCATATTATCAATAGAGTTTTCGAAAAGAACGAAAGACACGAAATTAGCTTCAGAATCAATGGGGCAAATGATCACATTGTAGTTAACGGGAGCTTTAACCCAGTTATAGGGAAAAATAACGAAGTACAATATGTTGTCATCATAATGAGAGATTTAGATATACAAAATAGAGATTTACAAAATGTTATAGAAAGGGAGCATAGATTTAAATCTTTATTTGATCAAAATCCTGATTTTGTATTCTCTTTAGATTTAGATTCTTGCTTCACTGATATTAACGACGCAATGTTAGACGCTACAGGCTTTACAAGGGACGAGATACTCGATAGACCGTTTTCTACCCTTATACTACCTGAATACTTTAAAAAGGTCGTAGAGAGCCTTATACACGTTAAAAATGGCGTTAGAAAAAACTATGATACAGTTATGATCAAAAAACAAGGGAGCCCTATCTTTGTTTCCTTATCTCTATTCCCTATATATGTACATAACATTATTGTTGGTATACACGGAATCGCTAAAAATATAAGCAAACAAAAAGAATACGAAAGAACCATTTATAAGTTAGCCTATAAAGATACTTTAACTAACCTACCGAATAGAGCGAGCTTCCAACAAGAAATTATCAAAACAGTAAACAAAGCTGAAGAAAACTCTAATAAATTTGCTCTTATCTTTTTTGATATAGACAATTTTAAAAATGTAAACGATACATTAGGACACTCAGCTGGCGATTCCTTATTGAAACAAACTTCTGATCGTATAAAAGACTTGTTGCCCTCTCATTGTCATTTGTACAGAATGAGCGGCGATGAATTCACTATCATTGTTGATACTTTCCATAGAAAATCCGAATTAACTGAAATCGCAAAAATAATATTGGGAGGGTTCCAAGACACTTTTGAAGTTGAAGGTCACGAAATTTTAATTTCTTCTTCTATCGGAATAGCCACATTCCCAGATGACACAAATAGTTCAGAGGATCTTACTAGATATGCTGACTCTGCAATGTATCACTCTAAACAAAAAGGGAAAAATTATTACAGCTTTTTCAATGAAAGTATGATTATTGATCAAAGCGAACAATTCCATCTTAACGGGAATCTAAGAAAAGCAATTGAAAACAATGAATTCAAACTCCATTACCAGCCAATAGTTGATGCCAATACAGGAGAAATCATATCCGCCGAAGCTCTAATTAGGTGGTACTCTGAAGAACAAGGAATAATTTCTCCAGGAATTTTTATTCCCTTAGCAGAAGTTTCTGGAATGATTCATACTTTAGGTGCTTGGGTAATTCAAGAAGCTTGTAGACAATTAAAAGAGTGGAAATCCAATGGAAACAAAGTTGTTCCAATTAGTATTAATGTTTCAGGGAGACAATTTGAACGACAAGATGTTTATCGAACTATCCAACGAAATTTAAGAAAATTTGGGTTAGAGCCACATCTCTTAACCATAGAAGTTACCGAAACAGTTGCTATGAAACGCAAAAAAAATGTTCTAAACGTACTAGATAAAATTAAAGAGTTAGGTTGTGGATTAGCAATAGATGACTTTGGATCTGGCTACTCATCTCTATCTTATCTAAAAGATTTTCCAGTTA
The DNA here is from genome assembly GCF_050445615.1 of Bacillus mexicanus. Classification (NCBI taxonomy): domain Bacteria; kingdom Bacillati; phylum Bacillota; class Bacilli; order Caryophanales; family Bacillaceae; genus Bacillus; species Bacillus mexicanus. Next base: position 408,234 of record NZ_JBCEYV010000003.1, read on the forward strand.
ATCGGTTGAAAATGGATAAATCTTTTACCGAAGGAATCCTTTCAGATTCAAAAATGAAACAAATTGTAGAAATAATAATTGTACTCGGACACGTATTGAATTTAGAGGTTATTGCGGAAGGAGTAGAAACCGAGGAGGAATTAAAAATTTTAAGGTCAATCGGCACCGATGGAATTCAAGGTTATTTCTTCTCAAAACCTTTACCTGCCAACGAATTTGAAAAAAAATATTTAAAAAAGTAACACCCAAACCCAACCAATTGTGAAAGAGGTGATAAATTGAATAATAAAATTTTAAAAAAATGGTCCGAAGCTGCTTTCGAACTAGCCAAACAAATTAAAAAAGATGACTCCCCATCAATTTACTCTTATATGATAATTAGTTCATCTACAATAATCGAGCTATTCTTTACCACCATAGACTCAATTAAATCAGAAGATTTCCCCTTTACAACAAAAAATCAATATATAAAAAAATTAAAAGACTTAAAGCCAAATCAAATAAAACAACTTTATGTTTTTTTCCTTCTTGATTATTTTCCATTTTTAAAATTAGAAATGAATCCAGAATTTTTTAAAGTATTCCCTATTAGTTACCAGGAACTATTAGAAGGTTTCCAAGAATCTTTTAACAATTTTCCAACAGAATTAAGGCTTTTAGAAAAAACGATAGAAGAATATGAAAGACCATTTCATTCTCGGACTTTCTTGCAGAGATCAGGATTGCCTATTAATCAAGATGATATATTTTTAATTCAGACCCTTAATGAATTTAAATATGAGTTGTTCCATCAATTCAATAAAAATATTTCTAGATTGATAAAGGCCAGAAATAGAAAGTTATAAATATGGGAGAGATTTATATGAAAAAAGCTTGCGAAAACTGTTCATTATATACACCTTCAACAGATAATGAAGGCTATTGTAATTTTTGGATGAAAAATGTTTGCAAAAAGGATTACTGTGTAGAATACAAGTTTAACTATAATATCGAAAACAAAAGCAGCTAATAGGAGCTGCTTTTTCAACCTTTTATAGAATAAACGGTATTATTTTTTTTGTTCTTTTTTGATAGTCAACATAGTCGCTTCCAAAAAACGTTTTCAAATTCTTTTCTTCAACATTAATTTGAATAAGAAATATAGTTAGCGAAAATGCTACTATACATATTAGTAAAATCCAATTCAACAATGCTAGACCTATCCCCCATAAAGCATACATAAATCCAGCATAACAAGGATGTCTTAAAAGTGAAAAAGGGCCTTTTAGTATGAGTTTGGGAGCTTCTTGGAGCTGCAATGTTGCAGCATAATAATTACCCAATATATGCATACTGTATTGTCTTAAAACTACACCGATCAACATTATGAAAATTCCCAACCAATAAAAAAACTGTTGATATTCTTTTATATCACCTATTTCGCTTATAGACATAAATATTGCTGCGGTGATCGCGAATGTGAAAGTCATTATCGCAAACTTTACTATTAATTTCTTGTCATTCCTCTTAGGTCTTTTACCTTGAATAATAAAAATTCTATACTCCAGTATGACCCAAAATAATAGCATATATCCCAGTGACTCTTGAAGTGATAAATTAAAAACCAATTATTACTCCTCCTCCCTAGCCCACTTGATCTGTTATTCTCTTTATTTGATTTCCCTCTAATCACAAAAAAGATGAGACGATTGTATAGTCTCATCTTTTTTGTGGTTTATTTTTTTGTTTTTTCAATGTCGATATTGTTAAGGAATCTTAATAAATCCCCATAAATTACTTGGTCAGAGAAGGTTAACTCCATTTTCACCTTTTCTATATAAGGTCTACAACTATCAATATTTGTTTCTCCACCAGTATACTTATCATAACAAACTCCATTTTTATATACCACATCACTGGTCGCAAAAGAACCATCTCTTTCTATCACAAAACTTGGTCTTTCTTCAGATAATAAGTCTTGTCCAAAAGTGATCGGGTTAGGATCATTAATTCCGAGGAGACTTAAAATCGTAGGTCGCAAGTCTACTTGCCCAGATACTTTACTCATAATTTTATTATTAGTGTATCCCGGAATGTGAACAAATAAAGGAGTCCTCTGAAGTTGGAAGTATTCAAAGTCGTTTATATTTTTTCCTAGATACATTCCCATAGATCTATTATGATTTTCTGATATACCGAAATGATCTCCATAAATTATCAAAACTGAGTTCTCATATAACCCTTCTTTTTTCAATTCTTCAACAAATTGCTTCAAAGCCTCATCTGTATACCTAACAGTTTGAAAATAACGATCTAACGTTTTACTTGGGTAATTACCTTGATCGATTGTTGCATCTGCGTCGTCTAAAACAAAGGGGTAGTGATTTGTCAAAGTAATCATTTTTGTATAAAAAGGTTGTGGCATATTTTTTATATGTTCGATAGATTGTCTGAAGAAGTCTTTGTCTTTTAATCCCCAACCAATCGAATTTTTTTCGTTAACATCATAAGAATTCACATCAAAAAACTTATCATACCCCAAGTTTGGATAAACAATATCCCTATTCCAAAATGAACTGTTATTTGCGTGCTGCACGGCTGTATAGTAACCATTTTCTTTTAACACTTTAGGTAGCCCATAATAGGTATTTCTTCCGTGGGTGAAAAACACCGATCCCCTATCCAAAGGGTATAACGAATTCTCTAAAAGAAATTCTGAATCAGACGTCCTTCCTTGTGCCACTTGGTGATAGAAATTATCGAAGTATATGCTTTCTTTTTTAAATTTGTTCATAAACGGAGTTATTTCTTGACCATTTAATTTGTTATCAATGACAAAGGATTGTGTACTTTCTAGGGAAACCACTATCACGTTTTTACCTTTGGCAATACCAGCGAAGTTTTCATTTACATCTTTATGCTTGCTTTTTATGTACTTATAAACTGTGTTGATCTCGTCACTATCGGCCATTGCCTTTTGTGCAGAAGTTTTACTTTGCAGGTAGGCATCATAGATATGATAATTATACAAACCAATATTTTTGATCAGAATTTCTCTATCAAACGTTCTAGATAATAAATCAGGTCTTTCTTTTTCTGATAAACCCATATTAATTAAAAATATAAGTATTGATGAATAGATAAAGATGCTTGCTTGTTTACCATTCCATTTGATTTCTTTTTTTCTCTTGACCCACAACATTAAAACAAACAATAAAATTACATCTATCCAATAAAAAATATCTTTCCATTCCAATATGTCTCCTAGGCTACTAGTCAGAGTACTAGCGTTACTGGTTTGTAGAAGAACAGGTATCGTTATGTAATCATTAAGTTCTCTAAAATATAAAACGTTAGCAAACAAAACAAATGTTCCAACTAGATAGGCAGTGAATATTCCCCAATGTTTAAATAACATTCCTATACCAAGCAGCAGCAAAACACTACTTAATGGATTGAAACTTAAAATAAAATGCTGCGTTTTATTTTCAAGGTCTAAATCGAACACATTAGTTTGAACATAATTTACTTTGCCCCATAATAGTCCAATAAACAAAATTATTATAGCAATTTTCCCCGCGTTTTTTCTCATCTTTACCTCCACATCTAGTTTTAAAATCCATTTCTTCTTATTTATATTTTTTTACAACCCTTTTATTAGCGAAAACAAACTATAAATTTATCAGCTACTATAAAACAAAAAGAATGGGTTATAAAAACCCATTCTTTTTGTTTATATATATTTTTTCACAACTTCCATATCATCAAAATGAATTGTCTTTTGATCAATCATTTGATAAGTCTCGTGCCCTTTTCCAGCAATTAATACCAGATCATCTTTTCCAGCCTTTTCAATAGCAGATTTAATCGCTTCTTCCCTATCGCTTATAATCAAATAATTCGATCTATTTATACCTTTTTCTATGTCCTTTATGATTTCTGAAGGATTTTCTGTTCGAGGGTTATCAGAAGTGATGATACTTAGATCTGAATATTTCGAGGATATTCCACCCATAATAGGCCTTTTTGTTTTATCTCTATCTCCACCACATCCAAAAACAGTTATAATCTTTCTCGGATTGAATTCGACAATCGTTTTTAACACGTTTTCCAAGGCATCTGGAGTGTGTGCATAGTCAATTACAACAGATGCCCCCTTTTTAGTTTCTATGCTTTCAAAACGCCCTCTAGCACCTTTTATACGCGCAAGAGTTTCAATAACGTTTTCTATAGGGACTCCCAAATATGTTGCAGCACCTATAGCAGCCAACGTATTATAAATATTAAATTTACCTGGAAGATTTATTTTGACTGCGTATTCTTCCCCTTTGAAATCCAATGTAAATAATGAACCAGTTGCCTTCAACACAATATTATTAGCAGTAATATCAGCATCATTTTCAATACCATATGTTATTAATTGTGCGTCTTTCTCTATGTTTTTTTCCTTGAAATAGTCAGTAAAATATCTTCCGGTCGGGTCATCTGTATTTATAACAGCCACTTTACATAGATCAAACAACTTTTTTTTGGCTTTTTGGTAAGTTTCCATATCCCCGTGATAATCCAAATGATCCTCTGTTAAATTTGTGAAAATACCGACGTTTATACTGCAATCATCTACTCTGTGTTGATCTAAAGCGATTGATGTTACTTCCATAACAACATCTGTCGCTTTTTGTTTTATCATTTCATTTAGGATCATATGAAGTTCCAATGAGTCAGGCGTTGTTGGTGTAGTTTTTGATAAATTTAGATCCGAATTATTTAATTGAATTCCTATAGTTCCTATTACTCCAACATTCTTTTTAATTCTCATTAACATTTCTGAGATTAAATATGATATTGATGTCTTTCCATTTGTCCCTGTTACCCCGACAATATTCATTTTTTTAGACGGACTACCAAAGAAAATGTTTGATATTTGTGATAACACAACCCTGGAATTATCCACTTTAATTACAGTTGTTCTCCTTTTATCATTAATTTTTACGGGTTTTTGCACCAATATCGCAGCTGCCCCTTTTTTTATTGCTTCTTCAACAAAAGAGTGACCATCTAACTTTTCTCCTTGAATGCATACATATAACGAACCTTTTTGTACTTTTCTAGAATCATAAGTTATGTTGGTAATATTAATGTTTAAACTTCCTGTAACAAGCTCATAATTTACTTGATTCAATAATGTATTAAGTTTCATTTTATTAACTTCTCCTTTAGTTTTTAAAAAAAGCAAATCCCAGTATTTACTGAAATTTGCTTAATTTTTTAAGCCGTTATTACTAAGTTTTTGTAAGTAATGCAAACTAGTCAATGATGTATTACTTACTATACGAATTGTTTATTGTACAGTAACACTTTTCGCTAGATTTCGTGGTTTATCAATATCGCAACCTCTATGTAAAGCAGCATAATAACTTATTAATTGCATTGGAACAACACTAATCAAAGAAGATAACAAAGGATTAGTTTTTGGTAACACAAATCGATCTTCTTGTTGTTCAAGACCTTCCATAGCTAATATACAGCTTTTAGCTCCTCTTGCATTTACTTCTTGTACATTGCCTCGAATCATTAGATTAACATCCTCAGATGTAATTGGAACGATTACCGGCGTGCCTTCCTCAATTAGAGCAATAGTACCGTGTTTTAACTCTCCCCCAGCAAACCCTTCTGCCTGAATATAAGAGATTTCCTTTAATTTAAGAGCACCTTCAAGACAGACATTGTAATCCATCGTTCTTCCAATGAAAAAACAATTCCTTGCATTGGAAAGATATTCTTTAGCAATATCCTCAAAGATGTCTTTTTGATCGACCATTTGCTCCATACCTTGTGCTATTTTAGAAAGTTCTGTTCTTAGTTCGAATTGTTCAGGAAGCCCCTTTTCATTGCGTAATACATCTGCGAGGATGCTCATTACCGCGATTTGAGCTGTATACGCTTTTGTCGATGCAACTGCTATTTCTGGTCCCGCAAACAACAACAATGTATGGTCAGCTTCCCGAGATAAGGTTGACCCCTTTACGTTTGTAAGTGTAAGTGTTTTAATTCCTAATTTTTTTACCATTTGCAGGGCTTCTCGGCTGTCTGCTGTTTCTCCACTTTGAGAAATAAACATTGCGAAGGATTTATCTTCAAACATCGGGGGGTCTTGAGTAAATTCACTAGCAATATGTACTTCAGTTGGGATTCCAACAAGTTTCTCCAATAGTTTTTTCCCAACTAAACCAGCGTGATAACTTGTTCCGCAAGCAACAATATATAACCTTTTTGCTGATAATATATCTTTCTTTAATTTATTATCTATGTCGAACTGCTCTTTATGAGTGTATTCATTAATTAATTGACGGATTACTGCTGGCTGTTCATCAGTTTCCTTCAACATATAGTGACTGTACGTCCCTTTTTCTAAATCACCTGGGTCTATTTCAGCTTTAAATGTTCCTCTTTCTACCTTTTCACCAGAAATTTTAAAATGAGAAATAGAATCAGCTGTTAAGAAAGCCATTTCTTCGTCTTCTAATTCGATAAACTCATCTGTTAGATTGATGACTGCCATTGCGTCACTAGCTACCATATTTTCTCCTCTTCCCTTACCAATAAGTAGAGGACTCTTATTTTTAGCAACATATAGAGTATTTTCATCTTCCAGATCAATCATAGCAATAGCATAACTTCCTTCTAACAGATTTAGCGTTAATCTGAAGGCCTCAGATGTAGAGTTTGTTTTATAATACATTTTTTCCATTAATTGAACTACTACTTCTGTATCTGTATCGCTTTGAAACTCAACATCTGTTAGATATTCATTTTTTAGTTCTTGGTAATTTTCAATGATGCCATTATGAACCAACACAAATCTTTCACTGTTACTTGTATGAGGGTGTGCATTTTTCCTTGTCGCAGGCCCGTGCGTGGCCCATCTAGTATGTCCAATACCAGCAGTAGCCTGGTTATTAGAATCAAGAATCTTTCTTAAATTTTCTATTCTCCCTTTTGCTTTGTCCACTCTAACTTGATTTTCCTGAATCGTAGCAATACCAGCTGAATCGTATCCTCTGTATTCAAGTTTACTTAATCCTGCAATTAAATGATCTTGCGCTTTTTTGCGCCCGATATAGCCTACTATTCCACACATATATTTTGTCCTCCTGATAAGTAATTATTGATTATTTTTAATAAGGTGAATAACACCTTTTACAATCTCAATTATCATATTTAATTCTTACAATAAAAAACAATGGGTTAGGTTATTTTTTAAAAAATATTAATAAAATAATTTTAGGAGGAAAAAACAGTGTTAGATTATATTATAAAACTTGGTGTAACAAACTTTCATTTTAACAGTAAAGAAATAACCACAAATGGACTATTTATTCCTATAAAAAGTGAACTTAAAGACGGCCACAGTTTCATAGAGGACGCAATTAATAATGGTGCTATAGCAGCATTATGGGATAGAAAAAACAAAATTCCTGATCATCTTATTGATAAAATAACTTACATCTTCGTTGACGATACTTTAAATGCTTTTCAGAGTCTAGCTTCTGAATATCGCAAAAAAATAAATCCCATAGTAATTGCTATTACAGGATCTAACGGAAAGACAACTACTAAAGAGATGTTGTATTCAGTGTTATCAACAAAATTCAAAGTGCATAAAAATAAAGGGAATTTCAATAATCATCTAGGAGTACCACTAACATTATTATCAATGCCTCTGAAGACAGAAGTTTGCATACTTGAAATGGGAATGAATCATTTAGGAGAAATTAGCGCACTTTCAAATCTTGCTGAACCTAATATTGCCCTTATCACAAACATCGGAGAGTCTCATATAGGCCTTTTAGGTTCTCGAGAAAATATTGCATTAGCAAAGATGGAAATATTAGAGGGGTTAAAGAACGATCACTCTGTTTTTATTGATGGTGATGAACCACTTTTAAAAAGAGTAGATGGCAAAACTATCAGTCAAAAAGAAATATGTATGTTTACGCAAAATGAAAACGGGCTAAGTTTTCATTTCGAAGGTTATAATTATAGTTTACCCACTTTTGGTTTCCATAACGCAAAGAATGCTTTATTTTCAATTAAAGTTGCTATTGAACTAGGGATCTCCCCTACCCTAATTTCTGAGGGATTAAAAAGTTTCATCAATCAGCCATTAAGATTAGAGTATGTTGAATATGATAATAATTCATTTTTGTTAGATTGCTATAATTCTAGTTATTCTTCTATCCAAAGAGGACTAGAAACCTTTTTAACAATAGATATAAATAAAAATAAGATATCAATATTAGGTGATATCTTTGAATTGGGAAATCAATCAAAAAAGACTCATCAAAGCGTAGGGAAACTTATAAGCCATATTAAAGATTGTAAGTTTTTTTTAGTAGGCGGAGAAATGAAAGCTGCATATGACATCTGTAACTCAAACAACAATATTAGATACTTTGAAGATAGCCAAAAGTTAATTGATTATTTACAAAATGAAAAAATTGATAATAGCTTTTTTTACTTAAAGGCTTCAAGAGGAATGAGACTTGAGACTATCTACGAATCATTCTGTAAATTATGACCGGGATGTTTAATACAAAAGCGAATCATATTATGTTATGATTCGCTTTTTATATAATATAAGTCGAGGTTAAACCACTACTCCTTTGGGCCCCTGTTTTGATTATCTTCAATCAAGTATTCTTTAGTTGAATTAGAAAACAATGAATCAAATTGTTTTTTTGCCATAAAATACTTATTTTTCCTTTCATTATACTCCAATTCTTTTTGTTGTGCTTCCAAAATTAAAGATTCTTTTTCTTGTTGCAATTCTTTAAGTTGTTCCTTAAGCCTTTTTAAGTTTTTTTCTATTGTTTGGTCGGGAGTAAAATTCAACATCTGAGAATCAATTTGTGAGATAACCCCGCTTATTTCCTTGTCGTAGTCAACTGATTTACTCTTAAAAAGGTTTTTAAAGCTAAATCCAATTGAGTTACCATTTACTCCCCCTATTTTTTTATGACTTTCTCTTATTACGGCTTGTGTTTTTTCCTCTTGTTTCTTTAGTTGCTTCTGTAGTTCTAAATTCTCTATCTCTATTCCTATCAAAGCAACTTTATTTTCCCAGTCAATAATTGACCTTTTTGCTTGTTCATAAGAGTATTTAAAATTATCAACCTCTTTTTCAAACCTCATAAGCCATATATTTCTTTCAATACTATTTAATTTGTTATTCAATTCTTGTTGATTTGCAGCTAAATCTGGTTCGTTACTTACATTTTGGTTATTCCAACTCCCTCTTCTATGGACAAAACCGCTAGTTGGAATTGTTCCGACACATTTAGCAATGTCTTTTGGCGTTTTCCCAGCTTTGTCAGTTAATACTTCCATTAAACGAAATTTAAAAATTCCTTTATAATCAACTTTATACTGATTCCCAACCTTTATAGGTTCAAAATATTGATCTAAAGAGTGCCTATGCAAATTGTTCCGGAGAGCATAATCTTTCATTCCCAGCATTTCAGCCGCTTGAGGTAAAGAATATGTATCTCGTATATTCAAATTGTCTAAAAAACCATTTTTATATATTTCATCATATAAATTAAGATCCCTGACTTCTTTCATAAGCGGATCATCTGTGAACTTTTCTTCTAAAAAACTTTTCAATTCCTGTTTATCGACCAATTCTCTTCTCCACCTCCACAATCGATTTCCTAATAATAATGATACATAATAATATGATGTATTTCCAATCAAAATCAATCAAATCCAATCAATTTCTGGATAGATTTTTTTTGATTCTGTATTAGTGATTTTAAGTTTAAAACCAATCAAAAGTAATCAACTTCAATCAAATTTAAGAATCGATTATTTTGATCAATCGAGATCAATAATTATTAATTGATTCACCGCATTCAACTGATGACAGTTGATCGATCAATAACAATTGATCGATAATTATCAATCAAAATAAATCAAAAACAATAAATCGTACTTTATTCAAACAATAAAAAGATGTAATTACCAGCAATCACTTTACATCAAAAAAACGATCAATAATTATTGATAATTATCGCAAATGAATAACTCCAATCAAAAAAATAATCAATAAATATCGATCAATTGCAGAAGAGATCAAAAATGTTATTAATAATTATTGATCAAAAATATTGATTTCGAGCGTATAGATTGAAAACCCTTAATATTCGGAAATCAATAATTTGTAATCAATTATTACTCTGAAAATTGATTGGAGTCTGATTTGTTAGGGGGCAAGTTCATAGAAAATCAGAAATGGATCTTTTAAGTTGATGACGGCTATTTTATTTAATATCAGAAAGAAGGAAAGAAAGCATTTTGAAAACGACTCAATCATATCTATGACTATTAATAGCATTAATACAATATATTAATAATATATTAAAACTATAATAAATTATATTGTTATTAAAAGAGCGATTGATTTTAACTACCATTTTTATGATTATGATAGGGTAGGGGAGCTTAGGCTTATTTGAACGTCAATGGCATCTCTTGCAGCTTAACAACAGTCATTGCATATCACACTCTAAATACTCTTAACTAAGATGTTTTTACTGGATTTAATATTTATTCTAAATAAGGATAAAGTTTTGAGTTATACGTGAGGCGAAAGTGTACAAGGTATAATTAACACCTAAATCAATAAAATATATTATTAATACAATATATTATTAATACAATATATTAATAATATATTAAAAATGTAATGTGATTATATAAGCGATATGATGTTAATATATTTAAGTTACAAATAAAAAGATTGCAAAATAAACAGGGGAGCGAAGGGGAGAGAGAAGTCTTTCTTGATCACAAAAAACGCCGCCTAATTTAGCAGCGTTTTTCATTTCATATTTTAGTTTCCGCTTTTTTTACATCAATTGCTTCTATATTATAAAAATCTGGTTTTTCAGTTACTGAATTCATTAACCTATTTGCTTGCGACATTTTTATTTTTTCAAATAAGCTTTTAACCCATCTACCATTTCCATTAATGTTATCGTCATTAAGGCGGCTGATGATCAACTTTTCAACTTCTGCTTCAGCTTCGTCCGTTAAAGTGAAATTATTTTTATTTATTATTGATTTTAATATGCTAATAAGTTCAGCAGAAGAATAATCCTCAAATAAAAATCTCCGTGCAATTCTTGATTGGAATCCAGGATTCGCTTGAAATAATTCATTGATCTCATCTGTATATCCCGCTAGAATAACAACCAAATCATCTACATTATTCTCCATTTCAACTATCAACCTATCAACAGCTTCTCTTCCAAATGTATCTTCCTTGCCTTTGACCATACTATATGCTTCATCAATAAACAAAACACCACCAAGAGCACTGTTAACAATGTTTTTAACCTTTTCAGAAGTTTGTCCCATATATCCCGCAACCAAATCTTTACCAAACACTTCGACAAAATGACCTTTGGACAACATACCATTTCCATTCAAAATTTTTCCTATAATTCTGGCCACAGTGGTTTTACCTACGCCTGGATTACCTTCAAATGTCATATGCAATCTAATAGGGGAGGCGGATCCGCCAATTTCCTGCCTCTTTCTTTCAACAGTAACATAATTAGACCAACTTACTATTTCTTCTTTTATATTGTTTAGCCCAATTAAGTCATTCAATTCCTTCTCAGCTTCCAATTTAATCTGATAAAGTCCTTCTTTATTTTCAATCTTAGTATTATTGATTAACGAAAGAACATCTTCAGGGTCTATAACAGTTAAACTAATTTCGGAATTTTCGGCAATTCTATTCTTATGATTTCTGATTATTTGTTCAGCGAAAACTCTAACATCTCTTGCATTCCCTTGAAGAGCTGCGTTTTTTGCTTTTTTACTCATTAGCATCTTCAATGCGTCAGTGATTTTTGTTGCTACAAATCCCTGATTTTCGATCATTCTCTGAGTGATCAGCGATAATTCAAGTGGTGTATATTGTTCAAAATTAAAAGTTAGAGCAAAACGAGATTTTAGACCAGGATTTTCATTTAAAAGCTCATTAATTTCGTTTTGATATCCTGCAAATACCACCATTAAATCATCTCTGTGATTTTCCATACTTCTCATAATGATTTCTAAAGCTATTTTTCCGTAATCTTCTTGACTCCCGCTTATTCCTTTCAGCATATACGCTTCATCGACAAACAAAATTCCGCCAATAGACCTTTGGATTTTCTCTTTTGTAACTTCCTCAGTACCACCAATCGCAGAAGAAACAAGATCTTCTTTAGATAATTCTATGATTTTTTTCTCAGCAATCATCCCCAAAGACCAAAACAACTCAACTATAATTCTCGCAAATTCAGTTTTTCCCGTACCTGGTGGTCCGACGAATAAAGAATGCAACGAAGATGAATTGATTCTTAGATTAATTTCTTCTAATTTTCGTTCGGCATAAACGTTTTTAATAAAGATGTTTATTTTTTGCTTAACTGCATTCAAACCGATCATATTATTAAGTTTTTTCATCGATTCAACATAAACTTTCATCTTTTCTGGATCTGTTCCACCCATAATTCTAAATTGAAATCGGCTTAAGGCCTCTAGATTCACATTAGGTATTTCTTTATTTTCAACAATAGAGATTTTAGCATCTTCTAAAAATTTTTTAATTAGAGGCTCATCAACAATATAGTTATTAATATCTTCTAAATGATAGGGAATAAATTCTTTTGTTTTGTTATACAATTCAATTATTTGATCTTCTGAATTCATAATTGTAATAGTCTCGCCTTTATAAACATTATCTAGATGGTACAAGTTATTATTATCATCATTTTCGCGGATTGCTAAACCATCTGATAAATGTTTACCACAAACAGTCTGATTATTTTTTTGCAGCCTATAAAAAACATTTCCGAATTCATCTTTATTGATCAGGTAATTTCCATTAAATCTTTCAGGAACACTATACTGTCTTAATAACGGCCTAATACTTTCGTAAAACTCCCGATCTTTTCTAGATAAATCATTCAAGTCTTTTATCTTTTTCCAATTGTATTTTGGTTCTAGTTTCGAAATAAGTTCATAAGCTTCTTTTTCAGTACGAACAAAACTTATTGTTGATTTTCTTAATTTCACTTCATAATAATAATTTGCATCTCGAACAACTTTAAATAGGGGAGCTGTTGTAGATCTCCCAAAATTCAAAATACCCATTGTTTCTCCCTCCATAACCTTTGTATGTTTTTTCATTTTTAATGAAGTGTGTATCGCATATGTTTTAATACAATATATTATTTTATATTACTTTGTAATACAAAATAATATAATGCAATATAGTATATTAAAACTCGAACTTACAATAACTCGTGTTTTCCATCTTGGTATTTAATTATTGTGTCCGAAAGAGAGTATTCTTTTGAAATGTAAATATTTCTCACAACTTTTTCGAAATAATTCAAAGATTCAATGTGATCTTTCCACCCAATATTTTTTAATTTTAATACCAACGCTATTTTATTTGTTGGAAACGCAATATAACAATCTCCAAATCGCATATCCATCCATTCATTTACAAAAAATTGAAAGTGGGACGAATGATTAGTTTTTTCTTCAAAAATATACAAATCAAATAACTCGTTAATCATTAGTTTAGTTTCTTCAATCCAACCCTTTTGCAGAAGATTATTCATAGCATCTTTAAAAACCACACAATCTTCTGGAAGAAAATCATATAATTCTCTGTCAATTGTTTTTGTGAATTTTTCTTCATCTAAAATAACAAGAGCGTTTAAATCCCCGCCTATATTTTTTTTGATAACATTATCTCCAGCTTTCAAGTTATCTATAAATTTGTCAGATCTTATAGTTGGAATCAAATTCCCCTTTAATTCTTCGTAATCATTGCCATTGGTCTGTAAAGACATTAGGCCTTCTTTTTGTGCTTGTATATAATTCAATAAAATTGAGAACTCTCTGGTTTTTAGATATTGATTCCAAATGTTTTCTAATTCCATCTTTAAAATAAGTTCATCAGTCAGTTTAACTTTAAGAACCCAGGGATCACCTTGACTTTCGATTATTGGCAACTTAATAAACTTTGTAATCATATTTTTGAATTCTTGATAATTAATTTCGTTTTTTTTCATTATCTAATTCTCCTTAAATTATCTCTATATTATATATATAAACCAAAACCTAGTAAAAAACCCGCTTGCGTGTTATTTTATTAAAAATAATTGTTCAGTAGGGAATTAATTTTTATTACAGAATAAATTGATAATTGCTTATGTTTTAAATTCAAAGAGGTGTAAATATGAAAGCTCTTGGTTTTATCAAGTTTCTTGGTTCTATATTATTATTAGGAATCATAGCATATGGTGGATACTTTTTGTTTAATCAATACATATGGAAAGCAATCAATCCGGATCCAACAGCAGAAGAACAGTTTGTGAAGGAAGTGAAAAAAATTTCAAACATCGAACATTTTGATGAAAATGCTAGTTTGAATACAAAAAAGCCTTTTGCTATGTTGTTACTTGGAGTAGACGGTGATGATTTTAAATCAAATAGAAGCGACACTATTATGGTTGCAGTAGTAAATCCTGAAAAAAGCAAAGTGTCATTACTTTCTATTCCTCGCGACCTTAGAGTTACAATACCAGGTTACGAAGGGCACGATAAAATAAATGCTGCCTTTGCAAAGGGAGGAGTAGATCTAGCTGCTAAGACTATCGAAAATGAATTTGGAATCTCGCTTGATTATTATGCAACGATAAATTTCAAAGGGTTCCAAGAAATGGTCGATACAATTGGTGGGTTGGAAATTGATGTAGAAAAGGATATCAAGTTTAGTGACCGCATAACACATACTATGTTTACTTTAGAGAAAGGGAAACAAAAGTTAACAGGTATACAAGCTTTAAACTATGCTAGATTTAGAAAAGATGCCGAGGGTGATTACGGAAGAATGAGAAGACAACAGCAAGTAATTAAAGCGATTGTTGACCAAACTATTTCTTTGCGTAATATTCCGAAAATAATCGACATCATAAAAGTAGTTGATAATAATTTCGATTCAAATATAAGTTACAAAGATTTAGGGTTATTAGCCTTGAAAATGAGAAATTTAAATAGCGAAAACATAGAAACAGTAGACTTTAAATCCGGACCAGATATGATCAACGGGGTTTCTTATGTTATTGCCAAAGACGAAGCAATCCAAGAAGTAGGACACAAATTAAATGACTTACTTGAAGAGTAGAATTCTTTTAAGGTTAGATTGAAAAAGCACCTTGTTCGCAGGTGCTTTTTTTTATTGTTTTTTTGAAAAAAAAATATTTTTTTGTATAATCCACTAAACAGGAGGTGTATAGATGCAATTCCATCAAACAGCAGAAGTTATTACAAATGATCATAGATTTCTCACAAATGTTAAAATAGTTGATTACAACCAAGAAAAACAAGAACTTTACACACTTATTCCTAGAAGTTTAACAGGTTCACCCGTCCCATTTTCGACTAACGAAGAATATAACCTTATTTACTCATCATATGAAAGTATACAATTCTTTAAGATATTCTTTAAAAACTTAACTCAATTAGACGGGAAGCCGGTTTATGAATTTTCGGTAAAAGAATACACAGTAGTTGAAAATTTAAGAAAAGAAGAAAGAAAAAGCGTAGAATATCAAGCGGTAGTATCTGACTTTAATCAAATAGGAATTGTAACGATACTCGATATCAGTTATTCAGGTTTAAGGATAGAAACAGACTATGAAATAAAAGCAGAATTTGTTGAAATATTTTTCGACGAAGAGAATGTTCCAAGAAGAGCTATGGGGCAAGTCTGTTGGACAAATTTCGACAAGGAAAGAAAAGTCTACTATCACGGCATTAACCTAAAATATAGATAATTTTTTGTTCAGGCGGTGTATTAAGATGAAATCTTTATATACTAATTACAATGTTAAAAACGGAATAGCTACTTTGATATTCGTAGCCTTATTATATTTTTTATGGCCGGAATTAAGTAGCGCAGTGTTCTTTTTCATACCAATATTTCTTGTGTTTAGTTATTTATACATTTACTTGTTAATTTCATTATTGGTAGATCTTATTTATTATTTAATAAGATACTTTTCAAAAAGAAAATCAATTAAAAGCTAATTGGTTTTCTTTTTTGTTGATAAAGGTTTTTTTATTTGTTGATACAAATAGACAAAAGTAAATAAAAAGAGAAAAACTAATTAATTTTTGAAAGAGGGGATCTCCTTGTCTTGGCTAAAAAAAGACGTTGAATATTTACTTCCCGCTTATCATAGATTACCACTTGCGATTACAAAGGGGCAAGGTTGTTATTTATATGACGACAAAGATAATGCCTACCTAGATATGTTTTCTGGAGTGGGAGTAAATCAACTTGGTTACAATCATCCTATCCTTATAAATACTATTAAGGAACAATCTGTGCAAATAATTCATTCTCCGCTCCACTTTTTTACACCCTCTGCAATAGAATACGCTGAAAAATTATCAGAACTTTCTACAAAAGGGAAAGTTTTTTTTACCACGAGTGGAACAGAGGCAACAGAGGCAGCGTTAAAAATGTTATTCAAGTTTAAAATAAGAACTAACGATGAAAGAAGAAAAATTATTGTTTTAAAAAACAGCTTTCACGGAAGAACTTTTGGATCACTAACTTTCACAAGGCAAGAATCAGTGTACCAAGATTATCCTTCAAACAATTTATTCGATGCAATAGAATGCAGTCCCAATAATATTCGCGAGTTTGAAAATTTATTAAGAAAAGAAAAACCACTTGCATTTATGATGGAACCTGTTTTGGGTTCCGGAGGGATAATTCCAATAGAAGATAGCTTTATCAAAAGAGCTAAACAGCTATGCGAGGAGACAAATACAATATTTGTTGTTGACGAAATACAAACAGGTATGGGAAGAACTGGTCTATTGTTTAGCTACCAAAGCGCCAAAGTTAAACCGGATATCATATTATTCGGGAAAGGAGCAGGAGGAGGAATTCCGCTAGGCGGGGTAATTGCAAATAAAAAAATTTCGGATACTTATAATCCAGGAGATCACGGAACAACCTGGGCAAATCCTCCACTAGCAACAGCTTTAGGATTAACTTTACTAAGAGTGCTAATTAGAAACGACTTTCTAAATGTTAAAGATAAATCGTCAATATTATTAGACGGCTTAAATATTATTAAGAATAAATTTCCTCAAATCATTAAAGAAATACGATACAAGGGTTTGATGTTTGGCATAACTTTAAGTTTTACAAAAAAAGAAGCAAAAGAATTTCAACTTAAACTTTTAAAAAACGGAGTATTAGTTGATATCATACAAGGTAATATTATAAGACTACTACCGCCGTTAATCATAACTGAAAAAGAGATATATCATTTTCTTACTATATTAGATGAAACAATTATTAATCACCAATTAAATTTAACCCAAAGAGCTGCGGAGGTATATTAACTTGAAAGTCATCGTCCAAAAATTCGGAGGAACATCAGTGTCCAACAAAGAGAATAGAAATCATTGCTATGATCATATAAAGAAACAAATAGACAATGGTTATAAAGTTGTAGTTGTTGTATCAGCAATGGGGCGAAAAGGAGAATCTTATGCAACCGATACGCTTTTAAGCCTTGCTCCAAATATCAAGAGAAGAGAAAAAGACCTTTTAATGAATACAGGCGAATTAATTTCAGCCTGTGTATTTTCCAGTGAGTTAAATGAATTAGAAATTTCTAATACTGTTCTGACAGGCGGGCAAGCTGGCATTATAACGAACAATTTTTATAACGAAGCCGCAATAACTGAACTTAGACCCGAGCGAATTTATAACGAATTAAAAAAAATTGATGTTGTAGTCGTAACAGGGTTTCAAGGACAAACAAAGCAGAATGAGATAACAACTTTAGGTAGAGGGGGTAGCGACACTTCTGCCACAGCTCTCGGCGCATCCATCAACGCTGAATACGTCGATATTTTCACCGATGTCGAAGGAGTAATGACAGCCGATCCTCGTATTGTAAAAGATGCACAAATCTTGTGCAAAACAACATATAACGAAATATGCAATTTAGCTTATATGGGAGCAAAAGTAATTCACCCAAGAGCAGTAGAAATAGCAATGCAATATAATATTCCCATTAGAGTGAGATCAACCTTTTCTGATAACGAAGGTACATTGATTACTAATCAATGCGAATTAGATAGCAAAAACAAGCGCAACAACCAACAATATTTAACGGGAATTACTCAAACAGACGAGATCATTCAATTCACTGTTGATTGTAAAACGTCTTATTCCATTCAAAACGAATTATTTAGCGAACTTGAAAAAAGTAATATTTCATTAGATTTGATAAATATAACTGAAGATAAAGTTTCATTTACTGTTCAATCTTGTAAATCAAAAAAAGTTGGTTCGATATTAAAAAACCTAAATCTAACCTTTCAATCCAGAAATGATGTTACTAAAATCTCATTAGTAGGGGCTAGCATAACAGGAGTTCCAGGTATTATTAGAAAAGTCGTACAAACTTTGTATACAAGGAATATACCAATTTTCCAAACAACTGACTCCCATACAACGATATGGATTCTAGTTCCATCATCAGATTCAGTATCCGCAATAAATGAACTTCACCGAGCATTTGAATTACACGTTCCTATTGTCAGGTAATATAAAATCCTCCAATTAACCTTGACCCCGCCTTGGTACGGTTTTTCTTCATAAGTAAGAGGTAAATATAAATCAATGATTAAATAACATACTAAGTATTTAATTTCAAAAAAGAGGGGATAAGAATGAATTATCCAATTTTAATTAATTCAAAGCATAATCTCTCGACTCTAGAAATAAAAAGATATGTAGAATCTTTCGGTAAACATAAAGTAACCTTTAGCCAAGTCAATAAATTTGAACTTCATTCACACCATTTATATGAAGATCGGTTAGAAATTGTACTACTATGGAACATTTCGCAAGAACCAGATAAAAAAGAACGATTTTATTTCCCAAGAAACAAACATCAGTTAGATGCTTTTGAGAAACAAAATATCATCCATTACAAATGCGGAGAAATTCAAAAGTTCTCATCTGAAAGTAAATTTAACATTCCATCAGAAAAATGTTATCAATTGTTTCACAATAAAGTTAGAACCGATAGAAAACCTTTAGGAAAAAAAGATTACAAATATTTTGAGTACACCTGCAAAGATAGCATTAAAACAACAACTGATATTGACACTGATTTTTTCTCCAAAGAGATGGATAATTACAAACTTTTTTATGAATTTATAAAAAGACAAAATCAGTACGATGTTAAAAAGTAAGACCGCCTTATTAGGCGGTCTTTTTATATTCTTTAGTTTTGTTGCCAATATTAATACCTAAAAGCGGTCTCATCTATATCTTCGATCAACTTCTTATGTATCTTCTCAGACAAAATCGTTCTTTGTCGATTAACCCAATTGTCATCCACATTTTTATTAAAAGTCTTACTGAAAGAATAATACAAATCAATTTGTCTATATAAAGTTTCTAGTTCATCTAGTTCTCCATCTTGGATAATATCCGGCCGTGTATATTGAATTTCCTTGATTAATGTTTCTGTTAAATACTTATTCCAAATTTTTAAAAGATATTCGTTCTTGAAATCAAACGGTATATGTATAGCCTTATATAACTGTTCTTCACTCAATATTCCATTTAATTTTTCATCAACTTCATCAATTAAAATGAGTTGTTCATCTATAGCCGCTTTTTTAATATAAGGTATTTCAGTAGCATA
The DNA here is from genome assembly GCF_050445615.1 of Bacillus mexicanus. Lineage (NCBI taxonomy): Bacteria > Bacillati > Bacillota > Bacilli > Caryophanales > Bacillaceae > Bacillus > Bacillus mexicanus. The sequence goes on from NZ_JBCEYV010000003.1 coordinate 428,039, forward strand.
CGTTAACCAATAAATAAGTTTTTCTTTTAGGGTTCCAACATTAATGGACAAGAGTACCTCTTTATTTGGTTTTATAAATAAAGTTGATATAATTTCATCTTTCTTTTTCAATTGACCACTTATTTTTTCTTTATCTTTGAAACTATTGACATACCCTTCAGGATATATACCTTGGCGACCAGCTCTTCCCGAAATCTGTTTAACTTCTTGATCAATCAATTCTCGCGGGGAATTCCCGTCGAATTTTTCTGTTTCAAGAAACACAATTCGTTTAATAGGTAAATTTATTCCCATACCTATAGCATCAGTCGAGACTACAACCTTAGTATCACCATCAATAAACTGTTTCACTTGTTTTCTTCTAGTTCCAGGAGGAAGATTCCCATATATAACACTAGCTTTTATATTCACTTTACTTAGAATCGATGCAACTTCTAATGCTTTATTACGAGTAAAAACAATTAAAGCGTCTCCTTGTTTTACATCTTCGGGGAATGAGAAATTTTCCTTTTCGAATATTAGAGGTGTATTTCTATTATGTTTTATAACTTCAACTTCGTCACCACAATCAGTAATTATTTTTTTAAGTATTGGAACAGCGTTAACAGAACAACATATATGAATTTCTTTGGCAAATAAACCTAATACAGCTCTTGTCCAGGATGCCCCTCTTATTGGATCTCCAATTAATTGTCCTTCATCAATGATAGCTAAATCATAACAGGTGTCAAAGTCCGCTTTTTCAATTGTTGAAGCAATATGAGTTGAAAAAGGAACTTCTATTTCTTCTTCTCCGGTTTTCAAGGAACAGGGCACTTCCTCCATATTTAATTTTTCAAATACCTCCACAGCGAGCAACCTAAGAGGAGCTAGGTAAATACCTGTTTCATTCATTTTTAACTTTTCCAACGATTCATAGGTCTTTCCAGCATTGGTAGGTCCAGAATGGATTATAAATTTTCTTTTAATTGATCTTGCAAGAGGATAGTCATTCTTTGGATGACTTGACATTTTCCTTTTGAACTCAGAATGATATATTTTTTCAATGAGTTTTTCTTTTTGAATTATTCCACTTACCCCTAAAACCAAAAATACTTTAGGATCATCTTTATAATTATTAATTAAGTCTTCATATTCAATTTCTATAGGATATCTATTCTTATAATTAAGAAAAACTGATCTGAAAAACTCTTCAATTTTGTCTTGGTAAATTGATATTTTTTTATCATTTTCTAATTTTAAATGACGCATTTTTTTATTTAAAACCAACTGTTGATTAAAGATTTGTTCGAATTTTATTCTTAATTCATTTTCTATATTTAAACAGTCATCATCATTACATTTCCAATTTTCTAGCAATTCATCTATTTCTTGTAACTTTCTTTCGATTTTTCTTTGTATTTTCATCATCGAATGACCACCACCAAATGCACAGTAAGTTTTTAAATACTTTCTTTATCCTTTTTATAACCCCTTCATTTTCTATTTTTTTACTTGGCTCGGGCCAACAAGAAGGGTAATGCTATCTTTATACAAATAAATATGTGTCAGTCTAATGTGGTCACTTTGAAAATACAAATATAACGAGAAGATTCAAAAAAACCCGAAAAAAAATCTCACGGGAAATCTATTTAGAGGTGTTTATAATGACAAAACGATATAATGTTGCAGTTGTAGGAGCAACAGGTGCTGTTGGCCAAAAAATGATAGAAACCTTAGAAAGAAGGAATTTTCCCATTGATAAGTTGAAGCTTTTAGCTTCATCCAAATCAGTTGGGAAAACTTTAACTTATAAAGAAAAATTAGTTGTTGTAGAAGAATTAACGGAAAGATCATTTGAAGGAATAGATATTGCTCTTTTTTCAGCCGGCGGCAGCATTTCTAAAAAGTTTGCCCCATATGCTGTTAAAAGTGGAGCTGTTGTTATCGATAATACTAGCCATTTTAGAATGAAAGAAGATGTTCCGTTAGTAGTACCAGAAGTGAACCCAGAAGACATTTTCAAACATAAAGGTATTATTGCTAACCCTAATTGTTCAACCATACAAATGGTTTTATCTCTTAAACCTGTTTTGGATAATTATGGTTTAAATCGTGTAGTAGTCTCGACATACCAAGCTGTTTCAGGCACCGGGAAAAAGGCTATCGAAGAATTAAAAGATCAAACATCCGCATTTCTAAAAAAAGAGAACTATTCACCTAGAGTTTATAATCATCCAATTAGCTTTAATGTAATACCTCAAATAGACTCATTCGAAGATAACGGATTTACAAAAGAAGAAATGAAAATGATTAATGAAACAAAAAAGATAATGCACGATAACAATATCGAAGTTAACGCAACTTGCGTTCGAATACCGGTGTTTGTGGGACATAGCGAATCGGTTTATATCGAGACTGAAAAAGAAATTAACGAAAATGACTTAAGGGCACTTTGGAACTCTTTTGACGGCCTCAAAGTTATTGATGATCCAAAAGAACAAATGTATCCAATGCCAAGAAATTCAGAAGGTGTTTTTGATACTACGGTAGGAAGACTTAGAAAAGATATTTACAAAGAAAACGCAGCATCTTATTGGGTTGTTTCGGACAACTTATTAAAAGGGGCAGCATTAAATGCAGTTCAAATAGCAGAAAATTTAATTACTAGATTTTGAACTACTCGGCACTAAAGTATCGAGATTCCTGCGAACACCAAACTTAGCCAATCGGTTTTCCTTTTTGCCATAGATTTTAGTTATTTTATCAGGATACACCGTTGTTTCCAGCGGCAATAAGTCATAAACCTTCGTTTTTCATATTCATTTGCAGCGTTGATATCACGATCGTGAACACAGCCGAACTCGATACAAGTCCAGGTCCTGATGTAACGTAATTTCGGTCCGCCCTGTTGGCCACAATTGCTACAAATCTGACTAGAAGAAAATCATCTATCAATTTTGATGATTATTTTTCGGTGTTCTACCGAACTATCATAAAAAAAGACGAGAATATATCTCGTCTTTTTTTATTTATTTATTCACTTTAAAACCGCCAGATGTGTATTTTCGTTTTTTAATTCTCGTCTCAAGTTTATCAATCGCAAGAACAAGCGCACTATAAAAATCATAGTTTATTTGCTTTGAATGCACCCTCAAATTATTGTCAACAACAATAGTTATATCAACTTCTGTGCTACGCTGAAATTTTGTTACTGAAACCTTGACTGTTAATTGTTCACTTTCAAAGTACTTTTGCAGAGTGTTAATCTTATCAATAACAATTTCTTTGTTGAACTCCGATAATTCAAAATTATGTCCTCTAAATTGTATCTTCACAGTTTTTCCCCTTTTATTAACCGGTTATGTTGAATGTATAGGCATTATATTTTTCTTTAGCTTCTAAAAACAATTATCTAAGTCAGTAAAAATTAATAATTGTTTCTAATTTTATTTAATTTCTGAGTATACTTATACCAATTAAATATAAAGGGAGGCATTAGGTTGAAACTTACAGAGTTAACATTCGATGATCTAAAGTTTAATTCTTTTTTAAATAGATACAACCTAGAAATAAGGGAAGAGGACACTATAGCTGATGCTATTTTTCGTTTTTTGTTCTCTGATAACTCAGTCATTCACTTAGAAGGAAGCGATATTACACCTCAGTATATAAAAGAGACATATTTAACAAAATTAAAGAAACAAATTTCAAAGGGGGCACCAATTGATTTTTTCCTTACCGCATTTTCCCCAAAGTTTAAAAAGCAAGAAGTATCCAACGGTAGATACGAACCTGATATAGCAGAGTATATTACATTAGTTCATTTGCAGATGATAGCCAAAGCAATAAGAGAGATATATCCTTATAATTTCCGCTTTATCATTGCTTTCAAAGGCGATTTATATGAGAGGGTAGGGGGATGGTCCAAAGAAGAACTCGACACAACTTTCAATATTGTTCGAGAGTTCAACCTTGCAGCAGAGAAACTTACTGGAACAAGAAACTCTGTTGTACTTAATCGCTGGCCAGAAATGTTTGGTGATTCATTAGGAGAATTTGAAACAAGATGGACTCTTAAAACAGAACATTATTATCGATTATGGTCAGATAAAAAAGCTCCTTATTTTAACCAAATAGAAAATTGGAAAGATGATTTCCTTCCATTGATGGACGTAGATCAGACTTATAACGAAATTATTGATTTCTTTTTAACAAAAGAAGGGTGCCGAATACGCGCATTTAATAATCTAATTTTTAGAGAAGGGAAAGCACTGGATTTACTTCAAAAACAACACCCTAATCTCTTGATAGCCCACACTACAAAAAGAAGCAAATTCTTCAACATACTGTTAAATCCGCATTTTCAAACAAGAACACATTCAAAGATAACAATATTCGATAACAATTGGGAAATGGTGCCCTGGTTGGATATGAAGAATAAAAAAATTTCCCCAGTGTTTTTCGAAGAATATAATTTCCCAATGTTCTTCAAAAAAGCTAAAAAGACCGAAATTTGAATTTCGATCTTTTTTTATATTTAGTATAAATCCATACTTTTAAAGAAGAGGTTGGAAAGTTCCTCTTCAGGACTCCTAGTATCAGTAATTGCTTCCAAACCAGCAGCATCCATATTTCCTTCGATCGCCTCGGATGCAACGATTTTTGTGGCCATTAGTTTAGTAATATCTTCTTGTAATGAGTCAAAGTAATACAGATAATAAATTGTACAATCTTTTACTTGGCCAATTCTTCTTGTTCTTCCTCTTGCTTGTCTTTCTGTATACACTTGATAATCCATTTGGTATCTCACAATAGGGGCAAAATCAACTAAGTTTGTACCAGTTTTAACGAGTTCCGGATTGGTAATAAGAATCTGAGCTCCTTTTTTAACTTCTTCTTTAATAAATTCTTCTCGCTTCTTTTTAGGGATTTTCTTTTTAGAACCTTCGCAGGAATAACTGTATTCTGCATTCTTATTTAGAACGGTCACTTGATAACCTTCTTCAAGGAGTTTTTCTTTGAGATAATCGTTAATCCCATCACCAGTATAATAAGTATAAACAATTACCCTGTTATTATTTTTGTGTATTTCGTGTTTGATTATTTCCTTTAACTTTTCTAATTTGTAGTCTTTCGCATCAGGAATGACCTTAGTTTTGTATACAACACTACCACTTTCATCTTTAATAATCTTTGGAACGGTTGGCATATCCAAATAAGAATAAAGAGCAGGTATTATCGTTTTAAATAATTTAATGTTTCCTTTAGCTATTTTTTTTACAACCTTTTCTAATTCTTCTTTCCCTTGTATTATTTCTTTCGGTATTTCTACACCGATCGGTTTTGTTTCTAATTTAGGCAGTTCCTCGTCTAAGTCATCCATTGACATAAACACACTTGTATCTTGTAAAAACATTGGGAAAATAACAGGTGATATGCCCGGTTTAGACTTCGGAGCTATTGGCTTTTTCTTTCCATCGATCAATCTAAATCTTTTTTCAGTAACTCCAAATGCCACTTGGAATTTTTCGATATCAGATACTTCAAACCCTGCCTCTTTCATTTTTCTAGGATATAACATAAAAAAAGTATAGAATAAAGATCGAGCATAACCATTCATCATTGTACCTGTTCCCGTAATAATTTTAGGTACTGATGCAATTAGTTTACCAGCTGCTTGAGTTCTAGAAGAAGTGTTGTTTTGTATTTCGTGCGCTTCATCAATTATCAAATGAGTAAATACACTTTTGTATTTCTTGAAGATGAATTCTGCTACAGGGACTTTATATAAGGAAATAATATTTTTTGTTTTTTCATTACCCCTTAATTGTTCCAGCGCTTTTCTCAAACTTTTAAGTTTAGAGGCCCTAGATTTTTTTGGATCCTTAGCTTGTTTTTCACTCAAGTCTTTGATTATAGATAGCAAACTTTTTTCGTCCCTTGGTAAAAATCCCATATCAGTTAAAACAAACTTACTTTGTTTTTTATCACCAGACATAAACTGTTTGAAAGAAATACCTTTTTTATTAGATACTCCCCATAAAATAGAGCCACAAGAGTTGCATTTTCTATTGTTGTATCGCTCAGTATTGAAATGATCAATAGGAACAGGGACTTCAATGATTTTTGGTTCTCCTTTTTCTCTATTGGGATTTGTTATCCTCTTAGTAATAACCTCACCACAATCTGTACACACAAAAACTTTTGATGAAATTAAACTCACAATACTTTCTTCCGGCGCAGGCAACAACTTTGATTCCCAATGAACGTTTGGTATCAATGAATATCCATTCTTTGCTGCTGATTGGCTAAGAATAAACACTCTATGTTTAGTATCTGTTAAGTAGCCCTCTTTATCATATTTGATAATGTCAGATACAGAAGTAATATGATGATATGTAGCCTCAATTAATGTTTCTTCTGTTTCTCTTTGCCAAGCAGATTCAACCAAATGGTCCGGAGAGTAGACCAATAATTTCATAGGCTTTTTATTGTACAATGAATCCAAAAATGCTATTGAAGACATCATATAAGTTTTCCCTACACCAGGTTGGCCAACCAGGTTAAATCGCTTTTGTTTTTTTAACGATTTCAGTCCAGCTTCAATAGCATCTATTTGTATAGAAATCGGACTATTTCCTAATCTCTCTAAAAATATTTGAGTTTGTTTGCGAATGTTGCCGTAATAATGTTCGGTTTGTGCAATAGATTCAATACGCTTTTTAAAAGTTCCAGAAAAAACAGGCATATATTCATCAAATTTGTCATATCTTTTTTCTACCTTGTTATTCTTGGAAAGATAAATATATCCATACTGCAAACCAGTACTAATAATATCACGGATTTCTTTTTCATTTATCATTAATTCATAAGCAATAATTTCACGAGGACAAGCAATAACCTCTAAATGATGAAGTCTATTTCTTTTTATTAATTCGGTGGTCAAGTAATTTGCCCACTGATGATACATAACCAACATTTCTGATGCTAATTTTTCCTCTTCAGTTTCAATTATTCCGTTTTCAATATTTTGTAGTATTTCTTCTGCTTGATCACAACTTATGAATAGTTCCCCAGCAAGCACTTGAGGGTACCTAACATCAGGGAATAGGGGAGATACAATATTGTCTCTCACATATTCAAATATGATTGTCTGTAAATCTTTTGTTTCTTCCTTTGGCAACATAACAATAGGATAAGATTCTTTCGTTTCATCAATCAAAAGTTCTTTTTTTCTAACCAAAGTTACTCGTTGATGATATTTTCCTTGTACTTCATTCTTTTCATAATTAGAAAATTTATTGATAATAAACTTTGTTTTTTTGTAAGCAGGATGACCATTCAAAGAAGCATTAGCTCCGCTGTTTTTCTTTATCAATTTATTTAGCTCCGTTTTTGTATGATAAAGCGAAACAGCCAGAATTTGCATTTCATTTCTTTTTTCCGTTCTTTTAGCTATTAATAAATCAGTATTGATTTCAAACTGTCTTTCACCATTGTTGAAACTCAATCTATAATTGCCCAAAAAAATACCTCCAAAAAGTATTAATATAATGTAATGCAATATTAATATATAATATTAATATTATTCGTTGTTTTCATTTGAAAACAATTCGATATATTCTCCAAGTGCTGTCAAAGCTATTGAAACAATAATATTACTTTTTTTCAGACTGATTTCTGTAATTTTATTACCTTCTTTATCTATCTTTTCTTCATACTCTTCAACATCTCTTTTTACAATTTTTGTAGAAAACAAATGATCAAACCCAAAATTATGTCCTGTTTTTTTCTCTAAAACCTCATCAACATATCTGCCATTAATAATCTCAGAAGTCGCCATTGCCGGAATGTGTCCTGGTTTGTATTCAATAAGTGGGCGGCTAAGATTTTTCAATTTGTTTTGCGGATGGTAATAATTAAACAAAAACGATGCAGAGTCATCAAAGTGCCTAAATTCAGCTTTTATATCATTCAAATCTACATACTTACCTCTAAAAGTTCTAACTTCTAACAAACCTTCTGATCGATACTCGATTTCAAAAGAAATTTCATTAGGCAATTTTTGATGACTGTACATTATTTTTTTAATCTTACGTTTTGTAGCATCTGATGAATTCACGTATTTCATAACAAAAATAATATTCCCTAATTCATCATCTGTATTTATTGCTGCAATTAACTCATAGTTGTTGAAGATATGTTTTATTCTGTCTATTCGGTAATAAGGATAATTGAAAACAAAATATCCACCATTTTTTCGAACCAAGTGTTCGCGGTAAAAATTATATATCTCAGAGTTAACAGTGTTTTTATACTCTTCGTTAGAAAAATCTATTTGATGATTTGCACAGAAACAAATATCAGCCCAATAAGAACTAGATTCGTGAATCCCACCACGAGCTGTTTCAATTCCTTTATTTCGGGATTCTTCTCCCCAATCAATATCTCTATCTATTCCATATAGATGAATTTCTTTTCCGTAAGGATTTAAAATTGTATTTTTTACTCTGATTGCATTGTTTCCGCCATTTAATTCGTTAAAAAAAATATTAACATCACTTAACAATTTAATTTTTTGTGCAATTTTGAAAAACCATCTCTCGTCAAAAAAGTGTTTATCTTTATAGATAAAACTTTTGAATTGCTCGCCATTTTCTTCAATTACGTATAAAAGGTCTAATATATCTTGGGATTCTTTTAAAACCAAATCGCTCATTTCTCGATTTGATCCTTTATTCAAAATAATTTTACTCCCATCAATTAATAATTTTTTTGTTTTTTTGAAAATCTCGTTAGCATAATCTCGATTATCATCAAGCGCAATAAACACTAATTCATTCGCATCAATTAACATCGATTCAATATCACCCTCAAAATCTAAAGCGTTTGTGGGAGAAACGATTTTTTTCATCGTATCTGTTGTTTTAAAATCAAATCGATTATGAATTCTTTTTGCGCGAAATTTAAGATTTGTTATTGCAGCAAGCTTTATTTCCATTAATAAAAACCCCTTCCGTTATGTATGGATAAATTATAATCACTTATTTGATTGATTCGAAAAAAAAAGAAAATAATAAAAAGCAGGATTTGTCCTGCTTTTCAAATTCTATCAAACGTCTTCAGATTCAAACTCTTTGACCAAAATCTTATATATTTCATCTGGAAAATCATATATACCCTCGTTATTCAAAAAAATGTGATTTTCATACATTTTACTAAAGTATCTATTCTCAGATTCATCGCCAGAGAAAATTCCGATTGTTTTTACTCCAAGTTCTTTAAGTTCCTGTGTAGCTTCAAAAACATCTTTCATTGCTGATTCCCCGCTATATCCCTTAGCCGAAGGATGTCCATCCGAAAGAACGATAAGCAGCTTTCTTTCTGTATCAGCATTTCCGGCCAAATGTCTGCCGGCCATACGAATATGTAACCCATCTCTATTTGCACTTCTTGCACCAATATCTCTTATTTTTAATCCTGATTTTTTTCCGAAACAATCAGTGAATGGAACGATAGGGGAGATGTTTTCAGACGTCCCTGAATAAAATCCCCAAATTGAATGCTTCCATTCAATTCCTTTTAATATTTCGTGAAGAAATAAAGAAATCATTTGATTCACCTTATAACGGGATAAGCGTTCATTATTCTTTTTATTTAAAACCTTAGTTGAATTTGATCCGGAGCAATCAACTAATAACATAACATCCATAGCCATTTTCTCTTCTTCCGGATATTGGGTTTTAAAAATATCCATTTCATCAAACTTTAAGAATTTTACTAAGGAATCAGTATCTAGAACGCCTCTTTTTTGATTATACTGCCAATCATCAAACTTTATCTCAATCAGCTTATTTAATTGAGAGATTGTTTTTTTTATATGTAAAATCAAAGTTTTTTTAATCAATTCATAATGATCCAAGCTATACGTTTCGATGTTGACAGATTTTTTAATGTGAATACGTTTATGAGAATGGTGGTCTGGCAATTCTTTTTTTAATTCTTCAATAGCCAATTCTTCTTGGTTCAGTTTCTTTTCTTTTTTTATTTCCGAGTCGGAATTTAAGTAGTTATTCAAAATCTTGTCCGTTATATCTTCTCTTTCGAGTTTTAACATTTCTTCTTGAATTAGATTTCCCATTTCCGATAAACTTTCTTTAGCTTTTTGTTCTTCTTTTTCTAACATTTTCGTTATATCGGTTACTTGATCTACCTCTTCAGCTTCATTATTTCCTGTATAAAGGATATCAATATTAGCTCCTGTAGTATTTGCCTCCGAAGCGAAATATGAACCTTTTTGTTTTAATTTCCCCATCAGTGATTTTATTTCATCACTAAGTGCCAAATCTGTATCTTCTATATTTAAATTTCTTAATAAACTCATTATATTTCCAGCTACTTCTGACACTTCTTTAGTAGAGGAAGCGTATGTAGCTTTTTTAACCAATGGAACAAATTCAACCAATATCTCATTAGTTGTTTTATCTTTTGTCTTAAAAGGGCTTCCAATATAACCTATCAATAAAAGTGAGTTGATTAGTACATTAAGTCTATCTGCATCGTTTTCAATATTAACGTTAATGTGATTTTTAAGATCGTTTATGATATGATAGCGTACCATTAAAAAAAGCTTCTTATAAAATTCATTGCGTTCACCAATTTTTTTCTCTATTCGGTAATCTTCTAAAATATTCAATACATTTTTGGCGATATTTTTGCTTGTTTTAAATTTATGAGGAGCTGTGTTGATAAAGCTGCTGTATTCTCTGAAGTCTGTATAAAGCAAATGAGCAAGTTCGTGTATTAAAACCCCTTGAACTCTTCTATAAGCAATATTATTTGACTCGTCTCTAAAAACAGGAAAGCTCTTACCGATTACAATTGTTTTTCCTGTCGTATAGCATTCCTCTCCATCATCGAATATCAACCTTGTCATTTCTAATTGTTTCATTGCATCTACTGACACAATATCTTCAAAATCCCAAATCGAACTTTTAAAGAAACCATTTATTGAATTTTGAATTAAAAAATTATCTAAAATCATTTTTTTCTCCTTTTTATTAAAGCCTCTCAAGTAGGGGAGAGAGGCTATTATTTATAAAAATTTAATTTTCTTGAAGAAGATTCGCGACATTGATATTCAATTTTTCGAACAAGTCGTCCTTAGACAAAACGCCAACAATCACAGAAGCTTCTTCTGGTTCAAATTTCTCCAACATCATTTCAAGCGCTAATTCGTAACCTAAAATAGGAACTAACTTAGCCAATAGAATGATATTTCGAGTAGATGCAGCCAACACAGGAATAGATCCGCTAGTCATAACCGCGCTTGTTAACTTTAAATAAATGTTTGTTAAATTAGTGATATCAACTATTCCTAATTCTGGGGAATTATCTAATCTAGCCTTTTCATTTTCTCTTTTTGCAATTTCATTTAGCAACGTCTTTATCTCCGATTTACCAAGATAACTTAAAACTATAGAGGCGGTCCTATCCATAGTTGCCTCATTCATTTTTTTAACACCAGCATAACCAACATTCATAGCAGAAATAAAACGGTAATCTTTGTGTCCGACAATAGTTTCTTTAGATACATCATTAAAGAATGTTTTTCGGTGATCAGTGGCAGCATTTACAATTGCTAATACATCAGGTCTCATCATATTGATTTCGTCAATATATAGAATGGCTCCACATTTCATAGCCTTAGTCATTTGCCCATCCTTAGTGATAAGACGTCCTTTATCAGATATATCTTTTTCACCTACGAGTGTTGCTTTATTAGATTCTAATGATCCATTGACGGAAAATAAAGGTAAGTTCAACAAACTCGAAACTGTTTCTACAAGAGTGGTTTTTCCTGTACCAGCTTCCCCTTTAAGTGATAACGGCTGATCTCTCATCATAGCAGCAAGCGTTTTTTCTAATACAGAAACCCCGCGACCAATATAAACAGGATACTCTTCAATACGATCTACAATTTCTTGTGCAGCATTTTCAAAACGGTCCGCATTATATGAACGATAGTTTAGCACCCATTTGATAATCATCTCTTTTACTCCACGTTCTTCTAGATAATGTCTAATTGCTTCATTATCACGATAAAGCGGAGGATAGGTAGAAGCTGTAATTTTATTTTTTTGATCTTCAACATTTTCTTTATTAAACCTACAAACTGTATTCTGTTGATGTTTATCTTCAATATTACTTTGTCTTTTATCAAGGATAGCTTTATCTGTTTTAACGACCTCGACATTATTCGTTGGAGTAACTTCTATATCTTTAAGAGATTTTTTCTGATCTTGAAACTTCATATTAATATCAGAATCTTTTCCAACTAACTGTTCATTTAACTTAACGAGTCTATATGTTCCTCGTTTAGCTAACTCAACTTTTCCTGAGTCAACCATATCAATCAAATTGTTTCTAATAGTTGTGTCAGATACTTCAACCCTTTTATTGACTACTTGAGAAATGTCAACAAGTTTTTCTTTACCTTGTTCAAGCGCACTGAGAATACCTTCATTAACAATTTTCCGTTTTTCTTCTCGCGAAAGTTTTTTAGACTCCGTGTCCTCTAAATCGATTGAAATCTTTTCGCCTAATTTTTCTTTAAATTGTTTCTCAGGTTTTTGGTTCTGGTCAGTTTGAGTGAAATCAATATGCTCGCTTTGATTATCATCATTTTTCTCTTCAATTTCCTCTGAACGATCAGTAGGGAAGATCGCTAACTCGGTTCCACTAGTAATAAGATCGAAATCTGTTTCTTCGTGAGGGGGATTAAAAGCCTCTAAAAGTTTTTCTCCAATTTCTTCTTCCGAAAAATTACTATTTTCTTTCAATTCAAGACCAAGCAAATTAAGATGAAGTTCTATTGCATACAATGCTTTCAGTATATCTTTCCTATTAGTATCATTACGGCTAAAAATTGTCTTAGGCTTACTATGGTCCATACCAACAAAAACATCATCCCCATACAAAAAACCTTTTTCCTTGGATAATTCTTCATTTAGTACTATTACAACATCTTTTTTCAAAGTTTTAATCATATGTATATTTCTCCTTTTGTTTTATATGGATAATTATAAAATTAAAAATTAGATAAAATGAAAAAAACAAAAAAAGTCCCGACAGTAAAAACTCTCAAGGACTTTCTTCAAATCATTCCAAGAAATCGGTGGAATCTATTGCTTTGTTTGTAATTGTTCCTTTTGAAACATCAAGCATCAATGTGTACTTCGACTTGTTGTTTGTAAAATTTTGGTCATCTTTCTTTGTAAATAGTTTTACCACTACATTGTATTGAGCTTTATTCTGATCTAAGGAAACTTTTTTCATATCGACTATATCAGCAGTAATTTTACTGGTCTCAAACATCTTTTTTAATTGTTCATTTTCTTCTATTCCAGAGGGGTATATTTTATCCAATGTATTAAGATCACCAGCAGATATAGCGTTAAAATAGGTAACTATAATGTTCTCAGCTTTTAATGCATTTTGATCATCTTCAGTGTGTTTATCTTCCTGTTTCTTTGAAGAAGTAATTGATCCCGCCTGTTTATTTGTAGATATTTCTGAATTGAATTTTTTCGAAACTTCATTATCTTTTGCTTTTTCAACTTGACTAGTTTCCTGGTTTTTATTCGTAGAACTTTTACTTTCACTTGAATTATCTTTTTTCACTGAATTATTACTTTCATTTTCAGCATCTGAATGATTTGTTTCCCCATTCTGAACGTTTTGACAACCGGCTAAAGCAATAGCAGCAATCCCAGTAATGGCAAATAATTTTAGTTTCATCTTTACATCACCTCTGTTATTACATTTATATCATTATTGGTTTTCCCTTTTAAAAAAGGAAAGATAGATGCGATTAAGAAGAAGATAAAAGACCCTTTGGAGGTGAATGAAATGAGCGCGAGGATATTTAAGTTCCAAGACTATAAGAAGATCGAATATGTAGATGTTAAATACCAAGGGAAAGATATGGTTTTCGATATTATTTTTAAAATAAACCAATGTCTATATATATTAAAAGATCTTCATATCGAAGATATATTAAAAGATAAAATTAAATATTTATATGGTTCAATTCACCATTACAACAATATAGAATCAGGTATAGAATTCTGTCCTTTTTGCGGGAATAAATTTAACGATCTCGAAATCTGCAAATCGCTTACAGAAGAAAAAGTAGATATTTTCACTAACAATTTAAGTAGCAAGATTTTTTTTCCCTTAATGTCTTATTACTATAATCAAAATGATGATTCTTACTACGATGGTTTAAATTCCATTCATCTTGAAAATTTTAAAAGTCTTTTTTTCGGGGTATGCGAAGGGAAATACATTCAATGTATCTTTGAATATAATAAAGAAATATTACTTTTTCAGGACGTTTTAGACCCGAACGATATAGAATACTTACCGTTAGTTTTTTATTACAACAAAGAAAGAGAGAATCTACACCTTTATGTTGAATATTTGCTTCCGGAAAAACTTATTCCTATAGCAAATACAATTAACAAAGAAATAAATGCACAAAAAAAAGATATTATGGATACAACGGGAATTAGCTTGTTGGACTTATACAACGAGATAGTATTTAAAAACCGTTGAAAATAAAGATTGCAAACAAGTTTTTTGTGAAAGTTTCACATTTTTTATTCTGTTTTTCTTGAATTTTCATAGATCATCCATATAACCTAGCAAAGTAACTCCTTTTCTTTTCTAACAGGAGGGTTTAATATGAAAAAACTCACAATTGCAACAACAAGCTTATTGGTGGCCGCCTTATCCGTGCCAACTATAGCCTCTGCAAGTACGATTACAGTGAAAAATGGTGACACTTTATACAGCATTGCAAAAAATAATCACATTTCATTAGATAAACTAAAATCGATAAACAACTTAAAGACGAATACAATTTTTTCAGGTCAAAAGTTATTTACAAGTCAGACATCAAGCACTTCAACCTCTACAGTTAAAAAAGAATATAGAACTGTTACTGGAGCTTCTTGGTTAAATGTTAGAAGTGGAGCAGGAAACAATTATAATATCGTTACCACCATAAAAAAAGGGGCAAAGGTAGAAATATTGTCTACAAAAAGTGGCTGGTACTACATTTCTGTGAATGGAAAAAAAGGTTACTCTTACTCAAGTTATTTTTCTGATCCAACTTACGAAACAGTTAAATCTTCATCTGGAACCTCGTCCTTAACCACTACATACACTGTTTCCCCCGGAGATACATTATGGAGTATCGCCTCAAAACATAATATATCTGTAAGTACCTTAAAATCATTAAATAAGTTAACTTCAGAAACAATCTATAAAGGACAAAAATTAATTGTTAAAGGTTCAGCGCAAACATCCAGCCCCACAACAGATACACCCACTAATACATCTACTCCTTCCACAACATCATACAAAGTTCAAAAAGGGGATACTTTATTTAAAATTGCAAGCAAGTTTAATTTGAGCGTGTCTAATCTGAAAAAATTAAATAAATTATCCAGCGATGTCATTTACGTAGGACAATCACTAAAAGTGTCTGGCACTAATCCACAAACAAAATCTTTGTTTAATCGTCCAGCCGATGGCGTAATTAGTTCGGGATTCAAGGCGAGATGGGGGAGTTTCCACTATGGAATAGACTTCGCAAAAAGCGGAAATGTCCAAGTTAAAGCAGCTGCCGACGGAGTAGTATCAAGATCGTATACTTCAGACTCATACGGAGAGGTAGTATTTATCAAACACACAATAAATGGACAAAATTACGAGACTGTTTATGCACATATGCGGAGTGGCTCCAGAGCAGTACAAGTAGGAGACAAAGTTAAGAGCGGCCAATTCCTTGGTTGGATGGGTTCCACTGGAAACTCAACGGGTCAGCACGTACATTTCGAACTGCACAAAGGAGAATGGACTTACGATAAAGCAAACGCAGTAGACCCAACTCCTTATTTAAACCTCTAAATAATATAACCTAACCTCTATCACTATGTTGTGTTAGAGGTTTTTCTTATTATACAAAGAAAATATTTTTCGAATACTTGTTAAAATGTAAAATGAAACGAGGTAATGCTATGAAAAAAAACAAACTTAAAAAAATTAAACTCAAAAACAATAAATTCAATAAGTTAACTCAAAAAGATTGGATAGAAGCTAACGAAATATCTAAATTAGGGAGAGGTCTAAGCTCTATAACCTACGACGATTTATTTGGCGAAATAAAACTAAATAAAAGTATAAATAAAGGACGAGGATTCTCCTCGTCCTAAACTTTAGCTAATCCTCAAACCATTCACAACATTGTCTTTTTCTTCAACATCCATTTCTGTTAGTGGTAATCTTACAGAACTATTAATCATTTTCATTTTACTTAATGCATATTTAATCGGGACAGGATTAGGTGCATAAGAAGGGAAGAGAAATTTCGAGCTGTCTTTAATTTCCTTTTGTACTTCACGGGCTTTAGTTTTATTACCATTCTCAAAGTGTGTAAATAATTCCTGTAATTTAGAACCTTTAATATGTGACGCAACAGACACAACACCTTTTGCTCCGATCTCAAGATATTCCAAGATAGAAGGATCATCTCCACTATAAACGAACCAATCTTCTTTAGTATCAGAAATCACCATACTAAGTTTTTCAATATTGCCTTCTGCATCTTTCAACATACTTACATTTGAGAGCCGTGCCACTTTTATCATTGTGTCGGATTCCATTATGACATTAGTTCTTCCTGGGATATGATATACCATAATCGGTTTATTAACATTTCTATTTACAGCTTCGAAATGAGCGTACAATCCTCTTTGACTGGGCTTGTTATAGTATGGACAAACAACCATAATACCATCTACGCCGTCTTGTTCACTCCACTTTTTAGCATTCAAAATGGTTTCATTGGTATTGTTTGTCCCAACATTCATAATAATTTTCGTTTCAGGAGCTTTCTGTTTTAGAACCTCTTTAAGCAAAATCATTTTTTCATTCTCAGTTAAAGTTGGTCCTTCTCCTGTAGTTCCGGCTAAAACTAAGGATTCAGATCCTGTTTTCTCTAGATGATTTACCAGACCTTTTATAGCTGCTATATCAAGATTGTTCTTATTATCGAATGGAGTCACCATAGCTGTAACAATCTTTCCAAAATCGTTTTTCATAAGTAATCTACTCCTTAAAATCAGTATTAAATCAAAGAAATTATATTTTTAAATTGCTTTAAAAGGGAATGACTTAATTTATTTTTTTGGAAACTTATTATTGAATTTTTTTTCGAAAAACATATAATCTTTACAGTTTAACTTAATAAGGGGGGAGATCAATGTGAAAAAGAAATATCTATTTATTTCTTTGCTCTTTTTACTCACCCTTTCAGCGTGCAGCAACTCAAAATTCGAGCCCGTCCTAGCAAACGGGGAGAGTGATAACGATTCTTACAATCAATTAAAGAACAAAGAAGTTTTCGAATTATATAAATCCAAACACAAACAAAATGAAACTATTGATAAACTACTTTATTTAGAAATGGACGGTAACTACGAAGGAAAAGAGTTGTTTGTTTTATCGCATACTAAAAACAAAACATTTTTTAAAGTATTTTCATTCAACCCTAAAACAGAAAATTTTAAGAAGATTTATAAAAAAGAGACTGATTACAATAAAAATAGAGTTTATTTTGTCCAAGGTGTGATCCCTTTTTCTAATAATGAGACTGAACACATATTAATTGGTCGATATAACCTTCCGACAATGTCTTACAATTATTTATTAATAGGAAAAACAATAAAAAATAATAAAATTAGCATTATTATAGACAATGCAACTAAAGATAGTGCTATCCCAATCCAGAAAGGTACCGCAAATGTCGACTCTTCAGGGATAACAATACTTAGCAACGATTCTTATGTAGAACGACACTATATTAGTGAAGAAACATATAAATCCACAAAAGGTGTTATAGAACCAAATTGATGGCATTAGAACAAGTTAAAAAGTTGGTTTGTTGAAATAAACTCTAAATCATCATCTATATTCTAGGAATTAAGAGAGAGGAGGTAAGTCATTTTGTTAAATTATTTGAGAGTAAATTGGAGATACATAACAAACCTATGTCTATTCTTAATTGCCTTCGTTATGTTATTTTATATTTTGAAATTTAGTTTCATATATGCTGCTCCACTGTATTTTTCTTTGTTGTTTTATGCACTATATAGACCTTTAATAAATTTCTTGAATAAAAGAGGTCTTTCGTATAAATTTTCCGTAACAATAAGTATTACATTAATAACTTTATTTTTACTTATTTTAATCGGTTCAATTGGAACTTTATTATTTTTTGAGGCACAGAACGTTAGCAAGAACTTACCGGAATGGATAGTTTGGTTACAAGAAACTTTTGAAAAATATGTTGGATCTATTAAATCTCAAATTAATCAAGTACCTCACGTAGTAACAGATAACGCGAAATCACAAATGGGTTCAGTTTCTTCTAAAATAACAGGATGGATTTATGGTATAGCTACTGCGTTATTTTCAAATGTCAGCTTAATTTCAAAATTACTTGTAGAGATTATTATCGGCTATATACTATCAATATTTTTAGCTTTCGAATGGAAAAGATTTGGACTTTTCCTTTCTGAAAACGTGCCTACAAACATTAAATTTTTTACAATTTCTGTTTTTGGAGATACTATCAAAGGATTAAAATCTTATATAAAAGCTCAAATTATTTTAATAACATTTACTTTCGTTATTGTATGGATATCATTAGCTTTCATTGGTGTCGATAATTCTTTATTTCTTGCATTCATAAGCGGAGTTTTTGATATACTTCCACTTTTAGGCGTGTCAACATTATTTATCCCGTGGATAGTTTACTTAATAATCGTTGGCCAAATTGCCACAGCAATTAAACTCACGATATTATGGTTAGTAATTGTTAGCTTCAGGCATATAATGGAACCTAGAATAACGGGAAACTCTTTGGGAATATCACCTTTCTTAATGTTGAGTGGTATGGTAACTTGTTCTTTGTTATTCGGAGTGATTGGCATAATATTAGCACCAATTTTCTTAGTCATTATGAAATCTTTGTGGGAAAAAGGATATTTTAGCTTATGGTTATTCAATAATGAGATAAAAATCAAAAAAACTCAACAATAACATTAATTTAAAAAAAGCAATATAACATTGCTTTTTTTATTTTTCAGCAAAGATGGCCCTCTTTTATTCAGAAGCCATTCTTTCCAATTCTCTATAATTAGGTTTTCCGCTTCCCAGTAATGGCACATCTTTAATAAAGATTATTTTATTCGGTATATACAGAGAAGATATTTTTTTGCTTTTAATAAATTTCTTAAGTTCTTTTTCTGAAATGTTATCAATTGTTGTAAATAAAATTATTCGTTCACCTTTTTTCTTATCAGGGATACTAACAGAGTAAAATGACGTTCTTCCATAACATTCTATAGCTAAATCTTCAACTTTATTTAAAGACACCATTTCTCCAGCTATTTTGCTGAATCTTTTTAACCTAGAAAGAATTGTGATATATCCATTTTCATCTATGTTTGCTATATCTCCAGTATTGTACCATTCATTGGAGGGAACAAAACCCTTTCCATTTATTATATAACCTTTCATTACATTCGGACCTTTGACAATTAGATTTCCTCCACTTTCAATCCCTTCAACTTTATCTATTTTTGCTTCCATCAAAGGTATTAGCTTTCCTACACTGCCAAATTTACTGAAATTAGGAGTGTTTAAAGATATGATAGGGGCAGTTTCGGTTGCTCCATATCCTTGTAGTATATCTATCCCAAATTCTTTTTGGTATTTCTCATAAACATTATTTTTTAAAGTTTCCGCACCAGAAATTACATACTTAAGGCTTTTAAAATCTTCTCTGGTTGCATATTTCGCAAAATTATCTAAGAACGTATTTGTAGCAACAGTAATTGTACTCCCGTCTTTTCGTATCATTTTAGGAATCTCTTTGTAATGAAGGGGGGAAGGATATAAAAACGTTTTTATATTCGAAATTAAAGGTAGAATAACACACACTGTTAATCCAAAAGAGTGAAAGAGAGGAAGTGAATTAAATATCTTATCATTTTCATTGATATCAATCACCGACAATGCTTGCTTTACATTTGCATATAAATTCAAATGACTTAACACAACACCTTTTGGTTTACTTTCTGTTCCCGATGTAAATAAAATTATTTCCTCTTTATTGCTTTTTCTTGGTATCTTTATTTTCGTTTCTAAAAGTCCAATTATTTTATGTTTTGCAGCAATACTGTTTTTCAAGTCCTCTACATAGACGATGGTTACCTTCTTTTCCATTTCTTCAATAACAGATGATAAATCTGCAACTTTAACAAAGTCTCTAGACGTAATAACTGTTTTCAAAGAAGCTGTTTCAATGCAATCCAAAACGCTTTGAGTCCCCATCGAAAAATTTAAAACACAGGGCACTTGACCATTTTTAAACAAAGAAAACAAGACAACAACTTGACCAACAATATTAGGCAGATATAGGCCAATCCTTTCTTCTCCTCTTGTAATCTGTTTAATTTTTCGGCTTAAAACATTTATATTCAACAAAAGGTCATTATATGAAAGAGCACCATTTAGATCTTCAATTATAACTTTGTTTTGGTTTTTTTTAGCTTGTTTTTTAAGTTCATCATACAAATTAATCTTATCTGGTAAATTTAATTTCAAAAAAAGCCCCTCCCAAAATTTATGTCATTTTATATTCAAAATTAGTTAAAAGACTTACGAGTCCTTTTATAGTTTGCTAGGGTGCCGACGGTAATCAATAAGAATTTACTCACTCAATCAATCACAACTGGATAAGCAG
Organism: Bacillus mexicanus; assembly: GCF_050445615.1. Taxonomy (NCBI): domain Bacteria; kingdom Bacillati; phylum Bacillota; class Bacilli; order Caryophanales; family Bacillaceae; genus Bacillus; species Bacillus mexicanus. Next base: position 448,902 of record NZ_JBCEYV010000003.1, read on the forward strand.
GTCTAGCATACAAGATAAAAGATATTTTATTTTTTGTTTATTTTCTTTAAAAAATATTTATTTTAGAAAAACTATATATTTTTTAAAAATTTTTTTCCGATGTTTTTTTTATATCTCCTATAATGATTTGAAAATAATCATTGGAGTGATGACATTTGGAGAATAGAAGTTTTGATCTTCCTAACCCATACGAAAAATTCAAAACAACCCCGATACAGCGAAAAGAAATTTTATATTACAAACATCTTTCAAAAGAATTAGACAAAGCCGTACCTTATCTAAAGAAAAAATGGGGAATACAGAACAACAGAAACGATAAATTGACAGATGAAATTGTATACACAGCCAAATCATTTGACGAATTGATTTATCTATACAAGAAGAAACCTTCAGGAGATTTCAATTACCTAATTCATAGGTGGTTCAATACACAAACAAGCAAGATGGCCGAAACGTTATTCTGTTCTTACAATATTGTAAAAAAAGAAAAGAACTTTGCGCATAAAACAATTGATTTTTACATTATGGATACACCATTCGATCTAAAAGTTTCTAGTTATCCAACTAAGTTTAATAAAACAAGATTTCAATATGACAGCGATCGCGCATACCGAAATGATTTGATTAGATGGCTTTATGAAAACCAAAGCAAAGAAAGAAGAAAACACGACTCCAATAGATTGTTTATAATTTGCAAGCACCAAACAGGATGTAATTCAAAAGCAAACTTACTTCTAAAAAAAGACTTCGATCAGATACAAAAAAAAATAAACGCTTATCTTCGTTATTCGGAAAAAAAATTGCACAACGAAGGTATCCCGTTTAATCAAGTTTTGTTGAATAACAGAAAAACAGTTTTTTCAGATATCATATTCATAAATAACTAATACATACTTAATCCATCCAATGCATCCAATGGATTAACCTTAATATATACATATTCAGAATTGAAGTCAGATTAACTAAAAACGACCTTTATAAGGTCGTTTTTAGTTATTTGTTTTTTGTGAAATAAAATATTTTTTAAGAAAAATTTAAAAAACCTTGTTTTTTAAAAAAAGAAAAAAATATAATAAATAAAACTTTCTTAGGAGCGTAGCAAAGTGAGTTTAGAAATTGGCCTAGAAGTTCTGCAAAATATTTTTGACAACCAAGGCAACGACGAATTTAAATATTTATTTAATCCAAAGCCAATATTTGATTCGATACTAATAAAACCTTTGAAAAAAAGACATATAGTTACTGAAAATATAAATGACAAAAAAACAAGAGATGCCGATATTAGATTCGAAGGAAATGAAAGATTTATATTTCCTGTTGTTGAAAATTTCAGGTATCAAAATGATAGTACAAATAAAGGGCATTTTAAAAAGTGGTATTTAACTCAAATACCAGTACGTTTTTCTTTAGAAAATTGTGGGCATATGTTTCATAAGATACCCACTGAATATAAAGTTGAGCGTAATTTTTATTTTTCTGGTCTAGATCATATAGACGAAGAATTTGTAAAAGTTCATCTTTCTAAAGAGAAAAGAGAAGGGGAACGAATATCTTTAGGTTATAAAGAAAAAGATGATCACCAATTTTATGAGTTTAGAAAACTTCTATTTGAGGGAGACTATTTAATAGTTTGCAAATACTTTGAAGAGGCGAGATTTTTATTTCTTGGTGCAAAAAAAGAGGATTTAATAGGGACAAGTTTGGACTTAGAAAAAACTAATTTGTTTATTCAAGAAGAAAATAAAATAAAACATACTACTAGTTTTTCGATCGAAAACAACACAGCGGTTGATATTGTTGCTGACATTCCAAATCCTCACCAATGGTTGATTTCAGGTGCACCAGGAACAGGGAAAAGCCATATGTTAAAAGTACAATCCGAGAAATTTTTTAAAAAAGAGAACATTTATAGAGTTACTTTTCATCAAAATTATACATATGGTCAATTCATCGGAACTTTTAAACCAGTTCAAACCAAAAGTAATAACTTGGTTTATAGGTATCAACCCGGAATGTTATTAAAAGTATTGTTAGAATCTTTAAAGAATCCAACAGAACAATATGTGCTAATTATCGATGAATTAAATAGAGGAAACACAAACGAAATTTTTGGTGATTTTCTTCAATTAATTGAAAGAGATAAAAATGGAAGAAGTACATACGAAATCGAACCCACCGAGGATTTGTTAAGTTATTTAGAAATAAATCATCCCGATCTTCCTCATAAAATGTCATTGCCGAGTAATTTATATATATGGGGAACTTTGAATAACAGCGATCAATATACATTACCCATTGATTCAGCGTTTTTTAGAAGATGGAAGCACCATCATATTGGTATTGACGAAAACGAACATATAACAAATAAATATTCATTAACATTACCGAACAGAAACGAATCGGTACCCTGGAACAAAATTAGGAAAACAATAAATAAAAATCTATCCGACATTCCTTTTATAAAAGAAGATCAATTACTTGGCCCATTTTTTATAAAGCCATCTGAAGACAACAATATCACATCAGAAGAATTTTTCTATGATGTTGTGTTGTACCTAAAAGAGAATGTATTCAAAGACCTCTCTAATCATTTTTTTACCCATTCTTATACGAGTGAAATCAAAAAAGTTTTTATGGACGGAGGAGACGTATTTCATTTCAGCCTTTAAGGATTAGAAATATAGAAATACTACAATATGAAAAGATACAATTTCACTGAAAATCAATTGTACAATATTTCTGAATTAAGAAATATAGGGGTAGATAATTCTACCCTTTTGTTATTAGAAAAGGAAAAATTAATCGAAAAGAGTGGGGACTCTATTAAATTTGTTTTTATTGGTTCATATTATAAAAAAAACGATCATTTTTTAGTACACCCTAAATATAGAAATGGTAGCAGCTGTTTTTTCACAACAAAGGAAACTGAGATATTCCATAATTGTTTATTGAAGTTTTCCAATTCAATTGCCGCCCCTTTAGAAGAAGAGGATAGCCATTATAAGGATATATTCTTTGTTGTCCAGGATTATTGTATAAATGGTTTATTAAATAGCTATCATCGTATCAGCAAAAATGATTGGTCTAATCCTTCTTGGGAAAGAATATTCAATCAAACACCAAAAATAATTAATACCAACTTATATTGGGACAATCCGATCTCAAGTTCATTTACTTTAAGCAGCCAAGATATAAAAAAAGTACATATATTAAGCATAAATTTTTTGTTATCACAATATCCAATTTTAAAAACTTTTTTTACGTTTTTATCTTCGTTACCTAATTTTTCAGCTCCTAGCAAAGAGGATTTATGTTTTGAAATTCAAAAAGAACTCAATAAAACTAACTTAATCAGAGAAAAAAGAGTTTTAACATCAATGTACAATATAATTAAAAATCAAAACCTTCATAACAAAGGGCTTTTAATAGGAACTAAAAACCCTCACTTCTTTTTTGAACAATTATGCAAGAGATATACAAATGACTGTTCTTATATGTGGAGTCGTTATTTCCCCAAGGCAACTTGGCTTATAAAAGGAAATGAAAATAAGACGAGTTCCCATCGCCCTGATATAATTTTCGAGAATAATGGCAAAGTTTATTTATATGATGCAAAATATTATGATACCAATATTCATCAGCCAGGTATACAAGATATTTCAAAACAAATTCTTTATAAAAAGTGCATTCAAAAAATTAAAGGTAACAGCATAATTCACAATGGCTTTATTTTTCCTTCCAAAAATCCTGAAGATCATTTTTCATTAGAAACAGGGGAGGTAAGATACGACATATTCGGAGAAGACGAAGTGATTAAAGTACACCATCAATACGACATAGAATTATTTAAAAACTTTTAACAAGAAACCCCGTATTTTAAATACGGGGTTTCTTTGACAACTAACTTTTTGGTTTTTCAATTTCAATCAATTCAAGTTCTGTCTTTGAAGGCATTAATTTTCTAGCTTTTTTGATTTTAACCAATCCTACTTTTTCTTGATAATAATAATATCTTTTTTCTTTTCCATCAATTTCTGTTATCTCAATGCATTTTTTAAAATCATCTAATTTTGTCTTCACCTTTACATTAGTATCAGTTATTTCGTATTTTTTCTTTCCCGCACTCCAAGTCGTACCTTTTTCAATAGGAAAGGGGATTAACAAACTCATATTTTCCTTGCTGATAAAATCCGTGCCATCAATATCACCTACCGGATCTGGCGATATGAAGTTATAAATACCGTCATCTTCTTGAGAATATAACGTCACACCTTTTTCTTTGGAAAAAGACTGAACCTTGTTTTTATTAAAGAATTTAAACTCTTCTTTTTGTTTCTTTTTATCTGATGTTTGATATGTATACACGGCTTTTTCATTAGGAACAAAAGATATATCAGTATCAGTCGAATTTTTTATCCACACATACACTGGTTTATCTTTGATTTCATCAATTAACACGTATTTATTATAAGGCTTAGATTTCAGCATCAAATCAGCTTCTACATTAAATTCTTTATTCATATTAACTTTAAATGATGTACTCCAACTAACCTTTTCTTTACTTAAAATTTCTTTTCTACCGTCTTTTTTTATTTTCGTTTGGTCAATCAGGTGGCCATCTCTATCTTTTAATTTAACATCAAATAAATCATTGCTCTCTGTTAACAAAGGGATTGTTTTATTTTCTTTGTTATCAATAGTTACTTCTACATTTATTGTACTGCCCTCTGATGTTACGTTAAGATCATAATCAACATTATAGATAGAAGTTTTCTTAGGCTGCGCCTCTACAGTTTGAGCCATAAAATCATTTTTATTGCCTTGGCATCCCGAAACAATAAATATTCCACATATCATACCACCTATTAAAATTTTTTTCATTTTTATCACTCCATTTTTTGTTTTGTTTTTCTTTACTTTTGTTACCTAATTAATTATGAAAAGGACTAGAAAAATATCAAAAGAAAGGGTGATGGATTTGAGATTATACGTATCAAATACGAAAGACCAAATTATTTTTCTGCTTTTCGACTTTCTTTTAGCAACTTTATTGGATAGAGAAGTGAAGTTAATTTATAACGGTACTCCAAACGATGGGTCTATTACTAAAATTCAATTAGACGAGGATGAATACAGTTATATAGAATTCACAATAAACGATAAAGTCATACAATTCCCTTTTGTCGAAGATTCAAAAGTCAGGTTGGATAAAGGCCTGTTTTATTTCGAAACAAAATCAAACACCATATTGATTTATGTTTAGGTGCAAAATTTGCACCTTTTTTTAAAAGTCATCTATTAAAAAGGAAAATAAACTTAACAAAGAATTAGGTGTATGTAAAACCACTTTTAATTATGTATTATAAAAAACAATTTTAAAATAGAATAAAAGGGCTTTTTAAAGATGAGGGGTTAATATGAATAAAAAAATTCTGTTATTAACATTTGCATCATTACTATTATCAGTCGTTCCAAATGTGCATATACTAGCCTTAGACGACAATCAAGAAGTAGATATATTAAAAGACGATTTAAAAAAAGTTGAAGACAATAAAGAAAATATTAAAACTCAAATTAGTGAAATTCAAAAATACATAGATGACACTGAAGAATCAATTATGAATATAGAAAACACATTAAATGATACATATTCAAAGATACATAATACTGAATCTAAAATTGATACCTTAACAAAAAAAATTTTTAGTACTCAAACTAAAATTTCAAAAAAACAAACAGAAATAAATAGCCAAAAAGAGAAACTTGGACAAACAATTTCCTTTATGTACGAAAATAAAGATTATGGTTTTTTTCAGTTTTTCTTCCAAACACAAAACTTATCTGATTCTTTAAAAACACTTGATTTGATTAACATTATCGCAGACGAAAATGAAAAGCTGTATGAATCGATTCAGATACAACAAAACGAACTTAAGGAACAAAAAAGTAATTTGGAAAGAGACAAGAAAATACTTGAAAAATATAAAAGCACACTAACAACTCTAAAACAACAACAAGAAAAACAGAAAATTCAACAAGACACAATTCTTAGCCAACATAAAGATAGAGAATTAAAAATGCAAAATGAATTAGTTGAAGAAGAAAAAGCAAGCTCTGAAATAATGCAGAAAATTAATGAAGCCGTGAAAAAAAGAAATGAAAATAAAGGAACAGCCGATATACCTCTTTCTCCAGATCAAGTATTAGTATCACCTTTAAAAGCTGGTTCGTATACTATATCCTCAGTTTATGGTTATAGATTCCACCCTGTTTTAGGAATTTCTAGATTACATAACGGCATAGATATGGCCGCACCATCAGGAACACCTATTTATAGCGCTGGAACAGGAACTATTTTGTTATCAGGAACTAGCAGCGGTTACGGAAACTGGATTGTTATTAAACACGATAATGGATTAATTAGCATTTACGGTCATATGGATACTGGTAATCTATTTGTCAATCCAGGTCAGCGCATCAATCAAGGACAATTGATAGCTAAAGTGGGGAACTCAGGAATTTCAACTGGTAGCCATTTGCATTTTTCAATAGCCACAAACTATGATGATTCAACATCAACGTTTACCTATGTTGATCCACTAACTGTTTTAAAATAATTTTTTAAAAATATTTTAAAAAGCAGGCTGATGATTAGATTAATATGCGTTTTTTGTATATAATTATAAAAAAAATAAAAAAACGAAAAAACATAAAAACGAATCCGAAAAGGAGATTGCGACCGATGATTCACGCTCAAGAAACATCAAAAAAACAAAGACCTGTTATATTAGTGGATATGGATGATACATTAGCAGATTTTGCAAAATCATATTGGAATATACATAATGAAATATTTGGTGAAAAAATAAACCATAAAAAAGTAGATGATTGGGATTTAAGCAAGTTTTCAAGCAAAGGGAAAGATTGTTATAAGATTTTTAAATATCCAGGATTATTTAGAGAATTAGAAGTTAAACCTTATGCCAAGGAATTTATGAAAAATTTACAAGAGATAGCAGATGTTTATATAGTTAGCGATTCTCCTACTGGAACAGCTTTTCAAGAAAGTGTGTTCTTTGATGCTAATAATAATTCTTTGAATCAAGCACACACTTCAAATCCTGCTGATGATAAACGAATGTGGGTAAAAGAACATTTTCCTGATTTTCCTCAATCAAATATTATATTTTGTAGTTGTAAGTGGATGATTCAAGGAGACATTCTTATAGATGACAAGCCTTCTACTTTCGAGAGGTTTCAAGAAGAGGGAAGAAAAGCTATATTGATTGATATGCCATTCAACCAACATATTGATACAGGTTGGAGAGCAAGAGACTTAAAAGAGGCTGAATCTATTATAAGAGATCTATATTGCACAAGCAAAACAAACAAATTGAAATCACCCAACAGATATCCTAAAGACTATCAGCTTGAAAAACTTCCAAGTTAGTTATCCAAAAAGGATGGACTTCAGTGTCATTTTTGCGCACTTCCAATAATTAATTTATCTACTATATAAAATAACCATCGAAAAATATCGATGGTTATTTTATTTTTTCTAATAAGCGATTCATTATTTTTTTAGCATCATCTGAATCCTGATAATTAGTTATTCCAGCAATGACAGCTATATTATTTTCAGAGACAGCTGTCTGTATTAAACGACTTAGATATTGTTGAGCTTTATTTTCATTTGTGCCATTCAGTAGAATTACATATGTTCCATCAGTTAGTCTTGCAACTAAGTCCGTTTTTCGATAATTAGCTTCCAAAATAGAGTTAAGTAACATAACTGTATTTATATATGCATCCAAAGCTTTAATCGCTAATATCGAAAAAGGGTACCCAAATCTTTCGCTCTTAGCTACTTCTAGTTCCAAATGGCTTAAAAAAATCCCTTCATCAAAAATCTTCAATTTATCACCCGCCTTATTTGAAAGAGATTATAACCATTAATTCAAAATTAACAAATTCATATTTGAAAAATTCTCTCTGGGTTTCCGAATTGAGATCTCTGACAACTGCAAGGAACGAGAAATTGTAAAAACCTTCAGACAATATGAACTACTGACAACTAAAGTCAAAAGAGTGTGAGTGATGATCATCAAATTAATAACAAAATCGGACCACCTCTTTAAAACGCCTTTTCTTGACATTTTTCCATAAGTCAATATGGTCAACAAAGTTCATATGTTGAGGAGGGGGTATCTTGGATTTTAAAGTTTTATTCATACATCCATTGGATACAGGGCTAAAAGCGTACATAAAGTTTTATAACAATATATATTTTTTAACTTTTCAAGCAGACAATAATTCTGAAGCAGAGTTTATTGTATACAGTGACGCTAAGAACAAGGAAATCCTTACTGATTCCGACTTAAGAAAAGAACTATTAAATAATTTCATATTATTTTTAAAACAAAACAAGGAAGAGATTAAGCTTGGAATATATATTGAAAAATCAAAAGAAGTGTTTGATATTTTTTTTACGTTAAACAATATCAACAAAGACAATGGCTTAATAAATATTTCTTTTAATATATTAGATAATAGTTACTCTATTTATGGTTTAAGGGTAATCAAAACAAAATCTGATATCATACTTGATGTATCTTCTGCTACGTTTATTCATAGTAACACCGATTGTTTTTGCGAGAATATAAAACAAAATCACAATATAGAAGACCTTAAAGATTGTTTAATCCTCATTGAACATCAGGAGATAATTTTAGATTGGGTCAAAGAAGTGTACCAATACACTTACCATCCAAAAAAACAAAATAACATAATTCATTTTCCTAGAAATAAATAAAAAGCTACAGAGACTTAACTCATATTAAGTTTCTGTAGCTTTTATTTTTAAACATATTAAAAATAACCTGTTTCTATTACATCCACCAATTTGAAATCGAATTCATTTAGAAATTTCGACATCCCAACATTCTTTTCTTCAAGGAAACCCTGTTTATTTCTAACCATTAATGTACCTGAATAGGTTATAAATAATTCTTTTTTAGCACGAGTTATTCCTACATAACATAATCTCCGCTCCTCCTCTAATTCATTAGGAGTTTTTGATTGTAGCGAAGGGAATGATTTCGAATCGAAACCAATTAGAAATACCACAGGGAATTCTAACCCCTTAGAAGCGTGCATCGTCATTAACTTCACAAATCCCTCTTCACTCTCTTTAGTGCTTGAATCTAACAATAACTCCTCAACAAAAGAGTTAAGTGTTAAATTTTCTCTTTCTTTATCCATTTCTTTCGAAATAACAATAAACTGTTCGATTGCTTCTGAACGATCTTTTCTCTTTTTTTTATCATCAGAAAAATATACGGTATTTACCAAGTCTAACTCTTTAACTAACGCTTCAATCAATTTAGATACACTTGTTCGCTTCTTCATTTCATAAAATTTAGAGATTAATTTATAAAAATCATTTAATCCTAGTTTAGTATTTTGGTTAACCCTATTAAGATCTTTAGGATCCCCCAATATACTGAATAGCGGAAAGGTTTGACTCAACATCTGAATTTTTTCAACAGTAGCATCACCTATACCTCGCTTCGGAGTATTTATAATCCTTCTCATAAATATGGGATCATCAGGAGAATCAATAAATTTCAGATAATACATCAAATCTTTAATCTCACTTCGATCAAAAAAACTTTTACCACTGAGAACTTTATTTGGTATCATTTCTTGAGTCAATTTACTTTCAATTATGGCAGACTTTTTATTTGAACGATATAGAATGGCAAAATCACCATATTCATATCCTTTTTTCCTTCTCATTTCTTCGATCTTTCGTGCGACAAATGCAGCCTCATTATGTTCTGAATATGCACAATATAAATTAATTTTTTCTCCAATATCATTGGTTGTAAATAATTTTTTGTGCTTTTGATTAACATTATTCGAAATGACTTCATTTGCTGCTTGAATAATTCTTTTTGTACTCCGGTAATTTTGTTCCAATTTAACAATTTTAGCATCCGGATATTCTTTATCGAAAGACAAAATCCCTCTTATATCAGCTCCTCTCCAACCAAATATCCCTTGATAGTCATCACCTACAACGGCTAAGTTTCTATGTTTCGATGCTAGCAATTTTGCCAAAGTATATTGCACTCTATTAACGTCTTGATATTCGTCAATCATAATATAACGAAATTTGCTTTGATAATATTTCAATATGTTGGGATGTTTTAGAAAAATCCTAACTGTTTTAAATAAAAAATCATCAAAGTCTATAGCATTCAATCTTTTCATTTCCTCCTCATACATAGCATAAACTTTATGCAAAATCTCTAACTCTTCCCAAACATAAGATTCAATTAATTGAAGAATACGGTCCCAATCCTGATAATCATTTTCCTTCGTTTCGTTTATAAGACATTTTGAATTAACCATTTCATTTTTAAAAGTAGAAATAGAAGTTAACATAGAAGCAGGATTAACGTAATTATCTTTATTTTTTTTCGAATATTGGTATCCCAATTGTTTAATGCATTGCTTTAATAAAGTCAAACAATCATCCGGATCGTAAATTTTAAAATTAAATCCTATCTCATCTGTCCTAAATGACTCATTTTTAAGGATATTTAAACACAAGGAATGGAAAGTGCTTAAGGTTATAGCATTAATATTAGGATGTATTATTTTAGATAACACTCTATTAGTCATTTCCTTAGCAGCTTTGTTTTGAAACGTCACCGCCAAAATATTTTCAGGATCAATTTTTCTATTATTTATAAGGTTCTCTATCCTATTGACTAATACAGTTGTTTTACCTGACCCAGCTCCTGCTAAAATAAGCAGAGGACCATCAACAGTTTCGACAGCCTCGATTTGTTGTTTGTTTAAACTCAAATAATCAGCCCCTTAGAAAAAAATTAATAAAACTTTATTTTATATTTTGGTTATAAACTATATTTCCAGTTCTAAAATAAAAAAGGCTAATTATTTTAAATTGTCTCTTTGCCAAATTCATCTTTTAAAAACAAGAAAAACAATTTGCATTTGACTTTTTATTTCTTTACTATAAGTAGTATAGTTCCATCTGATCGATGTTTATTTATATTAGAAGTTAAGTCGAAGGAGGATCTTTATGGAAGAAAGCCTGGCGTTAATATTAAAGCAAACACTTCAAGAAAAAATGAATAATGGCGGTTTCAAAAGAGGTGAATTAAAAAAATTTTTTCTGAGCTTTGCAGAACAATATGGTAAAAATCCTGAAACAGTGAAATCCTATTATTACAGAGTTCTAAAAAAAGAATTGGAAAATGATTTAGGTAACGAATCAGCTAATACTGACAAAACTTTAGATATAAAAGATAAGGATAATTTAGATTCTATTAACAATAAAGAAGTGATTGAAAATAACACTCACACACCACATATGACTAAAATATACACTTCTAAAATACAAGATATTCATTCTTATTTATTGGACTCCAATTCTTTAGAAGAATGGATTAATTTAATAGAAGTGTTTAAATATTTCAGTGGCAAGGCATTTAAAGAATTTGTTAAAAAATTCAATGCAAAAATGAAATATTTCGATGTCCCCAATGAAGTTGAGGTTGTTAAAACAATTGAAAAAGAAGAACTTCTAAATATCTTAATAGATTTTTCTAAATTCACCAGAGTTGATTTATATAGTAGACAAGCCAAGGATCTTTATTCATTGTTGCATAATAATGAGAAAGAATTTGACGCCGAAGAAGTGCCGAACAAAGAGAACGAACTTGATGAAGAAGGAATAAGTAAATATAAAGATTCCTTATCAATCGGAGACGTTGTAACAGTTAAAGTCGTAAAAATAATGGGATATGGTGCTTTTGTTGAGTTTATCGATTGTCCTCAAATCAACGGATTTATCCATATTTCTGAGATATTAAATGGTTACGTAGAAGACATTAATGATTATTTCCACGTAGATCAAATAATGGAAGCGAAGATCATTAAAACCGGTGAAAAATTAAGTTTAAGCACAAGAGAGCTTAATCGTAACACTTCGGACAATTCAAAAAAGATACAAATATCTTCTATGAGTCCATCTGAAAAAAATAGTTCAATCTCAACTTCCACATTAGAAGAGATAGAAGCTAATATCTCAGATGAATGGCCAGAGGTAGTCAATTATATTAAATCTCACGTAGGACCTCTATCACCAATTGCAAGAGACAAGTTAAAAGAGTTAATACAAAAATACGGTTTGTTTAAATTCACTATAGGTTTAAATGACGTTGCCAAAGATTTTACATCAGATCTAGGACTATTAATGTTGTCTGAAGCTGAATCGAAATTGAGAGATGGTCTTTAACAACGTTGAATACGATGCCTCAATTCACGCAGTAAACGAATATATTATAAGGTCCAGAAATCCATCACTTAGTTTTGAAGAAGCTAAAAAGATTGTGATTAATAATCTTTATAATGCAAAATTAGTTATAGAGGATGATAACTATCGTTATTTGAAAAAGGATCTATTTTATTATCCTTGTGTCAAAATTATAAAGAACAATAAAATTACTTTTTTGGCAGCCACCACTCTTACTAGAATAATGCTTGATTACGGCGATTTCTTCGATGAAGCCTTATCAAGATACAGTTCTTAAGTTTTTTTGTTTTATTCTTCTTATTATTTAGATTTTTATGCACCTAAAACCATTTTTTCATTTTATAATATTTCCACTTCAAGGAGGGAATATAGAAATGAAAAAATGGTTTGTTTTTCTATGCTCTGTTTTCTTTTTATTAAATGGGTGCAGCTTAAACCAAATAAAATCAAACAAAATCACAGAAACGCAATCTTCATCAGAAACCAAAACCGATGCAAAAAATGTCTCGGAATATGCAACAATACAAGCAACTGTTATATCAGTCATTGACGGAGACACCATCAAAGTATCAATCAATAACAAAGAAGAAAAAGTAAGGTTTTTGTTAGTCGATACTCCCGAAACTGTTTCTCCAAGAGTAGGCGTACAACCTTTTGGAAAAAAAGCGAGCAATTATACAAAAAGTATGTTGAAAAAAGGGACTGAAGTTCAAATTGAAAAAGATGTGTCTGAAAGAGATAAATATGGAAGGCTATTGGCATATGTTTATGTGAATGGACAAATGATAAATAAACTTTTGTTAAAAGAAGGGCTTGCCAGAGTTGCATATGTTTATGCTCCAAACACACGTTATGTTGATGATTTTAAAAAAATTCAAGAAGAGGCTAGAACAGAAAAAAAAGGAATTTGGTCGTTAGAAGACTATGTTCATTCAGATGGATTTTATTTAGGTATCAGGAACAACGATTAATACATATAAAGATAAAACGCAAAGACAAAGAAGCTTTGCGTTTTTTTATTTTCTTAAATTACTTTGACTTTTAACAACTTTTTTGGTATTTTCTTCGAAATTAAGGGGGGAACCACATATGTTTTCAATAGAAGAATACGGTTTAAACTATTTTATCCCTGTTAATTGTCAGAAAGAGTACGAGAAAATAGTATCCAGCTCACTTTCAGTAGAAGAAAAGATTGTTGAGCTATTAACTGTTAATCCTGGTTTTATGACAACTACGGGTAACAAAGATGAAGAACGTTACAAAAAATTTAAATACAAAAGTTCTCTGGACATAATAAAATCCAAAGTCAAAAGAAAAGAGAAAATAGTCTTCTTTTCTCTATCTTTTAATGCCAAGCCTTATATAGACGATATCACAAATGGCCTTATATACCCCGATGTAGCAGATTTCCTAACGTTGCTTCATTTAAACTTAGCTTTTAAGTATATCAATATGATATATAAACCTGGCTCTGAACTAAGAATAGGAAGCCAATATATTTACTTTCGCAAGTTCAATGTGATCAGTTTAGATCAGTCTAAAGAAATGACAAACATTCTTTTTATGTACAACAACATATCAGAAAGATTAGTTAACACAAAAAATGTTATTCAGATTTTCGATATATACGAGGAAGTCGAGAAAGTAAAAAAAGAATTTTTCCTAAAAGTTGAGAAAGCAAAGCTTGATATTATTCAAGAAGACGAGGAACTAAAGAACTTAAAAAAAGGAGCTGATTATTATATGAACTTTGTTTTAGATGAGAGGCAATTCCCAAACAAAGAAGCGGCCTGGAATTTCTGTATGTATCATACATTAGATTCCGCCGCTTATAAAAGAGCTGTATTAACAATGTTTGATTTTGGCGAAGGATTATTCAAAGACTATAGCAAAACCATAGTTGCTGAAACAAGGTTTCAAACAGGCTCTAATTTAATCGAAGATCCAAATTTAGTTTATATCTCATTTCTGCCTGGAGCTCCAACATACTCTTTCAATAGATTAACTTTACATAGAAAGGATAAAAGCTGGGAGCTATCTACTTATAGACAACTCACAGAAATAAATGCTGCCGAAAAATTTGTTAAAGAACTGAGGCATCCATTTTTCTTCGAGGAGGTGTAAAATGGCTAGAACGTATAAAGCTCACAACCCTCTTCGGATAGATACTTATAGGTACTTAATTTTTATTACAATTTTATGGTTCATTTCGTTTTTTATATTTGTTTTAATGGATGTTCTTAATATTATGCAATACTACGGATTTGGTTATCTAGGATTTGTATGTTTAATGACAGGTTATTTAGGCAGAAAAGTAAAAATAAATTTAAATGGTCTTTCAGGAGAAAAGCGAGCATTAGGATTAGTTAAAAATTTACCTCCTGATTACACTGTGTTTTCTAACGTAACTTTATTATACGAACATCAAGAAAGCGAAACAGATCTTATTGTAGTAGGAAAAAAAGGTGTATTCTTAATCGAAGTTAAAAATCACAACGGCGTTATAACTGGCAAAAGTGAAGACAAAAGATGGGTTCAATTCAAAGAAACAAAATTAGGTGGAAAATATGCCAATCCTTTTTATAATCCTACGAAACAAGTTAAAACCCACGTTTATCGCCTATCTGGAATACTAAAAGAGGTAGGGTATCAATATTGGATCCAAGGTATAGTTTATTTTGTAAATCCATCCGTAAAAGTTGATGTTCATTCCAAGCAAATTCCTATTTTAACTCTTAATTCTTCTTTTAGAGAATATCTTGAGCGTTACGAACCAAAAAGGACAGTAACCAAAGGTGAACAAAAAATAATTATCGACGCAATAAAAAATCAAATTTCACTAGAGAAAGAACGTGTTAGAGATAAAAGAAAAAAACAAAAAAATGAATGATTGCTAAGTTCATCTTAGACTGTTTTCGCAAGCTGCTGTTTTTAAGTTTTTTTCACTATGTATATAAATTCGAGATAGAATTTATATATAATGCTCAAGGAGAATAATAAAAACATATGAAAACTTTTACGATCAAATAGGAGGGATAATTATGAATCTAGAAGGCAAGCGTATTTATTTAGCTAGCGGTTGGTTTAACGAAACCCAAGAAAAAAGGTTATCAATAGCAGAGAAAGTTCTACGTGAAATGGGATTTGACGTGTTTAGCCCACGAGAACATCAATTTTCTGAGTATATATACAATACACAACCTTGGCGTGACGTAGTATTTAAAAATGACGTAGATAACGTCAAAAGTGCTGACTTGGTTTTTGCCATTTATGACGAAACTGATAGCGGCACAATGTTTGAAATTGGCCTTGCTTATGCTATTGGAAAACCAATCTTTATATTCCACGAAAAGGAGGAGTACTGTAACTTAATGATCAGCGAATCCCTAATCGCATACTTTAAAACGTGGGAAGAAGTCAAAAGTTACAATTGGAAAACTTGTCCACTAATCAGATTTGAAGGTCAAGTGGAATAAAAAAAAGCAATGGATATCTCCATTGCTTTTTTTGTTACTCAAAATCACCTTCAAGATAGCTTTTAATATCTTTTTTCATAATATCTAATTTCGACTTATTTTTAGACGTCGGAATTTCATAGTGTTTTTCATATTTACATAGCTTGCAAGAACAATTTAATTTCGCTTTCGATAATTTACCTGGACATTCGATCCAAGGATGATTGTCGCCATTTACTTTCCAAACATTTTTTAGAATGTTTAATTTTTTTTTGATCACTCTTTCTCTGTGATGCCGATAATAACCACTATTACGTTTTCTCATAGTGAAAACCCCCTTGAATAAAACGCTCGCCTATAAGGGATCTCAAGGAGTCTAATTAGTCACTTATAGGCAAGCTATGATGGTTTTCACTTGGAATTTATTTTTCATATAATTACCTCCAATTCCATTCTTAATTATACTACTACTTATACAGCAACAACAATTTACAAAAACTATTTATCCTCAATTTTTAAAGCCTTTGTAATCTTTCTTTCTGCAAGATACAATTTAACCCAACCAAAAATACTAAATCCCATCATACCCAAGAAAGAAATGTACGGTAAAAAATGAAGAAAAGGAATACGAACTAACGAATTAAAGGTCATTTTACACACAATTCCCCACCAAACAATGCAGCAAATTCCTAAAAATAAAATAACTAAATGCGTATTCTTCTTTACTCTAAAATACATAAAACACCTCACACATTTTAAACTTCATTTCAATTATTATATACACTCATATCTACATCCTTTAGCTCCATCCAAAAGGATAAAATATAAAAAAATAAAAATAAGACGAACATTCATTATCTCGTATTAAATCTTTTATTTAGGGAGGCAATAATCTTGGACACAAACATAATTCAAAGCAAAGCGCTAGATTTGTTCTTGAAAAGAGGGGAAGAAGTAGAACATTTTTGGAAAACTAAAAGCCAAATCCACATTCAGAGAATATTGGCAACAGGAAAATTAATCGATGGAGACCCCGAATATTTAGAAACGCTCGTATCAACAAATAATAAAACTGATTTTGACCTTTATAATTTATACAAGTTCTATTCAAGCCATCCCCAAAAAAGAAATTATTATAAGAATGGCATTTCAAATAAAAAAATCATTAACCAAGTAGAAAAACAAAAACAAGTGAAAAAAATTGCGGTATTTTTACCTCACGCCGCTTGGACCGGCGGAGTTAAAATGATTTTTAAATTAGGAGATATGCTTTCAGAGAAAGGGTATGACATAGACTATTTTATTCCGTATAACACGACTCTCGAAGAACATCAGTTAAAGATAGGTCCAATCACAAAGAAAGTATTAACTTATGATAGCGATGAATCAATATCATTGTTTGCAGCAGATTACGAAGTTGCATTTGCTACGCATTGGGATTTAATTTTCCCTTTATACAGACATTTTAAAAAAGCAGTTTTCTATTCACAAGGAGACTACGACACATTCTCTAATGATCCTCAAAAAATAAACAAACTAAAACTATTTTATTCACTTCCTGTTTTTCATATGGGGGTTTCGTCTTTTATTTCACATCTAATGGAGAATAATTACGGACGGAAAGCTTGGATTGTCCCAAATGGTGTTAACAAGCAAAAGTTTAATTATAATCCGGATTCTAATAAGGAAGATTATCTATTAGTAATCGGAGACTCAACAAACATTTTCAAAAACACTAAGGAAACAATCGATAATTTAATCCCCATTGCTGAAAAACATAATATGAGAATTAAATGGGTAACTCCAAATCCCGGAGAGTATTCTCATCATTTAGTAGACACTATAGTAAATCCTGAACAAAACGATCTTGTTCGTATCATTCAGTTAGCTGAAGTATATATAAATGGATCTTTAATCGAGGCCTTCAGCTTACCTCCATTAGAAGCTATGTCCTGTGGAACTCCAGTAGTAGCTTCTAATAATCTAGGAATCCAACAATACGCGGTTGATAACAAAAACGCTATGTTGTTTAATTTTAAAAACTATGATTTAATGAGAAAACAAGTAGAACAAATTTTAACAGATAAACCAACAAGAAAAAAACTAATTGAAAATGGGCTAAAAACAGCTGATTTATACGAAGACGAAAAGATTAATAAAGATAACTTCGAACTAATCGAAAACGAATTTATAAAAAATACCTATGTCATTTCAAAACCAATTTGATAATCTTGTAAGTAGCAATTAGAGAAAAGAAGCAACTTAATATCGTTGCTTCTTTTTTTTGTTTTTTAGCATTTATTAATATTTCATTTTATAATTTTTCAGATACTAAACTTCAAAGGAGTTTTGAGATAATGATTAACTTAAAGAACATATTAAAAAATGCAATTATGATTAGAAATTATCGCACATCTTATAGTTCAAAAAATAAAAGCATCACACGTTTATGGCTAGAAAAAGCAGTATTAAGAGCTGGAAACTTTAAACCTGGTATGGGTTTAATTGTTTCAGCAGAAGATAATGTAGTTCATATTAGAGCTGCTAATGCATTAGAACGACAAACACATAAAGTACATAAAAAAAGAGGTGAACCACTTCTTGATGTTTGCAACCGTAATGTGGATTCAGTACTTGGCATAGGGGTAAAAATCGATGTAGTTGTAAAAGATAAAGAAATTTTCGTTTACAAAGAAATGTCTTTCGAGATGTTGAATGGAGTTAAAACGAATGACTTTTGGAATGATGAACCTCGAAAATTTAAGGTGATTTCTTTATTTGCCGGAGGAGGCGCAATGACTTCTGCCTTTGTAAATACACAAGCTTGCGACTCGGTTTTTGCTGTTGATTCCGATATCCCAGAAAATAATCCCGATTCATTCGAAAGAAAAGGAAAAGAACCTGGTTATATGTCTTGGACAGTCGAAACATTTAGAAATAACTTTTCAAAAACTCTTTTGTATTGGGGAGATATAAGGAGCGTTAACCCTGCATATGTCCCAAAAGCAGACATTGTCTTAGTTTCACCTCCTTGCGTGGAATATAGCGGCCTAGGTTTGAAAATGAAAGGCATAATTGAACATTTTTCATTCCACATCGTAAGAATTATATTGGAATCTGGAGCAAGTTCTATCTTTTTTGAAAATGTACCAACTTATTTCAAAAGCAAAACATTCCATAAAATCAAAAAGATGTTATCACCTGTATTTCCGGAATGGCACCAAGAAACAATTGATAGCTATGATTTAGGAGCAGTTGAAACCAGAAAAAGAGGATATGCAGTTGCTTTTAGAGAGAAATCTGATTTTGAATTTCCTGAAAGACCAAGTATCCCGATTTCTAGAAGGAAAAAGGTAAAGGACTTTTTAGATGATGTACCAGTAGATGAGTGGAGTCCAATAAAAGGCACAGTTATGGAAACATTTTTAACAACACACAAAATAAAATATGCACACACAGGTTTCACAGCAGATAACAATAACATTTTGGTTGAACCAAATGATAGCAAAGTATCTTGCTTTGTTAAAGGCTATATGAAGCGGCAAACAGTGTGCTCTTATCTGAAACACCCAAAAAAAAATCTGTGGCGATTATTTAGTCCAAAAGAAGTGATGAGAATGATGAACTATCCTGAGTGGTTCAAATTCCCCGAAGGGATTTCCAACACTCGTAAATATGAAATATTGGGAAATTCAGTGAATGTTCGCCCAATTGAAGCAATTGCTTCAAATATTGTTTCATCTTTAATGGCTCTAAAAATTAAAAAAATCAAAGAGACTTTAAATAAACCTCGCTGTTTGTTTTGTACGTGATATATAAAAAGAACAATGTTCCAAATTCACATTTTTCTAAAAAATTAGGCAATAAGGAGATTTTAAAAAATGATAGAAACAATCACAAGCAAGGAATTTGAAACTTTGGTTGATTTATTCGAAAAAGATGCAGCTAACTACTGCGTACCCGAACACTGGGTTTCACATAATCGATTATTCATTTCCAGTGGTGTGAATGAATTCATACTCAAGATTAATGCGACAAATAAAGAATTGGTTATTGGAAATATACAGTTCAAGAACAAGGAATCTGGTGTTGCTTTGGAAACTCTTGAATTTTTAACGAAGTACGCAAATAAAAATGGATTTGAAAAAATAACTCTTGATTGCATTATCACCGAAGAAATGAAAAAGTTTGCTCTTGAAAACGGGTTCGAGGAAAAGGAAAATAATATAATTAATCTACAAAAAGAACTTATAGCAATGTAAAATAAATCGCAGCAATTAGGTTAATCCTAATTGCTTTTTTATTTTCTTTTTAAAAAAAGAACCAATCTAAAGTAAAAGAGCTCATAAGTTAATGATTAAATTATAAAAAGCAGAGAAACTATAGAGCTCTGCTTTTTATTTTCTATTTGCCTGTTTCAATATTTTTTATTTTTTCAATTTCTTTTTTAGCGTTACGAATTTTATTTTCAAGTTTTTCAATTTCTTTCGCTTTAAACTCTTTCACAGCAACTTCTACATCTTTTTTGAAAAAATATCCACAATAGTAAGAAGAAAATAAACCTACATCAGAAAATCTTACAATCTTTTTAACTGGTTTTACTACATTGAATTGTTTTGCAGTTATTTTTTCAATTTTTACTTGAATCGTTTCAAACCTATTTGATGAAAAATCCATCTTAATAAAGACGATTTCATTAATGTTCTGACGAATTTCTTCATCAGTGTAAGTTAAAATTCTCATAACAGTATTTCTCCTCAAATGTTTCTTTTTTAGATAAGTACTCTGTATATTTCTTTCAAGTGCAATGTAGACTTATTTTTGAGAGTATGCTCAAATTATAAACAATGTACCAATTCGCCTCTAAACTCTTGAACAATTTCACCATCTGGTCCAAAATCACTCAAAGCAATAGAACCTTTAGGACTCCAATCATAATGAGTGATAAGCAGATCAATAAACTGCTTTACATCTCTTTCACAGAAGAATGATACTGTAATAGGTTTTCCAAATCCCATAACTGCTTCTATCCTCGCAATTTCACCAATATCTAATGGCTCACCACAAATCTTACAATTACATTTTGTCTTCGGCTTTGTCCCATTGATCACTTTTTGCACAAGGAAAGGCCCCGCTGATTCAATTTTTTTGAGATTTAGTGTTGCTATTTCCGCTAATTTCAATCCATCTTCCTCCTTGAAGTTTTAAAAATGATAACACACATTATTAAAACCTAAAGAAGAAAACCGAAAAAGCTTGCTGCGTACTTTTTTTATAATTTCCACCGTTTTTTCACTTTCTGAATATGATTAATCTCAGTAAAACATAAACGGAAAGAGGTTAATTATATATGTATACATATGAAGTGTTCACCAAAGAAGAAAGAATAGAAATTTTAAAATCATTTCAAACGACTAATACGTTTTGGCAGCAGCAAGTTGAACCCTCACATTACGTTTCTTTTGACGCTAACATATCTATGGATATCGATCCACACTTACCTTTACGTTGCGAAGAACGTTTCGTATCACCCGATTCATTCTTTTTAGCAATGGAAGCTTTCTTTGGAAACGATGGAATAGACCCTAGATCCGGAGAGGAGCTACCATCAGTCTTTGATTTAGTGCCAGGTGATTGGGTTGTCTTAGCCGACAGTTTAAACAAAATTAGCTTTGTATTCCAATACACAGGCATAGATCAAAGCACAAAAATGGATGAAGTATTATGTAAAACGGTTATTCCATTTAGATCTTTTGAATCGACTTATTTCAAAGAAGGTAATAAAGTTTTTGAACTGGCCACAAAAGATAACGGGGAATTTTTCGCTAAATACGTAGATGACTCCAAACTTACATTCAAGTAAGGTATAATATGAAAAAAACAAAAGGGAAGCGGTGCACCTAATTATGATAATGTATAATGAAAAAACAATACAGTTTAAAGAAGTTAATCAAAACTTATTACAAAAAACCTCTTATTCAGAAAAAGGCATTATTAATTTATTTAAATCTATGTCATCTGAATTTGTACTCTCAGAAAAAAGTGATTTCCTGGTTCGCCCCATTAAAGAAGGTAACGTATTTCACATCTTGTCTCACAAAATGGGCGAAGATATTACCGTGGAGTTAAAAGATATTTACGAAGCAGACTTCTACGAAAACTATGGAGTAGTCACTAAAAATATTACAAAAAAGCAAACCTTAAACTAAGCTTATATAATCAATAAACCTAGAGAGCGGAATTCATATTCCAGCTCTTTTTTTGCAGGTTTTATAAAAAAATCACAAAAAGCGAAACAGGAACAGATTAATTCCTGTTTTTTTATTTTCGAGTTCCGCTCGAACAGTTGCAAAGCGACACGCTAACTACATTGTTTTATTCTCTAGAAAATTTTTTCAAAAAGAAGAGAGGTGTTACATATACCAAGCGTTCGCCAAAAACTGAATAAAAAGCTATTTATATATTGTTTATTATTCTCAGTAGTTTTTATCCTTTACTTTGCTTTTCTACAGATACAGATAATGCTAAATGCCAAAACGTATGTACCTATCAACGCTGATTATATAATAATCCTAGGAACTAAGGTGGACGGAAAACACCCTTCTCCAACTCTTCAAGAAAGAATAGATGCCGCGTCTGACTATCTAAAAAAGAACCCCGACACAATTGCTATTGCATCCGGACAAAAGGGACCAAACGAAAGAATTTCCGAAGCTCAAGCAATTAAAGATGCATTAGTATCAAAAGGAATCTCTAAGTCTAGAATTAAGATTGAGGATCGATCGTCTCGAACTGTTGAGAATATCTCTTTTTCTGAAAGATTACTTCCGAAAAAGATTAAAAACGGAAAAGGGATTGTTGTTAGTAATTACTTTCATATTTACAGAGCTAGGTTAATTGCAAAAGATCAAGGCTTCGCCTTATATTCAATTCCCGCAAAAACCCCTCCCGAAGAAGCCCCTAAATGGTACTTTAGAGAGTATTTGGCCATTTCAAAGTATTACATCGAAAGAGCAACCAACCAGATAAAACATTTCTAAATCTATATATAAACAAGTTAACCTTCCTTGGTTTCTCACAAAACAAATCATATAATAAGCACCTGTTACTAAAAAAGAAGTCATAATTTAATGACTTAATCCATACATTGAATTAAGAGGAGAAACATATGTCACCGAACAACATTCAAAATGATCTATCAAACATTTTAAATACAACCTATATCAAAATAAATGAACCCTTAAGCCGTTACACTTATACAAAAACAGGAGGAAATGGCGACATTGTTATTAAGCCAACCACTTACGAAGATGTACAAGCCATTTATAAATATGCTAGAGATAAAGATATACCGCTCACGTTTTTAGGATTTGGCTCTAACATAATTGTTAAGGATGGCGGAATTAGAGGGATTATTATCCTTCTATCAGATCTAAACAAAATCAGTTTGAAAGACGATACACAGATCACTGTCCAAAGTGGCGCGGCTATTATAGAAACATCACGTTTTGCATTATCACACAGTCTAACTGGGTTGGAGTTTGCTTGTGGAATCCCCGGAACAGTAGGCGGAGCCCTTTATATGAATGCTGGAGCATATGGGGGAGAGATTTCTGAAGTTATCAAAGAAGCATTGGTCTTAGATGAAAAAGGTAATCTAAAAACCATCACCAAGAATGAAATGAGGATGGGCTACAGAAAAAGTAGATTCCAAGATGAAAAGATTCTCGTCCTTGAGGCAACATTTGAACTCAAGAAAGGGGAAGTATCTAGCATAAAAGTAAAAATGGATGATTTAACATTCCAACGAGAATCAAAGCAGCCCCTCGAATATCGATCTTGCGGAAGTGTTTTCAAAAGACCACCAGGTTATTTCGCAGGAAAGCTCATTCAAGAAAGTGGGTTACAAGGTAAACAAATTGGTGGAGCTCAAGTTTCAACTAAACACGCCGGTTTTATTGTAAATATTGATTCTGCAACAGCAACTGATTACATTCAACTAATCGAATATGTTCAAGACACAGTTTATTCTAAATTTGGCGTTCAACTCGAAACAGAAGTGAAAATAATAGGGGAAGACTGAACATAAACCTTTATATATTCCATCATTCATTATAAAAATGAGGGCGAATTCTAGGATTCGCCCTCATTTAATTTTTAAAACACGTTATTTTCGTGTAGAGATGCTTTCTTGAAAATTGAATATCTTTTTCGAGTACGTTGAAAAAGAGCGGTAAATGCGCTGGTTTCTAACTGTCAAATATGATGAAGTCATAATACCACCAAAATGTTCAAAAGATCATAAAAAAAGAGCTATATAAATATACAGCTCTTACTTCTAATTATCTTTTTTAATAATGCCAGTTACATCTCCTGAAACTTCAATAAGAACAGAACCGCCATCATTATGGCCTACAATTTCCCATTCAATATCCCTTAAAGTTGTTTTATTTGTTAATCTTTTTGATAGGGTATCAAGGAAATCTTCATAAGTGTGGTTGTACATTTCACTTGCTTTTACAATTACAACACCACCAATAAAATTATTTTCATCTGCTCTTTTCTTGATTTCTTTTATTGTTAATGGGGCGCTTATGATTTCCACTTTTTTCACTCCTTATAGGTTCGTCTTTACTTTACTATCTTAACGTTGTTTTTTCAAATGTGGAAAAATATCTCTCATAAACTAAACAAACTTTACGAAAACAGAATAAAAAAAGACGAATTCATATTTTAATAATAGAATTCGCCAAAAGACTGGTTGGTCTTATTATCATACACTAAAAAAAGTGGTTTGAGAATAGAGGGCATACGTTTTATAAAAAAAGACGATCCTTTCAATAAGATCGCCAAAAAAGAAGTATACAAATAAGATTAACAGTAAACATTATACTCCATATGCAAGCCATTGGCGACAAATTGTTCACACTTAATTATTCCCTGTTTTCTCAATTAAAGGAAATGCTGCTTATGCACTGTATAATTTAAATGTTTCTAAATAGAACGGTGTTGAATAATACTTGAATATCGAAGATACTCATCCAATTTTGCAAAATTTAGTTCATTTAGCTCCAACTATGGTTGACTTATTTATCGAAGATGTAACCATAGGTATTTCTAACACAAAACATATGCTGATTAGCATTCCTGGGAAGACTTTTACTTTAGGTATATCACCAGGTTATTTGCTACAAAAGGGAGACGGGATGTATGAAGCAGTCAAGATGAACAAGCCAATTAACAGCTTCATACCTGAGAGTGTGTTCGGTGTCCCATTAGTGGCTAATACTATACCAGTAAGAGATGAATATGGAACCTTGATTGGAAGCATCGGTGTCGCAAGCAGTGTAAAGAATTACGAAAAAATAAATGAAATTTCTAAAAGCTTGTTTGATTTAGTTAGAGTTTTCAGTGAATCATTAAAATATTTAACTGATTCATATCAATTACTCGCTGACAACATCGATTCAGTCTCTGATCAGTCTAACAACATAATAGAAAGCAATAAAGACATAGATAAGATCGTTAGGCTCGTAAAAGAAGTTTCCGAACAAACTAATATACTAGGCTTAAATGCATCAATCGAAGCAGCAAGGGCAGGGGAGGCCGGAAAAGGTTTTGGCATTGTTGCTAGCGAAATTAGAAACTTAGCAGGAAGTTCAAAAGCTCATTCAGAGTCGATTAAAACAACTATAGATAAAATTGATGAACTTTTATCCAACCTAAACGAAAACATTCAAAAAATTAGCGAAGAATCCAATGAGCAAAACGTTATTACAACAAATTTAATAAATAGTATCAATCAAATCAGCGAAACGGCAAAAGAACTTTCTGAGTATGCTCAAAACATTACGAAAAATAATAAATAAATAAAAAATAGGGTCTAAGTAGTAGGATAACGACCTGCTATTCTTTCATAAAAAATTAAAATAAACAATATATGTGTATATAATAAAAAAAATATTACAAGGAATATACAATTAGGAATGAGGGGTAAAAATCCTATGATAAACAGCTGGATTGATGATTTATTTAATTTTTCTCCTGAAGATCTTGAAAAGAAGAATGAATTTGAAAAAAAGCAGCAAATTGAGAAGCAAAAGAAAATAGAAATGGCAATAAAAGCGGAAAATTTGAAGTTCTCCTTAAGAGAATATGATAAAAAAATAGAAGGAGGTAAGTCCCGTCAGCGCTTTATACTTTTTCTGTGTACCCAAAAAGGTATTAATGGTGATCAAGAAACATTAGGGAAAATAGATTTTTCTTTACACGAAAAGGTTTCTTTAGAAGATACCTTTATCTGTGCTAAAAAGGAAAACAGAAGTATTTGCGGTCATTTAGATAAACTTCTTCATTTAGACCTCATTATCATTTTTCGAAATTATCGTGGATACGGACTTTCACATAAACTCTTGTCACACTTCTTCAATTTATATGAGGAAAAATATAATGAATATCCTATAAGTGTCGAATTTACAAATCCCATTTCTGAATATGCTGTGCAAAAGGTACTCAAAGAAAAAGGGACAAACAATATACTTAGCGAAAAATTAATTCAAAGGTATTATTCAGATACAGACGATATAGCGTTAATCAACCTTCTAAAAGAAAAAAACAAAGAATTATTTTCTTTTGAAAATACCCTTATATAAATCTATATTATAAAAAAAGATGCCAAGAGGCATCTTTTTCTGTTGTATTAACGTAATCAATTCTTTAAATCATCAGTTTCCCTAATCTTAGCTATTTTTCCGTTAATTTCGTCTACATTCTGTTTTATTACTTGCATACCAACATTTAGCTTCTTAATTTCTTCTAATTTCCCTATCGTTTCCTTGTCATCATCGATTAAACCATTTAATGCATCTATAAGTCGAAGAAAAAATTTATAAGCAGCCGCAAGACATAAAAGAGTAACAGTATGTAGTAATAGTTGTGTCTTATTGTGATAGAGAATATTTGAAATGAGACATAGTGCATTTAGAGTTACCGCTAAATAAAAAACTAAATTATAAATAAGTTTTTTTCTTTTTCTTAATTTGTTCAACTCTTTATATTCATTTATTTGTTCATTAATCAATTTCAACATTTCTTTGGCATTAGGTAACTCCATTTAAACCTCCAAATAATACGCATTGTTTATTTAATGCATTTTATGAACGAATACTGAAGCAGATCAGGACTCACTGCTATATTCCTGGTCAAAGTTTTTCATTTTAAATCAACAAGGATGTTTTTAATTTTCTCCTTTAATTTAATATCTGTCAGTTGTTTATCATTAATTAAAACTTTAATTTTTTCTAGTTTCTCTATTCTTTGTTTTTCAACAGAAATAGCACCTTTCATTTCATCCGAAAATCTATAGAGAACCTTTAACATCATAGTTAAAGCAAATAGGGAAATGCAAGAAAATAAAATTAATGTTTTATCCTGAGAAACAATATTAGAAATTAAAAATTTTGCGTTAAAAGCAATTAGTGAAAAATAAACTAAGAAACTTACAAGGTTTAATATCTTTTTAGATGTAATGAATTTTTTGGAATCCTTAATTTTAACTTCAACTAATTCCAATGTTTCTTTGTATAGAGGCCTCATCCTTTTCCCAACACCTTAATCATTTTATCTTATTTTACTGCAAATTATTGAACATTTTGAACGAAACAACTCGGCGCATTCCCCTTCTATAGCGCGTAGCGTTTAGGAGGGGTTAGCCGAGGAATTTTCACCTTGGTTTTCTATATACCTTTTTATCACTTCCAAAGGAGCTCCCCCGACAGAAAAAATCATATAGCTATTGCTCCAAAAATAGGGTTTCCAATAGAATTTAGCCAGCTCCTGTTGATACTCTTTTCTAATATATCGAGAAGATACTGTCTTAAAATTGTTTATCAACTTTGATAATTGTACTTGAGGAGGAGCTTTAAACAAGAGATGTATGTGATCTTCTTCTCCGTTTATTTCTATTAATTCACATTTAAACGAAGAAAAAACATTATTTGCTATCTCTATTAAACGATTTAGCATCTCTTCAGAGATGCATTTTTTTCTATATTTTGTGACAACAACTAAATGATAGTTAAGACTATAAACAGAGTGTCTATTCCTATTAAATTCATACATTATACGGCTATCATTCCTTTACAACTAAATGTATTATGTATTAAGATTATATCATAAAACATACGTTTGGAAAGGAGGATTAGTTCGATGGCAGAACAAACTAAAACGATTAAGTGTAAAATTCTATCTCACGGAGAAAAAACGTTTGAGCAAACACTCATTGTATATCGAGAAGCTTTAAGTTTTATCGTGTGTGTAATTGATTCTGAATTTAATAGTTTAGGTAGTTTGAGCACAAAATCCTGTGTAACAGCTGTCGAGAAATTAATCCATCGAACAAAGTTCAATCCTTCGCCAAAGTATGATTTCTCAGTTAAGTTTTATAAATTTCCTTCTTACTTTAGGAGATCTGCGATCTCTAAAGCATTCGGGATTGTGAAAAGTTATCGTTCTAATTTAGAAAACTGGAAAGAGGAACGACAGCAGGTTCTTTCCGAAGGAAAGAAGTTCAAGAAGATCCCGCCTGTTTTAAGCTTCGGACACGAGGCATTTCCGGTTTTTTATAAAAATAATATGTTTAATCAAATTTCTAAAAACGAGGCACAAATTAAAGTTTTCAAAAACAATGACTGGGTTTGGGAAACAGTCGTTTTCAACGATAAAAACCTAAAAAACAGAGTCGATAAGAGTTGGAAAGAAAATAGTCCGACGCTTATTAAAGTCGGGAAAAAGTACTTTTTAAACTTCTCTTACAGCAAAAAGATTTCTTTACATAAAACAAAATTACGAGATCAAGTGATTGTAGCTGTTGACTTAGGTCTAACTAATTCAGCAGTTTGTTCAGCTATGCGTTTTGATGGAACTGTCATTGGACGAAAGTTTATCAATCAACCATTAGAAAAAGACCGTTTAAAAACGAAAGTAAACAAACTGAAAAAGGCACAATCTCATTCTGGCAAAATTGCTGCACCTCATTTCTGGCGCAAAATAAATGGATTGCAGAAACACATTATTAACAACACTTCTTCTGAAATCATCAAGTTTGCAGAGGAATTTAATGCAGACGCAATTGTATTTGAGTACCTTGGGAAAATGAAAATGCCAAAAGGTTATTATGGATCCAAGAAACTTCGTCATAGGTTGCACCATTGGTGCAAGCTTGGCATCCAAAACAAAGTAGAAGAAATGGCCCATTATCGTGGTATGCGTATTCGTCGTGTGAACGCAAAATACACATCTGCACTAGCTTTTGACGGATCAGGTGAACTGACTAGAAATAGCAAAAAAGACCTTGCCGTTTTCCAAACAGGCAAAGTCTATCACGCTGATTTAAATGCAACTTATAATATCGGAGCTCGATATTTTATTAGAGAACTTCTTAAATCCTTTTCTGAAAAGAAAAGGTTGTCTGTGGAGGCAAAAATTCCTTCTCTGGCAACTAGAACTCGGCTGACTTTGGCTTCATTCATTAGTTTACATCAGGCATTAAGCACCGAAGGTGCTAAACAGCTTGCGTAGACCGTATTTAAGTCAAATGATGCCCTGACTATAATCTTTGATTTAGTCGGGGAGGTTCACTGATCAACAAACTTCAAAGAAAAGGTGAAAATTAGGTGAAAATTTAAATAACTATATACCAAAAGGAGATAAGTTTTACTTATCTCCTTTTTAAACCCACTATTTTTCGCCCGAGAATATGCTCTTTTGTTACTTAACTCGAGTGAAGTTTTCCATAACAGTCATTAAGTTTGGATTGATCACCCAGCTTGATGTTGGGGGATACTCCCACATCTCACCTTGATCTCCTATCATTTTAAGTTTAACTCCACCACTAAAATAGAACGCTTGATAAACAAACTTGGAACAATATAGGTCTTTCCAGTCTCTCAGAGCTGAAGTGGAAACAATCTTATAGTTATACTTAGCTCCCACATTATAACTCGCCCAAGCTCCAGCACCGCTTGCTATGCCGGAATTTTTGTAACGCATTACGTTGTATCCTCTGTCTTGTTTTTTGAACCAATCACCCAGTTTAGAACTTTTCACGGTAGATCGACCCTTATAAACCTCTATTGCAGTCGAGCCATCTCCTCCAACTATAGCAGCGTGACCAACCAAATAATTGTCTAATGACTTTTTTGAAATTAAAACATCACCAGCTTTTGCTGTCTGACCATTGCTGTATTTAACTGCTTCAGCTGATTGTAATCCAGAAGTGAACAAACAACCTAAAACCACTAAACAGACAGTCAAAATACGAACAAACAAAATTGTTCCTCCTTTGTTTTATCAATCATTTTTTATTGAGAACAGGATCTTTGGCTTTACTCAAATCCTCCTTCCCTTCATATTGAATTTTGCCATTGTTTGATATGTAGAAGTAATGTATGTTTGGCTTGTTTTTATAAATGACTCTAACCAAAATCCCATAGTCTCCAACTTTAGATCGAATGCCTTTTACTTCTTTAAGATCTTCTTTTTTCTTATTTTCTTCAGTGATTAAATAAGTTTCCGTCTTAGATGCTATTTTTTTAGCTTGGTAATTATAAAAAAAGTTGACTGATATAATACCAGCTAAGATTATCGCAACTATTACTAAAGTGGTAATAACAATTTTTTTGTTCATTACTTATCCATCTCCTTTTCCAAACACTAAAACTCTTGTATAAAAACGGGATGATATGATGATTGTACATCATTATCCTTTTAATGTTAACCTTTTTTTGAAAAGGTTAACAAGATTATAAAAAATGCCACAAATTCAGATAGTAATTGATAAAGCATAGCGAATAAAAGAATAACAAAACAATCAATCTTAAAATCACCATAAATCAGTTTTTTTAGAGAATTTATTTTATAAAAAAATAAATGATGTATATTAATTCTATAACTATTCTTAGGAGGATTTAGTATTGGTAAACGTTAATCTTGGATCATTTGATTTTTCCTTCATTGAAAAACAAGATGTTTCTTATTTAGATGAATTATTACTCGATGAAAAAGGGAACCTGAAAATTCTTTCTTACGAAGATCTAAAAGAAGTACCCCAAACACATTTAACCACTTTTTGCGTAAAAAAAGGATTTTATTCGATACCTACCAAAGAATTAATTTCATTCATTTATGAGGAAATTAAAGAAGATTACATTTCAACAATCGAAATTGGATCTGGCAACGGAACTATAGCAAAGTCTTTGGGCATCAAAGGAACAGATAATTATTTGCAACATAGACCAGAAGTTAAGGCCCATTATGAACTCTTACAACAAACAATTGTCCCTTATGGGGAAAATGTAGAGAAATTAGATGCTTTAGCAGCTGTTCGAAAATATCAACCAGAAAATGTGATCGCAGCCTGGGTTACACATAAGTATAATCCAGACCAACATTGGAGAGGAGGAAGTGAATTCGGCGTTAATGAAGAAACACTATTATCAAATATCAATAAGTATATTTTTGTCGGTAATAAACACGTTCATAGTAAAAAACCGCTCCTTGAATTAAAGCACAGAGAAATCAAAGAACCTTGGATCTTGTCTAGATCACAACACAGCGATGATAACTTCATTGCGATTTGGGAAAATGAATAATAAAGCCGCGGAAAAATATATTTTATTTATGAATTTAAAAAAACATAAGAAAAGGAGAACTTATTTCAATGAAAACGATTGAAGAACTCGCAAAAGAGCTCTCTACCGATGAACTCAAACAAGCAATCAAAGAAATCATTAAATGGAGAGAGTCTAGTGTTTTAGATGCTGATGGTGTAGTACGCAAGTTAAGACAAGATTTTATGTCTCAAGTCGAAGGTATAGATTACCCGATACATCTAATGGAAGTTCCCATTTTGTTTGAATTTTCTCTTCGTCATCTGAACAAATAAAAATATTAAAGACCATTTTATAATGGTCTTTTTTTAGTTCATAGAGATATCGGCTATTTTATCAAAAGAAATTAAACGGATATTTTCTTCACTATC
Source organism: Bacillus mexicanus (assembly GCF_050445615.1). Classification (NCBI taxonomy): domain Bacteria; kingdom Bacillati; phylum Bacillota; class Bacilli; order Caryophanales; family Bacillaceae; genus Bacillus; species Bacillus mexicanus. The sequence goes on from NZ_JBCEYV010000003.1 coordinate 480,745, forward strand.
CATTACTCTAAATTGTTTGTTTTGAGCATCAACATAATGAACTAATCCATTTATATTTTCGAAGTGTCCAAGTTTTTCATTATAAACATTAAAGCTTAAAGGGATGTTATGTTCCATTCCCTCGGCCACTATACTGTTCATTTCTTCAAGTTTTTGTTCATCTAAGACAGGAGATTTTTCTTTTTGCTCTTTCTGTCGTTCTCTCAAAGCTTGAATATGTTCTGGAACAAAAAAACCTTGCCATTTAATATTTACTTCATCTTTTTTCATAGTCTTCACTCCTTTATTTTTATTATGTACGTTGATAAGTAACCGGCAGCAATAAAAAAAGACTTCCTGAAATAAGGAAGTCTTTTGTTTTTTTATTTTTGAGCAGCTTTCATAGCTATTTCGTGCTGCATCTCAAGGACTTGGAAAGGAATTCTTTTATCAGAAATCCATTCATTACTATTTGATTCAAAACGATCGTTCATTTCGGGTGGAATTCTAACCTCTACAATATCGGACAATTTAGTAATATTTAAAGCTGCCATTATTGTAAAAAATATAGTGAAGTTAACATCAATACCTTGCTTTCCATTTTCCCATTTTGAAATAGTAGCTGGACGTAGCCCCGTCATTTTAGCCAATTGCTGTTGCGTTAGTCCGCGTTCTTTTCTTCTTTCGTCTATTTTCCATACCAGATAACATTCTTCAAGAACACTTACAGTCGCTTTAACAGTTGGATTCGTTAGTTTATGCATTCCTTCAATTATATTTTCTACCGTCTCTTTTTTCATATAAACTACTTCCTTCTTCATTTAGTCTACCTTAATAATACATACAAATAACTTTATTCAAAGCAAAAAATAAATAAACATCCAAATAAAATTGTCATATAGAAGAACTTAGTACATATAAGGTAAACGACGTAGCTAGGAATACACATCTTAAATAGGCAATTTAAGTGTTCATAGTCAAAACAAATTATTCAAAAAATTTCAAAACGTTCAAATACGCATCTTTCCACCTACCCAATCTGTGCTATAATTATTAATATATGGTAATGATTATTTGTAAAGGGGTGTATAAGTTGGCCACTGAAGAAACATTGATTCCCTATGAGAACGTCGCCATTAAATTAAACCAATACTACAAAGCCATTAAAAATGAATGGGTGGGGAAAGCAGAAGAACTTCAAATGGAACTCCGACCAATAGTTGATCCTAATGCCCATAAGATGCAAGAAAATCAAGATGTATGTTTATACTTTAGTTTATTGGAACTTCGTCACCAATTAATGCTTGAATATAAGTACCCGAAAATAAAAAATGAGATTTCCGAGAAGAAAGCTAAAGACGTCAATAATCAATACAAAAATTTATCCAAAAATCACTCAAAACTAACATCATTGCTCGAGTATTATTACAACTTTTTCACTGGGATGTTTCATTTCAAGCAGGGTGAGTTAATCGATTCACTTAGTTTTTACCGATTTGCGGAAAAATATCTTGATGAAATAGAAGGCGACGATATAGAGCTAGAAAAAGCAGAATTCTATTTCAAACTGTCAGAAGTATTCTATCATATGAAACAAACTTATTTCTCAATGAATTATGCCCAACGCGCTTACAGAATATTTTCTAACTGCGACAAAACCGAAGATGGAAAGCCTACATATGTTGAAAGAAAAATACAATGTCAATTTGTCATTTCAGGTAATTGGCTGGACAATCATAGATCTCAAGAGGCTTTACATTTCGCCCAGAAAGCTTTAGAAGATGCCAAAGATCTTGACGGAACCGAAAAAAATGCGAGCCATTTGCGCAGAAAAGCCCTTTTTAACCTCGGTTTATGTTATAATCAGATGGAAGAACTTGACGTAGCAACCCAATACTTCCTCAAATCCCTTGAAATCCCTGACGCTAATGAGGCATATATAGCGAGAGCCTTGTTCTTGATTTCTTTCATCACTGGGAAGAAGGGGGATATTTCAGGAGCAGAAACATATTACAAAGAATCAAAACAAATTGCCGATCAGCACGGAATTGATTTGATTAAAGAAAAACTCAAAATCGTCGAAGGCCTTTTTCTGAAGTCAGACTATTCAGTGATAACTGAAGCGTTCGAGTTCTTCGATAAGCATAGGCATTATCCGGATATGGAGGAATACGGTATTGAGGTTGCTGAGTTACTGACCAAGAAGGGTGAATTCGATGGGGCTAACGAGTTTTACCGTTGGTCCATAAAAGGTAGAAAAAACATTAAAAGGGGAGAGATGCAATATGAAAACTAAATTATTAATTTGCGCGGTTCTTTTACTTGGTGCAGCCGGAACATTAGGAACTTCACTTCTCCATACTCAGAGCGGAACATTCAAAGTAGCAGAAAGAATGGAAACTTGATTGGTGAAGAGCCCCTTCAATAGGGGCCTTTTTTAATTCATCTCTGTTTTTTATATGAATTTAAACATCATATTTTTAAATTTAAGAGGAATGAATTATGAAAAATAAAAATCGCAAAAAGTTTACAAAGGAGAAAATAAAAAGCCTACTAAAAGATATAAAATTTTGCTATTGGATGGCTTTTGTATTCTATATCATTACCTTATCAAATGTTTCCGAACCTATTTACGGAGACTTTAAACCATTATTCTTTGGAAACTTGTTAGCATTTTCTGTTCTATTTATTGGTATGGCTGCGATGAATTTCTTAATCATTTGGTTTCTAGGAAGATTAAAAAATTAAACATTTAGTAATTGCACTTTTTCAATTTTAGGAGGATGAAGTCTTGGAATTTGTTCTTGTTAAGTATGACGTTTTAATTGGAAATCATAAAATTCAAGGATCGCCTGTAGCCATTGCTTTAGGAGGGAGATCTCTTGAAGACGCAGTAGATGATCACTTCAAAAGTTTTTGGAATTTGAAAACAGTAACTATTGAAAAATCGAAGAAATATATTGATCCCACTAGCGGCCAAGCATTAGAAATTTCAAGATTTCAAGAATTGAATGAAAATCAAATGGATACTTTTATACGATTTGGCTTACATTCCGAGAAATAACTGATAAAAAGGCAATGGAGAAATCAACCATTGTCTTTTCCTTTTTTGTCCGAAAATAAGCAATAAACAGCGCAAAAAACAAGAAATTCAACAAGAAAAACATCACACCAAAAGAATGTTATAAGAACGTTATTTATTTTGGTTTTCTAAAAGTTCCCCAATACAGAAAAAAACCTTTTAGGTTCAAACAGAGATCAAAAAATAAAATATTAAAAAGACCTTCTTACAAGAAAGTCTTTTTTATTATGTAATTATATTTGTTCAGTATGTTTTAGATTAAGAATTGCATTTTTCTTTTTAATATTTTTATGAAACATTTCTTTTATTTTAAACGGCATTTCTTTAGATGAGATCCATTCGTTTCGTGCTCCTCCAAACTCACCCTCAATGTTAGGAGTAACCCTTATTTCAACAATATCAGATATCTTTGTAACCTGAAGCGCAGACATTAAAGTAAGCAATATTGTTAAATTAATAACGCCTCCTTGCTTACCATTTTCCCAGTTTGATATTGTCCCTGTTCTTAGCCCTGTTAACTTAGCTAGATCCTTTTGAGATATCCCGCGCTCTTTACGTCTTTCATCTATCTTCCAAACAAAATAACAGTCCTTCAAAATTCCCGCAGTCTCTAATACCACTGGATTAATCTGAGTGTTCGCCCCATCAATAATGTCTTGCACAATACCTCTTTTCATCTTTTCAACAACCTTTTCCGTATAGTTTGTCAAAACATCTAAATAGTGATTTCCCTAATATATCTCTTTGATTAATGTTTATATTAAAGAAACTTTATTATAAATTCAATTATTTTTTAAAAAAATATATTTTTTTAAAAAAACATATATAATCTAAAAAAAGATCAAGGGGAGTTTAAGTTATGTTCACGCACACTGAATTTTATCCAACACCAAACGATGTTATTGAGAAGATGTTAGATGGAGTTAATTTTAAGAAGTTAAAAAGCGTTCTAGAACCAAGCGCGGGAAAAGGAGATATTGCCACAGCTGTTCTGAAAAAGTTCAATCTATATAAATCTAAATATCACTCTGAAAACTTGGATATAGATGTAATTGAGATTGATGAAAAATTAAGGCATATACTTAAAGGCGAGAATTTTAGAGTTGTACACGACGATTTTTTAACATTCAATACATATAAGAAATACGACTTGATTATCTTAAACCCACCATTTAGTAACGGTGATAAACACTTATTAAAAGCCTTGGATATGCAGAAAAGCGGAGGCCAGGTTGTATGTTTATTGAACGCTGAAACAATCAAGAATCCACACTCTAATGCAAAAAAAGATCTTTTAAGGAAACTTGAGGAATACAATGCAGAAATTGAATTCCTTGAAGAAGCATTCGCAGAGGCAGAACGTAAAACAATGGTTGAGGTCGCTCTCATTAAGGTGAGAATACCTAAAATGAAAAATAGTGTTCTTTTAGACAATCTGAGAGCTGAGGAAAACATTCATATTACAAAAGAAATGAACTTGGATGATACTGAGCTTTCAACAACCGATTTTCTAGAACAAATTGTAGAAAAATACAATTTTGAAGTGAAAGCAGGAGTGCAGCTGATCAATGAATTTCAGCTAATGTCTCCGTATATTCTTACTTCCTTCAAGGAGGATTCTTATAAGAATTCGATCTTAACTTTAAATATTAACGGAGATAACTTATCATCCACCACCAATAGCAAAATAAACAGTTTTATCGAATCCGTTAGATATAAATATTGGTACACTTTATTTCAGAGCGACCAATTTAACAAGTTATTCACAACTAATCTTCGGAGAGAATATTACGAAAAAATAAAAGAATTAGTGAAATATGATTTTTCACTATACAACATTTATCAACTTCAAGAGGATATTAGCAGATTAATGAATCAAAGCGTTGAGGATACGATCATTAATCTATTCGAAGAATTCTCGCACAAACACCATTGGCACCCACAAACAGGTAACAATATTCATTACTTCAATGGGTGGAAAACAAATAAAAGCTGGAAGATAAACAAAAAAGTCATCATTCCTTTAAATGCCTTTTCTACTTGGAATCAATCCTTTGAATGCGGTTATAAGGTAAAAGAGAAATTAAATGACATTGAAAAGGCCTTAAGCTATCTAGACAGAGGAATTATAAATGACTCAAACTTAGAAGAGAATTTAGCGAACGCTAAGCGTACAGGAACCACAAAGAAAATTCAGCTTAAATACTTTATGGTTACCTTCTTCAAAAAGGGAACCTGCCATATCGAATTTACAAATGAAGAACTATTAGCTAGATTCAATCTCTACGGAAGTCGCAAGAAAGGTTGGCTTCCACCAAGTTACGGAAACAAACAATATAAAGATATGACAACTGAAGAACAAATCGTTATCGATGATTATCAAGGCAAAACAGAATATGAAAAGGTCTTGAAAAATAAAGAAGTTTATTTATATGATGGCCCTAACTTTAACATAACCAACCAAGAAGCACTCGCTTTGATTGGTTAAGATATAAAACCTAAAGCTTCTCTTATTAGAGAAGCTTTTTTAGATGATTAACAGTTCTATATTCACAATTCACTTCATATAAATAAGACGTGAAGATTTTTAGATCAATTCACGGCTTATCGGACCTCACTCGTTTCAGTTTGCCAATTTAACAAACTGAAACACAGAGTGGGCGAGGACAAGATTTATTTTTCCCCACTTCTTGAAATTATATACTTACTGAATCTAAAATTTATTCGAAACTATTCAAAAGGGGAAGAATGCTGTAAATGAACTTACAAACCAAAATGTTAAACAAAGAAAAAAATTGGTTATTAAACAAACTAAAAGAACATTATTATTTAGATTATTTGATCGACGATATTGTTGAAATAAAAGGAACTTTAACAGGCAACACACTTTTTGAAGATGTGTATCTGTCTGGGTTCGAAATTACTTTTCAAACCAAAAAGGGAAGACTTAGAGTAAAATCGATAGATGACCTTTTACAAACTTTTTATGACTACAGAGGATTTGTTAACGGACAGCGCTTCTTAACAGGTGATTTGTTTGGAGATGTTTTTTTTATTGAAATCCTTTCATTAGAGAATTTCTTTTACAATCAGGATTTAGACGATGAATTTAGAAAAAGACTATATAATTATTATGTTGACTTTGGACACGATTACGCCACAGGTGAAATAAGAGATATATTATATAACAAACATCATATTAATTGATATAATTCCGCCCGGAGAATTTTTTTGTTTTTTCTGCTTTTTCGCTAAAAAAGAGCTAAGATAAGAAAAAAAAATAAGGAGAGATTTAATATGAGTACACCTTGGGGAGCAGTTCAGCATTGTAAAATTATCAAAAGAGGAGTGTCCATCGTAACAACATCTTCACACGGAGGAATGAGAATTAGTAAAGGGTTTGCTGAAAAGAATCTATCCACCGCAGCTATCAATAGAGCTACGGTGTTGGGAAACTACTTATTTTACGAAGAGGATTGCGATATTGCTATTCCAGCATTTGAGTTAGAGGATATCCAAGAGGACGTATTTGGAGAAAATGCAAGACAACAATTATTAAAATCATTAAGTATGTGGAATTTAGATTATCTCAATGAAAGAGGAATAACACCTAACGAAGAAGGCGCAAAAGCTTATCGCGAACTGATGAGAAGATAGCAAGCCACGACCCCGATCTAATGTTAATGCTATAAGAACGAACCAAGCAGCAATCATAAAAGTGGTTACAGCTGATCGGGAAAACCATTGTTAAAAGTTCTTCATACCGCTCGGAGGACAGAGATTTAAACCTTTTGTCTTATTGTGAACTCATTACAGTGTAATATTAATATATTGTATTACGTTATATTACTTTATATTAATACTTTATATAAATGGCCGAAGTTTCGGAACAATAGGGGAGAGGTAATTGTATTAAACTTCATCAAGCATTTACTTTCATATATACTTAAAAAAGGCAGCTAGTATGCCTTTTTTATTTCACATTATTTTAATTTACAATAGCTATATTATGTTAACTAACTGATTCGAAATAAAAATCAGAAATCTGTTAACTTTTATGTTTTTTCACTTTGACATATTGGAATCACTCATTATATTTATATAAAACTTAAGGAATCGAGGAGTTGTATGGTTACAATTTTACAAGCTATGAAACAAGCTAGATCCAATTTAGAGATAGAGGGAGTCATCATTCCTAAAGAGCAAGAAGAATTAATAAAAAAACGATTGAAAGGAGAAATTTCTGAACCAGTTTACATTAAAGCGGTTTTAGAAATGGTGAAGAAATGGAAATGAATTCTCGCTATACGTATGATAATTATAAAGACATTTTAATTAACAAGGCACACTTAACTTCTCAAAAAGAGCTAAATGAGTTCGAAACTATTCATACTTATAGAAGATTGTCCGAACTTGCCTTAGAAGAAGGAGTTATAGGCAAGTTTAATATAGAACACCTAAAAGATTTACATAAGCACATTTTCCAAGATGTATATCTTGATAAAATGGAAATGGCCGCTGCCAATCTTAAAGGGAAACTTTCTATAAGAGGCGAATTTCGTCAAGAAAATATCGCAAAGGGAAACTTTCAGTTTGCGAATGCCAGGTTTGTTGAAAGTGCTTTAAATTATTTACTAAATGTTGAATTGAAAAACGACAACTATCTCAAAGGATTATCCTTAGATGAATTTATCAGGAAAATAACTTATTACTTAGCGGAACTGAATGTAATACACCCGTTTCGAGAGGGTAATGGACGGACTACCAGAGAATTTATTCGCCAGTTATCTCTATCTGCCGGTTATAATTTAGACTGGGGCTTATTAGATAACAAAAAAGATGATTTTATGGAGGCGATGATTGCTTCTGTTAGTAACACTTTAAAATTAGAAGAAATTCTGTCCCAAATTATCCAAAAAAGCATTTAAAACATTAAAGAAAGATCTTATTAGGTAGGTCTTTCTTTTTAAGGTTCATAACGCAAAAATAATAAACTAAAGGAGAGATTTTTTGAAACACTTTTTTAAAAAGAAAGAATTAAATTCAAATAAAAAATATATAGAAATTCCTAATAACAATATAAACTTAGACTTAAAAAAGAAGATAGAAGAATTAGAACGTTTCGGCGAACAACTCGGAATATCTCTTCAAAACCAGTATGCAAATAAATTCAAGCAACAGGGCAAACATAATTTAAAGATTTGGGTTTGCCGGGATATAGATGGAGATGAGATTAATGATTTAACATCCGATAGATGCTTAGAAAAAGAATACCGCTCCCAGATTGCTATTAACTTTGATCCTCAAGTTGATGATGATTTTTATGCTGCCACAATTGAATTATGGTATTACTATGGCGGTTTTAAAAACTCTGGAATCGGAACATTATATAATTTAGATCAGAACGATTTGAGGAAAGAAATCGAGGAGGAAATAATTTATTTGTTAAACAACAATAATTGATACAACATCACTTTTAAATTTTGATGATGGACAAAGTAAATATATAGTTTAAATAATTTAATTTGATAAAGAGCACCTAAATTAGGCGCTCTTTATTCATTTTGATAAGCCATTATTGTCGATAACCACTTACCATTCATATTTTGAAGTTCGAAACGTTTTAATCTCTGTGGTTTCTCAACGCAATGTCCGTTCACCTTATCTGAGTATTGAATAAATAAAATGGGATAACTCTGTGTTATTCCGCTACCTTCATTCCAATCATTATCTAAAGCAGATTTTTTGTCAATCTTATAAATACAGCTATCCATAGGAATATATTTTTTCGCAATACTAATACTTTCTGAGTTGAAAACTGTATTTTGTTCAATGGTTTTATATCCAATTAAAATTGCATTGTAGATTACACCAAAAAATAACCAAGAACAGATTATGTATAAGATATTCCGTTTCAAACTGTATTGTTTCTTTTTCTTTAATACATACATTAAAAGAAAGAAGGGAAGTAAGATACAGATGACTATAATAACAGGAGGAAACCAAACCGAAAGAAACAGTAACTCTCTTAGTGTTGCTAAAATCAAAGGCAAACTCCCTTTAGTGAACACTAACAATAAACCGGCATAAATATAAATGTGCACAATAGATAGAAAGAATAGCCTCACTTCATTTTTAATAAACATTTAACACCTCCCATATCTCTATACACAATAAGAATAAATATAGCAAATGGAAAGAAAAAAATATGTTTTTTGAAAAAAATTATATTTAAGTAAATATATAAAAAGGAAATGCGATTGCTTACACGATAGGGGTTTTAATGGTAAAATAATAATAATTAAGAAAAGAGGATGGTGAAAACAATGACTGAAAAACGATTAGAGAATGCAATGAAACAAGCAAAAGTATCAAACGAAATTGAAAACCTAGAAGTGAAAAACGATCACACAGAATTAGTTAAAGCTAGACTAAATAATGAGATCACAGAAGAGGAATTCCAGGAAAAAGTAAAGAAATTAGTTGAACGTTTTTAAAACATTATAATTAGAAGTTGTATTGTCTAAATGCTATAACAATGACACTAAGTTAAATAAGAAAAATAACGGAGGCATAAGCACTATGCTTAATAAAGAAACGAAAACCAAACTTAAGTCTGAAATGACTCAAATCATTCAAAAAATGACTGACGACGACCTTCAAGCAAGTAGAAACAATATAAATAAATACTTTGATTTTTTGGACCAATTATATGATTTTAAAATTTTTAGGCAGAATCTTATCCAACAAAAAATTATAACCGAAGGAAATGAAACGGATGCTGTCAACGAACTAGAAGCAATAAACACTAGAGTTAATGAACAGAGCACAGCAAACGAAGCAAATAACAACATAGACCACGAACTTTCTAATGATAACGAAAGCGATGGCGCTGATGAAGTTAATGAAAGAAAAATGTATAAGTTTATACGTAATATTAAAGCTGGTGCTTTACCTGAAATAAAAGCTTATGTCCCTGAATCTGTAATCAGAGATCTCGGTTTAGAAAACAATTGTTATGTATATGCTGAACCAATTGGTGAAGAAGGAAAATATCACTACGAACTAGCCAAGAAGTCCGAGGACCCGAATTGTCCAAATAGAATACAACTCGATTATTGTCTCGTCGAAAAAGAAGCAGGTATGTTAACCGTTTCAAATAGTTATACGTCCGGAGCTATTAGATATAATGAAGCTCCTCATACTATTATTATTAAGGAATATGATATCAATGAATTTAAACTTGAAGAAGGAGACGTAATAGACATTGCCTATCCCGCGGGAAGACCAGATGATGCACGAGTTATTTGGCTTCACAAAAATATGGGAGAAGAAATGAACGGAGAAGAAAAGAATACTAATTCTACAAAGATTTCAAAAACAAAAAGAAAAAATTCTACTTCTTCAGACGAAAAAGAAGAGGTAGAACAAACACTAGCAGATAAATCTATATTAATTGTTGGTAACGAAACACAAAAAACCAAGTATAAACAAATGATAGAAGAAAGAGGAGGCTCATTTCTTTGGGCTGACGGAGGCGAAAAGCCAGAAAGGATTGAAACACTAGTTAAAAAATCAGACGTTGTGATTTTCTTGTATAGCGTTTCTGGACACACAACGATGGATAAAACCAAAGCTTATTGCAAACACTACGATAAGCCTTTCAAAGCTATTTGGGAACTAGGCCGGAATGTAATTCTAAATGAGATCTTAAACATTTTAGATCAAAAAATAATTACAAACGCTATTTAATACTTAAAAAGAGGGACAATTTTTGTTCCTCTTTTTTTATTTTTAAGAGCGGAGAAGAAAAAATTCTTTTTCGTTTTTTCTAAAAAAATATAAAAACTTAGATACAATATAAAAAATTAGAAGAACACAAAAGGAGATCGAAAAATATATGGGTTCTATTTCACGTCAAATTTCACTTGATTTATTTACAAAAATTTATGCAAATAGGCTTGAAACACACTTCAAACCACTTCTTGTTGGAAAAAGATTCACCGGAATACAAGACATAGAGGCAAACCACTATATACAAGCTGATGTTACCATTGGTTCTGAAACTTACCCAATCCATTTCAGATATGCAGGGGAAGAAGATGATGATGCTGGAGTAGAAACGGATGAGGATTTTGTAAAACTACAAGATTATTATAATCAACATATTCACCAAAAGAAAATTGAAAATGTAGTCGTTGGTGACGCTGATAGAGATGAAGAAGTATATCTTATCTGCTATACCGCAGATGGAGAATCAGTCGATATTCCATTAGGATTTGAAACCGAAAGAGACAGATTTTTTCCTGGACTTGCAAAAAGCGTTTTAAGTTGGGAGGAAAGAGATGCATATGATCTGTTAAGACTCGCCTGAAAAACCCTTGACAATTGGAGTTACGAATCCAAAGAAAACAAAGACATACACTCTCGATTTTTGGAAATACTTCAAGATGAAGTATACGAATGCGAAGAAGTTGAACAAAAACATCAACTTTCTGATTTCGAAAAATTAAGTTTGATTTCGGAGTTGTTCAAAAATGAACGAATCAATAGTTTGCATCTTTTAGAAGAAACAAAAAAGATTATTGCTCAATAAATATTTTTGCGACCTCATTATGTAAGGTCGCTTTTTGTTTTCGCTTCTCTTAATAAAATGGTTAATGTTATTCCAATATATAAAAATAATTAAAAAATGATCAAAAACACGGCCTTTGACTGCGGAAAAATTATATTTATATATTTATGATAGTGGTTGATAACATCTAAGGTCACTATTTATTTCTGTAAAAATGAAATAAAACACAAAAACAACGCAGGTACAGGATTCAATGATCTTGATCTTAGAGAGCAACAAAAAGCGGAAGACATTTTACTATATACAAGAATGGAATTAGGCGGAGAACTAATGGCATAACGTTCACAACAGAAGTTATCCTAACGCGAATTAGCCAATAGATCTTCAGTTGCTCTAAAAACGATATCTAGAAAGGAGAGCGGAAAAGATCTTCCCAAACTAGATACACAGGTTTATTGGCCGATGCATCAGGATATGATTTATCTCTATCCAAAAGAAACAAATCTGTATCAATCAACTCAAAAGACAAGTCATAAATGACTTGTCTTTATTTTTATATTAACCTATGGAACATCGATAACAAATTTTATTGAAATTGAATCGAATAACGTTTAGTTTCAGTTCCTCTTTCTAATACTTCTCTATTTTCTCCTGTCAACTTGTATGCAAATTTAATATTACCCGTTCTAGATTTAAACATATTGCAATTCTCAGTAACATTTTTATCAAGTTTATCTGCCGTGCAGCTAAAAATATTGCTCATCTGTAATTTGCCGTTTTTGTAAAAATAGATACTGTAATATTCTTCAGGATTTTTTTCGTGTTCGATCGTTTCTTTATTTGGTACAGCATACACCGATAATCCTCTTAACGATGGGTCAATCTTAATCTTATAGCCGTTATATTTATCAAACATTTTAAAATCTTTAACATAAGCTTTGTACCAGTCGTGGAATAGGGGGGACATCAATATACATTCAGACCCACAATAATTTTGCGCAAGTTCTTTATTTATAAGTGTTAAAGGTCCATTATCCTCAAGTGTTGCTACTTTTAAGAAAGCAAGGTCTCTAACATTGAACGCAAACTCAGTTTTATCTTTAAGCTGTTCATAATTCATCACATCATCACTATAAGCTCCACCTAAGAAAGAAGCATCCTTAACTTCAATCTGTTCTTTCGAGACTTTACTGACAGTTCCTTCAACTTCAATTCCGTCCCATTCAGCCATTCTCACTTTGTCTCCAAGACAAACTTCAATTCTTTCATACCGTTTTTCTTCTGCTTGCGGAAGCACTAATTTCATTGTTACCGTCTCCTTTGAATTGTTTTTAAAATAATACCTTACATAAAGCAATTTTGATAAATAAACCAAAAATGTTTGTTTTTTTATAAACTGAAATAAAAAAGATCTATAAAATAGACCTTTTTAGTGTTTTATTTGTTGTAGGTGTTTCCATTTTTTTCGCACGGCTTTGCTCAGAATTATCAATTCCTCGAATGCAATCTCCTTAAGCAGTTATGAAATCGTCTTTTGTTAGACGATTATGATATAAGAATATTCCAGATACATCGGTATTTGGAGGCACTTCAATCAACATCTCCTCTTCAGTATAACTAATGATTGTTACTGTAGAATACTCTTCAACAATGAATTGTTTTAATCTCATCAAAATGTCTTCTCTGTCTTCAAAAAAAATTTCTCGAGATTCTTCATCTCGGTCTTTATTCATACCAAAATCAGCTACAATCGAAATGTTATCGATCTCATTTTCAAATTTTTGATAAACTTCTCGATTAAACTCCAAAAATTCACTCACATCGAAAAAGTTAATAACTTCATCATCAATCGAACAAACTTTTCTAATTTCTTGTTCATAGGCGTTAGCAATAGTATGGAAAACTGAGTTAGAAAATACTTGTCTCCCTGAAGTCTCCAACCAGCTTAATTTGATAAAATACTGATCTTCTTTTGGCACAGTGAATTCTTTTGTTATCCACGATTCATTAGTAATCAAAGAATCGTTAAGCAGCTCTTTCGAATACAACTTTTCCGGAGAATTGATTTCTCCATTAGTGATCCCAAGTTTATTTGTATCTATGACAAAAACCTTCAAATAGTCTCCCTCATTAAGATATTTTGGGAAAGCACTCAAACAACCTTTTAGACTATCAGATACACAAATCCGATTCGTTTTTATGTCTTCGAAAGAAAACATATAGGAAGGTAATTTAGGATAAAAAGTTCCATCGTGATCTAAATCTAAGGTTATATGATAATAGAGTTTTTTCATACTTTAGCATTCATTCCTTTAGTCGTTTTACAAATAATATACACCATAAAATAAAATAGGGAAAAAAACACAAAATATGAAACAAAGTAGATGGTTACCCCAATTCAATCAAAGGAACTTAAATACTAACTTTTTACTTAGACTTCGTGCACTTGCAAATAAGCGAGCAGCACCTTTTATATTGTGATATGAGAGGAAACAAACCATAAGGAAGCGGATTAACTATCATAATGATTTCGCACAAGAGCCATTACATTAAATGGTTCTTTTTTTGCTAAAACAAAGCCCAATGTGGAGTCCCTATGTTTTTAAAACTGCCACAATTGCAAAAGAGGTTTTAATAAAAAATTAGTTAACAATGGTGTGGTGTTTTTTAAGCATTAACACTTAATAGAAGGGAAGGGGACTATATGAAATTTAAAGGGTTATTTATCTCAATGATATTAATGATGATCACTGTTTTAGCAGGTTGTGAACCATTAACTGTTTTGGATCCTAAAGGACCACAAGCAGAAAGACAAGCTAGAGATATTTACTTATCTATTGGAATAATGTCTTTTATTGTTATTGTTGTTTTTGCAATTTTAATCTTTGTACTAATTAAGTACCGCGCATCAAATCAAAGCCCAGATTATGAGCCACCTTATATGAAAGGAAACAAGTGGGTTGAAGGGATTGTATTAGGAATTCCTGTACTCATTGTCGCTTATCTGTCATTTGTATCCGTACAAAGTAATTACATTGTTGAATCAACACCGAAAGGATACGACGACAGTAAACCTTTAGTTGTTTACGCATCTTCATCAAACTGGAAATGGCATTTTAGCTATCCAGAAGAAAATATTGAAACCGTCAATTATTTGTACATCCCAACAAATCGAGCAATTGAATTCAGATTGTATTCGTATGGACCAATCACAAGTTTTTGGATACCACAACTGGGAGGACAAAAATACGCAATGTCTGATATGATTACAACTTTGTACTTAGCAGCCGATGAACCCGGAGAAATGACTGGTAGAAACGCAAACTTTAGCGGAAAAGGATTCGCTGAAAACACATTCAATGTAACCGCAATGTCTGCAACTGACTTTACAGATTGGGTCAAGGAAGTAAAACAAACTGCCAAACCACTCACTGAAGAGAAGTTCAACAAGTTGTTAGAACCAGGACATCTTGGTCAACTGACATTCACAGGAACACATCTAAGCTTCTCACCAGCTCCAGAACATAACCACGACTCAAAAACGATGAAAAGTATGGATATGTCTAATATGACCAACGAAGATAATAAAACATCAGAAACATCTTCAGAACATAGTCATTCCGGACACGACCACCACAATCAACAAGATAATTAAATCATTATCAATTTATATTAAATGAATAGGAGATATAGTTATGGATTTCTTTGATCGTTTTGCAATACCTAATCCAAGTCCAGCTATATACGCGTCAATGGTTGCTATCGGGCTAACCGTGATCGCTATTATTGTAGGGCTAACCTATTTTAAAAAATGGGGTTATTTATGGCAGGAATGGTTAACAACAACCGACCATAAGCGCATAGGTATTATGTATTTATTCTCAGCTTTAATTATGTTGTTCCGCGGTGGCGTAGATGCCATTATGATGAGGGCACAACTTGCTACACCTGATAATAAATTGCTTGATCCTCAACATTACAACGAAGTATTCTCTACTCACGGCGTCATTATGATTATGTTTATGGCAATGCCGTTTATCTTTTCTTTTATGAATTATTTAGTTCCGCTCCAAATTGGAGCTCGTGACGTAGCATTTCCACGATTAAATGCATTAAGTTTTTGGCTTTTCTTCTTCGGTGCAATGCTATTTAACATTTCCTTCGTTATTGGTGGATCACCAGACGCAGGATGGACTTCATATTTCCCTCTTGCCGGCACAGAATTTAGTGAATCTGTCGGATCTAACTATTATATGATTGCTCTTCAGATTTCCGGATTGGGTACATTAATGACAGGTATTAATATGATTACAACAATTATGAAAATGAGAGCACCTGGTATGACACTAATGAAAATGCCAATGTTCACTTGGGCTTCATTAATCTCTAACCTTATTGTTGTAACTGTATTCCCTGTATTAGCGGTAACACTCGCTATGGGTTCGATGGATCGCTTATTCGGAACAAACTTCTTCACAACCACTAATGGCGGTATGGATATGCTTTGGGCAAACCTTTTCTGGGTTTGGGGACATCCAGAAGTTTATATCTTAATATTGCCGGCTTTCGGTATGTATAGCGAAATCATTTCAACATTCTCAAGTAAGAACCTATATGGATACAAATCAATGGTTGCTTCTATGGTCATTATTTCAGGCCTTTCTTGCTTGGTTTGGGCTCACCATTTCTTCACAATGGGCCAAGGGGCATTATCAAATAGCTTTTTCTCTATTACAACTATGGCGATTTCTGTTCCTACCGGAGTTAAAATTTTCAACTGGTTATTCACAATGTATAAAGGGAAAATACGATTCACTGTCCCAATGCTTTACTCCATAGGTTTTATTCCTCTTTTCGTTATTGGTGGTATGACAGGGGTAATGCTTGCGATGTCAGCAGCAGACTATCAATACCACAATACGATGTTCTTAGTAGCTCATTTCCACAACACAATCATTCCAGGCGTTGTATACGCAATGCTTGCCGGCTTCACATTCTATTTTCCTAAAATGTTCGGATTTATGCTAAACGAAAAGATAGGGAAATGGACGTTCTGGTTATTAACAATCGGCTTCGTTTTAGCTTTCTTCCCAATGTACATTACCGGTTTAGACGGACAGCCACGTCGTATGTACACTTATTCTGCGGAGACAGGATTTGGTCCATTGAATATGGTAGCATTCTTCGGAGCGGGAATAATGGCTGTTGCATTCATTTTAATCGTGTATAACTTGTACTACAGCTTTAGATATTCCCCAAGAAATATCGGCTCAGATCCTTGGGATGCACGCACTTTAGAATGGGCAACACATACTCCAGTTCCAGAATACAATTTTGCTGTTACTCCACAAGTAAACTCAGAACAACCATTCTGGGATGCTAAGAAAAATAAAAATGAACTATTCCCAGAAAAAATTGAAAAAATTCATATGCCAAACAACAGCGGATTACCGTTCATTATGGGCGCAATTTTCTTTGTATGGGGTTTCTCATTTGTATTCGCTTTATGGCCGTTACTAATTATTTCTACGATCGCTATTTTCGTTTGTTTAGCATATCGTTCATTTGAAAAAGATCACGGCCGTTATATCTCTGTAGAAGAAATTTATGAAACAGAAGGTGTTCAGAAATGAAATTAAACGGTAATCAACCTCTTGAATATAGTACTAATCAAAACAACGTAAATATCTTTGGTTTTTGGATCTTTCTTGGAGCGGAAATTATGCTATTCGCTACCTTGTTCACTTCTTATTTTGTTTTAGAAGGAAGAACAGGGAGCGGTCCATCTGGTTTAGATATCTTTGAGATTTCTCCAGTGATTTTTGAAACAATTTTACTTTTAGTTAGCAGCTTTGTTATTGGTCTAGGAATCAATGCAATGCGTTTAGACAATAAAAAAGCGATGATGACTTTCTTTATCATCACGCTGCTTCTTGGATTAGGGTTCTTAAGTTTTGAAGTGAATGAATTTCTCCACTATATCCACGTAGGTGCCGGCTTGCAAACTAGCGCATTCACGGCAATGTTATTAACTACATTAGGTACTCACGGAGCTCACGTCACATTCGGTTTATTCTGGGGCATAGCAATTGTTACTCAAATAAAAAAACGTGGATTAACTCCAGAAACTGCTAATAAATCTTTCATTTTCTCTCTATATTGGCATTTCCTCGATGTAGTATGGATTTTCATCTTCAGTTTCATCTATTTGAAAGGGATGATGTAAAATGAAGGGACTTTTTCCTGTAAAACAAGTAACTGGATTCATTTTTTCCTTAATCTTAACGGGGATTGCACTACTAGTTTATTTCACAGGTCTATCATTTGGTGCTGGAATGTTTATTCTAATTGGAACTGCATTTGCTCAAGCACTACTTCAATTCCTGGTATTTATGCACGCAGGGGAAACAAAAGATAAATGGTCTATCTACGCAAGCATATATTTTATGATTTTTATGGCTCTATTCACCATACTCGGATCATTACTGATATTCCTTTGGGATATGTAAACAAAATATATCTAAAAGGATAGAAGAGGAGGGAGGAAGCAGGAAGTATTATATTACCCTCCTTCTCAAATTGAATTCCTTAGAAGCGGCTACTATTGCATATTAAAATTCAGCAATTTTATTATTAAACATCAAGTGTGTTATCCATATGCAAAAAGAAGGGTTAATCTTATTAGATTAACCCTCTTTGTTTGTATTGTTTTTTTATTTTGCGGTATTTGAATAGGTATACTATCCATTTAATTCAGTTTAGGAAAAATAATTTCAAATGTAAGGAAAGGATAATACTTACTGTTTCACTGCAAAAAATACTACGTAATAATATAACATTTTTAAAATATTTATACTTAGTTTGATTTT
Organism: Bacillus mexicanus; assembly: GCF_050445615.1. Lineage (NCBI taxonomy): Bacteria > Bacillati > Bacillota > Bacilli > Caryophanales > Bacillaceae > Bacillus > Bacillus mexicanus. Next base: position 499,250 of record NZ_JBCEYV010000003.1, read on the forward strand.
TTATATATAATGACTTCAGTGAGACGTTTCGTCAACATATGCACAAAGGAGAGATAGGTACTGCGAGCGAACGACAAACTAGATATGCTGCGTGTGTTTTATGCAATAGAGAAGGGGAAGTAACGAACAAGACATATTCACAAGATGAGATTCATAAAGAAGATATAGAGTATGGAGGTTCATACGTATTCAAAAGAATATGTGACGACTGTCAATACACCTACATTCATAAGCATAAAGATATCAAAGTGGAATGGGATACAGAAAGTATTGAGTAACTTATATATTTTTTAAAAACGCAGAGCATTCTGCGTTTTTTTATCATCCATTAAAAAAGTATCCTAACTAATATGTTAATTAATTGAGTTTTTTCTCCAAATATCAAAAATACAAGTTACTATTTCTTTAGATAAAAATCATTTTTAGAGAGGAACTGAAGTAATGCAAAACATAAATTACAAGGTTATTGCCAAAAGACAGGTTGGAGCATTGAAGAGGTAAAAAGAGGTTATTCACCTTTTCGGATTGATGAAGGGATAGAAGTTATTCAAATAATAGATGATTTGGCCAATACTCCAGCACAAAAATTTGACAGCGACACAGAAGCAGGGAAGCAAACTGAGAAAGACGGTTACAAACTGTTCACTTCAAGCGCTGAAGGCTTAGAAGGCTGGTATATTATTGATACAAAGGAGAACAGGGACATTGTGAGTAAACTCGAACAAGATAAAGAAACAGCTTGTAAAAACCAAAAAATGTGAAATCTCATACCAAATTAGATTAATCGAAATCACATTATATTTTTGGTCAATCCAATGGAAAGATATTAACCTACCAGCGATAATGGATTTTTAGAATAAGGGAGTATGTTTGTATGAACAATATGATTAATAAGCTACGAGAAGCTATTCGCAAGCACGAAGAAAGCAATTACTATGGACAAATGGACGACGTAGCTAAATCGATCGAGTCTGCATTTATGGATAAACAAGCTAAACTAGTTCACTCTGGTAACGAGGATAGTGATGAACGTTGGAGTAAGTGGTCCATCCAAGTGTATAAGATCACTGATTCATCCGGTACAGCTTACTTCCAAGTGGAGCGCGAGGAAGGATCCACTGAGTCTCAGACCATATTTGGATATCACGTCATAGTATTTGAAGTAGTACCCAAAGAAGTGGTAGTAACTCAATACGAGAAGAAAAGTCAGCAATAAAAGGTATACCGCTTTTGAACAGATCCCGTTATTTATTGAAAAATTGTTAAATGATCCAAGTGCAATTTTAAATTAAACAAGGCTCACTGAAATAATATAGCAACTAAGAAGGGAATGTTTAGAATGGAAAGATATTATGCATACGATTTTGGACTTAAAAGCCCTATTATTATTGACACTTTAGAAAAGGTTATTACGTTTTACAATACCAATATTCACGGACAAATATACAATTTAAAAGATGGAGGAGAGACTTGCAAAATTAGTACCGCCAAAATTAACGGCTTGATTGAACGGTTAAATAGCGGCAAATACTCTTATTCTAATTCGTTAGTAATTGATAAGTACATTTATCACTTCATTATGACAGATGAACAAAGAGAGAAATGCATAAGAAAACCAGGAAATTTAAGAACAAAAGATTTTTATGGAAGCGGAGATAATCTTAAGAATATCATTAAGATTATGTGTGAGAAAACATTCGAAAAGACTTATGTATGGAAAAACACTGTTTCAGAAGAAATACAAGAAAAAGATCGATCAGAGTATATGATCTATGTTCAAGGATACTTAAATTCAAACGATTTAATCAAAGCATAGTTATATGCCACTTATAAGGCAATCATAAATACAAAAAAGAACCAAGTATATTGGTTCTTTTTTATACATAAAGACATTGCACAAAGATTACTTTGCTTTCTAGAGAAGTATAGAGGAAAATGAAATACTTTGATAAGCGTACGAGAGAGAAGCGGTTGTTAATAAATATTAAATATGTATATTTTATGAAAATGCAACTAAAGCCTACAAAATACGACAATTTTCTGCCTTATAAGGTGATAAGATCAGATTACCTACTAAGCAAGCAATCAATCAGTGGGTAACAAATCAAAAGGGGGAAGTAGAAATGTTAAAAAGCAGACTCAAAAAGATAGCAGGAGCTACAGCGCTTGTGGGAGCTTTGCTAGTATCTGGATCACCAGCAATGGCGGAGACTCTGCCGGGATTAATTTGGATAAGAGATAAATATCCGAATGCTTACGATTTCGATCACTTCAAAAGAGGCAATGAAACTTGGGTTTATGTGTACACAAGATTATCCAATGGCCAAACTGATGTATTAGAAGTAAAGTGCGAGACCGTAATTAAAGAACGATGCTATGTTAAAGATTAATTAAATTTATTTCATTCTGTCTCATACACACAAAAAACTTGAAGAAATAAGGCCCAAGCTAAAGCTAAATATCAATTAAATGATAAAAGGTCTATCTAAATGAAGGATAGACCTTAGAAAAAAATTATGATTATAAGTATATGTTTTTTGAAATTTTTTCTGTCTCAATTGTTGAAGGTTACTTTTGATTTTGAGATTTATACCTTACATTCCAGATAATTCTATATTATCTGGAATGCCAAATGTGTTGAAAATAGGGGTGTTTAACCGATTTTCCGAAATTCAAAAAGTTATTTGTTTTTTCTCTTTCTTTTTGTCATATAAAAAAATCCATCTCCAACAAAACGGATTTTTCTTTTTTTATTTTCATCTTTTATTCTTCTCTAACTGTCACTTGGATAAATTCTAATTAATTTAAAGACATAATTCAGGCTCATAACTTTCTTTAATTAATTCTTTTTTTGCAGCATATTAATTTAATTTATTAGAATTTGTTCTTTCTCCAGTAAAACCCAATCATTTTTGAACTTCGCGTGTTAACTCTTGGATGGTTCTGGGCTCATTATTATTTATGTCCCCCTTGATTCTTACATTGTTTTTATCGGAAAATTAGAAAAGACTCATTCCAAAAGGAACAAGTCTTTATTTTTTATCAAAACATCGAATTAATAATCTAATTCATTAGATAAAGCTAATCCTTTAGATAAAGTTAATATCATTTCTTTGCAAGCTTCCATATCCGCTAGTACGTCTTTCATATGGAAAGGTGCTCCATTTTTCCCGTGACCAGTATTGTCTAGCCATAGATATGTTTCTTCTGATACATCATAATCTTCATACGCTTGATCAATACTTTGCATCAATTCTTCGTAAGTTTCTCCATTAACACTTATACTATAATCTTGACCGGCCGGACTATACTTTCCGAATCGGTATTCATTATCTCCTTCTTCTTCTACTTTCCAACCTAAGTTTTCAACCTGTGTTAATAGATCTTTAATTTCTTTTTTCATCTTCGACCGCCCTTTACTCTTTTAAAGATATTCTTCATTTTTGAAAATTTTACTTGCTGCTAATCATTTGATTTTCATATTGTAAAATTTCTTCATACGATAACCATTCCGGTTTTCTGTCATCAGAGAAACCAGAATGTAACTCTTTCATTTTATCGATATGTTCTTTTTCATTATCTGCCCACAGATGTTTTACATTTCTGCCACCATTCCCTAGATAATATTCACAATCCATTCTTAATCTATCTAATAGCATATAAATAAATCGATCTTCTGGGTTTGGTTGCTTTTCTGTTTCCTTGAAGTGTATTTCTAAATCATCTTTAATGGGGAAACCTGGTTCTCCGTCAAAATCGTTACCACAATCATACAATGCCGGATTATCGCTTCCAAGTGTTATGTCTTTATACAAGACTTCAGTTTCAAGACATTTATAAACTGGTCTATTCCAATCATCAACACCTATTAATTCCATTGTTCTAATATTATTAGCCCCCATTTTAATTCCTCCACTTATCTTTTTTGATGTCTTTTTATACTGTTGATATATTAGCAGGAATTTGACTTTTTAGGCGAAATAATTGTTTTTTTAGAACCAGACAAGGGTTTCTTTTATTATGTTCATATTTCCATACCACAAATGGAGTTTAAGAAAATAAGAAAAGACCGCAGTAGCAGTCTTTTTTAGATTTTATATTTTTTATTTCCTTTTATAAGGCTTTTTTCAATAACTTCACACCACTTAGGCACACAATTAGTCAAATAAGTCATTTGATTGTTTTCTTTAACAAATACACCTCGTGCTTCTTTTCCGGAGTTATCCAAAACTTGCAGGTAGTCTATATATTCATTTACTTCAAGTAGGTTATTAATCGTTGACGTTTCACGATTTTTAATGTCATCATCAGAGATGTCGTGGCCACCATTTGATACTCGAACTTTAACTCTGTTAATGTTTAATTCGACGTTATCTAAACCCACAAAATACATTATTACATAATATCCTAATTCTTCGGCCTCTTTTATTCGCCTCATTGCACCTTTGCCAGAAAGAGTTGTTTCCAAAGAGAAACTTTCTTTCTTAGCAAATAAGCTTTCTATGAGTCTCAAAACTAATTCAGAAGCTCTCCTATCAGCAGATTTAACTCCTTCAGCTCTAAGTCTTTTTGCAGTTAAATCTGTATCAATATTAGTACTCACGTACAAGCTCTTTTCTAATATACTTCTGCGAATGGTACTTTTTCCGCTTCCATTATTACCCGCAAACACTATAAGAGTAGGTTGTTTTGGATCATTATTCATTTTTTTCACCTTCAAAAGGTTCAATCTTGCCGTCAGGATATTCTTTTACCATTTGACCGTCCTTATTAATATAAACGATATGCGTATTATTGATCTTAGCATCGATCATAGCTAAATCGCCCGTGGTTTTAAACGCTGCTTGGACAGATTTACTTTTTAGAGCATTCATAATGTAGTTCCCCCGGTTTTTTTTTGGATTTTCTTCCCTATTCATTCTAATCACCTCTCTTTGTTTTAGGAAACATTTTAAAAAAATTCATACCTTATTATATTACACAATCATTTAATTAAAACCTTTTCACCTTCCTTAAACAATTCATACATTAGTCATTAACCTATTACTAAATAGATAGATGCTTTATTTAATCCACTGTAAGGTACTTATGTGGTATCTAATGCTTACTAAACTAAAAAACTCTGGAATCACTGAGGATCACAGAGTTTCGATGTTAAAACTACACTTATTTTTTGTTTCTCAACCCTTTAAGAGCTGAACTCCAAGCATTTACTTGATCGAGCATTGTATTAACATTTTCTATATGTATGTCAGACGGCTTAAAAGTTGTTCCGTTTTCAAAATCAGTAAATAACGATAACGTAGGATGTGTACGCACATCCGCAATTTGCAATTCACCACAAATACCTCTAAGATGTTCAGCAGCACGAGCACCACCTGTTGATCCGTAACTTACAATGCCAGCAGCTTTGTTATTCCATTCATCACGAGCTGTATCAAGAGCATTTTTCAAAGCGCCTGTAATGCTGTGATTGTATTCTTGAACAATGAAAACAAACCCATCTAAACTATTTAATTTTTCTTGCCAATCCTTGATTCCAGGCTCACTACCATCAGTTGTAGAAACAAAAGGTAAATTGTAATCTGCGATGTCTACAATTTCATATTGTGCATTTCCCCGTTTATCTGCAATCTGTTTTACCCACTCCCCTACCTGTGGGCTTACTCTTCCTTGACGCGTGCTTCCTAATATAATACCTATTTTATTCATAATGTAATTCCTCCAATTCAACTACAAAAAATAATTACATACTTTTTATATAATATTTATTTTTTGAAAAACAAGTAGAAATTAAAATTCATCTCCCGCTTCCCTCATTTACTTTAATTTTATTGCTGAAATAGAAAATCACTTAAAGCTGGTCTTTCCCTTTTGTTTTCGTGAAAAAAACCATCAAAATTGATGGTTTCTATTTTCTATATTTAACAATTATCGGCGAGAATTCCCCTTCTATAATCTTTGATTTAGGAGGGGATGAATCGCTTTTTTTTTATTTGTTTCAAGCTGTCTTGTTGCAATGTTTTAGTAACCTTTTATAAAATAAAACAGAACATTTGTTTCGAGGAGGTGACGGATATGTCCCAAGTTAAGAAAAATAAAGCTTATAAATTTAGATTGGTTCCAACGGAAGAACAAGCTTCAATGTTCGCTAAAACCTTCGGTTGTGTTCGATTTGTCTATAACAAAATGTTAGCCGAACGAAAAGATACATATAAAACTTATAAAAACGATAAAGAAACGCTTAAAAAAATAAAAGAACCTACACCGGCGAAGTATAAACCCGACTTCCCTTTCCTAAAAGAAGTGGATAGTCTCACTTTAGCAAACGCGCAAATGAACTTAAAAAAAGCTTATCAAGCTTTTTTTAAAGGCAATGCCAAGTTTCCTAAGTCCAAATCTAAAAAACATAAGCAAACATTTACAACTAACGTTGTGAACGGAAATATTTTCTTAGAAAACGGCCATATCAAGTTACCTAAAATCAAAACAATGATTAAATTAAAGCAGCACAGACAAATTCCGAAAGATCATATCATTAAGTCTGTGACTGTTTCAAAAACAGCCACAGGTAAATTTTATATTTCTATTTTGACGGAATACGTTACAGAGACACCGGAGGTGTCTATTCAAAATGTTCTTGGCTTAGATTTCTCAATGACAAATTTGTTCGTAACAAGCGAAGGTGAAAAAGCCAATTACCCTCGTTTCTACAGAGCGTCGTTAGAAAAACTAAAAAAAGAACAATGTAAATTATCTCGTCGTAAAAAAGGCAGCTCCCGTTGGGACAAACAACGCCTTAAAGTAAGCAAACTTCAAGAAAAGATCGCGAACCAAAGACGAGATTATTTACATAAAAAATCTAGAGAGCTGGCAAATACATTCGATTGCATTGTGATCGAAGATCTTAATATGCAATCAATGTCTAAAGCCCTCAACTTCGGCAAAAGTGTTGCCGACAACGGTTGGGGTATTTTTACCGCATTCTTAACATACAAGCTCGAGGACCAAGGAAAACGGCTTATCAAAATCGATAAATGGTTTCCATCATCTAAAAAATGTTCTAAATGCGGTGAGGTTAAAGAAAACCTTCCCCTTTCTGAACGTTTATTTGAATGCGTCTGCGGTAACATTATGGATCGAGATCATAATGCAGCAATCAATATACAAGAAGAAGGAAAAAGACTCCTACAAAACATTGTAGCAGCCTAATTTTATATATATATATCATAAGCCGTCGGAATCCAGGTTATAGCTCGGCCCATTTCGAACCGTTAGGTTCGATTACCCGAGAAGATGCCCCATCTATAATGGGTGCATACCCATTTAGGTGGGGAGGTTCACTGTCCAATCTTAACAGGCCTTAGCAATACAATATTTAGTGAAGAATTTTTTTCCGATTCTTAAACCGCTCTCATTTAAAAAATCATTAAAACTTTTCTTGGTCTCCTTCAATTTCACTTCAAAGTTTAATTGTGATTGATACTGGTTTATATTTTGAGAAATATTATTTAAAAACTCTCCATATGTAATGCCATCATCTTTAATCACATCGACATACAATGGTTCAATAGCAACTAATTCATTATAAGAATCAAAATATTGGCTGTTAGACTCAATCCAAAAGCTTTTCTGAGCTTCTAGAATGTATTCAAGCAATTCATCAATTGATGTTTCAACATAGAAACGGCTCTTTTGTTTGTTGTTTAAAAACTGAAATAATGTGAAATCTAAAATTTCTTCATTTACCTTAATCCAAACGTGAAATAGATTATGCATTCCATACGAACCGTAAACAATTTCTGTTTTATAACCTCTTGCTGCTAGGAATGATCCCAATAGATGACTAGACCATACACATTCACCAGGAAACATACTACCGCTCTTTCGGATGAAATCTAAATGCTTCTCTTCTATCTGATTAATCAACGTTTTTAAACTCTCCATTTAACTTCATTTTCCTCTCATTACGAATTCCAGTTGTTTTAGCAGGTTGTTTGAACAAAGCTCTCTGTATCCTAACCAATCTAATCTTTCGGCTGCAATTTATTAAATATACGTATTGAACTTTCTTCTTTACCTCCACGTATCCCTCAAATTAGCGGCCAAGTCATTCAGGAAAATAATAAAGTCTCGTTCAGTAACTTGACCTTTTTCTTTTTCAACAAACTCTTTCAACTTTTTAGCGGATTCTGCAATATAAGCTCTTTCAAGTTCAATTTTTGCTTGCTTTGATTTAGTCGTTACAGCAGAAATTTCGTTTTGGCAATCCCATACCAGCTTTCTAAATTTAGAAACCTGTTCCTCTACCGTGGGTTTTTTGTTTTCATTGTTTTTAGTCATTTATGGGTTCCTCCTTCTTGGTATATGCATATTATATAGTGATTTTTTAGTCTCTACTAATTTTCATTAAAAAAAGAGCTACTTCATAGAAGAGCTCTATATATTTATTCGCTTATTCAAATTTAACAGTATCTATTTGAACAGTTAGTTTAATTTCTTTCCCATTTTCATCAATGAAAGTAATACAATTACTGGATACGTCCGTCAATTTCAGGTTTTTATGTTTAAGCTTATTTAATTGTTCCATTGCCTCGAAATGTCTGACAGTATGTTTATATTGGTAAAGGTCAAGAAGTAAGTCTCCGTTATAGACATCTCTAATAATAGAATAGATTTCCCCTTCTAAGTTTACCAACTTTTTTTCAATATCAGGATTACAAACTACGTTATCTAGTGTGAGACCAGTATGTTTTTCATAATGAAATGTTAATTCATTTTTCTTGCCATCTAGATCAGTGATATGACCGTATATGTACCATTCACCATCATAACTTTCATCATCTCTTTCCTCCCAAACAACTTGCTTTAGAAAATCTTCCTCATTGCTCCCACTTCTTTTAACTGCTTCCTGCCATTCTGACTGAATTTCTTCAAATGATCTAGTTTTTTCTTTATAATTCTCTAATGTATACATATTTAGCACTCCTAGTATTTATTCTTTTGAATTTTTGAAATTGTTCAGTTGCAATCCTTCTTCATTCCTTAAGCTCCTGGATGTTTAAAATATGGGACGGAGTTATAGCATTCTGTCTTATAGAGGTTTTATTGAAGGCCTTGATTTCCATCCAACCATAAAATTTGTCCTTCACTAAATATGTTTTCAAATATTTAGTGAAGTCAATAATCCATCCACCAATTTTAACAAGGCCGGTTCTGTAAGCATCGCAGTAGACTAGTTCATTAAACAATGTATTTACAAGTTGCTTTTCTTCCAAAGAAAGCTTCTGGTATCCACCTTTTCCTTCGATTAGTCTAAGCATCTGGTAAGATTTAGTTTTCTTTAACTCTTCTTCGCTGATTGGTTCCTTAACAAAAGCATAAAACATATTTTATCAACTCCATTAAATATTTACTTCGTCTGTGTTAACATATTATAGGCTGATTTTTATTCTTTATAGAAAAAATTTAAATTTCTCAACGAAAAAAGGATTACATTTTAGATGTAATCCTTCTATTTTTATTAAATATTAAAACAACGATAATTGTTCAATTCCTGTCATAACGTTTATTTCAGATACTTTTGATACTGAATGGCTGTTATGAGTTTCTTTAACAGATATCATTTGAACAACTTTTTGTTTATTCTTAGGTTTATCTGTTTCTTTTCTCGTGAATTCCTCACTCTCTTTTTCGAATTTCCGTAGCATATCATCAAAAAATTCTGTGATGATTTCTACATATTCACCGTCTAAAATATGCGGTATGCTTTCTTTTAAAAGATCTTCTGTTTTAAGCAATGAATTAAGAGATAAGCCGTATTTCAACATATAAACTTCAAAACTCCTAGCAAATATTTCAGTAGGATTCAGAAAGTAAAGCTTACTATATTTCGTATTGCCTTCCCATTGCTTTCTAAACAAATTATCCTCTGGTAATTCATTTACTTTCTTATCCATCGCTTGAGTATAAAGATTTCTAATGTGTCGGAATGCAGCTGTTTCACTATAATACCGGCTTCTTTTTCCTTCAGCAAATAAATGATCCAGTTGATGGCCAACCTCGTGTATAAAACTTTTTGGGCTGCGAACATCGATGATCACCATTTTTAGCCCTGGATAAAACAACCCTTCAGCGCGGTGTTTCCCTAATTTTTTAATCTTAAATTCATAGTCTTTTCTTATAGGAAACGGTATAGCTTCTGAAATTTCTAATAGATCTTTTTCAGCAATATCGAACAACGGCATACGTACATCATTATCTAATTCTACTTTTCCGTAGAAGTTTAAGAATTTGTTGTGTTCCATTCTTTTTCTATGCTCTAATTTAATATTCTTTTTTTCTTGAAATGCTTTTGCACAAGTTCTGAAGTCAGTTTCCTCTTCATAATCGAATTGAGCTATATTAGCATCTCTTACAAATCCATTGACTAGCGCAAGAAAATACGGATGTTCTTTATAGTTCTTATAATCCTGTTCTTCAAAAGAAGACAAACCATCCAGGAATAGATCCCGGAGATCCACTAAATTCTCAAACCTCACTGAACTTAACGCTTGATTTACTTTTTGGCGATAAGGATATGATTTTGACCAATCCGTCTTTTTTCCTTCGTACAATTCAATATCAAATCTTTCTTGGTATTGAAAAGACAAGCATAAATCTTTTCTATCCACAAAAATGGTAGGTTTATTTACGTTCGCTTTCAGTGATTTTGCAACAGATAAAAATTCTTCTTTAATTCCTGTAAAACTTGGAGGAACTCCAATTAATTGGTTCTCCTTGTTGATGAACTTTTCAACCAAAAGCTCCTTTAATAAACCTGGATGCTCTCTCTCGTATTTTCTTAATGCTTGAATCGTTATAACAGTAGCCACAAGCTCTTCTATGTTAAATGGCCTTTTTTTCTTAGAAGGACTTTTTTGAAAATAGACTTCCGCGCCCTCCCATTTCTTACTGATTACACAATCAAAAGCAAAGTAACCAATCAAAGAGAAATAATCATTATAAACAGTTACTTTTCCTACATTCATTTCTTCTTGATTAATTTTAGATTGATTAGCTTTTGACATACAAGAATATATTATTCTTTTTGTATGTTCTATGTCTTCTTGGTCAGATAACTCATTGGCTTCTTCCACATTCAAGTTGATAACTGTGTCTATGTCCAATGAATTAATGTAATCCATTTTTTCTTTCTGTGTTTCCCTTATTGATAATTGTTTTTTTACAAATTTTTTGATGGCATTATGTAATTTATCTAATACATTAGTAGATGATAAAGTGTAGTCAATTTTAAAATTCATTTCCGCTAACGACTCTGCGATCCCTTTACGCGCAAAATGTTTTTGTGGTCCTCTATCGTTTGTTAAAGAATTAATTCTAACTCGTTCATTTCTTTCTGTGTTCATTAGTCCAACCACTCCTTAAACATTCTAGTTGTATATAAAAACAACCCTATTCTCTGCTCAGATTATACAAATATCTTTTTCTTTTGGAGAAAAAAATAAATAAATCAAAAAGTATGGATTAGCAAAACTAGATAACATTCTTCAATTAATTACCGAACAATAACTGTATGCTCTAGATGACAATTAAGGGAATATCCAGGAATTATTTTTAGAAAATTTATTTTTTTAAGAAAACAAATCATAAAGAGTATTTAAATCTCACTATAAAAGTGTTAAAATCTTTGAAATCATATATGAAGAGTCATAAAAAGTGCTTTATTTCTCTTTATCGATCTAATGACAACAAGAAAGGACGAGCATAATGAAAGATTATATCGTTGAGAGGATGTATAAAGCATCAACAGGAATTGCTAATGCTGTTTTGGTTACATTAGGTGTCGGATTACTATTGCAGACACTTGGAGAGTTTAGCCACTGGCCAGCATTAATAATTATTGGATACACAGCAAAGGTTCTATTGGCCCCTGCTATTGGCGCAGGAATTGCTTATCAATTAGGCGGGAACACACTTGTTTTGTTTAGTGCTATGGTGTGCAGTTCTATTGGAGCTTCGGCTATTAAGTTAACTGAGAATGGAGCATTCACAATCGTAACCGGCCAACCGTTAAGCGCAGTTCTTGCAGCTGTCATTGCTACATATGTAGGTAAAAGAATCACTGGAAAAACTAAGTTAGATATTATGGCTATACCAACAGGAGCTGTCCTTATTGGAGGTATTTCAGGATACGGGCTTTCTCTTGTAACCACTCCGTTAATTCAATGGTTAAGTTCACTGATTACCCATTCTGTCGAGGGTTCTCCTATTATTGGATCAATTGTTATCGCCTTAGTGTGGAGCCTTCTTCTAATGTCACCTGCGTCATCTGCTGCTATAGCAATCGCACTTCAAATGGATCCGGTATCAAGTGCGGCCGCTCTAATTGGATGCACAGTACAATTTGTTGGGTTCACAGCAATGTCGCTAAGACAAAACGATTTCGGAGGCTTTCTAGCTCAATTTCTCATTACACCAAAGGTTCAATTTCCGAACCTAATAAAAAAACCTATATTAATGATTCCGCCATTTATAGCGGCAGCTATTTGTGCCCCAATAGCAACTTCGTTATTTGATTTCAAAGCTTCATACGAATTAGCAGGATTAGGGCTGAATTCAATGATTGCCCCTTTAAATATTTTAGCTACACAAGGGTGGAGTGCTTTCAGTTTGTATGTAGTCTTAGGTATGGTTATCCCAACTTTCATAACACTGGGCTTGTATTTTGTTATAAAACGAGCAGGGAAAACTAATCCTGGGGATCTACACTTAGAAGTACAATAAGAATTAAAAAAGGCCTGTAATCAAGGCCTTTTTGTTTTTTATATATTTAGATAATAATCTCCCTCAATCATATTTTCCATAAATCCAAAGTAATCTTTTTTCTCAAATCCGTGTTTCTTAGCAAAGTTATATCCTTCTTCAGTTAATATGCTCTCTATCATAATTTGTTTATATCCATTCTTTTTTCCGTATTCCTTTAAAATCTCAAGCATCTTCTGTCCATTTCCAACTCGTGTATTCTTAAATTGGATTCTTGCTATAGTTAAAATATTTGTATGTTTATTAAGACGCAACATTAATTCATTCTCTTCACCATTTACAAATAGACGCCCTTTATCAATATAAGCTTCAACTTCTTTTCCGTTATCTTCTTCGAACAAGTTAATAATGTCTTTTAATTCATCTAAATCAATTTCAACAAACACAGTAGATACCTCGCTTTTTATTCATCTTTAACTTTTTGACTTACAAGCTCATTATAACGATTTTTAACAAAAATAAAAAAAACAGAGGTGATTTTTCGATCTACTTGGTATTAATTCAATGGTGTTTACTGTTTATCTTTCGACTTTTTAAGCATCCCAGGCTTAGGAATTCATTATTTTTTATTTTCGATCATTTTGTTTCTTTCCTAAATATGTAGGCACCATTATAATTCCAATGAACAACAATATGATTCCTATCGATTTGACCACCGAGTAATACGATGTTTCTTTAAAGAAAATTACTGAGCATAAAGTAATTATAGCACCTAAGATAACTATTGCGATTCCAAAATAATTCGATTTTTTCAAGCTGTTTCATCCTTTTCAACTAATAATTTATATTTCACACTTGGAATATAACATAATTTTCTTAATATTGAAATACATTACTGCGTCGTTTGTCCTTTTTTCACAAAATACAAAAGAGAAACTCTGTTGAGTTTCTCCTGAAAATTTATTGTTCGTTTTTCAACTTTTTCAGCTGCTCAGGTGTGATACCCGTTATTTTCAAAATTTCTTGGTCATTATGAGTTCCAATAAGATTTTTTGCAATTTCAAGTTTTTCTACAACGCGCCCTTCTTCACGCCCTTCTTCTCGTCCTTTCTGACGTTCTGCTTCTCTGAGTTCTCTTTCAAAACGATCAATGTGCTCTAACATTTTTATCATCTCCCATATCTTTTTAATCGTCGAACTTTCTACATAACCTTTTGACATTGTTATGATCGATGACCTTGAACTACTCGGAACTAAAGTACCGAGATTCCTGAGAACACCAGACTTAGCCAATCGGTTTTCCTTTGGCCATAGATCTTAGTTATTTTATCAGGCTACGCCGTTGATCCCGCCGGCAATAAGTCTTAAACCTTCGTTTTTTATATTCATTGCAGCGTTGACATCACGGTCGTGAACGCTGTCGCAATTGTTACAAGTCCAGGTTCTAATGTGAAGCGGTTTCGGACCATCTTGATGACCACAGTTGCTACAAATCTGGCTAGAAGGAAACCATTTATCAATTTTGACGAGGCTTTTCCCGTACCATTCAGCTTTGTATGTCAGCATTGAGACAAACTCGCTCCAAGAGACATCAGAAATAGCTTTAGACAACTTTCGGTTCTTTAACATACCTTTGGTATTTAAATCTTCGATCACAATCACGTCGTGGTTTTTGACGAGATCAGTAGATAATTTATGTAAGAAGTCTTGGCGTTGGTTTTTTACTTTCTCGTGAAGACGAGCTACTTTTATTTTTTGCTTTTGATAGTTCTTAGCATCGATTAACTTGATGTTCTTCTTCTTAGCTAATAGTGCTCGACGAGATAGCTTACGCTGTTCGCGTTTAAGTTTCTTCTCCATTCTTTTTGTAAAGCGATGGTTATTTACCTTTTTGCCAGTTGAAAGAATAGCGAAGTCAGTAATACCCAAATCAATACCTACGGTGGTGAAGTATTGATGCCGAGAGAACGCAAAGGATAGCCATTTTCCTTTGTTATAAACTTCGTGAAGTATTTCTGCATCATATCTCGATAATGCAGATGGTTATTCGTCTTTCTGTCAGACATATGACACCTTCCTTATTATATTATTGAAACTGCAACAATAATATAATCGGATATTTAACAATGTGGAAAAGTTTCTTCAATTTAACCTCTATAAAACCCTCTGGTCTCGTCTAATCAGATTATCTTAACCCCTAGAGTAACTGAATACCTTTCCTCTTAATATAAAGGAATTCTATATTATCGATTTAATTATGAATAAACAAAGAATGGCCGCATATAATAAGTTAACTAATGAGGTGATATAGATGGAACAGAAAACAATTGAAGAATGCAAAGTTGATTTTTTAATGAGGATTAGAAAATTCCAAGAAGATAATCTTTCTTTTTCAATCAACAAGATTGGTTACTCTTCTATAGAGGAGACATTAAAGCAATTAGCTCCGAGCGTTTTAGACAAAATAAAAACCCCTAATTAGGGGCCTTTTATTTTATAGATTCCAGCACATTTTTCATTTTACTAATAACCGGATCATTTTTAGATACATTAACCTTTTCAATTTCAAAGTCTTGTTGCTCTCTGTATTTCCTTAAAAGTTCCTTTCTGGTTCTCCTCTTAAAAGAAGATGTCTTAGGTAAGCTTTGTTTAGAATCAGTTTTATTAGAAGTAGTGTTCATAATCATCACTCCTTTGTCCATATTTTACACTCGTAGTTAAAACAACGCAAATCACAACCTATTGTTCAGGAATTAATGAGACCGTGTCTTGAACCCACTTCCCAAACTCCAAGATGCTATTTACTACTTCTTTGTCATAGTCAGTAAATATATGCTGATCGCTTTCCAGAAGCACAACAAACCTATTATTGTACTCTTCCCTAAAAGACATTAAAAAATTCGTGTTACCAAAAAACCTTTGCCTAATAATCATTTGCTTTCCTGGATCTGTTTCGGTGGACAATTTATTTGCAATGCGATTATAATGCGGATTAGAGAACAAATCATCATTTTCGTTACCGTATGTAAGGACTTGAATGGATAAATTAATGTTTAAATCATTATTGAAGAAATCTTCATATCTTGAAAATACTTCTTCAATGACCCCTTTGTACATATTATTGTCGGACCGATTTATAATTGGATTATCAATTAGTACGTAGCTCATTTCTTGCCCATCTAATTCATCACTGATTGGAGTACCATCAAAAGCATTTAGATCCGATTGATGGACAGCCTTACTTATAAAATAATCCCTTTCTTTCAGTATGGTTGAAAGAAAATGCACCTGATTCAATTGCTTGTCCTGTACCTTCGCAATTTCATTAGCAACTTCGTTAAATTCAACTTCAAATTGCATTACTTTTATTCTTTTCAATGGTTTAGCCACAATATTCATCGCAACAAATACGCCCAGAAGCATAACGATGATAAAGCGAATAACAGCCAATAGAAATGGAGTGAAGATCTTTCCTAATAGATCATTCCCATCTTTAACAGCTTCAGCAGTTCTATAGTATTCATAACCCTTATAACCATAATAAGCAGCAGCCCCAAAGAAAAACAAAATAACAACATAATAAATCAAATCTTTATTTCTTTGCATTCCTGTCCATAAGTTTTTTAACTTAGGCAATTTGCAACCCCCTTAATCATATTCATTCTCCCTATCCATTTAAAACAAAGAGCATAACAAACGATTCTACAAATTCTCATTTTAAATGGATCAAAATCTTAAAAAGCATCCTAGGATACTTTTCGTTAATTTACTATTTCTGCTTTTATTATAAATTAAATTCACCATCTTAGGTTGAAGGTTGTTATCAAATGCTCTTTTCGTAAACATTCTCGCTTTTTGTTAAAAAAAGACCTTAAGATACCTTAAGGTCTTTTGTGTGTATAATATATTTCTATTCCTACAAATACTTGCAAACATAGTCAAATTCCTCTTTGCTTAATACCACAAAATCAAAATTCTCTAGAAATTCTTGAGTATGACTCAAAATAGTTAAAGCCATTTCAGCTTTTTCCACCTGTGTTTCAACGTGATTTTCAATCAACTCAATGTTTTCTTGTTTTTGTTGTTTTAATGATTCGATTTCATTTGATGCCTTACAAATCCCTTTAATGATTTTTTCAATAGATTCTCGCTTTAGTCCATATTGCATAATTAAACGCCCCTTTTAAGGATTTTTTGTTCGATTTCTTCTAAATTATAAACCCAAAATACAGATTTAGGTGAAGTAATAACAATCTTTTCGAAAACATCCTTATCGAAAATCTAAAATCAATTAATAGACAAATTAGGAAAAGTTTTTTTCACTTTGCACTTAAATGTTTCTATTTTTTTGTTCACTTCTATCTTTTTCTGATTGATATCTTCCACTGTTCCAAAAAAATTCTTGAACTCATTTTCCTCGATCACGCTGCTCTTTAGAGTAATCAATTCTTGCAAGAGTTTCGCTTGTTCTTTTTCTTGTTTTTCTGACGGAAACATATTCATTTGCATTTTAGTTACGCTCCTTTTAATTTTTAAAGATTATACAAGCAAACTTGTGCGTTTTTTATTTTTCGCAAAAAAATAAAGCCCAACTCATTATGAAATAAGTTGGGCGAAATTTATATGCATCGTTATAAGCAGAGGTCATCCAGGTCAGAGCGGCTTATTTATTGCCCTGGTCCTTCACAAAACGACCTTTTGCTCTTTCTTTCTCTTTCAAGAGACCAATAAATTCAACAACTTGCCTTAGTTTTTCTTCTGAGAAATCCGTCAAATCTTTGACAGCAATTTGTAAATCAGGATCATTGAAATCTAATTCAGATTTGGTCTTACTATATTCATTTTTATACGAACTGTTATTACCTACTAAATAATCTGTCGAGACTCCGAATAACTCTGCGAACTGAAGTAACTCAGAATCCGTCACAGTTCTTCCTCCAGATTCTATTCGACTCAACACAGTGTAATCAATATTCATCCTTGTTTCTAAATCTCTAAGAGACCAATTATTTCTCTCTCTTAGAGTTTTTATTCTTTCACCTGCTATATTTACCACTAATACATCACCGGCTCCGTTTTTTAGATACCCAATAAATTATTGAGTTTTCTTTTGTCAGGTCACAGATAGAATCTATCTACAATTAATGTTTTAAAACTAAAGACTCTAACCAGTTCACATAGGACATCTCTTGCCCTTCTTTTAAATATCTCTGAAAAAGCTCCTTGCTTCCTTCATCAATAATAGTGAACTTTTCCATTTCTAAGTAATCCATTTCATACAGGGTTTCTTTCCCATTGAAACTTTTGTGATATTTAGAATCGCTGTACTTTTCATATACACCAGGCTCACCTGTAAAATATTTAGGTGTTTCCATTGATTTATTAAATTCCTTATATCCTCTTTCTTCGAATTGGATTATTATCATCCCTTCTTCATCAGGCTCAGTTATTCCAGATATGTAAGCTCTCATTCCTTCTTCAAATCTAGTTTCTTGTTCTAAAACTTCTTCAGTGAATTCCACTTGTATTTCTTTTCCGCTCTTATACAAGCTAATCAATTCTTTACCAGTCATATGTTATTCTCCCTTTCATTGTTTATTGCATTAATCATATGTTTTTAAATAATTGGAATCAAGTTATGAGGCATCTACTTTTTTTATTGTGTAACCATATTCAAGCCCCCCCATTACTATGATGTTTTTAATATAATATAACGAGTTTCTCTTTTGTGAAAAAAAGCAAAAAATAAATACCTAAACAGCAAAAAACAGAGCTTTAACTCTATTTTTGGAGAATTACATATGCTTTAAAATGAATTTGATTCTATCTATGTTATAATCGTTATAATATGTTAAAACTACAATTTTTTTGCTTCATCAAACCATATTAAATTTTGATTTTCGCATAGGTTTTATGTTTTGAAATACAGATCTTTTTTAAAAAGCAAAGTTTCCACTCTGCTCAGTTAGTTTAATCATCGTCATCATCTTTTCTAACCAATGAGATTTTCGGCTTTAAAACATCCTCTCCAGTTATGATATCCCATAACAATTCAGCAGGATTTTCTTTTCGTTTAGAATTTGCATTTAAAGCTTTATTTAACATCTCATCTAAGGAAAAATGTCTTTGGTATGTACAATTTGGTTTTTTGATCTTCTGTTTTCTAACTGTTTTTCCTTCTTTGATATCTACAGTTTGCTCCCAAGCATCGCCATTTCGGAATTCATAAACCTTTATAGAATAACAAACATCTTTCCTTTCGAAGTACTTTAGCATTTCTTCAAAAGAAATGTTTGAAATAACTTTATTTGGAGCATTCTTTGTTTCCTTGTATACAACTCGGTATTTAATTTCTTCCACAGATTGTTCTCCTTGATAATTAATTATTTGGATCTCAAAATACTGAGACCTCTAGAAATCCTAGATTTCTCTATTCAGTCATAAGGAAAAATTACATTGCTTATCAATTCTCTTAATGACAGTATTTTTCCTTCTTTAAAGACAGTCAAGGTTTTCTTGATTACATTCGTTAAGATGTGGTAAAATCTTGTTGTATGACAAAGTAATACCCTCATTTCTTTGTTTGAGATATGTAATTGTACAAAGTGAATTCTCACTATGTATCACAGGCAGGATACTCGTTGAGTTTGTTGCCAAAAAAGCAGATCATCCTAACTTCCCAAGAGTTCTAGATGGTCTGTTTTTTTAAAAAAAGGAATGCATTAGCATTCCCTTTCAAATATCTATAATCCGAAGTAACAAATTTTCACCGCAACATACTTTTCAATATCCTCTATATATAAAAAATAGAGGTGGTATTCAAGGTCGGATCCATACATATCAGACGCACGATAAAGGTTCCCTTTAACCACCTCACAGCTATAAAAGTTTATTCTGTGGTGAGAAAAGGGGATTACCATTTGATTTAATTCTTCTTTTGAATAATAATCACTATACATAATATGACTAATCTTATAATCGGTGTCGTCAATATGCTTACTCTTATTTAATGCTGTTTTTAGCATTACATAATCAGAAAAGTTAATATGATTAAATTCAACTATTAATTCAAATTTCCCTCCATTTTCTATATAGGGATTAAATGTGATTCTGGTCGAACCATCCACTGTTGATTTCAAAGCATCCATTGTAAATCTATAAGGATTATGTAAGTATTTGTGGACATCTATCTCTCTAAGTTTCACCATATCAGAAATATTCCTCCGTTTTTGCTTTATGTTTTCCTTCAGCTATTTCACTATAATTGAAATTTATCAATTTTAAAAAAAAAACAAAAAAACACAGAAAAAAAGAAGAACACCTAAATTGGTGTCCTAATGTTTTATTTTTTTATAAGCTAACCATACAATATTGATATTATTTATTGATTTGGCCTTTATACAAATCCGCTTTTATTAATTCGTTAATTGCATCGACTTGCTTTTCATTGGCTCTACCTAACATAGATTCATTCCACAAAGCAACGCTGTCAGTTATTTTACACAACCAAGTCATAATATCTAAGTAATACTCTTGCGGACAAGCTTTAAATAAATCCTCTCTCGACATTTTAAGCTTTTCACAAGCAAGGTTGATCAGCTTTTGTTGATGAGAAGGAACAGCATACATAATTGCACCTTCCTTTGAAATGATGACTTCCAAGTAGTTAATAAAAGTTTTTTTATGTGTTTCAATATTAAATGGTTCTCGTAAGACTTGTTGTTGGTTCATAGCCATACTTCCTTCGTTTATTTTGTAAGTTCCTTATACAATAATAATCGTTTTTCTTCAAATTTGTTCACTTTATTTTAATTCCATTTTTTTGACTTGGAACGTACAAACTGTGAATATCATTTGTTATACTACTGGTATCACTAACTTAACCAAGGTCTTCCACCATAGAAATTAATGTGTTAGAATACAATTGCAAACAAAGAGTGCGGCTTCTCTTTATTTGCATTCAGACTCTTCGTTGAGTTCTGGAAATAAGGTGCGTTAAAAGACCAACCTTTGAAAAAATTAAAAGGTTGGTCTTTTAAGTTATTTTTTGTAATTTGAAAAAGTCATCCACAAATAGATGACTTTTAAATTTATAATGATTTCAATCTTCGTCAGGCATCATAATAGTGAGAACAGGCTCTAAATTGTCACCAGGACCAATTACACATTTTAACTCAACCTCTTCATATTTTCCTTCACTTCTTCTTGTAATTGGATACTCAATAGTATTGTTGTCCTCTTTGGAGCTTGTAATTGCTAATTTCAACAGACTAACGACATCCCGAGTCTTTACGTCAATTTGTTCAGGATTAGATACTTTCTCGTTATCAATCATATAAGACCAAACAGCAGATGTAACGGCAGTAGGTAATTTCAAGCCTCTTTCTTCCGCCGTTTTAGTTATATCGATAAGAACACCATCTTCAATCGCTTGAGATCTTGTATAACTATATATTACTTCTCCAAAAATATCATTCATCACAACATCATCCTTTGTTTTAAATTTTTTTAGAATTAGAAAATTCTTTAAGGAATGGATCGAATAATGCTTATTTGTCTGCTGAAATATTGCGAGGATAATTTGCAGGGTAGTTTGCTAAAACCTCTTCAACAAATGGTTTATCGTATGAGCTATCACGTTTAGCAAATCGATGCGAATACTTTAAAGCTAAAACAAGCTCATTAATATCTCCGATTAAACCCGAAATCAATTCGCTATCTTTGTTTTGTTCAGCAAATCTTTGTAATTGTTCAGCAGAAAATCTCATTTTAAACACTCCATTTTCTTATATTATTTTTATGTATCCTTTATATTTTCATCTTATACGATAATATTACGTTTAGATAAAATAAACAAAAAAAACCGCGTTGAAATAAACTGAGCGGCTTTTAGGAATGTTTTTTGATACAGCTAAAATTCAGCAATATATTGAAATTCCTTTATACACGGTTTTAGATAAACAAAGACGCCGGGAATACGAGAATCCTTATTAAGTGGCAAAGAAAATGGCTAAGATCATCTAGAAGAGATTTGAGTTGTTGTGAGAATCGTTTGGCTTAACTACAATGTTTTTTAGGAACTTAATTTCAGAGAATTCAAATTTTGTTTCAACACCTTACAGCTATGAGAGAATTTTTCTTTCTCTTCATCGTTAAGATTTAATTGAATAATCTCCTTTACTCCCTCGCTTGTAAGCACGGCTGGAACACTTGTGAAGATATCTTGGTGGCCGTATTCCCCCTGCAACAGTGTTGACACAGTTCTTACGCTATGTTCATCGTTAAATATAGAACGAACAACCCCTGCTATTGCTGCACCAATCCCATAATAAGTAGACCCCTTTTTCTCAATGATTTCATACGCAGCTTTTCGAACCTGGTTTTCAATGTCATCGAGATTTACTCCCTTAAAGCTTTGTTGATCCTCTTTCATTATTTCTAAAATAGACTTTGTTCCTATTGTGATTGAAGACCAAGGGACAAATTGTGAATCTCCGTGTTCTCCTAACGTAAACCCATTTATACTTCTAGGATCTACGTTGAAAATGTCACTCAAATTGACTTTAAGTCTAGATGAATCCAATGATGTTCCAGTACCAATAACCCGATTTTTCGGCAATCCGGATAACTTCCACACAATATAAGAAATTACATCTGCCGGATTAGAAGCAACCAATAACAAACCATCGAAACCACTATTCATAATATTTGATACAATGACTTTCATAATAATCATATTCGATTCCAATAAGTCTAATCTCGTTTGTCCGGGTTTTTGCGCTGCACCAGCTGTGATGACTACTATATCTGCATCCTTACAATCTTCATATTCTCCAGCTTTAATCTTGACTCGAGAATTCAAAAAATCTGCACAATGGGACAAGTCCAATGCTTCTCCTTTCGCCTTTTCCGCATTTACGTCAATTAACACCAATTCATCACAAATTTCTTTATTTACAATGCTATATGCCGCGCTAGATCCAACAAATCCTGTCCCTATAATGACTGTTTTTCTACTTTTGATCAAAATTTTCACTCCTCATAATTTGTGAATAGTTTCACATAAATTATTAAAAAATTTTTCGTATCTACATATTCTATTGTTTCTTTTTCGAAACTTCCCTTCAAAAACTAAAAAAACACAACCTATAAAGGTTGCGCTTTTTCGAATCAGAGATATAGTTTTTTTCTAAACTTAAGTTGTTGGATATCAAGCAACTTCACATAGTTTTTGGTATTACCCAAGTATGTAACTTTAGATTCTTCAAAGACATTATTATCTAATTGCAACTCTTCACCATTATTTAAAATGGCCCAAACTTTTTTTGCATTCTTTAATTCATTAGACAATACTTCTTTAATTCGATCTAGCATCTGATTCGATGGTTGAACTGTACACTCTGGATTCTTAGATACTTCATTCTTCACAGGCTTAACAGCAACCGGTTGTTTTCTAGAGACAATATGTTGTTCCTTTTTCGGAGAATGAATAATGGTTTTATGAGAAGTTTCATTTTTCTCTGAGAAGTTAATTCGAAAACTAATGAATTGGTTAGCATCTTCGGTGAACAGTGTATTATTTTCCTTTTTGTACACTGCAAATTCACTTTTATGATTATTATCACTTTTTTTATAAAGAGTGAAAACATTATTTTTAGTTTTTCTTTTATAGACAAGCATACTAACTTTCTTCTTCTCTCGATTTTCACCAAGTTTTTTAAGCTTGAGTTTGAAGACTCCTGTTTCATAACCATCATTTAAGAAATTTTTAAATTCAATTTCATTCTCTGCAATTATTGTCATTCAATTATCCCCTTCTGATTTTCTTGGGGACCTCGTCAATTACGAGGCCACCCTCATAATCAACAATTATATTTTATTATTTTACATTTCGATTTTTCAACGTTTTCCAAAATAAATTTCAATAAAAATAAAAAAGGTTTAACACAAATGTGCCAAACCTTTATAGATTTACTCATAGCGCTGATAAAGCTACTACCATTTTGTCTGCTACATTTTCAAATTTAGCAGTCACTTCTTTATAAAACTCTTTGGTTTCAGGATATTTAGTAAATTTATCGACAACCATTCTAGCTAATTCTTTGTAATCAGAAGTTTGAGATTCAGCTTCATATATAAACAAATCTAGCGTAGAATTAAGTCCCAATTCTTTGGCTTTGTTATCAACAAATTTTTCACCCGTTTCACCAATAATATCATTATCAAAATAGAATAGTTCATAAAGTTTTTCTTTCACGTTTTCTTTTTCAATCGTAACCAATGACAACATTACCTTCATCCCTTTTCGTTTATTATTTTTCAATCATTTTATTCAAAAAACGTTTTTGTTGGCGAAAAAATATTTTTTTCTAAAAGAATCGCCTACTTTAGTTGGTACAAAACATTTGGCCAAAAAAATAAAAAAAAAGCTTGCTTTTTACTGATGTAATGGTTGTACTTCATATGGAATTAAAAAAAGAAAAAGGAGCTGTTATTTATGGAAAAAAATTAACTAAAGAGGTAGCTATGGGGTACATATACAGAGGGATGATGCTTACTCCTGATCTACCACCAGAAACTGCTAACGCTGCTATGCGAATACTATGGAATATGCTTCCTGACGTAACCACACAATCTGATGTGTTAACGTTTACTCGCTTCGTATTGTCTAAAATGATTTTTGGCAAAGAGGCGGCTATTTATGTAGAGCAATCAGTGAATGAACTTTTTGATAGTGTAAGTCTTGAAGATGCAGAAGATTATTTTAAAAACTTTGTTTCTTTGTTGGTACGATAACCCGTTCTTATCAGGAATACTCCTCTTTTTTTCAGCTTATATGGGGGGTACTCTTGGGCGTCCTAGAAAAAAGCATAGAAGAACAAAAAAATCCTAGAGGTTGCCGCCCCTAGGATTTTTGTGTCAGTATTATTACTTTTCTGTGATAACTTGCTTCTGAAATTGGAAAAGAAATTAATAAATAAGTAGATTGCAATTGCATTCCACTCTATTATTGCCGTCTATTGATTATTATATTTATTTCGAGAAAACAAGGGGGTACTCCTGGGTGCTGTAGAAAAAGGTCTGTAAACGCACAGAAATCCCAGAGGTTACCCCCTAGGATTTCGAGTGTTTGGATGTTGGATGTTTTAAATTGTTGCAAAAAAATCTAGTAGTATGGTAATTGTGAGTTAATTATATCCTACATTACGTATTGCAACAACTTATGTTGAAATGTTTGAATTCATTTCTTTATTTTGCTTTTACACGAGTATTAAAACCGTCTTGTTTTTTCACAGTTATAACTTTCGTTCCAACTTTTCGTTTTTTTCCAGTCCAGTTTTCTAACTCGTATTGCGTTTGTGTAACTTTCCATTCTTTATTTCTTGTTCTGTATTGAGCCAAATACGTTTTTTTCTTACTTAGCCCAGTATGTCGATCGTCAACAGA
This sequence comes from Bacillus mexicanus, assembly GCF_050445615.1. Taxonomy (NCBI): domain Bacteria; kingdom Bacillati; phylum Bacillota; class Bacilli; order Caryophanales; family Bacillaceae; genus Bacillus; species Bacillus mexicanus. The sequence goes on from NZ_JBCEYV010000003.1 coordinate 524,462, forward strand.
TACCTGATATTCTTTCTTTATGTCAAAACCCACAAAAGCATCCATTATCTTTTTAGTAACCTTTAATTGGCCGGAATACGAATTTGAACGGGTTTTGGTGAACTTAATTGTGATTGAACCAGAATTTCCGGAGTTCCGTTCAACTAGCGTCTTCCACCCACCATATTTAATCCCTTGATAGTCTTTTCTTGTTGTCTCCCACCAAGTTGAAACAGCTTGCACAGAGGCTTTTTCGTCATTTTGAGATTCTGGAATATAAGTAACGTCCACTATCTCATAGTCTTCATTGTCAGATACAGCTTCCTGAAGAACACCACCCTCAGTAGCTCCATCGGATTCAGGATGTAAATTCTCGATGTTAGTTGATTCTGAAGCCGATGCAGATATTGAGTAAACCGGTAGAGCTAAAACAAAAACCAAACTCATCATCAACAATTTGCTAAACAGCCCTTTAAAACACTTCCTTTGTCCTACTTTCAAAGCAAAATCCTCCTTCTTTATTTTGGCGTTCTATGCTATTATACATTTAGTTGACAGTAAATTCAAAAAAATTTTTTCAACGGAATAGGAGGAAGTGTTTAATTATGCGTATTAAATACTCGGTCATTTCATTGTTTTTAAGCCTATTTTCCTTTTTTCTGCTTCAAGTGTTCGACCGTCTAAAAGACGTGATTCTGATGACTTCAACAGTTGATACAGCAGAAAGCGCGATTGACCAAAGTCTGATTGCCAGCAATTTAGTTATTATTCCTATAATCTTTTTGGTTTTAAGCGTCGTTTTTTATTACACTCTTCCAAAAGAAAAATAGCAGATTCCTTATGGGACCCTGTACTTTCCAAAAAAAATATACCCTCATTTTTTTGTTCTTTTATTTTCGGGTACCGGTTCTGAATGCTGGACAAATGCATATAAAAACACAGAAATCCCAGAGGTTTCCCCTAGGACTTCTGCGCAAAAGGATTCATACAGAATAAATATGACTAAATTAATCAACGTCTATAGTTTATTCTCTAAAATTTGTGAAAACAAGTGTTTGGCGAAAAAGTGCAAGTTTTTTCAGCATATATAGGGGTGCTTCTGGCTGCTGTAAATAAAGGCAGTAAAACACACAAAATCCTAGAAGCCCCCTAGGATTTTGTGTGTTGCAACCTTCTAATTTAAGAAAAGAAAGTTACAATTAAGATTATTTAAGTTTTTGTATACATATCGAGGCACGATCTTCTGGTTCTAGGATGGCTTCATATCAGTCTGTAGGAATTTTATATTCCAATCCCCGCTAATACCATTTTTTTCTGCACATTAGTTAATGTAGAATTTAAAACAAGATGCTTATCCGCAGCTAATACTTTCGAAATTTTCTTCCTCACTTCACTTCGCTTAGAAATAAGCTGTAATTCTAAAGTATCCCAATTCAGTTTCCCTTGATCGGCTTGAATGGTATAAAAACGATCATCACCATTTCCCGAATGAAGCAATGTGTCTAACAGTATTTCTCCATCCACCTCTTTGGTTTTAACCACATTATCTATCTCTACTTTCAAATCGTGGATACTTCCTAAAACCATTAAACAACAAGAGTATTTTTCATCAAATATGTCAATAATCTCTATATCAGTCATCCAGCACAACCCCAGTCTATCTAAATTTAAAACTTAATTTTGTTATAAAAAAACTAGAGACAGGTTTCAGGAGAGGCCTAATTTTGTAAACGAGCAAACTCACTATGATACTTATAATAATGCTCCCAAGCACATCAAAAGGATAATGATTTCCTACATAGATCCGAGAGATACCAGTCATTATTGCAAACAGAATCATCCAGAAACCGATCTTTCTGTGACACAATAAGACAGCTATAGATAAAGCAAAAGCACCTGTCGTATGATCACTAGGGAACGATGCATCTGCTTTATGCTGAACTAACAAATTGACAGTGTGAGAAACAAATGGACGTGGTTCAAAATAAATATGAGCAATGATAAAATTAAATGCTAGTGCAACTATACCGGTTACCGCTGCTACTAAAACAGTGTGTTTATGCTCTTCTTTTCCAAACAACCACATCAATAACAGCACGACAGCATAAATAATTAGTGCTCTTTCTGAGACAAAAACCATTAAAGCATCCCAGAAAGGGTGTGAACCGGCAAATTGATTAATACTCTTGAATAATTCATAGTTCATACGTCTTTTTTCTCCCTTGCAAATAATTATTAAAATAACATTCTATTCTTTAAAGAATTGGATTTTCAATACCATATTTTTATGATTAGCCTTCTCTTATTTAGAAAAATTAAAAAGCTTAACCGATATGGTTAAGCTTCTATGTATTTATTGATGGAGTTTATTGTCTCGATTAATCAACTTGCTCTTTGTTCAATTTTTTCTTCAGTTGTTATGTTCTCTACAAAACATAAATATTTGCCCGTTTCTTTTACTTTTAATAAATATTTTTTTCTTAAATATCCATTCTCTGTGTAAAAATAAGCATTGTTTTCAAAAGCGACAATTTTATGTTTTTGTACATCTTTAGCTACCATTTCTTCAATATCATTTGATGTCATATCCATTTTAAACAATGTAAATTGATCTTTAACCGATTTTTCTGATTCAACCATCTGTTTTAAAAGAAAAACATCAAAACGGTCCATTGCATAAATTTCAACTTCATTTTTCCCAATGTTCTTTTTTTCTTTTATTAGATCATTTTTTAAATTAAGTTCGATAAAATTTAGTGGATTCGTTAAATATAATCTTGCGTTAAAGTAACTCATTAACATCAGTCCTTTTTATTTTTTCAAATAATAACATCAGTTTTTGAAAAAAAAGAAAAAAATAAAAAAAGACGCTTCTTAGATAACTAATTGGTTTTTGAGAAGTAAATTCAAATTTACAAGCTAAATAAAACACTTAATAGCACATTGTTTATCGGCAAATTAACAATAGAAAAAGCAGCGGATTTCGCATCCAGCTGCTTTTGAATGTTGCCAGCGTTCCCCAGTGAATCGTACCCAGAGTTGATTCTTATATTAAAACTCTTATCTATATATAGTTTGGTTTAATTACTGCATTTATTCGGAAGAACTAATTGATAAGTTTCATCATTATCGTGATACGGAAATTCTTTTTGTATTTTTTCATCTTTATAAACTCTTTGTATGACTCTTAATACAGGCTCTTTTACATTCTCTCTTATATTATAAATAACACGATTACGCCCTTCTAAATAATAGTCATCTATATGCTTACCAAGTTCGTTTTCCGTTATCTTTTGAACATAATGATATTTATCAACATAAGAAGAAAAGCTACATTTTTTTTTGGATTCAAAAGATGATACTTTGATCGATTTCTCAACTGAGTATTTAGTCGGTAAATGACTAAGTTCTCTCTCTAAATCAATCCACAATGCAATACACGTTCCTACAATAATTAAAGTAAGCACCGAAGCCACCACTTTTATGTATTTTGTTTTATTAGGATTGTCTAATAAAAAAGCCAACGTGAAGATTAAAACAAAAATCAATATCAGAAAAATGATTTCAATTCCCCGTCCTAATCCCCATCCTAAATCAGTTAGGAATCTAACTAACATAACGCCCCCCCTAAATAAAATTTTAATGTGTGCTATCACACTTTTCAGGCAGTATCAATTGGTAAGTAGGCGTATCCTTATATGGAAATACATCTTGTATTTTTTTATTTTTATATACTTGTTTTAACTCTTTTATAACTGGTTTCTTTATGTCTTCTTTCTTGTTGTAAACAACACGCTTAAAGAATCCATCTAAATATTCTTTTTCAATTCTCTCGCCATATTTTTCATTAAAAACTTTTTGCACTGCCCCACTTTTTATGTATGACTCAAAATCACATTCATTTTCACCATCAAATACCTTAATTTCATACGCCTTTCCCTCTACATATTTTGTAGGAAAATCATTTTTCAATTCTTGGACTATGCTCCCCCACATATGAACTAACGCTAATATAATGACAACGCAAATAAAATAAATGAATGCCCTAAAACTAAACGCAATGTTAGAATAGAAATTTATTTCAATTGCAAATGCAGCAACAATAATCAAAAATATCAATACAAAAATCACTAAATAAAATATTCTTCCTATACCTAATCCTGCGAGAAACTCTACCAACAAATGAAAACCCCCATCTAGATATAAACGGTATATAATTCTTGATGATAAAGACCTTCTTCCTCACCTTATCCCTTACAACTCTTAGGAATTACTAACTTGAAAAATTCAGCCTTATCTTGGCCATACACTTCATAAGGGTAATATTTTTGTACATTTCCATTTGCATAGACTTTTTTTACAATTATCAATTCCGCTTTATCTTGATCAACTTGTTTCTTATAAATTAGAGGGTTATTCCCAGCCTCAATGGTTTTCAAAACCTCTCCATATTTTGTTGTTTTTTTGTATATAAGTTTAGTTATATCTGAATAATCTTTGACAGTAAGATAATTATCATATGTACATTCTTTTATGTTCTTAAAAGGCTCTAATTCAATTCTTTTTTCAATTTTTAAAGTAGTTGGCATACTTTTCTTTTCTTCATCAATCGAGCTAATCAAACCAGTGACACCAATAGCTAACCAAAAAACAATTAGTAAAACTAAAGGTCCTTTAATAAGATCATTCAAATTAGAAACAGCAATAGCAAGAACAACTATTAATAAAACAATACACATAATAAAACAAAATAAATAAAAGAAATGTGGATTGATACCCTTATTGGCAAAATATTCGATTATCATAACCTTTACCCCTTTGTTTGTATTTTTTGGAATGATAAGTTGAAACTCTTTGTTTCCGATTCTCCACAATCACCATATAAGAGAATTTTAAAAAAATATAGAGTTATTCCTTAATGTTATTAGTGCATTTCAACCTCTCCCCTTCTGCTTTTCATTTATTCATTTACAGACTAAATTGCAATATTATTTTTATGATTTTCATATTAGGAAATTATTCATTGTACAATTATTTAGCAACCTTAATAACAAGCAAACGAAAATCAAATGCAATTAGTTCCGTTTGTTTGAATTGTAAAAAATTTGGAGGAATAAAATGAGTACCTTACACACTAAGATTAAGAATATCGGTGAACTAACTAATATGTTAAAAAAAGAAGGTCAACCATTATGTTTTACTGCCAACTATCTTCCTGGAAAAGAAGAATACGAACTCTGGATTGGTAACCAACCGCATTACAATTATGAGAAACTAATCGAGCTTGGAGAAAATGATGTCAAACGAGTGAGAGAGCAATACAATACATACAAACAGGAGAAAGAAAATGAGTTAGACCGAATGCATAGAGCTATTCAATTAGCTTTGATAACGCTGGAGAATCACAATTTGATGAACGAAGATTATCACTTAATCCATTCCATCTTAGATGGTGAAAAGTAAAACATTATAACAAAAAAACAGAGGATGATTTCCTCTGTTTTTTAATGTTTCGGTTTCAACGCGCATAATTTTAACCAGCCTGAATCAAGCCATTCGAATACAGGCTCGAATTCATCTCCCCATTCTCTTAGCAGCTTTGAATATACGTATTTTCTAACCTCTCCAAAGTATTTTCTATTTTCTTTTTTAGTTGTATTTTTATTATGTATTCTAATGTTATAAATCATCTTATCAACGTGCTCAAATCTACTAACGGAAATCAACTTCAACAATAAATATCTATCTTCAGCAAATCTTCCTCCATACGGATCATCATTTTCAAAACCATTTACTTTTTTAACCCATTCTGTTGAAAACATTCTTGGTGCCGGCATAGGAGGATACATAATAAAATCGTATTTATCATCAAATGGTTTATTAACTGTTAAATCTTTTTTGATTAATTTGCCCTTCCCATCTTCCCAGGTTAAGGTATTTCCGTAAACTAGAGACACACCATCATCAGAACTTTCAATTTTGTTCAGCAAAACTTCGGCCGCGTTATTTTCTAACCAATCATCAGAATCAACAACCATAAAATACGGAGTTTCTATATATTGCAAAGCAACTCCTAACGCTTTACCTACACCTTCATTTTTGTTTTTCTGAATTAACGTGACTCGCGAATCATTTCTAGTAAGTTCTTTGATCTTTTGTACCGAACAATCATTAGAACAATCATCTACTATTATCATTTTCCATTCTTGTAATGTTTGTTCATAAATACTCTTTAAACTCTTTGCGATATATTTTTCCCGGTTATATACGGGTACTACGAAAGTTAATTTTGCTGCCCCCAAGATAATCTCTCCCTACTACATTTAATCTATTTATATAAAGAACTATGTTTTATATTTATCGTTGTTTTTTATTATAAAAAAAATTTTTTGCAATTACAAAGAATTAGCAGGAAAATAAAAAAACTTACCTTTTTTTTAAGGTAAGTTAAATAGATATATGTTTATTTTTGTTTTTTACTGATAAAAGCGGTTGAGATTTCTTCCATTACATCTTCAAAAAAAGGTTTCGTATCGTTTAACTTATCACTATAGAATTCAGGTTCATCCCAAGTAATACGCTCTCCATCAAATTTAATTTTAAATGGGATTCTATAATTATCCGGACATCTAAGCTCCGCATTATAATGATATCCCTCTTCTGTCTTTTTCATTTGTTCATTTTCATATTCATATTCACTGTATTTTTGGACTTCTTTACAAAACTCTACGAATTCTTCCTTAGTATATTTTACATTATCCATTTTTGTCTTCCACCTTATCATTGGTTTTACTCATTATATATAAAATAATTGTTCACTTAGAAAATAAATGAAAAAGAACTTACCCAAATAGGTAAGTTCTTTTATTTAGTTTTTCTTAGAAAGGAAAATCACGGTATCGGTTCTGTACTGATACCCATTTTGTAACTGTGAACTCTTCAACAATCCACGGATTACTGAAACGACCCAAACCACTAGCTTTGTTACCACCAAAAGCAACATTAGCCTGAGCATTAACCGTTTGGTCATTAACGTGAGTCATACCCGCATCAATCTGAAGTGCTAGTTTATGCCCTTTTTCAAGATCTTTCGTGAAGATCGCTGAAGATAAGCCATATTCTGTTTCACTAGCGAAGCGGATAGCATCTTCGTCAGTTTCAGCAGGAATGATTTGTGCAACTGGACCAAAAATTTCAGTTTGTGCCAATTTAGAATCATTTGGAACATCAACAAATACAAACGGAGATATAACGTTCCCATTACGTTCGCCTTCAAGAGCCAATTTCAACCCATCTGCTTTAGCTTGTTCAACAAAACCAATCACTTTTTCAGCTTGGCGTTCATTAACAATCGGTCCAATTACAGTAGAAGGATCTTTAGGGTCCCCAACTTTCAGTTCTTTTGCTCTTGCTACGAATTTTTCAACGAATTCATCATAGACATTACGCTGAACAATAATACGGTTTGTAATCATACAGATCTGGCCATTGTGCACGAATTTACCGAAAATCGCTGCGTCAACGGCGCGATCAACATCAGCATCACTAAGCACGACCAACGGTCCGTTTCCACCAAGTTCTAATGCAACACGTTTTAAGTTTTCGCCAGCAATTTTCCCGATATGTCTACCCACAGCTGTAGATCCAGTAAAACTAATTAGACGTGCAGCCGGGTTATCTAACATTCCATCCCCTATTTCTTGAAGATCAGTAAGGATTGAATTGAATACACCTTTAGGAAGACCCGCTTCCTCAAAAGCTTTAGCCAAAATTTGACCACCGGCAAATGCAACCTGAATATCTGGTTTATGAACAACAGCATTACCTAATGCAATAGCTGGAGCAATTGTTCTCATACCTAAATTCATAGGAAAGTTAAATGGAGTAATACAAGAAATAACACCTAACGGAAGACGATGAATGTAATTCTCTTTACCAGGAATAGCTCCAGGTACAGTTCGTACCTCATCGAGAGCATCTACCATATTAAGAGATTCTTGCAATTCATCATAAGTAATACCTAATTCAATATTTGCTTTCAAAATAGTTCCGCCTGTTTCTCTTACAATTATATTTACGATTTCATCGTGATTTGCTTTCAGATAATCCAAGGCTTTTTGAAGAACTTCTCTTCTTTCTTTTGCTGATGTTTTCGCCCATTTTTTTTGAGCTATTTCCGCAATTTTAAAAGTATCTTTTAATTGATCTGAAGTAGCCAATTTTAACGTAGCGATTACAGATTTATCAAAAGGATCAGTAATATCGTAAGTTCGGTTACTTTTACCTTCCACCCATTCCCCATTAATAAAGCTTTTGTTAAGTTGTTCAAATTTAGACATAGAAACATACACCCCTTAAAAGTTAAAAATATATCTAATTTTTGTCGTGATTGACCTTAATTTCATACATCGCATTTTCTAATGTGTGTACAACCACTTTTTTAAATTTATGTTTCTGAATTTTATCACATATAATAGCTCCTTTTAATTCTTTGTTCTCCTATGTATATAATCACTTTTTGTCTATTTTGTGACAAAAACGAAAATTAACTAAATCTTCACTTTTTTATTTTTTTTCAACCTTTTTTTATTTTCTGCTTAAAATAAGCAACAGATAAAGGAACTAAAAAACAAATATATGAGGTGTTCATAATGAAAAAGACTACTAATAATCAAGTATTTAATAAGGAACTTTTAAATGATCTGTCTTTGCTAATGATAAAAGATATTCCGACAATCGCTAGATTCCAAAAGAATCATAATCTCCAATATATAGGAGAAACGATGGAACGATTCGACGAAAGAAATTTAGTTAATTCCATTCAGGATGCGCGTTCATTTGCATTAGCATATCATTCACTGGTTTTCGCTAAAACTATCTCAACACATTCTGGTGATTATGATATCACTGGTGATTTTTATGAAATTCAAAAGAAAACTGCGTTTAAAAAGTTATACGCATATGCAAAAAAGAAAAATGATGGTTTTCTTCAACTCCTTCTTTACCCTATCGGTGTTAAATTAGCGGAAGAAGACTCAGTAGCAGAGAAATACTTGAAATTTGTAGATGAACAAATTAAAGGAATAATTGAAACATTAACTGGAGACGAACTTTATTTACTGATGAGCAGCCAAGACAAGTATTATAGTGTTCAAAAAAGTTTTGAACACTACTATGAAGATTTAGGTCTGGCATTTTTGGATCGATACAAAGTTGATATAAATGATCATTACTCAGTTCTTTTGTTTGTTCAAACGTTTTTAAATTTAGGTAAGCCAAAAAAATCCTTATTTAAAAACAAAGAACAACACATCAAAGTAACTTTACTTACAAGTATGTTGAGGACCGAAACAAAATATAGCGATAAGTACAAAGATGCTTTTAACTGGACTTCTCTGGACTTCTATCAATTATATACGATATTTGTAACAACCAATATATTCTCAAATAGAGTCATCGATTCCAAAATAACGCACCCAGGCTGCGAACGCATCTATACTAATTATGTTTCCGAGATTCTCAAAAAAGATCAAGATCTTCCTAATAGTTTTTTCGCTGATGTGCGAAATAACAAACATAGTTGGTTAGACAAAGGCGGAAAGTTATTCGAAACTCGATTAGTCACTTTAGCCAAGTTAATTCCTGCTATTCCAAATGAAAATAATCGCAATACCATAATTTCTATTACAGAAGAAGTCTTAGATATTAGTTTCGCTGATTATTTAGAAGTTGAAAAACTTTATGATTATTACAATTGCGATATATTCAACGACGAGCAGAAAAAAGAAATATTCAATTATATGATCAGCACAATTGAAGAACAGCCATTCTTTGACAATGGTATTCCTTTAGAATTAGCACAAGAATTAGAATCAAAAAGATTGGAATATGACTTACGAATTGGATTTTATAGTGTTTACTTCAAAGAACTTCTAAGACTAAAAATTTATTCACCTGAAAACACAAATTTCTTTATTAATGAAAATTATGTTTCTTGGTTATTTGATTATCTATCAGAGACATCTTCACCAGATATTGACGCTTACCTCGAGATGTATCCTTTAGACATTGTTAGAAGCCAAATAGAGATAAGATTTCTTTATCTTAAATCACTGGATCGTTTAACATATTCAATCTGTTCTTTATACCTTGATGCTATTGAAAACAGATCAAATTACGTTGATGAACTAATTAAACTATTATTGAATGACCATTTTGTTGAGACTGCTGGGATTTCTCAAGACCAAAGAAGCGAATCTTTATGGTACCTAGCAGATTCTGGTTGGATGGATGATTCGACAAAAGAGGAAGTTATTCAATTATTCGGCAGCGAAGAACAACTTCGGAAATTAAAATTAGATAAAGAAATAACTAATTTCAAAAAACAATTTAATTCTGCTTATGTTTTAAAAAGCTATTCTAAATTGTTCAAAGAACATCTAGAGTTAATCAAGGCCATACCTGAACTTCGATCATATATCCTAAAAAACCTCTCTGCTCAACACCATAAAGCTGAATTAAAACTTTTATACGCTCGAGAGTGTTTACATTTTATATTATCGAATGACGAATTAATAAAATGGAATACTATCATCGAAGAAAAATTGATTGAATTAGACGAATCTTTCGTAGAATTGAGAAAATCCAGCATAAAATCTAACATAACCAAAATAAAAAACGAAATGATGAAAGGAGCATTTTAAAATGCTATCAGTTAAATTAGAAAAACAAATGATGAAAATCAAAAAAGCAACCAATAACGTAACTAACTTCAAAGCATTCTTCTCATTAAATAAAGAAGTTCAAGATTATATTCTTAATCAACAGGATCAATCATCGAAAAAATTCAACATTTCTGAGTGGAAAAATATTATGAAACTTGAATCTATATCTCAGAAACCAATTGTACAGTGGCTATCATATTATAACTGCGATACGAATTTGGTTTTATGGTTAATCAACATTTCTGAAAATATATCTTTGAAAAATGAACATCTAGAGGAATTATTTAAATCTGCTAGCAATATAAATGAACTTTACAAACGGTATGATAACTCTTCATTTGGTAAATCGATTGAAGAGAGAGTTTTATATTTTTTACTTTCCTGTTATAAACACAATGTTGAATTTAGTGAAGAACTATTAGATCGATTTATTGAAGGTACTTTACCAAGTTATGATAGAGACAATATATGGACTTTTGTTTTCGAAGTAATAACTAGAGGGTATCAAATTTCTCTTTATAGTTTCTTAAATCCGCGTCAAAATCATTACTACCACAATTATCCAACGGTTCTCTATTACAACAAAGTGTTTCAGCTGGATAAGAGAAAAATGCTATCTCAATCAGAACATAGCAGACTAAGTAATATTTTAGGAGAGATGGGATTATCGAAAGAGACTGAACAGAAACTAGAATCATTAATTGAAAAAACGTCAATAAAACAAATTTATGAAATATTGTCTCAATACTATCGTTTAAATTTGACACCTTCATTATCTGAATTGAAAAAAATGGAAATGAAATTGGCACACAATCAGTTAAATTCGGATGCAAACATTTTTGAAACGTTATACGGACCAAAAATTAGTGTGTTGTTCACTTCTGATCTTCTATCAGAGAGTTCTAAGATCTTTGTGGAATTTCTTATTAAAAATAAAAAGAAAAAGTTCTTAGACACAGTGATAGAAATTGCTACAGAACAATACAGTAAGTTAGACAAATTTGTCCACGTAGGTTTATACGAAGAAATGGGACAGTTAGTAAATCTAAATACTTTAAGTAAATCAGATATAATGAGTCTTAGTGATTCTCCGTATAATATCTTTGATAAAGCAAGAGGGATTGTTAGTTATTTCAAAGATTGCAATGTACTATTAACTTTAAACGAGTTTAAAGAATTAATCACAAAACATAGTCTTTTCCATTTTGAATTTTATCAGGAAGCCATATCAAGAAATATTAAGATCGACGATCGTTTAAAATTGTTGAGACAACTACCTGCGTTTAACTTTAACTATACTAAAGATTGCAAGGGAGTTACGGTAAACAGTCACACATTTAAATTTAAACCAGGTTTCATACAATCTCTAGTAGATCAATTCTCTCAAAAAGGATTCAAACAACGAAAGAAAGAAATTTCAATCCTAACTAACGATGATGTTGTTTCGTTATTTACTATCATTTATTATGATGAATGTAAACCATTCATAAGTGAAATCAAGACATTAGATGACATTAAAGTTATCTTGGATTTCGATCTTGAAGAAGGTATTTCACTCCAACAAATCAAAAAGATTTCATACGAGAGCGATGAAGAGTTTCAAGAGTTCAAAAACATAACGAACTTCAGCGATGAATTTATAAAAGATAACCTTGATAGTTACATTGCTTTTCACGAAAAAGGGTTAACCAAGGTCTTTAACAAATTGTATAGAAACTCTGAAAGTAGACAAAAAAAGAACCTTGTTCTTATTACTAAAGCAGAAATCGCAGGAAAGTTAACAGATATCAAATTTGTTGACGAAGACTTCACGAAGGAAATCGGTCTCGAGATTACTGACAAAGCCAAGGAAATTTGGAAAAAAGACTTATCATTAAGCGACGATGCTTTAAAAGTACACGAAACTTCTGATTTTGAAAAAACAATTCGTTTGGGACAATACCCTGTAGAAACTTGCCAACACTGGAAAGGCGGTTCTTATAGTGATGCATTGTTGTCAAATTTTGACACCAATAAAAAACTCTTAACTGCATTTTACAAAGGCGCATATGTTGCTAGAGCAGTTGTGAGGTTAACAAAAATTTCCGATAGAAAACCAGAAAAGAAAAGACCAAAAGAAGACTTCGGATTTATTGATGTCGAAACAGCAAATAATGCTGACGTAGATGAAACAAATAATTCTGATTCTATCAATGAACGTTTAGCAATATTCCTGGAATATACTTATACTTCTCTGGATTCTCAAAATGCTAAGAAAGCTAAAGAATTATTTGCAAAACTTTTAAAAGAAAAAGCTGATCAAATGGGAGCAGTATTAGTTCTGTCAAACCATTATGATGTTTCTATTCCGACAAACGAAGATACCGTATATGTTTATATCAGTAAGTCAAAAAACGGCAAACAGTATTTGGACTCTGTGGGTGGATATGCTCAGGGTCACGATGAAGAAACTTACACTTCTTCTACTGTTAAAATTGTTACAAAATAAATCTTATAAGCGGACCTTACTTTCATAAGGACCGCTTTTTCATTTTTTTACTTTCGGGCTCATTTATCTTATATAATATTAAAAATCATTTAAAGGAAGTGTATCTATGTCTATATATAATGACCCGGATCAATATGCAAAATTAACGCGAATGCCTCTTGAAACCGCTGAAATTTTTTGCAATCATTATCTAAACGTGCAAGAAGAAATTGAAAAAGCAACTATCTGCCCTAAGTGTGGCGAACAAACTTTGGATTACGAAAGTGGATCTTACGAAGAAGGTACAAACACTTATGTTTTTTGTGCAAACGGTAGTGTAAAGAAAATAGACAATGAAGGAAATGAATATGAAGATGAATGTGAATTCTCTTCCGAAGATGTAGAAAAGTTTGCTCCTTTATTTCCTCATTATGATTTAGATGTAGTTTTATATTTTGCTAGTACATTTAAGGAAGAAGAAAATTGGGATAAATCAGCGAAAGAAGTTATTGGATCACCTTGGCACGAATTCGTTGAAAATAGATTAAAAGATATCCAAGAGGAGGAAAGAATGAAAAAAGTAACTCCAGAAAACATAGATGAACGCATTGAAGACTGGCACAACAGTTCAGATAAGGAGAAAAGGGAACTTCACGAATTCCTAGGCTTAACTTGGGAACAGTACGCGGAATATGTTGAAACGAACCAATTACCAAAATCTTAAAATATAATAAACACACAAAACAAACTCGCCGATCACTCATTAAATCCAATGGCGAGTTTTCTAATTTCTAATATATATTTCTAATATGTATGCTTCGCTTCTTACTTTTTGCCTTAAACCAAAAAAACGACGCGAATGAATAAACACGTCGTTTTTTAACAATCAGTAGAAGAATTTTGGTAAGTATTTTTTATGAGCTTCCATCATTTCATCAACAAAGGAAAAAGACTCCTACAAAACATTGTAGCAGCCTAATTTTATATATATCATAAGCCGTCGGAATCCAGGTTATAGCTCGGCCCATTTCGAACCGTTAGGTTCGATTACCCGAGAAGATGCCCCATCTATAATGGGTGCATACCCATTTAGGCGGGGAGGTTCACCAAAGCTGCTGTTCTTTGGATCAGTTAACATTCCTACTTCGCTCGAGCATCTAATAACCCTACTCTAAGTTGTGTAGTAACAAAATCTGCACCTTTTAGAGCTTCCCTTCTATCCAATGTCAAATGAATATCGATTGGCAAACCTGATTTTTTAACCATTCTTTTTACAAGATTCCCTACAATTTCTAGTTTTTCTTTTCCCTCTTCAATATCAACCAACCATAGTTCTCTTACTGGTAACTCTTATACCGTTTAATAAAACCTTCCACTAATTCCGGTGTATAACTAGATCCTCCACCATAAGACTAAATCAAAAATTAACTCAAACAGAGAAAAAACGAAAAAGGCAAACAGCGAAAATAACTGTTGCCTTACTATATACTTTAAGTTTATTAATCATTTTTCTCGTACGACCATTAACAATAAACTCTGCTTTGCTTATCACTTCAATATTTGTATAACCATCTTCTTTCGCTTCTTCTGCATACTCAGTTGTCTTTTTTTATCTAAAAATCATTTCCCTAAACAGCAATGTTCTTTCCTTCATTATTCGTCACACAATAGAACCAGATTTTATTATAGAACACTTCAAGAATAGCTGGTGTAGTTAAAGCTTCGAAAAGATCTAAAACTCTATCATTCCTTAAAGTAACGGATTTTTCACCAATCGTCTCTACAATACCAGAATATGAATCATCTTCAAAAGATACAGACAGACGATCTCCAACTTCCACTTTTTCTTTAAATAATCTTATACCTAATTCATTCATTTCGAAAAACCTCCTAAAAATAGTTATATCGGTAAATCCTCCAACGAACAATGCAAACTCGATCTTCCGATTAGTTCCTTAATATATTACAAGGATTATTAGACTATGGAACAAAAAATAAAATAAAGTTAATAACTCAAAAAGGTTACTTCCAAATTGATTGGATATTAATGCACTCTGATATTCATTAGTCCACTTCAAAAGGATTTCCAACGAACAATTACAAACATATATTAGTTCTATGAAGAGGAAGTGAAAAAATTGAAAGAAAAATCCACTAAGTTTCTCAAAGCCACTATCTCTTCTTTCCATCTTATTGAATGGGCTATTGTGCTGCTTATCCTTGCCACCATTCTATTTACTTTCAAAGAGATCGCAACACTTATTCTTAATGAGATAAGCGAAGGAACACTATTAACACACTATAAAATCCTCTTATCAGACATCCTACTTTTAGCTGTCGGGGTAGAAATCGCCATTCTCATAATAAAAAAAGATATCTATTTTGTAATAGACATCCTGATCTTAGCTATTGCTCGAAAACTAATTACTTACGAAAACAGTATCGATATACTAATAAGCGTACTTTGCATCTTCATATTGATTATTGGAAAATGGTTTAAGAAGAAATACAACTTGAAAAGTTAGCATTAATTTATAGAGTGAACAAAACAAAAAAGCTATCCGTTTTTGGGTAGCTTTTTTGTTTTGTTCACTCCAGCGCATCTCACAGGACCTCTTAAATTAGGAGGTTGGAAAGGATAAAAAATGATCATTGGAGTTCCGCCTGAAAAAGGACGTTGAATTACGATTTCATTCTAACAAAACTAAGATCCATTGTCTACCCTAATATGGCAGATAATACCGCTATGAACATCGGAATTGTTAGAACAGAAAGAATTGTACTTATAACAAAAGCAGACGCTGTTTCAGTTTCTAACTCTTTGAAATCTGAAGAAACCATAACGGCCACAGAAGAACAAGAAAATGCCACTAGTAATACAGCCATAATTGTTTCCTGATCACTAAGACCAAATAACATAGCAACAGCTAACATAAACAGTGGATGCACAACAATTTTCAAGAATGAAATACCAAATGCTTTTGCATTAAGGTTAAGTTTCTTGATACCCACTGTGGCACCAATAGCGAACAACGCCACCCCAGAAACAGTTTTACCTATCATTTCAAACATTCCAGTCACTGTCTCAGGGAAAGTAACATTACATAAAGCTAAAATAAGCGCGATTAACGGCACAAATGCTAATGGAGAAGAAATGCCATTTTTCAATGATTGAATAACAATCTTAGATATTTTTTCGTCTCCTTCTTTATTTCTTCCTAGAGAACCAATTAATGTAGCTAATGGAATCAAGAAAGCATTAACAACTATTCCTGTAATAGCTATTGGAAAAGTAACCGCAGCAGTACCAAAGATTCCTCCTAATACAGGAATTCCAATGAAGGCAAAAGAAGGCTGTGTTGAGTTCAATCCGTATATTGCTGATCGTGTAATATTCTTCTTGAAGAAAAATGAACTAATTATCATTACAAGAAAGAAGAACCCTAACATACCGACAGTCATAACCAAAAAGAAAGGCAGCTTTTCAGCCAATTTTTCTTTAGAGGTGGTCACAATTCCTACAAACAAATGAGCCGGCAAAGCAAATTTAGTTACGAAGGTTGTTAACCCCTTTGCATTATCCGAATTTAGGAATTTGAAATATCCAGCAAGATAACCTAATAAAATAACAAAAAATACTGGTAATAATAACACGGTAATACTCTCAATACTCAACGTTGTCTCACCCCAATGATGTCATAAGATTATAATAATGTGACAATTTTGTGACACTTTATTACGTAGGATAAATTGTTCATTTAGTAAAACAACCCTTTCCTTTGTGAATTAAAAAACTTTTTAAAGTGACCCTCCACCATAAAAAAAGAGACCTCATTTGGTCTCCATCTAAATTTAATATATGAAATCTTCTTTTGGTGAAAAGATTTTTTGTAGGATAGAAGCTTTGTAATATGTAATCACTGAATACAATGCATTGTGAAACGGTGCCCAATCATAATTTTCATTATCCATTTCAGTCAGAACTATACTAGGATCCATACCAAAGAGTTCTTCAATTTCAGTATCTTTATCTAAAATCATTTTTGCAATTTCTGCACTTTCGTTTTCTGTTAATACTACCTTATTATTCGGATCATAAAATTCCGCTTGATCTTCTATTTCGTATTGTAGTTGTTCAAAAAGTTCTTGTTGATTAAACATTTAATACACTCCTTTTTTAAGTTTTTTATTTTGTCTCAGAATCTTCATTCCATTGATAAGAATACACGGCGTCCTCTTCTTCTTGTTTCCAGTTATGAATTTTAATATTTCCTTCATCAAATTCGACCAGTGCAGCATTTTGAATACCCTCTGGTCCATTAATATCTATATTGATTCCTGGATAATTAGGATCACAACTTTTTTTCGCCTCAATGTTTCCGAAAGGTGTTGAAATCGTTATTATACTTTTGGATTCCAATAATGTTATTTTTTCTTTCAGTCTTTGTATTTCTTCTTGTTGTTCTCGCATAATGTTTCCAACTTTATCGATGTCGCATTCATTATGAGGATCCCTCAAGCTATTTAAAATATTTTCTGCTAGATCATAATCATATTTCCCTTCCTTTTTTACAGCGTCCTTAATAACTTTTTTCCCATCTAGATATGCACTATTCAACTTATTCATTCCCGCTCTTCTCTCCATTTCCCACTTGTTTTTGATATTATAAAATTAAAACCAACTATAATAGAAAAAAATCAAAAAACATCTTAAACCCCTACTATAATCAATCCCAAGATCATATATACTACTGGGAAAACAAAAAGAATACTGTTGACTATAATGGCACCAAGGGACCAACTATCCTTCCGTTTTTTTAAACTGTTCGTTGCAAGAATTAATCCAATAGGGCTTAATACAATTGGAAAGAATATAGGCAATCCTTGTAATGTTTCCGAAACAACAAATTCACAAAAAAAGCTCAATATGCACAGTATTGAGATAATAGATAACAGGTAAGAAATAAATGTTTTTATATTCGTCATCAAATTCACATCCTATATCTAAATATTCACCATATTTCTTCTGTCCCTTTTAAGAAATAATCATCCCTTTTTTAAAATTTACCTGCTAAAAAAAACTTAAAGACCGATTTTCGAATAATCGGTCTTTAATATTTATATCTTTAACAATTATTCGCGAGAATTCCCCTTCTATAATCTTTGATTTAGGAGGGGATGAATCGCTTTTTTTTATTTGTTTCAAGCTGTCTTGTTGCAATGTTTTAGTAACCTTATATAAAATAAAACAGAACATTTGTTTTGAGGAGGTGACGGATATGTCCCAAGTTAAGAAAAATAAAGCTTATAAATTTAGATTGGTACCAACGGAAGAACAAGCTTCAATGTTCGCTAAAACCTTCGGTTGTGTTCGATTTGTCTATAACAAAATGTTAGCCGAACGAAAAGATACATATAAAACTTATAAAAATGACAAAGAAGCTCTTAAAAAAATAAAAGAACCTACACCGGCGAAGTATAAACCCGACTTCCCTTTTCTAAAAGAAGTGGATAGTCTCACTTTAGCAAACGCGCAAATGAACTTAAAAAAAGCTTATCAAGCTTTTTTTAAAGGTAATGCCAAGTTTCCTAAGTTCAAATCTAAAAAACATAAGCAAACATTTACAACTAACGTTGTGAACGGAAATATTTTCTTAGAAAACGGCCATATCAAGTTACCTAAAATCAAAACAATGATTAAATTAAGACAGCACAGACAAATTCCGAAATATCATATCATTAAGTCTGTGACTGTTTCAAAAACAGCCACAGGTAAATTTTATATTTCTATTTTGACGGAATACGTTACAGAGACACCGGAGGTGTCTATTCAAAATGTTCTTGGTTTAGATTTCTCAATGACAAACCTGTTCGTAACAAGCGAAGGTGAAAAAGCCAATTATCCTCGCTTTTATCGAAAATCGCTAGAAAAACTAAAAAAAGAACAACGTAAATTATCTCGTCGCAAAAAAGATAGCTCCCGTTGGGAGAAACAACGCCTTAAAGTAAGCAAACTTCAAGAAAAGATCGCAAATCAAAGACGAGATTATTTACACAAAAAATCTAGAGAGCTTGCCAATACATTCGATTGCATTGTGATCGAAGATCTCAATATGCAATCAATGTCTAAAGCTCTCAACTTCGGCAAAAGTGTTTCCGACAATGGTTGGGGTATGTTTACCGCATTCTTAGCTTACAAACTCGAGGACCAAGGAAAACTGCTTATCAAAATCGATAAATGGTTTCCATCATCTAAAAAATGTTCTAAATGCGGCGAGGTTAAAGAAAGCCTCCCCCTTCCTGAACGTTTATTTGAATGCGTCTGCGGTAACATTATGGATCGAGATCATAATGCAGCAATCAATATACAAGAAGAAGGAAAAAGACTCCTACAAAACATTGTAGCAGCCTAATTTTATATATATCATAAGCCGTCGGAATCCAGGTTATAGCTCGGCCCATTTCGAACCGTTAGGTTCGATTACCCGAGAAGATGCCCCATCTATAATGGGTGCATACCCATTTAGGTGGGGAGGTTCACTTCAGTACCAAAAGTGAATAAATTTTGTTGTTTGTTTAGTTCAACTTCTTTGGTTTGATCTCCATAATTCATTATAAAAAGTTCAGTCTGTTTTTTTCTTGTTTGTCCTTTTTCTGCTTTCACAATTCCATTTCCACAGTGAGCTTCCTTAGTCTCAATTTTCCATCCTTTGTACAAAGATTCTATTAAAGGATCGGGATAGTAACTTACTAAAGCCTTTCCTTTAATATTCCTAAGCATTTTTGCTAGATCTATATGATCCTGCTTAGTAAATCCACCTTTATAACAACGCTCACGGCCAACGTACGGTGGATCGATATAAAAGAATGTATTCGGGCTGTCATATCTTTGGATAATTCCCCTGAGATCTAAACATTCGATCATAACATTGCGAATTCTTTTTTCAAAAGATTTTAATCGAGACACCGCATTTTGGTAATCATATGCTGTACTTTTCACTTTTCCAGATCTCCATCCGCTTTCCATATTATTCGCTGGCACAATTGTTTGCCGAATTATAGTTACGTTTTACAATGGTCAAAATAAATTTTTATTGTGCTATTAACTTTATTTAAATTCCGCCCATAAAAAATGGGCGTTTTTTGTCTTTTAGAGTTTTTTAACTTAATTCACGTTCGGCAATGAATAAAAAATTCGAACCTAGAAAATGTGCTAAGTGCAAAAGGATGTTTGAAACTCAAAATCTGAAGGTACTTTTCCCATACAAAAAGGGACTTTGCTTCAAATGTTTTAATACTAACAAAGGCCAAAATATATATAAATCAATACTGAATGATAAGAGAGGAAAAATTCAACTTGTAATGTGGGATCTCAATAACAAAAAGACCGAATAATCCGGTCTTTTTCATTTTATTTACTAAAATAATTTTAGTTGTGTAGGTTCTTTCAGTTCTATTCCTAACGATAATAAATCTAATGCTTCTTGTCCATTATCAATCTTATTACTCTCACTGTCATAATTCATAATGAATAATTCAGTTTCTCTCTTTTTACTTTGTCCCTTTTCTGCTTTATGTACACCGGTACCAACTACTGCATTCATACTTTTAATATTCCAGTCCTTATATAATGATTCAATTAAAGGATCAGGATAGTAACTTACTAATGCCTTCCCTTTTATATTCCTTAGCAATTCCGCCAATTCAATGTGATCCTTTTCAGTAAATCCACCCTTATAATAGTTTTCTCTACCTACATATGGAGGATCAATATAAAAGAAAGTGTTGGGCCCATCATATCTTTTGATAATTTCTCTAAAATCCAAACATTCAATTAAAACATTACGTAAACGTTCCTCGAATTGTTTTAATCTCACGATTGAATTTTGGTAATCAAAAGCAGTGTTTTTAATCTTTCCAGCTCTAAATCCGCTTTTAAAATCTTCATTATTAGCTGGAACAATTAAGTGTCTAAGTAAATAATACCAACGCACAGCTCTTTCAAAATTATCTTTAGGTAATGGTTGCTTGGACCACTCTTCTGATAACAATCTACTTGTCGGCAATGTTTTTAAAGCTGCTAACAATTCTTCTCTAGAATTTCTTAGAGTAAGTAAAAAATTAATTAAATCTCCATCAATGTCATTATAAACTTCTACTTTGCTAGGCTCTTTTTGGGTTAATACGTGACCCCCTCCTGCAAAAGTTTCTACATAACAATGATGCTCTGGAATTAAAGGAATAATGTCTTTTGCCAGATAATGCTTTCCACCAAACCATCTTATTGGTGAATGGATACCTTTGATACGTTTTACAGTTGAATTTGTATTTTTTTCGTTTTTCATTAGAAAACACTCCGTTCCGATAAAATCGAATATTATCGGATGGAGGCGGAACTCTTCGTTGTTCCTTCCCTACTTACATTTCAAGGGGCAAGCCGGGCGCTACTTTCCTCATATCGAGGGATCAGCAAGAGGTGGGCACACTGGCCTCAAAAGCATAGTTATTCAAATATATACCCTTATATCTATCTGCTATGCAATCCTCCGTCGCACCTTAATCAAAGTGTTTCTCTGAATTCCAATACATTCATATACATCACCCTTGTTCATTTTTCCATATGATATCGCAATAAAACGAATCTATTGAAAAAAAATTAAAAAACCTAACTTTAATTAAAGTTAGGTTTATTTTTCATATTTATTAATATATCTCGTTATTCTATTTTAGACATTTTTTAATCTCATTCAGGCTAAATTCTTCAAAAATCCCATCTGCTTCATCTTTTTCTTTATAAGCCACAAATTCCTCAAACTCAATTTGAAAAGGTTTTGAAGATTCACTGTACAAAATTCTCAAATCTATATCGCTAATTTTAGCTTTAGTTCCAGTTGGAATATATCCATTTTTTAATTCAATTTGTTCAATTACGCTGAACGTGTTACCTATATCATATACTAGTTCTGTACGAAGCAATTCTTCTGTATTATTAATCCCCCATCGAATACAATATGGAATGTTGGTTTCTTCAGTATGAAATTCGCGAATAAATTCTTTTACATCAGAGTCTAGTTCGTTATATATGATTTCTATTTTTTTAAATAGTACTTCTATTTCTTTTATTCTGTTTTGGTCTTTTTTCGTAAACATATTCATTCACTCCATCTTTTTTTCTGATAATACCACCAAATTTTCTGTTTTCTAATAAAAAACCAAATTTATTATTTTTCAGAACAAGAAAGTAAAAATATGTTCTACTTTGTTTTCATAAGTATGAGTTCCTATCCCCGACTTCTGAAAAAT
This sequence comes from Bacillus mexicanus, assembly GCF_050445615.1. Taxonomy (NCBI): domain Bacteria; kingdom Bacillati; phylum Bacillota; class Bacilli; order Caryophanales; family Bacillaceae; genus Bacillus; species Bacillus mexicanus. The sequence goes on from NZ_JBCEYV010000003.1 coordinate 546,935, forward strand.
ATGGGGATTACCGGAGGAATCCCTGCTTCTGGCAACAGATAAACAACAATGGTGAATAGAACTACTAACAGCGCAATTAACGCAGCTAAATAAGGTGATAAATTTGTTTTATCCCTAATAATTGCAAACATAGATATTACAAGAGACCCAATAGAAAGAATAAGGCTTAAGATGAAAGGTATCCAAGGGCTAAACACTGCCAGGTTATCCAATCCATTTGAAAAAAACAAAACAAAATAAACTAATAACAATACAATTCCAATCCTAGACAAAACACGAAAACTCAATTCATTCAAACCTTTCCAAACTTCTTTGTTTTAACATTTTAGATAATTTCACAACAAACTCGGCCAATCCTTATACTTCTTGTAAAAATAGAGCAGCAACCAAAGGTTTCCGCTCTTTATACTTTTTATTAAGAAACTTTCTTCATTAAAACTACACTCAATTTAAAAAGAATGCTGCTGATATTTTTTTCAATCTCTATCACATAACCCTCTTTAATTTTATAACGCATAAACTTAGCCAGCTCTGATCCAAACTTGCTTTTATATCTTTCAAACTGTTCAATATTTAGAAACAATTCATTAATATTGTTTATCTTTTTAATCAATTCGTATAGCTCATCTGATTCAGGATGACTATTCATCACCTCTTCAAATTCATTCAATGCTTTTTTCATCTCTTTATTTCGCTTATAATGTTTCTTCATAAAATCCCTTAGTTCTTGAAAGATATCTTCTACACCGTATAATGTCGCAACTGATTCATATTCTTCTAGAATTTTTCTTGCCTCAATAGGTGTCCGTTGACTAACCGTTTGAATAACTCGCCAGCTTCCTCTACGAATTTCTTTCACTTTTCTAATTTTCTCTTCTTCTGCAATTAGTTCTTCGTAAGCTAGAGGTTTTTGTCCAAGAGGAACCGAATCAGCAAAAATCTTGTATGAGAATCCATATTCATTAAGCAATTTACACAATGGAGTGGAAATACTTTTCCCCATATGAAGTTCAACAAATGGCTTTTCCTTAAATTTTAATAAGAAATCCAAAATCTTTGCAGCGAAACTTTTCCCTTCAGAGGCGCTTCTTTTACCTTTAAATAATGGATAAGGATTCACTACATCATCAAATCGGATTATTCGTTGGTTATCGAAGCTTAAAAAGTAACAATTCTCACCAGGCATCCCAGACACTTCAAGATATTTAATAATATTATTAACCCACTTACTTCTTGGGCCACGAAAGAATTCTTTTGCTTTCATAGGTTCATTTTTTCGTGCTGACGATTCTGTAACAAGTGCAATTCTGTTCATTTTATAATCCTCCGTCATCTTTTTGCCTATTATATTCTTTTTTTTAAAAATAGATAAAAAAAATAAAACTAACCACAAAATAAAAAACACCATATATATGGTGTTTTAATAATTCAATATTTTTATCAAATAAAGGCTCATACCTACAATAATAATGCTTTGGCCAAGTCCACATAGGATTCCTGTTAACATTCTTAAGGTGTTATTACTCATTCTATATTTTCTCTTTTGCGTCCATCCATCAACTATCATAGGAATGCTTAATATTATCCCAATCCAAATCGGGAAATTCAATGGCACAAAAAACAAAATAGGAAAAAATAAATAGCCTAAAAGTATACCAGAGCATCTCGCACACAACGGAAAAACATATCCTTTAACGACAATACTTCTTTCTCTCATTCGGTGGCAAGGTACAATATCGAACATTTTCATCATTAATTACAATCCGGACTGCAATCTAAATCCGGTCCGCAATCTAAACCTTTATGACCTTTACAATCCCCACAGTCAGGAGCGCAATCAGGCACACAGTCCCAATCCTTTCTCTTATATTTGGTTTTCTTATAATAGTAATAAATAAATAAAGAGATAATAATAGCTAATCCAATAATTACCCCACCAAATAAAAATTGTCCTTTGATGATTAAAACTGCACCTGTGATCAATGTTGTGAAAAGTAATGTTAATAATACAAAAAACATTTTTACCCTTCTTTACTTTTTTCTTAATTATAAATCAGAAATTTCAACTCAAAAAAAATAATTAATATAAAGAAAGGCTCTTATTCGTATAGATAGATTGTTGCTTTATAAAAAAGACCTTAGATAACTGAATGTTTACGAAAGGCTCTTTTCGTATAGATTGTTGTTATTAGACACAAAAATAGACCTCGGTTTTCCAAGGTCTCGCTACATTTAATGTTAAATTTTTACAAACTACGCCATACGAAGTATTTCTTTTACTGACTGATAATTTTCTTTTATTTCATCAGTAATACCTCTAACCTCATACACCGTTACATATCCAATTCCATCTTTCCAATAATCGTAATGACGAGGATAAACATTTAGATATTTACCTTCAAACTTTTTCCATTTCAATAATTGTTCACTTGTAAATAAATTTTTTTTATTTAACTCTCTTACGTTTGTTAATGCCATATTAATCATTTCCCTTCCATTACTTCTTTTTTTAGTTATTCTATTATTTCCGCATTTTAACCTGTTTTTTACTTTGTTTTAAAAAACAACAAACTTTACGAAAACAGCCTTAAGCAAAGATTCCGATAGCTGGAATCTTCTTGTTTTAGCTATATAAATTGTCTAAAATAGTCTGCAATGCGTTATTAGCTTTTTTACTTTCTTCTTCAATAAATGGTGTCCATTTTTGTGCGAAGATCTTAAACTTTTCATAAAGTACTTCTTCGATTTTTCGATTAATCGTATCAGAATTAGGGTCAAAAATCGAAATTATCTCGTAATGTTTAGGAATTTCAGCGCCAAACAATTTATTTATTCCACTTATAATATTGCTCATATTATCTCTATTTAAAGGTTTGAAATACCAACAAAAGGAGTTCTTCCCTCTCCCCATATACCATTCCAAGGCAATATCACAAAATTTCTCAAAGCACTCAACTTCTTTTTTTAATTCAATGTTATTTTCAATCAAAGGAGACAAATCTAAAATTTGGGAATCAATATAAACATTAACCATATCCAGAAATTTGTCATTCGACATATTTCGCGGAGCTATTGGTTTCCTCATTGCATACTCAGATACGAAGAAATCTAAGTTGCCGATATTTACAAAGTTGAAATACGGCCACTTTTCATTTAGTTGATTCCAAATACTCTTCTGAACTTGATTCCAGTCTCTAAAAGTTGTTTTCTTTGCCTCTCTAGCAAGCATTATATCCAATCCTTTCATCTTATTATTAAAGTAACTTCATTACATCTTCCATTCTTTTTTTAAACCACATATCAGTCTCTTTACTACAATCAACTACATCTTTTTCATTTTGTAAGTAATTTTTCAACTGACTTTCATTTACCTTCATTTCAGGATTCCAATGCCATTGCGTTACTGAAGGTGTATGAAAATTTGCTGTTTTCCCATTAATAGTATTCAAGTGAAATGTGTCCCAATCAGATAGCACTGTCGAAGTTCGATAAGAAACAAACACAATATGTCCTAGTTTGCAGACTTTACCCATTTCAATAATGTTATTCATATATAATCACTCCGTTAAATTATTTGTTCTGTCCGAATTATACTTCTATTTTCTTTTTAAGATAGAAAAAAACAAAAAAGTACAACAATAAGTTGTACTAAAAATTTATTTAGCTATAGAAAATCTATTTTCATTAATATGTTGTTCCCAATATGTTAACTCATCCATAGGAACCCAATCACCATAAACCGATAACAAGAATTCGCTCAAATCTGGAACATATCTGAAATCTTTCTTGTTATATAAATGGAATTTCATCTTATTCTTCGCAACTCTATACAACTCTTTAAGCGCAACCTCAACAGATTTCGCTTTAGCAAAAATTGCAATAGCTTCATATATTTCATCATTTTCCGCCCAATAAACCGCTTCTCTATATAAGTTTTCAAAATACTGTTTGTATTCTTCATTTCTATCTATCGTTTTAAAATAATCATTTAGCCTTTCTTCGGTTAATTGGTATATGGTCAATCCCCTAACTTTTGTGTAACCTATCTTCCTATATCCAACTGTTTGAAAACAAAACCCCGGATTTTGGGACTTTACTTTCTGTTCGTCTACATAGGTTATAATCCCATCTTTCTTATGTCCTTCGGAAAACGTTATAAGGCTTGCTAAGGCGATTAAATAACTACTCATATATTCAGACTCATTACGAAATATAGTGCATTCATAGGCATCTAAACCATCTCTGCGAAATCTCCCTATCCAACTCGCCCAGATAGCATCTCCATTTGGTGTTCTAAGAACAATATTTTTCCCTGGCCTAGTAAATCTTGCTGCACCTATGGTTTGCCTAGAATAGTGTCTATCTGCAAGAGCTCGCCCGGCAGGATCACAATTATGTGTTCTTATCCAAGGCCCGTAATCTTCATTTTCTAATGGCAAAACAATCTGAATACTGTTATTTTCTATTTCCATATCTCCAACTTCTTTCTCACACTATTTTTCATATATTACATTCATATTTACACTATGTAGTAAAATTTTAAAAAACGTATTCAAATAAACCCGTTTTCCATCTTAATTTTTTAGAACAACATCATCCACTCTCAAAGCAAAAAGGAGCCGGTTACGGCTCCTTTTTCAAATTACTAATATGCTATATTCGCGTTATATATGTAAAACCTTAGACTATCTTAGTTTAGAAAAATAGTATCCATCTTCTTCTTTAACAAAGTATAATTCCCAATCACTATCGCCGTTATTCCAGGTTACAGTGACTGTATTCTCATCATCTTTACTTTGTTTAAAGGTGAAATCGTCAATATCCATTCCAACCATTTTATTTTTATTCGCAAGCTTAATCATTTGCTCTGTTGGGTATAGCATCGGATTAGAGTGGTTTAATTCCTCAATTGCATCAGAATCCCCATCTGCTACAGCAGTCATAAATGTTTTTGCTGTTTCCATTGGCGTGCTATGCTTTTGACCACCACAAGCAGCCAGTGCTAATACTAGAACTGTAGATAATAAAATAGCCATTTTTTTCATTGTTGTTTTCCTCCTTTTGCCTCGGCCTAAAAAGTACTATACCAAAACCGTGAAGAGCTTGCAATTTAATCCACTTAAACTTTTAAAACTTTTTCAATAGTCAGGTCCAAACGAAAAAACTTTAAAACCGAGGATTAGCCAGTGTTAAACCGAATAGATGATTAGTATCTTTTCTTTGAGATCTACCCTTCCTTTTCTGAAAGGAGAAACAAATGGCTAATACACATACTTTTTCAAAAGGAGAAGAAATTTCAAACTCAATTACTCACGGAATAGGCGTTCTATTAAGTATTGCTGCTTTGGTAATTCTGATTGTATTCTCTTCCTTGTACGGAACTGCTTGGCATATAGTGAGCTTCACTATATTTGGAGTGACAATGCTTTTACTATACACATCTTCTACTATGGTCCATAGCCTTCCTAAAGGGAAAGCCAAAGATGTATTTGAAATATTAGACCACTCATCGATTTATCATTTTATTGCAGGAACTTATACACCTTTCCTTTTAGTTGTCATTAAGGGCCCGTTGGGATGGACACTATTTGGTGTTGTTTGGGGACTAGCTATCCTCGGAACAGTTTTCAAATCTTTTTTTGTAAAAAAGTATCTTTTCACGTCTACCATTTTATATGTTGTAATGGGTTGGATGATTATATTCGCTTGGAAACCATTGATTCAAAATTTAAGTTCACAAGGGATCATTCTCCTCGTTCTAGGCGGAGTTGCCTATACACTAGGTTGCATTTTTTATTTATGGAAATTATTTAAACACCATCACGCTGTATGGCATTTATTTGTTTTAATTGGAACGTTGCTACATTTCTTCTGCATTCTCTTGTATGTTTTGCCTATTTGACAGGTAAACATTTCAAAAATCTTGTTATTTACAAAGAACAAAAAAATAAATATAATTTATAACGATAACAATTATATTAATCGTTATTATTCGACACTTTAACCGCATCTTATAAAAGGTGCGGTTTTTTTGTGCAAAAAATAAGAGGGGAGGAACCCCTCTTATTTTATTTATCTTCTAACTCAAATTTAGCAACAAGATTTTTAAGCTCTTCTGCCATTTTCGTTAGAGATTCAGAAGCTTTGGATATATCTTCCATTGAAGCATTTTGTTCTTCAGTCACACTAGCAACATTATCAATGCTACTTGTGATCTCTTCAGAAACATTACTAATTTCAGTAAATGATTGAACCATTTCTTCAGTACCCTGTGAAATATTTTCCACAGCTGATTTAATGTGCTCCATTTTTTGCGAAAGATCAGTAATTTTATCAACAATCTCTTCAAAAGATTTTCCTGCTTCAAGAACTTTTTCATTACCGTTTTCAACAGATTTAACACTTTCGGACATTGAGTTCGAAGCATTTTCAGTGGAAACTGTAATATCGTTGATTAAGTATCCGATTTGTTTAGCTGCATCTCTAGACTGTTCAGCAAGTTTTCTGATTTCGTCAGCTACAACAGCAAACCCTTTACCTTTATCTCCAGCGTGGCTAGCTTCAATCGCAGCATTCAAGCTAAGTAAATTTGTCTGTTGAGAAATATCAGAAATCAATGCATTGAATTTCAATATTTCTTTAACTTTATCTACCAGGACATTTAAGTCTTTTTCAGTATTAATTGCGCTAGTCTTAACTACATCAATTTGTTTGATGGCTTCATTAATTACTCCTACACCTTCATTAGCTCTGCTAGATGTCTCGAATGTTGAATCCGTCACGCCTTCTACGTGAGAAGTCATATTATTGATACTTTCTGAAATATCGTGAATAACTTTTGAAACGACATTCGTACTCTTCAGTTGGTCATTAGAACCGTTAGAAATTTCCTGAATCGATTCTGAAATTTGACGAATAGAAGACACGTTTTCTTCAGTACTTGCAGATAATTCTTCTGAAGACGAAGCAAGATTTACAGATGTAGAACCCATTGAAGAAACTATATTTCTTAAAGACTCAATCATTTTATTGAACGATTTAGCTAAATCACCAATTTCGTCTTTAGACTTAATATCAACAGTTTCTCTTAAATCGCCATCAGCAACTTTTTCAGAAACTTGTTTCAATCGGTTGATTGGTTTAATCATAGCCGCCACTACTATATAAGTAACCGCAATAGCAACAACCAGAGCAATAATAGCAACAACCAAACTTCCTGTAATAATAGGTTTTGTTAGAGTACTTATTTCACTCATATCATAAGTGGCCCCAATTTTCCAACCAGTTAAACCGTTTGTTGTAAAAGTCACAACTTTCTCTGTGCCATTATCTTCAAAACTATAGTTGCCGTTCTCAGAAGTTGAAGATAACATTTTTTTCATACGAGCTAAGCCAGTAACATCTTTTCCTGCTTTATAGTCTTTGTGATAAATTACTTTACCAGTGGAATCAAAAACATAAGCATAACCTTTTTCTCCTACTTTCGCCTTTTGAACAAGATCAGTGATAGTGCTTAGATTTAGATCAATTGCATAAACTCCTTTTTTATCTGCTGTTTCGGCAGCAACTGTGACAACTACTTTTCCTGTTGTATGGTCAACATAAGGTTCTGTTACAACAACCTCACCGTTATGTTGCTTTGCTTCTTGATACCAAGGGCGAGTAGTTGGATCATAGTCCGTTCCAAAATTACCTTCTGGGAAGGAAACCATCTGTTTGTTATCAAAACCGACATAAGCCATTAATATTGAGCTGTCTGCTTCTTCTAATGATTTCATCATAAGGTGAATTTTGTCTTTATCTACATCACTTGAAAAAATGGTAGTTGAAGACGCAGCAAACTTAGTTTTATTTATTTCTTCCTTGAAAGTATTGCTTATTACATCGTTTAGCGTGCTAATTGTTGTTTTTGCTGAATTTTTCTCAATGCTCGACATTTGGTCTTTCGTCTGTATACTGTTAACAACAACAATCGAAGAAGCGGAAACCACTAAAACGCCAGTAATCAAAGTTAAAAACTTCTGTTTTAAAGTAAATTTTTTAACCAAAAAATATCCCCTCCTTTGAGTTAATATTTTATATACCGTGTTCTGTTCCTTTGTCAAAAAAAATCGCAATTTTATTTGTTTCTCAATTACTGATATATAAAGGTTTTCAACAATTTATATATTCGTTTTCTGAAAAGTTTTTATAAAAAAAGACCCTTCTTTATATGAAGGGTCTAAAAAACTTAGTTTTTATTTTCTTCTAGCTCAAATCGAGCTATCATCGCTTTCAATTCTTCGGCCATATTCGTTAAAGATTCAGAAGCCTTGGATATATCCTCCATTGAAGCGCTTTGTTGATCTGTCACACTTGCAACATTATCTATGCTACTTGTTATCTCTTCAGAAGCGTTAGATATTTCAGTAAATGATTGAACCATTTCTTCAGTACCCTGTGAAATATTTTCCACAGCTGATTTAATGTGCCCCATTTTTTGTGAAAGATCAGTAATCTTATCAACAATCTCTTCAAAAGATTTCCCTGCTTCAAGAACTTTTTCATTACCGCTTTCAACAGATTTAACACTTTCAGACATTGAGTTCGAAGCATTTTCAGTGGAAACCGTAATATCGTTGATTAAGTATCCGATTTGTTTAGCTGCATCTCTAGACTGTTCAGCAAGTTTTCTGATTTCGTCAGCTACAACAGCAAACCCTTTACCTTTATCTCCAGCGTGGCTAGCCTCAATCGCAGCATTCAAACTCAGAAGATTAGTTTGTTGAGATATATCAGATATTAAAGCATTAAACTTCAATATCTCCTTCACTTTGTCTACAAGAACGTTTAAATCCTTTTCAGTATTAATAGCACTTGTTTTAACTACATCAATTTGTTTGATAGCCTCGTTAATAACCTCTACTCCATCATTTGCTCTATTTGATGTTTCGAATGTTGAATCCGTCACGCCTTCTACGTGAGAAGTCATATTATTGATACTTTCTGAAATATCGTGAATAACTTTTGAAACGACATTCGTACTTCTTAATTGATCGTTCGAGCCATTAGAAATCTCTTGGATTGATTCAGAAATTTGTCGAATAGATGTTACATTTTCTTCAGTACTTGCAGACAATTCTTCTGAAGATGATGCAAGATTTACAGATGTATTTGTCATAGAAGAAACCATATCTCTCAAAGAATCTATCATTTTGTTGAATTGGTTACCTAAATCCCCAACTTCATCTCTAGTGGTAACACTGACTTTCTCTCTTAAGTCTCCATTTGTTACTTTTTCAGCCACTTTTTTCAATTCATTTATTGGTTTAACCATTTTCAAAATAAATAGATAAGATGCACCTAATGCCAAAATCAGAAAAATAACTCCAGCAATGATTCCTTTATATACAGAAGGCATTGCCTGATCTTTTATGTCTTGTTTATTGATCACGCCGCCTATAACCCAACCAGTTTCTTTATTTTTATCATACACAGCTTTTCGGTTTTCTTTTTTAGCAGTGTAATCAAATTCCCCTTTTTCATTTTCAAACATATTTTTTAATCCTGATTTGTCTTTAACATTATCACCCGCAGAGTATCCTTTAAATGAAATAACGTTTCCATTTTCATCTATGAGATAAGCAAAACCTGTGTTCCCTATATGCATATTACTTACCAAAGTAGAGATAGCATCGATGTTAACATTTATACCCGCAACCCCTCTTTTATCAGGAGTTTCTTTAGCTATCGTAACAACCATTTTTCCTGAAGATGCACTTTTATATGGAGCTGTTATAATGACTTTTCCGGAGTTCTCCTTAGCTTGTTTATACCAGTCTCTAGTGGTGGGATCATAATCTTTATCCATAGCACCAGTCGTATTAATCATTTCTTTAGTATCATAACCAACAAAGGCATTTAATATATTATTGTCACCTTCACCTAAACTATTAATTCTTTGTTCAATTAATGTCTTACTTTCAGGAGAGGTATACATATTCAACTTTTTTGAAGCATTTTCAACAGCAGTTTTGAGACTGCTAAACTGAATATCAAGTACACCATTAAAAGTTCCAATTGTATCTTTTGCATCTTTTTTCATAGTCTCGTTCGCATCGCTTATTGTATCTTTTGCATTTATAGAAACAATTGATACAACAGGTACTATCACTACAACCGAGACGAGAGCTAACATCTTTTGCCTCAAATTCACTTTTTTAAACAACACTATTCTATCACCCCTTTCTGGAATTTATATTTAGTAAATTACAATTTGTCAATTATTTTTATTTCAATTTTTCAATTATTTTATTAGGGATCTTTTCTAAATCTAATGCAATATTTTTAGCCCCACTTTCAATTACTTTCTTAGGCATACCAAAAACGACACACGTATTTTCTGATTCTACAATTATCTCAAGGCCTCCTTTTGACAATCTTAAAGATTCCTTGGAACCGTCCCCGCCCATTCCAGTCAACACAACTGGTACCAAATTATAATTACCTTTTTTCTTAAAAACCTCTCTGAACATATAATCAACTGATGGAGCGTGACCATTCTCTGGCGAATCATCCGTTAAAACGATGTTACCAGAAAGATTAATTTTCATCTGTTTCCCTCCTGGGGCTATATACACACAACCATTTTCAACCGTTTGTCCATTTTGAGCTTCATACACATTTAATTGTGATGTTTTATTCAAAGAATCAGCTAAAGATTTTGTATATCCCCCACTTGGCATATGTTGCACAATCAAAATAGCAGCATTTAAATTCCCTGGGAACATAGGAATAATCTCTTTAAGAGCTTTTGGTCCGCCCGTAGAACATCCTATTAATACCAAATTTTTAATACTAGAAGAAATTTCACTTGAAGTGTTACGCTTCGTTATTGGTTGAGCAGTTACTATTGCATTATTGGATGGAAGCCGCCTTTTTCTTTTAGTTTGATTACTGGCCATTTTTATTTTTGAGATAATCTCATCCTTTTTCTTATTTAGAAGAATTGGATTATGAGGCTTTTCAATAAAATCAAAAGCACCTAAGTCCAGTGCTTTAATTGTTTCTTCAGCTCCTTTTCTCGTCAAAGAACTAAACATAATCACCGGTATTTCTATGTTCTCTTTATTCCATCTTTCTAAAACCTCTAGGCCAGTTAGCTTCGGCATTTCAATATCTAGCAATACAACATCAATATCATTTGTTATTTGTTGAAGCGCATCCTCACCATTTTTTGCTTCTTTAACAACCTGAATTTCACCATCTTCCATAATTAAATTTTTTGTAAATGTCCTCATAAACTTAGAATCATCTACTAGCATAAGGCGTATCATTCATTTCCCTCCCTAAAAAAAATGTGGAATATTTTTTTACTTTTTATTTTTTTTGATTACTATATCTCAAGATCAAAACATAAAGGGGTGATTAAATGTCAAACAAAAGTTTTCAAAATGAATTCTTGGACTTAGTAAGCGAACTTGGAAATATCACGTTTGGAAACGCTAGTACGGCTTTGAGCGTAATAGTAAACCAAGATATAGATATATCTACGCCAAAAGTTGAGATCGTAGATAAAGAAGATTTGTTGAAATCTTTTCCAAATCCATACGTATTAGTGGAAATCGAATACGCTGAAGGTCTAGAAGGTCACAATGTCTTAATGTTAGAACCAAGAGATGCAGCCATCATTGCTGATTTAATGATGGGCGGTGAAGGAAAAGTCGAACAAGTGGAACTAGGCGAATTTGAACTTAGCGCAGTACAAGAAGCAATGAACCAAATGATGGGCGCTGCTTCTACATCGATGTCTGAATTTCTGAATTTGCAAATCGATATCAATCCACCGAACACTGTTTATACTGATCTGGACACTGCCCATACACTTGGTGAGTTATTTACTGACAAACAACTGATTAAAGTTACATTTGATTTAAAAGTTGGAGATGTCATTCATTCAAATTTAATGCAAATTATCAATATTCCGTTTGCCAAACAGCTAGCTAGTGAATTGCTAGGTATTTAATTAAAAGAGGTGATTATTATGTCAAAAAAAGTTTTAATAGTTGATGATACAGCTTTTATGAGAAAAATGCTTGGAGATATTCTGAAGAAAAATGGTTTTGAAGTAGTTGGCGAAGCAGTAAACGGTGTGGACGCCGTTGAAAAATATCAGGAGCTAAATCCTGACTACGTAACTATGGACATCACTATGCCAGAAAAGAACGGCATAGAAGCTTTATCAGATATTTTAGCCATCAATCCAGACGCTGTAGTTATTATGTGTTCAGCTATGGGCCAACAAAATATGGTGCAACAAGCAATTGAAACTGGTGCAAAAGAATTTATCATCAAACCTTTTAAACCAGATCGTGTATTAGAAGTATTCTCAAAAAATTTTTAATTTCTTATCAATATCAAGAGGGCTTAAATGCCCTCTTTTTGTTTTTGATAAAAGAAAGATTTAACGATTTTCAGATGATGTTGTTCTGGCTTAAATATTTGTTCAGTAGCTCCAATAAAAATAATCCCTTGATCATTTAGATTTGCACAAAATCGATCATAAATTTTTTGTTTTGCATCTTCTTTAAAATAAATGAGCACATTTCGGCAAACAATCATATCTAAAAATTTAGGATATAAATCTTCTAACAGATTATGTTTTTCGAATTTTATTTTTCGCTTTATTTCATTTTTAACTTGTATCGTATTAGTATCCAATTGATCAAAGTATTTATCAATTACTCCTTTAGAAAATACCCCTTTTAAATTTTCGATTCTATATTTGCCTTCTTTCGCTTTTTCAAGTATAGTTTCGTCCAAGTCTGTAGCAATAATCTCGAAATCCAGAGACGGAAAATTTTCCTTTAATAATATAGCGATTGTATACGGTTCCTCTCCTGACGAGCAAGCAGCACTCCAAAGTTTAATTTTTCTTTTCCCTTTCGATATCATCGGTATAGCAAGTTTATAAAAATCATCCCACATCTTTTCATTTCTTAAAAATTCAGTAACGTTAATCGTAATGTATCCTTTTAGTTTTTCGACTAATGATTTATTTATTTTTAGATTATCAGCAAGGTCTTTAAAGTCCTTAAATTCATTGTTTTTAATGAAATTCTCTAATCTTCTTACCATTTGGTCATCTTTATATGACGTCAAATCTATTTTGGATATTTTCTTGAATTCTTGAATAAAGTATTGATAATTTGGTGTATCCAAATGCAATTCCTCCTTTGCTATCTAACCATTCAGCTAGCAAAAGAATTTCCCTTTTCAATCGGGGGTGAAAAACGATGAAATGGTTCTCAAAATCTGAGACCGATAAATTTTCTAAGGTCAAGTTTTTGCATAACAAGTTTTATTTTGAAGACCCAGATAAACCAGCAAAAATTACAATCCAGGAAAATGATTATGCATCTGTATTAGTTAACGAGTCACCAGTAAAAAATGAAGTTGAATTTAGTTCAACTGACAAGATCTCTATTTCCTATAGAGATAACATTGTTGTTGAACCTTCCTTTAAGTTCGAAGTCTTCACTGATGAAAACAATGAAGAGGCTCTACTTCAGAAAACTATCACATTAGGAAAAGGATATCAGTTCAATCCTATAAGCGAATTTGAACACAATCCCAAACTATTTATTAAAGAATTAAATCTACATCCATCTCCTATTGCCTTCGATGAAGTTGAATCCTTTTTGAAAAAACAAGGGTTCAATGGAGTATTCAATAACGATAATATCCATCAGATCTGTGTTAGCGAAGAAAATATTACCTTACCAGTTGTTACTTCAAGAGAATCAATCCCAGGAAAACCAGCCAGATTTGAGTTATTAAATTTAGTCGAAAACGGCAAACAGATAAAAGAAAATCAATTTTTCGCTGAATATGTAGACGAAACACCAGGAGAACCTGGATTCGATATTTATGGAATCAAAATTGAACCCGAAGACTTAACGTTTTTCCCGGACATTGGCGAAAATGTATTAGTAGAAGATAGAGGTTTGATGAGCCTTAAAAACGGAAGATTGGTCTATACACCATATTCAATCAATATAATCGAAGAACAAAATGTCGAAAAAACATTAACTTATGAAGACGGATTAGTAGAGTATGATGGGGATGTCGTTATTAACGGAGATATTAAAGAAGGCGGGCAAATAAAATGCACAGGAAATTTAACCGTCCTAGGTGGAGTATTTGAATCCTATGTATTCGCCGACGGAAACATTGTTATCAAAGGAAATGCAGATCAATCCGTTATATATTCTGGTTTTTCAAAAACTTCTGCCAAGCAAGTAGAAACTTATAGTTTACAATATCTCGAAGTTTTAGAAAGAGTAATGTTTGAAAGTAGCTTTACAGCAGAAGATGGCTTTGACTATGAAGAAAAAACAAAATCATTAGAATTAGCAAAAAGTGAATTCAATTCTATTCAACAATCTATTGATCCTTTCCTATCTTTAATTCAGCAATTCGGTAGCCCCGAAATCCAGCAATTGTTTGATAAATTTATGGATATATGCAAACAAGGAACAAAAACTGTTTTAAATGATCAATCAAACACTGAAGATATACGTTTAGAAATGGAGAAGTTTTATGCAATTATAGAGGAATCAAAAGAACATCTTAAAGACGATTTAGGTTTGCTGGAAACCGGCAGCGCAAACAGCTCTCACTTATTCGGATACAACAAAATAAAAATAAACGGAACAGGAACTTTCCAAACAATCATAGAATCTAATGAATCCGTTGAAATTAGTGGTAAAAGCTTATCTACACAAATTGTAGCCGAACAATATATTGAAGTCGGAGAGTTTAAACCTGGCACACAACAAGATATGAAACTTTATGTGAAAAAAAGCAGCGGTTATGTCAAAATAGATGCATTAGGAAGCGACAGCTTAATTCAAATAGGAGATAAGAAATACGCAGCAATTGATGACGAAAAAAATGTTGTTTATGAAACAAAAAACATACCGAAAAACTAAGAAACTAAAAAAAACGGCTTATGCCGTTTTTTTTAGTTAAGAAGATTATCGAAATCTTCCATTTCAATTAATACATATACATCGCCCTCTTGATTAACAACTTTTGCTTTTACGTCTCCATTATCAAAATCTTCTATATGTTCTTGTTCAACATCCATTATATTATCAGTATCATCAACGAGAAGCGCCCCACTCTTTTCAGCAATTTCAAATAATATCAATTTTTTTGTGTCATCTATTTCATTCTCAATATTTTGAACCACCATTTTCAAATCGATTACAGGACAAATCTTACTTCGAACGTTTACAACTCCTCTAATTGCATTATGCGCATTAGGAATTTCAGTTATTTCACGATCATTTTTTTCTATTGTAATAATATGTTCAATCGAAACACCATATTTCTTCTCTTCTAAATAAAACGTTAAAACTTTCATATAATCACACCTCTATTTTTGAAAAATGTTCACGTCAAAGACGAACGAAACGCTACCATCACCCAATACCGTAGCTCCTGTTACACCTTTAGAGTTTTGAGTATATCCTTGTAATGGTTTAAGAACTATTTCTTGTTGACCAACAATGTCACTAACTAATAATGCGTAACGTTGATATGAATTTTGAATAATTAAGGCGTACAAGTTACCAGTTGGTTCACTGTAACCAAATAACTCTCCGTATCTATGTGTATTTAATATTTCTTCTCGATAATATAAAACTTTACGTCCCATTAACTCTTTAATTTGCTCCTCTTGAACAGAAATTGTCTCCACAACATTAGATAAAGGTACAGCAAAAGTTTGATTACTTTCTTTAACCAATAATGCTTGAATAATAGACAACGTCAAAGGCAAAACAATTACAAACGTTGTTCCTACGCCTTCTTTCGTTTCAACCCTTACCGAACCACCTAGAGATTCAATTTTAGTTTTAACTACATCTAGCCCTACTCCTCGTCCACTTAGATTAGTGATTTTTTCAGCAGTACTCATTCCAGACGAGAAAATATATTGAATGATTTGATCTTCAGTTAACAGTTCTATCTCTTTCTCTGTAAGAGAGTTTTCTTTTAATATTTTTTGTTTAATTTTCTCCACATTTATTCCGTTACCATCATCTTTAATTTCAATAACAGCTTCGTTGCCTCGATGATATGCTTTCAATAGTATTGTTCCTTGCTCACTTTTTCCTCTTTCTTTACGAACTTCAGGCATCTCCACTCCGTGGTCTAATGAGTTTCTTAATAAATGAACCAGCGGATCTCCTAATTCTTCAACAACAGTTCGATCTAGTTCGGTTTCTGCACCTTCAATAATAAACTTGATATTTTTCCCCAAATCTTTAGAGGTACTTCTAACCATTCTAGGAAAACGATTAAATATTGTATCTAGTGGTATCATACGCATTGAAAGCAAACTTGTTTGCATTTCTGTTGATACTCTAGATAATCTTTCAAACGACTCGGAGAGTTCTGGGTCTTTCATTCTTTTATCGATGTTTTGTAAACGTCCCTTTTCCACGATAAATTCTTCAAAGAGACCCATTAAATATTCAATTTTATCCAGATTTACTCGAATAGATTGAGATTGTTTTTTGTGGCTATCTTGAGTACTTTCTTTTTTCGGAGAGGTTTGAGATTCAGTTTTTGTATTTTCAGTATTCTCTTCTTTATTATCCGCGTCTTTCGAATTCTGATTATTATCTTCTTTTCTCTCATCATTATCTTTCCATTCCGTCACTGTTATTTCTTTAACTTCAGATAATTTATTAATCAAATCCTCAATAGTTTCTTTCTGCTCATTTGTTACAAATATCAAATTCAAAATTCCACTAAACTCTTCTTTCTCAAGCTCTTCTTCTTCTGTATCTGTTTTTATAATCTCACCTAAATTGTTCATTTCCTTGAAAAACATATGTACCCTGACAGCTTTTAACAGGCAATCTTCACGCAATTCAAATTTAATTTGGAATACATTCTGATTACTTTCTTTCGCAACTACAACAGCATCCTTTTCTAGGCTAGAAAGAACAATTTCTTTTTCATTTTGATTTTTTTGACTAGATGTTTTAACTTCTACATTTACTAGATCATCAATACCAGATACTTCTGCACCAGTATCTTTAATTTCATTTATCAATACTTCTAATTTATCTATGCCTTTAAACATAAAATCGATTGTCTCTTGTGTGGGTTCAACTTCACCATTTCTAATAGCATCCATCATATTTTCGATTGTATGAGTTAATTTTTGGGTTCTCTCGAATCCCATTGTTCCGGCCATACCCTTTAGTGTATGCGCAGCTCTAAACATTACTGCCACAATTTCTAGATTGTTTGGTTCCTGCTCAAATTTCATCATTTGATCAGACATTTCTCTCAAATGGTCTTCACTTTCCTCAAGGAACATATCTAAATACTCATTAGTATCCATCAGATACACTTCACCCCTTATAATATGAAAGGCATCTTGCTTCCAAGCAAAATCCTCTCTGAATCTTAGAACTTATACCACATATTTGTGTTAAATCCTAAAATATTTGAAAGAATTTTGTTTCGAAAGCAGGTATCTTATCTATATTCTTTTTTGTTTTTTTCGTTTTACAAAAAAATGATAATAAAATCAAATAAACATATTTAAAATATAGGTGGTGTTATTGTTGAACAGAATATTTTTAATAGACGGTTCGTCTATGTTAAGTACTCATTTTTATGGGAATTTGCCAGCAAGTTATAGATTTGCTAAAAGCGAAGAAGAAAAGAAAAAAGCACTTAAAGAAGATCTATTGCAAACATCAACAGGGGATTATACAAACGGTGTTTTTAATATGGCAAAAACTATTTTAAGGTTAGTAAATGATTATAATCCGGAATACTTGGCGGTGTGTTGGGACATCTCTAGAGAAACATTCAGAAGAAAACTATATCCTGGTTATAAATCACATCGGAAAGATACTCCTCTTCAATTAAGTTCACAATTTCCATTAATGCAGAAGGTTTTAGATTATATGGGAGTTCCTCAATTTAAAAAAGAAAACTATGAAGCCGACGATTTACTGGGGGCAATTTCAAAAAGATTCTCTAATGAAAATAAAATTTTTATTCTTACAAAAGATCGAGACGCTTTACAGCTAATTGACTCAAACACTACAGTATGGCTGAATACCAAACAAGTCAGTAAATTTTTCTTGCAAATTACGGAACTTGATAGTGATCGTAAACACGCTCCTGTTAATTATTTTCCTTTTTCACTAGAAGCGTTTAGGATAATTTACGGATTGGATCCAATACAATTAATTGACTTAAAAGGTCTTACAGGAGATAAAAGCGATTCAATCCCCGGAATAGATAAAATGGGGGAAAAAACTGCTATACCAATTCTTCAGCATTACAAAACGATCGAAAATTTTTATGATCAATTGAATCAATATGACTCAAAAGAATTTAAAAAAAATCCTTTTAGATAAACAAATAAAACGAGTCGATCCTGAAAAAATGTTGTTAAACAAAGACATTGCACTCCTAAGCAAACAATTAGCAACAATTGAATCAAATGTACCTGGTTTTCAAGAGTTAGACATAGAATCACTTTCTTTCAGGTTCAATAAAGAAGGTGGCAATAAAATATTCAAAGAATTAGAATTCAAATCTCTTTCAATTTAAAAAACAGAGTTTAGCCTCTGTTTTTTATTTTTCGAACTCAGATGCAAAATATAAATCGTGAAGTATAGTTGATAAAAAGAACTTTATAGACGGATAATCAAAAAACTTTCCTTGGATTGAATCCAACTGTCTTTTATATGCCAACTCATATTCTCTAGAGTTTCTTTTCATTTCCAATAAACACTTTAATAATCCATCTATTTTATCCACTATATCCACCCTAATTCCTTCTTTGGTTGCATCTTTAGGATATATTAGATAATCCTCTATATCACCCTTAATTGAATCCGGAACCCATTTTAATATGTCTTTTGCAACTTTTCTTTCATACTCTTCAAATGCTTCCTTGATTTCTTTACTTTGATGTTTAACAGGACCATTAACATCTCCAGAAATTGCTTCTGGCAAATCGTGGAATAATATTTTCCCAACTAATCTCTGTAGATCAATTTCTATTCCGTGCTTTTCCTTTTCATACAACGCGAAGAAAATTCCCATTGCAGCTGCTCTGAATGTATGTGTAGCATCGTTATCTGGAAACGTATTAAATCTTCCTGACCATCTATTTATTTGGTCCATACGCAATACTGCATTTAATAACTTTCTAGTTGGACTATCATTTTTTTCAAATTCCGCCACTAACTCTCGGATAGATTTGAATTCACTGTTTAAAAGTGTTTTTTTAGAATTTCTATAGAAATCTTGAAAATGAATTTTATTTAACGCTTTTACTTCCCTCGCACTAAACAAGAAGACATCGAACGTATCTGCCAGATCAACAATTCTTCCTTCCTCTGTACCGTCTTCTGCATTAACAATGTAGTCATAAAAATATCCTTTTAGAGATTTTGAAACAAAGCTTGCAATATCTTCTGACGCTACTTTCTCGATTTCATTAATGAAATTATGCACTATTTTATTCTTTTTAGTTCTGTGTTTTATGGGGCCATTAATTACTTCATTGAAATCGTGAAAAATGGCCCTTCCTAAGATTCTTTCAATGTCCAATTTTCTGTTATGTTTTTCTTTTTCTATTAATCCAATTAACAAAGAAAGCACAGCTACTCTATAGCTGTGACTAGCAGTCGAATCGTTATATTTTGGAGAAAAGTCTTCCCACCTGGGGACTACAGAAAGTCTGTAAAAAATATGAAACAACTCACTGTTTTTCGGTCTTGTCACTTACCTCCTCCTCCTTTTGCTTTAAGACGTTTTCTTTCTTTTTAATAATCTCAAATTCAATTTTTATTTCTTCTTTTAACAATCCATCAAAATGACTTTTCAAGCTTTTATCAAACTTCTCCTTAATTTCATTTATTGCGTCTCCTACATTCACTGCTTCTAAGTCTAAAACATTCAATTGAACAGTTAACACTTTGGATTCTAGAGCTTCAGATATTTCATATTCAATTGATATGTTTTTTGACTTTTCATCACATTTAATTACATTAGAAACCCAGGCTTCAAAGAGCTCTTTATCTATATTTAAGTTTTCAAATCGTATTTTCTGCGTTTGTTGTTTTTTTCTTCCGACAAAAAACATATAAACAAACGTTGCAATAAACAATGCAAATAAGTATACCTCTCCTAAAGTCGTATTTAAAACTTTTATAACATCAAAACCTTTGCCTAATGAGAGAACACAACCATAAATCAATAAACTAACCGCAATAAAATAAAAGGTTTTCCAATATTTCATTTTTCAATCACCCCATATCCCCTTCGTTAGAAATACGACATCTAATTCCTTTATAAGGAGGCGTTTTTATTGGATAAAGAACAAATAATTAAAGAAGTATTATTTAGATGCCAGCAGCACGGAAAAACATACATTGTTGGCGGCTATATTAGAAACAAACTACTTGGATATGAGTTTAATGACGTTGATCTCTTGACTAGCTGCTCTTTGGAGAAATTGAAAGAGATTTTCCCCAAAGTTAATTGGACTGACCAGGGACTTACTCTAGGTATATGTAGGATGCAATACAAAGGGATTCAATTTGATTTTAGTTCGTGCACTGAAAGTGAGTTTGAGGACAAATTAAAGGACAGAGATTTTACGATTAATTCATTTTATTTTGACGGGCATACTTTAATAGCTCAATCAACTGCTTCTAAAGATTTATACCTAAGAATTCTTAGACCTATGAGAAATATTTGGGAAACCCTAAA
The DNA here is from genome assembly GCF_050445615.1 of Bacillus mexicanus. Classification (NCBI taxonomy): domain Bacteria; kingdom Bacillati; phylum Bacillota; class Bacilli; order Caryophanales; family Bacillaceae; genus Bacillus; species Bacillus mexicanus. The sequence goes on from NZ_JBCEYV010000003.1 coordinate 567,740, forward strand.
TTTCAGTCCTCATTCTATGGTTAGAGCTTTTCGCTTCATTAGCTGCTATAACCTTAATTGGTCTGAAGATTTGTTAAATGATCTAAAAGAGTCTTCCTCTTATTTTGAAAAAATTTCGGAAGGAAGGCTTCAAAAAGAGGCTTATGAAATATTAAAGGGAAAGCACATCATCAAAGCTCTCTATTATTACGAAAGTATTGGCCTTATTTCTCCAAATCCCAATTTAAAAAAAATGAAAGATTTAATAATCCCAACTTACAATCAAAATATAAGTGCCAGACTAATCTATTTAAGTTATTTATTAGGAAAAGGAACAATAATCGAATTCATTCAACTTCATCACCTTTCCAACAAATTAATCGAAGAAATTCAGGAATATCTCCCCTATCTAAAAACAGATAAATTAATGATCCATCCACGAAAGCTGCCATTCTTGATTTTATTAAAGAGATATCAATTCCAAGATGATAAAACAAAGATAAAAGAATTCTTAGGGAAACATAAACAAAAATAAAACCTATCGAGTGATAGGTTTTATTTTTCTTCTAATTTATTTTTAAGACTTTCAAATCTTGAAAAAATTTCATCATCTTCTGCATCAATTAATGAACGCTTTGAATTGTCTTTAATTTCTCTTTTATTTGGTGCGAAATCGAGTTCGTCCTCTTCTGTATCTCCAAACAATAAATCTGAATCATCATCAAAATTATTCTTCTTGTTTTTCCTTGCCCGTTCAAATATTTCGTCATCTAAAGTTTCTTCGTTATTAGATTCAAAATCATATTTATTCAGGAAATCAAATTCGTCCTGATTATCTTTTTGATCATCTGCAAAAATGCTTTCGTTAAAATCATTATGATCTCGATTTACTTGTTTGTTCTTTATTGGTTCATTGTCTTTATTAATCGTAGGAGTGAATTCATCTAAAGATTCCTTTTCCTCATCACTGAACAATTCTCCATATATATCATCTATACTATCGTTCTTAGAAGTTTTTTTAGATTCGTTTGGTTTAGATGTTTTGGCAAGTTCATCTTTTGAAGGAGAAGGCCTAAAACCGAACATATCGTCCATTTCCTTTTTTTCTTCATAAGCCCCTCTATCTCTTTCCACCATCCCGAACTCCCAATCCATATTTTCAGCTTCAAATTCATCATCTCTAGCTTTATGTTTACTTCCATTTCTTTTGCTTTCCTGGAACTGTTTAGATTTTTTCACTGGTCTTGATTTGTTTCTTTTTATTGGTTTTTGCGGGATAGCAAATTCTTCTTCTGATGATATTATTATTCCCTCTTTATTAAGTTGATACCATAAGAAAAATGACGAACCTATCAGTATCAATTCAATAACCATTAGCGCATAGAACATTTATTCACCCCCCTCTTGTTTTAAATATTAGACATTATTAAAAGGATTGCTCTTTTTTTTAATAAAATACAAACTTAGTTGTCTAAATTACTAAGCTTATTAAATTCAATTGGTTTATTTTTTCAAGGTTTTTTTATGTTTTTTTGGAGGAGGAAATTATGAAAGAAACAATACATTTAACTCAAGCTCAATATGATGAATTGATTCGAAGAAAGAAACAAATTATTGAAGAAGAAAGGCCTAGAATAGCAGAACAAATTGACATCGCCAGAGGATTTGGGGATTTATCCGAAAACGCAGAGTATCACGCAGCAAAAGAGGAACAGGGACAACTTGAAACTGAACTTCAGAACATCGAAAGAACTATTAAATTCGCCAAAATTATTAAACATAGTGGTAAAAATGACGTTGTTGAGTTAGGTAATGAAATCACTATAAAATCCTTAAATGGAGATAACGAAGAATATAAATTCACACTAATTGGCCAAGATGGAAATGGAGTCGATGAGGTAGATATTGGCTCAAAATTAGGCGCTTCTCTCCTAGGAAAAAGAGTTGGAGATACATTTTCTTACGAAGCCAACGAATCTTCATTAGGAATTTTATCTTTTAAAATCAATACTATTGATTAACAAAAAGGCGCTTGCAAAATCCCAAGCGCCTTTTTCTATTCAATTGACTAAAAAGATCTTTTTTTCTTTTTATTCATCATCACATTAAGAAATAAAAAAGTGAATAACGGTACAAGAAATATTATAGCAATTGTCCAGACATATGAAGTATGAGAGTTAGATGGAAACGCTGGGCTAGCTTCATCAGTTATGCCCATACTTTTTTTATCTTTATCCACAGTATTTGGTGCGAATTTTTTATTTGTCTTTAAAGCGAATTTTCCAACTTGTTTACCATTACTTTTAACAATTAACCAGGCCACAGTTTCTCCCGCTTTATACTCTTTTTTACTAGTATTCCACTTAATCGACTGAGTGAATTTACCTTCATTTCCTACGTAGGAAATCACAGCGTCTTCTTTAAGAGTAAGAGGAAATTCTTTATCGTTCATCTCAAAAATGTGATACACTTCTCCTTTTTCAAACAACTTTTTAGTTTGAATTTTCGAAAAGGCATAATCACTCATAACATTAATATCCGAGTACTTACCAGACTTCGTAGAGTGCATAGTCACAGCAATCACTTTTTTATCCCCCTTTTTTAATATTTCGATAAGGGTATGCTGCGCTGCATCCGTATAACCAGTTTTCCCTCCGATTGCGTTAGGGTTTTCTTCCGGAATATTATTTGGTGATTTAATAGTGACAGTTCTTTCATTAGTCTTGATAACAGCTTCTCTTTGCCCCATCTTTTCAACGATATCTGGATATTTTAGAATTTCTCTTCCAAACAACGCCATATCGTGAGCAGTAGTAAAATGCTTTTCGTTAGGCAAGCCATTCGGAGTTTCAAAATGTGTATTTGTAGCTCCTAATTCTTTAGCCTTTTCATTCATCATATCAGCAAATTTTTCAACAGATCCAGCTACAGCTTCTGCGAGAGCAAATGCAACATCATTTGAACTTATAATCATCAGAGATTCTAGAGCATCATCAACAGATATTTTTTCCCCTTCTTTATAAAGAATTTGTTGGTTACTAGGTTCTTGACTAGCTGCTCTTTTACTAAAAGTGATCGTATCATCATTTTTTAGATTTTCCTTTATCAAAATAGCCGTTAAAACCTTAGTTATACTGGCTGGATAAGCCTTTTCGTTTTCATTTTTTGTATATAAAAATTTACCTGAGTAAGCATCAATGACCGCTCCATTCGTACCAATAATCGAAGGTTCATTTTTTTCAACTTCTTGATTTATATTATTGTTTTCTTCCGCTTTTACACTTGTAATACCTAGACTAGATTGAACAATCTGAACAATCAAACCTGCTATAAGTATAGATCCTATCCATTTTTTCACATCGTTTTCCTCCTAATTTCGATACATAAATTATTTTTTTGTTTTTTAAATATCCCTTTCTAAACTTTAAATCTAAAAAACCTATTAATCGGTAACAAAAGGATTAGGAAAACAAATCTCTAACACGATAAAAGAGATTTAGGAGGGATTTATTTGACAGCAATAAATATACTTGTTGCCATCTTTTCATTTGGGTTTATCATTTTCTTTCACGAGCTCTTTCATTACATCGCCGCAAGACTAGTAGGAATTAAGCCCAAAGAGTTTTCGATTGGATTTGGCAAGAGTCTTATCGTATATCAAAAAAGAAAATTTTATTTTCTGCCTAAAAAAGGATCAGAAAAATTCAATTTAGATGAAATCAGTTACCATATTAAAGTTTTACCTTTAGGTGGCTATGTATTATTTGAAAGACCAGTGATAAACGAAAAAGGAGACTATGAATTAAAAGGAGACTATCTGAAAATACATCCATTAAAAAGAATTTTCATCGCCATTTCAGGCCCCATAGGTAATTTCATTTTAGCCTTTATATTATTATTTTCTCTTTTAACACCATATATGTCCTTGCACAAAGACGGGAAAGTAATATATGTGCAAGAGAAATCAATAGCAGATTCTGTTGGGATAAAACCGCAGGATAACATTCTAAAATTTAATGATAAAGAAATCGGAAATGTAAACAATCTCTCTCAATATATTAAGTCACAAGATAACTTGTGTATTACTTGGAAAAACGAAAAAGAAGTTAAGAAAGAATGTGTCCAAAACAGCAATAATAAAATAGGAGTAACATTCAGTATGACAGTATGGGAAGGCTTAATACACACATCTGAAAGCTTTTTGAATTTGTTTAAATCTTATACTTCGGCGTTTTTCGAAGTTTTAATGCACTTGAATATAAAAGACTTTAATGGCCCGATCGGGACTATCGACGCCATACAACAAACGGTTCCTGTTTTCGAAAAGTTCTTTAGTATTCTCGTTTTGATAAACATTGCTTTAGGTGCTGCTAATCTTTTACTCCCTCTAACAGTTACTGATGGCGGAAAAATAGTAATCGATATCATTTGCTTATTACGCGGAAAGAGAAGTATTAGCACTAAATATTTAGATGTAATTTGTTTCGCTTTAATGATTGGTTTATTTATCACAACATTCTTTTTAGATATAAGTAGAATCGTTGGAAGGCTAATGTAGGAGGTTTAAATGAAAAAAATATTAAAATTTGAAGACTATCTCAAAGCAGATAAGTATAGAAGCCAAGTTATTCTTCCTCTATTAGACAGAAACCCAATATATGATTCAGCAAGACACAAAGACGAAGCTATAGCGTTCTTGCACTTTAATTTATATTTTTATGTATTTTTAAAATACATACCAAATGGCCAACACACCACTTATCCAACTGTAGAGGAGTCATTTAATAACATTGTAAATAATCCGAGAATTTCTAAAGGTGAATGGGTAGTTGTCAGTTTTTATCAACTAAAAAAAGAAGATGCACTAAGTTTATATCCTCTTATATATTCCAAACAAAAAGAAGAGGATTGGTTTACACGTTTAAAGTTTATGATTTTAAAAAAATCAGAAGATGAACATAGTAAGAGCTCGCCCGAAAACGAAATTTTTCAAAAGAAAGATCTCTGACTAATCACGATGCTTTCTCGTAGTAACAAAAAAACTCTCAGTTATTATCCTGAGAGTTTCTTTATCAAATAATATTAACAGTAAGTTCTTATTTGTTTTGATCTCATTTACTGAGCAAATTTTTTTTGAATGGACCGATTATTCTTTTATTTACGCTTGAATCCAAAACAGCAAATACAACTTTTTTGAATTTGTTTTAAATCTCGGGCCCTTAATTAGAATTTCATCAAAATACTTTGCCACTATTTCAGGACTGTTCTTAAACACTCCGCATCCAAAAGCACCCAAAACAATATGTTTATGTCCATTAACTATGGCAGCAGCTAATATTTTTTCAATTCTTTTTTTCATTACAATATCAATGTGATATTGAGTAATATGTTTATCTCTACTTTTCACTATACCAGTATTAACAGCTGGAGAAGTAATGAAGGATACATTATATGGTTCTATTAATCCTCCATCATCATCTCTAAAAACAGGTACATCGGGAGAATAAATCATATAATCTGTATACATAGCATTTTTACACTTTTTGCTTTCCTCATACATTTTTTGTTGAGTAGAAATCGAAACGTATAGCCCAGATGATCTAGCAAGACTTTCTTCTTGAGCATTGCTTCCCCTTAAAAATCCTCCTCCAGGATTTTTGGCCGAAGCGAAATTCAAAGCTAATACCTTTGAAGTACCGCTTATTGTTAATTTCTACAAACAGAGAGCGTCGTGTCATTCACAACTTCAAAAACAGTCTGATTTTCCGGATTACCGGATAATTCATTTATTAACTTTGCGCCATCTTTTGGTCTATAAAGTTTAGTATTATCAATCATATTCTCAATATGATCCTTAATATCAATTGTTTTATTTTTTGTTTTGAATTTACCTTTTTTTAGGATATCAACAGTTTCTTCCCCTAGTTTCTGTAGTTGTTCTTTTTTATACATTCTTATTCCCCAAAATAAAAAGCCCGTATTAACTAATACGGGCTTAATTTTTTAATAATCACCTAATGTAATTCCCAGTTGAGCAAGTTTCTCCTTAACTTCAGTAACAGATTTCTTGCCCATATTTTTAACATCATTCAATTCAACTTCATTCATTTTACGAAGTTCTCCAACTGTACGGATACTATGATCCCGTAAAGCATTAGATGAGCGAACAGAAAGTTTTAATTCTTCAATCGTCATATTATTGATGCTTTCTACTTCTTTCTCTTTTTCTTTAATTATTTCATACTCTGAAAGTTTTTCTGTCATATCCCCAAATGCTGCAAAATGAGTTTCTAAAATCTTACTTGCTAACAACACAGATTCTCTTGCATCAATGTTTTCGTAAGTTTCTACATCCAATATTAATCTTTCATCAGTCGCTGTATCTCCGACAAGTATCTCTTCCGATGAAACCCCTACTCTATGAACAGGAGAGAAAAGGCCATCTATTTTTATAATACCTTCCACTTTTATATCCTGATGATCTTTTGCTTGCACGTACCCTCTACCCTTTTTCACAAAGATTTCAATTACTACTTCCTTTTCACCAGTTACATTAACCAATTCAACATCCGGAGTCCTCAATTCAATCCCTTTAGGTAGTTTTAAGCTATCTGCTTTATAAATTCCCGGCTTTTTCGCTTTAAACACGACTTTTTCTAAAACATCTTCTTCTAAATCAAATTTAAGTTTCTTTAGATTACTAATTAACTCAACAGCATCTGTTGCTGTACCAGGCATTGTCATTAACTCGTGAGTGACACCTTCCATACGAAATCCAACTACACTAGTCCCGGGCATCGAACCCAGCATAACTCTTCTGAGTGCGGTTCCGATAGTAAGCGAGTAACCTAATTCTAGCGGTTCAACAAATATTCTAGCGTAATTCCCCTTTGATTTTTCTTTGTCTACGAGCACATCAATTTTTTTAAAATTCAAGTTATACAAACTAAATTTACCTCCATACACAATATGTTTAAAAGCGGGTTTCCCCGCTTTTATTTGTCTCGATTTCCTTTTTCTTTATTTCTTTTATATTCATAATATCCTGTACCAGCAGGAATTAATTTTCCTACAATAACCGATTCCTTTAATCCTCTTATTTTATCTATTTTCCCTCTAATTGAAGCTTCAGAAAGTATTTCAGAAGTTCTTTCAAAACTCGATGCTGACAAAAATGAATCAACTGATAACGAAGCTTCTGTGATCCCTTGCACTTTTTCTTTCACTTCAATTTCTTTCTTCCTATCTTTTTCCAACTTCGCATTTAATTTTTTTAATCTACTTCGATCAATCAATCTTCCAATCGGTAAATTAGATCCGCCAGGGTCCCGAACAATAACACGTTTAGTCATTTGTCTAGCAATGATCTCTATATGTTTATCTGAAATCGTAACCCCTTGAGATTTGTATACCTTTTGAACTTCATCAACAATATATTTTCTTACTGTTTCCATATCTCTAACGTTCAATAATTCGTGAGGACTCACTGGTCCGGATGTTAATGCAATCCCTTTTTCTATGCTTTGTCCATCCTCTACCATCAATCCATAACCATACGGAATTGTATAGACAACAGATTCCATTTCGGGATCATTTGGCTTAATTGTTACTTCTTTTAGTATTCCTTTCTCATTGATGCTAACTTGACCGTCAATTTCAGATAATACAGCCTTTTTATCTTGCGGTCCTGTTAGTTTCCGAGCCTCAAAAATTTCTTCTATACGAGGTAAACCTTGGGTGATATCCCCTTCGCCAGCTACCCCTCCTGTATGGAAAGTTCTCATTGTTAACTGCGTTCCTGGTTCACCTATCGATTGTGCAGCAATAACCCCTACTGGTTGACCAACATTAACAAGTTTTCTTGTAGCAGGATCCATACCGTAACATTTTTGGCAAACTCCTCGTTTAGATCCACAAGTAACAACATTTCGGATTTTCACCTTATCTTTTAGTGCTGCAATTTTTTCTGCTTTTTGAACAGTTATTATTTCATCACGAGAAGCGATTAATTCACCATTGTCATCATAAACCTCTTCTGCTAAAAAGCGTCCATACAGTCTTTCTTCCAATGACATAACATTTGGCTTGATGGATTCCACAGTAACAAATTCATCCGTTTTACAATCAATTTCAGTAACGACAACATCTTGAGCAACATCAACCATTCTTCTCGTTAAATAACCAGAGTTAGCTGTTTTTAGAGCGGTATCAACCATACCCTTCCGACTACCGTGAGTAGAAATAAAGTATTCATTAACACTTAACCCTTCGGTAAAGTTTGATAAAATAGGTCTCTCGATGGTTTTCCCAGATGGATCTGCCATCAGCCCCCTCATTGCAGCTAGCTGACGATATTGAGCATTGCTACCACGGGCACCTGAACCCATCATCATAGCGATCGAGTTCGATGGATCTTCCATAAGGTTGTCATAAGCGATTTTTGCTAGGGACTCAGAAACCTTACCCCAAATTTTAACTACTTCTTTATATCGATATTGATTTGTAATGAATCCATAGGCGTACAATTTCTTAACCTTACTTACTTTTTCTTCAGCTTCTTTTAATAACGATTCTTTCTCTTTAGGGGTTTCGATATCGAATAACGAAATCGTCAACCCACCTTTCATAGCGTATTTAAATCCTAAATCCATCATTGCATCGTGAAGATTCACGGTATCTTCCTTGCTAATCGTATCAAAAGCAAAATCAATGATTTTCCCTAAGAACTTTTTATCAAATGGAGTATTTTGTTTGCTAGGAATACAATTTACTGCTTCTCCAATGTTGTTGAATAAGCCTTCAGGCTGAGGCAATACAATCTTAGAGTCATTTAGGTAAACTAATGACTGAGGCATCTCTCTATTAAATATGACTTTTCCTGGAGTGGTAACAAGGTATTTATATCCCTTTATTTTAGAGTGGTTTCTAACATCTAAAATGATCTTAGATTGTAATGTAACCCAACCAGCTTCATATGCACGGACCACTTCATCTTCGCTGCTGAAAAACTTCCCCTCTCCCTTTTCGCCATCTTTTTCAATTGATAGATAGTGAAGCCCGAGAACCATATCTTGCGAAGGAGTTTTAATCGCTTTTCCGTTTTGTGGGTGAATTAAATTTTCGGTTGAAAGCATTAATATTCTAGCTTCAAGTTGTGCTTTTCTAGACAAAGGAATATGTACTGCCATCTGATCACCATCGAAATCTGCGTTAAAAGCTCCTGTTGCAAGAGGGTGCAACTGAATAGCGTTTCCTTCGATAATAACCGGTTCGAAAGCCTGAATAGACAATTTATGAAGAGTAGGCGCGCGATTCAATAAAACAGGATGGTTCTTCGTTATTTCTTTTAAAATAGGCCATACATCTGGATGCCCGTTTTCAATTTTATTTTTAGCATTTTTAATATTCAATGCTTTTTTCTGCTGCATTAATTGATACATAACAAATGGCTTAAATAATTCAATTGCCATTTTACGAGGAATACCACATTGATGCATTCTTAATTTCGGTCCAGATATGATAACTGAACGGCCAGAATAATCTACACGTTTTCCTAGCAAGTTTTGTCGGAATCGCCCTTGTTTTCCCTTCAAAGAATCTTCTAGGGATTTTAAAGGTCTATTACCTGGACCAGTAACCGGCCTGCGTGTTTTTTGATTTGCGATCAAAGTGTCTACAGCTTCCTGCAACATACGCATCTCATTTTCGATAACGATCCCTGGTGCTCCCATTTCTTTAAGCCTTTTCAAACGAATATTTCTATTAATAACACGTCGATAAAGATCGTTTAAATCACTGCTTGCAAATCGTCCTCCATCTATTTGTACCATTGGTCTTAGCTCAGGAGGTAAAACTGGCAATCCCAATAAAATCATCCACTCTGGACGATTTCCAGAACGGCTAAAAGCTTGCACAACTTTCAATCTTTTTTCCAAAGATTTTCGATTTTGTTGAGATTTTTCGACTTCTAGCCGTTTTTTTAACTCTCGTTCTAGTTCTTCTAAATCAATATTTTCGAGTAAATCTCTTATTACTTGTGCTCCGATTCCTGCTTTAAATCCAATAACATAACCATTTTCTTCAGTGTAATGATCTAAGGCTTTTGCATACTCAGTTTCAGATAACAATTGCAGGTATTCTAACTCAGTATCCCCAGGATCTATTACTATCCGGCTATCACAGTAGATAACTCTTTGTAGGCTATCTCTTGTTAATCCTAGAATCGTGGATATATAGTTGTCTTTTCCTCTGAAAAACCAAAAATGAGCAACTGGAGCTTCGAGTTTAATATGACCAAATCTTTCTCGACGAACACGAGACAAAGTTACTTCCACGCCACATTTAGGACATACTTTTCCAATATGTCTATCCTTTTTATAATAACCGCAATGAGAAGAACATTGGTTATCCTTCACTGGTCCAAATATACGCTCACAGAACAATCCACCCTTCTCAGGTTTATGGGTTCTATAATTAATTGTTTCGGGTTTTTTTACCTCTCCAAAAGACCATTCCTCCATAATCTTTTCCGGAGAAGCTATTTTAATAGGAATATTGTCAATTCTGTTTAGTATACTCATAGTTTTCCTCCTATTTTAGGGAAAGTAAGCCGCTTGTGGCGGCTTATTATTTTTCTTCTTCCTCTTCTTCCTCATTTTCTCGGTTTTCTTCAATCGAATCATAGTCAACTTTATCTAAGTCTTCCTCTTCATCTGAATTTCCAAGCGGTAATCCTTCTTCTTCATCTTCATCCAACATTATTTGTTCCGGTTTATATTTAGGCTTTAATAACTCTTGGCCATCAACAGTAACAATATCTGTATCCATACCTAATGCTTTCATCTCGGATAGTAATAGTTTCAATCCTTCAGTTAAATTAGATTCAGGTAATTCAAAACCGTGAACTATATTCTTATACATTTTTGATCTACCGATAAAATCATCTGATTTTGTTGTCATCATCTCTTGTAAGGTATTAGCTGCTCCATATGCTTCAAGCGCCCAAACTTCCATTTCCCCAAAACGCTGACCGCCATTTTGAGCTTTACCACCCAATGGCTGTTGAGTGACCAAACTGTAAGGACCAATACTTCTAGCGTGACGCTTATCCTTTACTTGGTGCGATAGTTTAAGCATATACATTACACCAACGCTTACTCTATTTTCGAATTTTTCACCCGTTCGTCCATCGTACAATTGGAATTTTCCATCTTCAGGGAGATCGTTTTCTTTTAATAATTTCTTTATTTCTTCGGGAGCGTTTACTCCTCCAAAAACCGGAGTTTCAAATTTAACTCCAAGCTTTCTAGCAACCATCCCTAAATGCAATTCCATAACTTGTCCGATATTCATACGGCTAGGTACACCAAGTGGGTTTAAAACAATGTCAACAGGTGTTCCATCCGCTAAATGCGGCATATCTTCAATACGTCTTATCGAAGATATAACTCCTTTGTTACCGTGCCTTCCAGCCATTTTATCTCCCACATCTATTTTGCGAATTTCCGCAACCGTAACTTTCACTTCTTCTAATATTCCTTTTTTTAGGTCTGAATCTTTCATTGTGTTACGAACAATATCGATGACAATCCCTTCTTTGTTTTCTTTCAACGTTAAAGAGTTGTCTCGATAATCATCTGTTTTACCAATAAAGATTGCATCTAACAATCTTCCTTCAGCAGTTTTATCATCTTTAGCTTTAGGAGTCCTTTTCCCAACAAGTATGTCTCCACCTTTAACATATGTACCAATTTTCACTATTCCATTTTCATCTAGATTTCTTTTCTGATTCTCACCTGTTTGAGGAATATCTAATGTAATTTCTTCTGCACCAAGTCTGGTAGACCTTACTTCTGTTTTATATTCTTCAAGCATCACAACGGTAAAGACATCTTCTTTAACCAATCTTTCACTTAACACAATAGAATCTTCAAAGTTATATCCTTCCATAGGCATAAATGCAACTAACAAATTCTGTCCTACTGCTAACTCACCATTATTAGAAGAAGTTGAATCGGCTAGCACATCACCTTTTTTTACTTTTTGTCCCACGTAGCATCTAACATAATGATTCCAACACGTATTGTCATTGGTTCTCATAAATTTATTCAAGATGAATTCCTTGATCTCGCCTTTTTTTGTTTGCATTATAACTCGATCATTTTTTATTTCTTTGATGACACCATCTTCTTTAGCTATTATCGATGCCATAGTATCTTGAGCTATTCTCGCTTCAATACCTGTACCAATAAGCGGTTCTTGAGGTTTAATAGTTGGCACACCTTGTCGTTGCATATTAGCTCCCATTAATGCACGATTTGCATCATCATTTTCAAGAAAAGGGATACTAACTGCCCCTATACCAAAAGGCTGTTTAGTTGAGACTGCAACATAGTCAACTTCCTTTTTATCTACAGTTAAATATTCTTTTCCATACCGAACTCTGATTTTATCCGTTTTAAACTTCCCTTTTTCATCTAATGCCGAAGATTCAGCAATATAATATTTCTCTTCATCATCAGCAGCCAAATAATGAACTTGATCTGTTGCTACTTGTTTCTTAGTGTCTATTTTTCTGTACGGGGATGTAATAAACCCATAATCATTTATTTGTGCATATGTACTTAATTGGTTTATAAGACCTACATTTTGTCCTTCAGGTGTTTCGATTGGACAAATCCGGCCATAGTGAGTTGAGTTTACATCCCTAACTTCTACCCCAGCACGTTCTTTTGTAAAACCTCCGGGACCAATAGCGCTTGTTCTTCTAATGTTCGAAAGTTCACCTAAAGGATTAATCTGATCAACATATTGAGATAGTTGAGAACTACCTAAAAATTCTCTGAACTTACCTTCAAGAGGCCTTGTGTATACAAGAGATTCAGGAGTAAGCTCATCAATTTCTCTTTTTCCATTATTAGCATTCAACATCAGTTGGTCTCTTATGTTTTTCTCCTGTCTTCTCATTCCTTGTAGAAAAACTGTTTGCAAACTCTTTCCAACCAATCTAATATGACGGTTAGCTAAGTGATCAATATCATCTATATCTCCTATGCTGTCGTCTAAATGTAAGAGATAATTAACTGAGGAATAGATATCTTCTAAGGTAATGCATCTACCTTCAGGTTTTCCGTTTCCCATAACATCAATAATATCGCCATCTTTATTTTCTACCTTTAATCTAGTAACATTTAGATCTTCTAAAATCTCATCATTTATAATTGTCCCCCTTTTGTATCTGCCGATATCTTCCCCAAGAGGCTTTTTTAATACACGTTGTCTCAAATTAAGTTTTTGATTCATTTTGTATCGTCCTACACGTTCAAGATCGTATCGCTTAGGATCAAACAGTGTATTTTCAATAAAATTTTTCGCTCTATCAATTGAAGGTATTTCGCTCGGTTTTACTTTTTGATAAAAATCAGTTATTGCCTCTTCGTAAGTTTCCGTCTTATCCTTATCTAAAGTTGCACGAATATATTTATTGTCTCCAAACATATCTATAATGGCTTGGTTGTCTCCAATACCTAAAGCCTTCAAAAATACAGATAATAGCATCCTTCTTTTCTTATCTACTTTAACCCAAACCACGTCTTTTGCGTCTGTTTCAAAATAAAGCCAAGTACCTCTATCTGGTTGAATCCTAGCGTTATATAACACTTTACCCCGATCATTTATTGACGATTCAAAGAAAACGCCCGGAGATTTAACAATTTGAGTTACAACTGCACGTTCATTGCCGTTATATATAAATTTACCGCTTTCCGTCATATACGGTATTTCACCAAAAAAAACAGTTGATTCTTTAATTTCACCTTTAAAAACTTTACTTATTAATCGGAGCCGAACCATTAATTTCCCTGTATAAGAAGCATTTTTTTCTCTCACTTCTTTAGGGGTTTTAGTAGGCGGCTCAATTGTATATCCTAGTTGTTGTAATTCATACATCCCATCATTATCTTTATCTTTAATTGGAAATATTTGTTCTAATACTTCCTTAATCCCTCTATCCATAAAATCTTTAAATGAGTTTATTTGATGACCAGTTAAACTCGGTAATTCCATATAATCTTTTATATTTGCAAACGGAATACGACTCACTAATTTCACCTCTTAATATTCAATAAACGAAGCTAAAGGTAAAACCCTTTAGCTTCGTTTTGACATTTATTTATTTGTTATTTTTTCGTTTTTACCTTTTTTATTCGCGAACAAAGTCTATATATGGAACTATTAAGGGCCTTCTTTTTATATGTTTATAAAATACATCAATAAAATCTTCTATCAACGCTCTTCGTAACGTTCCTTCTTTTTTATCTGAACTTAATCTTTTTTTCACAGCTTCAGCTAATTCTTTATTCAGTTGATTCTTATCTACTCTGGCTGCTATACCTTTTAATTCAAATTTTACTGAAACTCTTTTCTCTTTTGTAAATACTTTTGCGAACACAACGACTAACCCCTGTTCGGCCATCCTACGCCTGTCCCTCATTATATTTACATTAACATCGCCAAGCCCCGAGTTATCAACAAGAACCGGTCCAGCTTGAACCTTCTCCTCTAAGATAGAAGCTCCATCTTTAGTTACTTCAACAACATTTCCATTTTCAATAACAAAAACATTTTTTTCCTTAATACCCACTTGTTTTGCTGTCTCTTTATGTTTAACAAGCATTCTATATTCCCCGTGACAAGGAATAAAAAACTCTGGACGAAGTATACTCAAAAGAACCTTTTGCTCTTCTTGATAACCGTGTCCTGATGTATGAATTTCTTTCTTTTGAACAACATTTACCTGTTTTTTGAGTAAGTTATTAATTAAAGATCCTACAGATTTTTCATTACCAGGTATTACACCTGACGAAAATATCACAGTATCATTTTCTTCGAGTTTTATAATTTTATGCTCATCTTGAGAAAGGCGATTAACAGCAGCAGTTACTTCTCCTTGTGCACCAGTAGCTAATATTAATAACTTCTCTTTAGGATATTTATTCGCTTCCTTAGCGGACACAATAGTTTCCTCTTTTGCTTTGATATGTCCCAATTGAATAGCCAGCTTAATGTTTTTTTCCATACTCTTTCCAACGATCACAAGCTTTTTATTAAGCTTCTCACAAATTTTCACGATACTATTTACACGGTGCAAACTAGAGGCAAAAGTTGCAACAACAGTTCTACCAGTCGCTTGAAAAATTTCCTTTTCTAAATTTACTGCTACCGTGGTTTCAGGTACTGATACCCCTTCCTTTTCTGAGTTAGTGCTGTCCGACAACAAAACTTTTACTCCTTGTTTGCCTATCTCACCTAGCCGTTGAAAATCTATATACTTTTTATCTACAGGATGATAATCAATCTTAAAATCACCTGTATGCACAACGTTACCTATCGGCGTTTCAACAACAACACCTACACTGTCGGGAATGCTATGTATGGTTCTAAAAAAAGAAACTCTTACTTTCCCAAACTTAAAAACTTCATCTGCTGATTTGATAACCTTAATTACAGTTCTATCGATTTTATGGTACTTGAGCTTATTTGTAATCATCCCGGCAGTTAATTTGGTTGCATAAACAGGAACATTCGCAAATTCTTTCATAAAGTAAGGAAGGCCCCCAATATGGTCTTCGTGTCCGTGTGTTACAAAAAGAGCTTTAATTTTGTGTTTGTTTTTTCTTACATATTCAAAATCGGGAATAATAACGTCAACTCCATACATATCTTCATCCGGAAAAATGATCCCAGCATCGATAATAAACATCTGGTCGTTATACTCAATAACCGTCATATTTTTCCCTACTTCTCCAAGCCCACCAAGTGGGATAATTCTAATTTTATCTAACATAAAAAATGCTGTTCTTTTCAAGAAAGAACAGCTTTTCACACTCCTTTCTATTCTTATCTCTCTCTATTTTTTATAAATTGGGAGTGACTAACTTGATTTTTCAGTTCTGATATCAATTGTTTTGCCAGATGATAATCCTTTTTTTGTTCCAGTGAAAGAATCATTAATTCAAGTGGCCTAAAGTTATTCTTATTTAATTGACTTGCTTTTTCAGAAAGAAGCATACAATCATCCCAGTTTTGTTGTGCATATAATAATTCCGCCACTTTTACCCATACATCAAAATCCGTTTCAATATGGTTCAGATAATGTATATACAAAGTAATAGCAGTTTCATCAAAATAATAGTTATCTAATAAGTTAGCTATTTGTTTCCAGTATTTTTTATCAAAAAAATGAAACATTTGAATTACTTTACTGAATTCTTCTAATTTTTTTTGTTTAATCAACTCTTCAATTATATTTACAAAGATTTCGCCATTATAATTCAAAGCCTTTACTTCGTTTCCATTTATAAACTGGTTTATAGCTCTAATAGTTTTATTTTCTAATACCAGATCATTAATTTCTTTTCTGTTTCTTTCTAAGTTATTCGAGAATAAATATGCTAACAGTTTGGATTTTTGCTCAATATCTGCACTATGGACTTCTTTAGTTATTTTCTCGTATCTACTGGACTCCCATAATTTTATAATTCGATTCTCCAAATTCATAATTCTATTCATAGGAATTTCTTTTATCCCTTTTTTAATGCGATATTCAAAGAATAGTGTTTCCTGCTTTTCTTGATCTTTAACTTTTTCTTTTATCCATTCGTATACTTCTTCTTGTTCGTAGCTATGCATTAAAACCTTTAGTTCCTCTTCAATTACATCTATACTTTGATTTGTCAAATTATTCAGTATATCTGTTATTTTTATTATATCTTCAAATTTTCTCTTCCTCTTAGAGATCTTAAGCATTTCCCACAACAAATAAACATTTTCAGTACCATCGATTGTTTTACCGTTTGATAAAAATGCCCCTAAACCCATTTTCATTGTATATTCAGCATCTTCTAATCTACCTTGTTTCTGCAAGATTCCAGCTAACACAAAATAAAACCTTGTATCTTTTTTAAATCTTTTAATCGCTTCTCTGGCAACAGTTTCAGCATCTTCTGTTCTTTTGGTTTCCATTAAACAAAAGATTATATTTCTATAAATTTCAGCTTCATAAGAAGCTCGGTGCCCATTTCTAGCTGCTATTTTTAAGTGTAATATGGCTTCATTGTATTTTTTCGCTCCTATTAGTTCCGTAGAATAATTAAAATTTTGAAATGGATCATTAGGATTTCTCTTTAATTCATCTTTTATAATTCTCATATTTCTTCTACGCTTATCTTTAGCCATTACGACTTCAGATTGGTACCCATAGTGTTTAAGTATCATTTTTGATTTTGCTGGCATATAACCTTGAGGGTGTTTTAATTGTTCGTGTATTTTACCCTCATAATAGAATAATCCGTCCCTTTTGAATAAACGAATATTAATATGTGAAACGTTCAAGCTTCCTGAATCAGTTATGTTAATAATCTTAACCTCATACGCCGATTTAGGCATTTTAAGTTCTTTTCTCATTTCTGACACAAACTCCTCATCAATCCGTTCGTCTGCATCCAACATCAATATATAATCTCCTGTTGATTCTTCTATCAACATATTTCTTATTTCAGCAAAGTCATAATTCCAATTAGCGACTTTGAATTTTATATTTTGTTCTTTTAAAAAATCGATCGATCCATCTGTGGAACCCGTATCTATAATCACCACTTCCTCAAAATTTTCTTTGAAGAATGGCACTGTTTCTATTAAGTTAGATAGTTCATTTTTCACCATTAGTGCAACTGTTACGTTCATACTACACCTCCATTATTTTTTTTAGCCAACACAACTTGTACACCTTTTTTCTTTTAAAACAAAAAGACTCGGCATATTCCGAGTCTTTTCAAAACGATCTCAACATTTCTATCCCTTCAATATGGCTTTTCACAAGATCCTTCTCGCTTTCAACTTTTTCAGCCAAACAATTTAAAATATCTATCGCATCATCAAATTCCCCAAGTTTACAATAAACTCTCGAGAGGAAGTAATAAGACATTATATTTTTCGGATCACTTTCAATACTGCTTTTGAGCATCTTTTTAGCTTTCGAATACTCGACTTCTTTCATATACGAATATCCCAACTCATAAAACATCTCACTAGTAGCGTTTTCTCTTCCTATTTTATTATCCAATATATCTTTAACATTTTTGTATTCACCCATTCTGTTAAAAGTTTTCATTAAATAATGTGCAACTTTCTCATTTTTAGGATCCAAACTAAAAGCATAAACTAATACTTTTTTCGCTTCAGGAAACTTTTTGTCTCGATAAAGACTAATACCATACCACATTTGATAATCTACATTTTCAATATCCATCATCGCAGCTTTTCCAAAAAGGCCAGTCGATAATTCTTCTTGGAAGTAGTATGTGGATAACCCAGCAAAGAAATAATATTTCGATTCATTGGGATTTAGCTCAATAGCGTCCCTAAAACAAGAATATGCCTTTTTATAATTTGTATTCGCAATCTCATCCATCCCCTTCTCGAATGCTTCATTTGCTCTAACTACGTAAAAATTATCGGGGTAAAGTTTAAAAATTTTCTTCATACTAACTGCTCTCCCCTTTCAAATCGAAGCACATTTCCATTCAACTCGAACATACTTTTTTTGATTAATTTGTAAAGGATTTCCCTTTGTTTTTTTGTATTAATTTTCGTATTTGACTTTCGTTCATATACGCCTATACTTCAAATGGTTTTTATTTAGGAGGGATGCATTTGAATAGCCACGAAATAGACTTTAAAATTTTAGGGGACGATATGCAATATGTTTTAATTGCCTTAGATCCTCAAGAAACAGTAATATCAGAAGCCGGAAATTTTTTTATGATGGATGATGGTATAAAAATGGAAACATTATTTGGAGATGGATCAGAACATCAGAAAAAAGGATTTGGCAGCAAACTTTTAGGAGCGGGCAAAAGACTGTTTACTGGAGAAAGTCTTTTTATGACTTCATATACTAATGAATTAGACGGAAAAAGAATTGTCGCCTTTTCCGCTCCATATCCGGGGAAAATAATCCCCGTAGATCTTCAAGAATATGGCGGTAAAATTATCTGTCAAAAAGATGCCTTTCTTTGTGCTGCGAAAGGCGTATCTCTTGGATTAGAATTCAACAAAAAAATCGGTGCAGGTTTTTTTGGAGGAGAAGGCTTCATTCTCCAAAAATTAGAAGGTGATGGGATGACTTTTATTCACGCCGGAGGTTCTATAGTTAAAAGAGAATTATCACCCGGAGAAAGATTGATTGTCGATACAGGAGCTTTAGTAGCTATGACAAAAGATATTTCTTATGATATTCAAAGAATTAAAGGTGTTAAAAGTGTTTTATTTTCAGGCAACGGATTATTCAACACAGTCCTAAGTGGTCCTGGAACAGTATGGGTACAATCTCTACCTTTTAACAAACTTGTTAATACAATTTCGAATTCTGTAGCTGAATCAGGAAATCCAATTGGCGGCGCTATCGAGGGATTCTTAGAATCGTAAGAATATAACATAAGTCTTCACAATAAAAAACTTGAGGTATAGATATCCTCAAGTTTTTTCACTGTGTATATTTCTTTGTCATAAGATCCATAGGCTTAATATTAATATTCTCCATTGCAGACAAATAATTTTTTATAACGAAATATATGCCAGATTCTTTTAATGGGTGTCCGTGTTGATTCGTCAATAAAAATCCTTCACTCTTCTTGCTTTTCATTTCCTCAATAAACGCAGCAGTCTCTTCATTTATTGCTACTTTCTTTTTATCAAAGAGTATCATTCTCTTTTCCAAATCACAATCTTTAAAAGTTATTTGTATCATCTCATTAGGTTTTATACCTTCATCCATCAACAATTTAAAAATTACTTTGTCTCTAATACTGTTTTTTTGTTCAACAATCTCTCTCAGGTGTTTACGTTCTTCTTCTGTGACTTCCCTTTTCTCCTCAACAATTTTTGGTTGTTGAATATCATCCATAGGATTATGAATCATTTTTCCTTCTCTTCTAAGCCACTTATAGTATTTTCTAAGCAAACTTATTTTTTTAGGTATGGTTTTATTTGAAAAACCTTTATCTCTTAGCCATTGTATATATTCTTTTACATCAGTCTCCGTCGTCTCTTCGACATTTTTATTGGTTTGCATCAAGTAACTTTCAAAGTCTGAATAATCCTTAATATATCCCTTTGCCACTTTTATAGAATACTCTTTCATCAAATATTCTTGAAACATTTTTATTAACCACTACCTTTATCTTTAATATAGTCCAAATAATTAATCCTAAAGCGAAATACATTTTTAAATCATCCTGTATCATAAACTTTTCTAGGGTAAAGGCTGATACAATTTGAATTAATGTGAATAGAATTACTACTATTCTTGATTTTAATATGTCATCAGTCATTCGCAAAAAGATTAAATACATAGTTATAAAAGGCAATACTCCCATATCAAAATTCATTAGTTTTGTAACGAAATCTAAAAATATTGGAACACTTAATGTAAAAATTAAATAGACATACTCATTTACATTATTGTCAATAAACCACTTATTCCCTTTAAAACGAACGAACAGATATAGACAAACATACAAAAAATAATTTAACTCAGTGATTCCTGATCCAGTATAAAGAAAATAAGCCTCGCACAGAAACATCCCTACTATCATCGGGAGATTTCCAACTTCCACTTTTTTAAATACTGTTAATAATTCTGTAGCTGCAAGCATACATATAATTGCATAAAGCCCTACATCTTTTGAATAATATAAACCAAATATTCCAAGTGCTAATCCTAACAAGATTTTAAACATTATTATCACCTTTAATCGTAAAATCGTAATAAGAAATCCAAAGTCCTTAAATAATATGATGCATCTGGAGAGTTTTCTATGATCCAAATCTTCTCTTTCACTTTTGGTTTGTTCAATAAATAGTGATAACCGTTAAAACCTATAGTACCTTCTCCAAGAGGAGGGGGAGATTTATCATCTCTTCTAGTTCCTAAATTAAAGTTTGTATCATTTATATAAATCACTTTAATATTTTCCCACCCTATATATTCCTCTATTACACGATAAAAGCTTTCTGCCTTTTCTTCTCCTAAAAAATTGTATCCGGCAATATATGCTCTTGATAAATCCAAAGCCCCTTTTACTTGAGGGTGGTATGTTATTAGCTCTCTCCACTCTCTTAAATCAGCAGCTATTTCAGTTCCTGCTCCTCTCATATTTTTAACTAATATATGCCCCATCCAATCTGTTCTATTTAGAATATCCCACAATTGATATTTGACATTCTCCATAGCAACTAACGGATGTTGATTAGTATAATATCCAGGATGTATCACATAATAAGGCGAACGAAACTGTTTACTATATTCGAGATCTTCCAATACCCTTTCTTCATCTAAGTTTTCTAAATTAGCTAAGTTATAAACATATGGGGCGTGAATAATAACAGGTTTAATATTTTTATAATCAATAAATTTATTCAATTCACTTAGGTTTTTTTGGTTTAATTGATGTAGGCTTCCACCTCTAAGCCCTCGTGCAAATATTTGAAACGTGTTCCCACGGCTTGATGATATTCTCTCTTTTAGTTTTATTAGACCACCTGAAAAAGGGAAATGGAAACCTATTCTCATTGTTCCATCCCCCTTTTATAAACAGTAACTTGATTTCGACCATTTTCTTTCGAATGGTATAAAGCAATATCAGCTTTCTTAGAAACATCTTTAAGATTTTTTCCATCAATTCCGAAAAATGCAAAGCCTATCGATACAGTTATCTTTCTATATTTAAACGGGAATTTCTCAACTTCCTCTCTAATTGCTTCAGCCTTGGCAAGACACTCTTCGGGGTTACCTGTTAGAAATCCTAAAAATTCTTCTCCTCCCCATCTACCAATAACATCATTTTGGTTGAAGCTTTCTATTCTTTCATTTGCAATTCTCGAAACCACTTTCAATACTTCGTCCCCTACATCGTGTCCAAAAGTGTCATTAAAACTTTTAAATTTATCAATATCTAAAAGCATAACTGCAAATGTTTTTCTTTCTTTTTTCATCATTTCAACCTTTTCTTTAAATAAATCCCCTTCTAGATACATCCTATTCGGTAAATTAGTGAGTCTATCAAATAGAGCAGCCTTTTTTAACTTTTCATTTCTTCTTATTTCTTTTAATCTCGCCATAACTGAGTCAACATATATTGATAAGATTTCAAAATCAGATTCTTCAAAAGGGAAAAATACAATTTGACCATCTTCTCCTAATCTAGACCTCTTTCCATAAATAGCTAAAGACCCCCACGGCCTTCTTTCATAAGTAATCGGCACCCTTAAAAGTTGTCTATCATAGTACATTTCATTTCCCTTCTCTTTATTCAATATTTCTGGCACATCATATTTACCTTTGCCTCCCTTTTCCCCCAACTTGTGATACAATCCATCTTTATAATAATAGAGAGTCACATAGTATGCATTGAAATAATCCATAGACGAATTCATCATTTGATCAACTAACAAATTTATATCATTAATATCATCTAAATGTTGTTTATGTATAAACAACTTCGATACAACTTCAATTTGATCTCTTTTCACTGAGTTATCATATCTTAAGATCTCGTTTTCAGTTTTTTCTTCTTTCACCATTTTGTCAAGAATATCAATTTTTTTGAAATTCATATTTAGAATAAATCCCGCAGCATAAATTGCAGCTCCTGTAGTAATAATTTCAATCAATCCATCATTTCTATAATATTGAAATATCATCATCGTTATTGCTAAATATAACAGATCATATTGTTTGGCCTTAATTGAAATCAATTGAATAAATGGCATTAATAAAAGAAAGTTGACCATTGTTATCCCAGGTAAGAAAACAATTAATCCTAACACAGCTAACCATTCTAAATAAGATATAAGTCTCTGGTTCCCAAAAATAGAGAACACTAATGCATAACCGCCTAGTAAGGCTGTCTTAATCATTCCACTTTCCGTTATTCCACTGGAATTCAAAGACCAGATTAAAGATATAATAATAATTGTTAATAACACTCTGTAACCAGACGTTATGAATAGATAGGCCCTCTCCATTAAATCACCTCACTTCTTGAAGTCAATTTGTTTTCAATGTTTTAACATATTTTTTTAAAAAGTATAAGTTTTTTATTATTTTTTTAGTTATTTTTTATCCAAAAAGAAAAACATTAAGTCTTCTCTGCGAAAGAACTTAATGTCTTTTTAAATACCTTTGTGTGGAAATGACACTACTAATAACACCAATAACAATTGCCATAAAGTACATTGGATACAACAGATTTTTCAATATTGCTCCCTTACTCATAAGCGTTGTTATAGGAATACCACTTACCATTTTGTAAATCATTTCATCGTATGTAAAATATACAATTGCCAAAACAATAGTTGCCGATATTAACGTTAAAATAACAGCTTCTAAAATAAATGGAATTCTAATATTAAATAAACCAGCACCAATCAAGTCTTTTATTTCAATTTCTTTGTTTCGATTCAAAATATTCATTCGAATAGACGAATATATTACAGCTCCAGTTGCCACAGACATTACAATAATAACCCAAAAAGCCAATTGAGTTATTTTATCAGTAACTTCAAAAAAATTATCCAAATACTCTTGACCATATTTTATGTCTTTATCAATTCCCCAGGAGTCTAATAGTTTAACAACTCTTTCTACATCTCTAGGATTGTTTAATTTAATTTCAAATGAAGCGGGAAGCGGGTTAAACCCCAAACCTGTTAACATTTTTTCTCGCTTTCCTAAAGATTGTTTCATTTCTTCAAATGCCTCATCTTTACTGACAAAGACAGATGATTTAACTTCTTTTAAATCATTTATTTTATTAGAAATGTCTTGATAATTTTTAACTTCATCTTTTAATAAAAGAACCACAGTTATCTTCTCTTCCTGGTTTGTTGAAATATATTTAGCATTTATACCTATCGTAGTAAAAAACGCTAACATTGCAAAACAAACAATAGACAATAGTAATGCAAAGGAGTTCATTAAAAAATTCCTAAACAGTCCTCTTAATGCTTCCTTAATCCATAGTATCAATCCCCACATTATTGTATTTCACTCTTCTCTCTCTTAGAAATAAATTCAGCAAGGCTTACGTTGTTTTTATATGTTTTATCAATTATGTATCCATCTTGAACATATATAATTCTTTTTTTCATTTCTCTTACTATTTCTTTATTATGCGTGGCCATCAAAATCGTCGTCCCTCTTTCATTAATCTCTTTTAGATAATGCATAACATTTTTTGCGTTTTCATCATCTAAGTTACCTGTCGGCTCATCACAAATTAGTATTTGTGGATCGTTAATCATTGCTCTTGCTATCGCAACTCTTTGCCTTTCTCCTCCAGACATTTCGTGAGGATATTGTTTTTCTTTTCCTTTTAGACCCATCATATCTAATGTTTTAATAGCCTTTTTTTTAGACTTTCTTGGACTAATTCCATAGCATTCTAATACATAAGAGACATTTTCTAATGCGGTTTTATTTTCCAAAAGTTCAAATGTTTGAAATACAACCCCTATATTTCTTCTTAAAGTTGTTTTTTTGATTTTTTTTATATTACCACCAAATATCATAATTGTACCTTCACTTGGTTTTTCAGCTTTATATAACATTTTTAATAAAGTTGTTTTTCCCGCCCCGCTCTTGCCCATAAAGAAAACGAACTCTCCATTTTCTATCTTAAAACTAGCATCTTTGATAGCGTGAATTCTTGAATTCGGATAAAATTTTTCTACACTTCGATATTCAATCATTAAATAATCACCCTTTCGGATAAACCTATTTAATTCATTTGATATTCAATTTCTTAATCCTTATACAAATAAAAAAAGGCAGATGAAAAGTCATCTGCCTTTTTTTAGATTTGCTTTATATTATAATTCTCTCCCAATATTTCTTTTTTAGCTGTTTCAAGATCTCCAAACCTTTTTTTGATAGCTAGCCACATAATAGCGTTTTCCTTAGAGAGCGCTTCATTACTAACGCCATAATCCATCTGCATAATAAAAAAAACAATATCCTTAAGAGGCATTTTAGCCGCTTTTTTGACCATTTCAGCTTGTTCTGGTTCCATAAATCCAAATGCAACAAGTGTATCCAAATCATAAGAAACAGTATTACTCAGTTCATTCTTAGTATCTTTTTTTCCAACTTCGTTATTTATTTGTTCGTTCAAATCAAAAGCGGTATTATTCACTGCCTGAATTTTTGGAGTTTCTGTTTTACCAACTTCGTTAGCCATTTGCGCACTAAAATCAGAGCCAACGTTATCCGTCTCATCTATTTTTTGAGTATCTTTTTCTCTAACTTCATTATGCATTTGTCTACCCAAAGTGGTGCTATCTGCCACATCTATTTTCCGAGCTTCTCCAAGTTCAACAGGCATTTTTAACGGATTAATAAAGAAATGTTTTTCATATTCTTGATAGAATTTATCTTCTGAATCAAAGAATTCAATGATATTTTTATAAAGAGTTTTATTTTCAGATAAATTCTCTGGGGTTCCACCTGTTAAATGATAAGTATGTGCTTCGAAAAGAACTTTTTCTTTACTCCATCCTTCCAAAATATCTCGAGTTAAATTTTTCACCGTTTTAAAGTGATAAGTAATTTTCTCTTTAATTTCATCCTCTATATTTTTGTATTTTAATGCTTCTATACCGAAACGTTTTTTTCTTTCTTTCATCATCATATAAAGAAAATATTTATCGCGCTCTTTTCTATGCTTCGCTTTAAAACCAAAATCAATCTCCATTCTGTTCCAAGTTCCGAATTCTCTTAAAACAGTTCGGAAAAAATCATAATCATATTCAGCTATATCTTTTTCAGCTATTGGCTCGTTTCTTAAATAACGAAATATAACTTCTTTTAAAATTTCATCTTTTTTCATTTTTTCCCGTCCTTTTTGTTTTGACTACTATTATTATTAGCAAAAAAAATATAAAAAATCTAGTGTTTCTATTATTTTTTTTGAAAAAAATAATTTTTTTTGCTTTTTTTATTCGAAATATGTTATTGTCTTTTTTAAAAAAATTCAAAAAAGAGTCTGAATATCATCATTCAGACTCTTCATTATTCTTTGTATAAGAATATACGTTATATACGCATCCCATCATCATACACAACATAATACTAGATGTACCTCCAAAACTAACAAAAGGAAGAGGAATGCCTGTCACTGGGAATAACCCTGAAATAACCGCCATATTCATCGCAGCTTGATAAAGAATTAACAAAATCACACCCATAACAAGTATTGTACCAAATTCATCTTTTGCATTTAGAGCAATTGAGGTTCCAAAGATATATAACCCGACAATTAGAAGAATACAAAACAAAACTCCGACAAATCCTAACTCTTCACCTATCACAGCAAGAATGAAGTCTGTATGATTCTCAGGCAGCCATCCAAATTTTTGTCGCCCAAGTCCTAACCCAATACCGAATAACTCTCCTGATCCAAGTGCATACCAATTTTGTGTTATCTGATATCCATCCCCAAGCTTATCTGCAAGAGGATCTAAGAATGTAAGGACCCTTTGCCGTCGAAATTCAGATGTTAAGATAATCAATGCACCGACTAATCCTCCAGACAATATCCCTCCAAAGAATAAAAATCTATTGATGCCAGCAAAAAACAACATAGTACCAACAACCATTATGATAATCATAACTACTGAAGCGTGGTTTTCGGGAATCCCTATCAATGCACCCATCCCGATCACATATACTCCAATTATTGAAAGTGTACTTATTGTATTTAAATTATTAAATCTCTTTGCCACTGACAATATATGAGATACGGTAATAATAATGACCAACTTAGCTAATTCTGACGGTTGAAATGATAACGGCCCAAGTGCTAACCAACGTTTTGCTCCATTTATACTTTGACCAAGTGGCGTAAATCCCACCAAAACCAATAGAACAATTACAGCCAAATTAATCCATACGATCCACTTTCTCCACTTCGTATAAGGATACATTGCTACAACTATCCCCACAATCACTCCAACAACATCACTAATAAGTTGCTTTCGAAAATAAAGATACATACTTGCATTATTCGTTTCTTCCAATGATTTTACAGAACTAGCACTAAAAATCATCATTAACCCAAACGTCATAAGGGTTATAAGCAGTAGAGTGAAAATCGGATGATATCTTACCTTCTGCAAATCTATCTGCCTCCTTATCATAATTTATTTCCTTATAAAAAAACAAAACCCCCCTCATTATCTTTAGTAAGAGGAGGTTTTTATAGTTGAAGTTGAAAAAAGTAAAATCCGTTTTAACGACTTATGCTGACTGTTGATTCCCAAAGGTGCTCTTAATTTCTTGACTAAGTTTCGAAATATTGTCTTTCATAGTATCTAACTCTTTTGCTTTAATAAGCAATGCAGTTTGCACTTCTACTGATTTTTCTTCAAGTTCTTTTTGATAAAACTTTACTTCATTAATCTTTTCTTCAGCTTGCGATTTTAATTTTTCAGACTGATCTGTCGCCTCATACACTATTTCCTTAGCCTTTTTCTGAGCTTCATAGATAATTCTATCCGCTTCTTTTTTAGCGTCTGATATAATTACCCCTTTCTCAATTTCAGCCTCTTTAGCGATTTTGGACGATCTTTGCTCCGCGTCTTGAAGCAACGCTTGAATATGACTAAGCATTCTTTCAGACACTTGATTATTTGAACGGCTTACAATAGTTGTTTCTGTTTCAGCAGAAGTATTTTCAACTACATTACTATCATTATTGTGGCTGCGATTTCTATCTTTATCTTTAAGAATTGTATAATGATGAAGCAATTTCTTATAATCGTCTTCTAAGTCCCCAACTTCTGATGCAGTAACTGATACAAAACTGTCTACTTCAGTTTGGCTATAAAATTTATCTCTTTTCAAAGGGATCCCGAAAGTTTCAAACTCCACTTCCAAAATTCTAGTACTAATTCTTTGCTCTTTTTTATTTTTCATTACAATTCCCCCGAAGGGTTCCCTCCTTAATTCAGCTCACTCTCATTTAGAGAGTGAACCCCTTTTTTAATTTTGAGATTTAAACTCTTTTTCTTCTAAGGAATGATGGAACTTCGATATCCTGTTTTAATTCATCTTCTATTTCTTTGAAAGAATTGTAACCATTATTTTGCGTAACGGTTTCAATCCCTTTGTATGTACTAGTATTCACTTTTAAATCAATGTCACTAGCAGAATTCGTCATTTGATCATTAGATGCACGATGATTTATGTCAACTGAAGAATTTTTCATCATTTTAGGAGCTTCAGTTTCCGTCAATTCGTCTTCAAACCCTGTCGCAACGATAGTAACTTCAACACGCTCATCTTCCCATTCTTTATCATCTTCATCAACAATAACGTGTCCATAAAGAATTTCCGCTTCTTCATCAGCGTGTTGCTCAATTTCCATAGCAGCTTTTTGAACATCCATAAATGATAGTTTGCTTTTACTTGTGAAGTTCATAATAATAGCTTTTGCACCGGTGATACCGTGGGTAAGCAAAGGGTTTGTCATAGCTTGTTTTGCCGCTTTAATAACTGCTTGATCTCCTTTGGACATACCAGTTCCCATAAGCGCAGAACCCCCAACTTTGACAGCAGTACGGAAATCAGCATAATCCAAGTTAATATGTCCTGTTTTATTTACAAGATTAGAAATTGACACAGCGGATTTAGCTAATACCGAATCAGCTAATCTAAATGCATCCTCAACACCAATTTGTGATCTTTCATTTTCATCTAAAGATTCTAAAATTTTATCATTCGGAATAGTAATTAAGGTATCTACATTTTTAAAAGTCTCTTTTCTACCTTTTTGCGCTACACGCATACGTTTTCGACCTTCAAAAGTAAATGGTAGTGTAACAACACCGATTGTTAAAATATCTAAATCCCGGCAAATATGCGCAACAACAGAAGCTGCGCCAGTTCCAGTTCCTCCACCCATTCCTGCTGTAACAAAAACAAGATCCGCTCCTTCAACAGCTTGTCGAATATCTTCTCTATTTTCCTCCGCTGCTTTTTTTCCGATCTCTGGGTTTGCACCTGCACCTAAACCGCGAGTTGTTTTACTCCCGATTAATACAGTTTTTGCACCCTTCATATTTTCTAATACTTGATTATCCGTATTAATAACAATATATTCAACACCGGAAATTTCATCTTCAATCATTCGGTTAACTGCATTACACCCAGCTCCACCGACACCAACGATTTTAATTACAGCATTATCAGATTTATTATTTCTTTCTTTTTCTTTTGCCATCTAAAATTAACCTCCTAGAATTCCATCATTTATTGATATTTCAACAATCAACGTCTGCATAAAATCTCATTGATTATTTTCGAAGATATTATATTTTCTGCGATTCTTAAAAAACAATAGATGCAATATATATTTTTAAAAAAACAAACAAAAATAAAAAAGATGAGATTTCTCTCATCTTTTTATTGATAATTAATCAAAGGATAGTTCAATTGTATTTTTCTTCTCATTCCAAACCAGTTTCGCAGAATACGCTTTCCCTGCTTTACTAACAAAACCATCTAACTTTTCTGTTTGTTGTTTGTTTATAACGTCTTTAATTAGATCTAATGTCATTTGTTTACCGCCAATGTTTTTCCAAACGGTGAACTTGCACCCTGTACTTGAGTAATTGCTACAACCGTACCTTTTTTCCATTTCAATTATGCCTCCACCACAAGACGGGCATTTCATATCTGTTTCTCTTTTCTCCACTTGTTTTCTTTCAGGAAATTCTAGACTCACTTTATCATTTTTGAAGATTAAATAAGCCGAATAAGTTGTTTTTTTAGTCTTGCTCTTAAATCCTTCTACTAAATCCGTTCTCCCCTTAAGCGCTAAATCTTTAATCACTTTTAGAGAAAGTTTTTTCCCGAAGAACTCCTTTGGTATTGAAAAACAAGGAGATTCCTTAGAATTAGTTTCACAATGAATAAAACTCCCTCTATCATAAACTTTCCCGCTACATTTTGGACAAGTGAAATCAAGTTCTTTCATTTCTTTTTGAGGAAATACAAATTCCAACCCATCATACGCATCTTTTAGTTTTAATTTCGCATCAAACGTTTTTCCAGATTTTGATTTGAAATTTTTTATTAAATTTGTTTCTCCTTTTTTCAATATCTGGTTCAACTGATTTCTGGATATCGTTTTATTTAAAATACCTTTCCAAACTCTAAAACAAGTAAAGTCCCTATTAGTTGTTTTGCAAGCAAAACCTTTACTAAATTCAATTATAGGTTGGTTACACTTAGGGCAAATCCCCACTGTATTTTCACTTTCTTCGCTTTCGAAAATTACTGTCAGTTCTTTATTTCTTAATTCATTAATTTCTTCTCTGACAAACTCAACTATTCTAGTATTGAAATCATCTTTATTAATTTGTTCTTCTTCAATTAATCTTAATTCTCTCTCCCACTGAGCGGTTACTTCAGGCGATTTTAATCGATCAGGAGCAATTTCTATTAACTTCACCGCCAAATCGCTTGCAATCACTTGCTTCCCCTTACGAATTATATATTTTCGTTTAATTAGATTTTCTATAATTGCAGCTCGCGTTGCTGACGTTCCTAATCCTGCTTTTGATTCTTTCATTTCTTCTTTTAATTCATCTTCTTCTAAATAATCCTTAGCATTTTCCATTGCCGTTCCGAGTGTTCCCTCAGTATAATGTGGCTTAGGTTTTGTCTGCTTGGATAGCAGGTCTACAGTGTCAGTTTTATATTCCTCTCCTTTTTCAATAGGTGGTAATGTTTTGTCATTGTTATTTTCAGTATCGCTTTCTACTTCGCCTTTATTGATATCTTTTCCGTAAATAATTTCCCATCCAGGATCTTTTAATATCCTACCATTCGTTTTAAATGTTTCATCTTCCACCTTAGTCACTATTTCCGTTTTCTCGTATATAGCTTCTGGATAAAACACGGCTAAAAATCGTCTGACGACCATATCGTAAATATTTCTTATATCATCCTTAGATGCAATTAAGTTTCCTTTTTTATCGTATTCATCAGTTACTTCGTTCCAATTTATTGTTTTTTTAGTTGGTATTAAAGCAAAGTGATCCGTAACTTTTTTATCATCAACAAATTTTTTACTAGTAGGTATATTTTTCGAGTATATATATTTCACAAATTCTTTATATTCAGGTGTGTTAATTGCTTCAAGATGTTTTGGTAATTCAGCAACTTGTGAACTCATAATGTATTTTGAATCAGTTCTAGGATAACTCAATACTTTATATTTATCATAGAGCAATTGAGCGATATCCAACGTTTTTTGCATTGTGAATCCAAATTTTTTATTGGCTTCACTTTGCAATGATGCAAGGTCAAATAGTTCCTTTGGATTTATTTTTGTTTCAACAACATCTTTACTAACAACCGTTCCGGTTTTGTTTGCAATTTTATTAATTATATTTTCTGCATTTTGTTTAACATCTATTTTAGTATTTCCTTTGGCATCTTTAAACCATATGCCTTCATATTTACCTCCGAAAGTTGCTTTGATTTCGAAATAATCTTTTGGTTTAAAACTTTCAATTTCCAACCTCCTATTTACCAATAAACTCAATGTAGGAGTCTGCACTCTTCCAACGTGCAAAGTTCTCCCAACTTTTACACTAAAGGCTATTGTTAAGTTATTCCCTAAAACCCAATCTGCAAATTGTCTAGCATAAGACGCATCCCTTCTAGGTCCAAGAAAGTCTTCATCTCTTAGGTTTTCAAAAGCATATCTAATATCTTCTTCTACTGGTGATTGAACCCAAAGTCGTTTTACTGGCTCCTCCATACCTAAAATTTCGATGATTTCGTTTCCGATTAAATCACCTTCTCTACCTGGGTCACATCCATTTATAATTTCTTCAAACTTATTTTGTTTATAAATTTTTTTGATATTGTTTAATTGTTGTTTTCTTACCTTATCGAATTCAATTTTAATCGGTAGATGATATTCTAGCTTCCCTATTGGAGGAACAAACGGTATGGCTTCCCAATTCCATCCCCCGAATTCGTTCGGATAATCTCCAGGTTCTTTAGAATTTACCAAATGGCCATAAGCCCAAACAATTATATATTCATTATTCTTATAACAACCTTCACCTCGAACAAATTTCCCTGTGTGTTTCATTGCATTCGCATATGTTTTAGCCATATCCGGTTTCTCAGCAATAACTAATTTCATTTGTACCAACCCCTCTCTATCTATTTCTAAAAATTATGATTATGTAACTTTTCATATTCTTTCTTTAGGTATCACTTTGGTAATTCGAACATCTTTATATCTATAAAGACTAATTTGGGCATAAATTTCACCGGTGTCTTCATTGTAAACACCTATCTTAGGGAATAGTGGAATTTGTGGATTTATCTCAACAATCTCACCAGATAAACCATTACTCAATTCGACTCTTGCACCCTCTTGATAAGGATTGAATTTTTCTACAAATAATTGTGCATATTCTGTTCCAAATGCTTTATTCTTTTCTTCTTCAATTTTCATTGATATTTCAATAGGATGGAAAGGCGGTCTATGAGGGCGAAAGCTAGAAAGCGCATTGTACATTTCTGCTACTGCTATTACTTGAGCAAACGGTTGAATTTCATACGCTTTTAGATGAAATGGATACCCTGTACCGTCATACCTTTCGTGGGTTTGCATAACAAAAGAAATATCGTTTTTACTAAATCCACAAGTCTCTAATAGTTCAGCAGAATAACGCGGGTGTTCTTGTACTTTTTTAAATTCGCTATCTGAAAGTTCACCTTGTTTTTGAGTTATTTTCGCAACTTTTACTTTACCAATATCGTGTATCAATGTGAAAAAAATCAAATCTATTAACGGTTTATCCACCTTATAATCCACCATCAATAACTGCGCTACCACCATCGCAGTATTTAAAGAAGATACAAATGAATAGTGATCAACTTCTCTCATTAGACTTAATACAGATAATATTTTTCGATGTTTTTTCTCTTCTAATTTCTTTTGTATCCCTGAATAAATTTTTTTAGCAGCCGGCAAACTCCAAAAAGAACAAGTATATATAACATCTTCGATAATTTCCAATGTTTCTTCGTCAGTATATTCACGTTCATAATAAGGAGCTATATAAACGTAATTAACTTGCATTTCCTTAATACACAAAGCCTCTATTTCTCTAATAGATGTACCCTTTGGCAAAGCGAGTAATCCATCGTGTCGATATAAGTTTTGCTCTAAAAAATCACCATATTTTATATTATTGATATTAATCATATCCAATGTTAATCACCTCTTTTTAAGGATTCTATTTGTATTTTCATTTTTTTCAAATATAATAAATAAAACTTTTTCAGGAGGTGGCCCTAATGTCTAAGTCTCGAGCTAAAAAACTAAGAGAAAAAATTGTTAGAGAAGGGGGATTTGATCCCGCAAACAAACAAAGTTTTTTCACTAAAAATCGAGATGGTTTTCAGTTCATCTCTGAAAAAAAGGGAAAAACAAAAAAAGATGCTCTATACAAACAAAAATATAAGCAATCCTATAACTAGGATTGCTTAATTCTTTTTAATCCAACTTTTCATTTGAGTGTACCAATCTTTAATATAAATTCTTATTTTATCTTGCTTTTCTTTTTCTTCAGCAGTCTTGTCTTTTCCTTCTTCTTTTTCTGTTACATAGATCTTAACTGGAGTATCCCCACTTTTGACCATACCTAATCTCTGAGTTGCTTCCTTTTCGATATAAGAATCAGTTTTAGCTTGCTGCAATTCTTGTTTAACCCCTTTTATACGATTCTCTAATTCCCCTATTTCATTATTAAGCTCTGTATTTTCAAATTTGAGTTGAATTGTAAACAGAACATTCATTAAGAAAGCAAATCCGACAATGAAAGCAACAATTAAATAGGCATAAGTTTTATTTTCATTTAGCCACGACGCTATTTTCTTCAATAATATGCCTCCTATATTTATGTATAGTTGTTTTTTTCTTTATAATTTTGTTTTTCCTCTAATCGTATATAAATTTCTTTCAGCATAAAAAAGACTAAACCCATAAGATTTAGTCTTTATAATCACTTAACTTTACTTATTCTTTTTAAGACATTATTGTCCTTAATTTCTGGAACAATTATTTTACCTACTGATATTCTGTCTTTCAAATAAGACCAAACATTGTAATATACAACCAACTCTTTTTTCTCTTTAGCATTTACTATTTTAATAAAAGCCATTTCTCTCTTCTTTTTGTCCTTAATTTCTTTGATAGAGTCAATTACATATTCATTACCCTCAAGAGAAGTTGCTATGTTGTCAAAATTGCTGAAAACATACTGGAGCAACTTTGCCTCCCATTCTTTATATATATCAATTGGAGATTTTCCTTCAAGGTCTTTTTTGTCTTTCTTCTTATCCTTCACACTTTGCCACAGCTTATAACGATCTCCAAATGAATCAAAAACACCTGCTCGTATGAGTATATCCATATTCCTTCCGATAACTAATTGATGTAACTTTTTCGTAATTTCTTTGAATGAAGTTGTTTTTTGATTAGATACGGTTTCCTTAATAGCATTCGCTTTGGTAATTCCAATACCATTAATAGCTGCTAATCCCATACGGATTTCACCCTTTTCAGTCACCCTAAACAAACTTTCCGATTCGTATATATCTGGTTTAAGTAAGCGTATCCCTAATCTTTCAGCTTCTCTTAAATAAACCTTTAATTTTTTTCGATCGTTAATATAGTTATTTAACAAAGAACACATAAACTCAACAGGATAATGAGCTTTATAAAAAGCAGTTTCAAAAGAAAACATTGCATATCCACCAGCGTGACTCTTATTAAATCCATAATCAGAAAATTTAAGGATGAGATTATAAATATATTCAGTGACATTCTTTTCTCTATTATTAAGCAAAGATCGTTCAACAAATTTGAGCTTTTCTTTTTTCATCATTTCCTTATTTTTTTCCGAGATAGCTCTTCTTAATAAGTCAGCTTCTCCAAGAGTATAACCAGCCCAAACAGAAGCCATCTCTATTATTTGTTCTTGATATATAATTATCCCGTGAGTCTGATCTAACATAGGTACTATATCTTTGAATTCAGAAGAATCAGGATCCAACTTATCGAAAGACCATTTGCCTTTTTCTTTATTGTCCACATATCTCGGTATCTCTTCCATTGGTCCAGGTCTATATAACGAAATAATATCCATTAATTCTTGGATACTGTTAGGCTTAGCTTCAATACAAGTTTTTCTCATACCATACGATTTCATTTGAAAAACACCTATTGAATGACCAGATCGATACAAATCGAACGTTTTTTTATCTTCGAAATCAATATCATATAATGGCTTGTTTAGCGATTTTCTAATCTCAACAGTTTCTTTAACAACGTCCAATGTCTTAACTTTCAAGAAATCAAATTTGATTACTCCAAGCCTTTCTATTTGTTCCTCGTGTTTAGTGAAAGGCAATACGAGTTCCCCATCTCTTAGAATCAGTGGCAATTGATTTAATTCTTGGCTAATTATAACTCCAGCCGGATGTATAGATAAAGCTTGCGGCAGTTCAGCAATTCCGCTAACATATTCTAGAATTTTTCCATACCCTTTTTCAATAACTTTACTTTTTACTTGTCTCCCTTCTTCAGAGTTGAAAAAATCATCTAAATTTTCCAATCCCTTTGGGAACCAAGTTTCAATTTTTTCGGATATACCAAGTGCGTTTTTTATTGATTGAATAGCGTTAATTACACCAAATGTGTTAAAAGTAAGTATTTTTGAAACGTTTTCTATTCCATACTTTTCCCTTACATATTTGAATATTAGTTCTATTTGAGAAGGTGCAAAATCGAGATCGATGTCAGGTTTGTTCGAACGATAAGGATTAAGAAACCGTTCAAATTTTAAATCATAATAAACAGGATTAATTTCCGTTATATTCAAGCAGTACGCTAAAACACTACCAACAACAGATCCTCTTCCCCTACCAACGAGAATCCCCATTTTAATGCAATGTGCTATAAAATCTTCGACCATTAAAAAATATGTATAAAAGCCCTTTTCTGCTATTACACCCAATTCTTGCTTAAGGCGATTTATTGCGTGTTCTTTAATATGCAGGTCTTCATTTTTATACCTTTTATTAAAACCCAGCCCCGCCTTATAGCATAATAAAGCCAATTTTTTTTGTTCGAAAATCGATGTAGGGATTTTTATTTGTTTGTTAAAAAAACGATTCCAGTCCTTTGGTATCTTTGTTTTCTCTATCTCTTGAACATTCCAATATTCCATCTTCTTTTCTTTGAATTCCTTATGACCTTCAACGATAAAGTCTTGATGAATACCGTTCATAAACTTTTCAAGTCTATTAAATTCAAATGTACCAAGTTCTTTTTTTAGATACTGCAATGGCAATATAAAGGAACGATAATCATCATTAATCATTTTCCCCGTTTTAATTGCTCTTCTCATCAAACTAATATCTCTCTCTGTAGGATCTAAATACATAACCTCTTTAATTGTTATCGGATGAACGCCCGATTTTTCTTTAAGTATTTTAAAATTATGTTTTGATCCTTGTTTGTCCAAAATATACACTTGTTTAAGGCTAGATTTTAACCATTTTAACGTGTCAAGTTCCTTTTCAATGATTTCTTTCTTTGTAACAGTATTTGGATCCAGAAGCACTACAAAATCATTAGATCCAATGTTTGAAAAATCTTTTTCTCTATAAGATTTTTCAAGTTTTGCTATTTGTCTCAATACATCTCCTTTAGGTATCCAGATGATATTTACGCCATTTCTTTCTTTATGAATTGAGTAAAGAACATTTATTTCATAATCTTTATTCCATTTTTCAATTTCTAACCAAGAAAAAGGCCCTTGATCTGCTATCAAAATTGTTTTTATATTCATTTCTTTTGATCTTTTTAATAACGCCAATGGATCTATATTATTTTCTAAACTGTATTTAGTTTTCACAAGGTACAAAATCGACACTCTCCTTCGCTTCTATTATACATATTCTTTTATGTTTTTTACCCTTTTAACAAAAAAATGTGTGTTTAGAAAAATTAAAAAGAGTCGCTTAGCGACTCTTTAAAACCAGAATATATTGCAGCTGACTTGTTATTCTGTTTGTGCTTCCAATCCTTCTTCGGATTCTTTAATAGGAGTAATTCGAGTAATTACTGGCTCATAAACCCACTCTCCCTCAAATCCGTTTTTAGCACGGCGACGAACGTATCCTCTGGCCATTACTTTCGTATTCACATCAATTTCTTGAGCAATTTGCCAAGCTGCTGAACCATAAGCAATCATCGGAATATAATCATTCGCAATTGTTTTCACTTCTTCATTTTCAAAAATTTGTTTAGGCACTTGT
Source organism: Bacillus mexicanus (assembly GCF_050445615.1). Lineage (NCBI taxonomy): Bacteria > Bacillati > Bacillota > Bacilli > Caryophanales > Bacillaceae > Bacillus > Bacillus mexicanus. Next base: position 605,196 of record NZ_JBCEYV010000003.1, read on the forward strand.
AAAATAAAATCGTTTACCGTTTTCCCTTCAGTATTACGACGTACTGCTGGGATTTTGTTTCCATCTTCATCTAATACTGGAACCGGCTTGCCCTTTTCATCTTTTTCAATAACTCCATTTTCATCAAATTTAACTTTGTAAATTTTACTTTTAAGAATACCGTGAAATTCAATTTTATTTCGTGTGCGCGTGTAATCAGTTACTTTTTCAACTTTTTTCGAGAGGATTGTTGTAATTGTTCGCTTTTTATTATTCTCTTCATCTCGACGATCATAAGCGCGATATTCACCTCTCACGAATAAAAGATCTCCTTCTTTAACATCGCCTAGAGCATCTAGTTTTGATTTTGTAATCAGCACTGGAAGAACGGATACATCAGTTACAGTTTTTTTTGCGTTTTCAAATTCGACTTCTAACTGTACAACATAATATTCTTCAATCAATTCTTGAGTTTCTCTATCTCTAAGTTCGTGGTTGAACACTGGTCCTTCCACAACTTTACCACACCAAATACCACGATTTTGTCCAAAAGTTTTTTTCTCCATAATATACCTGATCTAACGACCAGACACACCTCCTAAATTAGTTGAAATTATTTCTATCACTTTGTATCAAGCCTTTTATTGATTGAGAAGCCTTGAAATTATTTTCAAATAAATCTCTTTTTACCTTCCAATCATCTATTCTTTTTTTAAGTTCTATTAATTCTTGTTCCAAAGGTTCTATTTCGTCCCGATAAAACGTTTTTGTTTTAACTTCTGCTGTATCTGCCAAATCAACCTCTCTAGGTTTTTCTGGTCTTTGTAATTTGGCTATTTCTTTTGCTTCTACACGGGTGTATCCACTTGAAATCAAATGTTCTATAATCTGAACTTCTGTTGTTAGGTGAGTTTCTAATTTATTTCTATATGCCTTGATAGTAGATAGTCTGATTTCGCTTTTCTGTCTATCTAACTCTCTATTTTTGTGTTTAATTAGAAGTTTTATATTAGATATCGCCAAGTCCAGTTCAGCTATTTCGTTACCAATATAAGCAATGATAGAAGGATTCTTCGCCAAAATTTCTGTTATTTCGGCCGGTTGTGGATCTGAAGGTATTTGTGCTAAAAGCGGATTTTCAAATAATTCTTCAATTTTTTGTAATCTATTACTCTCTTGATTTTTACGATTATTCATATAACTTTCTATCCTTTCGGTATTGAAGAACGAATGTTTTTATACTTTTTTCAACTTCGAACGAATTATATTATCCTCATTCTTCAAAAGACAATAGAAGCAAAAAGTAATTTATTAAAAAACAAAAAAATAGGGGTCGATTAAACCCCTATCTGATTTGCTTCTTTTTCATTTATTTTATCCATCGTAGATAATGCTTTTGCATTGGCTTGGTAACCTTTCTGAGCTAATAACATTTCATTCATTTCAGTAGTTATATCCACATTAGATTGTTCCAAGGTTTGCGAATGCACCAACGCTTTTCCGCCGCCTCCATCAAAAATATTTAATTGCCCTGTGCTAGCAGCTTCTTGTAACACCTGTTTATTTTTTAATATTTTTTGCAAAGATGGATTGTCATCAAAAACTCGAAGTATTTCATTAACATTCCCAAAATTTTTTTGAATCTCGTCTAAAGACATTACCTGAAACATATTTCCGTAAGTTTTTTTCAGGTAACCTGTATTTTCTTGTGCTATTGAACGAATTTGTATTGATCCCAATAGCCTCCCCGTCTCACTACTTTTTATATTTCCGAGGCTATCTACACTCACATTTTCACCTTTAGGAACTTTTATATGTTTTCCGTTAGTATCTAAAACATATGCTCCGTTTAACAACGTTAGATTATTTTCTTCATCTATTTCAAAATGTCCATCTCTTGTAAGCATTTTCTCCCCTGAAATTTCAACCTCAAAAAACGACACATTGGAATCACCGTTTAAATCTGTCTTATCTTCTAATGCCAGGTCTAAATTTCTATTAGTCACTTTTAGTAGACCTGGATCATAGTTTGTTTGTACATTATCTGAGTGAACTTCTTCTTCGTAATCACCAATCGTTTTCTGGCGATTGCCTTCAATCATTTTTTGGACGCCTTCTTCAAAAACACGAAATGTTTCGTGATCTTTCTTATAACCATTGCTTTTTTGATTAGCAATATTGTTTCCCACAACGTCTAATTTATTTTGAAATGAAATCATCCCCATAGCGGAAGTATATACATTTGCCATTCTGCACCTCTATTCTTTACCAAGTAATGATCTTAATTTTTTTATTGCTTCGTGGTGTAATTGAGAAACTCTTGCTTCTGTAATTCTCAATTCTTTAGCAATCTCATTAATAGTTTTATGTTTAAAATAATAATTTTCAATGACATATCTTTCTTTCTCTTTGAGACTCTTTACAAAACCGACAACTTCTTTTTTGGTTTCATCTTCAATAATTTGAAATTCTGCATTGTTCTCTTCGCCAAAATCTTTTTTTTCATATGGATTATCAAAAAACTCATCTATCGGTACTCCATTATATATGAGAGATTTTTGTTGTATTTTCCCAAACTCTTTTTCTTCTATTTTTAAGTAATCCATTATGTCTTTTCCTGAAACTTTTTCTTTTTTTTCGGTCTCTAGTTTAGCCTTTACTCGTTCAAGCTCTCTTATTTGTTTTAACGTAGTCCTCGACACCCCTTGAGAATACATTGCGTGTTTTCTCAGCTGATCTTTTATTTCTCCGCGGATTTTTATAGAAGCATATGATTCGAATTTTTCAATTTGATTTACATCACATCTATCAACCGCTTTAATCAAACCAAGTACGCCAAACTGATATATATCTTGTTTATCTATACCTACAGGAGCCTTTGATTTTTTGGCCTCTTGTTTTACGAGATCCAAATAACTTTCAACAATTTTATTTCTTATCTTCTGGCTTTTTTCTTGCGAATAACTATTCCACAACTCGAAACGAGACGGATTCATTAGCAGCAACCCCCCTCTACTCACTTTTTAGCAGACAAATCCCTCGAGTTCCTTCAGTTATTTATCCGTTCTAAGCCAAATTCTTTCTTGAAAATAAAAAAAGCTTCTCTTAAGAGAAGCTTTCCCAAATTTTTTCTGTGTATTTTTTTGCTGTAAACAGCTCTATATCATCAGGAACTTGTTGCCCAAATGTTTGGTAAGAAATTGGGATTTTAAATTCTTTAAATAAATTGTAGATGAATCCGTATGATTCAGTTTCGTCCATTTTTGTTATTATTAAATGATCAATATTAACACCTTCATATGCTTTTATTGTATTAACCATATCTTTATATTTTTGATTAGCAGCTAAAACTAAACAAACTGACTCAGGGTTAACGGTGTTTAAGTACATCTCTAATTCTTGTTTCATTTCCTTGTCTTTTGAATTTCTACCATACGTGTCAATTAATATGTAATCCATTCCCTTTTTATGTTTAAAAACATTTACGGGAATAGTTAGTTCATCTACATTACTTTGAATTAATGGAAACTTCAGTTTCTCTGAATAATTTTGCATTTGCTCATAAGCACCAACTCTAAAATTATCAGTAGTTATAACTCCTATTTTTTTATTCCCTGTTTGTAAACGATTCATAATTTTTATCAATGTTGTTGTTTTTCCCACGCCAGTTGGACCGAATAAAGTCATAATCTGAAAATCATTTTTTTCTACCCAATCATTTAATTCACTTTCAATAATTTTATTGATGGATTTTCTCCAGTCTTCCGTTGTTTCTGGATTCTCTTCCTGAGCCTTTTCCAACAGATATTCTATCCATTTCTGATTAAACTCTTGTTCTTTAAGGTAATCCCAAACTGAAGAAAAATCAGAAGAAAGAACTTTTTCTGTTTCAGACTCAATTTTGGAAAGTCGAACTTTCTGATTGCTGTTCATCTCTAGTTCTCTATTTTCTTTTGACAAGTTTAAAATCTCAATTAATCTTTTTTTGTCTTTTTTCATTTCCTTTGTAATTTCATATTCAAATATATATTCTCTTTTAAAAGTTAAAGGGAAATGATATTTCATCTTAGTTTTTTTATTTGTGATCTTATAGTTTTTTCCATACTCTTTTTCGATGATTTCATATATTTCATCAGGAGAATAACCAATTTGTTTCTTTATTTGTGACATCAATCTCGGGGCGTATCCCCGTTCACCTCTCTCTTAAATTGTTGCTACAATCTTATTTTTCACACTTGTTGGCAATTCGAATCCTGAAATAACAGGCATATCAATTTGATAATTTTCTAACATTCTACTAAATGCCGTCCTCAGTTCCGGCCTTTGTACATACAGAACAGGTTCAATATTATGTTGAGCTCTAAGTTCAATTTTTTCTTTTTTTAAACGTTCTAAAAATCCCTTTTGCCACTCTCTCTCCATATCAATGTACATACTGCCACTTTGTTTGTTTGCATTAATTTCATTCTCTTTTCCTACCGTAACTAAATATATATTTCCGTCACTATTGATATAGTTTTCGCATATTTGTCTAGAAATCCTTTGTCTGACAACTGATACAATAGTGTCTATTTCCTTAGTCATATTATAAACTTCAATGAAAGCCTCTATAATTGTTGGCAGATCTTTAATCGAAACCTTTTCTTTTAATAGAGATATAATCACTTTTTGTAATAAATGCAGATCATCTATTTTATCCATTTTTTCTTTAAGAATAGGATGATCTTCTCCAACTTCTTTAACCATATCTGATACCTGTTGAAGAGATACAAACTGATAAATGTGTTTTTCTACAACTTCGTGCAAATGTGTAGCTATTATAGTTAGCGGATTCCATACATCATATCCATTTTCAGAAGCTTCGTCCAACTGATCTTCATTAATCCAGAATGCGTCTTGACCAAACACTGGATCTTTTACTTTCTCCCCTTCAATCTGCCCTATAACCAGTGGTGTAGGAATTGCTAAAATTTTATCCTTCTTAATTATTCCGGAAGCAACTGTGCTTTCTTTTATTTTTATGACGTATTTTGTCGAAGGATGAAGAGACACATTATCTCTTATTTTTATACCAGGTATTTTAATTCCTAAACGAGTAGCAAATATCTGCCTCATAATATCTGTTTTATCGTGAATTGATTCTTTTTTATTTCCGAACAGGTCCTTTCCTTCATTCATAAAATATGGAGCAAGTTTGTAACCGACTTCCAAAGCAATTGGTTCAACAGATCTCTTAATCTTAACTTCTGTCGAATTATTTTGTTCGGATTGTTTCTTTTTCAGCTCTTTTTCTGCCGCAATTTTATTTTCCTTTTTCTTATTTTGGTGAACCATATAGCCAGCACATATTAAAAGCAATCCCGGAATAACCAATTGAAAAAAAGGAAGCCCGACTATTCCTAATAAAATTAAAAACCCACCAGCAATATACAGATTTCTTGAATTGGGTATTAACTCTAATAAGATACGTTGCAAAATATTTTTGCTGTTTTTACCTTTAGGATTTTCCTCTTCTTCTTCTTCAACTTTTGCCATAACTATTGCACCAGAGACTGTTATCATTAGAGCGCATATTAAGTTAACAACTCCGTCACCTACTGTAAGTAAGGTAAATCTATTCGCAGCTTCTGCAAAAGATAGATTTAATTGAACCATACCCACAATCAATCCAACTACTAAATTCACAACTATCATCGCTACACTGGCCCATACATCCCCTTTTATGTATTTCCCAGCTCCATCTAAACTTCCGTAGAAGTCTACTTGCATTTGTAGTCTTCTTTTTTGCTTTTTGGCTGTTTTTTCATCAATAGCGCCTTGATTTAATTCATTATCTATACTCATTTGTTTACCAGGTAAAGCATCTAACATAAAACGTGCACTTACTTCCCCGAATCGACTAGCTCCATTGGCCACAATAAATTGGACAATAATTAAAATAATGAACATAACTAAGCCGATGATTATTTCATCCTGTACAATCAAATGCCCAGCACTTTCAATTACTTTTCCTGGACTATCTCCGGATATAATTTTACGTGTAGTTGCAATATTAAATGCTATTCTGAATATTGTACTCATCAGCATAATCATAGGGAATGTTCTTAACTTATCCCAACTATCTATTCCTGAAGAAGTCATTAATACGATCATCGAAAAAGCCAAGGATGTTGATATACACAAATCAATCACTATTCCTGGCATTGGCACAATAATGAATCCAACCCAAGCAATTACACCGAAAATAAATAGTGTTGTTTTAAATTCTTCATAAATAGGTCTTAAATTCACAGTATCCTCCTTAATAAACGATCATTACTTATCGATTTTAATTTTGTTTTCTTTAACTAATTTCGCTATGATTTTTCCGACAACTTCGTATAGATCTTCAGGAATATAATCCCCTTCATCTATCTCAGCGTGCATTTTTCTCGCAAGAGGAACATTTTCTAATATTGGTATGTTATTTTCTTTCGCAACTTCTTTCATATATAAGGCAATATGATCTATCCCTTTTGCTATAACTCTTGGAACCTTATCTCCTTTATTCTTTTTATATCTGATTGCCACAGCATAATGTGTTGGGTTTACGATAACAGCCGAGGCATCAGGTACAGTCTTCGCCACTTGCTTTTCTAAAATTTTTCTAATTTGTGCTTTTTGTTTTGAACGAACTTCAGGGTTCCCCATTTGATTTTTTAATTCATCTTTAACTTCTTGTTTTTTCATCTTTAAGTTATCTTCGTATTGGAATTTCTGAAATATATAATCTACCACTCCAATAACAACAAACACGACGCCTAGCTTGATCAATAATTCGTTTAATATTTTTTGAAATTGTTGAAGAGAATCAAACCAAGACAAGAGAAGAAATTCTTGAAAGTGGTGCGCGTTATTTAAATAAACATTGTAAATAACACTTACAATAACAACAAATACAATTAAATTTTTTAAAAGTTCAAATCCACTTTTTTTGAAATTAAATACCTGTTTAAAATAATTAAGAGGATTTAATTTTTTAATATTTGGCTTTGCCGCTTCTGGAGAAAATAAAAATCCTACTTGTACAAAAGAGGAGATCAGAGTGAACAAAATATAAAAAGCCGTTGTACCTAACAAAAGGGGCGCCGCAACATAGAACATTTCTTTTATAAGTTGCATCGGTTTAACGTTCATTTCAATTTGTTCAAACATAGTTTGCATCATTCGATAAAAAACAGTAACGACGTTTGAGCCAAGAAATATAACACCAACAAATAGTGTTCCATAGCTCATCAAATTGCTAAATTCCTTACTCTTTAATACCTGCCCTTTTTTTCTGGCCTCTCGTCTTTTCTTTGGGGTGGCTTTTTCAGTTCTGCCATCTTGAGCCATATATCACCACCTGCCTTATGACTTTCTTTCAAACATATATTTCATACTTTCAAAATACTTTTCTATCAAGTTATCATCGAGTTGTTGGAAAACAACCAAAATTGTTGGAACAGCCACAAATATCAATGTTAGACCCACTAAAATTTTAATACCAAAAACATTGGTTAATATATTCAATTTGTCAACATACTTACTCATAAGCAGAAGTGCCAAGTTAACTAAAAACGTCGCGACCATAAATGGAAGAGCTATTTGCAAAGCGCCAAAAAACATATAAGTGAAAGTATCTAACACAAAACTGAGCAAATCTCCACCTAATAAGAATTGATGCGATACATCAAATTTAAAAGTATAAAGGAAACCAGCAAATACTTGGTTAAATCCATCGGTGACCAAAAAAACTAAAACAAATATATAATAGAATAAACTTGATATTATAGTTGTTTGCGTTTGGTTCATATCCATAAACGGCGTGCTAAAACCAATGTCTATATCAATATACGACCCGGCCACTCTTACTACTGATACCATCAATTCCACAGTATAGGCTAAAATCAATCCAATAATTACTTCAAGCGCAATCAAACCCAACATTGTCCATACGTCATCAACTTCCACTTTCGGCATTTTATGAGCTGCAAACATTGCTATACCCAAGGATAAAGCCACTTTAGCCATATTAGGAAATCCTTGATTTCGAAAAAATGGTAAGAAAAAAATAAAAGCTATAGACCTCGAAAGTGCCAATAATACAAGAATCCAATATTGATCAAAAGACATTTTTTCTCTCCTTAAAAAATAGTAGGAGCAAATTCAAGTGTTTCTTTAATGAGCTGTACTATTTTGTCAAACATCATTCCTCCAAACGCCAAGGTAATAACACCTACCACTATTATTTTTGGAGCAAATGATAATGTTTGTTCATTAATCTGTGTCATTGCTTGAATAATTCCTATTAAAATAGCGACAACAAATGTTATTGCTAAAATGGGAACTAACACGATTAAACCTGTCACCATTAGATGTTGAAATAAATATTCTATGTTTGAGACATCCAATCTCCTCACCTCTCCAATACATTTTTAAAAAAAATTTAAATCCCTATCCTCATCATTAACTGCAAACAAAAAAGAGGTTCTTAAAAGAACCTCTACACCTTTATCCCCTGAACCAGTATCTCAATGATAAGTTGAAATCCTCCGGCCGCTAAAAACGCAATAATTTTTATCGGCAAACTTATTAAGTTTGGTGGTAGCATAACCATTCCCAACAACATAACTACAGCGGCTACAATCATATCAATAACTACGAAGGCACACATTATCAGAGCGCCCATTCCTAAAGCATCGTGTAATTGGGTAATCATATTAGCTAAGGCAGCAACCATAAAAGGAACGTCTGCTTTTTTCTTTATTTCAACATCTGCTAATTTAGCAGCCATTTTTATCTCATCTTGATCTGCGTTCTTAATCATATAACTTTTTAACGGTTTTTCAGCTTTTTCCACTGCTTGTTCAAATTTCACATCGCCATTTTTATAAGGTACATATGCGTCATTATAAATATCTTTAACAACAGGCGACATAACAAACAAAGTAATTATCAAGGCTAAACCGCTAATCACCTGGTTCGGCGGAGTAGTTGCAGTTCCTAGCGCTTGTCTAGTCAAAGATAGAACAATTACGATTTTTACATAACAAGTTAAACTAATAACAAGAGCCGGCAAAAAAGATAATAAGGTGATTATCACAAATATTTCAACTGACGAAGATAAATTACCACTATTTCCAACATTTAAATTCACCAATGATGAGTCGGCCGCAAAAGTGGTTTGATTCCAAAACAATGAAAATAGAAGTATACTTAATGTCGAAATTATTACTTTATTCTTCATTTTTATATACTTCCCCTAGTTCTTTGAAGGACATCTGATGTTCTTCGCCCATTATTTCTTTTTCCCATTTTTCTTGTTTTTTGTCCAGACTATTAGTTTGTAATTTCTGAAAAGCTACACCACTTTGTCCATAAGCTAAAGCAAAATACTCTTCACCTATTTTAACAACTGTTATTTTTTGCCCAATCCCCAGTTGAAACCCATCATCAATAACTTTTATATGATCACTTCGTTTAAGTCCAGAAAAAGTCCTTCCCTTGGTTTTTTTGTATAACCAATAAACAAGAGCTAACAAGGGGAGGAAAATCAAAATCATACTCAAAAAACTTAAAAACATAAAGTGTACCTTCCTTTGAGTTATTTATCTTCGTTTTGAGAAGGAGCAATACGTTCTCCAGAAGGTAAAATATCCACGATTCTTACCCCAAAACAATCATCAACAACTGTAATTTCTCCTTTTGCAAATACTCGTTCCTTTACCATAATATCTACGGGCTCACCCGCAAACCTATTTAATTTAACAGTATCTCCTTCACTAAACTTTAAAACTTCCTCGAATGTTTTTTCAATATTTGCAAATACTACTCTTACAGGTAAATTTATATCACCTAGTTTTTCAATATCTTCTAATGAAACATTACTTTTTTTATCTTCCGTTAACTCTTCTAAAATAACAGGCTGCACTTCTTTTTGTTCGCTGGATTCACTTTCTAACGAAACTTCTTCAGGTTTATCATTATTTTCAAAATCATTACTCATAAATTTCGCTTACGCGGTTCCTCCTAACTTTACTCATCTGTTTCATTTTTCAATAATTCTTCTTTAACTTTTTCAATTTTTTCTTCTTTCCCTTCTACCTCTTTAACCATACCTATAATTTTAACTCCAGCCTTTCCTTCCACAGACCCAATTTTACCAATGAATTTCGCTTCTCCCCCGAAATTACAGATAACTGGATTTTCAATTGGATTTAATACAAGAGTATCTCCTAAATTTAATTGTAGTAATTCTTCTACAGTTAGTTCCACAACTCCTAATTCAACTTCGAAGTTTTCTTTTGTTTGCAACAAATTGTCACATAAATAAAATACTTGTTCTGGAGGTGTATCTATTTTTCGATTCTTCAGTACATTATCTGTGTTTAAATTTTCTATATTCATTTCTATAGATAGATAAGGAATAACAAATTGTATCTGCGTATATTCATTACCCACTCTTACATCGAATGTGACTAACGCAGCCATATCTTGGGGAAGAGTTATTTTAGCGTATTGAGGATCAGTTTCGATCCTTTCGATATTATAGGAGAAATCCCAAACATTTTTAAATGCTTCTTTAAGGGGTGGATATAAACAATTTTCAATTAGATGTTCTACAGTTAGTTTTTCAAAATCAGTTATGTTTTTCTTTACTGTTTTTATTTTCCCGAATGCTCCCCCTCCTTGTTTTGAATGAACACATAATAGGAATCCTACATCCATTTGCACTATGATTTGTTCTTTATCTTCTAGGTTAGTTACAACAAAGACATATTCGTCTTTTTCTCTTTTATCTGTATATTCAGAAGCAAACGGAATTTGCTCAACTTTTTTGACCTCAACTTCAGCTGGCATTCTTAATAAACCAGATAAATCAGTTGCGAAATTTCGAGCAAATATTGATAGAATGGAATCTAAACTTCTTAAATTTTCGAAACTAAATTTATCCGGTCTGTCAAAATCATAAACACCAAGACCTTGATTTGTTTTATCTTCCACTAAATTTCACCTCATTCGTTATTTAAAATTAATTCAACATTTTTAGATTTATAAGGTTTAGGCAAAAAACGCTTGACTCCTAAATTCATTCCTTGTGCAATTATTTCATCACTTAGACTAACACCACCGCATAAAATAACTTCTATTAGAGGTTCGATTTCTCTGATCTTTTTCAAAATTTTTAATCCATCATCTCTTTTAATTTCTAAATCTAAAAACAAATAGTCAAACTCTCTACCTTTTTCTTTATTTATTATTAGAGTCTCTAGTAATTCTTTTCGATTATTAACTTCGACAATAATATAATCATTTACTTCTTCAATCATATTTCTCAACATAGACCGACTATAAATAGTGTCATCACAAATGATGATCCGCTTATACATCTTGTAAACCTTCTTTATCTATCAATATTTTTTTTAGTCTTATACTCATCTCTCCATCATCATTTCTTAAGACATCTCCATATGCATAATATTTATCATTTACATAAACTCTAAGAATATTTAATAGAGAGTCTTCTAATTTTATAGTGGTTCCCTTCCTCCACATTAAAATTTCATTAACTGTCTTCTCTGATTTGCCTACTTCAACTACAATATATAGAGGAATGTTTTTAATCCAATTAGGATCTTGATTCTTTTTCAATTTCAAACTCACCTTTCAATGATTTTTTTATAATTTCTGATTCAAATGCTTTTATTTTTTTTATAATTTCTTCCTCTCGCTCAACAACCGTAATAATTTTCCCATTATCCATAAATATATTACTAGTTTGACTAATAGTACTTTCAATTGTTACAACTCTTCGATGATTAACAAGTATCTTTGTTTTATCTTCATCAGTTTTTGTTAAATAGATCATTATATATCTCCTCATTTCGGAAAAAAGCTGAATATCAATATTGTTTTTTTGTTTTTTTTATTTTTCCTTTAAAAAACACTCAGGTTGCCTCCTGAGTGTTTTTTAATAAATTCAATTTATCGAATTAAATTTATTGCTACATCTAATACTTGACTAGAAACTGATATGTTTTTCGAATTTGCTGTATATGCCTTTTGATAAAACATCAACTCGGTGAGTTCAGTTGCAGTATCTACGTTAGAACTTTCTAAACTACCAGCTTTTATTGTCCCTTTATCTCCTAAACCAGATACTCCAATAGAAGCCTCTCCCGAATTTGCAGTAACGGAAAAGTAGTTCTCTCCTTGAGCTGATAAACCAGAAGGATTAGCAAACGTGGCAACAGCAACTTGACCAATATCTTTTATCGAACCATCACTAAAGTATCCTGTTATGATACCGCCATCACCAATTGTATAACTTTTTAATGTAGCAGACGGGAAACCATCAGAATCTTTAACTGTAACACTATCATCCGCTGCAACACCCGTTATATAAGACAAGTCAACATTAACTGACATAGCTTTCCCTGTCGTTTGGGGAATAAAATCAAGTTTAGCATTCCCATTGGTACCGGAACCAGTTTTAGAAACCATTTGTCCATTTGAATCATAGCCTAATTTTCCAACCTCAGCAATTTGAAAGTTTGCTGTAGATGGGGCTCCCCCGCCTTTATAATTTACGGTAAACCATTGATTAGTTCCATCATCTAATGATATTGTCTGATCATTGTCAGTTACTGTTTTTGATATAATCGTTGTCCCAGACGGATCTTTGACTGTAATATCAACAGTACCTGTCGTAGCACCCGGGGAAGTAGAAAAAGTGTAATTACCTTTTTGAATTTTAGATGCAATTTCACTCGATGGTTGTAAAACTGCTTTTTCTATACTAGCCGATTTAATGAAGTCATTAGCTGGCGAAGCAATATAAGTATATTCTGCTGGAGCGGTCCCTGTCTTAATGATATTTAAATCAACATCGTGTCTAGCTCCCAAAGAATCATATGTAGGAATCTGCATCCCCACTACATTTCCCACCTCTGATGTTGCATTCAAATTACCCTTTACAGAGGCGTTTTTTGATTCAACAGGTTTAGAAACTTGATTAATATTTATTTCAAGCGGACTAACACCTGCACTAGTATTTATTTTTCCAGTGATTTGATCTACATTCCAACCTAATACGTATTGCCCTCCTGAAGTAACTAATTTACTATCAGAAGACAATTCAAAAGATCCGTCACGAGTATATAGTTTTTCATTGCCATCAGCATTTCCCGCAACGAAATACCCCTCACCAGAAATAGCTAAATCTGTATTTTTACCGGTACTAGTTAATGTCCCTTGGCTTAAGTCTAGAGACAGCCCTTTCATCTTGACTCCGTTTCCTTGTTCAATAGGGTTAATTCCTGAATATTCATCTGTTGGCGATGTAGCTGCTCTATATTGTTGATAATATAAATCTTCAAACATAGCTTGTCGAGCTTTATATCCAGTTGTTTTAGCGTTGGCTAGATTGTTTCCTGTAACAGCAAGTCCATCTGCCATTGCCTTCATACCAGAAATGCCTTGATAAAATGAACGCATCATAGGTTATCACACCTTTTCAATAAAAAGAAAAAATATTTATATGTAAATGTTGTTAATATTTAGACACACTGACAATACTACTTACATTTTGAGATGTTCCATCTTCTAGTTCAAATATAATGTCATCTCCATCTTTACCAACAGAAAGAACATTTCCTTCTTTATAACCAGAGTCAGTTTCAACCTTAACCTTTTTCCCAATCAGATCAACATAATTATTTATTGGGTTTTGTCCTTTTACACTTTCAGACAGATCTTCTAATATTTCTTTCATACTGTTGGTATTCTGAATCTGTGCTAGTTGAGTCATTTGTTGCATCATATCACTATTTGACATCGGTTCTAAAGGGTCCTGGCTTTGCAAGGAAGATACTAATAAACTAAGAAACCCTTCTTGATCTATAGTAGTATTATTTGATGATGATTTATCACTCGAAGTAGTTGATGTTGTTGAGTTAATTGGACTTGTTACGTTGTCTACTGCCATTGTTATTTTGTTTACCTCCCTGTGACTGATTATCTTTTTTATTTCTTTCTTCTTCTGAATCTTTATTCTGTTTTAATTCTATTCTTACTTCGATCCCTTTATCTCTCATTTCTGATTTGACTTCACTTAAAATGCCGTCTAATTTATCTTTCATACTATCAGTCATATCAGCCTCTACTAAAATGTATGATTCTCTTTTCTCTACTACTATTCTCAATTGCTCATCTTGTTCCTTTAATAACAATGATACTTTTTGACGGTTCTCAATTCTAAAATCCGCTAATTTATCGATCTCTTGTTTGAATGAACTAATCCAATCCCCCATTTTCATTGGACTTTCTTTTACACTTGCAACCTGCCAATTAGAATGGTTATGTTGATGGAAGTTTACTTCTTTACTAACATTGGAATTTTGAATTTCAATTCTCTGTTTTTTTATTTCTTCAAATATATTATTTTTTGAATCGTAATCATCACTTTTATTGATTTTTCTTAAATTATGGGGTTTTACATTTGAATTTTCTGTTGTTTCTGTATTTTGTAGTCCAATGTTTTGTTCTTCACTTGGAAAAATCATTTTATTTTTTTCGCTTTTTTCTTTTGTCTCTACATTTTCTGTTTTTGCTTCTTTAGTTATCAACTCATTTTTCATTTCGATAACCTGTTTATTATTCTTATCCAAAGATTCCATTATTTTAGTTAATTTCTCTTTTTTAATTTCTACTTTGATATCTAAATTTCCACTGCTTATCTTTTCTCTAATTTCTTTCAAACTAATTGAATCTTTCGAATTCGTGATTCTTTTCTTATTTTCAATTATTAGATCATCAATAAGTTTAGAAATTTCTTTTTTCTCTTCAGGTTTTGTTATGTTTTTTTCTAGTTTCACAAGTTTTTGCAATGAAATGTCGATCTTTTCTTGTCGCTTTGCATTAAGTTTAGATTCCACATTTTCATTAATTGGGCTTACTTCCTTCTTGTTCTTAGTTATGTTCACGTCCCCATTGCCTTTTTTTAAATTCTTATTAAATATATTTTCAAATAATTTAGTCTCGCGTTTTTCTCTATTGGATACTTTATTTTTTCCTTGTTCGTTACCACTATTAACTTCAATCTTCATAATCAATCCACCCACTTATTTTAAATACCGCTTTGAAATATAATCGTTTTGAATACTTTTTATTTCTTTTTTTGTTTTCATCTCTATCACTTCATTTTCCTTTTTTTCTTTTTGTTCAATGATCTTTTCCTTCCTTTGTTTTATGCGCATATATTCTTTTTTGAAGGCCAATATTTCATAGTCTATTTTATTTATTTTTGACAATATATTTTGACTTTCGTTATAATCCATCATCCTGTTAAAATAAGAAATCGAAGGAGAAATTTCTTTTTTCTCCTTCATTTCTTTTTCCAATTCCTTTTTAATTTTTTCTTGACTCAACAGGATGTTTTCTAATGCTTTTTTATTGGCGTTTTTTTCTTTAAGAACCAACTCTAACGAAGTTAGCTCTTGCTTCACCCTAATTAAGGCTAGTTCATATACGTTCTTTTTTTTCATTTAGCATCTTCCTATCCTAGTAATTCATTCATCATCTTAACCGTTAAATCTAAATCACTTGATTCTTTTAAATCTTGCTGAAGAAGAAAGTTGATTTTTTTATGCAGCATAATAGCTCGATCTATTTCAGGATCTTTCCCTCGTTCTATTAATCCTAGGTTATATTGATCTTCAATCTCATTATAAATACTGATATATTTCTTTATTTCTCTCGACGCTCTCCAGTGATTATCGTCAACCACTTCTTGCATTACACGCGAAACCGAAGACAACACATCGATGGCTGGAAAATGGTTTTTATCTGCTAATCGCCTAGTTAGAACAATATGTCCATCTAAAATCCCTCTGGCCATATCAGGTATTGGTCCGTCAAAATCATCCCCTTCTACCAAAACAGTATATATACCAGTAATACTCCCCTTTTCGTTGTTTCCTGATCGTTCTAAAAGTCTTTGTAAGCTTGGTTCCATACCCAATGTTTTCCCACCAGCGAGTGGTATGTCTCCATTTGCTATATCTAATATTCTTCTTGCCATTGCAAACCTCGTTACAGAATCCATCATTAGCAAAACTCTTTTGCCTTTATCTCTAAACTCTTCTGCAATCCTAGTTGCTAATTCCGCTGCTTTAATTTGCATCAAGGACGATTCATCAGAAGTGGATACAACCACAACAGAACGTCTCATTCCTTCTTCTCCTAACTCTCTTTCAATAAATTCTCTTACTTCTCTACCACGTTCACCGATTAGTGCTATAACATTTATTTCTTCTGTCGAACGCCTTGCTAACAGTCCTAAAAGTGTGGATTTTCCGACTCCAGTTCCTGCGAAAATTCCTATTTTCTGCCCTCTACCAATAGTTAGGAATCCGTCTATCGCTTTTATCTTTGTTTCAATTGCATCTTTTATTCGCAGCCTTTTTAATGGACTTGGCGGTTTAGATGCAGTTTTCCATTCAACTTTTTCTTTAAATCGATATCCGTCCATAGACTCTCCATATGCATTAATAACTTTACCTAATAAATTAACAGGATCACTGGGTAATTCGATTTTATTTGATAATTCATACAGTTTATCTCCTTTAACCAAACTGCTTCCATAATCTAAAGGCATAAGAACATTATGTTTTTCTTTAATACCTACTACTTCGAATTTCGTATTTTGTTCCCTACTTTCAAAAATAGACCCAATCGGTACGATTGGGCCTTTAGATAAGATGAAGTTTTCATAAACTTCTTCTATCACTGCGGCTCTAGAAATAAGAGATTTTTTTTGTATTTTTTGTTTAAGTTCAGTTAAGTAGGTCATTATTCAATACCCACTCCTCTATAATTTTTTTTAAGTTGTTGATCTTATTTTGAATCGTCGAATCAATCCATTCTGATTCTGTTTCAACTAATACGTCAAATTCATTTAATTTGATATCAGCAATCCACTCTATTTTTCGTTCATACCAGTTTTGCGATTCAATTTTCTCCTTTACTTTTGGATGTACTCGAATCCAAATTGTTTTACTTTTGTCATTCACTTGATCAATGGCTTCTTTAATTATTCCCTTCACCTGTTCATCACTTGATTCCAGGCTTTCTTTAACTAATATTTTTTTAACAGATTCCATAACAATCTCTAATAATTCCCTATCATTTTCTTCTAACCACTTTTCTTTTTTTTCTTCAATTTTTTGTTTTATTTCTTTTTGATAGTGGTTGGCCTCTTCATATAGACTCTCTATTTTTGAAAATCTTTCTTCCCACTCTATCCGCATTGATTGTTCTGTATCAGATCTTACTTCTAGTATTGCTTCTTCTTTAGCCTTTTCCCTACCGCTTCTATACGCATCTTCTGTAATTTTTTCTATTTCATCTAATGCTTTTTTCATTTCTTTTTCTTTAAAGTCATTTATTTCTTTTTTACACTCTTCGAGTTTCATATGAGAGGTTTTTTTTATATATTCTTCTTTTCTAGAAGCAACATACTCTCCTATATGTATATTTTCATTTTTAGAGACCGGTTTTTTTATAATTTTATTATTAGAATATGACATCTCCGCCACCTCTATCGATTACAATCTCTTTATTTCTTTCTAATTCTTTAACAACGTTAGCGATTTTTTGTTGTGCTTCCTCTGAATCTTCTCTTCTAATCGGTCCTAATCCTTCTAATTCTTCATCCAATATATCTTTTCTTTGTTTAGGGAAAGAAGCCATAATTTTTTCTTTTAATTCTATACTAGCTGTTTTAATTGCCTTAGCGATAAGTTCATTATCCGTAATAACAGAGAATACTTTTTGCAACGATCTAGAATCCAACATACTTATATCTTCGAATACAAACATATTATCTTTTATACTTTTTGAAAGCTCAGGATTTTTTTCATCCAAAGCTTCAAAGAATACTCTCTCTGTAGCTCTTGTGACACCATTTAATATACTTACTATATTTTTAACTCCATTTGTTTCCGGCGAAACATCAGAGAAACTAAAATTTTGTATTTTTTTACCTAAGTATTCTTCCCATTTGGCGATTACAGCAGGATTTGTTTGTCCCATAAGAGCAATACATTCACCCACATCTCTCATTTTTTCTTTTGGTAAAGTAGCAAACAATTCGGCTGCCATATTTGGTTTCATATAACTCGCCAACAAAGCTATTAATTGTGGTTCTTCATTTACCAATAACGTGACTAATGGCGAGACATCTTTTATATTTTTAAGTGATTCAAATATATTTTTCTCATCAGTAAATATATTTTGTAAGATGTGATCTTGTTCATCTTCAGATAAAATACCTTCCATAATTTTTTTAACTCGTTCAACCCCTGACTCAATCAATCCATTAGGATTTCCTCTTAGAACCCCCAGATACTCTTCGATAGAAGTTTGCACTTCGTCAAAATCATCAACTTTTAGTTTTCCTATAGCCCTTAAAACTTCTCTTTTGTCAGAATCTTTCAAGTGAACAAAAATTTGTTTAGCTGTATCCTCGTGAACAAATCCCATTAAGATTGCAGCCCTTTCTGGGCCGGTTAATTCTTTTGCCATCTAACCCCTCCTAAACAATAAGCCGACCCGAGTTAGGTCAGCTTATTTTTTTATTTTTTCAGCATTTTACTAATTACGTCCGCTGTTTCTTTTGGGAATTTTTTCGCTACATCATTCGTTAGACTTCTTAAATCTTTTTGTTCTTTATTCCATTCAATATTAAAATTGTCTTCCATATCACCTAATTCGCCATCTTTTTCTTTATTCTCAAAATCTTCATTGTGAATCTCTTCCTCTTCCAACGGAATAGAAGCCTCATCATAAATCATTTCTTCATCGGATAATTGTCTCTTTTTCTTTTTAGATCGAAGTATAAAAAATACAATTAAACCTATGATAACAATTAGCAGTAACCCAGCCCCAACATATCCATACCAAGGAATTTTGTTGAAGAATCCTTTGTCTGTTTCTGTTGCATCATCACTTTTGCCTTTATTTAATTCTTGTGCAAAATTCTTTTTAGTCACTTTAACAGACCCGTTATTATAAACAGCTTTGTCGTTTGCAACCCTTTTAACTTCTCCAGTTAGTCCCGAAGCAACTGCAACCATCTCTTCAGCATCATATAAATCCGTTTGGGTTAATGTTGTATCATCAAACCAAATAGAAACGTTTGTATTTCTTAATTCAGGTTGTTTGATAACCTTTTCAACCGTTTCTCCTACTTTAAAGTTTTGAATAATTTTATCCTTGTCTTCAACCGATAATATGTTTTTTGGATCTACGTTTTTCATTTCATAATTAGGAACTTCTCCGTTTGTATCAGTTCCAGGAATAGTTGCATCTTTACCAGTAATACTCCTACTTTTATCGATGTCTTCTTCTTTAGAAACCAAAGTTCCATTAGGATCATATTTCGTAATATTTCTTACAATCTCGTCAAAGTTTATATCAACATTAACAATAACCTTAACTCTACCGTAAACTTCTGATAAGGCATTTCCTAGCTCTGTTTCTAATTGTTTTTTAGTTTCATCAACAATTTGCCTTTGTTTATTTAAACTTGTTTCCTTAGTGTCCGTAGAAGAAAGAGGGTTTAAATTTTGGTCCACAACTTGGACATCTTCAGCTTTTACATCATTTATTGCACCAGCGACGTATACTTGTACCGCCTTTACTTGCTCAGATGATAATTCATAACCTGATTTTAATTTAAGAGCTACTGAAACTTTTTTTTCAGTTTTTTCATCAGTGAATATACTTTCCTCTTTATCTTTTGGCAGCTTGACATCAGCACTTGATATTCCATCAAACATTCCTTCTAAACTTTTATTCAATTCATCTTGTAATGCATTTTGATATTGAACATCTTTGTCGTATTTAGTAGATCCCAAACTCAAATTATTAAAGTTATCAAGTCCACCAGAAGTATCTCCTTCTGGTAATCCCTCTAAAGCCAGTTCTTTTTTTATTTTAATCGTATCGCCGCTCACCAATATTCCACTGTTTTCGGAATCAACCTTATAATCAATACCTTTATCTGATAAATATTTCTCTATGTTTGTTTCGTCTTTTGTAGTTAATCCCGAATATAAAACTTGATATTTATCCGGCATAAAAAAGCTAAAAATAATAAATAATATTAATGCTAATAATGCCGTCCCTATTGCAACTTTTATTGGAGTATTTATATTTCTCCATTTTTCTTGCAGCATTTGGATACGCTGGTTCATTTCAGCAACACCTTACCTAGTTTAGATTTGCATATTGAATAGTTGATTTACACCTTGAACCACTTTATCTCGTACAGAAGCTGCAAATGACATTTGCAATTCTGCTTGTTGAAGCTCGATTAAAGCACCGTGCGAATCATCAGATTTTCCAGACAAAACATCTGCCATATCTGTTTTTGCTTGTACTTGAGTGTTTTCCATTGATGAAATAGAATCCAAAATTTGTTCAAACATTGTAGAATTAGCTGACTTTTCATTAGATCCCATATTCAAAGCTTGATCAACTTTTAATTCAACAGGCGGCAGACTTGAAATTGTTTGCATATTTTACACAACCTTTCTAATTAAAATTAAACTCTACCGATCTCGTGTTCTTTCTCAATTACTTTCTTTGATGCAGTTAATACAGAAGAATTCGCTTCATATCCTCTTTCAGCCATTAACAAGTCAGTCATTTCTGATGTCATATTGATTTCAGGATACTGTACGTACCCTTCTTCGTTAGCGTCTGGATGATCCGGATCATAAACTAACTTTGTATTGTCATCTTGAACTATCTTGCCTACTTCAATTCCGTTTCCCATTTCCTTGTTTAGGATCGTATCAAAACGTTTCCTTGATTCAAAAGCCACCGATTGACGTTTATACGGCCCTCCATTTTCCGTTCTTGTTGTATTGATATTCGCTAAATTGTTACCAATAGTCTCCATCCATTCTTTATTTCCGGTCATTCCCGAACCACTAATATCTAACAATGAATACATTCAAAATACCCCCTTAATTTCCAATTGCTATCTTAGTTAGAGAAAACTCTTTATTCAATGCATTCACACTAGTTGTATATAATGCGTTGTTTTTTAACATTTTTATCATTTCCGCAGTCTGATCAACATTATTACCATCTACTCTTGAAGACCCATCACTAGTTTCAACAACCTCATAATTCAGAGGATCCTTTGAATTTTTTTTATTACTAATATGCAGTTTATTAGTTGTCTCAAGTTCTATGTCGTCTCCACTATCCATAGCATTTTCAAAACTAGCCGTTTTTACTTTATAATCCGGGGTGTTATAGTTAGCAATATTATTGGCGATAACTTTACGATTAACCGAAGAGTAGTCCATCACGCTATTCAAATAAGGTACAAAATCTCCAAACAAGTCTGACACCCCTTTCCCTAAAAAAAAGACGGGTTTCCTTTTTTCTATTCTCAAGGTTTTCGTTTTTTCCTTATTTCTTATATAAAAAAACAGAGGATCACTTATATCACTCATAGAGTCTATAAGTTCCTCTGTTTCTGTTTAATTCGTCCTCTTGTATTATTTTTTCTTTTAATACATCCATTTTTTCTTGCAGCAATTGTTTAATTTCTTCATTTTTTATTAACATTAATTTTAAATATTCTTCTCTATCATTTCCATTATAAGTTTTAATAAGTCCATTTATATATTCAATTTTTTCATTAAATATCCCTATATCTTTGCTGTCTTTTGTTTTTAGCATCATTTCAAATAATTCACTAAATTCTTTATTAATTTTTTCTTTCATATTATTCCCCTTTTCATTCAGTCTCTCATTCCAGCAAATCCATCATATAAGTTTTTAATTATTTTATCTGTTGCAATAATAACCTTATCAAATTTCTCTTTCTCAAACGATTTTTGTTCAATATCTAATAAAACTTCCTCGAAGAAATTTATCATTTGTTCATAATGCGCAGATACCATTTCAACTGTAGGATTATAATTTTCTCTATTTAGACCTAAATTTAATTCCTCTAAACAATGAATAGAATTAGTCACTCTTTTTTCTAGTCCTAAATAATCTTGGTCATCCAGAAATTTAACAGCGTTTTTATTATTTAAAAGAACCTTTTTCAACAATTGAAGAACAAATTGTTTGGGGTCCGAAGTAGACCCCATTGTTCCATAATTAGAAGTACTCATTTAAACCTCCAAATATTAAGAATCACTATTGGTTTTCAAACCCAATTGGGCAGTTAAGTACTGATTTTGTAAATTCAAACTGCTCATTTGAGTTTCAAAAGTAGCATATTTTAGTATAAGAGATTGTTTTTGTCTTTCAAAATCTTGATCATATCTATCCAGCGTTTCATCAATACGTTTAATTCTTTCATCTAAACCATCTATTTCAGTTTGTATCATTCCATTTGATTTAGCATAATTGTCAACCAACTTAAACAACTTACCACCAAATCCATTATCACCAGTGAGTATATTCTGCACTTTTTGCGGATCATCCTCGTATTGTTTTCTTAACTTACTTTCATTAAAAACTATTGTACCGTTTTTGGCATCTTTATCCAATTCTATACCCAGTTGATATAGCATTGTCCCCGATTCTTTTACATCTGTCAACATATTATTCATCTGCCTTTTTAAATTCCTAGGAATGCTTTCTCCTTGCAAAACTCCCTTTTCTCCAGCTAGTGTATTAATATTTTGTATCACTTTATTATAATTTGTTACCAAATCATTCACTTTATCAACAACATTATCAGCACTTCGGCTTACATTTATTGTTACGTTCTCCGTAGTCACTTTAGATAGATTAATTGTTAAACCATCAATTTCTGAAACAGTATTACTATCACTCGTCATTTCAATTCCATTAATAGCGTATTTTGAACCCTGTGCTGCTTGCAATTCATTCTTTATTGTCCCGTTTGTTGTGACTCCTAATGTATCCCACGCCGCTCCCGAAAATGTGATAGCATTTGTTGTTCCAGTTTTTTGAGCGGTTAATACCAATCTATTGTCTAAAACAACAGCATTAACACCATATGAACCATCGTTAATTGATTTTGCAACACTTTCTACATCCATATCACCAGTTATTTTTAAATCCTTTCCGTTTAATTTTACTGTTTCTTCAATTCCTAATTCTCCCTCAGCAATTTGGTCCCCCATAACTCTATGCTTAGTGGCCACTTGTTGAACACTAAGGTCATATGTAGCATCCATTGCAGAACCAGTAGCAGTTGCTGTGAAATATCCTTCCTCAGACAAAGATACCGTCTTACTATCAGAATTAAGGTTTTTTAATTCTGAAACGATGCTATTAAAGTTAGTTAAGGAATTCTGAAAAGCAGTCCAAGTTTGTTGTTCCGATTTATAGTCATCCTTTTTAGTCACGTATGGTTTTTGTCTCATTTTCAATATGTTTAACTCAGCTTCAAGAATTGTTTTAGTATCCCATTCTGAACCCAAACCAAATATTTGCATACGGTCTCCGTATGCTGTTATCTGCGCGTTATCAAAAGAACTTGCCATTAAAATCATCCCCTTTCATTTTTAAATATAATCAAGAATTGAATTTTTCAACATATTTAAACTACTTTTTACGGTGGCCTGATAAATAGTCTGAAGATAAGTAAAATCCGTTATTGCGGCGGCCATATCAACAGATTCTGTTTCTTGTTTTTTTACTGTTAAATCAGTTTTTGTTTGACTATAAGCTTCACTTAATAAATCCATAGATTGGAGTTGCACACCAACTTTGGATCTGTTATCAATAAAATCATTAGTAGCTGTATTTAAATCGTTCATAGCAGTTTCAATTTGAGATTGATCATCAGATCGCAATGCATCACGCAATTTCACCAATTGATTTAAAACCGGAACAAATACATCTTCAGCAGACTGAGAGACTTTAACTTCAACTTCTTCAGAAGCGTTAATCACCATATCTCGGTTATTCCCATTGTAGGTAAAACTCGTACCATCATAATCAATTGGTTTAGTATCTAATTTCTGCCCACTAAACATATACCGATCTAAATGTTGAGAATTAGCAAAACCAACAATTTGTTTTATCGTTTCCTCTATATTGTCCGCCATAACACCTCGATCTGCACTACTGTATGTATCGTTCGCCCCTTTTATAGCAATTTTTTGAGCTTCTTGAAGATTCGAAGTTGTATTTTCATAAACAGTGTCAATATACTCCAACATACTCTTTGCATCACTAATATTATCTTGATATTGGGATACGCGACTTTCTGTTGAAGCAATAATCATCGAACGATTCACTCGAACCGGATCATCACTTACCTTATTAAATATTTTCCCCGTAGCAATTTGTTCTTGTTTTTTCTGAGTTTGATATTGAATGTCGGAAATATAATTTTGAGTAACTTTGAATTTGTCATATGCAGAAACTCTCATAAAGCACCTCCTGGAAGAAAGAGAAGTAATACATTCTTATAATTACCCGATGATATTTAAAAGTTTATCCATCAAGTCATTAACAATATTTAGCGTTTTAGCATTAGACTGATAGTATTTTTGGAAAATCATTAAATCTGCCAATTCATCATCTGTATTCACTCCTTGAACTGCTTGTCGTTGACTTTCCATTCCTGATTGAACGTCACTATGTATCTTTTCATTATTTTTAATTTCATTTAAATCAGAAGCTAATCTAACCGTATATTCCTGATAATATCTACCAGGTTCTTTTCCATCGACAAACTCACTCTTCGCTAAAGCAGAAATATTTTTGGAGATATCACTATTTCCCGTAGTTCCATTTTCTGAACTTAATGCAATTTTTTCTGGATTTATTTCTAACTCTGGATTGAGTTCAATTGTTCTTATATCTGACCCCAAAAAAAATCTCATACCAGTTGTCCCATCCAACCCATAACCCGAACTATGTTCTTGGTTAACCTTTTCAATCAGACTGCCTACAAGTGTGTTCAAGCCATCTTCATATTTAGGTATATAGTTGTTTCTTGCATCTAATATTCCAGCCAAAGATCCAGATTTAGGGGTGAATTCAACGTCAGAAGCAGCAAGAACCCATTGATCTTTTTCAGTTACATACATCTCATCTATATCATATACTGTTTTCCCAGATAATAGAGTTGCATTACCAACCTTTATTTCCATATTCATAGGATTAGCTTTATTAATTACTTGAACATCCACATACTGAGATAATTCATCTAAAAGCTTATCCCTTTGATCTAACAAGGCATTTGGATCTTGCGAAGTTACCGTTTCCATTTTTTTATGAATGTTAGCGATTTGGTTCAATAATTGATTTATTTTAGTCACATTTGTAGTTAAATTTGTATCAGTCTGCCCCTTAACTTCATCAATTTCAGCTGAAATACCACGGATTTTTTCAGAAAGCATTTTTCCTGAATATGCTGCACTCAATCTATAAGAACTCTTTTCCGGGAACTTCCCCGCTTCTTCAAAAGCATTGAAAAAATTATTTAATAAATCTGAAACTGAGTTTTCTCCAGTTTCATTAAAGATTGTTTCAATATTTGATAGAGCATCAGAAGCTGCTCCATAGTATCCCACATAACCCTCTTCTGTTCTAGATTGCTGTATTAATAACTCATCTCTTATACGTGTTATCCCCTCTACTACAGTACCAGTCCCCATTTGAGCTCCTACCCCAGAACTGTTTTGTGGTATTTCAGATGCACTAACTTCAACTCGTTGTCGCGCATAACTTGTATTTGTAGCATTTGCTATATTATTCTGTGCAACTGAAAGCATTTTCTCTCCAGCACGTAATCCACTTAATGCTATATTGAAATCCAAACTCATTAATATCCCCTCCTCGAAATTACAATTCTTCGTTTAACAATAAGGAACCACCTTGCTTGTATCTTTCTCTTCTAATTGCTTCAAACATAATTTCTTCAGCTTTTTCATTAACTTGAACAAAAGCTTTGGCGAATTCAATATTTCTTTTCAAATTAATTTGAAAAGACTGTGTATATTCAAACAACCTCTCTATTTCATACTGAGCTTCTAATACTTCTACCTCATTTTTATGAACATCTAAAATTTTTTGAAGTTTTTTTTCTGCTAAATCCATTTCATCGGCTTTTTTTACAATCAAAGTGATAAATTCAGCCTCATATTTCTCTTTTAATTTATAAAGTTCCTGAGCCTCATTTTCTAGTACTTCTTTTCGTTTATAATCTCTAATTTTTAGTGTATTAAAAATATGATTTGCGTTTTCAGCCAGCAATTTATAGCTGTTCGAAAGTTTTTTTAAAGAATCGATTATTTGTTTCATTTTTTCCTCCATCTTTTTTTTGAAAAAAATTAATTTAATTTCTTTATTAAATCCTTAACCCTTCAAAAATTATTTTCAATCATCTTTATTTTTTTCCTTTAAATTAGTTGTATGGAGGATTATTTTTTACGAAAAAAGGCAGCATATTACCGCCCATTTAGAACTTAAACTGTTAATTCAAATAATAACCCTTGGATATCACCAGTCAATTTCAATACTTCTAATCTCCCCATCTGACTATCAACTAACTTATCTGTAAGATTATCAATTTTATTATCTACCGCCTTAAGAACTTGGATTTTTTTCGTATAATACATCCCATCTCTAGCTTGGTATTCCTTTAAATACAAATCATTATTAACATAATAGTTTAAGAACTTCTTTACAGAGTCTTTATACATATTTAAATTATCCTTAGTTATATCTGATTCTAATTTCATTTTCATTTCTTCTAAAGAATCAATCCATTGTTCAAGTGTCTCTGATCTCTCCGGCCCTTGAACCTCGTTTGTTTTTAGAGTTTCTTCAAATCTGTCTGTCTTTTCTTTCATATCAATGTCGTTGATTTGCGTTGTTTCAACATACCTTTCTATCTTCCCCATAATTAAATTATTTGTTGATCCAATTTCCAAATAAACCACCTCTATATATAAATCAATCTATGTATTATGTTTATTAGTTCTAGTTATTTTTCCTGAAAAAATAACAAACAAAAAAGAACAATTATAAATTGTTCTTTAAAAGTTGGATTATTTTGATTTGAAAACATCTGATAATCCGCCAAACAACTTTTCAGTAACACCAAAGACATTTTCAAAAGCATCACTAAACAAACTAGCATAACTGTCTCTATCAGTGCCGAAAATTTGTTTCATCTGATTGGTCCAAAAATCTATATTCCACATTCCTTTTGATTGGAAAAAATCTTTAAAGAATAATATGTCTGTAATTTGGTAATTCTTAAACACCCAAATAGCCATAAGCGCTAATAAAACATACCTTATCCAAATCAAATCTACCGTTAATCTTAAAACCAATAAATAAGTGACAATAGACAATACCAAAATAATTATAAAGTATATAAAATGATTTTCGATCCCTATTTTTTTAAACCATTCAAAAGATATAAAACTAGAGTAAGTTCTATAAGCAAATAATATAAAGAACAACCACAAAAATTTAACTGATAATAATAATACAGCAAGTATAGCAATAACATATGCTGCTATTGTGGCAACAATCACACTCCTCACCACCATTCATTTTAAAAGGAGAGTATATTTTAAAAATTAATCACCTAAGTAACTAAGAGTTTTAGAAATAAAATTGATCTACTGATAACAGTGAACTTAACAGTAATTTTTTATAATATTCATTTGCTTCCCTCAACTACCCTATGTATAATAAGCAAAATTCACATTAAGTAAAGTTTTTTTTGGAGGTGAAATAATTGCTTAATTTTATTAAAAATAACAAAGCTTTAGTTAGTATCTTTTCTATTGTTCTAATTTCCTTATTTATTGTAACAGCAATATTTATATCTTATATTAAAAATGACCAAAAAGTCGAAAAAGCCAAAATCGAAAGTTTTAAAGACGATGAAGGAAAGGACAATGGAACGCTACACGATGATTATATTCCAAATATAGAAGTCCCTTTTGATGGTTCCAAAGATTCTTATACTATTTCGGATTTTGTTTTAGGTAATCCAGATACTTTTGAAAAAGCAACTACTCCTGGAGCCGGAGCAGTATTGAACGGAGGAGTACAAAACAACGGATTAATAAGTTCTTATGGAGGATACCTTTATCTCTATAACTTCAACAAAAAATCCAGTACTATTATTGATAAATTCACAACATACGGCAATATGAACGATAACGGAAAATACGTTTTTTATAGCAAATATGTCGATGCTGTTAAAAAAGAAGAGGATAAACAAAACCTTATTATATTTGATACCGAAACAAACAAACGAACTAATATCGGTGAGCTTGATAAAGGTATGACAGTTAAAAGCTCTGCAATTTATGATGCCCTAGTTTTTTATAACGCAACAGATTTAACTGAAGCAACATCAAATTCTGATGTTCTAAAAACAGAAGTAAGCATACCTACGTCGAAATTAAACCAATACAAAACTCTGCTATCCAAATACAACTTTACAAAATTCAAGGTTTATGATGACAAGTTGTTTGCTTTTGATAAAAATACAAGCTCAATATATGAATTATCCAACGGAAAAGCTGCTTTAAAATCGAAAATTCCAACGAAATATCTTTTAGATTATGCGATTTCAGGAAGCAATATATTTATAAATTACACCGATTTAGAAAACTCATATTATACAATAAACGGGAGATTAAATACCAAATTATCATCTAGTACATATCCAATATGGATAGATAATAACAATCTAATGTTAATCATTGATTCAAATTTACAAATTTACAATGTCAAAAAAAATAAATTATATCCTGTGCTATCAGGCGTCAGTGTTGCATTTTCCGATAGCAATAAAATATATCTTCAAGATGGAAATGAAGATTCATACCTTAAAACAATTAAGATTCTCAATAGATAAAAAGAGCGAATTAATCGCTCTTTTTATTTTCCCGAACCTAACATTTTCAATGCAGCTTTTTCTTCACTAACAAATCTAGGTGTACAACAGGCTCCAAATTCGGCTTTTCTGGCAGCGTAAAACGCTTTAATAATCTCTGCATCACTTTTACCTTTCCATCCCTTACCGATATAAGGCCATATCCTAGAGTAAGTCCAAGCTCTATGTTGAACAGCTGAAGACCATATCATTTCTTGTATCGCAACTGGCTTAGTCTTCACATCGTATCCGAACTTACTCTTTAAAGCTTTAACCACCGGATCGTAGTGAGACTCCTGTATAAAACCGTGTTGAGCCTGGTAAAATCCATTAGGATCATCTTTATATAACTTCACCCACGCATTCGCAAAAGTTGAATTATAACTCAAATAATTCAATCCTTTGAACCTTTGATAATATTCAGGTTTATGTTTTTGAAGATACTTCATAAATTCACCTATAGTTGTATCTGTAAGTTGCCAAGCACCACACGCAAAATTCGAGCTATCTTCATAAGCTTTATTGCACACACCCGGTTTACCTTCATAATCTTGAGATAGCTTACCTAACCCAGTCGAAGGAGTAAATCCAGGCATCATAATAGTTTTTCCTTTTAGCGCTTTAGCTTTCCAATCATTTAAAAATTGTTTAGCATATTTATTAGTTTTAGATATATCTTGTTTAGCAGATTTTAATGCATTCCCAAATACCTCATCGCTCTCGGGATTAACACGTTCATTACAAATCATTAAATCTCCACCAGATAGATCATAACCAGTACCTTTCGTTATACTTTTACAAACTTCGAAATGTAAATGGTATGCAACATTTGGCTGATTTCCTGCCGCACCAACTAATTGCCCTTGTGTTACCTTTTGTCCTTTCTTAACCACAATATTTTCTTTATACATATGGTTGTATGTAAAATAGTACCCGTCGTCAGATTTAATTGTCACTACTCCGCCATAACCACCATTATTCCATCCAGCACTAACAACTGTTCCTGATTTTGCAGCGAAGTAAGGTACAGCTGAAACTTTCATAGTTCCTAAATCTACACCATTATGCATTTTAGTTTTCCCCTCCATCGTTCTCATACCAAAAGGAGAAGCATAATTATATGTCCCTTCTATCAATGGTATTAACCAACCATCACTGGCGGCAGCAGTAGCATCTGGTACACTCGCTGGATACATATCATTATAAGCAGCTTGTTTTTTTGCCAATAATTCTTCATACATTTCTTTGCTTTTCCCTTTTGGCACCCCATCTACTTTCCCATCTAAGTATTTCATAAAAGATATGTGATAAAAATCATCTAATATTCCCTGAATCTGTGCACGCGTGAAGTGTTTTTTATCTTTATTTAAAGAAATCGCCACACTTGTATATTTATCTGTCCCCATTGCTCTAACAACTTCATCACTGCATTCTTCTCCTAATAAATAACACCTGTAAACTTTCAATCTATAATTCATTAAATAATGAGTTCTATCTTTATTAAACTTTTTATTTTTAGTTTCTTCTGATTTAAACCAATTAGTCCAGTCTTTTTTGAATTCTCTTTTTGAATATGTAACACTATAATCTATTGGAGAGTCGTAAAGGGATCCACCTTTTCTTAACTGGTTAGTTTCTACATATTGTACATAAGTATTCAAATCAATTTCTGCCATTGTTCTTATCATATATTCCGCTTCGGAATAAACTTCTTCATCTCCATCTGATTGTGCTTGAGATTGTTCTTTTGTTCTAAATAATTCATTTTCAGATCGAGTTTCTTTGTCTATTTTTACATATGCAAGCATTCTGCCAGCCATTGTATCCCCGGCCAAATCAGACAGTTTATCTAAATCTATAGGTGGTTTAGGGCAAGGTATTCCTGTTGTCTCTTCATCTGCAAATAACTGCACAATGTCTTTACACAAGAAACTCGATAATAACATATATACTGACATTATTAATATAAGTATGAGAGCAGCAATTCCCAGACCAATATATAAATATTTCTTAATAACCGCATTGGCAGCCGCTTTCAATGCTCCTTTAACTCCACCGTTTTTTAGCATTCCTTTAGCTATCCCTTTTAGGAAATTCATCTATTTTCACCTCCAAATCTCTAATCTCAAATCTTGAGTATTATAACTTTTGTTTGTTTATTTTCAATGAAAATAAAAATAAAAAGCGGAATTCCGCTTTTTATTCTTCGGGACCAGACAAACAAAGGTTGTGTTCCATTTCATTAGCAGTTATTTTAACCAGAGTTTTATTTTGTCCAACGTACATTAGTGCTTCTCCAATATCCGCCGTTCTTAAAAGCCCTTTTTCACTTTCTGTTATCCCTAAAATCTCTTCTAAATAATGTAGTTCGTTTGGATTCTGTTTCAAGAGAATCTGCATACTTGTGTTAGAAATAATACTTTCTCCACCATTTTCCATAAAATCTTTTACGTTCTGACTTATAATTGATAATCCACAATTAAATTTACGAGCTGTCTTTGCGACTTTTTCTAGAAATCTTCCTGAAGATTCATTTTTCAGCATTATCCAAGCTTCATCTACTACAATTATTCTTCGCTTTTTATCACCGGATTTAATTTTATTCCATATAAATTCCAAACATATAAACATAGCAATATCGGTCATACTTTGCTCGAGATCTTTTATACCAAAAACAACAAAATCATTATTTAAATCAACATTCGTTTCACCATTAAATAGGTTCATTACACCGGTTACATAAGGCTCTAATTCCTTAGCAATCTCTGTTGATTCACGTATCTCACGCAACGATGAATCCAAGTCCGATAATGTAGGCATTTTTTGACTACTGGATCCGACCATAATGAATTCTTCATCAAGTAGCAATTGATCATCTGCATCCATTTCATAGCCATTCTCTGTAATTCCAAAACGCTCATACATTTTTTGAATGCCATAAAGTATCGCCCGTTTTTCATTTGCATTAAGCTTTTTATCTTTTCCTAACATAACTTGAATAATCAAGAAAACGTCCATAACTTTTGTTGACAAGAAACTTCTTGCATCATCTTCAAGTTCTACATCAGATGTTATTTCAAGAGGATTAATTCGGTCCTTAGAGTTAGCACTAAGGTTTATAAATTGCCCTCCTAGACTTTCCGTAATAGCTCTATACTCATTTTGCGGATCTATTACAATCACTTTTGTTCCCATAAGATAATGACGGATCGCTTCAAGTTTCACAAAGTAGGATTTACCTGCACCTGATGTAGCTAGAGTAACAGAATTATAAGAATTAAGTTTAAACCTATCAAACATTACTAGGGAATTATTTATTTGGTTGATACCATAGAGGATAGGTATACCATCTGTGTTAGTGAGTTCAGCACTTACAAGGGGAAAACAAGTGGATAGTGATTCAGTATCAAAGTTTCTTGTTTTTCTAATTCGGTCATTTCCTAGAGGTAGAACTGTTAAAAATCCTTTATCCTGCTGTAAAACTGCAATTCTGGTTGTGAGCTGCATTGAACCGCAAAGCGATTCTACATCTTCTGTCATCTGATCAAGGTCATCTAAATATCGTGCACTAACTGAAATGTAAATAGCTTGATAGAAAAACCTTGATAAACCGGTATGTAGTTTGTCTCTTAAGTCTTCCGCATCTTCTAAAGCCGTTACAACTTCTATATCAGTTATCCTACCGTTTCTATCATCCATTGATATCGTTGACATATATTGTCCAATTCTTTTGTTAAGTGTTTTTATGACTCTGGTACGGGACCAAGGAGTTATGTGGACAGAAATATCAATATTTGCATCATAAGAGTAAAGTTGATCTAACCAACCCATCCTTACCGTTCTCGGATAACCAACTACAATAAAAGTACGAACTAACCTATTCCCAACAACATAAAATGTTTTTTCATTTTGAATAGTGTCCGGTGCTATCAAATCGTTTATTCTATTTTCACCTTTAGTTAAAATATCTTTCTTTACACCCTCCTGACTTTTATTATTTTTTATACCAAACAAGTTATTCGCCTCCTCTTTCTTGTTTCACATAAAGCGTTGTGAAGTTATTTGGATTCACTCCTTTCAGAGATTGATATACAGAACGTTCCTTATTATAAGTAATATAGAACAGTTCAAACGCTTCTTTGTCATTAAGTGATTTTGGATTGATTCCAAATCTTCTTAGTTGTTTTTGTAAAGATTTTTCTCTTTGTGTCAAGGTTTTATACGCTTTATCAAATCTTCTTTCTTCCTGCATAACAGCTTCTTCTTCTGAAACTACCGCATCTTCTTCGCCTTTCCTATATTTTTTCATTGTATCCCCGCTATTACTTTTTGATTTATTTTTAATGTCTTGATACGAAATAACTAAAAAATCTTTTTTTGTTTGTACCGAGTTTTCTTTAATTAACTCCACAATAAATTTTGAGTATTCTCTTAGTCCGCTAGAACGAAAATTATTATCAGCGTTATTTTCTTTTTCTTTTAAAAAAGCTAAATAATCATTGATATCAACTAATCTCGACTGGATATAAAATTGGATTTGGAAGTCCAACGAATTCAAAAAACTTGCGTATGTTTCTCTTACAATTTCTTTTTCTTCCTCTTCCATTAGTTGGGTATTAATACAAGGAACCTCCATTAATTTTATGTATTGCCCGTTCTTAAGTTTGACAATACCTCTACGAATATATTCAAAAGGCAATTGTTCTTGAGTAGTATGAATCTTTGTTTCTTCTTCTTTTTTCTGTTGTTTTTTTCTTTTGTTCAAAATGATAATAAGAGCTACTAATCCACCAAGTAGCAATACAAATAAAGCTAGAAAAAGCCAAATCATTCTCCTAACCTCCCTTTCTTAATCTGAATTTTCACTTCATCAAGATAAAATCATATTTTCTAATTCTTTTTCATCAATTTTTTCTTCTTCAAAATCATACGTTTCATTCTCAGACTCTGTAGCACTATAAATCATTTCTTTAGGCAATGACTTATATATAATTAAAATTATTAGGAATTCATATAATGGCATATCGTATCTCTTTACAAAAGCTAAAGTTAAACATAGTACAAAGAATGGAACCCCTATTAACAAGGATACCCACATAGGTATACTGTCTGTTATGAACATAATCATAACGACGAGTATACCAGCGGCAAGAAATCCTAGTTGGGTGAATGTAAATTTTCCAATTCTATCAGCTATGTTCAATTCCTGTGGAACGATATAATCGTACATTTCATTTCCCCCTTCAACATTTTATAATTATTTTTTAATTCTAAATTTGTTTGATCCAAAGTTGGTATGTCTAGCCATAGTTCTTAAAGTTCTCGTTTTATTTCCAACCCCTGATCTAATGTTTCGCCCTATTTGTGATTTACCTAACATTTGTTTTGTATTCACTCTTGCCGATTTACCTAATCTACTTCTCATTCCGTGAACTCCACCAGCAATTGTGTCAAGGTGAGGCCCACCAACTTTACCTTCTAAGAGGTCTGTTGCAAATTTAGGTACTTCGTGTAAGAAATTAAATGCTGCATATAGAGCAAGCCCGAGACCAATTATTCCTAAATTTAATGTATTTGCAAGGTTTGGCAACTCACATATAAATGCTCCAGTGATAAGAACTGCTAGCATCACAAAGAATTGACTGAATATTTCCTTTATTAAGCTCGAAATATATCCCGAAAAAGTATATTTAAATTCAGGAAATGCAATACTTGCAAACATTAAAGGACTTATAGCAGTATATAGAAAAATCTTAAATAATCTTACATACCACCAAACGACAAGCTTAAGCATTGGAATAAAAGTCATTACGACCACTATTAATAAAACAAGCATTGATAACCAACCTAATGCTCCCTGATCAGCTGCATTCACAATGAAACCAACCAGCGATAATGGAATGACAGCACCAGCAGTAGTCGAAACTCCTCCACCCATACTCACCTGATAATTTGCCAAAGCGTTAATAATCTGATTGTTTAAATTTAATATATCTTGCACAAAATAAGGTGCGTAATAAACTAAAAACATACTTAAGAAATACCTTAATGCAAATGGGAATGGATCAATTTCTGATTGCCCAGTCATAATTCTAAATCCAAAAAATAAAATACCAAAAACCATTAATGTTAGCGAAATCCATTGAACAATCCCAGTAACAGACATTAAAGCTTCAACGTGTGTCACGTTTACAGGGTTAGTAAAAATGTATATTTGTGAAAATAAACCTAAAGTGTCATCTAAATTACATAAAGCGGTTGTTCCCGAACTAACCCAACCTTTAATTCCTTGTAAAGCTCCATCGAATATAGAACTCAACATATCCAAAGCAAAGTTACTATCTTCCTTTGAATCTTTATTTTCTTCTATTTTTTTGTCTTTAGAAAATGAAAAGAAATCTTTTGCATCTCCATTAATGGCACACTTCTCCGCATCATTTTTATATGTAGTGAAGAAACCATCTGATGTTACCATTCTTGCAGTTTCTTTTGTATCCGAACTTGCTGCATAAGCCTGCAAAGGACTCAAAATCATAAAAAACGCCATAAACATCAGTGTTACTCTAACTTTTTTAAACATTGTTTCACCCCCAATCTTTTAAAAGATTACACAGCTCCGATTAGTAGCATAATCAATCTCATAATTGTAAAGCTAGATAAAATAACTACTACTGCAATCCCTGAACCTAGCAACAGTTTTTTCGCAAGGTATACCTTCTGAGGTTCACCCATTGAAGTCATCATTCTGAAAGCAGCATAAATAATCATTAAAATTGAAACAGCTAACAAAGTTCCAGCTATAGGATTATATAAATTAACAACTTCATCTAAAAAATTGTCTTTCACGTAAGATTTAGGGTTTTTAGAGCTATTATCAGCACATCCACCCGCACTCAAACCATCATCTCCGTGATTGACATATTGCCCTGGTGCGCATACTTTGGCCTCCACTTTATCTATAGAATAAGTCATTGCATTTTCTACAAAAAAAGCGGAGGAGAATGCCAACAGAGCAACAACTATAAGCCCTTTAATGGTTCGCATTTTCTCCCCCCCTTTACTTAAGAAGCTTCGAATTAGAATTTGAAACTAGCAAATAGTCTTGCGATAACAAATGCACTCAAAGCAATTACAATACCAATTCCGGAATAGATAAGAATCATTTTTCCAGTTTCAGCTTGTCTTTGATCACCATTCGCTAATATGTAACGAAGTCCACCAACGATAATCATAATGATTGAAATTGCAAGGACGAATCCTGAGAATATATTAGCAGCTGTGAAAAGTTTGCTGGTAATCTTTGAAGCTTCAGAGTTTTTCGCGGTACTGTTAACTTCTTTACTCCCGAAAATAGTACTGTTTGCCGCTTCAACCTGATAATGTTGACCTACGACGCTAACTTCGGCAACTGTAGTTGCGCTAAAAACTGCAACCAACGCAAATGCAAATGTAACAAATAATTGAGTAATTTTTTTCATAATTATCCCTCCTTTACTCACACAGATAGTAATTCTTTTTTTGCCATTTTCAAGAAAATAACAAAAAAAAATAAAGGACTTTTTTAGCCCTTTATTTTTCTTTAATTTCGTTTTGATTATCGATTTTTTGATCAATTGTTATAACATCTTTTTTATCTTTATTTTTATATTTTTTCTTTAAAATATTATTAATTTCATTAAGTTCCATCTCTAAATTTTTTAATTCAATTTTTTCTTCAAGTGTCGCATTTCCTGTTTCTATATGTTCTTTTGTCACCGAAATGAGCGCTTCCAACTCCTTTTTATCTGATAGTAGCAAAGCTGTTTCATCAAGATCCTCTACTTCTATTTGTCTTAGTGCACCAATCGTTAAAAAAATCATTACAAAAACAATAACGGCCAATAATTTAAAATCTATAAATATAGAAAAACAGGTTAAAATTAATCCAAATATCCATATGTTCCTTAGTCTTTTCTCACTCATCACAATCTTTATTAATTTTTTAGTTTCAGCTTTTATTTTTTTCAGATTAAACATTATATCACCTCACAGTTAAGAGATTATACCTAAATTTCCTCTTTCTTCTATTTTTTCAGAAATAAAAAAGACTCTATATAAGAGTCTTTAATCTTTACGTATCCATTCTTCAACCACTAAAGATTTTGCATTTTTAAAAGAACCTTTACTTGGGTCGATTTTTTCAACTTTAGGTTGTTTTTTTGTTTCTGGCTTATTTTCATTGCCTCTTTTGACATATGTATTCTGATGAGATTTAGCCATATTAACAAAAGCCATCTTAGCAATAACAAATACGACTAGGTAAATTGCTAGCGAAACAAAGAACATTGTCTCCCAACCGTGCCTTGTTTTCCAATTGTATTCAAAAAATGCGTACCCAATTGATGGTTGCCCTATAAATGAGTGGAAAATAGCAACTACAGAGAAAATGAATCCAAAAATACCTAGATCATAATATCTTTTCAGAGGGCCGAAAAATCTAAAAGCAAATATAATAAAAACCCAATAATCCAGATAATACAATAAGCTGATCACAATCAAGATATCTCTAAGTAATTCATTCTTCATTCTTGAGAATAAAATCGGAATCAAAAGCAAACAAAAAATGATTGCAGTGCGATTCATTAATATAAGTGCTGGCGCTGAAAACAAAATTCCTAATCGCATCCATAAAGGTAGCGCAAAAATCGTTTGCCAAAAATAATTTTCATTATTGTTTTCAGTCAAGTTCACCCCTTGGCTAAACTGACCACTTTCTTCTCTATTATTCATATAGAAATAATCCTCCTTGAACGTTTGTGTTTTCATTTTAATTACATTTTCACTTTTTTGGCAAAATTATTGATTTATCAATTCCCTTCCTTAATATATAACCGAAGAGGTGATCAGAATGATTTCCATTTTATTTGCAACAGGATTCGAACAATTAGACAATACACTAGAAAAGTTTTTTTCAAAAGATGAAAAAATATTATTTATTAAACAAAAAGTATATTTCCGAGAAGGACTCGGAGACTCAATCGTTAGGAACCATCCAGATATTATATTATTATCTGACAAATTAGAAGGAAACACACTTTCCTTAGAGCAGCTAATAAGGATTACAAGAAAACGCCATCCAGACACACGAATGATTTTTATCCTTACCGATAAGGAAAACTATCGTATAAAGAAATTGCTATATCAATTAAGCGTCTTTGACATTTTTTCTTTAGAACCTAAGTTAAATATAAAAGAATTATATCATTCATTCTTTAAACCAAAAGAATGGAAAGATGTTGCTCACCAAATGACGGATTTAGATTCAGATTCTTTTGAGTTGGACAAAGATTTCTTATTAGACGATAAAGATGAAGGCATTATATTAGAAGAAGATTATTCAAAATTCGAAACCGGTTTAAAACAAAATCCCACAAAAAGTTACTTTAAAACAGCTTCTTTTTGGTCGATTAGACAACAATCAGGTTCAACATTTTTAAGTGTAAACACTGCTCTTCTTTTAGCCCAAAACTCTGAACAAAAGACTTTATTAGTTGATTTCAACCCAAACAATCCAAACATACACGTTCAATTTAAATTAAATGACCCAGACGGGAATCACAACTTAGGAGCTTTATGTGAAGATTTAGAAGCCGATGCTATTTCTAATATTCGAGATGTTGAAGATTATTTAATCACACACCCTTATTACCCTAACCTAACTATAATGTTAGGAGTTATCCTAAAAAGCAAAAAACCAAGTCAAGAAACACTTTATCAGTCATTTAAGCTAATTAAAGAATATGCTGAACAAGAAGGTTACACTTCTGTTATATTCGATATGGAAAGTGGGATGGAGGAAGAACACATAATCAATGTCATTAAAGATATAGATATTTCTATAATGCCAATTACTGAAACACCAGGAAATATCATAGCCTTGCAAAAACTTTTTGATCACGAATACGGTCCATTCTTTTTGAATTTTCTTGATCTCAAAAAAGTATATCCTATCATCAATAAATCCTCCGACAGCGATAATACAAAGAAAATCCAACATTTAATTCAATCTTTTCTCAACAGAAAAATAGAAGTATCAGTTCCATCTTCACAAGAAATATATGATTCAGTTCAAAACGGATCACCTTTACTAAAAAAGCAATGTTCACCTGAACTTTTAAGACAATTAAGTATGACTGCGAATTATATCCAAAATATATTCGCAATCCAACCCTTAGAGGAGAAAAGAAAAAATCATAAAAAGAGATTCGGATTATTTTAAAAAAGCTAGGTAACCCTAGCTTTTTTACATTTTTTCAATCTTCTTAAAGATATTTGTTAATCCATTTAGGTAATATTCATCTAATTTTCTTCTATTAGATTCAATTAAAAAGTTTAACGATTCTAATTTAAGATCTTCAAGCATTCCATCTTTACCATTCCATCTTTCACGATACATTTCTTCCCCGTTAAGTATGACATCAACATTTAGAGTATAAGCTTGTTTTATGAGTCGCAATATTTCAGCATTAACAAAATTGCCAAAATCAACAAGTTTATGCTCATTTACGATATTTCTAACATATCTCTTTTCTTTAATACTAGCTTCTTTGATTTCATCAGAATTTATTTCTTCTACTGCAACGATTCTTTCGACCAAGAAACCAACTTTAAATGTGTTTACTTCCATAATGACTATTTTTGTTTGTTTCGTGATTTTCATTTGATCTATTGTCAGCAAAGCGACTGGATCAATAACCGGCATAGTTCTATTATTCCAAGAGGTTAGCTTCAATTCTCTTTTATTCGTAGATACCATATTAGATAAGTCTAACACCTCTACAACCTGATTAATTTCAACTGCAAATGATTGATCCAACCAAGAAAAAATCAAATATCTTTCTTTCATATCTTCTTCCCCTTCTTCCTACATTTACTTATATAATCTATAAAATCTATTCATTATGTTCATCTCCATTCCTTTTTAAAACAGTTACAAGAATTAAAGAAAAGCTTTTCTTAATTGACATCTTCGATTCTTTGAATATATTGTTTTGAGAAGTTTTTTCCAAAGGGGTGGTTAATTTGTTTGAAACAAACACCGTTCACTATGACTTCGGTTCAATTATTTCAATAATTATAACCTTAGTCGCCGCCGCCATTGTTATTTTCACTTTATTTCATATTTTATGGATTCTTTATCAAAATTCCCTAACCAAAAAAAGTACTAACAATGGCGTCTTACTACAAGTTTTATTAGAAAAAGACTCGGAAGTTACGCCTTTCGAGATAAGTCAATTATGGACTTCATTTCATTTATATCTACCTTGGTACAAACGTTTAATGAAATCTCAACAATATTTTTCTTTTGAAATCAGTTCTATCAACAGACTAAAAAACAGCGAAAAAGAGAAAAAGATTTCATTTAACTTTTGGGTTCCAGAAGATCTTGTAGAACTTGTCGAAGAAAGATTAAAAGCAACTTATAGATATTGTGAAGTAATTAGATTAGAGGAAGACTTTATACCAGATCCAGATGATTCTGATTTATTGGTCGAATCAGCAGAACTTACTTTAAGAGAAGACAATGCTTTTTCTATAAAGCAATTTCAAGACATAGACGTTGACCCACTATCTTCAATACTTAGTTCTTTATCAACGGTTAACGAGAATGAGCTTGCCGTTATTCAGTTTATGCTAAGACCGGCCAGCTACAAGTGGAACGGAAGAGCTGCAAAAACGTTAGCCAGATATGAAAAAACAAAGAAAAAACCTAGAAAAATGCAAGAATGGACAAATTATGTTGGGAAATTTGTTCAAGCGTTTTTCGCAATTGCAGATCACATTATTTCTGCTTTTGGCGGCAGACCAGATGATATTAAAGTACCAACCCCACAACAATCAAGTTTAGATACAGCGAATCAAAAAGCTATGTTAGAAAAAGTTCAACATATGGGGTTCGAAACTCAGGTTCGAATTTTAGTTGGCTCCCCTTTAGGAACAGACGCTGCTAAAAGTCGTTTGAGACGAATACTAAGCAATTTCCAAGAGTTAAATAGCGCCCATAATGGTTTTAAGAAAAATAAGTATACAACTTCTCCAGCTGTACACAAAAGAATGAAAAGCCGCTATTTCAGCGTGATCAAAAACCAGGATATACTATCTACTATTGAAATTGCCGGTTTTGCACATCTAGTCAACAAAACTACAGCTACACCTGGTATCGCTTATATTCAAAACAAAAAACAGCCATTCCCTAACGGCATAGCAAAAGAAGATCCATTTGCTATGGCTCCAGACGAAACAGGAACTCTTCAACCTGTTGGCCTTGATTTATTAGCTCGCTTACGACACGTATATATAAGTGGAATGACCGGGGTTGGAAAATCGACATTGTTAGAGAATATGATTATAAATGATATAGAGAGAGGTCGTGGAGCAGTTGTCATAGATCCGCACGGCGAGTTAGTTGATGTTGTATTAGAGAAAATATCAACAAAAAGAAAAGACATCTATGTTTTGGATCCTGCTGATATCCAACATCCTTTTGGTCTTAATCTCTTAGAAATTTCAACAAGAGACCCAGAAAGAAGACCATTAGAGAAATCTTTAGTAGTCGATTCTTACATCACTCTTTTCAAAAGGGTTTTTGGTGACGGGGCTATTGGACCAAATACAGATGATATATTTCGTATGAGCGCCGCTGCTATACTCGACTCTCCTGAAGGCGGAGGCCTGTTAGAAATGCTACTTATCCTGGTTAACGATGGATATAGACAAGCGGTTATCCCTCATATTAAAGATCCAATTGTAAAAAACTATTGGGATACCGTATTCCCAAGTTTAAATCAAAATAAACAGTTTGCAACGCAAAACTTAAATGCTCCACTAAACAAAATTCGTCGGTTTCTTTCCGACTCCGTAACAGCGAATATCATCTGTCAAAAGAAATCAACTATAGATGTTGCCGAAGTAATCAACTCAGGCGGAGTTATTTTAGCACGCTTTAGTCGTGGAGACGTTGGTTTCGAGAACTCTGCATTATTAGGAACAATGTTAATAAGTAAAGTACAGATTGCTGCAATGCAGCGTGTGTCTATCCCTATGGAGCTTAGAGTTCCTACATTCCTATATGTAGACGAATTCCAAAACTTTGTTGGAGACTCTGGAGGAGCAAAATCATTTGCAGAAATTTTATCCGAAGCTCGTAAATATAGATTAGGTTTGGTCATAGCTCATCAGTTCTTAGATCAACTTCGTCAAAGTGGAGGAGACTTCTTAATGTCTGCGATTTTCAATAACTGTGGTACACTTCTCACCTTCCGTGTTGG
Source organism: Bacillus mexicanus (assembly GCF_050445615.1). NCBI lineage: Bacteria > Bacillati > Bacillota > Bacilli > Caryophanales > Bacillaceae > Bacillus > Bacillus mexicanus. The sequence goes on from NZ_JBCEYV010000003.1 coordinate 647,430, forward strand.
ACCCACAGATGCCAAATTTTTCTCGGATTTTTATTACAACCCAGATACCAATACCGGATATAAAACGCAGGATATAGCTAATTTGGGCAAATTCACAGTTATAGCAAGGGTAATGACAAAAGAAGGATTGCAAAGCCATCCTTTTACTGCTTACCCTCTTCCTCCGGTTAAAGCAAATCCTAATGCTAACCCCGACTTAATTATTGAAAGATCTAGAAAACAAATTGGTTCAAGACAAGATATAGTTCGTAAAGATATCGAAAGACGTGCTGATATGGACACAATCTCTTCAAACTAAACAAAAAAACCCAAGAATTAATCGTTCTGGGGTTTTTTGTTTTAGTAATTAATTTTTCAAATGTCTAATATCTTATAGAACTCTTCTTTTTTTATTTTGTATTTTTTAAAATTATTGCAAACCCAATCAGCAATTGTTTCTCTCCTATATTCAATATAATCATCTACCATTTGAAACTGATTATTTTTATTGGCAAATATACAACTAATTTGGTTCCTGCAAATATCACATATAGATTGCTTACTGTTATTAATATGAAATACCACATCATTATTGATATCTCCGCCGCAATTTACACCTTGCCATCTTTCTATTTTTTCTCCATCACTATTATATCCCGTATACCTAATTATTTCTGTATAAACATATCGACTCTTTTGATCCAATTTTCTAATAGATCCCTGCGGAGGATTTGTTAATTCAAATGTTGTTTTAATAGCTCTAATACTAGGTTGATATATAATTTTATGTTTTATTACAATCTCTCCCACGTTATTTATTTTGATTTTTTTTAAGGAAAGTTCATAGAGAAATTGTATTTTATAAAAGAAATCTAAAACAACTTCCTAGGAGGAATCTTTAATGAGTAAGTTACATCTAAAAGCTCTAACACCACAAAACAAAAGCAACGATATTGGTCGCTTCGAAAAATATAAACTAACTGAGACAGAGTTCGACCTCTCTTTTCATACAGTTGTAGGACGAGAAACTATTCCGGCCATTGATAAAGATCGCATTCTTATTGTTCTAAGCGGTCTAGCAAACACAACCGATACAAAGCAAGTTATCCGAGAAGGCTCTGTAATTGAAATTAAAGCCGGCGAAGTGTTTGAATATCAAGGACAACTTAAATACTATCAAGTTTCGAAATAATAAAGCAGCCTAGGTTTTCCTAGGCGCTTTTTCTCTTCTATAATATGGAGCTCCATTTTTCAATATTTAAAGGTATTATTTTTTTTATCTGTAATATTATTTTGAATACATCCACCTATTGAGGAGGGTAGAAATGCCTACTAAAATTGAAGAAATGGATATTAAAGATATCTTAATTCTTGCAAGAAAAAACGACGAAAGAGCAACTCGTTATTTAATTAATCGTTATAAATCAATGATCTCTACTATAATAAACACAGAACAATACTTTTTACGATGTGGAGACAAAGATGATCTATTTTCAGAAGGTTTAATTGGTTTAACTAGAGCTATTAATGATTTCGATGAAACGAAAGGGAAATCCGAGAACTTTCAGAAAAACTTAGAAAACTTTTTGTATATGTGTATTTCTCGAGCTCTCATTAGCGCTATTAAAACAGCTAACAGAAAAAAGCACACCCCTTTAAACGAATTTGTTTCCTTTGATAGACCACTACAAGATAACGAAAGTTTAACTTCTATGGACTTAATTGCAGCCAGACCAGAAATACAAAAGTCAACGAATTTGGAATTTATGAATCCTGAAGAGCGGTTAATCCTCGAAGAGAGTATTGAAAGGTCTCAAAATCTTTTAGACAAAGAATTAAGCGAACAAGAAAGAGAAGTATATTCTCTAAGACAACAGAGATATTCATATAAAGAAATCCAAGAAAAATTAAATCTTCCTAAAGCGAAAATTATTGATAATGCACTCCAAAGGGTTAAAATAAAAGCAATTCAGATTATTGAACAGGAAGAACGTAAAGCTCAAAACTTAGATTGAAAAATGTAAAAACACGCAAATTATTATTTGCGTGTTTTTTATGTAGTCATCATCGCCTAATTTTATGTAGTCATACGAACTCCCTTAAACGTCTTCGTCTATTAGTTCTTCCCCCGCCTTCTCTTAATGTTTCAAGAGCTTTCTTTTCAAGTTGGCGAATTCTTTCTTTACTAATCCCAATAATGTCAGAAACTTCTTTCAGTGTTCTCATTTTCGAAAATCCATCTTCATCTTTTTGATCTAATCCATATCTATAAATCAAAACCTTTTGCTGGCGATCAGACAAAGTTTCTAATGCATCAAATATGGTTTTATTTCTATCACTGACAAATTGAGATTCTGCAAATTTCGTTTCAGGCTCAATAAACGTTTTTTGCTCAATTAAATTTGTGAAATCCGATCTGTCTTTTTCGTATTCTAAACTCAAATTCATTTTTAAATGTTTCATAGCTATTTTCACTTTTCTTTCTTCCACATCAATATAATCAGCAATTTCTTTTGTACTTGGATTATCTTTTCCTTCGATAAGGAACTTTTCTCTTGCTCTCGAAACCTTGTTTATAATCTCGTGAATATAGACAGGAACTCTTATAGTTCTGGATTTATCCTGAACCATTTTATATACTCTTTGCCTAATCCACTGGAAAGCATACGTACTAAATTTATTACCTCTTTCGATTTCAAACTTTTCAATCGCAATAATCAAACCCTCAACGCCTTCTTGAATCAAATCTTCTAATTCAACGCCTCTATCCGCGTAATCCTTAGCAATATTAACAACTAATCTAATGTTATGTGTTATCATTTTGTTTCGAGCTTCCAAATCACCTTCTTGGGCCATCTTAATATATTTATTGGCTTGGTGTTCTTCTAATAATCCATATTCTTTCACGCGTTCCATTAACAACGATAAACTATTTTTATTACGCATATATTTCCCCTTTTATATGACTGATTTTATAGATTTATTATATAATCAATATTTAAAAAAGATGAAAAAATATTTTCAGCAAAAAACATATAAATTTAAAAATAAATAGAATTTAAAAAAACAGGTGCATAATATACACCTGTTTTCTTTATCCCTTTAACTTTTTAATTGTATTTGTTATTGTTTTTTTCTTTTTCGCAGGATTTTTTCTTTGCCTTAATTTATAGTTAGTAACCATACTTTCTAGTTTTTCTAATTCATTTTCAGTTTCGATCAAGGCATTTATTATCGGAAACAGCCTCCACCACAGTGCTTCATTTGCTGGATCATAATGTTTCATCAACAAATTAACTGTACACTTTAATTTCTCAACAATTTTCTTTCTTTTCTCTATTGACTGTTTATTTGTTTTCGGAAGAACTTTATCTTCATACATCAAGAAAATTGATTCTTGATAATGTAATAACTCATTTAGAGTATTCTTAACATCCTCAGATTGTTTTAAAGAAATTTGACTCATTGTATTTAGATGTTTTTCAATTTTCTCGACTAAAACTATCTCTTTTTTCGCAACCTTCAACATTTGTCTGAATACAATTAATTTTCTTGTATGTAATTTATATTTTTTTCTCCATATTTTATTTTTCTCTTCTTCTAATATTTCATATAAATCTTTTGATTTATCGAACAAACGATCAATCTCAGTTTTTTCTTGCTTATAAATTTTTAGAGAAATCTCTTTTTGCGGCACTATTCTCATCAGTGTAATTAATTTAGTATTCAAAGATTTCATTAGTTCATAATATCTTTCATCGTGTTTTGGAGGCAGTATAAAAACATTTATTAAAAATGACGCCAAAACACCTAATCCAACTATAGACAGCCTATTAACTGCTGTGCTTAAAGTAGAATCGTGTAAGTTGGATGTTGTTAAAATTGAGATTACTGTTAAGAGAGATAAATTAATGCTCTTATTTAACCCCAGTTTTAAGTTTACTGCTATTGTTAATACAACTATCAATCCAATATAAACTGGTTCAGTTCCAAACAAATAAAACCCTACAGTAGCAAATATCGCGCCAATTATATTTCCGACGACCACTTCTTTTAAATATTCCCACGACTTACCCACCGAAGGTTTAACTGCAATAACAGCCGCAACAGCACATAGTACAGCCGGCTGTAGTCCTAAAAAGTTCGCTATGATAATTGCCAGCGTAACAGATAAACCAGTTTTAATTATTCTGGCACCAATATTCATTATTCCACTCCCTTAAGCAAAAAACGCCCTAAAATCAGGCGTTTAAATTTTTCTTGGCTTCCTCAAGAAATTCCTCTCCGCTCATATGTTTCGAGTATTCAATTAAATTATGCTCTAATTCAATATAGAATTGATAACCGTCAACAACCATCGGAACTTCTAACAAGTAATTCTGTAAACGCTCGATATATTTTTTCGCCCCATCTATATCTGTTTCATAAAGCAGCACAGCGAACAATTCATCATTTAGTCTTGCTGGCATATCAGTTCTTCTGCTTTCTTTATTTAACATAGTACCAAATTCTTTTAATACTTCTTCAGCACCTTGAAATCCCAATTTCAAATTAATTTGATCAAAGTCTTTAACTTTTAAGACAGCTAATGTAAGGGGTTTTTTAAATCTCAGCGCTTTTTCAACTTCTAATTGGATTTGCAATCTAAAATGCCTATAATTGTATAAACCAGTTACCACATCAATAACAGACATCTCTTTCATAAGATCAATCATTTCATAATATTTCAACACAAATCCTAGCAATTGAACAACGACATATATGTCTAACCATCTATCACCCAATTCAACATTTTGATGTAAGCATAAGTATCCAACTACCTCTTCCCTAGAGATAATAGGGAGCATTAAATCAAACCCCTTATCAGCATATTCAGCTAAAGGTTTTTTGTTTTTTTGAACTTTCGAAAATATTTCCTGATTCCTTACATAATGAGTTTTCTTTTCTTTGTCTCCTTTGTACCAAATTAACTTAATATCTTTATTACGATCGTACTCCCAAATCGAAAAGTCAGAGCCAATGCTGTTAAGGTACTTATCTAATTTTTTGAATATATTCTTAGGTTCCTGTTGGTTTCCTAGCATCTCAAATATGTCTACGATCTCTTTATTTTGAATGTCTATTTTGTTTGATTTCAATATTTGTTTTAAATATTCCAATAAACTAACCCCCTCTGGACAATTTGTAGAACTGTACCACCAATTGTTCAGTAACTCAAGAAAAAAAGGTCAAAAAAAAGAACAGCTCTTTAAGCTGCTCTGCCCAAAAACAAATTAATTATGAAGCAATATCCGTATCGTCCTTATTAACCATTTGTCTAATTTCCTGATAGTCACTATGAAGTTTTTCTCGATAGACTTGCATCCCTTGTGTTAATCTCTCTTGAGTTTCATTAAACATATTTGATAAATTTTCGATATTTTCATCAGAAAATTTCATTAACTGTTCAATTGTGTTTTCTACATATTGATACCCTTGATTGATTAGTTCGTTTTTGACTTTTTCACCGTGTGAAATAGTATTATCTCTCGTTTCAATTGCTTCCATTCTAATTCGTTCAGCTTCTTCTTGAGCTTGTTCAACCAATTTTACAGCGTAAGCCTCTGCTTCTCTAACTGTATTCATATTTTCAATCTCTTCTTGTGTTTCCTGAATCATTAGTTCACACTTTTTCTCAGCTTCTTCATAAATTCGGTGTTCTCGCATCTCAATTTTCGCTGATTTTTCACGTAACTTTTCAGTTGCTTCTCTAGCTTTTGAAATACAATCAGATAGTTTTTTATGATCAACCCAACTTTTACCCATCAAATTAAAAGATGCTGTTTTAAGCAAATATTCCGCATCATCCAAATGTTCAAATGTACTCTTAACGTTGTTTTCTTTCATATATTACGTCTTACGACGCGACACTCCCTTCGTCTACCTATTTTTAAAATACAATGTCCCATTCTCCATAAGGTGAGATTTCAATTATTCCATTTGGATTCAAAAATCTTTTGATTATTTCTAAATTATTTTCATCCATTTTTCCCTTTGAAAAGAAAACAGTTGTTGCGTTTTTTATACATACATTTTCTATTTCTTTTTTTATAAATTCAAGGGGCAAACAATTAGAAATATAAATTTTTTTATTTAATAAGATTCCTTCCTTGAAATTTAGAAATAAATGGTTTATTTCTTCTTTTTTGTTTCTAATTTTTTCAAAAGTTACATCATCTATATCTAATATTGTCGTCTTTACGTCTATGTCTTCATCATTTCTTAAAGTTACGCACTCCCATTCACTTGCTTCTTGAAAACTATAATATCCATATTCGGAGAAAATCATATAATCAGTAACATTGATCTTAAAAACAGAAGACCAGGCTCTCATTAATCGAGCATTTGAATAATCCATTAACGATGGGTTCGGCAAAGCATCTGGATGATTGTGTACAATGAGAGCTTTACTTCCTTTCTTTTCATTATAAAATTGAACAGCTTTTTCAAACTTTTCAATAGAACTATTTGTTGCATCCCCAGAAACATCATCGCTTATCCAATGATAAAAATAATTTTGGTCTTCATCTTCAAAGATCAAATATTGCTTCTCAAACTTTTCATTTTTATATATTTGGTTTAGTTTATCTAATATTTTTTTCATTTTGCGTTCCTTTTCTTCTCTCTATTTTCTTTTATTATAAACATTCAGTGATCTACATTTCCAATAATAAGAAGGAAAAAGCCAGGATTTTCATCCCAGCTTTTTAATGACGTCCTCTTTTTTAATTAATTTCTTTTCACCTTTATATACATAGTCAAATGTTAATTCTTCTAAAATGGCTCTTAATCCGCGAGCCCCAACTTTTCTCTCAATAGCCTTTTTAGCTATGGCTTTCATTGATTCAGTTTCAAACTCAATATCAAATTGATTATATTCTTTCTCTAAGTTGAGTTTCATAATTTCAACTAGTTCTTCTTCATTAAGTTCACTTAATGTAGCGATCACAGGTATTCGTCCTATAAACTCAGGAATGATCCCAAAACTAACTAGGTCATCTACCGTTACATTTTTATTTATTTCATCAGCACTTTTCTTCTTATCTTCTGTTTTATTTCCGAAACCAATAACAGTTGATTTAGATAATCTTCTTTCTATTATTTTATCTAATCCTTCGAACGCTCCACCACATATGAAAAGAATGTTACTGGTATCCATTTGAATAAACTTTCCGTTCGGATGCTTCCTCCCGCCTTCAGGAGGGATATTCGCCACAGTTCCTTCTATGATTTTAAGTAGGGCCTGTTGAACTCCCTCTCCGGAAACATCTCTTGTAATTGAAACATTTTCACCTTTACGAGAAATTTTATCAATTTCATCAATATAGATGATTCCTTTTTCGGCCTTGGATACATCATTATCAGCTGCTTGTAACAACTTCAAAAGAATAGATTCTACATCTTCGCCTACATAACCCGCTTCAGTTAAAGTGGTTGCATCAGCAATAGCAAAAGGAACTCCATTTATCTTGGCGATTGCTCTTGCTAATTCTGTTTTCCCCACACCAGAAGGACCAATTAGTAAAACATTATTTTTCCCAATCACTTTTTGCTTAGAAAAGTGTTTGTATATTGCTACGGCCAGTTTCTTCTTAGCCTCATCTTGTCCAATAACATATTCATCTAAAGTCTCTTTAATTTGTTTTGCATTTTCAAATTCCGGAATTTCATTTTCTGTCTCTATTCCAATCTCTTCAAGGATGTCGGTGCATTTTTCTATACAATTGTTGCAAATCGCAATTTCTCCAACGCCTTGAACCATACTGTCAACATTATCTTGATCTAAACCACAAAAACCACAGACTAATTTACTCATTTGGACCTCCTACCAACGCAAAGCCGATTTACTTTGATCTTTGCTTCCCCATTTATATATTTTTTTCTTATCGTCTTTTTGTTTAGCTGTCATTTTTTTTATAAATTCTTCTTTAGAAAGTTTTTTCAATTTAAACTCCCTCCCAATTAATTGTTTAAGTAATTATATTTCCCTCTGTCCCCCAATAAAAAGGGAAAAGCGGGATTTATTCATCCCGCTTAGTCACACCATAATTTTATTTTTGAAATTTCTTTCCCATATTCTCCCGGTTTGGTTTCTTGATGTTCAACTTTTTCAGATCCGTGTGCAGTTACTTTAATGTTATATTTTTTAAAAATCTTCTTAGCCTCATCAATATCGATTCCTTCTACATTAGGAATATAAGTACTTTTCCCTTCACCTTTAATGCTAACGGTTTTTAAATTAACAACAAGCGTATCATCTTTGTATTCATAGTCTTGCGAAACGACAACTTCTCCAGGTCCATCTTTTTTAATGGTTACTTTTCCATCAACTTTATCTTCAATATATTGTTTAGCGTTATCAAACAATTCGTATGAAACGTCAGGCACACTCATTTTTTTTGATTTTGCAATTGTCTTCTTACCTTTGTCAGGAACTGTCTTCTCTTCCCCTTTGTAACGAAGAATTTCAGTCATAGCTTGTTGGAATACTGGACCACCTGATGTACTACCAAACTCAGCGCCTTTTGGATCGTCAACTACTGCCAGCATTACGTATTTAGGATGATCATATGGAATAAATCCCATAAAACTACCAATGATTTTTCCAGAAGCATAACGTCCATTTTCAACTTTCCAAGCTGATCCTGTCTTGCCCCCACCATCATATCCGCTAATCTGCACGTTTTTACCTGAACCGATTTCCATATTTGCTTTTAGATAACTTTTCATTAAATCAACTGTGTTTTGTTTGTATTTTCTAATTTTTTTGTCTTGCTTCCATTCATATTGCACATTTCCGAAGTCATCTTCAACCTTTTCCAAAATGGTTGGTAAAATATCATACCCACCATTTATAATTTCTGAGAACGAAGTAATTAATTGAATTGGTGTAACACTAATACCTTGACCAAATGATACCGTTGCTTTTGCAACTGGGTCATTGTTGAGTCTTTTAGCACTCGGGATAAGACCGACTTCTTCATTCGGCAATTCAATACCAGTTTTTTGACCAATTCCCGCTTTTTTTATTCCCTTAAGAGTTTGTTCACTTGTCATTGATTTAGAGACATTGATCATTCCGACATTGGAAGAATTAACTATGATATCTTGAAGTCCCGCTCGTCCTAATCCTCCACCATCCCAGTTTCTGATTGTGGTCCCAGCTACGTTGATAGTCCCACCATCATAATACGTAAAGTCCTTATTGATGTATCCTCCATTTAACGCAGCAGCCATATAAACTGGTTTAAATGTGGACCCTGGCTCATACACATATGATGCCGCATTTAAGTTGATATCTGACTGATTTGCAGCAGTATAATCATTAGGATCAAAGCTTGGATAACTTGACATACCAAGTACTTTTCCGGTGTTAGGATCCATCACAATAGCGTGCATACGCTCAGGCTTTAATTCTTTAGCTACATTTTCTAACGTTTGTTCCAATGTATATTGAATGTAACTATCAACGGTTAATGTTACTTTATTTCCCGCTACCGGCTTTGAATCAGTCTGAAAGCCTATCGGAATTTCCTTTCTCGAATGATCAAATTCAGCTATTGTATATCCCGGAATACCCGCAAGGTAATGATTCAACGACATTTCTAGTCCAGCTCCGGGCTCTGATTGATAGTTAACAAATCCAAGAATTGTACTAGCTAATTTCCCGTTAGGATAATAACGCTTAGGCGCATTTGAGATCTCAATATACCCTGAATACTTTGATTGCTTTAGTTCCTCCGCTTTTTCCGGACCCACTCTGTTTGCAATTGAAACCCATTGCTGATATTCCCCTTTTTTATTCTTGGAACTCACTTTTTTAAGAACATCCTTATAAGAAACATCCAAAACGTCTGATAAAAGTTTCGATATGTTCTTTCTCGTTTCTTTTGTTTTTATGATATTTGGATAAACAGCAATGTTCTTAGCATTCAAACTCATTGCAAGAGTTCTTCCTTCGCTATCTACTATTTCCCCTCTTTCAGGCAGTTCTTTTATCTTCCTTACCCTTTGGTCCACTGTTTCTTTTTGTAACTCATCCGATTGGAATAATTGTATATAAGCGAACTTCCCTGTGATTACGAGAAACAACACAAAAACTACAATCAGGGACCTTGCAATCGTTCTTTTCAAGTTGGGAACACCTCTTATTCTATTTTCAAACTAACATTGTTTTTCTCTTCATTTTTTTTAGTAAATACCTTTGTTTTTCTTTGTTTTTTCAAAAGGTTTTTTGATAATCAAGCATAATTTTATGTAAGATTATGCTTCAATCAAAGGGAGGGTAACATTATGGCAAAAAAGAAAAGGAAGAATAAAGTAGAGCAGCAAAAAAAGAAAATTCTTTTAGCTTCTATTCTCAACAAATGGGTTTGTGTAAAACAAATTATTGATGATGAAGAACGTTACACTTACATTAAACACAGGCTAAGAGATGAAAATTCACACAATCGAATAGAGCAAACTGTTTTGAGTCCAGAACCTTTTGAGTGTGGTGTTTATTATATTACTGACTATGATATAGATAAAATACTTGACTGGGCTGAAAATAAAGAAATCATAGAAATTCGTCCGATGAGATTTGACTTAGAAATTGGATTGTTTTCGGAAAAAGAAAAAATCACAACTTACCAAGAACTCGAAAGCTATCTATTAGAGAAAGAATATATAACATCGCAAGATATAAAGAACTTTTCAGATTTCAGAAAAAAAACACCTGGCACCCAAGAAATTTTGCTAGGATATAACAACAATAAAAAAACTATCTAAAGTGAGGTGAAACCAATTGAAAGAAATACAAACTCAACCGTTTAAAAACAAGATCTCATTAAGCGGCGAAGTATATGCTAAAGATGACTATACTAATTACATCCCCTATCCATTAGCAGGATTTAATATTTATTCATATAGAGAACAAAAGGAAAACGAAGAACAGGTTTATGATGAAATCAGGATCATAAAATTTAATGATGAGGAAATATTAGACCAAATTAATATTGGCGATAGAGTATTAATTAAAGGAGAAGCACAAAGCAGAAACTATACAACCACTCATCCACTAACAGATGATTTAATCCAGAATGCTGTTGATATGTACAAGGATTTTTTTGAAGAAGGCCAATTACCTTGCAAGGTCCAACCTAATACTCGAGTTAAACAACCAATTTCCTGGGATCTTTTATTTCACTATAACTTAATAGATGAGATTCCAGCAGACTCAATTATTAGAGAAAATGGAAATCGAGAACGAACAGAAACACAAATGTATATTTACCGAGTTGATTCAAACGGCGAAGTATACAAGGAAACCGAGCATACAGCATATGAAGTGATTGCTCACGAAGTGACAATTCTCTCTGAAGAACTCGACCCTTCGATTGGCGATGAGAACCACATTATTTTCCACGGAAGAATAAGCAGACCCCCTATTTTCGATGTGATAGATGGCATCCAATTCGCCAAGTTAACAGTTCAATCATATGTAAAATACTTTCAACCCGATGAAAAAAGATTTGTTTTCCTTAATTTTTTTGTTTGGGGTAACAATGCTGAAATCATATTTTCCGAGTTATCCGAAGGTGATATGGTCCGCTTCACAGGACGAATTCAAAGCAGAGCAATAGAACGGACTCTTCGTTTAAAAAAGAAAACTGCTTCTGGTAAAACAAAGAGAAAAAAAATAACGATAACCGAAATCACAAGAGAAGTTTCAATTGAAAAAATGGCTAAGATCATTAAAAAAACATCATAATTTGATGTTTTTTATTTAATTGGTTTACTTGCCTTTTTGAAAAATTTATATTATTTTTCATATAATTATTTTGAGGTGATAATGTTTTGATAAAACAAAAAAACAAAACAACATATATTTTGAAACCCTATAATCTTTTGGCAAACGGACCACATCTGAAATACAAAAGTTTTTATAACAGAACGCCATACTTAATATTTAAAAAAGAGAAATATAAAATTGACGGTCTCATATTTAAAAACAGTCAAGGGTTAAGATATTACAACAAATTAAAAAAATTACGTGATGCAGGATGTATTGACTCTTTCAATATCAATTCCCTCTTAAAGAAAAAGAAAGTTAAGCAACTATCAAAGTATAACGCAAAAAAAATAGAGATAAATGATATTAAATTTGATTCAATGCTGGAAAGTGATTATTATCTACATTTATTAGACGAAAAGAAAAAAGGAAATATACTGGACTTCGAAATAAAACCCTCTTTTATACTCCAACCTTCGTTCAAAAAGAACAATAAAACCTTTACGCAAATCAAATATATAGCTGATTTCAAGGTGATTTCTCTCTCTGGAGAAGAAATTATTGTCGATACAAAAGGCGTTATAACTCCCGATTTCAAAATCAAACTTAAACTTTTTGAATATCATTATCCTAATTTATCTTTAAAAGTGGTTAAGTATGTTGAGGCTTATGGAGGATGGATTGAATACAATGACTGGTTAGTTGAGAAAAACAAAAGAAAAAAAGAAAAAAACAAAAAGAACAAAAAATAAATATCACAAGCAATATATTATTTAATTACATAAAACAACGCACCATTGTTTAGAAAGGGGGCAAATTTATAATGGCTGATAACATTTTTAATATTTTATTAAATGGTTCTCAGAAAACCAGAGCAAAAAAAGAAACAAACAATAAGTTGAGAACTATATTGAACAATCCAGAGTCTACAAGTTATGAACGAAATCCAGATACGGAAGATACTTTCTCCGACTTTGACGACTTCACTATCGGAGAAGAACGAGATAAGACAGATCATCTTTCTGATATCGATAAACTTTCAATGAAAGATCTAGATAAAAAATCGTCTAAAGAACAACTGAAAATTCTTAAATTAGAATACAATAGAGTATTCGATAAACTTAACACCCTTAACAAAACAGTTGCAAATAACGAAAGACTAATTAGTGATTTGCAACTCGAAAGAAGAACCGACGAAGAAGAAGTTCGTAATATGAGAAATTTAATCAGAAAAATTGTTCACTTATTTCCAGGCTATACAAATATAAAGGATATTGTGGACCAAGGAACTTGGGAGGTAAATGAGGTATTTGAAGACATTGCAAATATAGTAGTTTCTCTTTTAAACAAAGTAAGAGAAGTAGATGCTATTATCGAAGAAGAAGTAGGAAAAATTAAAGAAGAAAATACTATGCTTAAAGAAAGAGTCCTTCAGTATAAAGCTCTCAACAGACAGTTTTTAGAGCAAATGGAACAAATCGAGGAATTATTAAATCAAAAACAAGGCAGCTTTCAAGGTTCATCTTCAAATGATTCCAAACCACCTAAAATTGAGATCACCCCTCCCCCCACTCCTCCTACTATAGATTTCACCGAAACTAAGGATGATTCAATCGAAGAAGAAGAAAGTATTACTCCAATTGAAACACCCACAGATTTAAGCGATGGCGAAGCAGAGCCACAACAGAATACAACAGAACACAACCCTCATTTCTCAGACTTTTTCAATGAATTTAAGACATCATTCGAAAAAATGAAAAAAGAAGAAAACTTAGATAAAAGTGCACCTTCTTCCACGGACAACAAAGGCGACGAAAGAATTTCTGCATCCAAGATGGAAAAAAGTCCAATGAAAGAAGCATCTCATTCAAAAGATGTCCAAAAACATCCTTTATCTCCAGACTATATCGAAACAGAAAAGGAAATCGTAGATGACTTCTTCGATGAAACTATTGATGCATACCTTCAAAATTTAAGTGTGCAGCAGGAATTTTTATTAAAGGTTATTGGGAAAACCGGCATATCGAGAAACTCAGATTTAAAGGACTACTTAAAAACAGACGAGCAAGGACAACAATATTATTTTGTAGGAAAAAAATATAATTCAAATGCTCTGAATAGAGATATTGCCGAGCTTCGAGATAAAAGCATCCTCAGTGACGAACAAGTAAGTTATGGTGGAAAAGGTGGCGGAAACTTTAATGTTTATGAACTCTCTTCTACCGGCAAGTCTTGTTATAAGAAAATCACAGAGGACAACCCTGTTATCCCAGAGAAAAAAAGAATCAAGGATATACACGCTAGCCTTGAGCACGGTTACCTTATTAAAGATAGCGCCAAGTTGTTTAGAGAAATGGGATACAAAGTATATACAGACCTTGATGACGTTTCTTTCAAGATAGATCCTAAACACCGTAAAGTATTCGATTTCATTGTTGAAGATGATGAAGGCAAATTAATGCACATAGAAGTCGAAAGAGGAACACATACCCAAGAAGGTTTTTCTAATGCAATGGACAAAATATACGAAATTACTAAAGAGTTCTACTTTATATGTCCAAATGAAACTGTTAAAAATAAAAATACTAAAAAGAAATTCTTTACTTGGGTTACAAAAACGCTTGGCGGCATCCAAAAAGCGGATGTGATATTAAATATGACAACAATTGAACAATTGAGAAAAAAACAAAAAAATCTCTGGGAAGTCACAGACCTAAGACAAGTGAAATAAACGCTATATTAGCGTTTATTTTTTTGCTTTAATACTTGATTTTTTTCAATATTTAACTAGATTTTTTCTGAGAGAGGTGATTTAAATGAAAGGTAGATTTAAAGATCGAGCGAAACAAATCACTTTGATTGTGCTCTTTCTTGTTATATCAGTACTCACAATCAGCTTAATCGCAGGTAGGATTAACACTGTAGAAATATTAGTGGTGAAAAAAGAAGGATTGAATACAGAAAAAACACTCGATAATCAACTAGAGTATTTTGAGAAAAAAGAAATCTTAAAAAGCGAAATGAAATATTTTAAAGGTACTGTCGTAACAAGTAAGCAACAACTCAAAAATAAAGTTTTGCTTTATAACTTAAAACCTGGTAGTCCTATTCCACTCTCTTCTTTAGAAGAACCTAATGGAGCGGGACAATTTGCAGCTATAATGCCGAAAGGTCGTACTGTACATTTATTATCTCAAGCTATGGTCGGATTACCTCCAGTACAAGCAGGAGACAAAATTAATATCGCTCTTTCTTATAAAGAAAAAGACGATGACGGTACTGAAAAAATACATACAGGTATGCTAATGACTGATATCAAAATTTATAGAATCGTTGAAAACAATATTTACGTAGATGTTGATTTAGAACAAGATTTAGTTTTATCTACCGCATCTCAACTTGGAACATTTGTTTATCAAATACCTGGTCAAAAAACAGGATTATGTGGAAACGATTCAACAGATTGTTCAAGTGATGATACCGATTCAACTCCAGCGGTCATTGAACAAAGTGATATTTTCAAAGCAATTTTAAACAAAACATATTCAACAACAACAAGTTCTGTAGATAAAGCAATAAATGGTTCACCAAAAGATGAAAAAAATAATGACGAAGCAGAAAAAGCATCCTCCACTGTAATAACTAACTCTAGTAGCAGTAAATCAAATTCTGACGAAAGTTCCGGAGGTGATAAAAAATGATTGATAATATCAAATTATATATTGTTGATCCAAATTCAAAATTTATCGATCAAATCGAAGGATACTTCTTTGAAAAAACCGATTACGGTATTACCGTTATCGGTTCTTCAACCAATACATCTTATTTTGATAAAGACAAAGCTAAAATCTCAAAAGCAGATATATTCCTTGTATCTGCAAACCTTCCAGATGGAACAGGAATTAAAATCGTTGAGTTTTTGAAAAAAAATTCAGTAACAGAAAACAAACCAATTTTGTTTACAATTGATAAACAAACTAGGAATCACGCCTCTATCGCCCAGCAAAAAGGCGTGGATAAAATTTTTCAAAAACCATTCAGTGTCAAGGAATTAACCACGTCTATTTACGAATTAACCAAAAGACATACTGAACCCGAAACAGAAAACAAGTCAGATCCCGTTGTCTCTCATCCAGAAATCCCTTCAGTTTCTAAGAAACCTAGTTTAAAACCGAAAAAGAAGCCTTCCACTAATAAGCCTTCTACCCCTTTCCCGCCTAACAAAGAAAACGACTTGTTTAGCAAAGTAGACAACAATCCTTTACTCAATACCTTAAATCCTGTTGAAGAATCTATATCAAAAACGAATAAATCTAAAAAGACAATCGTAACATTCGATTCAGTGTCAAGTACGGGAAAAACTAGTTTATTAGTCAACGTCGCATATGCAATCAACAAATATTCCAAAAATAAACCTAAAATTTGTTTAGTCGATTTAAATCTGTTATTCCCATCTATCGCCTTCCACTTTTTAAATACAGATTTAAAACTTGCCTCTAGAGACATATATGATATAAGTGCTGATCTGAATTATTTAAACGAAGAATTATTGAGAGAAGCACTTACTCTGCACCAGCCAACTGGAATATATATGATGAATACTCCTTCCGATCCTGAATTCATCCATAAGGTTAGTTCAATTAAATCTGAAGAAATTGAGAGAATCTTAGTTCATCTAAGAGATATGTTTGACGTCATCTTGATTGATACATCAAACGCTATCACAGAAGATCTTGTTTTATTCCCAATGCAATTTGCCGACAAAAACATTATAGTTCTTGAACCAAATTATCTAAATGTTGTTGGGGTCAATAAATTCTTTTATGTTTTAAGAAGATTAGAAGACACTTTGAAGGAAAAAGTAATAGACAAAACACATATTGTTTTAAACAAGGAAACAAAAATGAAATCTATTTATTCCGATACTACCCGCGATTTTCTTTATAACAAAGAGTTTATCGCTAGAGTTCCGGAAGATCCTAATTTTGTTGATTTTGCGAATAAAGGAAAGTTCATCGTAGATAGTGACTCTATTGCAGCTTCATCTATTTTAGATATAG
This sequence comes from Bacillus mexicanus, assembly GCF_050445615.1. Taxonomy (NCBI): domain Bacteria; kingdom Bacillati; phylum Bacillota; class Bacilli; order Caryophanales; family Bacillaceae; genus Bacillus; species Bacillus mexicanus. Next base: position 664,281 of record NZ_JBCEYV010000003.1, read on the forward strand.
CCAACTTTATATATCCAATTAATCCATCATCCGAAAAGAAAAAAATTAAGCTCCCCTTCTTTAGAAAATAAGAATCAGAAAGCAATAATCTAAAAAGCCATAATTTATGGCTTTTTCTTTTTGTTTATTTTCAAATTGTTTTTACCTTTTTTCCTTGATTTTTATAGGCATTTGAATATTTTTCTTAACCAGTACAGACATTATTTTAGGAGGTGTTATTATGTCTGATTATTTAAATCGAATAATGAACCAAAACCAATCTAATAATGATGGCCAAGACAGAGATTCTGAACTTAAAAGAATTCAAGATCGAATTCAAAGAGAATTACCTTCTTATGTACCCAATAATGATTTGTTCGGTGTAACTGATGATGGCGAGAAAGAAAATATCAAAGGACATATGCGTCAAATTGCTAAAAATGCTAATACTTTTTTGAGACAATACGAAATTGAAAAATTGGTTGATACGCTTTTCTTAGAAATTACAAGCCTCGGCAAATTGAGTCCTTTAATGGAGGATCCAACTATATCAGAAATAATGGTCAATAAATACAATGAAATTTGGGTTGAACGCAACGGTAGAAATATTCTAACCAATATAAAATATGATAATGACCAACAATTATTAGAACTTGCTCAAAGAATAGCGCGTAACGTTGGAAGACAAATAGACCAAATACATCCTTATGTAGACGCCAGACTACCAGATGGATCTCGTGTCCACATTATTATCCCACCCGCCTCTCGAAAAGGCACAACTATCACAATACGTAAATTTTTTAAAGAAAAAATCGGAATAGAAGATTTAATTAAATTCAATACGTTAACCCCTGAAATGGCTAGATTCTTAAAAGAACTTGTTTTTTCTAGAGCAAATATTATGGTTAGCGGCGGAACCGGCTCAGGTAAAACAACAACCCTCAACATCATCTCCAACTTTATCCCAGACTCTGAACGTATTATCACAATCGAGGACTCTGCCGAACTTCAATTATACAATGCCCATATAGTATCGTTAGAAACAAAAGACTCCAATTCAGAAGGACGAGGTCAGGTTACAATCCAGGACTTAGTTAAAAATTCTCTTCGTATGTATCCTAAAAGAATAATTATCGGTGAGTTACGGGATTTTGTAGCTTATGATTTCTTACAAGCTGCTAATACAGGACACGAAGGATCTATGTCCACAGTTCACTCTAATAACCCCGATGATTGTATCTCGCGACTAACCTCACTTGTTATGGAGGGCGGCATTTATAAAGATCCTGCTATTGTATCTAAAATGGTCGGCAACACTTTAGATATCATTGTTCAAATTACAAGGATGAGAGATGGAAAAAGAAGAATTGAATACATTTCCGAAGTAAGGGTTGATCCAAACGGCAAAGTGACTACTCACCCTATATTTGAATACAAAATTGAGAAGGTCACAAAAGAAAACCAAGTTATTGGCGATTTTGTAAGAACTGATTATAATATTTCTGATAACTTACGTTATAAATTTAAACAAAACGGAATTGAACATAATTAAGACCTTAATAGGAGGTGTTTGCCTTGATCTTTATAGACAAAATAATCGAGATATACAGAAATGATACGATTACAATGATCCAAATAAACGCTCTTACACTCCTTTTCATTGCTATCCTTTATGATTATTGGAAGGCTAGGAAGAACCCTCTTTCTATGCAAGTCTTAGAGAGAATGAGAAAAACTCAAAAGAAAAAAAGAGGCCTTAGTCTAAGTGAACCTCTTGAGCTTTTAAGAAACCATTTGGGGAAAATAGAAAAAAGAGCGGAGTTAAAATTAGCAAGAGCTAATTTAGATTTTACTGCAAAAGAATATGTCACTTTCTTTATGATTGGAATTATTGTCGGAGCCATTATTGGATTTGTTGTCTTTCCTTTCGCCGGCATTTTCAAAAGTATAGTGTTTTTTCTAGAAGATAATTATCTCAAAACGTTTGTAGCAAGAATAATTTCCACTTTAACATTTTCAGCAATTGGAACGTTAACACCTTCCCTTTGGACCAAGCGGTTGATTCTTAAAAGGAAAAAAGCCCTCGAAGAACAATTATTAGAATTCTTAATGAGTCTAGCAGACGGAGTTAAATCAAGCCCCACTCCCCAAGAAGCAATGATTATTGTTGCTAAAGAAATGCCGGATCCTATATCTTCTGAACTGAATAAAACCATACAAGAATTGAATTATGCTAAACCTTATGAAGAGGCACTAAGGGACTTGGCCAATAGAATAAACATTAAAGAATATAGCCTAGCTATAAACGCGCTCCAAATCCAAAACCAAACCGGCGGAGAACTTGAAAAGCTACTTAGAACAATGGCAAAAGTTTTCCAAGAAAGACAGGAATTAATGAGCGAAGTGAAAAAAATTGTGCGTGGCCCAAAAACAACAAGTTATATTTTACTTGCTGCACCATTTATTATAGCCTTATTATTCTCATTCAGTTCAAAAGGATTCTTTGATTCCCTCTTTAGTTCCAGCATTGGATGGGGTTGTGTGATTGCTGCAATTATTATGTACATTATAGCTTTCTTTCTTATCATTCGGATTAATAAATATGTTGATAAGGTTGTTTAACGAAAAGGAGGTGTTTCAATGTTAAACGCCCTTGCAAATCTCGGTTTACCTGAGTATACCTTAATCATATGCTTAACCATATTTCTATCAATTATAGGAATCTCCATTTCAACCACCAATGCTGAAAGATCTCATAAACGCCTCTCTTCTCTACTCAACCTCTCAAAGCCTAAAAAGGAAGCAAATTTTAAAGAAGGCTCTATATTTTATCGTACATACAAAATGGTCGAACATCGAATTGAATCATTCGTCGAAGTCCAAATAAAGAAAGGGAATTTTTCTAGTTTAGAACTTCGTTTAACGCAAGGCGGTTTTAAGTCAACGCCAATTCAGTTCTGGACGAAAAAAATCATATTCGCTATAGTCGGATCTTTCATAGGTATATTAACTAAAAATCCTATTCTCATTTTACTATTCGCTGGAGTCGGTTTCTTTATTATGGACCTTAAATTAAAAGATTCCATCGAGAAAAGACAATTCATTTTACGAAATGAAATTCCGGATTTTCTGGATTTAGTATCCGTTACATTTCCCGCCTGTGCTAATATCGAACAAACTTTTGAACTCGTTTGTCCTCGGGTTAATAACGAAATATCTAAAGAGTTTTTAATTGCTTTAGATCAAATCAGAACAGGAAGAAAGAAACGTACAGTCTTTAATGAATTAGCCCTTCGAACCGGCATACGAGAAGTAAGTTCTTTGGTTACACAAATAAATCAAGCTGAAACCTTCGGCACAGGTCTTGAAGATGTTTTAATTTCACAAGCGAAATCAATACGACACGCAAAAAAAGAATTAGCTGAGCAAAGAGGTAACAAAGCTTCTTTCTTAATACTGGGACCAGCTGCCTTATTATTGATATGCTGTATTTTAATTATGGCCGGACCATTTGTTATCCAATTCATTGAATCTATATCAATGTTTCAGTAACCCATAAAAACAATGAGGAACTCTCATTGTTTTTTGTTATTTTCTTTTGAAAATTAGTTTTTTCTAGGTATATTGAAAACGGAAAACGTGTGAATATTATTGATTTTCCGAAGTAGTAATAGATACATTTACAAGTTATCTTCGGAGTAAACACGTTAGGATGTATTTAAAATACTTCCTGGAGAGCATTTCTCTCCCCTTCCACCTTTCTTAGGTTCGGAGGCGATAAACTTTGCTATTACTTATTGTTTCTCTTTTCTTACTCACTGCTGCTGTTTACGATTGGAGAACAATGGAGATTCCAAACTGGATACCTATTGCAGGAATCATTATTGCAGTCACTTTAAACCTATTCCACTTAAACGATATCTCTTTTGGAAAAATGTTATTAAATGCTTTGATTGTTTTCGTCCCTCTATTTCTCCTATGGGCTGTCACAACATTGTTTCACTTTAAAGCCATCGGAGCCGGTGACGTTAAACTTTTTGGAGTTACAGCCCTTTTTATTCCTTTAACAGATTCCTTTCTGTTAATCCTGATCACTTTAGTATTAGGTTCAATTATTGCCTTATGTAAGATTCATCCCAAAAGATTTATTGAAATGTTTGAGGATTTATCTTACTTCTTATTTTATGGAATCCCCGGAAAAAGCGAAGAGCAATTAAAAAAAGTACCTCTTGGACCAGCTTTATTTCTTGCTTTTATGTTTTACTTAACACCTTATTATGATTTGTTTTCTTCGTACTGGAGGTGAACAGAATGAAAAAATTTCGTAAAAAAGGACAAGTGTTTATTGAATATATAATTGTGCTTCCTTTAATGATTATTTCATTATGGTTGATTCTACAATTAATTGTTTACGTTTATGCCAATAACCAAGTTGATCACGCTGCTGATGCTGGTGCTTCAATTGTTGCTCAAGAACTGAGGGGCACAGAAAGCAAATTAACAGCATTGTCAAACAAAGCCGAGATTATAGACGATCTATATTCACGTTTAAATCAGTCATTAAGCAATAATGGATTCGTCTTATTCTCTACAGATAGTAATAACAATAGTTTAACTCTATCAAACTTTAATCAATATATCGAAAATAAACAGAATTGTAATACCGCCTTGCAAGACAATAGTGTAAAACGTGTTCTCTGCGTTTATACCGAGTCAATTACAGTTAGCGGGCGTAGTCACGATGAAATTATCGTGAGAGTTAAAGTTCCATTTAAAATCATTGGAAACTTTGTACCTGGTCTAGAAGATAAAGTGTTCCTTTATGGAAACGGCGCAACTACCAAAGATATCTCTGGTCGATTCCAATATTATTAAAATTAAAATTTCTCTATTCTAAAGCAAAGGAGGTGCCTTATGAAGAAATTGAGAATAAAGCAATTTAGAAAAGATGGTAGCGTATATTTATTTGCTTTGTTTTACTTCTTATTTATTACTTTGCTGGTGGCTATATTTCTTAGTCTGATACTAATGGGAGAAACATATCAACGTGTTCATACTGCTGCTGAAGCAGGTGCAAGAACAAGAGCGCTTTCCGTTAACATTCCTTTAAAAGAACAATACGGTATAATCGAGGCTTTAAGACCTGATAAATCAGAAGGTTATAAACCCAATTACAAAGAGCCCACTTACAGCTTCTCCCCTTCTCCAGGTTATGACACAGCAATTATTAGCCCATCTTCTCAAACATACAAAGCGGCATTAGAGAACGCTGATACATCTGCAAAACAAACAGTTATTTCTACTTTGAATGATTCTTTAGGCAAAAACGAATCAGGAGACAAAATCGCAGAACTCAAAACAGAAAATATCTGTATACAAGTTCTCCCCTTACCTGCTGGTAATCCCATTACTAAAAAAGCAAAATTAAATTTTTCTTGCTCCGTTACTACCCCTGCGGGTAAAACGATCAATGTTTCAGCAAACAATGTTGAAGTATATGGATACAATCATAAATTGAATAAGTCAGGAAAAATGAAAGTTTATAATGTGGCTTTTGTGGGTGTTGTCTATGAAGATAAACACTTCTTCTATAAACTTTTGCAAAGATTGGTCAATGGAGAAGATGAATCAAATTGGAGCGCTCCTCCAGCGAGAGCTACATATGCTATCGCTTATCCACAAATAGATGATTGTACGTCAGATGAATGCCATTAATAAGATATAAAAAAACAGTTATGAATCCAAAGGGATTCAGACTGTTTTTTTGTATCTACTATCCCAAGTGTCTGATGCCCCGGTTCGTTTAAAACAACTATGTTTTTCTTTTTATTGTAATACCTCATCAGTTCTCCTATAATATCGTGTATAATATTTATATGTTTTCTGATAAAAATTATTTTTTTTAAAAAATATACAAAGGAGGGTTATCAATGATCAAAAACAGGCCTCTTTCGTACAAAGAAAAACAAGAATTGCATTCAAATTATCGAGAAATTGTTCATCATTACGAAAAAATTACTAAACGACCTTTTATGAAAGATGAATTAGTAACGCTAAAACTTTTAGTTGAATTAGCTTATCCAGCACAGATTATGCAAACCATTAGTCGATTTTATAAATTATATCCCGATCGATTTAAAAGTCTTAGCTACATACATACACCAGTAAAAAATATGTTTAAAGATAAACGAGGTGCAAAATAATGAATCATCAATTTTCTCTTAATGACATAATGGGCGTCAATTTTGGTAAAACAAAAGAAGATTTAGCAATAGAAGAAACAATGGATCCTAACGAAAAAGTAGATGATTGTCCTTATAACAAATGTGACGGAAGTGGAATGATTAGAATCGAAAAAGAAGATGGTGCCCAATCAGTAGCGTTCTGTCAATGCCACCAAGATCGCGTGTTCTCACAAAAGTTGAAAAACGCAAACATATCACAAGACTTTTTAAGAATCAATTTTGATTTTGATGATGGAAAAACCAAAGCTACTATATTAATGCCTAAACTAAAAGAAGATGAATTTAAGACAAAGAAAAAAGGCCAATCCTTACAACAAGCATTGTTAGAAGAAGACCCTAATGAGTTCATAAAACGAAATTACAAAACTAAAGTAGACCCTAGATTGACTGGTGAAATTTTCGAATCATTTAGTGAAAAGAATTTAGAATTATTAAATATGGAAAAGAAAACTGCTAACCTTTTACTATTTGGCGAACCTGGAAATGGGAAAACCACTTTTGCTTGTTTAATCGGAAGATATTTTTTACAACACGATAAGAAAGTCTATTACACTACTACACAGAACCTTTTAAATCAGATTATGGACAAACAAATCAAAACAGAAACATTTGCTAAGCATTATGATGTATTGATATTAGATAAATTTTTCAATGAATATCATACAGATTCTCAATTTGCCAAAAAGAAAATCAATGAGATTTTAGAAATCCGCAATGAAAATAAGTTAATGACAATTTGCACATCAACAGGAACACCAAAAGATTTCTCACTTCTTTATGGCAAGGAAATAATGAGTCTTTTAAAAGGGACATTCTTTTTCTTTCACTTAGAAAGAGATGGAGATGGTCGTGTGGAAAAAATGCTCGATATGTTCGATCAATTCGGTTTTTAAATAGAAAAAATGTAGGAGCAAATTCTAATGTTTATATTATCTGAAGACATAAAAGAATTTTTATTTCGTTGCAAAAGCATAGAACCTCCACCATTATCCACCGGTTTTGATAATCTGGATGTAGCGCTAAACGGAGGATTTAGAAAAAATAATATATACTTTATTTCCTCTCTCCCTAAAGAGAAAAAATCAAGGACAATACTTCATTCAGCCATAGAATCAGCAGAAAGAGGAGCAAAAGTTTTATATATACATATCAAAGATCAAATGTTTGAATCAGAAGAAAATTTTGATTTAGACGGCCGGCTTCAAAAAATCATTTGGGGTAAAAAACATCTATTCATAGATAAAGTAAATTATTTAAATCCATTTTTACTCAAAAGCAAAGTAGAACATTATCAAAAATACTATGGTATTGACATTGTCTATATTGACAATATCCAATCTTTAATGACCGACAGAAACAAAAATCCTGATACGCGCAGTGATCACCACGACAACGCAAATAGCGTATATAACATTGCATTATCATTAAATATTTCAATTGTTTTAGCAGCCAACCTAATTCCTTACTTTTATAAATACGTTTTGTTTGTAGACTCGTACCACCAGATGTCATCGTCGATCATTAACTTAAAATTAATAAATATAAATACAGTAGCACTTACAATAAGCAAAAATAAATTCAAATTCGGATCAAATACTTTTTTAGAGTTAAAAGTAGAGGTGTAGAACTCATTGCCAAAACCAAAAATCAAACCTGAAACAATACTTTCGACAAGAAGACGTGAAAACATCATCCTCTCTTCTATCTTATTCAATAAAGAGTGTAGAGAACACGCCATTTCAAATGAAATTAACACCGAACCTATTCAGGATCCAACTATCAAAAAGATATTAGATATATTCAATGGTTTATGTCGTTCGAACATTACTCCAAGTACTGATATGATTATCGAACAATTTTATCCTAAAGATGAAGATGAAGATAAACGGGTCGAGATGACTTCCAACTTAATGAAGCTGAGGGACACTTGCCCCCCAGTCGAAATTGATTTATTCAAACAACACGTATTTTTCATTAAAAAACATAAAGATTTAGAAAAATTACGCCTTCTTTTAAACGAAGGCTTACATATGATCAATCAAGAGATGAATAATCCATCTTACGACAAAGAAACTAAAACATTTGATTATTTATCTTCAAAATTTAATGAGCTAGTTGAAAATTTTACGCCAGAAGAACTAAAGAGCCTTAACCTTTCAGAAGGATTAAAAAAAGTAATTGAACGTGTAATAGAACAAAAAAGCAATCCAACTTTAAGTGAAACAGTGTGTACAGGTTATGAAGAATTGGATCAATACCTTTCAGGCGGATTTCGTAAGGGCGTATTTACACTTATAGCGGCACGCCCAGCGATGGGAAAAACAGTAATGATGCTTAATGCTGCGATTGAGGCGGCAAAACAAGGTAAAAAGGTATTATTCGTCTCCATCGAGATGAACTTGATTCAATGTTTACAACGTTCAATGTCTAAAGTATCTGGCGTTAAGATGAGCAAAATTCTACAGCCTGAATTTATAACAAATAATGAGATCTCGGATCTTAAAAAATCTCAAGAAAAAGTAACAAGTTTATACGGAAAAAATCTGTTTATTGATGAAGTTAAATCAATTAACGCCCCCCAACTTGAAGCAAAAATTAAATTTTATCAAAAGCAACTTGGCGTTGAACTTGTATTCGTAGATTACATTCAAATTATGCATACCCGACAAAATAAAACTCCCAAAGAAGTGTCAGATTATACCGAGATTTCAAATGACCTTCGTGAAATTGCCAAATCAACTGGTGTTGCCTTAGTTTTAGGCGCTCAGTTGGGCCGGGATGTTGAAAAACGTGACGACAAGAGACCGATGGACTCAGATCTTAAAAACTCAGGTGCATTGGAACAAGACGCTGGGGCAATCATTCATTTATATCGCGATGTAGTTTATAACAAAGAAACAGAAGACAAAAACATTTTAGAAGTCATTATTGGTAAGAACCGTTTTGGCACAGGCAATGTAACTGTTAAGCTACCATACGATTTTTCAAGACAATCAATTTATCAGAGAGCCATTCCTTCAACCACCGCTGCCTAATACAAAAAGCCATCAATTTAGATGGCTTTTTGTATACAAGGACAATCGGAATAATTTAAAAAGAGTTAGTTTAGAAATTACTTTTATCCCTTCGAATATAAATTTAGGTGGTGAGATAAATGGATTACATAGAAGGCTTAAATCTAACTAGACCCAAATCTTATGCTACAGTTATTTTAATAAAACAACCGAGTGGTTTCTTAGTTCAATTCCCTAAAAACAAAATGATTTTTGCCAAACTTGCCAATATACCAGGAACTCTTTTTGGCGAAAAGTCTCCTTACAAAGGCTCTTTTTATATACCCAGACATCAATTAAAAGCATTAAAACAAGCACTTGGCGATAAAGCAGTTTGGAGAGATCCAACAGAACTACAAAGAGACTTAGACTTTCAAAGCTTGCCTCAAGAAAGCTTACAAGAGGTTCTTAGCAGAATAGACAGCAATATAGATACCTCATATATGAAAATAGACCCCTATCCTTTTCAGAAGCTTTCTGTGGCTTGGGCAGCTGCTGACAAAGGTACTCAAAAAATTAAAGGCGGCCTTCTTGCTGACCAGATGGGTTTAGGTAAAACAATTGAAGCAATGGCTATTGCAGGATACTTCAAACAACAAGGCTGGATAAAGAATGTACTGTTTATTACGCCGGCCACCATTAAGACACAAGTTGCTCAGGAAATAGATAAGTTCACATACGAAAAGTCTGTAGTCATACGTTCAAAAAACAAAGGTTTCGAAGACAGAAAAAAACTATACGATCAAATAAATAGCGAAAAGCCATTTTTCACGATTATTAATTATGAGCTCCTATATCAAAAAGAACTCAAGGAAACTATAGTGGTCAAAAAAGATAATAAGACCGGTAAAGAAAAAAAGAAAAAGGTATTTGGGGATTATTTAGATTTAAAACAAATCAAAAAGATCGGCTATGATATGGTCATTATAGATGAAGCACATAAAATGAAAAATCCTAATACGGAGATTGCTAGAGCTATTAGACAAATAGATGTTAAGTATAAGTTGCTAATGACTGGTACCCCCATTCAAAAAGAACTTAAAAACATATTTCAATTGTTTGATTACATAAATCCAGGAATACTCTCTGATCCTTCCCTACCTTTCGAGGAAAGAAAAGAGTTTTTTGAAACTCAGTTCCTAATGAAACGAATTAATCCATTTGTTTATTTACCAAAAGACTTAAGCAATCTTAAAGATGAACTCATCCAAGTTTTCGGAGAAATTAATGAGCAGTCTTTAAGAAATAAGTTTAACCCCTTCCTTCTTCGTCGCTTAACTGAGGATGTAAGTGATGAAATGCCAGAAGAAGTTATCCAAAATATTGTGGTCGAATTTAATGACGAGCAACTCAAATTACTTAAAAAGATAAACGAAACGATCGAGAAATATAAGAAGGACATTGAAAAAGAAACAGATCCTGAGAAAAAACAGACCTTAGAAGATATGATGAAAGGCTTACTTCAAACAAGAATGTTAGTTTGTGATTCCCCTTCACTATTAGCCGATAGTAAGTCCAATCTAATCAAAAGAATTGTCGGGAAAAAGAAAAAGTTTAATACTGTGCAAAAAATAGAACGATTGTTAGAGTTAGTCGAGGAAATAGTTGATAACGGAGAAAAGGTGGTAATTTTCTCTAAATATGCAAGAATGGCCGATCTAATTCAAGAGCAAGTTACAAATCTTTTTATGAAGAAAAGCAAAGAGGAAAACAAAGAACCATATCGCTCCTTTGTTTATAAGGGCCAAACTCCTCAAGGTTGTAATTTTCGAGATAAGTTACAAAAGGAAAAAAAAGATACTTCTCTAGCGAAGTGTACGGATAAAGATTGTCCTTTCTTTAATAGTTGCGGCACAAGAACTAAACTTGCGTACATATTTCAGAATGATATCCAAAATACTAAGGCTCTTATATGCACTGATGCGGCGAATTTCGGGGTTAACTTACAGTCTGCGCGCGCCTTAATAAATATAGACCACCCTGATACTTTTAGTACATACCTCCAAAGGAATGGTCGAATTAGAAGACTAGGTTCACAGCACGATACTGTATTCATTTATAACCTTATGACAAACGGAGGAATAGATGAACAGGTTTTCAAGTCCATTCAAAAACAAATCAAACTGAACGAAAAGATGATAGAAAACAAAAAAATGGATAACGATGCTATTAAAAAAGCCAACGAAGAGATCCTTAAAATAATTTTCGAAGTGTAAAAAAAGATGACCAAATGGTCATCTTTAAGTTTTTATTTTTCATTCACCATCATATTTTGGCTCGATCAATTTCGAACTGTTTGTGTTTTCGCAGCTATTAATGACTCTAACTCATCTAGTAAATCTAAACTTGTGTATCCTTGGTCTCGCAAAAAATTTATTATTTCTTTTATGCGAATATTCCCTTCATCAATTTTAGAATTATTTATAGTGTTAGTTTCCCTTTCCTCTCTCTCCTGTCTTTCTATTTCGCACAAAAGCGAACAAGTTGGTTCATCTTCATTTGGCATCTTTACTCCGCAAATAAAACACTTGTCTAAATCGTAATTCCCTATATTAGAATTATGCCTTCCCACCCTATGGTTACTAGTACGAGAAGTTTAATATTGTATTCATCTTTTTTTGTACGATCAAAATTTTTATTATAAATGTGAATTTGGAACATAGTTATTTTTGAAAACGCATTGAATTAATCAAAACTTACTCAACGATTTTCTTGTTTATGTACACTTATTTCTTAAGCTTTCTTAACCATTCGTTATTCAATTTTTGCACTGGAAATGTTATATTTTTGGCTATACAAGGTCTTTTATTGGGATTTCTCTTTATTTTCAAACTAGTCATCGTTTTTCGTCCCCCTTTCTCTTATTTTTTATTTTCAAACGTAATTCTTTTAGAAGTTTCCCAAGCAATCATCGCAAGTTCATCAATAGACAACGTAGCAAAAAAACTGTTTTCCTCCACTAAGTAGCTCAATGGTTGATATAGAGAAGTGTCAAAAATTCTTACTCTCCCCTTTTGAAGGATAATATGACGAAAATGAACATCATATGGAAAAAAGCCTTTTTTCAAAACAAAACGAAATGATTCTAATACTTGTTCCTCAATTTCTTTTGAAACATTAACACCATTTTTAAGAACATTGTTATATAAACTCTCACCATCAATGTATTCCATTATTGTAACGTTGTTTTTTTCATCAAACCCATATAATCTCGGGAAAGCTTCGTCCTCTTGTAGCTTTTCCAACATTACAAACTCATTTGTGTATGTAGGAGTAATTTTGGTCGTTCCTAGCGTTACCCCTTCTTCAAAAAACAAATCATTATGTCCTTCAACCCACTCTCCTTTCAACAACAAATCTCCTTTTTTATAAACCAGTGCAAATGAACCTGGCTCTATTTCGTATTTTTCTCTCGCTTCTTCAATAGAATCATAATCTGTTTCGTGATTTATCACCAATTCGTTATAAAATTCTTTAATATTTTCCTGATTCCCTTGTACAATAGTAAGCATCAAATAATCACCTTCACATATTATATTCTTTATTTACTCACCTGCTGCATTAATCATATAATTAGATACCTCTTGCTCCCACTGACATACTTTACAAGCTAAAATTAACTCAAAATCATCCCCTATTAAGTTTATTTTTGGCTCTAATTGAGGGTGACTTTGAGGATTGTTTCCGCACAGTATTGGTTTTTCAGTACAATTAAATATCGATCTGTTTTGACGTTTATTAATCTCTTTTGCTATTCTCACTAAATCTCCATAGTTTCCAATCATTTTCAATACACCTTTCAGCCAGCCTCTTATAGCTTCTTCTTTTTTTAGATTATACGTTGCTATTTTTTATAATTGTGAAAAAACCTGTGAAAATTCACTTGATCCTATTCTGTTATACACGTACATTAAATTATATTGTGAATTTGGAACATAGTTAATTCAGAAAAAAAGAGCCCAAGGCCCTTTAGTTTTTCGTTTTTAATACTTTTTTGTTTTTTATGAAATATTCAAGACCTGAATAAATAGTAATGAACGACGAAGCATAAAGCATCACATTATTTAGCAAGCTATCTATATTAAGAAATAGTACAATTATTGTTAGAATTTGAATCGTTGTCTTAACTTTACCTGACTGAGCTGCTGCAATGACTACACCATCAGATGCAGCAATTACCCTCAATCCAGTTACTGCAAATTCTCTGGCTAAAATTAAAATAACAATCCACGCTGGTGCTAGTCCTACTTGCACAAAAACAATAAAGCCAGCTGTCATTAATAGCTTATCTGCTAATGGATCCAAGAATTTCCCGAAATTCGTTACCTGGTTTAATTTTCGGGCTAAATATCCATCAACCCAATCTGTCAATGAAGCAAATATGAAAACAATTAATGCTATAAACATACCTGTATTCATATTCATTATTTGTCCCATATCATATGGAATTAACATTGCCGCAATAAATACGGGTATTACACAAATACGAGCTATTGATATTTTATTTGGTAAATTCATATCTATCCCCCAGACTTTCAACTTCTTAGAAATTCTATTTCATTTTTATAAGGAATACACTCTTTCATAAACAAAAAAACTCCTATCTCCTCTCCCCCTCGTTCATTTACTTTTGTTACATAAAAAACCACAACGATACGTTGTGGTTTTTAAATTTATATTTTTTTATTCATCTATTTTATCAAGCATATCCTGTAATTGTTTGATTGATTTATCCTTTAGTTCATCGTCTTGTTTAGAATTTATAATTTCTAGTATCTTTTGTCGTTTTTCTTTCTTTTCTTTCTCTTTTTCTTTAGATTCCTTCTCTTTTAACTTAACTCCAACGATATACTTTACAATCTCTATTTTAGTTTCTAAATCTTTACTTTCTCTCGTTTTTTCATTGAGCAAGCTCTCTTCTTGTTGCTGTTTTAGCTTTGAATTCAATTCTTTAAAAATAAGATCCAAGTTTTGGACATCCAAATCCCATAGATCCTCGACTGAAATCTGTCCTCTGAATGGAAATCTAAATTTAGAACGTGTAGCTACCTCAAACATTTTCTCTGTTTTCATAGAATATCATTCTCCTTAGTCATTATTTAGAATTTTATTTTTACAACTCTCTCTGATTGGCCTTTAACCTTAACTAACAATTCATTTCTCTTTGTTGAAGAAAAACCCAATCCGGAAAGCTGATCATCAACTTCTTTTACTGCCATCTTACTTCCAAGTGCCTCAAACACTCTTTTGTGCTTCACCAAATCTTCTTTCAGGAATTCATTATAAAATCCATTAGGGTTTTCTGGGTTAACACAGTCTTTTAGCATAAAGAAATAATGTTTGTGACCAATCCCGTGTTGCTCATCCCAATAGTTAGGTGAAAACATAACAACTGATACTGGGATAAATTGATTTGTTTTTAAGTTCCATACCTCTCTTGAAGAGACATTAGAAGGCAGCTTTTCATTAATGCTAAAGTCTTTACCATCAAACGTAACTTCTGCAACACTAACTCGTTCATCTTCTTTTACTTCTTTGTTATATTCAAAAGAATATATTTGTCCTTCAAACTCAATCTCGGCTTTAAAACCTCTTTTCCCGCCTCTATTGGTGAAGTTTTCAACAAAGAACGTATAAACACCTTTCTCCATTTTGCCTTTATTAATCCAAGTTATATTTTCTACTGCTGGGACATTTCTTTGTGGTTCTATAATATCCACATCTAACTGACCAGTTGTGCCCCAGTTATTTTTTTGCCCATAATAAATATGATTCCCATTAGGTTCGATGCAATGTGCGTCTAAATCATTACCATCGTACTCATCGTCATTCCATTGTATTGAAAATCTCAATACACCATCTACGTTTCCACCAGCAGATTTAACTCTTTCCTTCATCGAACTGTCCGTTATATTACCTGAGTAAGCCCATCCAAAGTTGTTATTCCATTTAAACATTGTTTTGCTATCTTTAATTTCTGGAGCAATTAACGACACCATATTATTTGAGTGTTTGTTTTCTAGGAATACTTCAATTTCTTTTACTGTTGGCAGAATATTATTCATAAAACTGTCTATTGAAACTTCTTCAACTTTTGAAAATTTCTTAGGATCGATAGAAATTTCACTTAGCATTTCGTCGAATATGTCTGCACCACTAATTCGCTTAGCAGCATCCTTATTAGAGAACAAAATATTATTCACGGTTATATCATCTAATGTTGCATATCTTCTTTG
Source organism: Bacillus mexicanus (assembly GCF_050445615.1). Classification (NCBI taxonomy): domain Bacteria; kingdom Bacillati; phylum Bacillota; class Bacilli; order Caryophanales; family Bacillaceae; genus Bacillus; species Bacillus mexicanus. Next base: position 679,794 of record NZ_JBCEYV010000003.1, read on the forward strand.
CAAAGATTCCATATAACCAAGTTCAAGAATTGTTTTTTTAGCATCCTCTAACATTTTTTTCGAATAAATTGCTTTTGGCCGTTTATAGTTTGAAGGTGCAACGATCACTTCATATTTCCTAACTGCTGTATCCAAATCCATCCCTTCAGTAATATTGACCAGCAAAGTTCCGATACTGTGATTTCTTATTCTCCCAATTGCTCCGCCAATCTTTACTGATTTCTCCCAGGCATAGTTATCTTTTTCTTCCTTAGAATTCAACTTATCATATTGTTTCTTGTAATTCAGAAACTCAGTTAATGCACCTTTCCACTCTTCGCCTTTGTATAGCGAATTTTGAGAAATAAGTTCTAATACAGTAAGTAAACTTTCTTGAGTTAATTCTTCTAAAGACCGTTTAAATACATTCCTCGTATCTCTATAGTTACCTTTGATATCAGCTTCCGATCTACTACTCTTGTCTACAAATTGATTAGGAAGTTCTAAGTGTAAGTGATTCCATTGAACTACCTTACCATTTTCCAACGATTCAAAGTTTTTTGCTGACCCTATTTTATTGAATTTGCTTATCCAAACATTAGATACTGCTTTTGATTTAACATAAGCAGATAAAGCATCTAATACCGGTTGGAACGTGTCATCTCCAGTTTCAAAATCCCAAATAGTTTTAATTTCATTATCTTTGATAACAACAGCATTTCCAATACTTTTAATAAACTGACGGCAGCTACTACAATCATATTGTCTTCGTTCTCTATAAATTTCATTAGTACCTTCTGGAAAACTATCTAGGTACATATTCCATAACTCATCTTTATCTAATCCCACTTCAAATAAATGACTAGCTTCATTAGCCATTTTCTCGAAGTTTTTTTGAAGTAAAACATTCAAATCTTTAATTTCCATTCCTTTAGTCTCCTTTGTTTCATAGAGTAGTGTATTCTATATACTTTTTAAGTATAACCTAGAAAAATTTCCATTGGAAAAAATATTTATTTATTTTCCTTTTTTTTCATCGCATTAACAAAAACTTAAAAAACTTATTTTCTCTTATTTGTGGAGAAAAAGGCTGTTCTGATGATATAACAGACTTTTTCTTGATTAACATCATTTCAAGCTTACGAGGATACCTTCGAGCGCTAAAAACACCAGCGAATCATTCCCTTCATCGTCTACTATATAATGCTCTTTTTCAATCTCATCCCAATGTATCTCATATGGTTTTCCAATTGTAATCATCGCAAGTTCAATATTTTTATCTTTTCCCGCAATCCAACGAGTAGCTCCAGCCATATCATTAACTATTCTCATTACATATCACCTCAACAGAATATTGTAAAAAAAAATTGTACTCCCTATAGAAATACTATCTTTTATTGATTTGTGTACTGTGCAGACCAAAAACACACAGTATCTAACCCTTTTTATATCTACACACTATAAAGGGGTTAGCCGATCCGTTTCAATCTTAAGTTTCAAGATGTCAAGAATCCCTTTAAACAACACATTTTTTTTGTCTTTTTATCACTAGTATTTTAAAAAATAATTATACTTCTTACAGTGAATTCTTATTCACAATTAAATTTCAAAGGAGTTTCAAGATGACCAGGATTGATCCATTAATTGATGTAGCATTTAAAATGATTTTTTCAGAAGAAGAGCTTCTAAAAAGTTTTCTAAACTCTTTCTTAGATTTTAAAATTGAACATTTAGAGAGCATTTTTCAGGAGAGTCCAACCAACAAAGAAACGATAGATGAGAAACAATCATACCTCGATCTGAAAGCATTTACTGATGATGGTAAAATAATTAACATTGAAGTACAATTAAGGAAACAAAGCTTTTTCCCAAAACGAAGCATCTATTATACTTCAAAGAATATTACAAGTGATTTAAAAATAAAAGAAAGATACAGCAGAATTCCAAAAGTGATTGCGATAAATATACTGGACTTTGTTTTATTTAATAGTCATTCTGCTTTCAATACTCACTTTGTCAGTTATGAACGTAAACATAATATTGTTTTGGAAGATGCTCCAGAATATCATTTCATTGAAATGCCTAAAATATCTAAGGAAAAACTATCTTTAGAAGAAGAATTTCATCAATGGTTATTGTTTTTGAGACCAGATAAACAAGAGAATCTGTATAGGGAGGTTTTAAAAGTGAACGAAGATATCAAAAAAGCTGAAGAAAGAATCAAACAAATCCAGAATACACCTGAGTTGAAAGCTGAGTATGATGCTCGTTTCAAACAACTGACCGATGAAGCGAATAAAATCGAAACGGCCAAAGACGAAGGTAGAGAAGAAGGTAGAGAAGAAGAGAGAAAAAAAATGGTTAAAATATTGAATGATCTCGGGTTGTCATTGGAACAAATAGAAGAAAAAGTCGGTTTTAACCCGAAAAAATATCTATAAAGCATAAAAGACATACCATATTGGTATGTCTTCTTTATATTCTATAATCAGATTATCATTCTAATCTTCGACATAATTAGATTTTTACTCAGTTGTTGATCCAATACCACCTGTTCTATGTTTATTGGACTTCATTTCATCAGTTAGCGTATAAAACCTTTCGGACCACCAATTTAAAAGACTTGTCCCTGATTTTATAGTTATCGATTCATTTCTCAAGTTCACCAATGCCACGAAACAATGCCCAAAATTATCTGCAAAAGCATAATCACGATCTATAACAGCTGTTTGATTAGCGAGCATCACTTTCTCTTGAACATTTTCGTGTACAGTTATTCCAGACCAAGTCCCTTCATCCAATAAAACTCTATACCCTGTAGCAAACATTTTCTGTTCGTTTGCTTCTAACGTTATATCCTCTAACAATACATACTCATATAAGCTGCCTTGTTTATGTACAAGTTTACTCGGTAATATATTATGTTTAGAAGCTTCTTCATTTGGAACGTTTTCAAAGTCGATTTTGGTGTCCCTACCATCTTTTTTACAAACAACAAATTGAGCAAAGTGTTCGCCCTTCTCAATAACTAAATCTTTGTCATTATCATTCAATATGGTGACAACAATTTTCTCTTTATCAGGGCTTAAGATCAAGTAAGGAATGTTTTTTTGATCATCTTTCACCAACCTCATTTTCTTTTTAATACCAAACGAACTTCTCACAAACAATCTGATTTCATAACCCATTTCTAGTTCTCCTTCAAACCGAAAAGGTAATTCTATTGAAACTGATTTTTGCGCAGGTAATACAATTTTTTTGTCTGAAAATATATCAAAACCCGCACTCCCAATCGTAGAACGCATCGGCATTTTTGAGAATTCGTCTTTTAATTTTATATGTAAATTTTTTAGTGTATTCATTGTTCCCACTCCATTCAAGTTTAAAAGAAGTTGAAAACCAACTTCTTTTCTTATTTAGTTTGTCTTTCGTATAATTCAATGCATTTTTCAATAGTAATTGCTTGTTTGTTTTTCAAATAGCTTTCAAATTGTCTCAACATTGTAATATCGTGTAACTCTTGCTCTAACATTGATATTGTTTTCAATTCGTATTCCTTCTCACTCTTTTCAGTATATAAATCTTCAAGTAGTTTTTCATTTTCTTCTAAGTGTTTCTTCATAAATGCTCCATTTACTCTCTCTGCTATCTTTGACCCCCTAAATATGTAGTAAAGTATCGGCATCAACAACAAATGATACCCAGGGAATTCTATCGCCATCAGAGTGAATAAGACAACCCACCCAACATTCACAGCTATCACTAATTTCTTTTTATCTTTGGCCAAAAGTGGACCTTGATAAATTTTTGAGATTTGCTCATCAATAAACTTCAATTCTTCAAGTTTTTTTAACGTACCTGATACATTTTTAAGCAAATCATCTTTGGTTAATTTGGTTTTCATAATTATAACCCCCTTCCTTCCTAATTTTCATTATGAGCATTATAATTTCCTTATGTTTTTTACTATTTTTTATTACTTTCATTAAAATATAAATTGTAGTTAAAAATAGGAGGTCGAGGAATGCGTTCAATAAAAATACATAAAACGAAATTCTTACATCTAAACAAGTCCATAAAAGAACAACAAGAATTAGAAGTAAAAAGAAGATACATTCAATTCGAAAACACTTTCAATGAATATATTGAAACATATATAAATCACAAAGAAATTAAAATTAAATTAGACACAATCAAACAGGGAATCAAACACCATTATGAAAAACAAGATCAAAAACTACTTAAGATCGATGGAATTGTAGTTAGGACAAAACACAAAAAAGAATTTTCGTTTAATGATGAGATTTATGAATACCTAGAAGACTATGGTTTTTTACCACTAGCCGTGAAAATAAACAAAAGTGTAGAAAAATACTTTAATCTTGATAAAGCTAAAATTAACTATAAAGAGTCCATTCGTTTATACACAGGCGGAAAATCTATTGTAGATACGGATCACATTCAATCTAAGTATGAACATTTAATAACACAAGACATCGGCGAACTATCAAATGAATTTAAAAAAACATCAATTAAAGAAAACCTCTCTAAAAGCAGATTAGAGGAAGCAAAAGAAAAGTTAAAACAAATTATGCCTTCTAACAGCATTAAAACCGAATACGGAACATTAAAGTTAACAAAAACTTATGATTATGATCCAAATATTGTTTTTAGTGGCGTTTCCGGCAAAAAAGAGATTTTCATCAAAAGAATAGAAAATAACGAATATGAAGTCATTATCTTCCCTGAAAATAAATTCTCTCAATGTAGTGGAGACCTAATTCTTGGCGATCTAACTGTTGAAGAACTATTTATTTCTTCCACCCCAAAATTAACGAGCACCTTTGTAAAAAAACGCGAATTTAATAAATACTTAAATTCCGGATTCATATTTAATAAGTTTGAAGTAAAAACAGATCCTATGGAGTTCTTTAAAAGCTGCCAAATATCTATGACAAAAATAAATAATTTAATTCAAGAAGGAATAATTGACGAAAAGGACATTCAGCCGTTCCGGAAACTAGAAAATGAGAGCGACTTTATTGAGATTTTAACTGAAGGAGCACTCGAACAACAATCTAGTTTATTTGATAAAAAACTTATGGAAAAAGCACAAAACTATCGCAAAAGAAACGATTCTAACTATAATCCAACTGAATCTGAATTTATTTCTGAAACCCCTCATATTGATATTTCAAACTTTTCTTTCTAGGTCAATTGCAGATACTTCTCTAACAGGAGTATCTTTTTTCGTTTATACCTCAAAGGTTTTTTAGTTTTTGCAAGAATAGTGTTGATATATCATACGAAAATTTCTAGGAGGTACTCTATGTGAAAAAAAATAAATTACGATGGTTTCTGATTCTTTCTATAATCTTTGTCATCATTTCAATGCTAAGTCCTTATCTTGCCAAGGCACAAGAAAAAGAGAACGGCACACCAAGTGTTAAATCGGACGAAGCTTTCCTTTATAACGTAAGCACTGGCGAAGTTTTATTCGATAAAAACTCGGATGAAAAAACCTCTATTCATAATCTTTCTATGCTAATGACTACATACATCCTTATTCAAGACATAGAGTCCGGCAAAGTAAGCACGAAAGACAAAGCAAATATTAGTAATAAAGCTTGGCAATCCCAATCCCCCACTATGTTTCTAGAAGCAGGAAGAAAAGTTTCCGTTCAAAAACTTCTTGAAGGCCTTATCATTGCTTCAGGCAATGACGCAGCAGTTACTACAGCAGAATACATAAGCGGAACTACAGACAAATTTGTAAAACGAATGAACAAAGAAGCAAAAAAACTAGGTATGGATAATACTACATTCCATTCTCCTAGTGGCGGCAACGATGACATATCAACAGCAAAAGATATGTTTCTGCTTTCAAAAGCAATTATCAAAAATTATCCTCAATATCTAAAATACTACACAAAAGAAGAAATGAAATTTGATACTAGACCAGGAAAAACAGTTGTACTAAAAAACCAAAACGGATTCGTTATGGATAATTCTAGCGCAAAAGGTTTGAAATCTGGTTGGGGAAATCACGAATATCATTCAGTTGGCTATTTTGAACACAATGGTATGAAATTCATCGTAATTACTTTAAATGCCTCATCTTCTTCAAAACGAACTTCTGACATCAACAAGATATTGAATTATGGTTACAATCAATACACTGTTATTAAAGTGGCTAGATCCGGAGAAAAATACACAGATTTTTCTGTTTATAAAAGTACAACACCAGGACCTACTTCTGTTGTCTATAAAGATGACTTGAACGTTGTAACCCGTGTCGGTGTATCCCCAGACGAATTAGAACTTGATTATGTCGGCCATAGCTATATTGTCGGCGGAACAAACTCTGGAGATGAAATTGGTAAAGTCAAAGTATATTACAAAGATAAATTGCTCAACGAAGAAGCAATCGTATCTTCAGAGTCATTTAAACAAGTTAAAGGATTTAGTTCTTTCCTCGACTCCATAGCTTTACTATTTAGACAAATTCTTGACGGAGTAACCAACGCTTTCCATTAAAAACGCCCTAGGGCGTTTTTATTTTACTGATATTCTGTTGTAATCTATTCACTTTTGAAAATATAATTACAAAGTTGCCTTAAAGGACAGTTTATTTAAATTCATAATTATTTGTATGAATATTTTATTTCACCAGGAGGTTTTAAATGAAAAACAAAAATAAAGGAGATATAATCCTTGGCGTTTCAGTTTCTTTAATTGCAATCCTAATAATCGGAAGTCTCTTTATATTCAAAGATAAGTTTTCAAGCGTCAATAACGACGATAGTGATCCGGTATATACTTTGGATGAAGTGACGCAAATAAACACAAAAAATGACCCTGTAATTGGTGATTCAGATGCTCCAGTTACTATAGTTGAATTTGGAGATTATAAATGTCCTGCTTGCGGTTATTTTTCAAATTCCATATACCCAGAATTAAAAACAGATTATATCAATACAGGAAAAGTTAAATTCATATTTAAAAACTTTCCTTTCATTGCAGATGATTCCGACAGAGCTGCTGTTTATGCCGAAGGTGTTTATAAATCTCTAGGAAACGATGCTTTTTGGAAGCTACACGAAAGTATCTATGAATACCAGAACGAAATATACAAAAACAACAATTCTTCAAATGAAAAAAAAGATGTTATTACAAAGAAATACCTGACAAAAGTGTCCACTAAACTTTTTGGAAGCGAAAAAGCAAGTAAATTAAAAAATATACTTGATAACAAAGAATACGAAAAAGCAGTTAAAGAAGATCTTAAAGATGCAGATAAATCAAAAATCGAAGGAACTCCTACAATTTTTGTTAATGGCAAAAAAGTCGTTGATGCTTTAAACTATGAAACGATCAAAGGTGCCATCGAAGAAGCGCAAAACGGTGAAAATAAATGATTAAAAAGGTAAACCCCTTTTTCTTCCCTTGGATAGTATCTATTATTGCCACTTCAGGGAGTTTATTCTTTAGCGAAGCGATGAAATTTATCCCTTGCACTTTATGTTGGTATCAAAGGATTTTGATGTATCCTCTAGTTTTCTTTTTTGCATTCGGTTTTTTCAAAAAAGATAAGAATCTATTTCTCTATACGTATCCTATGATTCTATTGGGAAACATCATTAGCTTTTACCACTTTGGTATTCAAAAGTTGGGTTTTTACCACCCTATAGCACTTTGTCAAAACGGTATTAACTGCGGATCCATATATATAAATTGGTTCGGTTTCATTACAATACCTTTGTTATCTTTAACTGCTTTCACCCTTCTTCACATTTATTTTTGGATACAATATTCATCAAACCTCAAGCAAACAAAAAACACAGACATTTGATTGTCTGTGTTTTTTGTTCTGGTCATCGGGTATTGCCAACATTTATCTTTTTATATAAGATATTCGTATAGGTTTTAAAGGCAGGTGTTCAAATATGTCAACCGAATTCAATGCATTTATTGAATCAGACGGAAGATTTAATTTCAAAAATGCATCACCAGACACTTTTCTAGAGGCATTCAAAAAAGTCGAATTATTCCCACCTTCTAAAGAATTGTCCAATGACACAATAAAATCATATACAGATGATATAAATAATTTTTTGGACTTCTTGTCTCAACAAACGATAAGTCTTAAAGAAATAAATGTCATCACTATTCAAGAGTATCAAGCATATTTATCAAAAAAATATGCAGGAAGATCTGCGAGAAGAAAATTAGGTATTCTAAAAAGACTTGTTACTTTTGGTTATATGACTAATTTCTTTTCTTTTCCTATGGCTGATTGGATTAAGAACCCTAAGATACCAAAGTATCATTATTCTTCTAAATCCGGTCAAAAGAGAAAAGAAATTCGAGAAATGGATTTAGAAACTGCGAAATTAGTTATTTCCGCGTTGGATGAGATTGTTTTAACGAAAAGAAGCGAAAGAGAAGCGTTAAAAAGTCGTAATCGCTTAATAGGATATTTCCTGTTAACAACCGGTATGCGTGCTAGCGAAATCATTAACCTGTATTTCACCGATATTCTTAAACAAAAAGGACGCTTATTTATTGAGTTCAAAGGGAAAGGTAACAAATACAGAAAGATACCTCTTAATGATAAAATCACAAATGAATTATTTCTGTACAGAAAATTGCTTGGTTACACTGAAGATATTCTGAACGATGAACGCCCCATTTTCATTGCTTTTTCCAGAAATAAAAACGAAAAATTAAGTTACGACAGTCTATACAAACTTATTAAAAAAGTGGTACTTCACCTTTCTAATAACAAGGAAGTAAACAAACATATTTCACCTCACTGGTTCAGGCATACGTTCGTTACAAGATTACTTGAGCGGGATGTACCTTTGGCCATTGTCAAAGAATTAGCCGGCCATTCAGACATCTCTACAACAAATTTATATGTGGAAAGATTAAATGAAAATATTGTTGAAAAAGAGTACGATCGAGTTGACTTTGGCTTAGACTAAAAAAACCACCCGGACGGTGGTTTTTATTTTATCTTATTTTATGGCTCTTTTCGCAGACAAAAAAAGAAGACCTTGGAGAACCAGGGTCTATTTTTGTATAATGTATGATTTTATCGTTTTACGTAGTTATTCTTTCCAGTAATCAATACCCACTTCATCCATCGCTCCGTAAAAACATTCTTCAACTTCACTATCTTGAATAAACTTTGCCCTTTCCTCGATAAAGCCACGTTTCAATGATGCAACATTTACATTTTCTTTTCCAAGATTTCGAATAACATTATAGCTCTCTTCACTCTCTTGCTGTTTCCAATCGTGATACAACATTTTCCCAAGTTCATATTGGTTTACTTGTTCCATTTTTAAACATCCTTTCTAGTTCGTGAAATGAGTCTTTTGTTCATTTGAATTATTATAATGCATTATTTTTAAAATAGTAAAAAACAACAATGTTTGCGAAAACAGCCTATATTTTATAAATAAATAATTGGATATTACATTTTTCAGATACATCTATCAATATTTCTAATATCTTTACCCAATCAGCTCCAGCCATATCAGAAGCAATTTTGTACGGCAATCCTATTTTGTATTGCTTCTCTTCTATTCTTTGTTTCTTATGAAGATCACTTAGAAACGAAGATAGACTTTTTTGAAAATGTTTATAACGGTCTTCGAGTTCTTTTTTACTTTTAGGTTTTCCTCTATACAACTGCCCATACAAATTAACAATATAAAATTCATCTTCAATTTTAGCTATAGAATATTTACCTAATCGATCCCCCAACTCATCAGGGAAATCTCTGTCTACTTCTTTTACCTTCGGATACATCTTTGCTATTTTTTCAGCTATACCTTTCCCCATTACCTTTTCGCAATTCGCCTGATGCAAGATAAAATGACAGCCATTATTCCTATCCAACAAATCGCCCTTTTGTATATGAATCATTCTAAACACTCACTTTACTTTTTGTTATACAGCCACCGGTGCTTTAATCGCTGGATAAGGATCATATCCTTCTAAACTTACACTCTCTGGAACAAAATCAAAAATACTTCCCATATTTACGTCAATAACTAAACGAGCCATTTCTTTCGGTGTTCTTGTTAGTTGTTCTTTAATCTGGTCTAGATGATTAGAATATATATGAACATCTCCACCGTGATAAATCAGTTCATCAACCTCTAAACCGCATTCTCTGGCTACTAAATGTGTTAACAAAGCATATGAAGCAATGTTATAAGGTAGTCCGAGAAATACATCTGTGCTTCTCATCATAAAACGGCAACTTAACCTACCGTTCACAACATAAAATTGAAATGCAAAGTGGCACGGAGGTAAAACTGTGTCTTTAGATTTCACTTGAATTGGATTCCACGCAACAACCAACAATCGCCTAGAATCAGGATTTGATTTTATCTGATTTATAATATCTTTCAACTGGTCAGCAGATTGATTGTCTGGTCCATCAAAACTTCTCCATTGAGCCCCGTATGCCCCAGGACCAATATCACCGAATTGATTCCTAAACGTTCGGTCATTTAAAATTCGTTCGCAGAATTTCTTTTTTTCCTTTAAATAGATTTCTCTAAACTCCGGATCCTTTTGTGAACGCAATCCGAAATTAGTCATATCAGGACCGTTGTATTCCTTACTATTTACATACCTCATAAACGGCCATTCATCCCAAATATGATTATTGTATTTTAGTAAAAAATCAATATTAGTATACCCTTTTACAAACCAAGCAAGCTCACTTGAGATTGATTGCAAACTCATTTTTTTGGTTGTTAATATAGGAAACCCCCTTTTTAAGTCGATACGCATCTCTTTACAAAAAGAACTGATTGTCCCAGTCCCTGTTCTGTCTGCTTTTTTTATACCCTCATTCAATATTTCTTTTACCAAGCTAAAATACCGATAGTCTGTAGCATTCACTTTATCTAATTGTTTGTTGATTTCACTCAGTTTTTTTTCCAATTCTTCTTTTTCTCTCAACGCATTTAAAAATTTCAATTGAATGCCCTCTTTCGTGTTTATCATTGTTTATATTGATCTTATCCACTTTCATCTTCTTTCTAATTTCAATCGAGAAGTATGCCTCTATTTGTTTGTTGAAAGTTTCAATATTACCGGTAGTATACATAACGAATTTATGGTTAACTAAAAAGCTGTTATCTAAAATATTTTTTAGTTTTTCAATAATGGCTTCAGCTGGATCAACAAATGTTTTTTCGGGCCATATTTCTTTAAGTTGCTCAATTATCAATGGATAATGAGTACATCCTAATATCATAGCGTCCCAATCAAAACCGGCTTCTCGCTCTACTTCATTTTTCAACTTTATAATATCATTTTGGCTTATCACATAATCCTTTTCGATAGCTGCTGCCAACCAAGTGTTTCCCACAGCACTTTCAATATTTGAAAATAAGTTTTGATACCATTTACTTTGAACAGTCTTGACTGTAGCCAATAAAATCGTATTAATTCCTTGAAAATCTCGAGATACTAATCCATCAGTCGTTCCCAAGACAGGTATATTTAATTCTTCTCTAAATTGGTCCCGAAACCAAGCTGTTAACGTGTTACAAGCGATTATCAAAATATCAAGTTTTTGTTCTTTCAATACTTTAATCCAGTCCATTGCTATTTTTCTTAATTCCTCCACACTTTTATTGCCATAAGGAGAATTTTTTTGATCCGCAAAATACAAGTATGTATGATCAGGGAAGTGTTTTTTTATTTTCGTAAGAAAACTCCACCCTCCTATCCCTGAGTCAATTAATCCAACAATCATTTTATCACCTAACTAAAATTGTTTATGATAGTTCGGCAGAACACCCGTGACTTCAGTCGTGGGATGAATGCCGAACGGTCTTTTGCTTTGAAAAGGAAATAACGTTTGCTATAATCAGAACATATGTTTCTAAAAAACAAATGAATGGAGGTGAAGAACTTGCTCAGACACCGTGCTTACAAATTTCGAATCTACCCCACAAAAGAACAACAGATCTTAATACATAAAACCTTCGGTTCTTGCCGTTTTCTCTTTAACCATTTTCTGCACGAGTGGAATCAAACGTATGAGAAAACCGGAAAAGGACTTTCTTATAATGCTTGTGCGAATCAATTGCCTCAGTTGAAAAATACATACATTTGGTTAAAGGAAATTGATTCTACCGCGCTTCAGAGCTCTGTTCGTTTTTTAAGTGATAGTTTTACTCGCTTCTTTAAAAAGCAGAATCGAGCACTATTAGCTAAGAAAAAGAACATCAAGTTAATCGATGCTAAGAATTATCAGAAGCAAAAAATAAAAGTAGCTCGTCTTCACGAGAAAGTAAAAAACCAACGCCAAGACTTCTTACATAAATTATCTACTGATCTCGTCAAAAACCACGACGTGATTGTGATCGAAGATTTACATACCGAAGGTATGTTAAAGAACCGAAAGTTGTCTAAAGCTATTTCTGATGTCTCTTGGAGTGAGTTTGTCTCAATGATTACCTATAAAGCTGACTGGTACGGGAAAACAATCATCAAAATTGACAGATGGTTTCCTTCTAGCCAGATTTGTAACAACTGTGGCCATCAAGATGGACCGAAACCACTTAACATCAGGACCTGGACTTGTAATAATTGTGGCTGTGCTCACGACCGTGATATCAACGCTGCAATGAATATAAAAAACGAAGGTTTAAGACTTATTGCCGGTGGAATCAACGGTGTAGCCTGATAAAATAACTAAAACCTATGGCCAAAAGGAAAACCGATTGGCTAAGTCTGGTGTTCTCAGGAATCTCAGTTTTTAGTGCCGAGTAGTTCAATTCTATACTATACCTTTTAATTATTTCACATTTTCCCTATCATCAAAAAAAAAAGAAGGAATGAATCCTTTAATTCATTCCTTTTTCAATTTATAGCGTGCTTTAATTCAATTCCAAAAGAAATCAATATTGCTTTTTCAATTTCTTTATGGATTTGCTCTGATAAATGAGTTTCTTCAATTTCTTGAACAACTCTTGATTTATCAATAACCCTAATTTGTTCAAGCATTACTACACTATCTTTGAATTGCCTGCAAACTTGGTCACCTGGAACATAAACTTGAGTAGGTAACTTTTTACGCTTACACAATCCAAAGGGCGCAACAATTAAAGTAGGTGAATATTTATTACCTTTTTGGTTTTGAATTACCAAGGCCGGAAAAGGATTAGAAGATCTATGTTCTGACCCAACTCCATCTTTTAATCGAATAAAAACTACTTTTTTATCCTTTTTCTCTTCTCCGAAACCGAAAGAAATCAATAATGCCTTATGGATTTTTTCCATTGTTTCTTCTGATAAAATGCATTTTTCAACATATGTAATTCGTCTTCGATCAATAACCCTTACCTGTTCACAAAGAGCTATAGAATCCTTTAACTTTGTATTTTTAAATTCTTCTTTTTTTATTTCTACGTGAACTGGAAGTTTTGATTTTGTTTTTCTAGATGTGAAAGGTACAACTAATGTCGTTGTACTATGTTTGTTTCCGACATCGTTTTGTGCGATTATACAAGGTCTGGTGCCTCTTTGTTCATAGTTCTCGCCATCCAAAGTACACCATACTATTTGCCCCTTTTTAAATCTTAACTGGCGATCCATAATCTCTTCGGCCCCTTTTTTAAATACTCATTACATATTTCACACTCTATGTTGTGTAACAATGATGTTTGTTCATCAATAAGTAAAAAGTATCTTATTTTAGGAATATATAATATGTACTTCGTAAACTGATCAATTACTTCATATTCCTGCCTCCTTTATAATTAAAATTTTCAGTTTTTTTGAAAAAAAAGTAAAAAGTGAGACCTCTGTAATTGTAGAAATAAGCCAAAAATTATCCACCTTAAAGAAATCGGTTTTTTTTTCGATATGTTAAACGCAATACAAAAAGAGTGCCTTTAAAGGCACTCTTTTTCTTATTTGATGGCGAGTTTTTCTTCTTTCACAATAACAGTATATTTTTCTTTTTCTCCATCGAGTATTTTATTAGCAAGTAGATCGGTGACGCTCTCTACATTCCGTTTTGACTCACGCGCCCCAGACTCTGGTCGATACCCTTCTTTTTTCAAATAATCGATCGATTCTTTGCTAAATTCTAAATTATACCCTGACTGTTTAAGTCTACTGATCAGATCGTTTACTTGTTTTTCAACAATTTCTTTCATTGCTTGTTCAGTCAATGGATTAAACACAATCATTGAATCTAACCGGTTTAAAAATTCTGGTTTAAAGAAACCATTTCCTCTAACAAAATCAATAACCCTTTTTTCGAGGTCTTTGTTTTCTTCTTCTTGATTAGTAAAGAAACCAAGTGATTTAACCTTTTTCGAATAATATTGGCTACCTTCATTACTAGTTAGAATAAAAATAGCGTTTTTAGCATCCACAGTTTTCCCTTTATTATCTGTAATAACCCCATCTTCGAAAATCTGTAGCATTACGTTTAGTACGTCCGGATGAGCTTTTTCCACTTCATCAAAAAGAACAATACTATAAGGTTTTTGTCTAAGCAAGTTTGTTAATTTACCTCCATCAGTGTGACCCACATATCCTGGAGGCGATCCGATTAACTTTGACACCGAATGTTTCTCTTGGAATTCACCCATATCAATTTTAATCATTGCTTCCTTGTCTCCAAACAATTCAGTAGCCAATGCTCTTGCTAACTCCGTCTTACCAACCCCAGTTGGTCCGAGGAATAAAAATACTCCAGCAGGTCTATTAGGGTCTTTCAGTTTTAATTTTGAGCGTCTAACAGACATTGTCACTACGTCAACAGCTTTATCTTGTCCTTTAACATACCCTTTTAACAAACTATCTAAATTCTTTAGCTTTTCCTTTTCATTTTTATCCGTGTCTTTCACAGGAATACCTGTTTTTCTCTCCAACAACACTGCGATATGACTAACATTAACTGTTAGTTTCTTTTGTTTTTCTTTTTCTACTTTGGTTTTTTCCTTCTCTATTTTTTCTTCAAGTTCTTTTTCTTTTAATACTAATTCTCTCGCTGTTACATAATCTTCTTTTAAAATCGCAGCATTTTTCTTCTCGGACACTTTAGCCTTTTCTTCTTCAATTGCTTTAAAATCATATTTTGTAGATGTCTTTTCAACTTTTCTAAACGCAGCAGCTTCATCGATCAAATCAATTGCTTTATCGGGCAGAAACTTATCCGAAAGATATTTTTTAGAAAGCTCTACAGCTGACCTAACAACATTCTTTTCGAATTTTACGCCGTGATGATTTTCAAAAACAGGAATTAATCCGTTTATAATTTCAACAGATTCATCTACTGTAGGCTCATTCACTTGAACAGTAAGCATTCTACGAGTGAGCGCTCCATCTTTTTGAATGTATTTTCTATATTCATCATAAGTAGTAGCACCAATAATTTGTATTTCTCCTCTAGCAAGCGAAGGCTTTAAAATATTAGAAGCATCTACTGATCCTTCTGCTCCTCCTGCACCTACAACGGTGTGGAATTCGTCTAAAAATAAAATAATATCTTGATTCTTTTCTACTTCCTCTAAAACTCTTTGCAATCTTTGTTCAAATTCACCACGATACTTAGTTCCCGAAACCATAGCACCAATATTTAATTCGATAACTCGCTTATTTGCCAACCCATCCGGAACGTCAGAAGAAATAATTTTCTGAGCAATCCCTTCTACAATTGCTGTTTTGCCAACACCAGGTTCACCAATTAATAATGGATTGGTTTTAAATTTTCTACTCAATATTAAAATAGTTTCCTCAATTTCTTTTTTTCTAGCTACGATTGGTGTAAGCTTTCCTTGTTCAGCCAATTGAGTTAAATCGCGCCCAAACTGTAAAGAATACAGTTCTTCTTTTTCTTTATTCACATCGTTTTTTCTCATCATTCTTTCTTCTTGGCCATCTTCATATTCGAACATATGAACTTCTTCTATGAGTTTCGTAATTTTCTCATATTGTTTTTCATCAAAGGATTTAATTTCTCCTTTTTTCATCTTTTCTTCAAGACAAGAAACACAGATTTGAAGGTCATCACCCAATATTTCAGAAAGTTCTTTGAAAGCATATCTATCATTACATACTGAACATTTTTTGTTTTCTTCAAGTTCCAAAGGTATAACCCCCTACTTTTTTTCTTCAAAGGAGCAAAAAAAATGAATGTACTTTTTTATTGTTTAAGTTTTGTGTTCATCCTTTATTTTTTCACTTTCTTTCATAAACCAGAAATCAAACAAAACATTTCTAAATTTATATATTTCACAATATTATTTTGTCTATTTGCATTTAGTTATAATCCTTACTTTGATTGGAAAGTATGGTTATTAATAATTTTTCTCTTGTACTGTGTATTAGATGATATTTTTCATAAAGAATTCAATATCCTAGTCCCTTTATTTGTCACACTTGTATTTCTTGCAATGAAACCAAACTTATTAACTTTATGCGCAATTTTATTTGTTTTCTTAACCTTTTACTTGTTTTCAGTATTTATTTTTTTAACCAAAAAAATATTTAAGAGAGAAATGAAGATTTCTAATACAAAAAAGCATACAAAAAAGAAAAATTGGCCTTCTAGAATATCTAAGTTTTTTTCTAATCAATCCGGTATGGGAGAAGCAGATCCTTTTATATTGCTTCCTTTTCTTCTATTATTACCGATTATTGACTGGATTCCGTATCTATTTTTAAGTTGGATTTTAGTCATCATATTCTTTTTCATTAATCAATTCAAAAAATCTAAATTAACTTCTATACCACTTGCACCTATCTTACTTTTATCTTTGACCATTTATCTCCTCGCTCAACAATTTTTTTACTCATAAAAAAAGCAAGCAGCTTAATTGCTGCTTGCTTTTTTATTCTTATGTATATGTTGCAATTTAAGTTGTGCTATGTAAGTTACCAAACTTGTGCCTTTTGATAAATCCGTCAATCGTTGCACATCATTTATTTTCCATACTAATTCGCCATCTTCAGTTTTCACTTCTTTACACATTTGATTAAGAAGCCTTTCGCGTTTTTTAATTGTTTTGTCCAATTCATTTTGCAACGTTTGGTTAGACTTATTCAGGTTATAGTTAGTTTGCTTCAACTGCTTTATTTCATTCTTATACTTTTCATCTTTTACATCCAATGTTTCATTTTCATCATACACATCATAAAGTCCAATATAATCCGATCGGTAAAATGCACGGTTCATCGCTCTCTTTCGAGCCATAATCGGCAAATTCGCTTGAGAAATAGAATCTGTGCAGTTTGATCGATTGGCAATACCATATTCTTCGTGCTGTTCACCGTTTGGAAAAAGAACAGTCGCTTCAATCCAAACTTGCTCTCTATCCTTTGATGGAGCATCACTTTGCTTTTCTATAGGTATGATCCTAGGAAATGTAGCTCCAGTTGCTTGAATTAATTTTTTAGTTCCCGTCTCTTTTAAAATTGGTTTATTTTTTTGCTTTGAGAACCATATATCATCTTCAGGATCAATGATATCTTTCACCATCTTAGTTTCATAATCACAATCTTCATCTTGTTTTGCTTCACCTTTTATCAAAACTTTAATGGGGTGATCTAATATCTTTTGCAACCATCTTTGTTCGTTTGCTTGTTGTTCATCATTCTTCTGATTTTCTGAGTCAACATTCTCATTCTTATTTTCATTCAACTCCGAATCGTTATCTTGAGGCTCATTTTCAACCTCCTTCGATTCTTCATTTTTATTTTGTTCAGTTTTTTTATTCTTTTTTTGTTTCTCATCTTGTTGTTTTGCCAAAACTATACCTCCTGCCAGCAGTTCTTCTATATATATTTACAAAACATTATATCACCCTTTAATTTTAATATGTTTTTTAGAAAAAAATATTTTTTTCACATTCCATTCATTTTTTGTTTAAAATTAATTCAGAAACAAAATACATACATATATAGGAGTGTTACAAATGAAAGGTAAACAAATGGAACAAGCAATTGTATCAATTGCTAATGCGATTATGGATCCTTCTTTTAGAGCAAGAAAAAACTACGTTAGACCTCCTTTCGTATTCTGGGGACCTAAAGGTTCTGGAAAAACATATACAGTTAATAAAGCTGCTACTGCATTACATATTCCTGCAATTAATGTTCGTTTAGGACAAGAGTTAGCTGAAGATATGAGTTACCCAGACATTAAAGAACAAGAAAATGAAAAATTCTTAGGTAAAATTATTGCTGAAATGTTCCCAAGATACAAAAGAGATGGAGAAGGCAATTTAATATCTCGAAAGAAGGTTATAGACGGAGAAATTATTGCTTGTGAGAACGAATACCAAATTAATTTTTCATTAATCAAAAACTACATCGAGAACTGGGATGCAATCGAAGGATATTATACTTCACAAGGTCTTTCTGTAGATGATGCTCCAGGTGGAATCGTATTCCTTGATGAAGTAAACCGAATCGAAGATAAACAGATGTTCCAGATGATTTTCCAATTATTCGATAGTGGGAAATTCAAAGGTTATGTGACGCCCGAAGAAATTAGTTTCTTTGCCGCAGCTAACCCAAAAGAAAAAGGATATATTGTTTCTGACTGGTTTGCAGACCCCGCCTTTTCTAACCGTTGTATTCATTTAAAAACCACATATGATTTCGAAACTTGGTTAGAATTTGCTGAAGCAGAAGATTCAGGATATGATGAGCTAACAATCGGTTATTACAAACATTTCAATAATAGTTTGTTTGACGAAGAAGAGAATTCTTTCGAGGTACCGAAAAATACTTCTTCATTCAGAAACCCTGCATTTCTCTCGCTTTATGGTGTAGGAATTGAGTATCCAGATCCTGCAATCCGAAATGACATTATTTCTGCAATTATAGGTCCTAAACATTTAAGCAACTTCCTTCAAGTCGAGGATAAGATCGCCGAAAAGATACTTTCACCAGAAGAAATTCTATCACAATATGATGAATTCGAACTTGGAGAAGAACCTGTAATTGAAAAAATTGAAGGAAAACGTCTTGATGGGACACCAATAACCACCTATGAAATCGGTACATTAAAAGAGGCATATGAACACCAAGAATCTAAAGGAAACCTCCGTAAAAATTTCTTAAATGCCGTGCAAGAAAATAAAAGTAGCTGGTATAACGAAACTTGTGATCAATTAGTTAAATATATTATCAAAAATGCTCAAGATGAGGATTTCAGAAAACATTTAAGTGATAATCTTCTTAGATTAGCAAGATTTCTATTCGATTTGCCAAAAGGAAAATGTGTCGTTGCAATGAAAGAATTGGTTGATAGCGATGAAGACACTAATATAATCCCACTTCTCACACAAGGAATAAATGGACGTTATTTTTCCGCATTATTTAAATACAGTCACGAAACAATTAAAGAATATCTACACGAAGCGATATAATTTAAAAGCCAATCTTTTTGATTGGCTTTCATTATATTAACTTTTTTCTCTAGTTCTTATTTTTTTATTCTATAATTTTAAAAAAACTACACAAACGGAGGCAAACAAATGCTTGCAAACGACACTTTGTCACAAGAGAAGAAAAAACTTCTAGTAGCAAAAACTAACGAAGCAATAAACAATAATATTTTTTTAATTATACAAAATCACCCTTTCTATGCTAAATTACTTTCAAAATTCCACTTAGACACTAAGGTTGACGAAACTAATTCGAAATGTCCTGTAGCAGCTGTTTCAATCCCAAATGGTCGCCCTACTAGACATACAAACCCACTTGGATATTTAACATATCAAACAAGAGAACAAATCTTTATTGATATTCACGAAATTTTACATATTACTGATTTACATCATATTAGATCAAAAGGAAAAGATCATTCTTTATGGAATATTGCTTGTGATATAGACATTAATCAACGCATTGAAAGTTCTATAGCCATCTTACCCAAAGATGCCCTAATGTATTATCACTTTAGCCTTCCAAAAGGGTTATCTGCTGAAGAATATTATACGTTACTTGAAAATCGCGAAGAACCAATCACTCTTCCACCTGAACTTTCAAACACATTACTACAAGATATTATCAATAATATGAAAAACGGAAACAGCGATAATAAAGACAGCAGTAGCGATGGAAATAGTAATAGCCATAGCCAAAATAAAGCTCCTGGTTTCGAAAATCTTCACCCCACTTGGGGCAAAGAGTCCGATTTATCAGATGATATTCAAAAAGGTATTATAAAAAATATGTTAAGTGATGTAATCAATTCTACAGGTAGTATCCCTGGTGAAATGACAGGTATAATTGAACGATTATTTGAACCTCAACTTGATTGGCCTAATCTTTTATCTTCATTTGCACAATCACTCATTTCGACCAAGAAGAGATATACTTGGTCTAGACTTTCACGTAAGTATGGTTCGCTTAAAATGGGAACTTTACGTAGAAAAGAGTTAAATCTCCTAGTTTCAATTGATACAAGTGGGTCTCTTGACCAAAAAACGTTAGCACAGTTTTTGTCAGAGATCAACGCAATGAAGAACTACGCTAATATTACTATTGTCCAATGTGATGCCGATATTCAATCAGTAGAATCAATTGATGAAATCGATATTGATAATTTTGAAGTCAAAGGACGAGGAGGAACGTCATTTATTCCTGTATTTGAGTTTGCTGCAAAAAAAGAAATCGAAGGAACTGATTTCACATTACAATTTGAACCAGATGGAGTTATATACTTAACTGATGGATACGGCCCTGCTCCGGACTATTCAAATATCCAAACTCTTTGGGTTCTCACTTCTGGCGGAAGAAAACCAACGAATTCTTCTAACGAAGAAATCACTTGGGGGAATTTTGTTTCTTTAGATCAATAAAGTTAAAAGACCGAATTTCAATTCGGTCTTTTTTTTTGTACCTTAATAGGCTTTAAATTGATGAAATACTTCTAATACGACTTTCCCTAAATATTCATCATCATTAAAAGTCCC
Organism: Bacillus mexicanus; assembly: GCF_050445615.1. Taxonomy (NCBI): domain Bacteria; kingdom Bacillati; phylum Bacillota; class Bacilli; order Caryophanales; family Bacillaceae; genus Bacillus; species Bacillus mexicanus. Next base: position 700,754 of record NZ_JBCEYV010000003.1, read on the forward strand.
AAACATTCTACTATCAGCTGAGACATTTCTGTTATCTCCCATAACGAATATTTCGCCTTTGGGCACAGTTATATCATAATTTTCTTCAACCATTGGTTCTTTTATATATTTCTCCGTTTTCTTTTTGCCGTTTACATATAATGTTCCATCTTTTATCTCAATATGGTCTCCGCCTAATCCTATAACACGTTTGATAATTTTAGTTCCATCTTTTGTTTTGACAATTACAATATCATCTTTTTTAGGTTTCACCATCTTAGCATAAAAGACACGGTCTCCGTCTTGTATTGTATTTTCCATCGAAGGACCATCTACCACAGCAAAACCAATAATAAATATTTTTAATAATGCTACTATAATTAATGAGACAATAATCGATATTATCCATTCTTTTGCATTATCTTTTTTGCTCTTTTTAATTTCAAACTGGGTGTTTTCATTTTCCACATTCACCCCTCCCATCTTTTTTTATGTAAAACAAAAGATATTGGTTTCCTTTAAATTTCTATCAAGATTTGTTAATTTGATAAAAATTTTAGATGGGAGGTTTTCCTTTTGAATATAGAAGCTTTATTCCAATCCGCCTTTAAGTTTTATCCAGAAACACACGAAAGTCTCATTTCTCATTTACTTAAGTTCTGCAACCAAATAGAATTTTCCGACGAAAAAAACACCCTTCCACTTATTATCTTAAAGAAAAAAGACATTTATTTATGGATCAAAGATGAAAATGTCTCAGACTTCCCCTTCCTATTCAGCGATCCAGAAGAAATTTTGTTTATCCTTTATCAGTATCTTTCAAGTGGCAATACAGTCTACCTTTCAAATGAAATTCCAATTGAAATCACAGTAAAAGAAATCAAGAAAAATATTGATTTAGCCCTTTTAAATAACGAAAAAGATAAATTTCATTATTGGGCAGGTTTATTAAAAAACAAACAATGATTTTATATCTTTTTTATGAATATAAATTCGATACAAATTCCTAACAAAGGAGGATTTAATAAATGACACGAATCGCACTGTTCGCTCCCAATCGCTTAGACTCAGATGAGTTAAGCAAAGTTTTTGAATTTATGTATGACGTAATTGATGATACTCATATTTCAGTTCTCTTCTACCGCACCATCGATTTAGATATTGTTCGTTTTTTTCTAGAGCTTCCTGAAGAGTATTCTAAACATTTAACAATACACTTGCCTGGCTCACTATACGATTTAGAAGACCAAGGTTTAATTGAAGGAGTTAAATTTTTATCTAGTAACGGAACAGAGGTAATAGAGCATCTTTATACAAACGCAAATGAACTAGTTCGAGAAGAATATGATAGCATTTTAAAACAAATGATAATAAATGTGGACGAAGTGTTTGTTTTTTACAAACGAGATAGAAAGCAAATTTCAAAATTAACTATGCCATTCAATTATTCAAAAAAATATAAAAAACTTGGTTACATAAATCATTTAGACAAAAATAATCAAATTGAAATTGTTTCATATCAATAATTTTTATTTTTTTTACCCAATTTATCATTTTCATCTATAATTTATTTATGAACCATAATATTTTTGAAAACGAGGAGAGATTATACATATGTTGAATCGCGTAGTACTTGTTGGTCGCTTGACCAAAGATCCAGAACTAAGATACACCCCAAACGGAGCAGCTGTAGCGACCTTCACTTTAGCAGTAAATAGAACTTTTACAAATCAGCAAGGAGAAAGAGAAGCAGATTTTATAAATTGTGTTACTTGGCGAAGACAAGCTGAAAATGTTGCTAATTTCGTTAAAAAAGGAAGTCTAGTAGGCGTTGATGGTCGATTGCAAACAAGGAATTACGAAAACCAACAAGGACAACGCGTTTTTGTTACAGAAGTTCAAGCTGAGAGCGTCCAGTTCCTTGAACCAAAGTCTAGTGGTAATTCCGGAAACAATGGTGGTAATAACGGTAATAATAGTAATAACGGTGGTTATAGCGGTAACAACGGCGGTTATAATGCTCCAAGAAATGATTTTGGCGGCGGCAATAATAACCCGTCTGTCAATAACGGAAACAACCAAGGTTCTCAAAACTTTGGTAACGATCCTTTTGCCAATGATGGAAAGCCAATTGATATCAGCGACGATGATCTTCCATTCTAAACTTTCTCGTTTAAAGGATTTTATATCCTAAGACAAAAACATACACAAAAAACCTACGATCCAATTCGTAGGTTTTTTATTACCAATCTTTAGTTGAACCTCCTCCACCAGAGCTACCTCCACCTCCGATTCTTGGTCCATTGTCAGATTTGCTATTAGCCATCGATAAAAAAATACTTAAGATTAGTTGCGAAAAAGTTCCTTTTAAAAAAATTATGTCCAATACAATTAATATAACTAAGACTAAAATGACCCATACAGAAACAGTTTTATTTTCTTCTTTAGGTTTTTCAACTTTTTGATCAAAGCTTTCCCCTAATTTATATTCCTTAGCTACTTTGTTAAAAACTTCTTTATATGTATTAACAAGACCTGAACTGTATTCGCTCTTTTTAAAAAAAGGAATGGCGAACTCATCCAGTATGTCCCCAGCTTCAATATCAGTAACCGCACCTTCTAAACCGTAACCAATTTCGATACGAACTTCCTTGTCTTTCTTAGAAAATAGAATTAGCACACCATTATTTTTTTCTTTGTCTCCTAATCCGTACTTCCTAAAAACATCAACACTATATTCCTCTATGTTTCTATTTTCTAAACTGTCCACAGTTACAACAGAGATTTGAGCGCTGGTTTTATCGTCCATTTTTTTTCCGAGTTCTAGTAATTCTGCTTTTTCTTTTTCATTAAAGATATGAGCAAAATCTTGAACATAAATGTCCCCTTTAATTTCAGGAATGTTAGGTGTCGCTTTTGCAACACCTACTCCAGATAGAAACATCACCACCAAAAAGAGCAATGGAATAAATTTAAACTTCTTCATTTTTATTTACTTCCAAAATCAACTTTTGGCGTTTCTTTGTCCGTTTCATTCACCTCAAAATATTCTTTTTTATCAAACCCGAATAAGTTAGCAAATATATTTTTAGGGAATTTTTTAATCACTTTATTATATGTTGTCACTTTATCATTATAATCTTTTCTAGCAACAGCGATTCGGTTTTCGGTCCCTTCCAAGCTAGTCATCAGGTCCTTGAAGTTCTCATTTGCTTTTAAATTGGGATAGTTTTCTACAACTACCATTAGTCTATTTAGTGAACTTGTCAATTCTTGATCAGCTTTCATTTTTTCAGACTGGGAACTAGCTCCTGAAAGTTTAGCTCTTGCTTCAGTAACGGAATCAATTGCTTCTTCTTCGTGTTTAGCATATCCCTTAACAGTTTCAACTAGATTAGGGATTAAATCCGCTCTTCGTTTTAATTGATTATCCACTTGAGACCACTTATTATCTACATCTTCTTCCTTTGTAACCATACCATTGTATGAAATCGCTCCATATCCACCGACTAATACAGCGATAATACCTGCACTAATTAACACTTTTTTCATCTGATCTTATCTCCTTTTTTATAGAATCAATGGAATTATATTCTCAAAAAAAACAAAAAACCATAATGCTACTTAGCAATTATGGTTTTACATTTTACCCATTTTGATGTGCATATCTACTACAAGCAGCTGCTACTAAAGCACAAAGAATATCATCTAGATATGTATGGCATTCTCCTGGTTTAGCCTTCTTATCGTTATATACGCCAATAATTCCAGGTTTATTGATATCGAAGTTACCGAAGTTTGAACTAGCAATACTTCCATAGCATCCAGTAATAGACAACGCTAACGTTTCGTCTACTCCGTATAACCCTTCATCTCTTAGAATCACATCTAAAATTGGACCTTCTAAAAGTTTCTTTTCTGCCGCAATATCAATAGCAATTCCAGTAAGTACTGCGTGTTGTACTTCACGTTTTTTTAAAACGGCTTCAATATGCTCTAAAGCGATTTCCTCAGTAATAATAGGAGAATGTTTCTTTTGAGCATCATATACGAGAACAGCCAATTTGCTTAGATCTACACCTCTGTCTTCTAAAGCTTTCCTAGCTGCTAAATATAAGTCTTGATTTTTCGACATATTAAAACACCCCTTTTCCCTAGATTTTCAAAGAAAAAAGTTATTCCCTTTTAAAAAAGAAAAAAAGAACGGGAAATCTCCCGTCCTTATTTTTTAAAGTAATCATTTATTCCTTGTGCGATCGCACTAGAAACACTATTTTGATAAGTTCCGCTAATCATTTTGTTCAGATCTCTCGTATCAGAGATGAAACCAACTTCAAGCAATGTCGCTGGAACACTATTTTTTCTTAAAACATATAAGCTACTATCTTGTACTCCACGGTTATTGCTTCCCATAGAAGGTTGATATCTGCTATGAATGGTTTGAGCTAAAAGTTTACTTTTTGCGGGCTGAGCATTCATACTTCCATCATAATTATTATTTGCATTGTAATAAGATTCAGTACCAATAGCCCCTGGTAAGGCTGCGTTTATATGTATACTGACAAATGCGTCTGCTCCATATTGTTTTGCTTTATCAACACGACATTGTAGATCAGGAGTTAATGTATAAACAGCTAAGCAACTGTTATCACCTGAACGCGTTAGATAAACTTTATATCCGAGATTTTCTAAGTATTGTTTTGTTTTATTAGCGAAATTCATAGTAAGATTTTTCTCATAATAATAACCGTTTACGGCCCCGGCATCCGCTCCACCGTGACCAGGATCCAATACAACTACTCTTCCAGTAGAACCGCTTCCTCCTGTGCTAGATGATGACGTAAGGTAACTACTTGAAGCCCACCCAGTAGTTGATCCGTAGACTACTTTACTCCAACCATTTGAAGTCTGTAACACTTTCACCTTTGCTCCGTTTGGCATAATGGTTAACTCCTCACCATCTGGAGCCGATCGCAGATAGAGCGCAGAAGCTGATACGTAAGCGTAACTTGTTGTGACTGTAGGAGCGGTGCTTGTATTACCACTTCCAGAAGTATCAAGTTTTAAATAGCTAATTGAAGCCCAGCCAGTTTTATTTCCGTATACCACTTGATTCCATCCATTTGATGAGGATAAAATTTCTACTTTAGTCCCTAAAGGCATTGTAGTTATAACAGAACCATTTGGCGTACTTCTTAGATTTAAAGCGGAACCTGTTACAATTGCGTATACCTTTGGTTTTGTTGTCGGGGTTGATGTAGTTGGAGAAGAACTTGTCGCTTTAAGATTTAACTTTTGACCAACAATTAATGTGGTAGATTTGAGGTTATTCCAAGTCATAATGTCATTCACATTGACTCCAAATTGTCTACTAACACCATAAAGAGTATCCCCTGCCTTAACTGTATAAGTTGATGAACTTGTTGTAGGGGATGTTGTCGTAGGCGATGTCGTCGTATTACTGCTTCCGGACGTATCAAGTTTTAGATAACTTACTGAAGCCCACCCAGTTTTATTTCCGTATACCACTTGATTCCATCCATTTGATGTAGACAAGATTTCTACCCTAGTTCCAATTGGCATTGTTGTTACAACAGAACCATTTGGCGTACTTCTTAGATTTAAAGCGGAACCTGTTACAATTGCGTATACCTTTGGTTTTGTTGTCGGAGATGACGAAGCAGATTGTGAAATGATGAGTTTTTGTCCTACATATACGTTTGAAGTGCTCAATTTATTCAATGTCATTAATTGTTGCACCGACACCTTATTATTGTTCGCTATTCTCCATAAAGTATCTCCTGCCTTAACAGTGTACGTACTATTACTTTTCTCTGAGACCGTTCCAGAATTTGTACTCACGTTACCAACTTTTAAATTTTGACCTACAAATATATTGTTATTTTTAATGTTGTTCCATTCGATTAATTGAGAAACACTTTTATTATATTTCTCACTGATACTCCAAAGCGTGTCTCCTTTCTTAACAGTATATAAATCATAAGCTTTCACACTCGCTAAAGGCGAAGCCATTAAAAAAGCAGCTGAAAATAATACAACTTTTTTCTTCAATTATAGCCCTCCCTCGAGTTAACATCACTCTTCTAACTCGATTCTTTAAATATTTCAACAAATAATAGGATTTTTTTCTTTTTCTCTCAAAGAAAGAGTAACTACAGTTTTATAGAAAGGTGTTATTTAATGCGATCATTTATAAAATTTCCTTTTCGGTTAATTCTCTCTTTATTACGCATTTTATTTGTCGGCCTGTTTTCCGGTTTATTTTGCGTTTATACTGTAGATTATTTAACGTCTTCTTCCTTCGGTACATTTAACCTTGTTATTATTGCTGTTTATTTCACTCTAGTTTGTATAATGGCCGTTTTATTTGTAGAAATTTTCACTTTCTTACAACGGAAATCAAAGAAAACAACAGCAATTAAAAAAGATAAAGAAAAATATGACCTTAAATAATTTTATTTTTTTCTAATTATAGATATTTCTTGGATTAAAATTAATTTAAACAATCCAAGGAGGATACAAAAGGAATGAAAAATTTAGAAACGTGTGAAATCTGCAAAAAAGAAAAAAAAGAACTGACAATAGTTGCAATGCCTCAAATTGAGAAACAAATGATTATTTGCACTGACTGTATGAATAACAGAGAAAACATTTTAGAATCTTTTATTCAAGAGCATTTACCGAATTCCGGACAAAAAAATATCGGATTTTTGAATACTTCTATTCAAAGAAAGCTTGAAGATTTATATAAACAGAAAGAAACAAATACAAATGATTTTTTAACAAACCTAAATCAGCAAGTCCTAAAAAAATATGATCCGGTATTGTTTAGAGAAAATGAATTAAGAAAAACGATTCAGGTTTTGTTAAGGAAAACAAAAAATAATCCAATCCTTATTGGAGAAGCTGGTGTCGGAAAAACAGCAATTGCCGAATTACTTGCTTTTGAAATTGAAAAAGGCAGTTTTCCTAGGCTAAATGATCATACGGTTTATTCTCTTAATATTGCTTCGTTGATGGCTGGAACGAAATTTAGAGGAGATTTTGAAGAAAAATTCAATGCTTTAATCAAAAGTTTAGACGAAAAGAGTATTCTGTTTATCGATGAGATTCATTTAATTATGGGGGCCGGTTCCTCTTTAGATAACGATATGGATTTTGCTAACTTATTGAAACCATATCTCACAAAAGGGACACTCAAAGTTATTGGTGCAACTACATTAAACGAATTTAGAAAAATAGAAAAGGATCCAGCAATCTCAAGACGCTTTCAACAAATTAAGATTGAAGAGTTAAGTTCCGAAGAAACACTCGAAGTTCTGAAGAGAGTTAAGCCTTTATTTGAATCACACCATAATGTAAAGGTATCTAACGATTGTCTCGATACTATAGTCAGTTTATCTAAAGACTATATTCCGTATAGACATTTCCCAGATAAAGCAATTGATGTTCTCGATGAATCTTGCAGCCTTGTTTCTATGATTTGGAATCAAGAAGATTTAACCGACTTAGAGGTAGAATTCGATATGTTCATTTCTTCCGCAACACCGCCTGAAGAAGCGAAGGAGATCCAATCAACCATCCAAGATTCCAAAATTGTTAACTCTGAAACTGTTTCGAAAGTTATCGAGGGTATGACGAATATTCCAGTATCCAAGGTTACAGAAGAAGGAAAAGAACGTTTGTTAAATTTAGAAAACGAACTTGAGAAAAGACTAATTGGTCAAAAAGAAGCAATCAGAAGCGTTTCAAGAGCGGTGAAAAGATCTAGACTAAAAATAAAGAAATCTAAAAATCCAACTGTGTTACTGTTCGCAGGACAAACTGGTGTTGGTAAAACTGAGTTAGTAAAAGCTTTAGCGGAAAGTTTATTCGGACAAGAAGATGCAATTATTCGGTTCGATATGAGTGAATATATGGAGGAACACAGCACTTCTAAATTGATAGGCTCTCCCCCTGGATATGTAGGTCACGAAGAAGAAGGTCTACTAACGGAGAAAGTTAGAAGAAACCCTTACTCCATTATTCTTTTAGATGAATTTGAAAAGGCCCATCATAAAATATCAAACTTGTTCCTTCAAGTTTTCGACGATGGCCGATTAACAGATTCAAAAGGAAGAGTAATTGACTTTAAAAATACATTGATCATTTTAACGAGTAACATTGGGGTTCAAGAAAAATCAAAACTTGGATTTAACGGTGATACCAATGAAGTTGAGCGGAAATCTAGCAAGATAAAAGAAGCATTACGCAGTTCTTATTCACCAGAATTCCTTAATCGCATTGACGAACTAATTGTCTTTAATCAATTAAATGAAACGGATATTTCTCAAATTCTTGATTTACGAATAGATGAGTACCAAAAAACTTTATTAAAAGACCAAGGAATAGAATTAACCTTAGATCAAGATGCGAAATCATTACTTATTGAAAAAGGTTTTGATCCAGCAATGGGAGCTAGACCTCTTGCCCGCGTTATTACATCAGAAATGGAAGATTTGATTATTGATCACATTCTGACAAACGATAACCTTACATCAATTAGAATCACACAAGAAGAAGGCAGATTGCAAATTGCATAAAATAAAAAAAGCGCTTTGATTTCTATCATTGCGCTTTTTATCTTGCACCTTTTTTCAAGGGAAAAACAAAATCCTTTAGAAATAATATTTTAGATTTGTTCCCGTATAATCTTGGAGGTTCAATTAATGAATAAAAAAATCAAAGTTTTAAGCGTCATTGGCACTAGACCAGAAGGAATTAAAATGATTCCTTTGATCAAAGCTCTTCGAGAAGATCCGAATATAGAGTCCATATTTGTAAATACCGCTCAACATAGAGATCAGCTAGATCAGGTGCTTAAATTATTCTCTGTTAAACCTGATTATGATTTAGACATAATGAGTAAAAATCCCAATCTTGAAGAAATCTTATCTTATATTCTTGTAGATTTATCAAAAATTCTTGACAAAGAAAAACCAGATTTAGTTCTTGTTCACGGGGATACAGCTACTACGCTAGCCGGCGCTCAAGCGGCTTTTTTTAGACAAATTCCAGTAGGTCACGTTGAAGCAGGTTTACGTACTTTTGATAGATATTCCCCTTTTCCAGAAGAGATGAACCGGCAAGTGGTAGGTCGATACGCTTCACTCCACTTTGCAGCTACAGAAACTAACAAACAAAATTTATTATCAGAGTCAGTTAAAGAAAATGAAATCTTCGTTGTGGGAAATACTGTCATCGATTCATTATTAGAAATAACGAAAAAGACAGATAAACTTCAATCAGATCTTGAATCGATAATAAACAGTCCTTACAAAACCATTTTATTAACAACACACAGAAGAGAAAATTTAACTGAATTAGATCATATATACACAGCAATCAATGAATTAGTCTCTGAACACAACGATATCCAAATCGTTTTCCCACTTCATAAAAACCCAAAAGTTCGCGAAAAAGTTTATTCGTCATTAAACAACCACCCTAGGATTCACTTATTAGAACCCTTAGATTACTATTCATTTTCTAAATTAATGGCCTCTTGCCACTTTATCATTACTGACTCTGGAGGCATTCAAGAAGAAGCCCCTTCACTCGGAAAGCCTGTGCTTGTTGCACGCAAATCAACTGAAAGAATCGAAGGTGTCAAAGCAAACACTTTAAAATTAGTAGGAACTGATACTTTAAAAATTTTAGAGCAAAGTCATAAATTATTAAAGGATCCAATTTACTATGATTCCTTTTCCCAAAATAAAAATCCTTATGGAGACGGCACAACTTCAAAACAAATTGTTTCAATTATAAAGACACATTTTAATTTCTAAGGGAGGAATATTGGTGACTAAAAATTTAGAAGAGTATGTTAATCAATCGAAGAAGCCATCTTTGAATATGCTATTTTTAGAGACGAAAGTAGATAACCCAAATGTTGACTCTCATTTAGGTGGACTTCCTTATTTTACTGAAAATGATACTTGGCCAACTTGCGATAAATGCAAAAAAGATATGATTTTTCTTATGCAGCTTAGACAGTTAAATCAAGATAATTCAGTTGTTCTCACAGTTCTTTACCATTGCCGTTGTCAGGTTGAACACTATGACCCTCAGATCAAGGTATATGAATATGAAAACCCTGATATTAAACGAAGCATAACAGTTAATAAATCTGAAAAAGTGTTGCCCTATGTTGCAATTCGATTTGAAGCATCCTGGTCATTGCCTCATTGGAATCTCCTCCCCCTTTATAACCAAGAAGGATACAAAGCAATCCTTTCATATCATAAAGGAGACAAACAACTATCTGAAGACTGGTATGAAAGCATAAGGTGGAATGAAAATTTCCTCGCCACCGAACCATACAGTCTTATAAAAGGATATCCTGAATTTTCAGCATCACCAAAGATTGTAAAATGTAACTGTTGCAACAAAACAACCGATTTTGTTTTCCAATTAGACAGCTACGATGATTACAAAATCACTTGGAAAGATGGCGAAATCTTATATTGTTTCCGCTGCCCTAGAACAAACACATATTACTTTATTATAAATTAACCGGACCATACACCGGTTAATTTTTTTATTCTCGTTACATTTTTCTCGATGATATATCATAGACTTTTGTCCATATCCTTGACAAATTATATTAATGAATATAATAACAATAGCTTAAATTCCGGAGGTGTTGCTATGTCGCAAGAACAATATTTACATTCAATCGGTAAAAAGGGAAAAACTTTAAACACTGAAGAAATGACTTTCGATAAATACTTTGAAAGGGTCATAGGAAATCCTAAATTAGCCCGCAACGCTGTACAAAGAGTTTATGATATGATTCTCTCTTATGGTACTTCAGAAGACGAATCTGGGAACATACAGTACAATTTTTTTAAAGGTAGAATGTTTGGTGCCGAAAAACAAATCGAACAGATTATGGACTACTTCAGAGCAGCAAGTATGGGCTTAGATATTAAAAAAAGAATATTATTCTTCTTAGGACCTCCAGGCGGAGGGAAATCTATGTTTCTTTCATTTTTAAAAAAGGGATTATCTGATTACACAAAAAATGAAAAAGGTGCAATGTATAAAATAAAAAATTGCCCTATCAACGAAGATCCCTTGCATCTCATAGAAGATGAAACAGCTCGAAAGGAAATTTGGGATAGATACGGCATTAAGATTGAGGGTAAACTATGCCCCTATTGCAAACACCATTTAGATTATGATTGGAAACATAATATTTCTAATGTTAAAGTGGAACGTTTTTATATTGAAGAGGAAAGTAGAAATGGTATCGGAACTTTTGCTCCTGCTGAAAGAAACGATATGTCTGAATTATGGGGTGCCCCCAATTTAAGAAGAGTAGAAGAAATAGGAAACGAAGCTGATCCAAGAGCTTATGATTTTAATGGTGAACTCCATAAAGGTAACAGAGGAATAATGGAATTCATAGAGGTTTTAAAAGCAGATTCAGCATTTCTCCATATTTTATTAACACTTGCCGAAGAACAACAATTCAAAACCCCTCGTTTCCCACTTCAATACGTTGACGAATGCTTAATTGCTCATACAAATGAAGGTGAATTTTATAAATTTATCTCTGTAAAAGAAAATGAGGCCATAATTGATCGCCTGTATATTGTACAAATGCCATATAATATGCATTACAAAAATGAAGAAATGATTTACCATTCTGCTCTGAAAAATAAATTAGTTGTCAAAGGAGTTAGCGTCCACCCTGGAGCCGTTCGCTTTGCTTCTATCTTTGCTATTAATACTCGTTTATCAGATGATGGAGATCCTCTCCGTGATGGTATGCAAGGAATATCTCCCCGTTTTATCCTCAATACTCTAGCGATTTCAATGGTCAAATGTTCTAGTAATGTTGTAACACCAATTGATATGTACGACACCCTCTATTCCCAAGTTAAGAATTATCCTGTTCTCACACCCTCAACACGAGACGATTATCTGAACTTGTTAGATAGTTTAAAGAGCAAAATCAATGTATTCAACAATGTAACAATCAACGATGTTAAATTCGAAAAATCGATCAACACAGGAACTAAGTTGTTTGATCGTATTTAACAGAGCGAAGCGATGCCCTTATCCTGATGTGTGGTGGAGGGCCCAAAATTCACCCTTCACTAATAGGGTGGAAATCGGCAAAAAGCTATCCTGTTTTAGCGTATGGAGCCGCCGCATTGTGATACCAGTTATGCTCCTCAAGCATTACTGAACCGCCCAGGTCTCGCTTTACCGGTCGTTTCACCACGAAACATATCACAACCCACCTTGCAATTAAGCAACGAGCACGGGTTATTTTACTCCTAATAACGATCAAAAAGATCAACTAAAAAGACTACTCTATACTTTGAAGTGAGTAGTCTTTTTAAAAAATTATTAGTTTCAATCTGGGGAGCTAACGCCCTTCTAACGGGCTTACATCACGAGGGTTAGTCGTGAGCGAGGTTGACGGGAAACTCTAACAATTTTTTTGCGTCTTTTTTGCATCCTTTTCACGCCTGTCGATCAAGGATGAGCACACTGCCAGTTATATGAACTTGTTTATCATCTATGTAGATATCGTCTTATCTCTTTGTTTTTATTTTTTCGGGTATTTCCTATAAAAAAATAAATTATAAAACAAGTATTTCTTTATATGTTTTTTGCACAAAATAATTATATTCAAAAAAGATACAAGAATACAAATAAAAAATTTCTCAAATATGGGCTTATTCTCTATTTTTTACATATTGAAGGAGTGTAAATCGCCATTTTTTTAATTTCTGTTAACGTTTATAACCTCCTAAAACCCTTATATACCAACGATAATGCATAATTGACTGATGTTTATTTAAAAACAAAAATATTTTTATTATTTTTTAAAAAAATCCGTTAAAAGAAGGGTTTTTTTAAAAAATGTTTTTTATAATATGTTTACAAAAAATAAGAAAACAAAAAAACAAATAAATATTTAAATAAAGGTTTATTTTTAGGAGGATTAACGCAATATGCAAATAACACCGCTTAATACAATAGAGCTTAACACTTCATTAAAAGAAAAAGGTTATAAAGGTTGGTCCTTTGAGTATGATTCTTCACTGAATAGATATTGTCTATCCATTTTTGATAATCATAATCCTGAAGATGAACTTGTATTTTTCTTACACGCTTTCGATCTAAATATTTCTCACGCTATTCGTTATAAAAAAAACGGAATTGAAAACGCAATTGATCGACGTCATCCATTTTATTTAAAAGCAGAAGAAATAATTTCTTCGTTTCTAAACTAAACGCTATTCTTAATTTTAGATTTCATATCTTTTAAAATTTTACGAGCTCCTTTAAAATCTCCGTTTTGTATATAGATGAATAATTCTTGTTTTTTCTTAAAATATTCGATTGATTTTTGTTTTGTTTTTAGAGACTTTTCGTATATCTCTAGTTTTTCCAACATATCTTCTACTTTTGTTTTGATTTCGATGTAGTTGTTTATTTTTTCTTGTTGATCATTTATAAATAACTTAATTTGTTCCGGAGATTTTAAAGGATTATTTAATTGATTTTCTCTAGCATTTTCTTTTTCCATCTTTAATTTATTAATATCTAATGCAAAATCTTTCGGAAAAAAACTTCCTTGAGACATCAATTTAGTTTTTTGTGTAATCATTTGATTGATCACCTGTACGACATTTTCCCATTGTTTGAATCCGTTTGATATCTCTCTTTTTAATTCAGAAATTTTTTCAATATCTTCTTTTCTAATTCCAGTGATATCAATTTCTTTTTTTAGTTTTATGATGGCTTCATTTGTTTCATCCCAATATCCCTTTTCATCAGGTAATTCTATAAAATCATCGTCTATTTCTTCAGGAACTTTCGTTGTTAATACTCCGATCTTCCTGTTTATATAAAGTAAACACACTAATACAAAAAAAATTGCTATTAGAAATTGAAGCATCCTACTCTCCCCTTTCTTTCAAAAGAAATTAACATATAAAAAAAAGAACACCAAGGAATCGTGTTCTTTTTTTGCTTTTATAGAATACAGTGGGCATTATTTTTAATGATTTCAGAAACTTCTTCGATTGCTTTCTTATCCTTTTCAGATGGAGAACTAACCTCTATACCTATCATTGTTGACCATCGTATAGCAATGCGATTAATCATATCCTCCGTTAAAAAAACGTTTGTTTTAATCTCATCAAAATGATTCAAGATTTTTTGTTGATCATCCTTATTTATTCCATATTGATTAATCCAATTAGAAATTTCCGAGTCCAAATAATTTTTCTTATAAAGATCAAGAAATTTTTTTATTTGCGGCTGTTTATATTCTGATTGTACTAGATCTGCAATTTTATAGGGGGACAGCTTTGTTACTTCTTCATAAACCCCTTCAGTGATAGCATTTACCGTTTCAGATCTCATATTCGTGAAAAATTTAAAGTCAAATGGTTCTCTCTGAATAAATTTTGTTTTCTTTATTATCTTTATAAAATCTTCTTTATTCTCTTCAGTAATCATTTTTTCAACTTTAGTTGTTAAATTGCTTTTATTTAATTCAATTTCCTCAATTAATTCTTCTTTCTTTTGTTCAACAAAAGAAGAATCTAATTCCGCAAAGCCAAGAGCCTCAATTGATGTTTCTAATGATTTCAATTGAGCATTTTTGATGAACAAATTTTCATAAACATTTTGCAACAATTCTTTCATTTCCTCTGACACGCTGCGTTTTAGTTTTTCATTCTTAATATATGCTGATATTTCATCTTTAATAGATTCTGATAAATCCATCTTGTTCTCTCCTTTACGTCTTCTTTCTCTATTCTATTATGATATTGCATTATTAGTGGAAAAATAAAATTATAATGATTCAACCTCTCTTGCCCAAAATCCCTTCCAGGATGGGTCTATTCCTTGCGTATTATGTTCTGTGGCCCTTTCAAACTCCTGTTTTATAAAAAGCAAAAACATTCTTTTATCTTCAAATACCTTGAACTTCTTTTTATTATTCCCAAGAAAATACCACTCATTAATTTTCCCTAGAATAAGTTTTCCGTCCTCATACTCTTTTTTAGACAGAATTAAATTATCACCTAGAGATTCTTCGAGTTCTTCTTCTTTTTCTATAATTTTTTCAGGTAAACCACTCATTTCCTGAAAAATTTTAGATTGATAAAACTTTTCAACCCGACTCATAAGTTCCCTCCCATTTCTTTTTTACTTTATCGATTACGCCCAATGTATAATTAGAAAATTAAAAGGAGCGATATCTATGTTAAAAATAGAGACAATGCAAAATTTTTATCCATATGACACCGAAGAAGATATAAAAAACAAAAAAGTAATTTTAGATCATATTGGTGTCAACGAACAAGGAATTAACAATTTTCTTAATCCATCACTTAAAATTTTTAACCATCCATTCGATATGAAAGATCTTGAAAAAGCATTAGATCGATTAATTAGCGCTTTTGAAAAAAAAGAGAAAATCCTTTTTTATGGAGATTATGATGCTGATGGGGTTACTACAACTGCTTTATTCATAAAGTCTTTAAGAGATAAAGGAATTAAAGTCGATTATTATGTCCCCCATAGACACAAAGATGGTTACGGATTAAACGCAAACCGTATGGAAGAATTCGCGCAAAAATATGACTTGATTGTTACCGGAGATACTGGAATAAAAGAAATGGAAACTGTTCATAATTGCCCTATTGATGTAATCATTACCGACCATCACGAACCTTTTGTAACTTCCGATAAAAATCTTTTGAAACAATATAAAGAAAAATCAACTTTTATAGAAAAAAACGGAGAAACTATGGTTATTCCATCTGCATACGCTGTAGTGAACCCCAAGAGAATAGATTGCAACTATCCAAACAAATGTCTCTCTGGAGTGGCTGTTATTTTCAAATTACTGCAAGGCTTGTTTATAAAGAAATCTTGGGATCAGATGGATATTATCAAACACTTAGATATGGTAGCAGTAGGCCTTGTAGCTGACTTAGTCCCTCAATTTGATATTGAAAACCAGGATAGCGAAGTAAGATTAATGACGCTTGCCGGCATCCAAATGATGAATCAAGATCCAAAACCTTGGGTTCAAACAATCATAGAATTAGCGAATATTAAAAAAGTTGATTTCAGTTCATTAGGGTTTGTTTTTGGCCCCCGCTTTAATGCCGCTGGACGATTAGATAGTGCCTTTCCTGTAGTTGAATTTCTTTTAGAAGATAATTTTGATCTTTCTTTCGAAAAAGGCCAATTATTGGAGAAGTTCAACAAAGAGCGGAAGGAACTACAAAAATTAGCTACAGAAAATATTCAAGAATTTCTGAGTAATAGGGATTCATCGTGGTACGACAGAATTGTTGTTGTCAAAGCAGATCCTGAATATCACAGTGGCATTGCTGGTCTAGTAGCAAGCCAACTTGTTTCAACATACAACGTTCCATCAATAGTGCTCTGCGAAAAGACTATAGATGGAGAAGTATATTTAACAGGATCCTGTAGATCAATTGAAGGAATCGATATCTTACATTTATTAATCGAAACAGAAAAGACATTAGGGAATTATAAATATGGCGGCCACGAAATGGCAGCTGGTCTAACCATCAAACTTGATCAATTTGAGTTATTTAGAGAAGCGATACGCAAAGCAGCCTTTAAATTGGATGATTCGAAATTCGCTAAAGATAATTTGTTTTATGAGATTGAATTACCCATTAACGAGTTATCTCTAAGTATTGTACAGTTTATAGAAAACACAAACTCTAAAATCAGATTGTTTAGCCCTAACAACTATATATATTCTCCCCCCACTCAACTTGGAAAATCTATAATAAATGCATCTGTCTACATTGAAAAAGAACGCAGCAGATACAGAGCTTCTTTGTGGAAACGAGGAGAAGAATTTAGAGAATTATATGCTAAGGATTTGTTTGAGTACATAGACATTGTGTACACAACAGGAATGTTTAATGACAATATTTCAATATCTATCGACAACTATTCAATTCCTAACAAAAAATACACAAAAGACTGAAATTTTTCAGTCTTTTTGTTTGTTTTTTTGAAGTTTTTTGTTATCTTAAATCAAACACAGGAGGTGTCACCATTGTCCAAAATGTACTCAAGTTGCACGATTTGTTATAAGCCTTTGACAAAAGAAGACGTTATAACAAATGAAACTTTAGAAAACTATAACTTTCCAGTGTGCAATAAATGTCTTAATGAAACTAGTTTAGAAATTCAATCAATATTAAAAAAATGAGCCCTAAAGGACTCATAGTTTTAAATTAGGATCTAGCAGGATCAGGTTACCTTTTAATTGCTCAACACAAAGATTTCCATAATGACAAGCTCCAAAGATTCTGTCAACAATTTTCTCTTGAATCGCCCTCTCTGTTTCTTCGAAGATTAAAAGCATAGCTTGACCTTCTCTGAGCTCATCGATAACATCATAAGCATCGTCAGCTTCTTTCATTTCCATAGCTTTAACGGCTTTACTTTCATTTATAAACTTAGCTTTTCGATTCTTTTGAGTAACAGAATTGATAATCTTACCTGAAAAATCGTTATCCGCTTTATTTAAACTCGATAGATATTTCTCTTCTTGTTCTTTATCTACCTCAACTGTAGTTGTTCTACTACTGTTTTTCTTCTCCATTTTTTGCTGTGCGCTATCTTCACTTTTCATTGAATTAGAAAGTTGACTAAATGTTTTAGCGAACTCTTTACCAAATGCCATAGTGTTCCTCCTCTATTTTCTTTCTCCAAGGGGGTGTGTTAATGAATAACGACCGTTTTCTCCCCGGAAAGTGGTGTGATGAAATTGACGTTAATGATTTTGTTAATTTAAATAAAAAACCTTTTTTTGAAAAACCTAATTTTTTAATTTCATCAAGTTTATTTTCTTCCTATTACCAGTTTTTAAACAATTTTCGTATTAAAAACGATATGGAAGATATACCGAATGAAAAATTGCTTTCACTTTCATTTATTCTTCAGCATTTAGAAGGGCTATCCTTTGAAGAAAAGACATTTTCTTTTTCATTTACAGATCAAAAAAGATTTCGGGATTTATTTAACGAGACTGCTTCATCTGATTTGCGAAAGGCCGTAAAAATGGAGTTGCTTGAAAAGAATTTCGGATCACAAATACCTCCTATTTTCACCCCTGACATCAGACAATTGCCTTTATACGGAATAAGCCGGTTGATAAAAGATAAGAAGAATCATCTGAAGAGATTAGAAAATTTTTTAAAGACAACTGATTGGGCAGAAAAAAGAATTGAGATACACAGGCAAATTGAATCTTTAGAAAGATTCGAATTAGATTTTCCCTATCAAATGAAAAAACCAGCAAAAAATGCCACCGATGCTTTAAATGGTTTGTTGTCAGCTATTCTTTATGGGATAAGTGAAAATCCATATGTTACGTTCCACCTACCGTCATTGATACATTTCATTGATATTTATATCGAAAACGATATACAGTCAAAAAAACTAAATGAGGAGTTAGCACAATCTCTCATCAGCGAGTTTTATACAAAGTTATTGTTTGTACAATATTTCTTTGAAAAACGCAAAATTAAATTCTTAGTGTTAGAAACAATATTCTCAGCCGAACCCTCTAAAACCACCTTTCGCTTCTTACATTTTTATAACAGCTTAAAATCTTTACAATTCCCTATAATGGTTATACCTCACGTCGAAACGCCTTCTTTCTTAAAAGATTTTTACAATAAATTGATGAAGAATAGATCTCCTGTTCGGTTCTTACATTCAAGACTGTTTAAAGAGAATCAACTCTATACAATGTCTCACTTAGGTTTTCCCTTTTTAGCAGACCGCGACGTCATTTTATTCAATAAGCCTTGTAACACTCTAAAAATTCTGTACCTAACTCTCAATGGAGGAAAAGATACTGAAACTAATCACAATCTATTTCCGTTAAAAAATCCATTTATCGAAGACAATTTAGAATTCGAAGATTTTTGGAAAGCTTTTGAGAAAACAGTGTCATATATTTTTACAATGTATTCGGAAGCTAGCAACTTGATTATGCATTTATCCGAGAAGTATTACTCTCACCCGTTCAGAAATAGCTTTAAAAATTATTTATGGTTATATAAATATTTCTTCACTTTTACTCAGTTAGATACGTTGGCAATTAATATTTTGTCTTTGAAAAACGGTACTTATCAGTTTGAACGCAATCACAAAGGCTTCATAACTTCCATTAAAAATGGAAAAGAATATTCAAACGATGAAATATCAGATATGATAAGCGAAATAGTGCTTTTGCTTCAAGAACAAATTGATCGCGTCCCCTTCTACCACGATGGTAAACCGAATCTCCACTTTTTCTTAAATCAGCCTCTTCTCTCTTCAAAAAAATATAAGTATATATTGCCTCCACCGGAATATTTACCGGTTCACTTTATTCTTCACAATAAAGCGAGTTTTAAAGATTATGACCAAATCTTAAATATTAGCAAATACGATGTTTTAGACATTCAATTTTAAGCAAGAGAAAAATTGTTTTTTTCATACAAGTTTAAAATTTTATTTATACTTAGAAAAAATCAGAAAGGAGATTTATTATAAAATGAATGCAACGATCTTCCACGAAAAATTAAGAAGCTCTAACATAAAAACAAGTGACGTTTTACAAAAAATCTTCACCGATGATAGATTTAAAACCGAGGAGAATAGAAATAAATTTCCCGATGCTTTTGATGCTAACGGTAAAGTAAAGTTGACTTTTAATTCTAACCAAAGTTTTTATCATACATACTGTCCTTTCCATACAGATCAAACTAACGGAGATTCGTTTGCTGTTTATAACAACGACCAATCAGTTTATTGTTATAGCGGCTGCACAAAAAAACCATTGAATATAATTGAAATGGTAATGTGTTTTATTTTTGATCTAACTCCCGAAATGGCAAAAGATCCTGAGTTTTCCGGTAAATATTTTTGGAAATCAGTGAAATTTTTAGTCGAAAACTTTGGCGACGAATTAGGAATTAAATTAGGTGAACTTAAATCAGAAGGTGGCTTTAAAAGAGACACAACACAGGAAATTCTACAAGCAACTGTTGAGTATTATCATTATTTAGGTACAAAAACAAACTATGCTAAAAAATTAGATGATTATTATTTAAATACACGTCATTTTAGATACGCAGAAGTTCCTTTTGAAACCCTAAAAATTAATAATAAACTTGGTATTACTCCTAGATCAGACGAAGGAAATAAACTCTATTTGCGGTTAAAGAACAAAGGTTTTAAAGATGAGGATATTTTAAAAGCGAATGTATGTATTAAATTGAAAGATGGAAAAATAGTTGATTCTTTCCGAAATCACGCTATTGTTCCCTATTTCTTCAACAAAAAGGTTTTTGGCTTTTACGGAAAAAATTTTAATAAAGATGCAAAGGTACCTCATAAACGATTAAAAGGTGTGTATGAGACACCGAGCGGATTAGATGATATACAGTCATATGAAGAATTTTTCTTAGTAGAAGGCGAAAACACGAGAACAGCAGTAAAGTCTATGGGATTTGAAAATGTGATGGAAATGAGAGGTGCAAATGGATTTAAGGATATTCACGTTGAAAAAATAAAAAAATTAAGAGACTTATCTCCAGATAAAATCAAAAAATGCTACTTAGTATTGGATCCAGATAGTGCGGGAAGAAGCAAGGTTATGAAAACAGCAAAACAATTGTTAGAAATAGCTGGTGTTGAGCCCCTTGTTGTAGAAATGCCTATTCTAGAAAAGAATGGAGAACCTTGGTATCTTGATGTAAATGATCTTTATGAAGCTTATGAAGAGAAAGCAAAAGAAATATTTTTATCTTTAATAGAGAAAGCGAAATCTATTGAAGCCTTCTCCTTAATCTATTCTCTAGAAAATGAAACTATTACAACACTTTCAGAAGCAAGAGTTGCTCTCAAAAGACATTCTATTCACTTAAACTCTGTTCCTAAGTTAGAAAGAGTATTCATTTTAGAAGAAGTAATTAATTTATTGGCCCCTTCTTTCGAAAATATCGGTTTAAATAAAGATTTATTACGTAGTTATTTGAAAGAATTATGGCTTGACCAGGAAGTTAAAAAACCTGTCGAAGGTATTGATGAAGGTAAGAAACTTAAACATACTTATTGGGTCATTACCAATGATGAGACTACTTTTAAAAAATATAAAGAAAAAATTCCTCAATTGCTTTTAGTTAGAGATATCAATCATTTGGAAGATTATATCCAAGGTAAACATTTATTTATTTTAAAAGACTTCGCGGAAAGCGACGTGAAACACTTAAAAGAATTTACTAAAATCTTTTTTGCGGAGTTGTCAGAAGATGAATCTGGAAAAGTTCATCTAGAATATGAAATATGAAATATAAAAAACAAAATCCTGTTCTATTCTAGAACAGGATTTTTTTATTTTTTTCTTGATTTTCATTTTTTTATATTACCATATAAAAAATTTCAATATAGACAGACAGGAGGTGTTAATTGATGCAATCAATTAAACATTGTGTTAAAAGAGATGGTCGTTTAGTTAGATTTGATAAAAATCGAATAAAAAATGCAATATCTGAAGCGTTTGTTGAATCTAACGAGGGTAATCCTTACATTGCAAAACAGGTAACTGAATCAGTAATTGAAAGAATTACCCGCTCTTATATAGAATTAGTTCCGAACGTAGAGCAAATCCAAGATTTTGTTGAAGATACACTAATGAAACTTAATTTTCGTCAAACCGCTAAAAGATATATTATCTATCGAGAATTAAAAAATCGAGAAAGAGAGTAAATTAATATGCTCATTTCACTTTTAAAAAAACAAAGAAAACCATATGTCAGGCTTCTTTGTTTTTTTAATATTTATTTATAATTTCTAATACGCTGCGCGTATTTTCTTCCACTGTTCCTGATGCGTCAACAATATGAACTGGATAAGGGCAATATTTTTTGTAATAAGTTAAGTACCCTTCTCTTGTTTTTTTGTGAAATTCAAATCCCTCTTCATCTAAACGATCTTGTTTATCCGTTCTCTTTCTCAATCTTTCCATAGCAATTTCAGTTGGTATATCTAAATATATCTCAAAATCAGGCATCTTTGTTAAGGTTGGTTTGTTTAAACTCCACACATCTTCAAACTTTAATCCTCTTGCCCCTGCTTGATAAGCCATTGAACAAGCTACACTTCTTGACCCTATTACATTCAATCCCTTTTCAATACCTTTGATAACAATTTTATGATTAGTTTCGTTTCGAGACGCAGCGTACAAATATGCCTCTATCTCCCCCACCATCATCATATTATTTGAATCAGTGATATCCATATCCGGCATACTCTTATAAAAATCAAATGCTTTATTTACATATTCTCTGGTTAACTTAAGTATATCCATTTTTAAAACCTTATCGAAATTTTGTAATCTTACTTTTTCATCTATCCCCAAAATAATTTCTCTAATAACCTCAGCTTCTGATGTTCCGCCCGGTTCTCTAAAAGTTGTATAATTATTGATAAATTTTAGAATGTTATTTATGACAGTATCTTTACCAACACCATCTGAACCGGTGATGTTAAAGTATTTATTTTTAAGACTTATGTTATTATTCATAGTTGTTCCCACCTATTGTTTTCCTTCATTATCTCATTTAAAACAAATGCATCGGAAAACATTTTTAAAACATTGCTACCCTCGACACTAGCAAAAACTTTTTGCAGCATCAAGGGTAGCAATGTTGAGGTATAATCTCAAAGAGACCTGGGATTCTTTGAGGTTGTATTATAATTATATTCAAGGAATATAGTAAAAAAAAGAGTTCAGATATCTTATGTCAATTATTTTTCTTTCAACTTCAAATTTTTTTACATATTTTAGTGTTTTGGATGGTGCAACATCTTTTTTGCGTTTATAATAACGTTGGAGGTGTATTATGAGTCAAAAGGTCAAATTAATTAAGGGCGGCAAAGAAAAGGACGATAGTATAATCGAAATTCCAAACGATGGGGCTTGCCTAATCCTACCTACCGGCGAACGTTATCATTTAGATTCTTTTATTATATCAGGCGAAACTTCAGAAGGAGACAGAATTGCATTTACCTGGAATTCTTCTCTTGAAGAAGCAATAGTCTATCAAAAAGCGTTAAGTGTACAAATAGATGATAAAGTTCGTGAAGCATTTAGAACCAAAAATTAAAGCTCGCATTTGCGAGCTTTTTTCTTTTTGTTCTTTAAAAATTGGTTTCTGTTTAATTTATAGAATATAATCAATACATTTAAGAAAAGATTTAGTCATTCTTATACTTGAACAAAGCTTGCATTTGTTCTTCTGGCACAGGAGTCGGATCTTTAGGTGGTAAAGGTCTTCTAAATCCCTCAATTTGTATAATGCCGTATACTTCTTGGGTCAAAATCATCTTTACATAAATATTTTCTTTGATAAGAACTTTTATTTTGTCTTTTCCCTTTTTATCAATTACTTTCTCGGTCGGAACAAAAGCGTCAAATATGTATTGAGACCATTTTGGATGTTTGGTTAATTTTTTTAATTCATTAACCACTTTCATTTCGTGACCGGATGTTACTTTGCAAGCAAACCAGCCTGATTTGTATTTTAAATCATCGTTTAAATTTGTCATATAGACTCCCCTTTTCCCCTTTAGAACAAAGGTTTCTTACATTTTCTTAAAAATTTAAATTGGAAGTCCTTTTTTGTTTTCTATATAAAAAATCGAGGTGAAACAATAGTGAATGAAGATAAGCAACAATATGGAGCTGACCAAATTAGAGTATTAGAAGGTCTCGAAGCCGTTAGATTAAGACCAGGTATGTATATTGGTTCAACATCTGTTAAAGGCCTACATCATCTCGTGTGGGAAATTGTAGACAATAGTATTGATGAACATATGGGTGGATTCGGAGACGAAATTAGCGTTACGATCCACCAAGATAATTCGATTACCGTTTCTGACAAAGGTCGCGGGATTCCAGTAGCTATACATAGCGAAAAAGGTATCCCGACACTAGAAGTAGTACTAACCGTTTTACACGCAGGAGGAAAATTCGGTGGAGAAGGCAGTGCCTATAAATCTTCCGGGGGTTTGCACGGCGTTGGTTCTTCTGTTACAAACGCTCTTTCTTCTAGAATGATTGCTACCGTAAGAAGAGATGGAAAAATCCATCAAATTGAATTTGTTAGAGGCGAAACGGTCAAACAATTAGAGATCATTGGCGAAACAGATGAAAATGACACTGGGACAACAATTTGGTTCAAACCTGATAGTGAAATTTTCAAAGAATCAACAGAGTTTGATTACCAAACCATACACAACCGTTTAAGAGAATGTGCATTTTTAAATGCTGGCCTAAAAATCGTTTTAACTGATGAAAGAGTATTAGACGACGATGGCAATTATCAAACAGCAACTTTCCACTTTGAAAATGGAATTTTAGATTATGTTACGCATTTAAATAAAAAAAGAACTCCCCTTCATCAAGATGTTATTCACTTAACAGATCTACAAGACGATATCCGTGTTGAAGTTGGTTTTCAGTATACATCTGACTACAAGGAACAGATCACAAGTTTTACAAACAATATTAAAACTTATGAAGGTGGATCTCACGAAACCGGCTTTAAAACAGCTATTACTAATACAATTAAACAAATTGTTGAACAAAAGAATTTGATTAAAAGCAAGCAAAAGGATGAACAACTCGAGGGTTCTGATACGCGTATTGGTCTTGTTGGCGTCATATCAGTTAAGGTTCCTAATCCAGAATTCGAAGGACAAACAAAAACAAAATTAGGCAATCCAGAAGTACGACCAATCGTACAAAAAATTGTGCAGGAACAATTCACAAAATTCTTAGCTGAAAACCCAAAAGAATTGAATCTTATAATAGACAAAGTAATGCAGTCTTATAACGAGAGAATGAGTTTAAAAAGAGCACGACAAGCAATAAGACAACAAAACAAACGGGAAGATAGTTCTTTTACTCTTCCAGAAAAATTAACAGATTGTAGACAGAGCACTCCTCCAGAATTAAGAGAACTGTACATTGTCGAAGGAGACTCTGCGGGAGGTACGGCAAAAAAAGCAGCTAATTCTTTATTCCAGGCTATCCTCCCTCTTAGAGGTAAAATCCTTAATGTCGAAAAATCTTCAATGAATAAAATACTTGAAAACAAAGAAATCGAAAATATTGTCTCAGCTATAGGTGCTGGTATGGGAGAAAACTTCAATATCGAGGATGCCCGTTACCATAAAATCGTCATAATGACCGATGCCGATGTTGATGGGTCACATATTCAAATACTTTTACTCACTTTCTTCTATCGATTTATGAAACCATTAATCGATAATGGCTACGTTTATTTGGCACAACCACCTTTGTACGGCTTGAAGCGAGGTAACAAGATATTAGAGTTTGCTAGAAACGACGAGGAGCTAAACGCAGCCAAAAAAGAATACCCCGGAGCCTTTGTACAGCGATATAAAGGACTCGGAGAAATGAATGCAACCGAACTCGAAGAAACAACTATGGATCCCAAAGGAAGAATCTTATTACGTGTAAAAATCGAAGATGCAGAATTAGTGAACGATTATTTTGAAGCTTTAATGGGAGACGATCCAGCTCCTAGAAAACGATTTATAGAAGAAAACAGCCATAAGGCAGACATTGATATTTAAGGGGGGTAATGTCTTGAAAGTAGAAGAAAACATTATTGAAGTACCATTAGAAGATGAATTACGTCCTTCGTTTTTAGATTACGCAATGAGCGTTATCACTTCACGTGCCCTCCCGGATGTTAGAGATGGGCTAAAGCCAGTTCATAGAAGAATTCTATATTCAATGTGGAAAGAAAAGATGTTTTATAGTAAAGGGACGAAGAAAAGTGCTCGTATTGTTGGTGATGTAATCGGTAAATATCACCCTCACGGCGACTCTTCAGTTTATGATGCTTTAGTTCGGTTAGCTCAAGAGTGGAATATGCTAGTCCCCCTTGCAAAAGGACAAGGAAATTTCGGTTCTATGGATGGAGATCCCCCTGCTGCAATGCGTTACACCGAAGCTAAAATGACAAAAATCGCTGAGGAACTATTGGAAGGTCTTAACAAAGATGCAGTTGACTTTAGAGATAATTATGATTCAACCGAAACAGAACCAGTTGTTCTCCCTTCTAAATTTCCAAACCTTCTTGCAAATGGTACATCAGGAATTGCAGTTGGAATGGCAAGTAATATGATGCCTCATAATTTGAACGAAGTTATTGATGCTGTTATATCGCAATATAAAAATCCTGATATTCAAATCGAAGAATTGATTAAAATAATTAAAGGTCCAGATTTCCCTACTGGGGGTTCTATTCTTGGTGTAGAAGGCATTGAAAAAGCTTTTAAAACTGGTAGAGGGACTATTACAGTTCGAGGAAAAGCACATTTCGAAGAAGTTGATGGTAACGTAGCAATTATTATCACCCAAGTTCCATACCAAGTAGGAAGACATACTTTAAGAGAAGAAATCAAAAATATACAAAAGTTATTTGACGAATATAAGTTCAAAACCAGAAAACAAAACAAAAAACGAATCTATATTCAAAAACCTAAAAGAGCATTGGATTTTTCAAAAAAAGACGGAGTTTATAACGACGATGATAAAAACTCAACAGAGTACAATTTCCGAACAGTTGTTGAGTTAAAAAAAGGTGTAGATCCAAGAGTCGTTTTAAATCATTTATATAAATACACATCATTGGAAACAAAGATATCTATAAATAATACTGCACTCATCCCTACTCCTGAAGGTAAAACAAAACCACGATGCTTAAGTTTAAAACAAATGATTGATGAGTATATCAAACATCAACAAATAGTTTTCACTAGAGAAGCAACTTTTGATTTAAAGAAAAACGAAAAAACTTATAAAGAATTACAAGGATTATCAAAAGCATTAAGTGACTTAGATAGAGTATTAAAAATCATTAGGCAAGCTGACACCGATCAGGATGCGATAAATGGTCTTATGAACCTACTACGCATTGACGATGAACAAGCGAAATATATTTTAGACAGAAAAATTAGAACGATTTCCAACTTCGAACAAAAAGAAATTTCCGAAAAGCTAGAAGCTTTGACAAACGAAGTTAAAAGGTTGAAAGAAATTTTAGAAAGCGAAGCTAAACTCAAAGAAGCTATCATAGAAAATTTAGAAAAAATAAAAGAAGAGTATGGCCAAGAACGAAAAACATCTATCTCTGGACCAATTAACGATATGTCCGTAGAAGATCTAATTCAGAATGAGCGTATTGTTTCCACACTTAGCAACAATGGTTATATCAAGGCTACTATTGAATCTCATTATAAAACACAAAGAAGAAACGGCCGCGGAGTCAATTCTATGGGTTTGGATACTGATGACTTTGTAAAACATCTTGAAATATTATATAAACACGATAATTTATTGATTTTCACTAATTTCGGCAAAGTTTATAGTTTGAAAGGTTACGATATCCCAGAAACCCAATCAAATGCTAGAGGCATACATATCTTTAACTTGCTCCCCGGATTAGAAGATGAAGAACAAATTCAATCTGTTGTATCTGTTAAAGATTTTAGTAATGACTACTCTTTATTCTTTGCTACAGCTAAAGGAAAAGTAAAAAAGACTTCTTTATCGGATTATAAAAATATTCGTAGATCAGGAATAGTTGCAATTAAATTCGACGAAGAAAATGATACTTTAGTTAACGTATCACTAACAAATGGTTCTAACGACATTGTTTTAGTAACAAAGTTTGGCCAAGCAATTAAATTTTCTGAATCAGAGGTTCGACAAACAAGCCGAGATACACAAGGTGTAAAAGGTATCTCTTTACGAAAAGGAGATTGTGTTATTGCAGCCGGTATAGATGAATCATTCGGAGAGATATTTATTATCACAGAATTTGGCTACGGTAAACGATCCGAATTATCACTCTTTAAATTACAATCCCGTGGCGGAGTTGGTGTCAGAGCAATAAAAACCAACGATAAAACCGGTAATGTAGTTGGTTCATTAATAATTGAACCTACAGATTCAGTATATGTATTGTCTTCCCAAGGTTCACTTATTAAGTTGAAGGCAAAAAATCTTTCCCAATATAGTAGAAACGCTCAGGGAACAAAGGTGATAAACCTGAGAGAAAAAGATTCAGTTCAATCAATTGCAATGCTCTCAGATGAAGACCAAGACAATGAAATTCAAACAGAAAATTTTGAGGAGTGATTTGGTGAAATTTTTTAAAAACAACTCACCACTATGGACGGCAATTATTGTTGCCGCCCTCCTCTTTTTGATTGTACAGAACTTGTATGTAGAACATCATTACAGCAAAGAACATTCACCCGAAAATTTTCCGGAAAATAAAACAATTTTCTTTACCGTTAAGGAACATCAGTTCACATTTAGAAAAAGAGGATTCGATACTTTATTAGATAGCCTTAAACTTTGGAAATATGACAACAAAACGGACACAGTTTATTTAAGAGAAAAGTCTTTGATGCCAAGTAAATATACCCCATTATTGGTTATATACGATAAGGGTTATGATTCTTTTGAAAAACAGGAAAACATTGTTCCTATTAGTTCATTTCCTTTTTCTTTAAAAAACTCAGGCTCTTCCCTACAAATCAATCAGGTTGATAAAGATGGAACTGTTTATTTTCAGTATTTAGATAAAGACTTATCTTTAAAAGTGGGGAAAACATATAATCTTCCATATTTTGAGGGAGTACAATTAAAATGGGTTACGATTAAAAATCACGGATTATTTGATACGAAACAGTTCAAAACATTTAAAAAGAATATAGATGATCAATCGTAAAAAAGTCTGGGGATAAAACTCCAGACTTTCTGCTTATTTAATACCTACCTACCATAACTCAATTTAAACAAATTTATTCGGAAAAGGAGTGGATAAATTGTCTTTCTATATTGATCAAAATTCTCTTAGAAGATCAGCTCAATTTTTAGAAAATGTTCGCGGACAGTTGAAAACTGATTCTGAAACAAATGATATTTATCAGTTTAAAACGTTTAAAGCGAAAAATCATACAAATATTTTAGCATCTATAGATGGCAGCCATCACAGTGTTAAAGGAAAAAGTTTTGTTTTTTCTGCGATCAACAGTGGTTTTCAACTTTATCAATCAGAAAAATTAATCCTTACGGAAAAAAGCAGAACCAAAATTGAAATACTGACTAAAGACAATTATAAAAAGCGTCACGCAGAGTATTACATCAATGTAACTGGTCAAAGGCCACAAAGAAATTTAGATTTTGAGAAATCAACAGAAAGAATTCGCACCCTTTTAGAGTGGGACAAAGTTAAGTATCTTATTTCAATTTTGAATAAAGGTGACATTATATTATTTGATGGTTCGATGATTTCTGGCGTCATTTCCACTAACAAACTTTTCTTTGAAAACTTATGCGAACAAGCAAAACAAAAAGGGATTATCCTAGCAGGTTTGTCAAAAGATACTTCTCTTTTAAAAGATAATGTTCCAGTTCCGATGATTTTATCTGCGCAATCTCTCAAACAAAAAATTGATTCAAACTGGTATTTTTATTATGAAGAAGAAGATACATACTTCGTAAAGTTCAGGAAACACATAGATTTGATATTTAGATTGGATCTTGTTTTACCGAAAGGTATTTCAGAAGAGGAAGTGATCAAATTTATCGGATCATATTGTTTTAACAAAGGAAATCAAGGATACCCCTACCCCCTTCAATGGATACACGATGAAGTAAGGATTAGCCAGCAACAATTTTTACACTGTTTAGAAGAGTTCAAAATCGAATGTAGAAAACGAGGAATTCCTAAAAGTTTTGTAGATGAGTTGTTTACGATTTACCACGATCAATTAGATGTTATGTCTTTTGGCCGTTAATCTAGCAATTTTGAATCAGGAGTGTGAATAGTATGGATAAACAATTTATAGGTGGACATATTTATGATGGCAATATCGCTAGTTTAAAATTCGTTTTTGATGCTTTAACTATCACTGAAGAAGGTTGGGCCAAAACCCCAATAGAAAATGGAGAAATTCTAATTTCCGAAGAATCGTTTTCACAAGAAAAATATTTCTTACGAGTTAATGATATTAAATATGGAGGTAACTCATCTTGGGCCTTAGAAATGGGACGCGAGCACAACCTTTACGAAAAAAAGAAAGATTTTAGCGATGAGCACGAAAACCCTGAAGAACTTTTTCAACCACAAAGAGAAGAACAGCGCTTCAATATAGCGGAGTGTGAGATTTTGGGGATTTCCAAAACCAACGGATTTTTCACTGTACGTACCATTCCCTCTGTTTTTTCTAGGGTTAGAAAATTAATTCCGGAAGATTTTAATGGCCCACTTAAAGAAACAATGGGAGATCTTAAAATTGGCCATTTACGATCAGGCAGCCAAGTGCTTGATTTAGAAGCCGGAATCTTTAAAAAGTCTTTGAGCACTCATACCTTTATCACTGCAAGAACCGGCGGAGGAAAATCCAATACAATGAAAGTTCTAAACGGTGTAATGCTAGAAAGCAAAGGGGAAGTTTCCCCCTTAATATTTGAACCCCACGGAGAATATATCACAGATTTAAAGAGACACCCTCTGCAAAAAGAAAGATTGGTTATTTATAATCAAGATAATCAAGTCAGCAGAAGCGGTGACAAAAAGTTAAGAATATCATATAAGAGAGTGACTGTAGACTCCCTAATGAATTTACGTAGACAAATGAATTGGACTGAACCCCAAGAAAGATATCTTTCACTAGCTCAATCCGTCTTTAAAGAAAAATGGTTTCAAACGTTAGTTGAAACACCATATGACGAAGAAGATTATTATGCAATGTATGGCCGTCCATATTCTGATGAAGAATTCGACCTACAAGACTTTGTGTCATCTCAACTTTCAAAATCACCTTCATCCCCTACTCTTCTAAGGGATATGCTTAGAACAGGCGTTCATATAGAAGCTGTAAAAGCAGCAATTTCGAAATTAAAAAGAATCGCCCGAGCTCCTTTTTTAGTCAAAGAAGAAAATCAAGATGAATTAACTAACATTATTAATCATCTAATGAGCGGGAAAGGTGTTTTAATTGATATGGATGGATTGAACGAACTTCAAGAATTATATCTCTCTTCCCTTTTAACTAGCGAAGTATTGGATAGACAAAAGAAACTGTATAAAAAGGACCGAGAAGGTATGGAAAACGGAAAGTATCCTGTAATAGCAATTGTATTAGAAGAATGTCAGAGAGTATTGGGAAAGAATGATCATTCAGACGCAAATATTTTCAGAACGGTTGTTAACGAGGGCAGAAAATATTTAGTTGGGTTAATAGGTATAACTCAACAAGCAAAATTGATGGATCCGGTTGTTCTATCTCAAATGAACACACATATTATTTTAGGAATTTCTGACGAAACAGATTTTGATTTATTAAAAGGGAGAGTTCAAAAGTCGATTAAAAACTTAGAGATGGATATTAATCAGTTAATGCCAGGAGAGGCTATAATTTCTTCACCTAATTCCCCTTTTGCATTGCCAATTAAAATCTTCGAATATAATAATTACATAGAAAAATTAAAAAAGAATCTTCCTTCATCACTCAAAAACAAAAATGATTTTTCTCTTTTTCATTAATCACATAAACAGACCTATAGTTAGGTCTGTTTTTTCAATGATGATTATATTTTGATATATAATAATTAATTATATAAATATATATACAAATGAGAGGATAAATAATGTCTAATAAAAAAATTAAATTTATGCACATAGCAGACACCCACTTAGGTTACAACGGAAATGCAAGTTTGCACAATGAATTTTCTGAGTTAAAGGTTAATAAATGGACAGAAACAGGAGAAAATATTAGAACTTCAGATGTAAACAACTCTTTTGCTCAAGCAATTGATATAGCTTTAGAAGAAAAAGTAGATTTCACTATTCACGCCGGCGATGGTATTAATCAGGTTGGTTACAAAAATCCCGCATATTATAACTTCTATATGGATCAAGTAGAAAGATTTTCAACTACAGGGCGACAATGGATTGAAATTGCCGGAAACCATAACTTTTCTAAAAAAGCTGGAATAGGAAATGAACTTTTTAAATTAGGGAAAATGGAGAACGTTGTAACAAGCTATAAAGGCATTTATGAAATATATGAGATCCCTAATTCGGATATTATTTGCCACCTTCTCCCCTCTTCTTATAACAACGTTTCTTTCAAAAAAGAGTTGGAAAAAGTAAAAAGGATTGAAGGTAAATTTAATATATTGGTTGCTCATTGTGGCGTATCAACTATTCCTCACTACGCAAACAACGATAGCTCAATAGTAGTTCACATAGATGATTTAATCAATTTAAAAATGGATTATATAGCTCTTGGTGATTATCACTTTTTCACCGATTTAGGCAATAATATCATATACCCAGGGCCGATTGATCACCTCGCATTCGGCCAAGAAAAAAACCCAAGAGTACTTATTGTAGAAGTTGACTTAGTCACATTCGAAGTTGAAATCAATCATCGATTCTTGCGAGTTCGTCCAATGATCGATATGAAACCAATTGATGCAGAAGGTATGTTGTTAGAAGACATACAATCTCAAATCCTTGAAAGATTTGAATCAGCAGAGATTGATGATTCAATTGTAAGAATTGTTATAAAAAATTTGTCCAAAAATCTCAAACACAGACATTTATTTTTAACTGATAAAATCAAAGAATATATTGACCGTTGTTTGTATTTTAAATTTGAATTCAAAAACAAAATTGATCTTTCAAATACAATCAACTTTAAAAGCAATGACGAGGAAGAATTTGAAGGGTTGCAAGAAGGACTTAAAAGTTTTATAGACGAACTCCCAGAAGATCCTAACTTTTTAAGAAATGACTTATATGCTATTACATCTAAGTATTTGACGGAGGTTTTAGAAAATGAAGATTAAAAGAATTAGAGGAGAATATGTACGGCAATACGAAAGCATAGATATTGAATTTGAAGAAGGATTCTTTAATATTAACGGTAGCAACGGTTCAGGTAAAACAACGATATTAACGCTAATAGAACTTGCACTGTTTGGTAGTATTTCGGGTGAAGTTAAATCGTCAGAAATTAAATATGATCAAGCAAAAAAAAATCAAAAATGGTGGTTAGAGCTTACCTTTGTTATTGATGATAATGAATTTACTGTTTTCAGACACGAAACAAGCGCAAAAGCAAAATTAGATATTAACGGAAAGTCTCTTATTACAGGTGGTCAAAAAGAAGTTACCAATCACATTGCTCACAAGTTGCTACGTATGGACCAATCTTCATTCGTTAATGCATTTTATGCCCAACAAGACGACTTCGATAACTTAATTAAACTTAGTCCCGAAAAACGAAAAAAAGAAATATCCAGGTTGTTAAGACTGGACAAATTAGATTTGGCTCTGAAGAAAGTTAGAGAAGATAAAAACCATCTAGTAACAATTATCGATGAGCAAAGTAGACATATTAAAAATAAAGAGTTTTACATTGAACAAGAAAAAGAACTAAACGAATCTATATTATCCATAAAAGACAAAGAAAAACAAAAGCTAAGAGAAACAAAACTCATCGAGAAAACGTATAATGCTCTTCTAGAAAAAAAAACGAAGTTAGATGCGAAGTATGAAAACCATCAAGATATAAACACTAAAATAACAAGTAAGAACCAAGAAAAAAACCATTTAAATGATATGATTTTAACTCCCCTTATTGCCGAATTAGCTGAAATCGAGAAACACAAAAAAGAATTTTCATCTCTTCAATTGGAGATTGAAGAGTACGACCTCTCGGTCTCTCTCCTTCAAAAGTTGCAGCAGATCAGAGTTCTTTTTGTACAAAAGAAACAACTCGAATCACTTATTTCAGATTTGAAAACAAATCTAAGTGCAAAAAAAGAAAGAATCGACAAATTAAAAAAAACCTTGCCACAAACAGATTACAAATCTGAACTTACCAATGTTGATAAGCAAATTGAAGAAATCGAAAAAAATATAACCGCTTTAAACAATGTCATCATTGAACTAAAAAGCAACCATTCCTATATTACGAACGAAGGAAAAAGAATTAAGTCTGAACGGTCAAACTTACATACTCTTGGCGAAAATTCTACCTGCCCCATTTGCAAACGCACTATGGGCGACCATTTCTATTCCCTTTCAAGAGACTATGAAAGCAATTTAACCCATCTAGCAAAAGAACATAAAAACCTAACAAATGAAATAAAAAAGAAAGAAAAAGAAAAAAACGATAATCAAGAAAAAATAATGTCCCTGAAAAAAATAAAATTAGATCTAGAAAAGAAGTCTCAACAATTATTTCAACTTGAAAACGAACTTTCATATCTTAAGAACGATTTTTTAAAAGACAAAACTCATTATCTTAAAGTTGAAAAACAATTGAAAGAATTAGGAGAAATCAAATTTGACGAACAAGAATATAATAAACTGTTAGAAAAAACGAATATGTTACAAAAAAAGAAAGATCGATTTAATATTTTAACATCGATCATTGCTAAAGAATCGAAACTGCTTGAAAATAAGCAAAAAATTGAAAACCAAATTTCTTGTTTGAATACCGAAGTATTAGAACTCAATAAGAACTTAAAAAAGATTGCTTTTGACATAGATACATACAAATCATTTCAGGAAAAGATCAATACGAAAGTTTCAGAACTTAGACAATCAGAAAAAGAGCTCTCTTTAATTTTAGAACAATCCAAGAGTTTAAATACTAGCCTACAACACCTATTCAATGATAAAAAAGAAAATGAAATTAAAACGACCGAACTCGAAAAAAGAAAAAAAGAACTCTCTTTGTTGATTAAATCAGAAGAAATATTTAAGAATTACAAAATAAGAAGAATGTCCGCAGCGAGACCAAAGATGCAACAAATTATGCAAGAACTCCTGGCATATATAACTGATGGTAAGTACGATCTAGTGGAAATCGATGAACATTACAATGTATTTGTTTATAGAAACAAAATATCACAGCCTCTTCACCGATTTTCAGGAGGCGAAAAAAAATTAATAGCTTTATGTATGAGGTTAGCAATTTCAAGAATACTTACCTCTAAAGGTGAACATCAGAACTTTGATTATTTAGCTTTAGACGAAGTTTTGGGTTCTCAAGATGAAAGCCGCCAAGAGACAATCATTAGTGCTCTAAGAAAACTTACAACTATTTTCAAACAAATATTTATGATTACTCACAATTCAAACATAAAAGATTTATTTGATAAAACTTTACAAGTTGAGCAAAATCAAGATTTATCTTCTAAGGCATTTTGGATTTCATCAGATGATCAGCACTTTTAATTACTTAAAAGAGTTAGAAATAATTTCTAACTCTTTTATTTGTAATTTGGTTATTATATAATTCTTAAGAAAATATATTTTCTTTTAAAATTAATACAAGGAAACATAAAAAAACTTAATAAATTGCTTAATAGCAAGTTTACATACGAGAGGGGTGTACTGTCGCCTTAAAAAGCGACGATTACATATATGAGCACACAAATTAAAAACATCAAAGCGGACTCTGTTATCGTTTCAGGTAACACTCCATTACACGGACAAGTAACAACTCAGGGTAGTAAGAATGCAGCCTTACCTATTTTAGCAGCGTTGCCATTAGTCCCAGAAGTTGAATTAACAAATGTACCGGATTTGTCCGATATACACGTAATGGTGGACATTTTAAAATATTTAGGCGCAGAAGGTTCTTTTAAAGACGGAGAGATCAAATTAAATCTACGAAACTTAATGAATCGCCCTATATCAGAAGATTTTTCTACTAAACTTAGAGCTTCTTCCTTGTTTCTCGGTCCTCTTCTCGGAAAATACGGCGAAACAAGAGTCTCTATGCCTGGCGGATGTGTTATAGGATCCCGCCCGCTTGATATTCATTTAAATGGGTTCAAGTCTCTCGGTGCAAACGTGAATTTAGAAGCAGGTAATAATATGGTAGATACTCCGAACGGTTTAGAAGGCGAATATACACTCCCCTTCCCATCTGTAGGTGCGACTCAAAATCTTATTTCCGCATCCGTTTTCTCTCCTTCAACAGTTCAGTTAAACAACGTAGCTGTTGAACCAGAGGTATTTGAATTGGTAGACTTCCTTAATGCAGCGGGCGCAAAAATTGAATTTTCGCATCCCAAAACTTTAACAATTACAGGTGTTAAGAAATTGAACTCTGTACGATTCAAAGTTCAACCAGATCGTATAGAAGCTTTCACTTTGTTAACAGCTGCTGTTGCATCAAAAGGTTCCGTAAGAGTAACACATTGCTGCCCAGACCATCTTAGCGCACCACTTCAAGCACTAGTTGATATGGGCGTTAAAGTTGAAATTGGCGATGATTGGATTGAAGCTTCATATGTAGGTCCGCTAAAAGGTGTTAAAATCGAAACAGGTGTGTTCCCTGCTTTCCCTACAGATTGTCAGCAACAAATTTCAATTCTTATGACTTTAGCAGAGACCCCATCAGTTTTAACTGAAAAAGTTTTTAATAGCCGTTTCCGTCATTTAGATGAATTAATGAAAATGGGTGCAGAAATTAAAGTAACTGAAAACAATGTTGCAGTCATCCACCCTTCTCAACTAACAGGTTGCCGTGTAGACAGCTATGATTTACGGGGTGCAGCAAGTATGATTATGGCGGGCATCGCCTCAAATGGAGTCACAACAGTACAGTCGCTTCGTTATTTGTACCGCGGCTACGAAGAGTTTATCGAGAAGTTGAATTTCCTTGGTGCTGAAATCTCTTATAAGCATTAAAATGAAGAGGCAAATTCTTGCCTCTTCATCATAATTATTAAAAAATAATGTTTTCTTTTGAAGGATTAAAGAAAAAAGGCTACAATATTAAAGATGGTCGATGGTTAATGGCCATTCTAATATCTAAATAATGTTTCGGAGGTAATTTTTATTATGAACAAGACAGATCTAATTAATGCAGTTTCTGAATCAGCAGAACTTTCAAAGAAAGATGCTACAAAAGCAGTTGACTCTGTTTTTGATACAATCTCAGACGCTCTAAAAAATGGCGATAAAATTCAACTGATTGGTTTCGGTAACTTCGAAGTTCGTGAGCGAGCTGCTCGAAAAGGACGAAATCCACAAACAGGTGAAGAAATTGAAATTGCAGCAAGTAAAGTACCTGCGTTCAAACCAGGAAAAGCACTTAAAGATGCAGTTAAGTAATTAGTAAACTTTATTGAATCGAAAGATTGTCAAAAAACCAACCTATTTTGGTTGGTTTTTTACTGTATATACTATTTCTATGAATTATGCTTCATTTTTTGCTTTAATTTCAGCATATTTCCAAGATTCTAAAATGTCTTTGTAAGTTTTGTCTTCGGTCCCAAAAGGTATGAAAATGCAAAATTCGTGTGCACTAAGAGGTGCAGTTTTGTCTCCAACAATTACCTTGATGTTGGGTTCCAACGTTTCAAGCCATTGAGCCGTTTCTTGTAAAAATGAAAGTAAATCATTAGACTTAATGTTTTGCCAATCACCATAATCAACTATATCCCTTTCTATTTCATTGTGCCAATACTCCATCACTATCATATAACCATATGTACCTTTTAACATCGCAGGATATCCTGCTTCTTCTTCAACTGCAATAAAATTCTCAAGCCAATTTAATACTTCTACTGGAATGTCAGGATCCATTTCTTCTAAGTGTCTTGTACCAATATAACGCAGATCTTCATTAAAATTCATATTAAGCAATCCTTCCTTTTTAAACAGATTTATTATTGATATTCCTAATGCATTTGCTATGCTTCTAATCGTTTGGTTATCTGGCTCTCTTTTGTTATTTTCCCAATTGTGCACCGTGTTTTTTGCGAAGTTAATTTCAGTTGCAAGTTTTTCTAAAGTCCATCCTCTCTCTATGCGATAATGCTTGATTCTTCTCCCTAATTCCATTTCACTATCGACCTTTCTATTCCATTATAATATGTGCTTTCTACTTTGTAGATTCCCGTTTCGAGAACTTTTTGTTTTTAATTATTATTAATGGATATTTTATTGTTAAAACTCTTGTCTTTTTTTAATATATATTAATCTTTGTTATTATTATATTTTATAAAAACATTATTATTTCAAAATTCTTATTTTTTTAATGGATTTCAAATCTTAAAAAATAAACAATAGATCACATCTATTGTTTAAACTTTCGCATCTGGAGGAACACTTATGAATATAAGTTATATTGTTAAATTACCTACTAATGAAACAAAGAGTTATTGTACATTCTTAGAAGCAATAAAGTGTGTATTTAGTTCCTTTTTAACACAACAATTTCCTGAAAAACAAGAAAGTGAAATAAAATATCTTACAGAAATTTTTTCTTCAGGATTTAATGTTGAACCAAAAAAAGAAGGCTACATACACATCTTCCCTCATTATGGGATTGATGTTATACATAACCTTCCTTTGAATAAAGCACTTTAACTAATCAGCTTTACTAATTCTCTTCCCGCCCTTTTTACTACAAATTTCGCATTTTCTCATAGCGGGAGCTGTTTTATAGAAGTCGTGTCCACAGTCAGCACATTTAGAGGGGGTTGGATTGGCTTTCAAACCGCCCTTTCTCTTATTTTTTCTCTCTTCTTTATTTTGACAGTCCGAACAATAAAGTTGAGCAGGTTTTTTTGGTTTAAAAGAATTATTGCATTCACGACAAATTCTATCCGCTGGATTCCAAGCGATTTCCCTCTTACTTGGAGTGAAAGATTTCATTGGATCAATCTTTATTATATATTCTCTTAGCTTCTCTTCATTTTCAAATACTTGATAGCCAGGTTTAGTCATAATCACCCTCCTGATTTGTACCTTTTACTATAATTTCTTACATAATTTATTTTGTCTCTTAGACAATAATAGCAAGGTTTTTCTAATAAAACAACTAATTTAAAATCGGGTGATTATATATGGTGGATAAATATGATCTTAAATATGGCATAAAATCAAAAACTAAGGACAAAATGATTTATTTTGCTTTGTCTATCTTTTTATTATTCGTATTATTTATCTTTTCTGATAAAAAAAGTGTTTTTAAATTGATAGTTCCAACAACTTCAAAAGAAGCAATTTCAGTATTATCTACAGTTTTTTTGTTCGGTTTAGTTATTTACTTAATTATATTGATTCTGCGTTTTTTGTTCGATATAAATACTTTTAAAAAAAATAATAAAAAGCTATTAATAAGAACCAGGGTTTTAAATAATGCGCAAAAGAGCAGAATCTTTAAAAAGATTTATATTTTTAAAGAACTGTATTCCATCATTATAAAACCAAGTGATAATTCATACAAATTAGATCCAATTCAATGGCGTTATTACGCAAAAAAATTAGGTAATCGCACAGACGCAGTATCTAAAAGTAAATATATCCACTTATTAGAAATGAAAGTGCGAGACAATAAACCTTTAAAAGATACTGAAATAGACTTCTTGAATGACTTAATGTTGGAATCGAAGCATCTAGAATTATTTCAAAAACTCAAACAAAACTCTAAAAAAAGAACCTAATGTATTAGGTTCTTTTTTATTTTACTCTTCTATAGCTTCATTATTCGGAGTAGATACATTATCACCCTCAATTATTCCCAAATGCACTTTAATGCGTTTATGTATTTCTTCTATAGTTTCAGGATGTTCTTTCAAATAAGTTTTAGCATTTTCCCTACCTTGACCTATTCTATCATCTCCAAACGAATACCAAGACCCAGACTTCTGCACAATTTCTAATTCAACACCTAAATCAATCAGCTCACCTTCAAAAGATATACCTTGCCCATAAAGAATATCAAACTCTGCTGTTCTAAAAGGAGGTGCGACTTTATTTTTCACAACTTTAACTTTAGTTTTATTACCAACAACTTTATCCTTATCTTTTAACTGTTCAGCTCTTCTAACTTCTAAACGAACCGAACTATAAAATTTTAGCGCTCTTCCACCAGGTGTTGTTTCTGGGTTACCAAACATAACTCCCACCTTTTCACGAATTTGATTAATAAAGATTGCAATTGTTTTCGATTTATTGATAACTCCAGATAATTTCCTCATAGCTTGGGACATTAAACGCGCTTGCAAACCAACGTGAGAATCACCCATATCTCCCTCTATTTCCGCTTTTGGTACCAACGCAGCCACAGAGTCAACTACTACAATATCCACAGCTCCACTTCTAACCAAAGCTTCTGTTATTTCTAAAGCTTGCTCACCTGTGTCTGGTTGCGAAATTAATAATTCATCTATATTAACCCCAATTGCTTTTGCATAAACAGGGTCAAGGGCGTGCTCAGCATCAACAAATGCAGCCGTTCCGCCTGCTTTTTGGACCTCTGCAATAGCGTGAAGAGAGACAGTCGTTTTACCTGAACTCTCGGGCCCATATATCTCAATTATCCTTCCTTTAGGATAACCAAATACTCCAAGAGCTTGGTTTAAATATAGAGATCCCGAACTTGTAACTTCAATCCTTGTATCTGTTTTCTCACCCAATTTCATTACTGAATTCTTCCCAAATTGTTTTTCGATCTGCTTTAGTGCAGCGTCTAAAGCTGCTTGTCTATCTGAATTCCCCATTTTTCTACCTCCAAATTTCATTATTTACTTAATTATTATAATTCATATTTTAATAAAAAAATAATTTTAAACGAAAAAATAAAAAGAACCCGTAAGTTACGAATTCTTTGTGTTTTTTCGTTTATTTTCTTTTTTCTTTTCCGAAAACAATCTTGTCTTATTAAAGGATTTTCCTGTTTCAATACCGTTATCATCAAGATTTTCTGCTGTTTTAGCTCTTTCATTCAATATCAAAATGTCTGTATTTTTCTCTTTATTTTTCAATTTATTTTTCACTTTGTGTTTTTTATTAGTTATTCTTGAAATAAGAGAAGATACAAATCCTATAACTAAATAACTGGCAATAAAAATTTGATTTACAGACCAGTTCATCGATGTATACTGCGCAACATATAATAATACAATTGTACTTGTAATGACAGAAACGATAAGACCATTAATTTCTGCATAACGATCACTTATAGTTCCAACATAAAAACCAGACGTCGCCATTACAACAAATAAAGCTGCTGTAAATAAAGGAAGAGACATATTAAACCCAGTAATAACAAGGAATCCAATAACGATCATATGCAGAATGACACTTATTAAAGTCCCCTTTGATATGACGTGGATATTATTGATTGTTTCTTTCACTTTAGAAATGACCTCCGATCCGGTTTGTAAACCAGTATTACTATAAAACTTTCGAAGATTTTTTGTATATCCTTAAAAAAAGTGAAAGAAAACGAAAAAATAAAAACTTGTCCAAATATTTTATTAAAAACAGTTGCACAAATTTCCACCGCATCTTATAATACAACTTATGTTTAACCACTTATATATAGTACGTGAAGAGGTGCTTTTTTATGAAGGTCGATATGAAAAAAATTGTTGAAGTTGAAAAAAATAATGGCAAGAACATATTTAGGGTTAAATCTGACCTTTTTAGAGCCAAGAAAGAAGGAACAATTTTCTTTAGCCAAGATGTTTCGAAACTAACTGAGAAGGAAGTCATTAATTTATACCACTCAGATTTCAGCAGCGATTTAGAAACTGATCGAAGTGCTTTTCCAATCCCAAGTGAAAAATTTGTTCTACCAAGCAATAAAGACGAGAAGTTCACATTATTCAAAACATATTACGAATCTTATTATCCAAATGCCAAAATGGATCATAACATATTCGAATCTTTTAATGCTAAACCCTTCAAAGCGAAAAAATGTGTTTGGTTTTTTCGAGAAGAGGCTTAAATACATATTTTATCACTGTTTCGAAAAATTAATCTAATGATGACATAATTTTTTCTTAATATTCAAAAGTCAAATGAAGTATGCGATCAATAAAATAACTACTTTTTGTTTTCTTTTTCTTGATATTCTTCTCCTTTTAGCTAATATATTTTCAGCTAGGAGGTGTTTTCCCTATGGAAATCAATGAAATCGTAAGCAGATTACAAAGCGCTCATCAACATTATGAACCAATTATTAGAGATAGAGATGTAATCATTCAAGAAGAAGTTGATTTGTTATTGAAATTCATCGAAAAGATCTATCCTTTTACAACAAAGAAAAAAATCAATGGCAAAGACTCTGTTTTAATTTATATTTTTCCCGAAAATGATCGAGACTTAATTAGTAATGATGTTTACCTCTCTTCTGACGGTTATATCGTTTATCAAGTGTATAATAAATCGGCGTACCTTGAAATTGTCCCAGATGCAGAGATAGAAAATGGATATGTCAAAACTCCAATCCACTATTTTCTTACATACAACCCATTAATAAAAATACTGAAATTCTTTCAGAATCGCCCGTCTAAATTAATAGATCAAGCAACCGAAACGGACGAATTGAATAATAAGCGCAAAGATCTTATAAACCTTCTAAATAATGTATTGTAAACCCTCATTTTAAAAAAATCGCCGCTGGCGGTTTTTTTAATTTCAGTATTGTTTTTTTAATTCTCTATAAAATATAATTCAGTTGAACTAAAAACCGGTATATTTTTCGAAAAAATAATTACCCCTTCTTTTATATTTCAAATCTTTTAACTTTTTGATGAAAGGCGGGAATCCTATTTAGGAGGAACAATGAATAATATTAAAGATAATATATTACAAAAAAGCTTATCCACTCTCTCCAACGAAGAGTTATTAGATCTCTATAAAGAGCATAATGATCTTACACCTTTGCGCCTTCTTTACACAAAAAATAAAGATAATCTTAATATGTTAAACGAAGATATGTTAATTGCTCTTTTACAAAATGGTTATCAGGATGTCAAAGCACTTCTATTTAAATTAGCTTTAGAAAATAATTATCAGTGTACCGATGAAACTCTTGTTCTTCTTGCCCAGGAAGAAGATCAAGATGCAAGAGAAATAATTGCTGTAAAATATATAGACTTTGTAAAACGTACAGTTAAGAGGAAAGGCCGTTATAACAGAGGTGATCAGGAAGAAGATTTAATTCAATCTGGCTACATCGGATTTTATAAGGCTATCAGGGATTTTAAAATTGAACGTAAACGCCCCTTCAAGATCTTTGTTCAGCACGTTATTAATTTCCATATCCAATCGATAATTAGCAGAGCAGGAAGCAATAAAATGAAAACTTTAAATGAAGCATATAGTTATCATTCCCCTGTTTGCAAAAATGACTCTGAGAATACTTTTGAACACCTGTTGAAGTCTGAAGACTTCCGTCCAGAACATCATCTTATAACCACAGAAACTTTCTGGGAAGTTTGGAATACGTTTTCTGAAACTGAAAAATCCGTATGTTGGTATTACGCAGAGGATTATTCATACGAAGAAATAGGGAAAATTGTATTTAGAAAGACTCATCCAACTGTAGAAGCGCAAATCAAAGCTGTAGATAACACAATGCAGCGGATCAAATCTAAGCGAGAAGATTTCATTAAGCAATTAAAAAAGTCTAAATAAGGACTGCAAAAAATGAACTCTACAAGTAAAATGATATTAAAAACGATATTTAAAATAATTGTAATGATTCTTTACCTCACTTTTTCAATTCATTTTACCACCTATTTATTTTCCCTCACCTTTTTCACAACTCCCAGCGGAAAGGAAGTTAGAGAAGTTCCTTACTCTTCTTTCGAAAATGTCATTAGCAAAACATTTAAGAAAAATACGGAACCTTACTTGGTTGAGAAAAAGAACGGGAATTTGTACTACTATACTGATGACATTGTATATTCTTCACGCGTTCCGGATGGAACCATAAAAGAAATGAATAAGTATAGCAATAGGTCAGAAAATACATCAAAGATATTAGAAAAATATAATATGCCTTATAAATATTATGAATTCTCTTGGTTAATGTTTTTTGTGCTTATATTCTCTGTAATCCTATTGTTTGCATTTTTCTTTCTCTTGTTGTTCTTAATGGATTTTAGAGGACGCAAAAAAGCACAAAATGAATTAGATTATTCTAATATCAATTCTGAAAAAGTGTTTATGACTGATCT
Organism: Bacillus mexicanus; assembly: GCF_050445615.1. Classification (NCBI taxonomy): domain Bacteria; kingdom Bacillati; phylum Bacillota; class Bacilli; order Caryophanales; family Bacillaceae; genus Bacillus; species Bacillus mexicanus. The sequence goes on from NZ_JBCEYV010000003.1 coordinate 744,960, forward strand.
CCCTAAAATTAATCTTAAAGATATCGGGGGTTTATCTCCTCAAGTCAGCGAGGAAATTAATCAAGCTATAATGTTATTTCATAATCACAAAAATCTTAATACCTTTAAAATAAAACCTATAAACGGCATTCTTTTATATGGTCCTCCAGGAACCGGTAAGACAATGCTTGCTAAAGCCATCGCAAACGAAATAAACGCAAAATACTTTCAAGTCAACGGCCCTGAATTTGTCGAAAGGTATGTTGGCGTAGGCCCATCTAGAGTGAGAGAATTATTCAAAGAAGCAAGGAAAAATCAACCTAGTGTCGTTTTTATCGACGAAATAGATGCTATTGGAATGAAAAGAGAGTCCGAAAATAATTCCGAATCAAGAAATACATTGAATCAATTATTAATTGAGCTTTCAAATATTCAAAACGAACAAGTGTTAGTTATGGCCTCTACTAACCATCAAACTGGCTTAGATCCAGCGTTGGTACGTTCCGGTAGATTTGATTATAAAATCAATATCGGACTTCCAGATATCAAAGGTCGTCGAGAAATTATAGAGATCAAAACCAAAGATATACCTATGGATAAACATTTGTCGGATAAATTAGATGATCTTTCTCGTTCTATGTTTGGAATGAGTGGCGCAGATATAGAAGATATTTTTCAAAAAGCTCAAATCATTGCTTTACAGGAAGAACGATCTTATATAACGTATCAAGATGTTCAAAATGGAATTGACAGAATTATTTTAGGCACTAGGGGCCGGATTACCCATTCTGAAGAAATCATTAAACGTATCGCTTATCACGAATCAGGTCACGCTTTATTAACCTCGCTGCTAAGACCAAATATGATTCAAAAAGTTACTATAATCCCTCATTCAGACATCCTTGGGGTTGTTTTGGTCAAAGAGGAAGAAAATACTCAATTAAAAACGTCTAAAGAACTTATGGATCAAGTGTGCATTTTATTAGCCGGGGGTTTAACCGAAGAATTATACTTTAACGAACACTCGTTAGGCGTATCTCAAGATTATGAACAGTCAAAAAAAATTGCAACAAATATGGTTAATGATTTAGGTATGACCTTGGAAGGCTTCTCTTTCACCACAAAATCAGATAGTGACAAAGAAATTAAAAAGATCATTAATAATTGTTTTGAAAAAACCAGACAATTATTAAAACAAAATTCACTTGCATTAAAAAAAATAGCGGAAAACCTTATAGAAAAAGAAACATTAACTGGCGATGAAGTCAATTTAATAGTCAACGAAATAATTAAGCAATAATAAAAACGCAGGATTATTCCTGCGTTTTTATTTTAGTCATTTTTTTAAATTTGCTTGATGTTTGATCTGTTAACGTGTGAACTGCTGACGATAGGACATTCCCGACAATGATTAAGAAAAATACAATTTTGTATTGCTCAATAAAAATTAATAAATCTTTTATCAAAAAAACTGTTGAAACAAAAGGCAAGAAGTTAAACAACATAACTGGGATAATTAATACACTCATCATATACGAATACCTAATCAAATCACCAATTATGTATCCGTGAGTCCATATAGATCGATGTTTAAATGTTTGATAAGGATACCATATAAATTTTAATATCCCCCATCTTTTAAAAGGTCTGCTCGGCAAATCAAGATCAGGGTTTAAATAAAAGGTCCCTATAAGGTAACCAATAATAATAAAAATCCCCTCTATATATCTGCTTTTATTAAATACTGTAGCTGCAACTAATATTGCAAATACCAAAAAAGAAATGTTTAATTTTTCGTGAGTTTTCCCGTTAGCCACTTATATGCACCTTTTTAAATCAAATTTGATTTAGTATAAATTAAATTATTTTATTTAATATAACTAGCCACTATCCACCCTAAATTTCCTTGGGCATCTTTCACTTGAATCCAACTATAACCACTCACAGTTTGAGTTTGTCCAGTTGGTGTAACCTTTTCTCCATTCGCCAATTGTTTTACGACTCTAGCTCCAGTCGATGGAGTAGACCTCATATTAATTTTATTTCCAATAACAGTTTTTGTAGCAGTTGGGCTAGTTGTGGCCGGAGAAGTCGCCGGAGGACTCGCTGGAGAAGTTGTTTGAGGAGTTGTAGCTTTTACAGTTGAAGTCTGAGAACCACTCGAATCATTAACTTTTGAATTAAGTTCGTCAGTAGTAACTTTTAATTCTTTTACCTGTTTAGTGAGTTGATCATAACCAGTTTTCAATTCCCCTACATCTTGATTGTTCCCACTTTGTGAGAAAGACATAAAAGTCAATAAAACAGTTATTAGCAACCCAAATAGAATAAATAAAATTATTAAAGATAATTTTCGATTCATCATTATAAATTACACCTCTTATTCTCTTATTTATGATCTTTTTATTTTTCTCCTTTTAAAAAGGATTTCTTTCTTTTTTGGAATAAAAACTAATAGAGTTATTTCTAGGAGGTTTATCCGAATGCCAAAAATAGGCGATGTAATTGAAGTTAAGGTAGTAAAAGTGCTTCCAAGCGGTGCGATATTAACTGCAAATGATTCATATGATTATTTCTTGCATATCAAAGATGCCAAAACAAAATCAAGCGGATACATTAAACATATGTCAGATATAATTACTGTTGGTGAAACAGTAAAAGCAAGGATTACTTCTTCAAAAAGACATAAAGGAAAAATATCTTTCCAACTCTCGTTATCTTTATTAGATGAAGATAAGTATAGAAAAGAAGTTTTTGAATCTAAAATGAGGGATTATTTAAAAACCTCTGAAGATACTTTGAAACAAGTTAGGCAGAATAAAGAAAGAAAACAAAACAATGGAAAAAGAAATCGAAGAACAAAATAAATAAAAACCAGATTCCTTTTTGAGTCTGGTTTTTTGCTTTTCATCCTTTCTGTTCAACAAAACGAATAAATCGATCTTTCTCCTGATAAGTTTTTAAACGGTTTAGACATTCTTGAATCGTGTTCTCCTTGCCTTTACCATTTTTTATCGAATGAGTAAAATAGTTTTGGATAGAGTTTAATCTATTCATATAACCCCCCCTTTCAATTAATCTGAAATAGATGTTAGACTACATTTTATTTTTTTGTGAAAAAAATAAAAAAAATCTCCGGAATTTATTCCAGGAGATTAGTAAGGCAATATTTTATTTTTTAGGTTATCAATACTCTTATAATTTTTGCTTCTAAAGAGTTTAACACTGAATGGAGACTTCGTAATCGTTACTGATTTTATATCCTTAAACTTCCCCTCATTTCCGTCAAAAACGACTCTGAAAGGTATTTGCTTTTTGTAACTAGGTAATATTGTAACTTCATTATTTGTTTTCAGAATCACAGCATTCGAGAGAGAACGATATCTGCTGTTGTTAATTGGATGGAGGGGTACTAATTGCAAGACATCATCACAATCATAAGAAATAGGCCCATTCGCAGAAAGATTATAAGCGGTAGAACCCAACGAGGAAGATATTACTACACCATCACCAGATATTTGGGTAAGCTTTTCTCCGTTTATCTGAATTTCAGAATGAATTACTTTCGTCTCTTTTCTTTCAATAACTAAATCATTAACAAAATATAAACGTTTTGTTTGATTTTTCGTCGTAACTAATGCTTCGTAAACGGGTATAGATTGTAACCAATAATCTTTCTTTTTGATCATTTCAAAAATACTGTCTACTTCATCAAATGAAAATTCGTGCAAGTATCCTAAATTACCAGTGTTTATCCCAATGAGCACTGGTGGATTGATTTTCATATTTTTTTTAATCGCTTTTAAAAATGTACCATCCCCCCCGACAACAAACATAAAATCTCCATCTCTTCCAGTACCAAAACCGTTCTCTTTTATTTTATTGTTTAGCATTTCTCTTTTTTCTTGATTTTTGGGAAGAAAGTTATTATAGATACTAATCGTTCGCATTATATCCACCTCTTTTCTTACCTTTCTTTAAACAACCTCATACCCTTGTCTAATCAGTTCGTAAGAGCTCTTTTCATTCATAAAAAAATGAAGGAAAAAACAAATTAAAACACAATTAACATCCAAAAGTTTTACTATTTGAAAGGGTGTAAGTTTTGGAAAGAATCGAGATATCATTGGAAGCTATGTTCGAACTGGTTAAACAGTCTTCCGAAAATATAGGACACTACGATCCCATATCAGAAACGCTAAGCATCTTCCCTCACGAAAAAGACGAACTACTAGAAACAATTCAAAGTTCAATAGAAGATTATATTTCAAAAGAATTAGAAGGTGACGTCGAGGAGGAACTCGTAGATTTCACCGAAGATGATACGTTCTTATTGTCAGATGACGACGAAGACGACGATGATGATGACGACGAAGATGACGAGGAATAAATAAACTATTTTTATAAGGAGCAAAAAGCTAATGGCCTCTTTTTTACTCTTGTTACTACTGATCATCCCCTTTCTAATTAAGTGGAAGTCTTCAGACTTCATCTTGTCTGAAAAAAGCTATGGTTTTTTCCTGATTTGGCTTTCAAGATTATTAACCGCGTTTATCATTAATTCATTTTTATATTATTGGTTTGACTTGAACTCAATCTATGTTATGTATTTCTTTATAGGTTACTTTGTCTTATGTCTTATAAAAGAAATCAAATTATATGTACGCACTAAAAAAACAGTACTTTTATAGTACTGTTTTTTATTGAATAACAAAATTCTCAATGTAAAGATTTTTAATAGTCTCTTGATCAAATCCCAATTCTCTATTGATGCCGTCCTTAAGATAATTTCTCAATGTTTCTCTATTTTTAATTTGTGTTTCATTAGCTTTCATCATAAGTTCCCCAATAGTATCGTTGATTTTCAATTCCATAGGTGTTGCTACTTTATCTTTAGAAGATGAATGAGATTCACTGCTTTTTTCAGCTTTTTCAGCTTCTTTTTTAGTTTCATAACCAACATATTTGTAATATGCTTCATCCCCAGCAAAATCTAAAGTAATGTTCATTTTTACAACAAAATCACCATTTCCTGCGCTAAGCAGTTGGTCTGTCAAAGTTACAGTATGATGACTTTCTGTGGAATATGGATTCCAACTATTAGATTTAGTTGATGATTCAGAAGCTGTTGATGTTGTATCATCATTCGAAGAGGAACTTTTTTTATAAAACCAAAATCCCACTCCAGCACCTGCTAATAATAAAACAACTATGATAATAATTATTAATTTTTTATTCATTTTTTGCTTTCACCTCCCGCTTTCAATAAACCATCTTGATTTTCACGTTTAACAAGAATTTCAACTCTTCTGTTTGCCTTTCTTCCGTGTTCAACGGAATTATCCGCAACCGGTCTGTATTCTCCATATCCAGAAGCAGAAAATCTTGTCGGATCGAGTTTAGGTGTGAAATTAACCATTTCTCTCAAAACACTTAATGAACGAGCTGCTGATAATTCCCAGTTTGACGGGTATTGACTATTACTTATTGGAATATTATCTGTATGTCCATCAATTGTTACAGGATTATTAATTGTAGATAGAATTAATCCAATATTTCCGATGATTGCTGTACTTTTTTCATCTTTAAGAGTAGCTGATCCTGAATTAAACAATATATCATCTGTTAAAACAATTTTTAGTCCTTCGTCAGTCAACTTAGTTTGAATTTCTCCGGATACCCCTTGTTTACCAGCTTCTTCATCTATCTTTTCTTTAACTTTTCTTAAAGAGCTTTGTTCTGAGACTGACTCCATAGTTTTTTGTTCTTCACTTGTAGCAGCTTGCCCTCTTTGTCTACTTTCTCCTCCTTGAGAGTTCAACTGAGGTAGCAAAGATTCAGCGCTCGGGTGAAATGCCAAAGTTAATTGTTCTGCCAAAGCCTCTAATTTGGACTCGTCAGGACTACTCATTGCATAAAGGATTATAAAGAATGCTAGCAATAATGTGATTAAATCTGAATATGTAACTAGATACCTCTCGTGGTTAACGTGTCCGTGCGCTTTCTTTTTCATTACTCTTCCTCTTTTCCAGGTTTAGACGGCTTGTTAAGCAACGCATCAGGTAGAAATGATTCTAGTTTCTTTTTTAACATTGTAGGATTTGCTCCTTGCTGAATACCCAGTATTCCGTTCATAGCTATTTCTTTGTACAAGACTTCCATTGTACTTTTACCTTTTAATTTTTCTGCAAAAGGCAAGAACACTAAGTTGGCCGATGCTACCCCCATAAAAGTTGCGAGAAAGGCTGTAGCTATACCGTGACCTAATTCTTCAATACCAGCACTTCCTAAACTTCCTAGTATAGTAACAAGCCCAAGAACTGTACCGATGATCCCCATTGTAGGCGCAAACCCACCCGCTTGTTCAAATGGTTTAGCTCCAGTATGATGTCGTTCCATCATAGCTTCAATTTCTTTTTCTAAAAGTTCTTTAATCACTTCATAATCACTGCCATCTAAAACATAATTCATCCCTTTTTTAACGAATGGATCTTCAATTTTTTCAGCTATGTTACCTAGAGCAACTACCCCGTCTCTTCTTGCCACTTTTCCCCATTCAATCATATTTTCAATTAAAGCTTGAAAATCGTATGAGACATCTGTAAAAATATATTTAAATAGTTTCGGCATATCTTTTAAAGTACTCATACTCATAGTAACCGTTACAACACCAATGGTACCTCCAAAAATAATTAATAAAGGAGATACTGCTAACAAGGCACCAAATTCTCCGCCCTCAAGAGAGTACCCGATTCCGATACCTAATAAGGCTATAAGTAAACCGCCGATTGAGGTTAAGTCGATTTTTCTTTTCATCAAACGGTTCCTCCTTTCTAACTGGGAGTACATTATAAAAATATGATTAAAAAAACAAGTTTTTTAACAATTATTTTTAAGGAGAAAACTAAATGATTAATACAAAAAAGATTAACCTTTATTCTTCCTTTCCTGTAATGAATTATGGTAATTATTTTTCAGACAAAGCACTAAAACCACTGATTTACAAAACAGGTCTCGATGAAGATACACTTTTGCCATTAAAAGATGGAATCTCTAAAAATTTTTTATTAAAAGCAGAACACGAACTTTCATTAAAAAACGAAATACATATATATGGTTGGTTTTTGACTAATAATCAACACTCTCTAATTTACAAATTGGCACAAAAATATAATGCTGAGATTTCTTTTTATTATCTAGATAAATCAATGGAAGAATTGTTTGATTCTTATAAGGAAAATGGAGGTAGCTTTCACTATAGCGATTTTTTGAATCTATATACAAATGCTTTTGATTTTCCAACAGAAGGCGTTTCTAAAATATATTTAGAAAGATTATAAAACTCTGTTCTCCCCCTGTTTTTTATTTCTTTTGAGAATATAATGACCATACAAAATGAAAAATAAGGGGATTATACATATGTACAACACTTTTTTTCCTAACGTCGTTGAAGATACTCCTCGTGGAGAAAGAATTTATGATATGCCTTCACGTTTGCTTAAAGACCGCATTATTCTAATGTATGGTGGTGTTGATGGCAATATGGCCGCTTCTATTACCTCGCAACTTCTTTTTTTAGAAAGCCAAGATCCTGAAAAAGATATTACGATGTACATTAATAGCCCTGGCGGAAGTATCACCGATGGTATGGCCATTTATGATACGATGAATTTAATTAAACCTGACGTCTCAACAATATGTGTGGGTATGGCAGCTTCAATGGGAGCATTCTTGTTATCTTCTGGTGCTAAAGGTAAACGATTTGCCCTTCCAAATTCAGAAGTAATGATTCATCAACCACTTGGTGGAGCGCAAGGTCAAGCAACAGAGATTGATATTGCTGCAAAACGTATTCTAAGAATGAAAGAGAGTTTAACTAAAACCCTAGCAGAAAATACAGGACAGCCATTTGAAAAAGTTAAACACGATTGCGAACGTGATTACTTTCTACTCTCAGAAGAAGCGAAAGAATATGGGCTTGTTGATGACATCATTCGTCGTCGATAAATATAACAAACAAAAGTGCAGATCATAGGCTCTGCACTTTTGTTTGTTTTTAGAATTTTCTTTTTCGAATACGAAATCAAGATAAATATACATTATAAAATGAAAACCATTACACTTATGAGTAATGGTTTGTTTATATATCTTTTACAGCTAGCTAACTCAATACCTAATTTAGCAAATCTGGCCTTACAGCTTTTAATCGATTTTCAAATATATCTTTCGAATGTTTAGGAACAATTCTTACCACTCTGTCAACACTTCCATCATTAATTGCCATTGCAATATCTTTCTCCAGAAGCATTTTTTTATATAGAGTTCTCTTCATTTTTTTTTCAAACCAACCCATTACCTCACCCACCTTTCTTTTTAATGCGATGTTTCATCCACAAACTTCTCTATTACCTATTATAAGCAAAAACTTTCTTAAATACCCACTTTTAGGTTTTTTCTTATCTTGAAAATCGGTTTAATACTTAAATATAATTCTATAAAACATCAAAGGGAGTGAAGAAATGGATGCGACAGAATTATTAAATGATATTCGCAGATTAAAAAGCAGTTTAAATAATAAAAGAATTAGAAGAAGAAACGAATCCCGATCAGATTATATAAAAAGAAAAGCTAAATATAAATGTTGTTATTGCCACAGACACTTAGATAAAAAAAAATTAACCACTTCTCTTGAACCCTTCCACATTGTTAAAAATAAAGAAACTGTTAATGATATACTCACATATTATAGAACAAGCAAAGAGCAACTACTGAATTTAAACCCCAAATTAAGTTTAGAGGATATTCAGACTGGAACGCTATTAAGAGTCCCTGAGTTTTTTAAGATATTTCCTAATACGCACGGCATTTGCTATTGCGATAAATGCAGTAATTATAGAAATACATTGAATATGGATCACGTATCTTTTATATTCCATCTAATCCAAAAAAGACGAAACGTACGAGACGAAATAACTCCAGAACTAAGAAGGAAAATTTATGCTAGAGATAATTATAAATGTGTTTACTGCCAAATAGAATATGGAGAGACCAAACCAAATACATTTTTAACACTCGATCATAAAAACCCAATTGTTAGCGGCGGCGATAATAGCGAGGAAAATTTATGCACATCTTGCAATTTTCATAATTTTGAAAAAGGCGAAATGAAATTCAACTACTACATAAATAGGATTAAAAATAGAAGATTCAAAAGAGAAAATTTATGTATTTAGAAAATAAAAGAGCCATTTTAAATGGCTCTTCTTTTATGCTTGTTTTTTTATTTTTATATTGTCTTTGAAAGCATCAATATATTTACCAATGTCCCCCGCTCCCATAAACAACAAAACAGCATTTCTATGGTCTGTTAACTTATCAATGGTCTCGAGTGTTAATACTTCTGATCCTGGGATAAGATTAGTTAAATGATTTATACTCAATGTTTCCGCAGACTCTCGCGCAGATCCAAATATACTACAACCATACACTTTATCTGCTTTACCAAGAGAACTCTTGAATCCTTCTAAAAAGGTAGCAGTCCTTGTATAAGTATGCGGTTGAAAAACAGCAACCAGCTGTTTATCCGGAAACTTTTGACGCGCAGCTTCAATCGTGACCTCAATTTCTTTAGGGTGATGAGCGTAATCATCAACAACAACAAAGTCATTCCATTTTTCTACGTTAAATCTTCTTTTTGCGCCCGCAAAACTCAATAAATGTGGTGCGACATTACTTATACTCATTCCTTCTAAAAGACAAACAGTTATAACAGCTAGTGCGTTTTGGATGGCGTGATTTCCGTGTTGCGGTATTTTGACCATCCCCTGTTTCTCCCCTTTAAAATACACTTCAAACATAGTGAATTCCGGTCTGACTTTAATGTTTTGAGCGTTTACTATATTATGTTCATTTATGCCGTATGTTATTGCTTGATTATATCTATTTAATTTAGAAGTGTTAAGGTCATCTCCACAAACAATTACTTTCTTTTTTGTATTCTTTGCAAATCCATTGAACGCGTCTAATACATCCTCTATACCTGTAAAGTAATCAGGATGATCATAATCAACATTAGTGATAATGGAATAGTCAGCGTTATATTTCAGAAAATGTCTTTTATATTCACAAGCTTCAAAAGCAAAAAATTTGCTTTGTTTTTCTCCATATCCAGTTCCGTCACCAATCAATGCACTAGTTGGAAATTGATTCTTTAATACGTGCGCTAATAGACTAGTTGTTGAAGTTTTTCCGTGTGTGCCACTCACACCTATGGACACAAAACGTTGCATAAAAACCCCTAAAAACTCGTGATATCTATAATGCCTATAATTTTCATCAAGTACCTTTTTAACTTCTTTGTTTTTTTCATCAAAAGCATTACCGATAATATAAATATGTTCTCCGCTGATGTTTTTTTCATCAAACGGAAACATCTTAATTCCTCTCTTTTCTAGCCCTTTTTGTGTGAACAATGTTTCTTCTATGTCTGAACCCTGAACAGGGTATCCATTATCAAATAATATTTGAGCTAAACTACTCATTCCCGAACCTTTTATTCCAATAAAATGAAAGAATTCTTTCACTACTCATTTCCTCCAAACGTTAACTTATTACATAAAATCAATTAATGCATTTTTCTCTTAATCCTATTAAAGGTATTCACAAACCCCCGCTTAAAAACATTTATAATAAGAGAGGTGCTTTTTATGTTTAAAATCTGTATTAAATATCACAGGGATTTCTATGATCACCTTATATCGAAAAACATACCAAATACAGATGGCATTTTTATTTTTTTACATAAGGAACATTTCGCAGAAATAACATCTTCTTTTTTCACTGATTACATAATTGAAACCGAGCTAGATAATCTAATTAAAAATAAACTCCTATCTAATAATCAAAAAGATGATTTTTTTTCCCTCATAGATATTCAACTTAAAAAAGAGATTCAATACTACTGCGTTAATCTGCTTTATCATACCCTCAATGATCATATTGAATTTTCTATTGATAGATTTATTTCTTTTTCAGCTTCTGACATTCAAAAATATATTAAAAATACATTTTATGAACATTTGTCTTATTCCAAAAAAAATGCCAAAGAAATAAGCTTTGGAAAAGAGAAAACAGATATTGTTTATATGGTAGTAGAACCGAATGGGTCAATCACATTGGAGAAGAAAGATTGTACTGTAATCGGCAATTATTCTTATTACCAGCAGGAGCAAGCAGTAGCAGAAGTTTTGTTTCTTAATCCATTTCAACTAATTGTATACGACTCATTACATTTATTACAACCAGAGATGACAATATGTTTAAAAAAATACCTGAAAGGAAAGGTGGTTTTCATTGAACAAGAACATCCCCTACGTGAAAATAGAACGCAATAAAAATAATCATCAGTTTTATTTATTGGACTCACCTATTCACCCTGATAGACTTTTTCCTAAGCTGCTAAAGATAAACCCACCTATTATTTTCGTCCGCGTATATAAAAATGGGACGAAATATTGGGAGGCATATTACATCATTAAAAAAATAGAACAAATAGAAAAATTCATATGGAAAGCTTACAATTTCAAATTGTAAATATTATTATTTCAGATGCGACTAAACCTTTGTCGTGTCTGTTTTTTTAACTCAAAATCAATCTTTTTTTGTTCATTTAGTTGCATTACCTCCCTTTTTATATATGATGTGGGCGACTTAAAGGGGGGATTGTTTTGATGAAAACAAGTTCTTATTTTTTAACTTTAACTCTTTCTTTAAGCTTGTTAACCCCTTTTGCCACTAACGTAAAAGCTGCAACGTATACAGAACCAAATTTCGAATCACCAATATCAATTCGTTTAGGTTATACAGCTTTTCAAAAAACCTCGTATTCTTTTACTATTAATGGCAATTATTCAATCTCAGGAAAAAATAGCCTGTTGTTAACAAGCGGAACATATACAGTGAAAAATTCTAGCGGTACCATACAACTATTAAAAGACAATTCTATTATTTACTCAGGAACAACGATTACTTTATTTCCTTTAAATTATGATCGTAACAATTGTATTAAACTTGGTTCTTATTGTTTTTTAGGAGATATTACTTTTAGATTAAAAGGAAATAACGTATTACCAGTTAATACGTTGTCGCAAGAAGATTATTTGCTTGGTGTTGTTTCTTCTGAGATGTCAAACGATTGGGGGAAATATGGCGGATTCGAAGCACTTAAAGCACAAGCAATTACGGCTAGAACATATTCATATGGTGATGTTGGAAAAGAAATAGACAACGGACAAAGTTATCAAGTCTATAACGGATATAATTCTTCTTATGGGTATGTAGAAGATGCTGTAGATGCTACCAGAAAGCAAATCATAACTTATAATGGAGCATCTATTAACAATAATGCAGTCTTCTCTTCTTCTAACGGCGGAACCGTCTTATCCAAAATAAATTCTTGGGGAACCGCAAGTTGGAACAATATTTCGTACTTATCTAGAATTACCGATCCTTACGATCAAAGATCAGGAAGTTCAAACACCAATTGGACTTTCTCTATAAATAAAAATCAAATAAATTTATCTGGATTAGATTTAACTAGGCCCGAAAACTGGTGGAATTCAGTTTTTGAAAACTCCACTGACTCATCAAAAATAAGTTCTTTAAAAAGCTTTATTAAGCGATATCTAACTACTTATGCTAATTATGATTTGAAAATTGTTACTATTGATACTTTGGATTTTACAGATCATAATGACAATCCAACCAGCAGCACGCAATTAAACGGTCATATCAAGATATCATTTTTGGCCTATAACCCAGCAACAAAAACATACGTTAAAAACACAGATGGAACAATCAAAGTATTAACATTCGATAAAACAACTAGAACGTATGATTATTATCTTTATAATGCCTTTGGAAGCGGTGTTCTTAAAAGCCCTAACATCAAAACTTCAACTTCAAATACAAGCCAATATGTTATTACTGGCGGAGGTTGGGGCCACGGGATAGGACTAAGCCAATGGGGTGCTTATCAACGCTCTAAAGAAGGACAAAAAGCACAACAAATAGTTTCTTTTTATTATCCTGGCACAGCTATAACTTCATTTGTTCCTGGCACTAACACAAATAATAATAATACCTCCACGTCACCATCAAAAGGCGGATCTTTTGCAACAGCAAATATGGCTATCAATCTTAGAGACATCAAAAGTTGGTCTGGTAATGTGATAACGGTTATAAGCAAAGGAGCAACTATGGAGATTCTTGATACAAGCTCTGATTGGTACAGAGTTTCTTATGCCGGAAAATACGGTTATGTCCATAAAGATTATATTACAGCTCAACAAAGTATCCCCGATCAATCCCCTACTCCTTCTGTGGTTTCTCCTGAAATACAGATTAAAAATACAACAAATACACAATCAACATTTCACGGCGAATACACAATCAACCAAAAAGCAATTGTTTCTGTTAGATTAACCGGCCCAAATGGTTATAATAAATTAACGTTTTTGAATACGTTAGATTCCGGTTCTTATGCTTTTGGAGGACCAATTTCATCTGCCCCTCCAGGAACTTACACGGTAACCGTAACCGCTACTGCTGGTGATAAATCAGTTTCTAAAACAGCTACTTTTGTTAAAAAAGAAAGCCCATCAATAACAGTTACGGATATAGATTCAACAAATTCAACTTTCTCGGGCTATTACTCAGTAGATCAAGATAGCAAAGTGGCCATTCATTTAACTGGTCAAGGTGTAAATAAATTCATCTACTCTCAAGATGTTAAAGCCGGCCAATATAAATTTGGCGGACCTATTCTTGATAGCTTCCCTAACGGTTTATATACAATTACAATCGAAGCCGATAATGGAATCGATAAAACCTTACAAACAAAGACCTTTAATATTAACCGAGGATTACCAACCACGATTAATTTAAATACTTTTAGTTTTTCAAATGCTGTTTATTACGGTACTTATACCATTGACAAGGATTCGTTGGTATCAATACTCTTAAAAGGACCAGGATTACAAAAACTAACGTATTATCAACAATTAAGCTCTGGAAGCTACGCATATGCAGGTAATATAAGCAGTTTCCCTAAAGGTAACTATACAGTTACTATTACAACTAAAAATCAATACGGAATTACAAACACAGCATCAAAAAGTTTCACTTATGGCACTTCCGCAGCTATTAACGCGTATAGAGTAGTAAGTGGAGATACTTTATGGTCAATATCAAGAAAAACGAATACGTCTGTGGATACACTAATGAAATTAAATAATTTATCATCTAGTGTTGTTAAGGTTGGTCAAACCCTCAAAACAAGATAAGCGGTAATACGCAAGGGTATATTTCCCTTGCGTATTACTTTGTACAAAACCTACATTTACTCAAAAAAAAGAATTGGATTTTACCAATTCTTTTTTAGATATATTAATTAAATGATTTCATATGTAACTGCTTCATCCGTATATGAATCTTTAGGTATATAGTCAGTTATGATCGGGTTTTCCGCATCAAACTTAGCCATTTCCTCGATTGTCATATCTTTATCATAGTTCTCTTTTTTCGGCTCGTATTCCCATACATAAGTTCTAGTTAATTTTAATCTGATTTTAGATTTTTCTGTGTTTGCGGTTTCGTTTTCAGCCTTCTCATCATTAACTTTACCGTAGTATAATTTATATTCTTCAATAAGATCTGTTTCGATAACATCACAAAAGTCTTCGTCTTCTGATTGTAAATAAACCTCATCGTTTTCTTCTAAATATTCTTTTGCTTCATTATAATCAGTAAATGCCTCTGATCCTATACCGCTTTCCACAGTAAAAATGCAAGCTCGTTTAATATATTCACTTGTTTTAAGTTTAACATCAGCTAGAACAAACCCTTTAGGCGCTAAGCGTTCAATTTTTTCCATTAATTTATCAATTTCATTTTGGATAACTCTAATTGTAGTCAGGTTAAGTTTAGACGACATAGAGTCTTCCAAGTCTCTTATTTCTTTTCTTAATTTAGCAATTTCATTTAAAATAACTGCCACTTTTGTTTCCACCTTTGATATGTATTTTGTTCCTTTTCTTACTGACAGTATATACAAATTGTTTATTTCTGGACAATTTTTTTAAAAAATTCTCCACGTTCTTCAAAATTTTTAAAACGATCCCAACTAGCACAACCAGGAGAGAAGAGCAAAATCCCACCTTTCGAGACTTTTCCTTTAGCTATCAATATGGCTTTCTCTATGTCGTTTTCTATGATTACTTCAGTATAGTTTTTAGCAGAATCATAAATTTTGGGCCCGCTTTGACCAAAACAAATTAAAGTTTCGACTTTACTCCACTCATTTGTTAAATCTTCATAACCATTCCCTCTGTCTAGCCCACCCATCATTAATACGACCGGTTTATCAAACGCTGATAAAGCAGCTTTAACAGCAGTGATATTTGTTGATTTAGAGTCGTTATAAATCTTTAATATTTCACTTTCTAGAACTACTTCAAGCCTATGCTCTACTCCCTTGAATTGAGATATTCCTTTTATAATCTCTTCCTTAGACGCAAATTCTAATGTGGTTAATATTGCGGCCATTGCATTTTGTATATTGTGTACACCTTTTATGCCTACATCACTTTTACGAAGCCACTTCTCTCCACTAATCCAAATAAATTTTCCGTCGAAATAAGCGTCAGCCTCTTTATTTACAAGGGAAAAAGATTTTTTCTTTCCCTGTTTCAACTTTGCTGCTTCTTTTACATTTTGATCATCTTCATTGAAAACCAAAAGATTTTCTTCTGATTGGTTAACAAATATTTTTTTCTTTGCATTGATATAGTCTTCAAACGTTTTGTGATAATCTAAATGCGCAGAAGATATATTTAACCATACCGAAACATCTGGATTAAGCTTGTCCAATTCTCTTAATTGAAAGCTGGATAATTCAGTTACCAGTATATTCTCTCCTTTTACTGCCTCTTCTAAAAAAGAGTATCCTATATTTCCAACCGAACGAGCTCTATCTTTACTTATGTTTAATATGTATTCCACCAAGCTTGTTGTTGTGGTCTTCCCATTCGTTCCCGTTATAGAAATGAAAGGTTGTCGGACGTATTTTTGAGCATAACCTATCTCGTTCGTAACAGCAATATTGCCGACATCAAACTTTTCCAGAAGAGGATGAGAAAAAGGAACCCCTGGACTCTTAATCACTGCTTTATAATGGTTTGTAATTACATCATTTGCTTCACTAAACAAAGAAACCCCGGCATATTCTTTTATGTCGTCAGGAACTTCTCCTTTATCCATATATATGTCGAACTTTCTATTTTCTTTAATCAAATCTCTGGCAACAGCCTTATTCGATGTTCCTAATCCAACCAATAAATATTTTTTATTCAATGATGATCCCGCTTTCTTATTTATGATAGTTTAGCAGAACACCCGTGACTTCAGTCGTGGGATGAAAGCCGAACGGCCTTTTGCTTTGAATCGGTACTTTAGTGCCGAGTAGTTCAAATTTCGTACTCTTCGCCTTTTACAAATTCAATTAAGAAACCATATTTTCTAAACTGATATTCAATATCAGGCAAAGCATTTTTAATATCTTCTAATAAAGTTTTTTGATTGTTTATTTCGTATATTTCTTTCTCGATAACAGTTATGTCATCTTTGATTTTAGATATTGTCTCCTCTAACCTGTCGAAAATGTCTCCATATTTAATCTTCTTAACACCCTTTTTCTCTCTTTTTAAATACGCTTTGATATCCATATATTTTTGCTGGGTAGACGCGATTTTTCGTTTAAGATTCTCTAGTTTTACTTCTCTCTCCCTCTCCATTTCCACAAAATCGAAGTGGAATTCCAGCACTCTATCGTTTAAATTTATAGTTGCAAACGAAAGAACCAAATCTTCTTTTACGTAATCTAGAATCAGTTTCCCTTTCTCATTTAAATCGTTTTCATTCAATTCGAACCCGAGTTCGTTTATGATTGGCTTTATTTTTTGAGCCAACAATTTTTCAATAATAAAGTCATCTTCAATTAATAAAGTTGGTAAATGAATGTTATCTTTAATCTTCCCTGTTTGAAAATACCTAAGTAGAGAATCAATTGTATTTTCCTTTATTAATTCTATAGATTCATCAATTATTTTTTTTGATTCTTCGAGAAAATGAATGGAATTATAGTTATTCAATTAAAGCTCACCTCTTCCACCTTCTTTGGACTTAAAACAGAAGTTCCCTTTGGTTACACAAAGAAAACCCTATGGAAAAGGGTTTCTTTGTTTTTGAAAATTAATTGAAATGAGCTTCAATTTTATTTTTTAATCCGGCTAATACTTTTGCTTGAAAATGCTCAATTACAATACCAGAAACCTTATTAATCGATTGTGGTCCGATATGCCGACTATCTGTACTATTATTTCTGTTATCCCCCATTACAAATATTTGTCCTTCTTTTATATCGAATGTTTGATTTACTTGCATCGCTTTTTCTTTGATAGAGGGTTCTTCTATTAGTTTATGATTTCTATAAACCAATCCATTTCTAATTTCAATGTGGTCCCCAGGAAGACCAATTACACGTTTAACTATATCTATTGGTTGCTTTTTACTTTCGAACACTACATCCTTGAGAACAACTTCATCATAAAATTTTAATCCTTTGCTCTTATCTTTAATTTTGAAGTTAATATCCCACTTTTTTATTAATAACAAGTCACCATCGTGTAAAGTAGGCTCCATTGATTCACCGTCTACAAATCCAAAATCGAACAAGAAAATTTTAATGATTAAAATAAAGCCTATGATTATCATAAAATCCCGCATTACCTTTAATGACCATTTTTTAAAAGAAATATCAGTTTTATTTTTGGATGAAGTCATCCATTTTTAACTCTTTTCCATACACTTTCTTTGGCGCGATTCTCAAACGTATTATCAAGTTGCAGCATCCAATCTTCTGCAATTTCCTCACCATACTTTTTCTCTATCGCTTGTTTAACGAGAAAATCAGCAACTTCTGGATTCTTTGGAAGGATCGGACCGTGTAAATATGTTCCAATTAAATTTTTGTATACAATTCCTTCCTTCTTATCGTTATCTTCGTTCCCAAAACCTTTCTCAACTACTCCTAATGTCTCGTAATTGTGATAAGTCCTACCACCGTGATTTTCAAATCCGACTACTTTTCCAAATTGATCTGATTTAATAAGAACATTTCCGATTAACCTAGGGTTCTTTGCTTCTGTTTTAAAATCTAGAATTCCTAATGTTTCAAGTCTATTTCCGTTAGCATCTATGTACTCAGTTCCTAAGAATTGATATCCTCCACATATAGTGAGACCTGGAACTCCGGATTCAATTTTTTCTTTTAAGGTATCCTTAATTTTTTGTAATTCGTTTGTTGCTAAACTTTGTTCTCGGTCACTGCCACCACCGATAAAAAATAAATCCATATCACTCATATCTAAGTTATCGGTCTCACTAACTTCCCTTACAATGAGTTCTATTCCACGCCATTCACACCTCTTCTTTAAGCAGATGATATTTCCTCGGTCCCCGTACAAGTTCAATTTATCCGGAAAAAAATGATATAAAGTTAGCTTTTTTGTTATTAGCATTTAAACTCCACCTTATTTTTTCAATTTATTTATTAAAGCTTTTCTGGTCGGTTCAAGAGCTGTATAGTTCGGAACAATAAATGCATCTTCTGTTCCACGTATCATTTCATTTACAGCCTCCTCCAGGTCGCTAATTACAAAGATTTTTTCTTGGGGAATTCCTGCATATTTCATTCTTAAAGCCATATCTTCTGCCCTTATTCCACTACAAAGAACTCTTTCTGTTTTTGCATTGTTAATCTTTTCGTAATCAGCATCCCAAATCCAAGAAATATCTCGACCATCATAGGCCAAGTCATTTAAGATAAGCAAATATTGTTTTTGATTATCCGTATATTGAGATTCTGATAAACTTACATTCACTCCAGCAGGATTTTTAGCTAAGTTCAATACGATTTGTTTTTCCTTATCTTCAAATCTTTCCATTCTTCCGTTTCCAACGTTAAATGTGCTTAAAGCTTGTTGTATTTGCTCTTGCGATAATCCCGCTTCCAAACAAACACTGATAGCTGCTAAAGCATTGATAGCGTTATAAGATCCCATAACAGGTATGTTGAAGTTACCAACATTAGTATTAAATTCCAATCCCTTACCTACTTGTAATTTAGTGATTTCGTACTTAGGCGTTTGTCTGCCAAAACTGCATTCACAGTGATAATGGCCAAGTTGCCCATAATGTGTGTAAGAATATTGAAGTTTCTTGCCACACTCAGGACAGAACGTGGACTCAATCATATTGTGTTGAGCAAAAGTGAAAGAGTTTTTTCCTAATCCAAAATAATCTGCTCTCATTTCTATTCTTCCTAATCGACTAACGAAAGGATCATCAGCGTTAAGAATCAATTTTGCATTAGTTGTTTTTAATGATTCTCCAATTTTATTAACCAAAGTATCGATTTCACCAAATCTGTCCAATTGATCTCTAAAAAAGTTTGTTACGACCACTAAGTCAGGCTTTACTTCTTTTGTTACTTTCTCAATCGAACCCTCATCAATTTCAATTACCGCGAAATCCGCTTTGTTTCCCGAAATGAAATTTTCATTATCGATAAATGCTGTAGTTATTCCTGTAATCATATTAGATCCTTCACTGTTATGTATGATTTTAAATCCAGATTCTTTTAGTATGTGTCCTACAAACTGAGATGTTGTTGTTTTACCGTTTGTGCCCGTAATGAAAATAATCTTTTCGGTTTTTTCGGAAAGCTTTTTCAAAACGTTTTTATCAATTTTTCTTGCAACGACTCCAGGTATATTGCTTCCATTTTTATTTAACATTCTACTAGCTTTTTGAGCCATTTTTGCAGCTAGTACAGAGATTTTAACAGGCAATTTTGTTTCCCCTCTCTAGACTTTATCTAGAGTAGGTTTATAAATTTTTTTTACAATTCCTTATGAAAACAAGTAGAATACACAAAACATTGCGAGGTGATATTTTTTGGAAACACGGCAATTAGTTCAAAGCATAGGTCTTGATATGATTTCTTCTGTTTGTGGATTACCTTCAAATAAAATAGATGTTATAAATATTTCAGTGAATTCATCGCCTTTGATATTGGAGATTCAAACCCTATTTTCTTTCAACGAAGATAAAGGTTTGTTTGTATCAGAAAATGAACTTAGGGAATTTAAATATGACTTTTCAAATAATTGTGGAGTTTTAACAAAGGTATCGGAAAAGAATTATGTTGGCTCTAAAATCATACAAATATATGGAGATCAAGGAATCCTAGAAGAAAAAGGCTGGCTGTAAAACGCAAAACAAAAAGCATCATATAAACAGATGCTTTTTTCGCTTTATCGTGTGATCAAAAATGCTGCAACTATCAGCAATGCAAATAAGATCAAAAACGTAATGTCTTTATCGCCTTTACGCTCGTTTCTATTCACACCGATGTCATTGATACCAGATAAACAGGAATAGCATTTTCGATGATTAAAATCAAATTCTTCTTCCTCATAGTAATAACCACAACTTCTACATCGATATTCTTTGTCATCATTATGAGCATCTTTTTCTTCGTCCCTTTTATGATTCGGACGGGATAATATCCTCGGATTTTCAGTTCTTTTCTCTTTTTCTTCATAATGATCCTCTAAGCAATAGATGCAGATATCCGATCGAGTGTCGAATTCATCTTCATCGTAATATTCATTACACTTTCTACAGTAAAATTCGCGGTCTTCCATTTTTATCAATCCTTTATCTATTTTTGTCTCATTATATTTAGAAGTTCATTTATATGAACAAAAAAATAAAATAATACGTTATTTTCTTTTGAATTTTCTGATGACCTCGCTCAGCTTAAGGAGGCACGATATTCGAATAATCGTGATAACCTCTTATTAATTATTCCACACCATTTACATTTTTCAAGAATTTTTCTATATTCTCTAATTTGTCTACAGATTTATTTACTTTACCCCTTTGAACATTTTGAAAATTGTATTTGTTTATTTATTTTTCCTATTAATTCAATTCCCACTTATAATTTAAAAAATCATATAAACAAGGTGGTGTGTGCGTATTGATGGTATTATTAATAGCTTTAATCATTTTATTTTTAGTATTATATTTTAAATATTTCTTCAAACAAAAATCAACAGCAGCCGAAGTAAAAGGCCTTATCGGGGAAACACGAGTCAATGATATATTAAAATCTCATAAATTAAAGTTTTTCCACGATACTTTAATGAAACAAGGTCCTGTTTCAAGTCAATTCGATCATATTGTTATTTTTCCTAATAAAACAATTCTAGTAATCGAAACAAAAAATAAGGATGGATTTATAACTGGTGCAGCCGATGACGACAAATGGTTACAAGTCATTGGAAAAAAACATCATCAGTTTTATAACCCAATAAAACAAAACGAAGGTCATATTAAGATGCTATATAAAAAAATGGATAAATACCGGTTATATGGATACAGAATATTATCCCTTGTTGTTTTTACTTCTGATCGCGTTACTCTTAAAGATCCCCCCTCTGGTGTAATTCATATAAATGAATTATCTTCAACGTTAAATTACCTCAACAAAAAATCCTTCTTTAATCGCTCCAGAAAGTTCATACGTATGTTAATACACGAAGATTATTCCAAAAACAAAAGAGAAGTTAAAAAACACAAAGAATTTGCCCAAAGAGCAAAGTATTATAAAAAAACCAACTATTAATTAAGTTGGCTTTTTTTACTCACTATTGGATAACCACATTCACAATTACATTCAATTCATTATCTTGATCCTTTATATGTATGCCTTCAATTCTTTTGATTTCTTTTATTTTCTTGAAATCACTAGTTTTTGCGTATACGAGTGTATCAACTTTCTTCCGACCCTTATATATGTAAGCTTCAATTACCAATAAATGATCTGATTTTTTCATCTCATCTTTAAAATACGTTTTCATTTTGGCTTTTTCATCATAACTTGGTGTTCGTACAGAGACGACTTTTTGGATATCAAAAGATTGGTTCTTCCCTTCTTTTACTTGCCGCGTAATTTCCTTTTCTAGTAGTTCGTTTTTTTGGTTTTCGCTTTCATATATAGTAAAACAAAAGCAACAAATGAAACCCAGTATGATCACTAAACAAGATAACTTGATTACATAAAACATCTTTGAAATATCAATCACCTCAAATTATATAGATGTACTACATCATATTTCGAACAACTTATTTTCTACAACGCTTGAATAGACAAAAAAGCATCGAAGTTACTTCGATGCTTTCATACTTTATACTAATCCAAATTTTTCGAATCCATTTCTAATATTGAATTGCTGAATTGTTTTTTTGACAACAATTCCTATAGCTCTTGCCATCGGAACGCAAACTGCATTACAAATTTGTTGTTGCATACTACTTAATTTACCTTTGAAAATAAAATCATCAGGAACACCGAAAAGTCTGGCCGTTTCTCTAACGCTTAAACTTCTAAGCCCTTCAGGTGGCATTATGTTACATTTTCGAACATTAGGCAAACTAACACTCGGTTTATCCCACTCTAATCTACGAAAAATAGAACTGTGTGTAGATCCAGCAGCCATCTTCTTATTTTTTAAATGATCAGGTATGTCTCGCCAATTGCTTCCCGGTCCAACATATTTCATTTTTTCCAAAGTTTCTGCTTTGGGCTTAGTGAAATCCATTTGATTTGGAACTGTGTCATCGAGATCTAAAAACGCTTCTTCAACAGTCCTATAATCTTTTGGTTCAAAATAAGGTTGTGGTAATTCAACTCTTCCTATTTTCGAGCCAATAATAAATGCACGCTTTCTTAGTTGAGCTGCACCAAAGTCAGCTGCGTTTAGAACTCCATAACTAATTTCAAATTCGTTTAGTTCTTCAATGATTTCTTCTAGTACTTGACCTTCTAATGCTGTTAAAATTTGCGGTACATTTTCCCAAACGAAAATTGCGCAATTCTGATTTGCTTTAATAGCTTCAATTGTTCTTTTGACAAGAACATAATCCGGATGATCTAATAGTCTCTTTTTAGAGCGGTTGGAATTTGTAAAGACTGTACAAGGATTTCCCATAATCATCACAGATGCTTTATAGATGCTATTTAAATCAAACTTTTGGATATTCGCAACATTAATATGATCACCAAGGTTATATCGGTATGTTTCAGCAGCTTCTTCGCTTAATTCTAATCCAAACTTAAGTTCAAAACCTGCTTGTTTAAAACCTAAATCCATAATGCCCGCCCCACTATAAAGACTTGCTATTTGAAGCGGTATTTTCGCATTGAAAATGGCCTTTTTAATTGCAGAGGATGTATCATCGTGAGTCGCATCATCTTCTTCGTTCAAAAAATCAAATAGAGATATTTGTTTGTAAGATTGACCTACAACTTGATCTAGTTGATCTCTGGATAATAAGAACTCAAACTTTTTCTTTAATTCAATTTTTTCCGTGATATCAATTACATTTGAAATTTTGCTTACAACTTTTTTTGCCGTCTTTTTAATTTTTGAAACTAACGTATTAGTCTCATCTACAGGTTCTTCTTTCAATCCTTTAACTAAAATTTTTTCTTCAAAGATTTCAACTTCTAAGTAATCCATATCACTGAATGCTTTTAATGCCTCAGTATTTCTTATATCGATTACAGGTTTAACACCATCTTTAATTGAACGTTTAGAAACTGTATTTTTAGCATCTTTAGCAGGAAGAATGACAACTTCTTTTTTCTTGTTATCAATCATATATTTAAAATGTGAACCAGGTTTGAAAACACTGTCTTTTAATTGAATATCTTGTATGTAAATGCCGCGTTCGCTTTTTTTGGCTTTTCTTTTTTTCAACATCATATGTCACTCCTTGAATGTTTTCTGCTTATATTTTAATCAAAATAATAAAAATGGTTTAAAAAAATAAAAAAAGACACTTGCGAAAGCAAGCATCTATTTTTTAATGTCATCTTTTATATTGATTATGGTTTTTGGATAGTTTAGCTCCCCATCTTCTACCAAGATTAGTTCGTTAATTTTCATTGTGACTAAATATTCTCCTAGTACAGCATCAAGTACGGCGATCATTGTTTCCGCTACGTGCGTCTCAAATTTCTCATTTACATATTCAATCCCCTTTATGTTGAGAAACACATCATACATTGAAGGATCTTTTTCTGACGGCTCCAGCTCATAAAAAATTTCTTTTGAACTTACAGTTTTTTCATCAAAATGAATAATAACTTCATTTACTCTTGGTTGTTTCAAAGCATTAATGATCCATCTTTTTTCTAAATCTTTTGGCGCTGCGTTCACTAAAGTGAATATTGAGTCAAATAAATCCTTATTGCCGTTAGCAGTGAAAGTAATCTCCATTCTATTATCTTTTTTTAATTCGAAAAATTCTACTTCTATATGGGGATTATAAAAATTGAAATACTTGTAGAACTTCTCATAAATCATATCTATGTTTTCATCATTTATATTGAGAAACTCCTTTTCGCGCCTTTTAAACCATCTCCAAAATCGTTTAGGGTCTCTTTTATTAAATGTTTGTAACATATAATCCCTCGTTTCATTAGATAATTATTATTTTAATTAACTTTTCTTCAGCAATCGCCTTTAATTTGTTATAAATCGAATTAACATCGCTCATTTTTCTTTTATTCATTTTTAAAAAATCGTTTATATTCCTTACGAATTGTCTATTATTTCTTTCATTATATGGTCTAACTTTTACCCAAAACAAATGTTTTAGAATTAACTTTTGTTTAAAATTAAGAAATTCTCATCAAAACAACACAAACAAAAAGCCTCTATAAGAGGCCTTTCTCGAAAATGGTTAAATTATATGGTTGGACCGTGAACATAACTTACTGGAAATTGTAAAAACCGCTCGAAACTTTCTTTTAATTGAATATAACTTTTTGTGCATTTACTCTCAGACGCCTTCTTAATCCTATATGAATAAGCAGCTCTTTTTAATTGCGTAATCTCTTCTTCGCTTACTTGTTCAATTAAAGGTTTAATCTTGTTTACAGAGGCTTTATTCTCAGACTTTATATAAAAGTTAACATTAGTAACTACATTTTTTTCGTATGATTTTATAAGTGCTTTCCCCCAAAGTGAAGAATGTTCTTCTTCATCGACAAAACTTAATGATCTATGACTTGCAAGAGGAAACCTATTTTCCAATTCCCTAATAATACACACAAGTTCGCTAATACTAGCGTTTTTTTCTGAATTATAAATATGTATGTTCTCTTTTCTTACGCCTAATTCCACTGACGACTGAATGAATTCATTATTTTTGTCATTAATAAACGTCTGTTTATCTAATAGTCTAGTAATTGAACTTATTTGATTACGCTCTCTGTTTTGTCTAAAAATTTTTTGATTAATAAGCTTAAACTCTTCATTAGAGTGAACTGAATAAGATACCAAATGCACTTCATATCCTAAACTTATGTGTTTTAATATGGAAGGCATTATTGTTAAAATTTCTTTATCTTGGCGAGGAATATAAAAAATAACAACCTTATGATTTGCCGCTAATTGATTTATGTTTTTATTGAAATCATCGTTTAAATAAGGTGTTAAAGATGACAACGGCTGTAAATCGGTCATTTCTTTTTTCATCCTAATCACCTCCTAATTCCGTAAAACACTTCTTTTATACATAGCAGTACTGAAATTGCAAACAAAATGAAAAAAAACTAAAGAGGATTTATCATACCTCTTTAGTAAATTTCTCTTAAACAAGGAGTAAACTTATTGCAGCAAGAACAAATCCGGTAGCCCAAAAACCCTTTACAACTTGAGTTTCACTAAAATTACTTAATTCAAAATGGTGATGAAGTGGGCTCATTTTAAATACTCTTTTCTTCCTAATCTTAAAAGATAGAACCTGGATGATTACAGACAATGTTTCAATTACATAAACGCCTCCTATAATGGCCAACATTACTTCCATCTTTAAGAGTACCGCGATACCAACCAACGCACCACCGATTGCCAATGAACCCGTATCCCCCATAAACACCTTGGCTGGATACTTATTAAAGATTAGAAATCCTAATAATCCTCCAACCAATGATATCGAAAATAAGCTTATACTTTGTGAACCAACCATCATAGCAATTGTCGCAAATGCTCCTAACGAAAGAATACTTGTCCCTGTTAGAAGTCCATCTAATCCATCGGTTAAATTTGTTGCATTAGAAGTTCCCACAACTAGGAACAAAACAAATATATAATAGAACCAATGAAAATTTATAGAAATCTCTGTTCCAGGCAGATATAGATTTGTATTCATCCCCTGTTTACTCAAGCATATTAGAAAAATGATTGAAACAACCATTTGAAGCAATAATTTTTGTTTACTGGTTAATCCTAGATTGCGTTTGAATGCAATTTTAATGAAATCGTCAAGAAAACCAATAGCCCCATTCCCCAGAGTAATAAACAATAACAACAATATTTCAGGTTTAGGACCTGCCATTAGTAAAGTTGAAATTGTAAGAGCTATTAAGAAGATGATCCCACCTAATGTTGGTGTTCCTGATTTCTTCTTGTGCGATTCAGGCCCTTCTTCTCTTATGCTTTGGCCGAATTGAAACTTCCGTAAAAGTTTGATGAAAAATGGCCCAACAACAATTGAAATGAAAAATGATACAAATAAAGTTAAAAATAAATTCATATATGTATTTCCCTCTCCACATTATATTCTCACTATAAATGTTTAATATAAGAGCAGATATACCTTTGAAAAAGTTCTTTTTTCGCCCCAATTAATGATATGCTCAGCGAAATCAGAATATCATCCTCAAATAACAAAAGGCCATTAAGCTAAAATGCTTAACAGCCTTTGTTCCAAATGATTAGAATTAAAATCCGTTTCCAGACATATTGCTTTGAGCAAAACGGACAAGCCGTTTTGTGATTTCTCCACCAACTGATCCGTTAGCTCTTGAAGTTGTGTCAGGACCTAAATTAACACCAAATTCTTGGGCGATTTCCACCTTCATTTGTTCTAAAGCCATTGCAGCTTCAGGAACTAATAATTCATTGTTATTGTTAGAACGTGATTGTTGTTGAGCCATTTTAGCTCCTCCTTTCGTATTTTGATTATATTATTTGTCTACATTTCGCTTTTTATGCAAAAATTTCTTGTGTTTTGTTTTATTTTTTATGACTAGAAAGCAGTTATTCTGGGAATAATAATGCAATTTATTAATGTCACATTTTTTATTTTTTTATTTATAATGCGTTACAATACACGTACAGGTGGAGGTGTTTTATTTGGTCAATTACGGTGTATATTTCGACTATGAAATACTTATATAAGTAGTGATCGTATATGAACAATGAATGTAATTGCGAACAAATCTATAACTGTTGTGATTGTGGAGGAAATGATTGTGGTTGTTATATTGTTGGTCTTGTAACGCTTGCGAAGATTGTTTAAATGAAGATTGATAGAAGCTGATTTTTTGCAACTAAACAGTACGAATGAAATATACAATTAAGTCATTAAAGACCTGGATAATAATCTAAGGTCTTTCTATTATGGTGAAAAAACAACAATCCCTACGAAGACAGCTTAAATTAAAGTATTTTCACGAAATCTTAATGAAACAAGGTCCTGCGTCCAGTCAATTAGAGCATCGTTATATTGCCAAACAAAACAACTCTAGTAACAATCTCAGAAGTTCTTTTTTGTACTTTTCTGTATAAGGTAATTTTCAAAAAACATCTCAATTTTTAAAAAACTCAGGTAAAATAACAAAAACAACGAGGTGAAATTAAAATGAATATTGATTTTGTAAAAGAAGGCAATATTGAAGACTTTTTCAAAGCAATGTCTAATGGAATGATAGCTCAAGACGAAAGTAAGTATTATTATCGTTTAAATTCAGGTAAATTAGAAGAAAGTCTTGATCTAAAAAGTTGGTTCGAGACAAACGAATTCAAATTCGGAACAATTAATGGGTCCTGGAAAATATTCAAACTATAGTTTCAAAGGATTAGTGTATAACTAATCCTTTTTTAGTTCCTAAATTATCAAGGTTTATAAAAGTTTCCTTTTTCTACGTTGTTTTTTATTTTTTCACCAATTAATCGTACTTCGTGTAAAATATTCTAAATCAAAAGGATTAAGGAGTGTTTCTAAAGTGATTTCAACTAAAGAATTAGACAATATGTTTATGAATTGTTTATATGAAAAAACTGAAGTAATCGATGGGAAAGTGCCTGAAGATGCTATTGTTGTTCAAGGAATTGTTAACTGCTTCGCTTTACACCCTTTACGCACGAGAATGTATAAAGAAACAATTAAAAAATATTTAGGAGAAATCTCAGTTGACTTATCTAAAGGCCAGCATTTTTTAAACCTTTGCTATGATAAAAAGAACTATCAATGGGGAGATCATCGTCAAGTAGAACAACTTGTTGTTCTTTCTATTGCCAATAATCTTTTAGAATATACTCTTCCAAAAGAGTACTGGGGGCTTACAAAAGGATTACCTTTTGTTATTACGACCAAAGAATAAACAATATTACAACTAACATAGAGAAAAAGGAGATAGAACTGATGACGCAAAAATACGATGATTTTTCTGCTCGAATGAAGGAATATGAAAAAGTGAACACCACATATCTAACCAAAAGAATGCCCATACTGATTAGGGTTGATGGTAAGGCATTTCATACATACACAAAAGGTATGGAAAAACCATTTGATAAGGATCTTGCTAGTGCGATGCAAGAAACAGCCAAATATCTTTGTAAAACTATGACTGGTTGCAAATTAGCTTATACTCAAAGTGATGAAATCACCCTCCTCTTAATAAATTACAATCCATTTAAATTTGGCACTGAAACTTATTATAATAATAATAAGACAAAAATAGAGACAATTGCTGCTTCAAAAGCAACTGTTGGTTTCAACCAAGTGATGTCAAAATTATATCCTGAAAAAGAATGGGCTGAATTTG
Source organism: Bacillus mexicanus (assembly GCF_050445615.1). Taxonomy (NCBI): domain Bacteria; kingdom Bacillati; phylum Bacillota; class Bacilli; order Caryophanales; family Bacillaceae; genus Bacillus; species Bacillus mexicanus. The sequence continues at coordinate 774,028 of NZ_JBCEYV010000003.1, forward strand.
ATGCAAGAGCTTGGACCATACCAAAAGAAGAAGTTGCAAATGCCTTCATTTGGAGACAATTAGATGCTACAAAAAACAGCATCGCAATGGTTGCTCAAGCTCATTTCCACCAAAATAAACTTAACAATTTAAACGGGAAACAACTTCAAGAAAAGTTATGGCAAGAAAAACAAATCAATTGGAGCAAGCTTCCTATTTGGCAAAAACGCGGAGTAGCAATTATAAAAAAAGAAATTGTTAAGCAAGGGCAAACCCCCGATGGCAAAGCAACTCAAAGCATAAGACGCAAGTGGGATGTTGATTGGAATACTCCTGAGTTTACAAAGGACAGAGAATATATAGAAAAGTACGTGTATCCAGAAAAACAGGTTGTTAGTTTTTAGATCAAAGGGCTAACAAAAATACGATAAAATCATAAAGAGTTGAATTTATTCAGCTCTTTTTTTCTACTTATCATTGCAAACAGAGACAAAAAGAACCGAGTCATATCGGTCCTTGGAAGTTATAAATCAAATGCTTCAATAACCGCTTCTAATTCATCTTGTTTTATATGCATTGTATGTTCTTCTATCTGTAATTCATAACAAATATAAATATCTTCGTATGAGTTTAATGTAAATTTTTGATCTGTTATGTTTGTGTTAAAGCTATCTTCTGTCAAAAATAATTCAAAAGATAATGTGCGTATTTTCTTTAATGCTATTATTGATTTTTTGAAGTCATCCAATCGAAAACCGATTTTTCTTATGTAATCATCTTTTTCTGTTGGATGGTAAAGATTATCCTTATCCTCAAATTTCATAAATGCTATATCATTTATAACGGTAAACTCAATTTCTTCATTGTTTTTTTGATCTTGTAAAAATGCTTTCATTTCACCCTCCTAAGATTCTAATTTTTGTATCGTTATTTCCATTTCCCAATCTATTGCAACATTTTGATTGAAATTCAGATCAATAGCTTTTCCCTCTTTTCCGAACTGCTGAACTGAATGATTAAATAACATTCCATAATTCATTCCCCATCTTGTCCCGCCGGTAACTCGTTTTTCTGAAACAGCCATTATATAAGGACATATACTCGCCAACAAAATGTCTCTCTCCAGTAACCTCAAAATGTACCTTTGTTTTTTGTGTTTTGGTTTTCCGAACCGTTTATCTGCTTCCTTTGCAGACAGTTCAAAAGGATATATTAAACAACCGTTATTCTTAATTTTCTCTGCCAATTGTTGATTGGTTTTAGGATAAATCGGCTCATCTTCAGAAGTACTTAAAATGGCTATTGTTTTACCACCTGCATCAATTGCCCCTTGGTGAGCATAAGTATCGATTCCTTCAGCTAAACCTGATACAACGATCTTCCCCTTTTGAACAACCTTTTGAGCTAGATGATATGCAACAGCATATTCTTCTTTACTCGCTTTTCGGGGACCAATAATGGCAACACAATCCTCTATATTGAAGTCGCTCATCGTTCCAACCGCTTTCACAAATTTCACCTCCACACGACTTTATTATATTTTACAGGAATTCCACTTAATTGGTGAAATTCAAAATTATATTAATCCCCATTTGGTAACCAGGTAATATCCGCATTCTTGAGGATCGTGATTCGGAGAAATCATCATTCCTATTTTCCCGTTCTCACTGACAAGGTTTAAATCATAATTGTTATGCTGGTTCCATAAGTGTTCGAAGTTCTCTAGAGTCCATTTTAAATTCAACTTATAGACTGGACCGTAATCCAAACTAGACCACACGTATACAAACAATTTTTCTGGGATCCTTTTAAAGTTGCTAACAAATTTTAAAACTGATTTTTCATCATTAACATTTTTGGTGAATTTGTTTCTTTTCGATTGCTTATCTAATAGATCCATAATGATTTCTTCTCTTTCTGGAGATAAATAATATTCAGCATTTATGATTATTGTGCGTATGTCTTGAGGAATATTTCCAAGAAAATCTCTTCTGCTAATTCGTTGTTCAGAACCTCTTATACCCAAAAATGAATTTTGTTCTTTTTTCAAACTTTATCACCCCCCTCTTTTTTTAAATAAGAAATATCCGATTTCTTTTTTTAAACCTAAAATAAATAAGATTTAGCGTATTTAGCCTTAAATAGAAATATTCCTTATATGGGTGGGTTGATTAAATGGTTAATATGCCATTTGAAAAAATGGAGAACTATGGAGAAAAAAAGAATCGAACTTAAAATAAAAAAAGAAAAAGCCACTGTCTTCCACAACCAACAGCGTTTCTTCTTAGAAATATTCGATATCAAATCCAGATTAAGTTTATTTTCTAAGTTTTTATCACTTATCTTTGACTTAAGTTCACTCATTTGGTAGAAAACAATAAAGTTTGAAAAGGTGGTGAAGCAAATGTCTCATCTTCCAGGACAAGAACTAATCGATTATTCTTGGGATTTAATTGTGATATGTATTTTGATTGTTACTTTGATGTATGTATTCGGTCATATGATAATAGACACTGGTCTACCACAGTATTATGTAGAACGTTATTTTTTAACTTTAGTAGCAGCTATTATAGGATATCAAGGTCTGTTTTCCGTTCTTTTCTATATGGGTTTCCGAAAAACAATTTATATGTTTGGCGTTCCTGTTATTGATCTATCCTCAATGAAAACTTCTCTCTTCATCGAAAAACTAGAAATAACAACCAGTTCATCCGCTTTCATATTCTTCTTTCTCCTACTTTCCTCCATCCCGTTTCTCGCTGTATATCATAAGTTTTTCAGAGAAAAAACCGAATTCAGATATAACAAAATCTTAATTAAACCGTTCTTCACTACTCTTATTTGTATTTTGTTTTTGTCACTTATTTTATTGTTTACTTCGTTATCTGTCTAAGAAAGGAATGGACTTGCTGTTCCTTTTTTGACAGTGAATAATCAGGAAATTCCGATCTTTTCACTAATGAATTAGATGGGATGATAGTGATAAACCCCATACTTAAAAAAATGTTGTTTTAAAAAGAGATGCTATAGAAAAAGCTCCAATTTTTAAAGCAACATTGACACTCACTTTAAATCGCGAGGAGGAATAATACTGAAACAAAAAACAAATAAAAAAAAGACATTTACAAGGTTAATTAAGAATTTTATTTTCATCACTTTAGGAGCTTTACTTCTATCATTAGGCATTGAGCTCTTTCTAATTCCAAACTCAATGATTGATGGCGGAATTGTAGGTATATCAATTATGCTATCAAAAATCACCGGCATTAAATTGGCTTTGTTTCTAATGCTACTGAACGCTCCATTTGTTTATGTGGGTTATAAACAAGTTGGCCGCACATTTGCCATTCAAAGCTCATACGGTATTGTTGCAACTTCCGTCTTCACATTATTGTTTCATCATATTAAACCAGCAACAAACGATCCTTTACTGGCAGCTGTATTTGGTGGGATAATCGTAGGCGTAGGTGTAGGAACAGTTCTAAGGAGTTCCGGAAGTTTAGATGGCACTGAAATATTGGCTGTTCTAATAAGCACTAAAACTCCCTTTTCTGTAGGCAACGTTGTAATGTTTTTTAACTTGTTTATCTTAACAAGTGCCGGCTTTGTATTTGGTTGGCCCGGAGCAATGTACAGCTTAATCACATATTATATTGCTTCAAAAACAATGGATGTTGTGGTCCAAGGTATGAGTGAAACAAAATCAGTATGGATTATTAGCGACAACCATCTACAAATTGGCCAAGCTATTATGGATCGGTTAGGAAGAACTGTAACCTATCTCGAGGGCGAAGGAGCGTATTCTCAAGATAAAAAGAAAGTCATCTTTTGTATTATCAACCGGTTAGAAGAAGCAAAAATGAAAAGCATTGTTGACGATGTAGATAAAAATGCATTCCTAGCAGTTGGTTATGTAAACGATGTTAAAGGCGGCCAATTCAAGAAAAAGAACATCCACTAATCTGGGAAGTCATTATTTTCCGCTCAAATTAAACGGCAGCGCTCTTCATTAATTAAATCGATAGGTATGAGAAAAAAAGTTTTTTTTACCAAAAAAATTAATATAAAGATATAATTATAACTCAAACAAACAAGGAAGGATGTTTAGTATGAAGAATAAATTGAAAATAAATTCAGAACAAGGCGAAACATTATACGCCTATTTGTATATGGGATACTATGACAGACCGGTTGTTTCTTTCCAAACAACACCACATCCAGATTGGTCTCCTAACCCCTTTTGCTATGATTTCGATACTTTTCTTAACCTTGATAGGGGTTTGTTAATTGACTCACATATGAATAGACGCACAAGCATTAGTTTATCTACCATATTGCAAATCAAATCATTCATCAAAAATTACAAAGGAGAGTATTTAAAATCTTATTTGAGATCTGAAGTTAAATAATTTCATTTCAATAATTACGTTAAAGCGAAATTTCTGACGCATATATCATAAAAAAAGTTGGTGGTATACCAACTTTTTTATTTTTCAAAAATATCTTTAAACGCTGTTAGAGACATACCTGGCTCGATCCCAAAACGTTTAATTTTGTATACATCATCCCCTATGTTTACATATCCTTTATCCATTGTATATGCACTTGTAAATCCAACCTGCTTTAACGCTGAAACAGTTTTGAAATTAGATTGACCGAATGGATAAGAAAAAACCTTTGCATTAAGGAACTTTTTATTCAGGGTAAGATCCTGTTTAATCTGGCTGCTCGTTTTTGACAAAAGCATTGAACGTTTTTTCGAATCAATATTATGTAGGTTATTTGTATGTCCCTGAAATTCAAAAACGTCACTCATTCTTGCCATTTCTGTCTTAGATAAAGTTTGTAATTTAATAGGATTAAAATTTGAAGGCGTATTTGTAACTCTCGAAGTAATCATAAATTCCGTTGCCTTCATATTATTTGCTTTCAAAATAGGATACGCATAAAGATATACTGACTTTAAACCATCATCAAATGTAACTAATACGGTTTTAGCAGGTAAATTTAAGTTTCCACGTATATATTGCTCTAACTGACCAGTCGTTATTGTTTCGTAACCTTTTTGATGAAGGTAATCCATTTGAGCTTTAAATTCTTCCGGCGTCACAGTTTGATTATTCCTATGATTTGTGTTTTCACTCGCCTTTAATAAATGGTGGTACATTAAAACCGATACTCCTTTATCCTCTTTCACCTTAGAATTATGTACAAATCCTATTCTCCCGGATATATCAACCACCCACCAATTACCCGCTTTATAAAGGACAGGGTATCTTCTATTTTCTTTTATCGTAGCAAAATCAACTAATTTTCCGGATGTATTATCATATACCGGCGTATCTGTTATGGTCTTAATTGTTTTCTTAGAATTTTTATATTTCACATTAGCATTCTTATAAGAAGGATACTTCTCTTTAATTGAAGAAAGCTTAGAGACATAAGCAAATGAATTCCCCATTTTTATTTGGAACCAATTTTGGTTATAATCCTTATTCAACAAATATTGTTGATTTGATTTTAGGTATCCAACAACTTCTAATACGCCTTTTCTATTTTCGTATATCGGCGTTTTATCTTTTAAAATTTTAATGTATGTATTTGTTTCTAACGCCTTAGTCGGTTCACCTACTAGTGTTGGTAAAGATAAAGAAATTGCAAAAGTTGATATCAAAGCTGTTATCGTTTTTTTCATTTGTCCACCTCATCAGGTCTAATAATCAGAGATATACTATCCCCTTTTTCATAATAAATAAATTTTTTTCACTTTTTTTTATTTGGATATAAAATAAAGAAAAGATATTAAAGGAGAGCGGTCTAATGACTACATATGAAATAAATTCAAGAAATGAAGAACTTGCTAACGACATAATTGACTGGTTGAAAAAGAACCGCCTAAATACTGATACGCGTATCTATACAAACGGAAAAGCTTATGACACAAATAAAAACAAATGGTTAGATAATATGGATCCTTCCGAGTACGTCGAATACTACAATAAAGAAGGCATTACAATGACGTTCGAAAGTTCTCTATACAAAGTTTTAAATGATTATAGCTCGCCTAAATTATATGAAGAATTTAAATCTTTATTAGCTAAGTATGGAGCATATTTTATTCCAGGTTTTTCTTGGTCACTATCAATTTACTTCGATTAATATATTTAAAAACCTATCTGTTTAAGATAGGTTTTATTTTTTTATAATTATTTTGTAGCCAATTATTCAATATCTTCTATAAGAGTGTTATCAATCCCCTTTAGTTGACACCGTAGATTATATAGAGAATCACTGATATTTTGTAACGATATTCTTTCATCGTACAATACGTCTGCTGTTTTACGATCTTTCTCTATGATTTCTAATAATTTTAGAGCAGTTTGTATTTTTTCTTCTAATTTATTAGATTCAGCTATTGATACGATTTCTTCTAAAAGATTTTTAAATATTTCTTCTTTTTTCTCCATTAAACAAGCCCCCCTTTTGCATTAATGAAAAAGAAGCGTATTTAACCCGCTTCTTTTCAAAAAATAAATTCTTCAACCTATGGCGAGAGGTAAATCATTTTGTGAATTTTCAGGAGCTTCAATAAGTTCATAAATTAAGTCTGAGTTGTGTTTTTCTTTTCCATCAACCCCTGCTTTCATAACATTGGTTGCTTTATAAAATTCGGGTTCTCTTTTTAGCGTTGGATATAAGCCCATATCAACTTCTTCGATAACAGCATAATTATAGATGGTTTCGTTTATATCATTTTTATTATTTTCAACAATATCTCGCGCTTCTTCAATATCTTTAAATACACCTACTGTGCGTGTACTACCGAACTCGTAGTAGTCACCTTCATTTTTCTCTAACTTTTCAAAAGTGGTAACAAAGATAACTGTATCTTCTTTTTGGTTTCCAACACGGTCTTTTTTGTTCATATAGCCGCTCCTCTTTAAAAAAATATCTATATTCACATTATCCAGTTCTAAATAAAAAAACAAGCAATTTATACTTGTCTCTTCAGTAAAAAACTTAAAGTCCAACGGTCATATATTTAAAATCATCAGGTGTGTCTATTATTTTAAAAAACAATTCGTCAAAATCATTTTCTTCTTTGGGAGAAAGTGTACCATCACTATAAGTTTCGGAATATTTTTTTGTAAAAGGTCGCATACCTATAAAAATTTCTTCAATAATAACAAATTTATAGAGATTTCCACGAATAAATTTCTCTTGTTTTCTTAGATTACTACGGGCATCTTCGATATCTTCTGATACCCCAATAATCAGTTTGTCTCCAAGATCGTACTCCCCATTTTCTGTTTTTGATAATTTTTCAAAAGCTGTTACGAAGAAGATTGTTTTTTCTGTTGCTTCTTCTTTATCTAAGCCAATTAACATTTTATTTCGATGTTCTTTATAGAAATTCTCGGCGTCCTTAGCTTCATCAGCATTAAGTATTAAGATATCAGTTTCACCTGCTGTGGTCAGTTCCACTAATTTTTCCTCAATTCCCTCTCTCGATTTATTACCATCTAATTTGTATTCACCTAGAGAAGAATCTTCCCAACGTATTATAAAATTTTCGCTTTCAGGATCTTTAATTCTTTCGTTCATCACTTTTACTAATTCTTTTATTGTGGTTGGATACTTTTTGTTTTCCTCAATCACTTTATATATAGACAGCAAAGACTGATTGACATCTTTGTGTATTCTTTGGCCATCCAAATACGAAAGTAACTCGTTTAATTCTAGCCCTTCGTTTACGAAATAAACTTCTCCGTTAGCCATATAATATGGTGTAAAAACAATATATCTTTTCATTATTTTCCTCATCCTTTAATGTTATAGGAGTTAAAGATTTTAAAAGCAAGACATTTATAACGCCTTGCTCTTGCCTCCAACATTAACGTCCCGTTCCGTCCATAACATCGTTCATTTTTTTCATAATCAAATTGAAATTTTCGTACGCTTCTTGTTGTCTTTCTTTCTTTGTGATTATTAATTCGTTTATTTGATCATCCTCTTTTTTTATTTGCTGAGATATTCTTTCAACAAATTGAGAAGTTCTGTCTATCATATCCTTTACGTCCATTGATCTTTGAACTGTTTTATTATCTATTGTCTTCTTTAATAACTTTAAACGGTATGGCTCTATATTATTCGTTATGTCCCTGTTTTTTATAATCTTTTTCAATAGATATTTCCCCTTTTGACGTAAACGGTTTAAATATTGTATGTATGAGTCCAAGAACTACAAATGATGTTGCAATAAATATCACCAAATCAAACATTGAATTTATATTCATTATTTCACCACTTTTTTTAACGGAACATTTGATTTTGTTCTTCTTACTAGTAAATGAAAATGATTACTGAATTATATTACATATACAAACGAAATCGTAAAAAACTATATATTAGTTTTTTGTGAAGAATGCTTTTATACCATCCCATATGCTATTCATAAATGAAATGAAACTGTCTATGATGTTTTTTCCTTCATCAGAGTTAGCGAAATTATTCCATTTTTCTTTTGCTGATTCAAATGTTTTATTCACTTTATCCCAATCTATGTTTAGATCCTTAATTTTATTAAATAAGTCAACTAGTTGATCTAATTGGCTATCTGTTAGGGTAATTCCCATATCATTAGCAACTTTTTGTATAAGAGTTCTAATATCACTTTCAGATTTCGGATTTTCTTTAGCGATTTCTTCTTTAACCTTTTTCATAAACTCAACCGCTTTTTCTTGTCCGATGTCTTTATCTGAAGCCAATTTAGCTGTTGTAACCATTTCTTCGTTTGCAGCTTCTTTATTTTCCTCTTTTATCACTTTACCGCTTGATACCTCGTATGCTTTTATAATGCCCGTTAATGCTCCTGTTCCGGAAACTTCAAAAGGACTTGTCACATATACTTTAGCGTCAGTTATTCCAGCTGTAGACAAAGCATTTAAATACATATCATCAGTTATGTAATTAATGTTATTGCTCTCTACTACAAGGCCAGTATTCTTCTCTCCGAGTGTAATCTTTGCAGAAGAGATTGATTTAGATCCAATTTGAGCTTTAGGAATATAAGAGTCAAGATATTTATGTTCCTCATCGTTTGATACATAGACAATTTCTGTATCTTTTTCGTTTACTCCCATATCTTCTAACACTTTATTTTTTTGGTTAATACTTAAGTCTTCCCCTAAAGTAACGATTATATCCCCTGGTGACGCATCAGCTAATACAACCGAAGGGTTTGCTACGTTAATAACACTAGTAGCAAAAATAGCAACACCTATCCCGCAAACTAACTTTTTCACTCATAATCACCCCTCTTTGAGTTAATTATTAGTTCATTCTTTACTTATAAAGGCTATCCTTTAGAAGCAACATTTAAAAATAGCAGCAAGGGTTCATCCTCACTGCTATTTGAAATTCACTTTTTCAGTTCTTTCACAACATTTCCTATCTTGTCGTAAATGCACAAATCAAAGTAATCATCTAAATCTGTTTTTTCTTTATTAATCAATACTGTCGGTATATTCGTATCTCCTATATATTTAGGAATTGTATTAATTGGTCCTACTTCCAGAGAAGAACCCATAACGATGAATAAATCAGAATCGTATGCTGCACCGAGAGCCTGGTTAAAAGATTTAATCTGGTCCCCGTAAAGGACGACATCTGGTTTTAAAATAAATTCACATTTACTCTCTTTTGCATTTACTTTGTTACATCTTGGTATTTCATTTTCTCTAATATAATCTATATCATAAACAGTTTTACATTTAGGACAAGTAGCGGTCTGCAAAGTTCCGTGAACTTCAAATACATCTTTTGTCCCTGCTTTTGTATGCAAACCATCAATGTTCTGCGTGATGACAGTTATGTCTTTTCCGCTATTTTGCAACTGAGTAATAAAATAATGACCAGAGTTGGGTTCGTATTGTTGCAACAATTTTATCGAAAAAATTTCTTTGTAACTTTTCCAGAAATCTTTTGGATTACGGTTGAAATAAGATTTAGATATTAAACTTGCAAAGGACTGATTGTTTTTCCATAACCCGCCCGAACCTCTGAAATCAGGGATATTTGATTCGGTAGATGCCCCAGCACCTGTTAAAAACACGATCTTTTTAGCTTTATCAATAAGTTCTTTCAACTTTTTAATTTCGACTTGCTCCACATTTACACTTCCTCACCGAATAGATTGCAACACTTCATTGACCACATTCTCAAACACATCAAAAGGTATCTTTTTATTCATTATAAAACCTTCGACACTATTTTTTCTTGAATAGATTTTGATATTTAACCTTTTATGATGAAAATTCGGCAAAACCGCTGAACAGTTTGATGAATGATCGTTCTTTTTTTCCCATTCCCTTACTTTCTCCATCCATTCACAAGTGCATAGCTCATTTAGATTTCCATTGAAATTAGATTCAAATCCCATTGCTTCGGCTTCATTTTTGATTATTTTATCTAAACTACCATACTTTGCACCGAAATATATATAAAGGAGAGTTATCTCCGATATACTTCTGGTCGCGCAATTTTTTTGGTGATCCATTCCATAGACCTTTATATATTTTTCACAAAAACCGCAGCTGCATTCTTCTGAATATGGACGAAAAACAAACACGTCATTCTCATACTCTTTTTGTAAATTAAAATTTTCTTTTTTCTCCCCGTTGAGACTCGTTCTATAAAAAATATTTAAATATAACTTATTCCACTTATTTTCTTCTGGGAAAGGAAAAAATTCGTTTTTCAATATATTCCTCCTCTTGAATAATCAAAGTCAATTTTAATCTACATTATTTTTTATTCCTATTATCTACTTGCATCAAATTTCGACTAAAATCGACAAAATCTTATCATTTACAATATACAAACAATTTCTATATCAATAAACTTTTTTGGTGAATTCAAGTTTTATCTAGAAATCGATAAAGACTTGAATTAAAACAGTTAGTCGCAATGAAGAATGATTTGAATGATTTTTTTCAAGGGATAATCCTCAATTCAAAATAATGAAGTAATTAAGTCTTATTACTCTAGGAGTGAATCGTATTGAAAATAAAGACAAAGATTGTCTTATGGAGCTTATTGATATCTAATTTTGTTGTAGCTATGGACACGACTATATTAAATACAACCGGACCTCTAATTACGAAGGATATTGGCGGAGCGGGTTATTATGCTTGGATTTTCGCTATATATACCCTTTTATCTACGATTACAATTCCGATATTCGGGAAGTTAGCAGATAGATTGGGGAGAAAGAAATCATTTTTAATTTCTGTTTCATTGTTTACTTTGGCATCTTTCCTATGCGGGATTGCACAAACAATGCCTCAACTAATTATCTTTCGAGCAATAAAAGGAATAGCAGCTGGCGGAGTTCTTCCTTCTGCCGGTATTATTCTAGGAGATCTTTTAACTCTCAAAGAAAGAGGAAAGTATCAAGGACACTTTTCATTAATTTGGGCTGTTAGCGCTGTTTTAGGACCACTCTTAGGATCCTTTATTGTTGAATTTTCAAGTTGGAGATGGATATTTTTTATTAACATTCCACTAGGTCTTTTCATCTTAGCTTGCGTTTATTTTTATGATGAAACATTCGAAAAAATAAAAAGACCAATTAATTGGTTATCCGCTTTTCTTTTTTCGGTTGCTACAGTTTCATTACTGGCCGTCACAATAGATATAAGTTGGATCATTTATTTACTCCCTGTTTCAATTATTTCTTTATATTTCTTTTACCGATCAGAAAGAAAAACAACAAACCCTTTCCTCCCCTTATCTATGTTTAAAAACTTTCCTATTTTATTTTTTAATGTCAATACATTTTTATTTTTCTTCGCTTTATTTGGTTTGGAATCTTTTATTCCGTACTTCTTACAAGAAGCTCAAAATAGCAGTGTACTGATGAGCGGACTGGTTTTATCCGGAATAAGTATTGGTTGGATATTCTCTTCTTATCCATCCGGTAAGATTGTTTTGAATTACGGTTATAAAAGACCGGTTCTCATTGGCAATGTCATCATTACACTTTCCACTATCCCATTTTTCTTTTATTCAACTGACACTCCGTTTTACATTACATTTGCCATTTTAGCCATACAAGGATTTTGTTATGGTTTGATACAAACGATTTCTTCAATAGGTTCTTATGAATTATCAGCAAACGAAGATAAAGGATTTTCCTCTTCCCTGCAAAGCTTCTCAAGAAATATTGGAACAGCATTCAGCTTAGGTTATATGGGGACGCTTGTGTTAAAAGATCCATTCTACATATTGTATGCAGCTGCAACACTTTCTATCTTTTCTCTAGTTATTTCGATGATTTTAATTTATTCTAAACGCACAATATCATTTTAAAAGTAAAAACCGCTGACTTTTTCCTAGCGGTTTTTAACAATTACTCGCAGAATTCTCCTTCTATAATCTTTGATTTAGGAGGGGATGAATATGATCGTATAATTTTAGATTGGTCTCAACGGAAGATCAAACTTCAATGTCTGCTAAAACCTTCGCTTGTGTTCGCTTTGTCTATAAAATGCTAACCGAAAGAAAAAATAAAATAACCTACACTGGTAAGGTTAAAGAAAACCTCCCTCTTTCTGAACGTTTATTTGAATGTGTCTGCGGTAACATTATGGATCGAGATTGCAACGCAGCCATCAACATCAGAGAAGAAGGAAAAAGACTCCTACAAGCAGCCTAATTAATTTTATATACATCATAAGCCGTCGGAACCCAGGTTATAGCTCGGTCCATCTCGCTCCGTCACCATTTAGGCGGGGAGGTTCACGACAAAACAAAATATAAAATTAGAGATACCAAATTAAAACTAATTGTGATAAATAATTTAGTTTTAATTACATCAAATTCTCTTTCTTTTAGCCAAACAATGATGCAACATATCACGACTAGCACAGCTATAAAAAAGTTGATGATTGATATAACGATTCCATAATCCCCTAATACCTCTAACCAAGTTGGAGCCTCATAAAACAAAGTGCTTGCAACAATGAAAAATGAATAACTTAATAACAAAACTGACCAAGAAAAGATTAACCATAAATTAATGGTTTCTTCATAGTATCGATAAACTTTTTCCTTAATTAATACTCTAGATATCATAATTTTCTTCTCCCCTCTATCTTTTACAAAAATCATCTCATTGTTACTTACATTATTCATATTTAAAAAAACTTCAACCTATTGAGTTGAAGTTTTAATTTTCATATTCGATCTATGGAACTTTAACTTTTATATAATTTATAATAAATTAAACTAGCCTACTGTAGATATTTCAACAATGGTTACGCCGTTAATAGATTTTACCTCTTGGTATACATTTGTGGTATACCTTTTTTCGTAGGTTGATAATATATACTCTAGTTTTCTTTCCCCAGTACTTAAATCTTTAACTCTCACTTGATGGATCACAATATTCTTTCCTTTAATTTTTTTCTGGATGTCCTCAACGTTTACTGATTCTTCGACCACTATAGACATTTGCAGCTCTTTCTCTCTTAATCTTCCTGGTCCAACCATTTTAATTAAGGTTGGTACCAACTCCACGCAAACAATCATTAAAATAAAGGCAATTATAGCTTCTTTCCAAAATCCCGCTCCCACAGCTACTCCAAGTCCAGATGCACTCCAAATTAATGCAGCAGTCGTTAAACCAGTGACAGTTAACCCTTTCACCATTATTACACCTGCTCCCAGAAATCCTACACCAGAAATAATTTGGGCTGCTAAACGCAATGGATCCATTGTTATATGATTCGGCTTGTCAAATTGGTATGCTGATTGAATTGAAACGATTGTCACAAGACAGCTTGCAATACAAATAACAGTGCTAGTCTTTAATCCGAGCGGTTTTCTTTTCAATTCTCTTTCTAAACCTAATACCATACCAATTATCGCAGCAATGCTTAGTTTTAAAAAAACAGTAATCAACATTCTATACTCCTTTGATTTTTATGAAAAGAGGTGCACTTTTGAAATTTACAGGAACATTAAAATGGTCTTCTTTAAGAAAAAATAGTTTTTTTCTTAAAAAAACCTATTTTTTTGATCAATACAGCTCTTCAATTTTGTTATATAGAAAAGACTATTTGAAATTAAAGAACCATTTCCCTTTTCACATTGCACAAAATATTGAAGACTTCATTCTTATAAGTCTGTGTTGCCCATATAGCAAAATATTCACTTATAATAGTTTTTCTCATTACGGCAAATCCTTAAATATTAATAGCACTTCGGTTAATAACGAAACTCTTCGTATGAAATCTCCACCTTTTATTCAAGCAAATATCAATGATACTCTTCCTAATAGTTTTTCCGCTTGCCAACTTTGTAAAAATGAATTATCTTGTATGTTTTCAAGTAAAAAAATTTTCAAAGCAGACTATGATATTCACACATTTATCGAGACTTTGAAAACAAAAGGTTATTCTCACTCCACTGGATTACACAATGAATTCCAATCCTTATATGACGAAGAAGGTTATCTATATGAACAACCCATTAGTTTTTCCCATTTTATAGTCCTCCTTATTGTCGCTATCCCAATCATTATTTTTGCAACACCATTCTTTTTCGCAAGGTCTTTTATAGAAAACAAGAAAACAAGAAAATAATTTTTTTCCCCAAAAAAACGAAAAGCGAGTATCATTCTTTTACAAACCTAAAAGGAGCCTGTTACATATGATTAAAGAAATTATCGAGCAATCTAAAAGTTTAAATTACGTTCCAACAAAACAAGAGTTAAAAAACATCGAAAATACAATGAGTAAAATGCATTTTGATGAACCTATTATTATCTCTAAGTTTTTTAAATTTATTCTTTGAACTCGAAACAATGTATACATATTAAAAAGAGCTAGGGAATCCCCTAACTCTTTTTTTACAAGTTCAATTTTTTTGTTTTTTCTCCGAACATATCGAAAATGTCTTCTGCGATTTGATCTGCGCAATTTATGTAACTGAATTTTGATAAATTCTTTCTTTTTTCATTTATAACTTCCGGCTTAGACGACCATTCTTGTACAACTTTATCTAATTCGTTATCTTCATCTTGTGAATGTTGTTCTACCACTGTCATACCACCAAGTTTTTGAAATTGAAGTCCATTCATATATTGATGATTATCCATTGAATTAGGAAGCGGAACAATTATCGAAGGAATTTCGGCATTGGCTAATTCGAATAAACTACTTGTTCCACCTCTGGTAATTACAAACTTGGCCTTTTTATACATAGCTACAATATCAACAAATCCATATACATTCAGAGATTTAAGACCTTTTTTTTCGACTATTTCTTTTGTTTTCTCTTCATTCTTTTTTCCAGCTTGCAGATGTATGTTAATTTTAGGATTTTTTTCTGCAAACGAAACGGCCCACTCGTTTAGGAATTCAGATCCTCCGCTTCCACCTAATACAACAACATCATTTCCTGGATCAATTTTTTCATTGATTGGTACAGGATTTCCGTAAACTTTTCCTTTCCTGTCATTTTTTACGTTGATTGTGTTGGCGAAAGAAAAGTAAACTTCCAACGCATCCTTGACAAATAATTTATTAACTCTTCCCATAACGGTATTTTGTTCGTGAATAAAATACGGAATGGCAAGCATCTTTGCTGCAACGAGCACAGGTGCGGTTACAAATCCCCCAGTACTCACAATAAAATCTGGTCCAATGTTCTTTAAATGCCTGTAAGCTTGATTGATTCCTTTGAAGTTTCTCAGAATAAAATTTTTCCACTTTTCGAAAGGTTTATCACCTTCCATCCCTTGTGAATTGATATGGAAAAATGGATAACTCGCCTTGCTTGCTAAATCCTTTTCAATAAAATTTTCATTCCCTAAGTAAAAAATAGAAGCGTTATATTTCTTCTCTAATGATTTTGCGATTGATATAGCTGGAGTGATGTGTCCGGCTGTACCACCGCCAGTAACTACGACTTTGAATGGTTTAATCATTTTCTCACCTTTCGAATTTTTTATCTTTCATTATATTCTTCAATTAGTTCAAAAAAAATAATAGACGCTATGATTTAGCGCCTATTCATTCAAAAATGTTAATGTTTTTTCATATTCCAAATATTTATCTAGTTTGTTTTGCACTTTTATATAATTAGGTTCATTCTTGGCTAAAACCAAACTGTAAATATTTTTATCATATATTCTAAAAGCAAATATTACTTCCTCGTTTTCTCCTTCATCATTTTTATATTTTATTATATCTATTTTTTGATTCCCTTTATATCCACCTACAAGAGCGGATAATCCGATACGGTTGATTTTCGTTTTCTTTACTTTTCCCTCGTATTTTAATTTGTATATAGGATGAATTTCGTCCTCATCAAGGGGTTCACCTTTTTTATCATATGGATCTATCATTAAGTCTCCATTGTTATCATATAAATATACGTCATTAACTGCTGCTGGATAGTCGCTTAAAATCTCATATAAATCTTCTGCATCCAAATTAATAGTTTCAACAATTTCTTCATCTCTTTGTTTTATACTTGGGGAAAAGGAATCCCTTTGATTAAGTATAAAAAGTTGTCTTACAGTTAAACTTTCATTTTTTTTGTGTTTATTTTCTACTCTGATATAAAGTTCACCTTTTTTAGAACATTGAGACATTTGATTAACTGTGCTCTTTGTCCATAATATATGTTTTTTAAGTTGTTCGATATAATCCAAAGGGAAAATAAATTTAGGAAAGTCCTCTACTAAATTAAACCTTTTGAAATAGATAGGCGTTTTAATTGATACTTCATAACCACCAATTTCAATACTATTCACTTCTTTTGAAGAAAATTTCACTATATCTTCTATCAAACTGATAAATAGATCTGGATCTTTCATTGATATGTATGGAAGTTTTTCTAAAGGGAATTTACCCTGTATATGTTTAATAATTGCCTTTTTACCATTTGAACTAATCAATATATCGTCATCGTTTTCTTTTGAAAATGTTAAATCCAATTCCTTTATCTTTCCACCAGCTAAATCAGACATATCAGTAGGATTAGCGACAAACGATATTTCCTTTTCTAAAGGCTCATTTGTTTTTATATGATGAAAATATTTAATCCCCTTATCATCTCTTTGCGTATAAAATAACACATCTGTATCTGTAAAAGATCTTATCCAAATTTGCGGATTGCTTTTGTTATCACAAATTTTTCTGCATATATCTACAGCCTTTTTAAAAATGGTTCTTGTAAATTTAACTTTCAATGAATCTCACCTCTTTTAAAAGCATACTTGTAGTTTTTATTATAGCATCCTTTTATTTATTTTTTGATTATAATAATTTTATAGAAAAAACAAGAAAGTTGGCAAAGATATGAGTGAAGTACATCGATTTTTCTTTCCTTTCACAGGAAAGGTTAAAACACAATTGAAAATTGTTTCAAAAAAAGACGGAAGCTTAGGCTTGGTGAAACCCAAAAACGTCAAAAAATTTGAAAGAGAAATAAGAAAATACTTATCTATAGCTTTCCCTCCTGAAATTAGACCTCTCAGCGGATATATAGAATTAACCTTAAATCATTACACAAAGTTTAAACGAGACCCAAAAACAAGCTTATTAGTTCCTGAGCATTATGCACAGTTCGATTTGGATAACTTGTTAAAAACTGTACAAGACTGTTTTCAACCTGTAAAAAGGAAAATGACTAAATTTAATGATGATGGGACACCTATGTTAACAGCTAAAGGTAACCCTTCTTATGAATGGATCGAGATTGAGCCTGGTGTAATTTCAGATGACAAGTTTGTGTACAGGGATTCTTCCAATTGGGTTCCAGTAAACGAAAAAACATTGGAAGGTGTTGAAGTCTTTATACGCCTTATGACAGAAGCTGAACTATTTCAACCGATAATACCATCTGGAACTATTATTAATTATGAAATTAAATTATAAAAAAAGAAGCCCGTAGTCGGGTTTCTTTTTACCAGGTAACTTTTCCTGAGTTAGTAGTCGTATCAACATTTGAGCTTCCGCTTCCGCTACCAGTGATACCTTTATCTATGTTGTCCACCATTTGGTTAAACCAGCTCGCAAGATTTTTACGAAGTTGTGGGAACAATAGTGCAGCTGCTACTGCTGCGATTGCAATTAGAATGAGATACTCTACAAGTCCCCCGTCTTTTTCTTTCGCGAATTTAGTTAATAAGTTTTTCATCATTTTCTGGCACCTCCCTTTTAGTACATAAGTTTTATAACTCATTTTCTACATAATGCAATAAAAAAAAATATTTATTTGAAGTATTATTTTCTTGTTTTTTAGAACACAATCATTTTTCCGTGTTATATTTCAAAAAAAGTTGATTTATCTAAGGAGAAGATATTATGACAACAGAAAGTTGCAATGAAAAAGATTCATTGACCCTTATGTGGACGAAAGTGTTTGAATATTATCCTAACGTACAGCTCTTAAAAGTGAGAAATTTTGATGATTCTTTAAAAAACGACTTTAACTTTGGATTTTTTTTTGGAATAACAACAAAACGAGGCAAATTTAACTTTGTAGGTTTTACGCTTAAACTAAAAAAAAATACAATTTCTATAAGATCATCAGCATCCCCCACTAAAGAAATGAGATTAATTATTAGTGAATTAATCGATAAAACTTTGGAAAATATAGATCTTTTAAATCCATCATATTTGTTAGTTAATATGTTCGGAAAGAAGGTGTATCCACCGTTTTATATTCCCAAAGACAAAAGGATCTCCAAAAAAAGAAAATCAGGCGTTAAAAAAGCAGATATTCTTACCAAGAAAGAAGAAATACTAGATTTTCATTCCTTGTTAAAAACAAAAACTTTTAAGAATCGTGTTTACCACCCTGATGAATTTAGAGCATTTCTAGTAGGTGGGTTTGGTGCGAAACATTTAGCAGATTTACTCCTAAGTCTTGGAATTGTTAAAAAAATTGATAAATGGGATAATTATCACAAAATTGAGTTTAACGTGGACGATTATGTCGGCGATCTATACTCAGTAATGGATGAGTGGGAAAATTTCATTCGAAAAGAAATCGGTTTAAAAAAATGCTATGTTCATACTTGGTATATGGATTGAATAAACATTAAAAACTTACTAAAAATCTTTTTAGTAAGTTTTTTTCATTGTTTATCGAAAATATAATATGATTTAAAAAAACAAAAGAGAAAGGCACATCGAAGATGAACATCAACTTAAAACAAAATGAACCGTTTCTTGCCCCATATGCAACTATCCCTTATATGTTTAATGGTACCTATTATTCTTACATTAAAGGAATTTCGTGTTTCGCTTCATTTTTGTTAAACAAACAAAAAGGCGAAATTTTTGAAGATACCATATGTTATATAATCCCCTCTGAAGGTGTTTATAAAGAGTTAAGTATAACTGGTAGTTTAACAATCGAAGATCGTTTGTCAAAGACAGAAAATTTCTTTGAAAAACACTTTGGTTTTTTCAAAAAAGTTCAGTTTAATGACCCTGTGCAATTATTTGTATACACGTCATTTTTAGATCAATTAGCCACAGATTGTTTTCAATACATAGAATATAGAGATCCTAAAAGAAATGATTATCGCAATGCCTTTCGTCTCATCGATTTCAATGCTTTAGGAAAAAACATACCGGAAAATAAGATACTTACATATAAAAATGAATTATTAGAATTGATATACCATCGTCTACCGAATGTTTATTTTTCACTCATCTTTTAACAATTATTCGCGAGAATTCCCCTTCTATAATCTTTGATTTAGGAGGGGATGAATCGCTTTTTTTTATTTGCTTCAAGCTGTCTTGTTGCAATGTTTTAGTAACCTTATATAAAATAAAACAGAACATTTGTTTCGAGGAGGTGACGGATATGTCCCAAGTTAAGAAAAATAAAGCTTATAAATTTAGATTGGTTCCAACAGAAGAACAAGCTTCAATGTTCGCTAAAACCTTCGGTTGTGTTCGATTTGTCTATAACAAAATGTTAGCCGAACGAAAAGATACATATAAAACTTATAAAAACGATAAAGAAACGCTTAAAAAAATAAAA